>NZ_JMLJ01000006.1 GCF_000686705.1 Clostridium hydrogeniformans DSM 21757 | reverse complement strand
CCATTAGATCCTCATAGTCCATATTCTTCAAGTAAGGCAGGAGCAGACCTTATGGTTAAGGCATATTTTGATACTTATAAAATGCCTGTTAATATAACAAGATGTTCAAATAACTATGGACCATATCAGTTCCCAGAAAAACTTATACCACTTCTAATAAATAACTGTCTAAATCATAAGGACTTACCTGTTTATGGTGATGGACTTAATGTACGTGATTGGCTTTATGTAGAAGATCACTGCAAGGCAATAGACATGGTTATAAATAGTGGAGTAGTTGGAGAAGTCTACAATGTTGGAGGTCACAACGAAAGAACTAATATAGAAATAGTTAAGACTGTTATAAATTATATTAATGAAAATGTGGATAAGGAAGTAACGGAAAGCCTAATAAAATATGTGGAAGATAGAAAGGGTCATGATAGAAGATATGGAATAGACCCAACTAAGATAAAAAATGATCTTGGATGGTACCCAGAAACATCCTTTGAAGAAGGAATAGTTAAGACTATAAAGTGGTACTTAGATAATAAAGAATGGATGAATAATATAACTTCAGGAGATTATCAAAACTATTATAGTGAAATGTATAAGAATAAGATTTAATTAATATCTTATTTTTATAAATCTATCTGAGGTAGAGAAGAATACTATAAATAAAGAAAAGGCTACTAACAAAAATAGTATGTTAGTAGCCTTTTATAAATTAGTTATAAACTATAGAATAACTTTATTATTCATAATTAAGAGTAATAATTAGAGAAAGGAATTAGTATGAGAACAGAAAAAGCTATAAAAAATGTTAAGTATAATATGATATTTTATGTGATATTATCAGTACTAACCTTTGTTACAAGAAAAGCCTTCATTATAAAATTAGGAAATGACATAAATGGACTAAACTCATTATTTACAAGCATATTAAGTCTTATGAATTTAGCAGAGCTTGGAATAGGTAGTGCTGTAATGTTTGCTCTATATAAGCCTATAGCAGAGAATAATATTCCTCTTGTTAAAGGAATAATGGATTTATATAAGAAGATGTATGCTATAGCAGGGGGAGTCATGCTTTTCAGTGGAATAGTATTTACTCCATTCCTAGGTTTCTTTGTAAAAGAGCAGCTTCCTATGGATTCAGTTAGGATATATTACATTATATATCTTATAAATACATCCTTAAGTTACTTTTTTTCATATAAGTTAACCTTACTTTATGTAAACCAGCAAAGTTATGTGATTTCAAAATATGATGGGATTTTTAAGATATTAAAGAATCTTATTCAAATAGTAGTACTTTATGTTTTCTCATCCTATGCATATTTTTTAATTATAGAAACAGTATTTAATAGTTTGTACTATTACTTTATAAATAGATTTATAAATAAAGCCTTTAAAGAGGTACTTGGTACAAAAGGAATATTGGACATAAAGGTAAAAAAGAGTATATATTCGAATCTTAAGGCATTATCCTTACATAAGCTTGGTGGTTTTGTTGTTTTTGGAACAGATTATATGCTAATGGCTTACTTTGTAGATTTTAATACCTTAGGAAGTTATAGTAACTATTTACTTATAATAACCTTTTTCGGAACATTAATAATGAAGGTTTTTGATGGATTAATTGCCAGCATAGGAAATCTTATAAGTTCTTCAGATAGTGAAAGAACCTATGATGTATTTAAAAAAATATTCTTTTTTAATTTCTGGATAGTGAGCTTTGTAACTGTATCTATTTATAATACAATACATCATTTTATTTATATATGGGTTGGAGAACTATATGTAAGTGATTATATTCTTATATTAATGCTAGTAAGTTTCTTTATAACTAGTATGAGACCAAGCATAGAAAAGTTTAAGGAAGCAGCTGGAATATACAGACAAGATAGATTTGCACCTATAGTTGAATCCTTAATAAACTTTGTTGCTTCTGTTATTCTTGGAAGATATTTTGGTATTGCAGGGGTTATACTAGGAACAATACTTAGTAGTGTAGCAGTTATATTCTGGCTTAGACCAGTGCTTGTTTATAGATTAGTTTTTAAAAGAAGTTCCTTAGATTATTTTATAAGATATTTTAAGGAAATAGCCATAACTATAATTTTACTTTTAACTTCCAATTACATTATGGGAGTTATAGGGTTTAGTAGTACCCTTATGGGATTTGTACTAAAATGTATCTTTAATATTCTTTATATAAACATAGTATTAGTTATATTATTTAGGAAGACAGAAGAGTATTTATACTTTAAAAATCTTGTCCTAAGAAAAATTAGGAAGATACAATAAGAGGTAACTTTGTTGCCAGTATAGGTATTTAGGGTTATAATTATGTAGTTAAACAATAAATGTTTTATGCATTAATTTATATTAGAGATAGTAAAAAATAATGAATCAGTATGCTTGGCTATTTTGAGTCATATTTAGTTGATAGAATCTATCTTACTTTATTAAGACAAAAGATAATTCTAGCTTTGGTCCATTATTTTTTCATATGCATAATTAAATAGAACTAATCTTCTTCAGGTGGTATTCTTTTAACCACTTGAAGGTTAGATAAGCTCATCTAGAGGCGTAGCAACTGTTATCCCCCACCTTACACGTGGATGGGGGTGTCAAAGCTTATAGCCATCAGATAAGGTTGTAATATAGGGTAATCATAGATTTAACTTTGGGGAACTCTATATTAGAAGATACATATTTAACATCTATAAATATAATCCATATGTGAATAAGACTTACTTTAGAGGAGGAATAACTGAATGAATTTTAATGATTATAGTAGTGGATATAATAGTGATAAGAAAAGTTTTATACTTAAAGTACTTTTAGCCATAGCAATAATTCTTATCCCATTTATGAATTTACCTTATATGAAAAGCATAATGGGGGAACTAGGAGCTCAAGGTGCTGCCTATGCTTTTATATTTATAATAATATTTGTAGCAGTAGATATGCTATTTATAAATAAAAGTATAATTAGAATTAAAAATATAAGTGTGTATTTTATAATAGGATTTTTAATTTGGATAATAATATCATCAGGAGTAAACTTTAGTAGTATATTAAGTAATAATTTTAAAGGAAGAAGCGGAATTTCAAAATTTGTATTACAGGTAGGGGTTCTTGGATTTGGTATCCTATCCTCCTATTGTGTTTATTACATTATGAAAATTAACAAACTTGGAGTTTCGTATATAAGAAAGTTTGTTACAATAACATTTTGTATATGTGGAATATACTCTCTTATGGAAATATTTTATCTTATAGGAATAGATCTATTTGATCCTATTTTAAAGGGAATATCCTATGTAGTAAATATGTATACAAGAGGGGAGTTATATCCAAGAGGTGTTAGGTCTATATCAGGAGAAGCATCTTATTTTGCTATGTTTAGCACCTTTGCACTACCATTTTTATTTAGTTATTTATTTACTAAGAATAAGGGGAAAACACCTTTATTTTTAGCTTTAAGTATATATATATTAGTGCTTATGTTCTTTTCTAAATCTAGAATTGGATATGTTATGATAGGGTTACAATTTGTTATGTTTTTAGCCTATGCTTTTCTATTAAAGAGAAAAAAGCAAGGGATTATAAATATGTCTATAGTTATAATAGGAGCCTTACTTATGGGATTTTTAGTTAACAATTTTTTCTATAATCGTCCTAGTGAAGAAAGAGCGGAATTTGATGTAAATACAGCAGACTCTGTATCCATAGGAGCTGTGTATAATTCTATAAATGATGAAAATAATATGTCCAATGTAGCTAGAGTAGGACTTTGGAAGGCTGCATTTAAAATGGGGATGGATAAGCCAGTGGTAGGTTTTGGACTTGGACAATATGGTTTTAATGTAAAAAACTACGTAGATGAGGATACTAAAAGATCAGATGAAGTTAAAATGTGGATAGATCCACAAACTACACCATGGCCTCCTGCTTTCTCAGTGCATTTTAGAGTGTTAGCAGAGTTTGGAGTAGTGGGACTTATATTATGGCTTGGAATTTGGATAAGCCTAACTATACAATGCTTTATAAAGTTTATAAAAAACAGATTTGATGTAACTGGAATAGTAATTATAACCCTTATAGCAGGAGTTATGATGAGTGGATTTAACTCAGATACCTTTGGTTACTTCCCTTACTGGATAGTACTTGCTATGAGTTTACTTTATGTAGAAAATAATAATTATTTTGAGTTAGAGGAGATATAAAAAATGGGGAATTTTAAATTTATAGAAACAGGGATAGAGGGACTTTATGTTATAGAACAAAAGATTTTTGGAGATCATAGAGGGTTCTTTATGGAAACTTATAATTATAATTCTTTTAAAGAAGCAGGTCTTGATATGGTATTTGTTCAAGATAATCATTCAAAGTCTAAAAAGGGAGTTCTAAGAGGAATGCATTTTCAAACTAAACATCCTCAAGGAAAGCTTGTTAGAGTTATAAAAGGAGAAGTTTTTGATGTAGCTATAGATTTAAGAAAAGATTCTAAGACTTATGGAAAATGGCATGGAGTTCTTTTAAGTGAAGAGAATAAGAGACAATTTTATGTGCCAGAAGGTTTTGCTCATGGATTCTTAGTTACATCCGAAGAAGCAGAATTTGTATATAAATGCACAGACTTCTACCATCCAGAGTTTGAAGGTGGACTTTTATGGAATGATGAAGAGATGGGAATAGAATGGCCTTTAGAGGGGATTGAAGAAATATTATTATCTGAAAAAGATAAAAATGCGTCTACATTAAGGGAAAGTAAAATAGAGTTTTAATTAGATTAGGAGGATATCTATGAAAATACTTATTACTGGAGCAAAGGGTCAACTTGGAAGTGCCATAACTAATATATTAAGCACAGGGATATGTGAAATAGGAGAGATATCAAACTTAGCTAAGAATGTTGAAGTTATAGCATGTGGATCAGAGGAATTAGATATAACTCATTTAAATAAGGTTAAAGAGGTTATAAAAAATGAAAAACCACAGATAGTTATAAACTGTGCTGCCTATACTAATGTAGATGGATGTGAAACAGATTATGATGGAGCTTTTAAGGTAAATGCCTTAGGACCTAGAAATCTAGCTATTGGTTGTGAAGAAATAGGAGCTAAGCTTATTCATATCTCCACTGATTATGTATTTAAGGGAGATGGATCCTCCCCATATAAGGAATGTGATATAACAAATCCTATAAGTGCTTATGGAAAAACTAAGCTTTTAGGAGAAGATTATGTAAGAGAGTTTTGCAGTAGATATTTTGTTGTTAGAACTTCTTGGGTATATGGATATGATGGAAAGAACTTTGTAAAAACTATTATAAAGGCCGCTAAGGAAAGAGGACACCTTACAGTAGTAGATGATCAAAGAGGAAATCCAACTAACGCGGAGGATTTAGCTTACCATATTATAAAGCTTATGGAAACAGAAGAATATGGAGTTTATAATTGCACAGGAGAAGGGGAATGTTCTTGGTATGACTTTGCAAAGGCAATAGTTAAATTCAGTGAGATTGACTGCACAGTTGAGCCAATAACATCAGATAAATTAGATAGAGCTGCAAAAAGACCAGCCTTTTCATCCCTTGATAATATGATGTTAAGATGTACTATTGGAAATCATATGAGACCATGGGAAAAGGCTCTAGAAACTTTTATTAATAAGCTAAATTAAGGAGCTTATGATTATGAAAGAGAAGTCTTTAATAAAAAATTTTCTATATAAATCCTGTTTAAATTTATTCAATATAGTAGTACCATTAATAATAGGGTCTTATGCTTATAAGGTTCTAGGAGAAAAAAGCATGGGAAAAATAGTATTTGCTGATGCTATTTATGCTTATTTCTTAATTTTTGCTTCCTTTGGAATATATAATTATGGCCTTAGGGAGATAAGTAGAATAAGAGACAACAAAGAAAAGTTAAAGAGTTTATTTTCTTCATTATTTTTAATGGGGTTATTTTCTAACATATTGGTGCTTATAGTATACATATCATTTATACTATTTAGATTTAAAGGTACTTCAAATATGACTCTTTACATAATATATATGTTTAGTATATTCTCAAATATATTTTATGTAGAGTGGGCTAATGAAGCACTAGAAAAATATGATTTTATAACTATTAAGACCATAGCTGTTAAGGTTATTTATGTAGTATTACTTTTAGGATTTATAAAGAATCCAGAAGATTATTTAATATATGCAGGACTTTTAAGTGGGTCCATATTCTTAAATAATATAATAAGCTTTATATTTATATCAAAAGATATAGGATTTACTTTAAAGGGACTAACATTTAAAAAACATATAAAGTATTTAATAATGGCACTGATTATGTCAAATGCCAATGTTTTATATACTCAATTGGACAGGCTATTTATAGGAAGTTATCTAGGGGAAACCTATACGGCTTTCTATGCACCAGCTCAAAACATAGTATATATGATATATGCTTTTATAATGTCCATAGTTTATGTGACAATACCAAGATTGTCTAATATACTAGCCTCAGAGGATGAGGAAAAATACTTAAAGCTTTTAAATAAGGCAACTATGAGTTTAAGTGTTTTCTTATTCCCTGCTGCAGTGGGGATATTTGTATTATCTAGAGAGATAATACTCCTTTATACTAAGGAATCATATTTGGCGTCAGTACCAGTGCTTAAGATGTTCTCCATATACATGATATCTTTAGCTTTTGATGCTGTTATAGCTAATCAGATTATTTATGTTAAACGTAAGGAGAGAATTCTTTTAAAAATGATCCTTTCATGGGGGTTAGTAAACCTAGCCATGAAGTTAATATTAGCTTATAGTGGATTCTTAAGTCCATTTACAGCTATATTAAGTACAACTATTGTAAATTATATGCTTGTAATAACTGAATATGCATATGTGAGGATAGGATTAAAGGTAGATTTTGATCTAATAGATATTAAAAAGATGAAGTATTTATTTATCTCTTTAATATTTATACCAATATCTTATGGTGTAAAGATGATTACTAGTTCTACCATATATATAATTCTAATCACAATGACATTATGTGTAGCTATTTATTTTTCAATACTACTTATAATTAAGGATGAAATATTATTACAAGTTTTAGATAAGATGTTGATTAAGTTAAGAAAAAAAAGTAAATAATTCAAATAAGAAGTTAAGATATGTTAATATGTGAAGACAGAGTAATAGGTTAATATAAAACTAAAATTTACTTTCAAGACTTCCATGACATTAGAACTTTTATTAATAAAGTTTACAGGATAGAGGTATTAGGGGTATAGTGTCATGGAATATTTAAAGGGTAACTAAGTAGCGTGGCTATGCTTTTGGAGTTAGGGGGAAGGACTTCAGGAGTATTACAAATTTTATTTTGGGGTGCAATAGTTATTAGGGGGGGAGTTTTAAAGAAATTAAGTTAAGGTGGATTAATTATGAGTTATAGAAGCTGCGAATTAAGAGAAGCTCAATTTAGGATGTTATATATCCTAGAGGAAGTAGATAGGATTTGCAAAAAACATAAGATATCATATTGGGTTGATTCAGGAACCTTATTAGGATCAATAAGACATAGAGGATTTATACCCTGGGATGATGACTTAGATATAGGAATGCTTAGGGAAGATTATGTAAAGTTTTTAGATGTAGTCTCTAAGGAATTAAAGGATGAATATTTTTGTCAAACTCCCCTAAGTGATAAATATGCAGAAGCACCATGGGCAAAAATAAGGGATAATAATAGCAAGATAAACTTTGACAATGGTGTTAAGGAGCATAGTGGGATTTTTATAGATATTTTTCCATATGATACTTTAAGCAAAAAGGATAAGGTATTTAAGTTTTCAATAAATGGGATAATGAAGCTTAAAGCATTTACTAAATTTAAATTTAAAAAGCCTTATATATTTAATTTACCAAGAAATATTATAGTTTCACTACTTAAAGCTATAGGAGTTTTGTATAACATAATTCCTTATAGAAAGTTTATAAAAAAATCTTATAAGTTAGCAAATAGGAAGAGGGACTACTCCCATGATGAAATTAATTATGGAATAGAAGTTCCATGGAGTATAAATTTACATAAAAAGGATGTATTTCCTTTAAAGTATTATGATTTTGAACATATTAAAGTTCCCGTACCAAATGAGTATGAAAAAATCCTATGTAGGTTATATGGAGATTGGACAGAACTTCCAAGGGAAGAAGAGAGAAACCCATCCCATAGTTCTAAAATATCTATAAAGATTGAGAAGAATAACGCAATATAGTGTATAATTAGGGTAGTCTATATAGATTACCCTAATTAATTTTAGAGTTAATTTACTATATTTCATATACTTTTTTACTAAAAACTTATTTTATATAATTGTTAAAATTTATAATTTAAATAGATTAAACTGCAGATAATTTAACTTGAAGAGAGGTAGTTTTAATAAGATAGTTTAACTAATCATAGGGTTAAGTTATCTTATTAAAATTCTAATATAGATAGAAGGGTAAGGCTTTAAACTATAAAACCATAGGAGGAAAGTTATGATAAAGGTAAGTGTTATAATTCCAGCTTATAACTTACAAAATTATATAGAGAAATCATTAAATTCAGCTATAAATCAGAGTCTTCAGGAAATAGAAATACTAGTTATAAATGATGGATCTAAAGATTCTACCTTAGATATTATTAATAATATAGCTAGTAAGTGTGATAGAGTGAGAGTAATAGATAAGAAAAATCAGGGAGTAAGCAAAGCTAGAAATACAGGAATTAAGGAAGCGAGAGGTGAATATATACTATTCCTAGATGGAGATGATTGGCTTCATATAGATGCTCTTAAATTGTTATATAATAAGGCAAAAGAAGATGACTTAGACATGGTAGCCTATGATTTTATATTAGCATATGAAAATGGAGTGTTAATTAATAGTAATGATATGGATTTTGGTAATATAAGTGGAGAAGAATATTTAGGCTTGGCTATGGAAAGCAAAGTAAGTGTGGCACTTTGGAGTAAGCTCATAAGAAGAGATTTATTTGAAAGTTATAATATACAGTGTCCAGAAGATATTGCTTTTGGAGAAGATATGGCTACTACTATGATGCTATCTATTTATGCTAAAAGAGTAGGAAAGCTTAATAAAAATCTTTATTATTATCTTCAAAGAAGCACAAGTGTAACTAAGACAGCATCCACAAAAATATTGGATGTAGAAAAGGCAGTTACCCTTGTTGAGGGTGTTATCTTAGAGAATAATAAATATGATACCCTTAAAGACAAATATAAGCTTATGAGATTTTTACATCTATATTATTTTAATGTAGTTACATCTAATATATTAGGAGAGGCACATAAAACCTTATATAATATATGGAATAATTATAAGGATGAAGAAGTTTATAATAACAAGTTTTACAAGGAATTTATTTCTAAAGCTAATTCTAATAGTAGGATGAGATTAAGATTATATAATATAAGCTATGGTCTAGGAAGTAGTTATGTAACTATAATTAATAAAGTTAAAGCTTTTAGAAGATAAAGAGTAATGAGAGTTATAGTATTATAAAGTATAGATGACTTTATTTTAAGAAATTAATTACAATGAAAATTTAAAATCTAGGAGATAAATATGAAGGTAGGATTTTTAGTAGAAGATATGACAGAAATAGGTGGCATAGAAAGGGTTGTGTGTAAGCTAGCAAACTATTTTGCCACTGAATATAAATATGAGGTTAAAATTATATCATTAATTAAGCCTAAGAATGATGGAATAAGATTTCAGTTACATAATAATGTAGAAGTAATATATATTAATCATGAGTATGAGGGTAATTTTATAAAAAAACATATAACAGGACTTAAAAAATTTAAGAAGATTTTTAATGAAATAGATCTAGATGTGTTATTCAGTATGTATACTAAGACTAATGTTTATTTTTCCATATTAAAAAATAAAATAAAACCAAGGGTAATAGCTTGCCAGCACGGACAGTATTACTTTGATAGTCTTTTCTTTAGAGCTATGGAAAGAATATTTTATAGAAGACTTGATATAGTTGTTTTACTTACAGAGAGAGATGAGAAAATATATAAGAAGTTCTGCAGGAATACTCAGGTTATACCTAACCCCTTACCTTTTAATGGGGAGGGAAGTTATGATAGTAGTAGTAAGACTATACTTAGTCTTGGAAGGCTTAGTGCCGAAAAGTCAGTTAATTACACCATAGAGGCCTTTAGCCTTATACATGAGAAGAATCCAGATTGGAAGTTAGAAATAGTTGGAGATGGACCAGAAAAAGAAGGATTAATAGAGCTTACTAAGAGTCTTAACTTAGAATATAAGGTAATATTTTCAGGACTTTGTAATGATGTAAAAAGTAAATATGATAAGGCTGCTTTTACTGTTTTAACCTCTCAAAGTGAAGCTTTTCCTATGGTACTAATAGAAAGTAAGGCATGTGGAATTCCAGCTTTAAGTTTTGATATAAGAACAGGTCCGAGGGAAATAATAAAGGATGGAAATGATGGAATTATAGTTCCTCAAAATAATACTAAGGATTTGGCAGAGGCAATGGATAAACTTATGAATGATAAAGATTTAAGAATATCTATGGCTAAAAATTCATTAATTAATAGTAGAGAATATTTTGTGGAAAACATAGCTTTTAGGTGGAAATCAATAATTGAGGAAAAAAGATAAGAACGAAGTTAAATTATATTAAGAAGTTATTAGGTAGAGATAAGGGACATAAAATAGCCCTATTTCTGTTAGATCTATAGGATTATTAGTTAAAAGCCACGTTAAATTAGCAGTTAAGAAATAAGGAAATAGGAAAAGATTTTGAATTTAATATTTTAGAAGTGTAAACTTAATATATATTTAATTTACAGATAACTATATATTAAAAAGATAAGCTATGGAACTTTAATCCATAGCTTATCTTTTTATTTCATTACGGCATTTTTTATCTCTAAAAGAGGATAATTTTTACCAGGACAGTCTGTAGAAGAAACTTCTCCATGACCGTAAATTCCTTTAATATCGTATTTTTCTTTTAAGTATTCACCAAGTCTTATTAAAGCAAGTCTTTGAGCAATTGGCATATACTCAATTTCATATCTGCCTTCTGCTGCAATACCTATAGATTCATGGTTAAAACCTATTGCATGAGCGCCTATAACATTTTCAGGTCTTCCACGGTAGATAGTACCATCCTTCTTAACAAAGAAATGATATCCTATTCCAACCCAACCCTTAGATTGATGATAAGCATGTATGTTTTCAGCAGAATCCTTTGAACTTTCTGTATGATGATATACTAAGTATTTGGTTGCTTCTCTATTTTCAAACTCACCATTCCAGCTAAATGAATTCTCTATAACATTAGGTTCTGCAACATTTAATATTGTAGAGAAGGATATTTCTTTAGAGGTGGAATTTCCACCAAAAGGCTTAACATCTACTCTAATTCTATATGTTGCATATTTAGATAAGTTAATATCTATATTGTCTATCTTTGAAAAATCTCTAAGAACAGTCCAGCTGTTTCCATCATATAGAGAAAACTTATATTCAAGATTAACCCCTTGAGCTACAGGTTTAACATTAACTTTAGTTCCTACTTTTTGAGGAGAAGGAAGGCTTGTCTTAATTTCTTTGAAAAAGAAAGCGTTATTTCCCACTTGAATTTGAACTTCCTTATAATCATCTCTAGCAACATCAGTGTTTTTATCTTCTCTAACATCTACCCAGAATTTAAAGTTGCCTTCTTTAGTAGGTTTAAAGTTATAAACACCATTTGGAGAGAAGTCTTGAACAATGTACCACTCATCATTTTCACAAATCCAGAACCTATATTCAGGACTTTTACCAGTGGACTTAGCAGTAATTGCTACAGTTTCATTAACCTCCATAGATGATTTTGATGGTGTTAATGATAGGAAGGTTGAGGTGCTACGAGGAAGTACAGTTACAGAAACTTCTTTGTAATCATCTCTAGCAAGGTCAGTATTCTTGTCCTCTCTAACATCTACCCAGAACTTAAAGTTACCTTTTTTAGTAGGTTTAAAGTTATAAGTACCATTTGGAGAGAAGTCTTGAACAATATACCAGTTACCTTCATCACAAATCCAGAATCTATATTCAGGATTTTTACCAGTAGCCTTAGCAGTTATAACAGAAGTGTCATTCACTCCTACAGAAGGCTTAGATGCAGTTAATGAGTTAAATACAGCAGAAGCACGTGTAACATTAACTTCAACTTCTTTATAAGCATCTCTAGCAAGGTCAGTATTTTTGTCCTCTCTAACATCTATCCAAAACTTAAACTTACCTTGTTTAGTAGGTTTAAAGTCATAAGTACTCTTTGGAGAGAAATCTTGAACGATAGACCAGTTACCATTATCAAGAATCCAGAATCTATATTCAGGACTTTTACCAGTAGCCTTAGCAGTTATAACAGAAGTGTCATTAACCCCTACAGAAGGCTTAGATGCAGTTAATGAGTCAAATACGGCAGAAGCACGTGTAGCATTAACCTCCACTTCTTTATAAGCATCTCTAGCAAGGTCAGTATTCTTGTCCTCTCTAACGTCTATCCAAAACTTAAACTTACCTTGTTTAGTAGGTTTAAAGTTATAAGTACCATTTGGAGAGAAGTCTTGAACAATGTACCAGTTACCTTCATCACAAATCCAGAATCTATATTCAGGACTATTACCGGTAGCCTTAGCAGTTATAACAGAAGTGTCACCTACTCCCACAGAAGGCTTAGATGCAGTTAATGAGTTAAATACGGCAGAAGCACGTGTAACATTAACTTCAACTTCTTTATAAGCATCTCTAGCAAGGTCAGTATTCTTGTCCTCTCTAACATCTATCCAAAACTTAAACTTACCTTCTTTAGTAGGTTTAAAGTTATAAGTACCATTTGGAGAGAAGTCTTGAACAATGTACCAGTTACCATTATCAAGAATCCAGAATCTGTATTCAGGACTTTTACCAGTAGCCTTAGCAGTTATAACAGATGTGTCATTAACTCCTACAGAAGGCTTAGATGCAGTTAATGAGTTAAATACGGCAGAAGCACGTGTAACATTAACTTCCACTTCTTTATAATCATCTCTAGCAACATCAGTATTTTTATCCTCTCTAACATCTATCCAAAACTTAAACTTACCTTGTTTAGTAGGTTTAAATTTGTAGGTGTTCTTAGGAGAAAAATCCTGAACAATATACCAGTTACCTTCATCACAAATCCAGAATCTATATTCAGGACTCTTACCAGTAGCCTTAGCTGTAATCACTGTAGTATCATTAGCCATTAAAGAAGATTTTTCAGAGGTTAATGATACAAAAGACGAAGTAGGACGAGCTGTAGCACTTAAAGGAACCTGATTAACAATAGTCCCTGTACTAGCGCTGGTAGATATTGAAGGTGGCAACAAAATAGTTACTGAAAATGAAGCCGCAATAAATAAATTTAAAAATTTACTTCCTTTGAGCAATAAATAGTTCACCCCTTTGTAAATATTTAATTAACAGTAATTTCATAATATATACTATCATAATTTGACAACAGTAACAATGTTTAAACAGGGTAATAAATGATTTAATTCAAGGTATTTACAAAATTTTAATAATATATGCTCTATATTTTTAATTATTTTATGCTGTAAATTAAACTTTTGAATAAATGTATCGGATTTTAAGGTGAAAAAGAACTGAAAATAAAGAAGAGTTTAAGATAGCATAAAAATTTATATGTTATACGGATTAATTATAAGATAATAAATATTTAGTATTTTATAATTTATAATTAAATATACATATAACTTTATAAAAAATATCCAAATTGAGATTTTCAGTTAAGATATTGTTATTTAGAATTAGAGATGAGTCATTGTATGTTTATAGTTAAATATGAGAATGTATTTATTAAGATTTTTAAAGTTAATATAAACTCGGTCTAAATATAAGATTATTATAATAGGATTGTTAATGCATTTCTGTATAATTAAAGGAAACTTCTAATCAAGTTAGAAGTTTCCTTTATAATACAAATAATTTTATTAAAATCTGAAGGCTACAATTCCCTTACTATATAAATTTTTTAAGAAACTCTAATACCATCATTATTTACATAGTGACCATCTATTGTACGATTTTTTGCCATTCCATTACCATCAAAATAGTACCAATTAGATTGTCCATCTTTTTCTAAGTATATCCATCCATAATATAATCCATTACCATTGAAGTAGTACCAGTTTTTAGTTCCATTCCATTCTAAATATTGCAACCCAGAAACCATTCCATTACCATTGAAATAGTACCATCTATCTTCGCCAGCCCAGTTTATCTTAGCCCATCCAGAAACCATTCCATCACCATTGAAATAATACCATCTATCTTCACCAGCCCAATTTAGCTTAGTCCATCCTGTAGCCATAGAGCCATTATCGTGGAAGTAGTACCAATCCCCATATTCTTTTATCCAACCAGTCTTGTATTTTGAGTTTTCTAAGTATTTCCAGGAACCGTTATTTTGGATAAATCCTTCAATTCTTCTAGCTGTATAAAAAGCATATATAGGAACTTTCTTTACATTTTCACCAGTTCTTGGTGCATGAATGATTTGACCATTACCAACATATATTGCAACATGTTCAAAATCACTATATGGAAATATTAAGTCTCCGGGTCTTAAATCATTTTGATTTGTTATAGGTTGTCCACTATATTTTAGAGAATGAGTATATCCTTCTAAATATACACCAATAGCATTTTGATAAACATATTGGACTAATCCAGAACAGTCAAAAGAGTTTGGTCCTTTACCACCCCAAACATAAGGTTTACCTATTTGCTCATAAGTTTTATTTACTACAGCATCTGTTCTAGAAGTTGATGCAGGTATGGCATTTGCAACAATATCAAATGTGCTTAAAATAAACATAACGATTGAAAGACATAAAATACTTTTAAATTTTTTCACCAAAAATCCCCCTTATTGATAATATTTTTAGAAATAAATTTATAGAATTATTTCCTATATTGTAAATAAAAATAAATAAATGTAAAATTAATACTAAGTATATAAAACCATAAATGTATGTAAAAGTCAATATATACATATTAATGGATAAAAAATAAACATATTATGTTAACCAGTTCTTTAGTCAACATAATATGTTTATCTATTTAAAACTATATTTAACTTCAAAATCCATATTTGCTAAGGTAATAATATCTCCACCTCTAATATGAACACTAGTATTTTTATAAAGCTTTAGACCATTTACTTTTGTACCATTAGCACTTCCTAGATCCTCTATGAGATAACCACCTCTCATATAGGTCAATTTAGCATGCTTTCTGCTTACATAGGAATTTTTCTCGAAATATGAAGGCTCAATGTCTCCAAATCTTCCTATAATCCCACCAAGAGGAGGAATTTTTATTACTATTTTATCTTTTATATTAAATAAAAACAATCTTTGAAAACCATTAGTATCCATAAATACAAGAACCTCCTAAAAAATTTAAACATTAATTCTATTATAATCCCTAAAATGATTTTTAAATATAGATTTAAGAAATATTTAATTATATTTCTTGACCATTAAAAATTGATTAAGTATAATATATTACATAGTTCATATAATGAACGAATTTAAAGATGTACAATTTTTATTTTTAGGATTAAAAGAATAATAGATTAATTTAAGGAATAAATTTTTTTAATTTAATGTAGTTCAAATAATGAACTACATTAAAAGCTTGAAGTTTATGGAGGAAGAGTATGGAGAAAATTTTAAGAATACTACAGTTATTAAATTTAAATAGAAATCTTAGTCAAAGGGACATATCCAAAAAGCTTAATATATCTTTAGGAAAGGTTAATGGGGTATTAAAAACTCTTCTTAAGGATGAGTATATAGTTACTGTAAAAAGTGGTAGAGGATTTACTTATAATGTTACTCATAAGGGGATAAAGTTAATAGAAGAAAACTTAAAAGAATATGATGATATAAGAATAAAGCTTAATGAAAATACACTAGGAAATGTAAAACAAGCAGTTATATTAGGGGCTGGTGAAAGAAAAGAGTTTGGAGTTCCAGCTGGATTTTTAGAACTTAAAGATGAGAGAGTTATAGATAGAATGTTAAATATTCTAAGGGATAATGGTATAGAAGATGTTATTATAGTTGCAGGCTATGAATATGAGTCATATGAAGCTTTAGCTAGGGAAAAGGGATTAAAGATTGTAAGAAATAAAAAGTATAAGTGGACAGGTACGATGGAGTCTTTAGCACTAGCTAAGGAATACATAGAAGGAGATTTTATACTTATAGAAAATGATTTAGTTTTTGAGGAGAGAGCTATAAAGGAGCTAATAGATAATTTAAATAGAGATTGTGTACTTATAACCAATGAAAGTGGATCAGGGGATGAAGCTTTTGTAGAGATAAGAAATGGATTTTTATATAAGATATCTAAGGACAAGCATACTTTTAACAAAATTAATGGGGAAATGATAGGGATAACTAAGTTATCCTATGATGGTTTTAATAAGATTTTAAGTGAATATGAAATGTATAATGAAAATCCATATGTAAATTATGAATACTGTCTTTTGGACATTGGAAGATACTATAATATAGGATATATAAAAATAGATGATTTAGTATGGGGAGAAATTGATAACAAAGACCATTATACTAATATGATAAATCATGTTTTCCCAAGGCTTAAAAGAAAAGAATTAGAAATAAGAACTCTAGGACTTAGGTCTTATATAGTAGATGCTTTAAAGATAAATGAAGAAAGCATAGGGCATATAATCCCCGCAGGAGGAATGACCAATAAAAATTATAAGGTAAACATAAAGGATAAGGCATATATACTTAGGGTTCCAGGGGCTGGTACTGAGGAAATGATAAGCAGAAGGGATGAAAAAAGAAATTCAGAGGTTGGATGTAAGCTTAACCTTGATACTAAAATTCTTTATTTTGATGAGACTACAGGTATAAAGATAAGTGAATTTATAAAAGATGCAGAAACATTAACAGGAACCTCTGCTAAAAAAGAAAAGAATATGAGGATGACTACAGAACTTTTAAGAACACTTCATAATTCTAAGTTAAAGCTAAACAACTCCTTTGATATTATAGGAAAGATAGAGCTTTATGAAGGGCTATTAATAAATGCAAATGGAAAAAACTTTAGTGATTATAATGAAGTAAGAAAGAAGGTAGTGGATCTTAAAGAAGTATTAAATAATTTAAATGTAGAAGAATTACCATGTCATAATGATACTGTTCCTGAGAACTTTGTTAAGAGTGGAGAAGGGAGAATGTATTTAATAGATTGGGAGTATAGTGGAATGAATGACCCTATGTGGGATTTAGCAGCCCATTCCATTGAATGTAATTTTTCAGAAGACGATGAGGAGTTATTTTTAAGCATTTATTTAGGAGAGACTCCTAATGATGAAATAAGAAAAAGAATATTAATTCACAAGATATTTCAAGATTTTCTATGGAGTATATGGACAAACTTGAAGGAGGCTAAGGGAGATGACTTTGGAACCTATGGTATAGATAGATATAATAGGGCAAAGAAGAACCTAAATCTCTTAGAGGATATGAAATAGACGATAAGTTTTAGAGAGAGCTATATATAGTATATAGGAGAGTACAATCTTAAGGAGGGTTATTATGAGGGGTTCAAATATTAAGGATGCAAGGGTAGGGATATCTTCAGCTTTAGTTTCAGGTATTACCTGGGGAATAGATACAGTTTTACTTGGAATTATATTAGCAAAGTCACCATTTATAGATACTGAAAAAGCTATTATTTTCGCTCCCTTTGTTAGTACATTTTTACATGACGCATTCTCAGCAATTTGGATGACTTTATTTCAAATAATAAGAGGGGATTTTAGTAATGTATTAAAGGCCTTAAGAACTAGAAGTGGACTTTTTATAGTTTTGGGAGCATTACTTGGGGGTCCAGTTGGAATGACTTGTTATACCTTAAGTGTTAAATACCTTGGACCAGCATATGCTGCCAGCATAACTTCTATTTATCCAGCGGCGGGAGCTTTCTTTGCTTTCTTATTTCTAAAAGAGAAACTAGAAAAGAGAGTATGGATGGGTATAACTTTAAGTGTCATAGGAGTAATTGTAATAGGATATACATCAGCAGGAAATATATCTATGAAGGCAGGCTTTTTAATAGGACTTATTTGCGCATTAGGTACAGTACTTGGATGGGGACTTGAAAGTGTAATCTGTGCCTATGGAATGAAGGATGATGTTACGGCAGAACAGGCTTTAAATATAAGACAGATAACATCAGCTATATTTTATGGAGTTATAATACTTCCATTAATAGGTGGACATGATGTTACTCTAAGTGTTTTTTCTAACATATCAATTTTATATTTAGCTATTACAGCTTTAGTAGGTACTACATCATACTTATTTTATTATTCAGCTATAAATATAATAGGAGCAGCTAGGAGCACAGCTTTAAACATAACCTATGCCATGTGGGCAATTCTTATACAAATAGTATTTTTAAAGCAGCCTGTAACATTTCAATTTGTTCTTGGAAGCTTAATAATATTATCTGGAACAATTCTTGTGGCAGGAAATCCAAAAACAATGCTTAATCTAAAAGTTCAAGAGTAAATGAATAAATGGGGACGGTTAACAACTTTTGGTACAATACATTATGTAAAAGGTATAAAAAGTTGTTAACCGTCCCTAAGTGAATTCTAAAAAGGGAAGTAAAGTTGTTAACCGTCCCTAAATTAAAGTTTAAAATAAGCATTAAAGTTGTTAACCGTACCCTATATGATATAATTTAAGAATAATAGATTTAAGGAGAGATAACATGAGAGCTATATTGTTAGCAGCGGGAATGGGAACAAGGCTTAGACCATTGACTTTAGAAACACCAAAGTCCTTAGTGAAGGTAAATGGAAAGCCAATGATAGAGAAACAAATAGAATATTTAAAGGAAATAGGAATAGATGAGATAATAGTTCTTACTGGGTATTTAGAGGAGAAATTTCATTATTTAAAGGATAAATACGGAGTTGAACTTGTACATAATTCTAAATATAATGTTTTCAATAATATATATACAATGTATTTAGTTAGGGAATACTTAAGTGATACCTATGTAATAGATGCAGATGTTTATTTACATAGGAATTTCTTAAAGAATGATATAAATAAATCTACATATTTTTCTGCTTTTAAAAAGGATTTTAAAGGTGAATGGATAATAAGATATGATGAAAAGAATAGAGTATATGATATAGAAGTAGGAGATGATGAGGGATATATCCTTTGTGGGGTTTCCTATTGGAGCAAAAAAGATGGTATAATAATAAGGGAGAAATTAGAAAAATCTATAGAAGAAGATGACTTTTCTAATTTATACTGGGATGATATTGTTAAGAACAATATAAAGGGATTAGAGGTTTATATACATAAGATAGAGGACAGAGATTCTTATGAAATAGACTCTCTGGAAGATTTAAAGAAGGTAGAGGATTTAATAAAAAATAAATTGATATAAGGAGTGGTATAAATGGCTATTTTAGTATGTGGGGGAGCAGGATACATAGGAAGCCACATGGTAGCTCATCTATTAGAGCAAGGAAAAGAAGTTGTAACCTTAGACAATTTCTGTACTGGACATAGAGAAGCTATTGTTGGGGGAAAGGTCTATGAAGGAGACTTAAGAGATAAAGCTATACTGAATAAGACTTTTACTGAAAATAATATAGAGGCTGTTATTGACTTTGCTGCATACTCTCTAGTAGGAGAAAGTATGAGTGATCCTTTAAAGTATTTTAATAATAATATATCCGGAACTATATCTTTATTAGAAGCTATGAAGGACCATGGAGTTAAATATATAGTATTTTCTTCAACTGCTGCAACCTATGGTGAGCCAGAAAATATTCCAATTATTGAGGATGATAAGACATTCCCAACTAATGCCTATGGGGAATCTAAGCTTTGTGTTGAAAAAATATTAAAATGGTGTGATAGTGCTTATGGAATAAAGTACACTGCTTTAAGATATTTTAATGCAGCTGGTGCTCATGAAAGTGGTAATATAGGAGAAGCACATAATACAGAAACTCACTTAATTCCTTTAATTCTTCAAGTACCTCTTAATAAAAGAGAAAAAATAATGATATATGGAGATGATTATAATACAGAGGATGGAACATGCATAAGAGATTATATACATGTATCTGACCTTGCTTCTGCTCATCTTTTAGCTGTTGAAAGGCTAATGAGAGGGGAAGAGAGTAGAATATATAATTTAGGGAATGGAAAAGGATTCTCAGTTAAGGAAGTAGTGGAGGTAGCTAGAAAAGTTACTGAAGAGGATATAAAGGCTGAGATATCAGAAAGAAGACCAGGAGATCCAAGTGTTTTAATAGCATCATCAGATAAGGCTATTAAGGAATTAAATTGGAAGCCTAAGTTTAATTCTTTAGAGACAATAATAGGAAGTGCTTGGAAGTGGCATTCTACTCATCCAAATGGTTATAACAAGTAATATATAAGTAATGAAATAAGTTTATATAAATAAATATAAGGGATTATATCTTAGAGGATATAATCCCTTATATTTTTTAGTTTAAAGAAACTAAGCATGCTAGATCATAAAGAAGAACTGTTACTAAGATAATGACAAAGTTTTAAGAAAATAGATATATTACAAAGGTTCAAAATAGAGTGTGAAGAGTAAAACTTAAAATCATGATTAGGAGAAATGAGGTTAAAAAATAAATACTATTAGGTTATTAGAGCGAACTAGTAGATGGAGTTTAAGGTATAAAAAAGAGGAGGAATTAGGAGCATCTTTTTTAATACAAATCTTATATATTATGAAACTATAATATGAATGTTAAAACACTATCTACATATATTGGATTAAACGATAATATATTTACATATGTGAGGAAAAAAATATAGAATATTTACAAAAAAAATTTGTATTTCATTTTTCTGAATCTTTTAGGGTTCCTCAATATAAAATTAACTTATATATGTTATTTATCCATCTGGATAAAGCAAGACAAGTCAATGATATTTTTAATGGATAAGTTACAGATTATAAAAATAATTTATTTATAAATAGATATAGAAGATATAACCAATTTGTTTAATTAAAGGAGTTGTAAGTTGTGAATAAGAAGATAGCTTTGTCATTATTCTTTGCATTGATTTTATCATGTTCAGTTGGATTTATAATATATAAAAATACAAAAATATCATCACCACCTAATACAGATGAAATAGAAAAATCTAGTGTACATGCTTCTATTGTGAAAATAAAAAGTTTAAAAGAATTAAAGGATTCTAGTGAAGTAATAGCTGAAATAGAGGTAACCGATAAACAAGAAAAACGAGATTATAAAGGAATTCAAGTTGATATAATAACTGTAAAAGTTAATGAAGTAATTAAGGGAGATATAGATTCAAAAGAGTTAAAAATACTTCAAGATTCTAACACTGATACTATTATTAAAAATGGAGAGAAGTTATTGATATTCTTAAAAAAAGGTGTTGATAATCCAGATTGTTATGTTCCTGTAGGTGGAGGACAAGGGCTATATATTATAGAAAACAGCAATAACTATAAATCTATTAATGCTATACAAAATACTATTTTAAAACCACATTCAATAGAAAACAAAGATATTTTAAAAGATTTAAAAGGGAATTATGAAGACATAAAACAGAAACTAAAATAAGATGAAAGAAAAACAGCAGGGATTAATCAGCCATTTTAGTTTTATCTTATGGAAATTCAATAATAGGCTTCACTAAGTGTTGAATTTCTTATAATCCAATTATGATTTTAAATCTTCAATGCTCTGATTTGTTTCATATTATATACTACTATATAGGTAATAAAATAAATTTATATAAATAGAAGGGATTATATCTTAGAGAATATAATCCCTTCTATTTTGTTGAAAATTTAAAATAACCTAATATTTTTATGAAAAATAATCTTAAAATATTAAAAGTGAAGTACTATTAAAGTAAGATTCTAATAAAAATTCACAGGAAAACTTAATTAAATTTAAAAAAATCAAGTAATAATATTAACTAAATATCATATTAAATATAAAGAAAAACTGATAACTTATTAACAAGCATCAGCTTTTATCTTTGTAAATAAAGTGAAAATGTTTTCATGAAATTTAAGCTTCTTTTTTAGGAGTAAAATCTGAAAGCTTAAAATCTTCTGCTATCACTTCATACTTATATTTTTTTATTCCAGCCTCGTCCATATATGTAGATGTCCTTAGTCTCCCACTTATAGTTAATAAGTTTCCTTTTGAAAGATATTCCTTAATCACATGGGCTCTTTTTCCCCATACAGCTACTGGAATAAAATCAGCCTTTCTATCACCGTTAGCTTCTTTATAGTTTCGTTCTACAGCTAATATAAACCTAGCCATAACTTTTTCATCGCTTATAATTTTAAGTTCGGGATCATTTACTAGTCTTCCAACTAATAATATCTTATTCATTTAACACCCTCCAGATCATATTACACAGAATGCATCTTTGATTATATCCAAGTTTTTGAAAAATATTCATAAATTATTAAAAAGTAAAAATTAAATTGTATTTTATTGTGAATACTATACATAATAATGATATTAAATTAACAAAGTTTCTAATTGTAACAGAAATTCATTGATAGTTACATAGAATTACCTTATATTTTTTATTGATTTATTAAAAGGGTCATGTTAATATTAGATATATAGTATTGACGGAATTGTCAGAAAAATGTTTGGGTATTATATTTTGAAAAAAGGGGATGTATCTATGAGTAAAGAACTAAAGAATTGTGTTGTTATTGGGTTTGCTCTTTTTGCCATGTTTTTTGGTGCAGGAAATCTTATATTTCCTACTTACCTTGGTTTAGTATCAGGGTCAGAGTCTATGTTTTCAGCTATAGGGTTTATACTTACAGGAGTGGGAATACCTTTCCTTGGAATATTAGCTGGTACTAAGTGTAAGGGAAGCTTTGAGAAGATGAGTTCAAGGGTAGGAAAGGTATTTGCTGTAATATGTACAAGTTCCCTAATAATAGCTATAGGACCTCTTGTTGCTATACCTAGAACTGCAGCTACCACCTATGAATTAGCTTTTAGTCCCTTTATACCTTCTATGTCTCCTCTAGTTGGTATGATAATATTCTTTGGAATTAATATAGCTTTAATTTTGAAGCCATCAAAGATAGTAGATACCATAGGAAAATTTTTAACACCAGTACTTCTTATATCTCTAATTACTTTAATAATAAAAGGAGTTATAACTCCTATAGGGGAAACTACCCCATCTTCAATTAATTCAGTTTTTTTTACATCATTAATTGAGGGATACCAAACTATGGATGTGTTAGCGGCACTTATATTCTCATCTATTATAATAGGAGCTGTAGTTGGTAAAGGATATAAAGGAAAAGATATATCCAAAATAACCATAAAATCAGGTATGGTTGCAATTGTAGGACTTGCTATTGTTTATGGAGGATTAGTTTATGTAGGACATACAGCAAGTGGGGTTTTTAGCCCAGAAATATCTAAAACAGAGCTTCTACTAAATATATCAAATAGGCTTCTTGGTGGATATGGAACGGCAATTATAGCTATAGCAATAGGGCTTGCATGTTTAACTACCTCTATGACACTTATAAGCTCAGCATCAACCTACTTTGAGGGACTATCAAAGGGGAAATTACCTTATAAGGTAAATGTGTTTGTTATATCTATAATTAGTGTTTTTATAGGCATACTAGGAGTTGATAAAATAGTAACTTTTGCAGCACCAATTTTATCAATATTATATCCAATTTGTATAACATTAATAGCGTTAACTTTAGGAAGTAGATTTGTTAGAAATAACAAGGTTGTTAAATGCTCAGTATATATTTCAATGTTGTTTGCAATACTAGAGGTATTTAAACCATTTAATATAAATACTATTATACCACTATCAGATCTTGGATTTGGATGGGTTTTACCTACAATCATAACTTATGTATTATGTAATTTTATTATATTCCCAGAAGAATCTACCTCCTTTGAAAACAGTATTGCTTAAATAATTTAACTGTTAAAAATATAAAAAATAAAGCCATTATGAAAAGTTTTAAAAATATAAATTTTCATAGTGGCTTTTAGTATACCTAGATTATATTGAAGTGTCAGAATTAAATATATTTTTATCGAGATATAAAATAAGTTTTAAACTAGAAAAGCTACATAAGTTTCCTAGTTTAAAACTTTAATTTATACGTTAGATAAGACTATTTTAGAATAAAATATCTTCCTTTAAAGAATAAGGCAAAAGCTAAAGAGCTTATTATACATATTATAATCTTATATTTTGTTTTTAAGTCTCCTTTTTTCACAATATGTCTTTGAAACAACAATGTGACAGAAAGTAGTATCCATGAACTTGCTACTTCATAAGTGAAGATAGGAACGAGAAGATTAACAAAGACACAAAGTATAAACCACCAAGGAGTCTTGCAATTATCTATAGAAGGAATTAACTCCTTTTTATTATTATATAAAGATGTAAGTACCTTATTTTCAGTTGTATCAATATTTAACATATAATCTTCATCATTTAGACTTATGTTAAGGTCATCTACAGAAGACATGATAGAAGAATGTATTAACCTTTTATTAAAAAATACTATTTTTAAGTTTATAAAAGGGTTGTATATAAATCTTACAATGGAATCATTTAATATCCAATTTTTTCTATAAAACATATTATCACCTTACAAAATTTTTATTTATATAATTACTACGAAGAATTAGCTCATTTAAATCAAGAACCTTTTTCTCAGAGGCATTGATTTCTTCATTAAATTCTCCATAGAGTTTTCCATTTACATTTACATAATTATTTTTAGTGTTAAAAAGATTTTTTCCCATATTAAATTTAGTGTATTTTTCATTTTCTATGCCTAGTAAGTAGGTTAGCGTAGGATAAAAGTCTATTTGTCCACCATAGGTATGGTTAACCTCACCACTGATATTTTTATTATACACAATTAGAGGAATCTTCTCATCAGAGAACCACCAATCTTTAGGGCTTTCTATCTTTTTTAAATCATCATTATGATATCTGTGTATACCACCATGGTCTCCATAAATAAGTATTGTGGTATTATCAAGAAGGTTTAAATCTTCTAATTTTTTTATAAAGTTTCCGATGGCTGTATCTGTATATCTTGAAACTTGAAAGAAGTCTCCAATTATATTATCTTTAAGATTATCAGGTAGATTAAGTTCCTTGTATTTCTCATTTAATCTAAAAGGAGAGTGACCAGAAACTGTAACAGATAAAGCATAAAATGGTTTAGGCATCTTAGAAACTTTATCTGCAACCTGAGGTAAAAATTCATGGTCTACAACTCCAAAGTTAAAAGGTTCTTCCTTAGTGTAATCTCCAGATTGGCTTACTTCATCAAATCCAAACTTAGGTAAGTTTTCGTACATATTCCACATATAACCTTTATCTGAATGATAGGCAGCAGTAGAATAACCATTTTCTTTTAATAAAAATGGTAAAGAATTAGGATACCTATTGTTAGGATGATCAAAGAATGTTTGTCCAGTTCTATTAGGATATAATCCAGTATGTATCATAAAATCACAGTCAGAACTTACTCCAAAATTATTATTAGGATATATATTGTCAAAGTATATGCTGTTTTTAAGAAGTTTATTTAAGTTAGGGGTTATTTCCACTCCATTAACTTTTTGATTCAAAACTAAGGTTTCAAAGGATTCAAGCTGTAGCATTATAATATTATTACCCCTTAATTTACCAAAATAAAAATTTTTATGAAAGTTTTCCTCCTTCTTCTTATACATATTAGATATATCTGTATTTTGCTCATTAGATAAATCTATAGGCTTTGTTTTTATAGAATTATAAATTTTAGTTATACCATGGCCTATTACTCCTAATGCGTAATGTCTATCGCCATCTGTCCAAGAGTCTACATAAACACTTTGAGAATATCCTCCCTTTTCCTTTTTATCAAGTTTATAATGGGCATAGCCTAAATAAGAAGAGGATAAAGCAGCAATAATTACAAAAGAACATATACTACGTTTACAATTTTTATATCTATTTTTAGTTAAAATTAAGAACAAGGCTATTATAACCACATCAGCTATAAATACTAGATATTTAAAATTAAATTTAGATAGTATAGTATTTATCATGTCCCAAGGCACGTAATCATAAGCTATAGGTAATGAAAAATAAGATGACGTTGCCACACACTTCATTATACTCCAGATTATATAAATAGAAGTTAATAGGTTAATCACCAAAAGGGATATTATTCTTCTAGATTTAGAAAATAAATACCCAATAGAAGTAAGAAGTAGAGTATAGCATAGATAGACTATCCATTCAGTACGCTTACCAAAGTATAGAAAAGTCATTTGCCAACTATATCCTGAAACATAAAGTTTAAAAAATACAATTTGTTTTATTAATATCATTAGGGTAGTAAACCAAAAGATAATATCATACCTTAAGTTTACCTTAGTATTATTAAAAATTTCTTTTACTTTATTCATAGGTCCGCTCCTTTTAATGATGTTCATACTAATTATACACAAATTGTTAAAATATAAATAGCATAAATATAACAAAAAGACCTAAAATATTTGATATACTAAATATTTCAGGTCTTTTTCTTGTATTAAAATATAATTAAATTGTAAATTAAAGTATACAGCTATTTATTACTTCATCTATAGTGCTTAGTTTCTCCATAGCTATGATTATTTTAGCTGCCTTTGAAGTATCTCCAATTAATATTCCACCAACTATTATCTTATCCTTAAAGAATAGTTTCTTATAAGTTTTAGAGCTATTTATAACTAAAGTATCATAAGAAGAATCATTAAAGTCAATAGTTCCAGCAGAGAATATTTCAGTGTTTAATCCATTAAATATTACAGAGGATACAAATCCTTTAAACTCTACATTATCTCCTGAAGCATTACCTCCAGCAACCTTACCCATGTCAAGGGCAGCAGGCCAGTTACCATAAACTATTCCAGACAGCTCAGCCACATCACCACAAGCATAGATGTTTGGAATATTTGTCTCCATTTTTTCATTTACAATTATTCCACGGTTACATTCTATTCCACAATTTAATGCAAGATCTATGTTAGATCTTATACCAACAGAGAATAGAACTAAGTCAGCTTCAAGAGTTTCTCCATTATTTAATTTAACAGCTTTAACTTTATTGTTTTCTGTTATAATTTCTTCCACACAGGTTCCAAGAAGAATATTTATAGAAGAATCATTAGTTAAGGATTTAAATAACTTAGAGCCTTCATTATCAAGCTGTCTTGGAAGAAGTCTATTAGAGAATTCTACAACAGTAGTTTCAATACCTTGGCTTTCAATTTCAGCTGCTGCTTCAAGTCCTAGAAGTCCACCACCAATGATTATGGCTTTTTTGGTAGAATCTAAGGCAGATTTAAGAATTTTAGCATCTTCAAGATACTTTAATGTATAAACTCCAGAAACCTTATTGTAGTTTTGGGAGTTTAATGTAAGCTCTTCTGATAACCCAGAAACCTTAGTATTTGGGATAAAGTTATAGCTACCGTTAGCTAATATTAGTTTATCATAAGCTATCTTACTTCCATCACTAAGAATTAGTGTGTTATTATCTTTATCAATTTTATCTACAGTTACTCCAAGCTTTTCAATTATATTATTTTCCTTAAACCATTCTTTAGAGTTTAAGAAGAATCCATTATTATCGAATTCTTTTCCAAGATAATCAGAAAGTTGAGGTCTATAATAAGTAGAAACATCTTCTTTAGAAATCATAGTAATAGAAGCATTTTTATTTCTATTTCTTATAGCTGTAGCAGCTTGAAGACCAGCAGCTCCATTTCCTAATATAACAAAGTTTGCATTTTCAGAAGATGTAAATCCTGTATCATCACTTTTTACTTCAACAAATTCATCAGAAGAAGCACCACAAGCAGGGCATATTTCAGGAGGTTCATTTCCTTCAAATATTTCTCCGCAAATTACACATTTCCAAAGTTTAGTTTTATTTTTTTTACCATTATTAATCTTAGGCTTTCTTTTTTCATTAATCTTTTCTGCAAAGGATTCACCAAATTTATAGGCTTTAGTTAAATCAGTTTCAGATGGTTTAAAGTTTATCTTAAGGCTTGGAAGTAGAAGATCCATTCTAAGTTCCTTAAGTCTATTTTCCATATTAGGAATAGCTTCACCACTCCAACCATAAGAACCAAAGGCTCCAGCAACCTTATTTCCATGAACTATAGGGTTAAGCTTTGTTAAAACTTCTCTAACTGGCTCAAGAAGATCAGAGTTTATAGTTGGAGAACCAAATAATACTCCATCAGAATCAGTTATATCATTTACTACGTCACCCATTTCATGGTGGATTATATCGTACATTTTTATGTCATAATCGCCCTTAGAGTTAATTCCTCTAATTATTTCATCAGCCATAGTTTTTGTATATCCATAAGCTGAAACGTAGGAAATAGTTATCTTAGCCTTTTCACCCTTAGCTTTAGGAGTACTCCATTCCTTGTATAACTCTACAGTCTTCCATGGATTGTCTCTAAGAACAGGGCCATGACCAGGACAGATTATATCTATGTCTAAATCTTTTATCTTATCAATAGCCTTTAAAACATAAGGCTTAAATGGTCCAAATATACAATCATAATAATATCTTAAAGCTTCCATGTAATGCTCATTATTTTCAATTACATCATTAAAGATATTATTAGTGCAGTAGTGGGATCCGAAGGAGTCACAAGTAATAAGGACCTTATCCTCTGGGATATAAGTGTATATTGAATCAGGCCAATGAAGGAAAGGCGCTGATATAAACTTCATAGTCTTATTACCTAGGCTTATAGTAGTATTATCATTAACTGTTATATACTCAAATTCCTTATTAGCTATCTTTTTAACAAAATTAATAGCAGCTAAGGATCCAATTACTTTAGCCTTAGGAGAAAGATCTAAAAGCTTTGCTACTGAACCAGCATGGTCAGGCTCTGTATGATCTACTATAATGTAGTCGATTTTAGTAACATCAACGTCTAAGGAATTTAGTCTCTCTAGATATTGCTCAAAGAACTGCTCTTTAACAGTTTCAAATATAGCAACTTTTTCACTACCTTTAACTACATAAGAATTATAAGTTGTTCCATATGGTGTATACATTATTATGTCAAAAATTCTAAGGTCTGGATCTAGGGCTCCTACCCAATGAATATCTTTTTTTACTTCTAATGATTTCATAAAAACATCCCTTCCTACTAAAATAAAATTTTACTTTCCAAGCGTTATCAGCAATTGTTTAACATATTAAATTTAAATTACAAAAGAAAAAATTTTATTAACTAAATATGGAATTTTTATTAATAATATATTTTAATTAATAATTATTATTACAAGATTCATTATATACAATTATTATTTCAAAATCAACTGTATAAAATAAGTTTTGTTAAAATAAACACAATAAATTAATTCCATATAAATTTTTAGAAAAATATCTATAAATTTAAAATGAATTTAATAATAATTTCTTTAATTTAAATAGTATTTTCCGTGGATTGTTCATAAATCTCCTATTAGGATTCCCTAGATTAGGTTAGCTAATTCTTCTGTAGATATATTAGAAGTTTCTCTTGTTTTATAAAGATTATGTAAATACACTTGTAAGGCTATAGAATTATTATTATAATTATTTAAGTATTTATGTAAAATAAAGGAGAGAATATTATGATTTCAGCGCTCTTAAATAACGCAACTTTTATGGTTTTTATATTATCAGCTATTCCAGTAATGGAGCAAAGACTTGCAATACCTTTAGGGATAATAAAATATAATATGGATCCCATATATACAATGCTAGTAAGTTTTGCAGGAAGCCTTCTTCCAGTTCCTTTTATATTATTGCTTTTTAATGTAATTTTTAAATGGATGAAAAAGATTAGTTTTTTAAGACCACTTAATAATTTTATTGAAAATAAGATACAAAAGAATACTGGAAAGATAGAGAAGTATAAGGAGATAGGTCTTATACTATTTGTAGCTATTCCTCTTCCAACTACAGGTCTTTGGACTGGAAGTGCAGTAGCGTCGTTCCTAGGACTTGATTTTAAGAAGTCATTTATTTGCACTGCCTTAGGTGGAATAATTTCTGCAATAATAATAACTGTAGTATCTGTAATATTCCCATCCCTACTTGGATATTAAAATATGCTTTAAATTAGGAAGTAATAAAATAAAACTTGATTTAGAGAAGGGCATTACTTTAGATAGTGTAGAAAAGCATTACTTAAACTATGCAATTATTATAAAGTTTAAGATATGAGATGTTTAGAAGGTTTAGATATTACATTATTTTTATAGTACATATGGTTTTAAAATTTAAAAGTATAGATTATAACTTAAACACATAACTTAATATATAAAGCTTTAGAGAAACTTAAAGATCTATATATTAATAAAAGTATATAAGTAAATATTAAAAATCATAAATCAACTTAACAATAAAAAGTATATATTCAAAAAAGTTTTCACCATAATGTATAGATTTACTGAAGAAAAATTTAAAGAATAAGTTAGTGCTAGATTCTGGATATCTATATAGGGTTCCTTAATATAAAATTAACTTATATATGGTATTTATTCATTGATAAATCAGGTTTTTAAGGAATGTATAAGTTAAGAACTGACATAGTAACCCGATAAAATTTATAAACAATGAAAATACATTAAAAACTTAAGAATAAATTATATTAAAGGGTATAAGGAGAAGGATATGAATATTAATAAGGAGAATTTAACTAGGGTTTGTTTTGTACTTTTAGGTAGTTTTATATGTTCTGTATCTATAAATGGATTTTCAGTACCTTATAAGCTGCTAAGTGGAGGAGTATCAGGGATAGCTCTTATAATTCAATATGTTACAGGATTGCAGTCAGGATACTTAGTATTACTTATAAATATACCTATATTTATATTAGGATTTAAAAAAGCAGATAGGGAATTTGTGACCTTTAGTTTTATAGGAATGATAGCTTTATCTACATTTCTTATTTTAACAAAGGATATAGGTAAGTACATTCAATTAAATGATATAGTTATATCTACCTTATTTGGGGGAGTATTATATGGATTTGGAGTTGGACTAGTATTTAGAAATAGGGCTTCTCAAGGTGGATCAGATATAATAGCTTTTATACTTAAAAATTCTAGTGGCATGGATATATCAAAAATAGATTTTATAATAAATGTTATTGTGGTATTTTTAGGAGCTGTAGTAGGAGATTTAAGATTAGCTTTATACACATTACTATTAATGTATATAAAATCTGTTCTAATCCATAAGGTTATAGTTGGTTTTGATAAGAGAAAGGCATTGTTTATTGTAAGTGATAAGCATGATGAAATTGCAGAAGCTATAATGCTTAAGATAGGAAGAGGAGTTACCATGTTCTATGGAGAAGGAGCTTATACAAGGGAAGACACAAAGGTTCTTTATTGTGTAGTATCCATAAGAGAACTTGCAAGAACTAAGAGTCTTGTAGAGAAAGTTGATAATAAGGTTCTTATGTCCATAATGGATGTTTCAGAAATGAAGGGAAATGGATTTCTTACAAAGTCTCTATAGGGAAATAGAGTTATAAGAGAGAGAATTTCTTACTTATTATTGTTTATAAAGGGGTTTTATGATAATTTACTTAATTATCATAAAACCCTTTTAGATTAGCATAATTATTTGTAAAACTATTTAAGAATTATATAACTTTATATAGGTGTTAAATAGAAATAGAGAGACATAAATATATGTAAAAGAAGGTAGATGAGTTTAAGTAATTATTTATTATATTATTTAAACTATAGGACTTACCCTTATCTTTTACTATATCTATGTCTTTTTGTGTAAAGTAAACTATTGTTGAATTTTTATATGAATTAAGAGTCGAGATATTAAAATAGATTATATGAAAGTATTCTATAATTATTATAAAATATAGAGTACAAAGGGTTAATTTGTAGAATAAGGTAAGTTTTCATGGAAGGTTAATAAAAATGGTGATAAAATATATATACTGAAAAGTTTTAATATTCTTTAAAGTGAAAGGGGGAAGCTATATTTGATTTTAATATAGCTATGATTATATGAAAAAAGCAGATTTAAATATAGAAAAGTTTATTGAGTTTAAGAATAAGGTTCATAATAATGTAGGAAAAGTAATAATAGGGAAAGAAGATAAAATAGATAAAATAATAGTTGCTTTTATAGCTTCAGGACATGTCCTTCTTGAGGATGTACCTGGCACAGGAAAAACAAAGCTTGCTAAGGCATTTGCAGCTACTTTAAATTGCTCATTCAAGAGAATACAATTTACTCCAGATTTACTTCCATCAGATTTAACAGGGATATATTTTTATAATCAAAAAGAGTTAGATTTTCAATTTAAAAAGGGACCTATATTAAGTGAGTTTGTTTTGGCTGATGAAATTAATAGAGCTACCCCAAGAACTCAATCGGCTCTTTTGGAAGCTATGGAAGAAAGACAAGTTACAGTAGAGGGAAATACAATAAAATTATCCAAGCCCTTTTTTGTTATGGCTACAGAAAATCCTGTGGAACAATATGGAACCTTTCCTCTGCCAGAAGCACAGCTAGATAGATTTTTCTTAAAGTTATCTCTTGGATATCCTGAGTTCTTAGAAGAAAAAGCTATATTAGATAGGTTTATTCAAAATGATCCTTTAGAAAAACTAGAAGGTATCATTGGTAAAGAGGAAATAAGCTATGTTCAAGAAAATTACATATATGTTGAGGTAAAGGATAGTATAAAGGAATATATATTAAATATTATAGAATCAACAAGAAGCCATAGAGATATACATCTTGGAGCATCCCCTAGGGGAAGTCTTGCTCTTATGAAGGGAGCACAAGGCTATGCTGCTATAAATGGAAGAGACTATGTAATTCCAGAGGATGTAAAGACAATGGCTATATCAATACTCAGCCATAGAATAATTCTTAAATCAAGCCTAGGAGGAGAATCACATAGAGCTAAGGGTATTATTGAAGAGATCCTTAATACCGTAGAATCACCTTTAGAAAAAATATAGGTGGTGAGGAGCATGGGGGCGTATATATCATTTGTAGTTTTATTAATTATTGGAACAATTTTAGCTAAGAAGGTAGTGGACACTGGGTTTTATAATTTAGATATAAAAAGAGAGATAAGTAAGTCAAAGGTAAATATAAATGAAGTTTTTGAAATCACAACTATTATAGAAAATAAAAAGAGACTTCCTATATCTTTTATCACAATAGAAGAGGAGTATAGTGGAGAAGTTAAGAGACTTCTCAGTAATGATGATTTTCAAGATAAAAGTCATTTTTATTATAGTACATATAGTATTTCAGGAAATGAGAGACTTAAAAGAACTTATAAGGTGACCGCTAGTAAAAGAGGGGTATATATTCTTAAAAATATGAATGTATCCATAGGGGATTACTTTGGATATGCCATGGAAAATAGAGCTATAACAAATCTTTTAGAAATAGTAGTATATCCTAGGGTGATAAGTTTAAGAGAATTAAATCTTAACAATAATTCTCTTCAAGGAGAAGAGATTGTTAAGAGATGGATATATAAGGATCCATTATATGTGAAAGGTATAAGAGATTATACTCTAGAAGATAGGATGAAGGATATACATTGGAACTCTAGTATGAAGATGAATAGACTTATGGTAAAGGAGTATGATACTACATCAGAGAAAAAAGTTATGTTTATATTTAGTAATCAAAATACCACTCCTTTTTGGTCCGTTGTAAATACTGAGGATATAGAAAGAGGAATAGAGGTTATTGTGGCCTTAGGCAGAGAATTTATAAAAAGTACTACTCCAGTAGCTATTTCAACAAACAGTCAGATAATAAATATGTATGAATCAACAGAGATAAGAACTTTTCCTTATACTAATAATTTCTCATATTTACTAGAGATAGGAGCAAGAATAGATATAAGGTCTAGGGGAGAATTTAGTAAACACTTAAGAGATATTTTAAGAATATTAGATAGGAATACCATATATATTGTAGTGGCAGCTTTCTTAGATGAAGAAAGTATAAATATAATAAGTAAAATAAACTCCTTAGGCTTTACTATAAAGATAATAGATACATCAAAGGATGAGGCAATACCTAAGATATCATTTATAGAAATCATAAGCTATAAGGGGGTAAGAGGATAATGAAATTTATAAATAAGCATATAAATTCTTATAGAATTATAAAATTGTTATATACATTTTTTATAGCCTCTTTTATGTTTGCTTTAGAGATAAGTATTGTATCGCCTATGTTTAAAGTTAGGGTAGGATATAAGGATTTATTGATTTTAATACTTCTAGGACTACTTATACAAGTGGCTACTATTAAAGAAATAAAGACTAAGGTATATTTTCCTATAATAATTATTTTGGAGCTTTTATATAGCTACCTTTTTTATAGCTTTAATAGGCCAGTAAATAATATGATTTTAATATTTACATTCTTAATAGTTTATTTATTGATTTATATTTCATTAGATGAAAGTGCAATATATCATGAGTATTATAAAAGACTTGGAATTAAAACTAGTATTATATTATTAAGTCTTATAGTAAGTTATATTTTTATAGATGATTATAATAAAAATATTTTAGGAAAAGTATATATAATATATATACTAAGCTATATAAGCCTTCTTAGAGCCAGTAGGAAGGTATTTTTTAAAGTATATACTATGAAAGATGGGAAAATTAATTTAGCCTTATTAGTAGGAAGCATGTCTATTTTTCTTCCTTGGACTAATAGCCTTATTTATAGCTTAAAAACAATATATGAAGCTATTATGGAGCCCATAGTAGTTTTAGTAGCCAACATCCTATACTACATTATAGGATATCCACTTATGAAAATAACTAGAGGGGGAGGAAATAAGGCTGTAGAATTCAATAACTTTAGTAATTTAGAGAAGTTTGAGGGGAACTATAGGGAAGACTTATATTACAAAGAGTTTAAGATTATTGCCTATATTATATATGGAATAACCTTAGTTCTTTTCATATATATGGCATTTAGAATACTAAAAAGGATAAGGATAAAAAAGACTATTAAGGATGAATTTATGGAGGAAAGAGAAAAAATATCCATAAAAAAAGATAAGAAGATTTTTAATATGTATAGGGAACTTAGGAATAAGGATAATAGAGAAAAAATCTATTATTATTATAGAAGTTTTTTAAAGAAAGCTAAGGAAAAGGACTTATATAAACCTCATATGACTGCAAGACAAGTTTATGGAAAGGTTAGAGGAGAAATAAGAGGAAAGGATAAAGAACTTTTAGATTTAAAGGATATATATAATAAAGCTAAGTTTTCTAGTGAAGAGGTGACTAGTGAAATGACAAGTGCTGTAGAAAATGCATATAAATCTGTAGATAGAACTTTAAAGTAAATCTATAGTGTTTATGTAGTATATGGCATCGCTATAAGGCAAGAGATATAATTGAATTATGTGTAAGAGAAACTATAGAGAATCCTAAGATTACTCATTGTGATAATGCTGACTGTGAACGGTGTTATGGAATACCCAACAAAAATGGAGATATGCTACTCTTTTATGGAGCAGCATATCTCCGTTTTTTGTAAGCGTCCCGTTTTATGGGCTGCATATAGTTCATGGTAAACTGATCTAAGTGGAATTTTAAGTATGATTTTTTAGTTTTTCGACTAGTTTAAATCCAGTCTTTAAACTTATATAATTCCTTTTCTGAGTTTGGTGTTACTGTAACAAAATATATATTTATTGCAAAAGTATTCTTAATTAGAATTTCTAAAACAATTGGTGACTTTATTTTTAATAAATCATTCATATATAAAATCATTGTATTTAACATATTGAATATAAATATATTATGAAAATAGCAAAAAGTAAATAAAAAATACAAATAAGTAATAATATTGAAAATGAAGTGAGTGGAAATTGGGGAAAGTATTCATTATTGACTAATTAAAGTTAATTTAAGGATTAATATAGTTATCTTTTGTATTTATCACATTATAATAAAAGCTTTCGAGTAGATTCATAAAAATAAGAGATGTGAATGTGTTACATCTTATAAATGATTCTTAAAAGAAAAATATTTTTATGGTTTATGGTTACTCTAAGAATAGGAAGTAAGATTTTTATTTTAGCTATGGATAAATCCTTAACTTATCCATTAAAAATATCATTGACTTGTCTTGCTTTAGCCAGGTGGATAAATTAACTTTAAAACTTAAAACCCTATATAGGGTTTTAATATAGATACTTAACTTATCCATTAAAATATCATTGACTTATCTTGTTTTAGCCAGATGGATAAATTAGCTTAAAAACTTAAAACACTGTAGAGAATTAGTAAGAATATAAAGTTACATACAGCTATAAAAGGTATTTACAATACTATAGATAAAATAGGAGGTGGTAATATGGAGAAGAAAAGTTATTTAAATAAGAATTATAAAAATTTTAAAGAGTTTCTTTCAAAGGCTTCCTCCATGGAGCTACAAAGTTTTATACTAAATTCAAAATTTAAGAACAGATTTAACTTAGAGGTAAAAGGCATTATAGATGATATTAAAAGTAAAGGAAATGTCTTAGAAGTAAGTTCTAAGGAGATTATTTTTAATTCTAAGGGAGAAATATCTATAATAAGTTCTAGAATAATAGGAGAATTTATAGGGTCTAAATATGAAGAGGATATAATAAAATATTATAAAAATACAGGGATAAGTAGAGTTATACATGCTGTTATAGATGGGAATGAGAAGGTTCAAGGAGATTTTATCAAAATAAGTTACAAGGTACTACATGATATTTTAAATATTATATATTATGACTTAAATTTTATAAAAGATATTAGTGAAGAATTTAAGGAGAAGTATATATTGAAAGATAAAAATAATAATATTAGTCCAATTAGTATGATATCACTTTTTATTGTAGAAGATATTTGTATGTATTTAGGTATACCATTAATACTTTTTAGAGAATGTATAATAGGTTTTAAGATAACATAATGTTACATATTTTGTATATTTAGAATAAGTATGGAAGAGGGAATTTTAAAATTGATAGGTTATATATTAAAAAATATAATTCATTAATTCTGAAGTAGAATAAAAATATAGAACTTTATTATTTACTTTGATTCTATTAAAAAAATATATAAAGAAAATTACGACAAAAAAGTGGATGAATCATAGAATAAGAGCTCCAATGTAGCAATGTAAAGAGAGTTTAAAGATATGACGGAAAGATATTGTAGGATTGTTAGGAAAATATGTCATACTATGTTGTAAAAATCTTTTTTTACAAACATGGTATGACAGTTTTTTTATATTTTTAATGATATTATATATATACACGAATTTAGGAGATATTTAAGAGAAAATCATTGTTAATTATTTAGGGGGGAATCTTAAGATGGTAATAGTAGAACAACTTACAAGAGCTGACGAAAATGAAGGGAAAAATATGATATACAGCTATAGAATGATAAAGAAAATTGTTACACTTCCGTTTTATGATTTAGGTAGTGAAGTTCAATGTTTTGGCATAGAAGTAGAAAGACAGGATTTAATAAATGGAGTGGTAGTATCTATAGAAAGAGATTGGGTGGAAGCCATAAGTCCTTATAGACATAAGGTTAGAGATCTTTTGAAATTATTATACGATAATAAAGTGTCGCCACTTCACTTAGTAGACATACTATCTGAGTATATAGATGAATACGTTTTAGATTTCAATGAAAGTGAATTTCTAAAAGTTTGTACAAACTAAAACATATATAGAATGATATACAGTAACAGTATTAATTTTATAAAGATAATTTTATAGGGTTTAACTTTACTTAAATCCTAGATTTATATAAATATTTTAAACTATATTTTATATTTCAAAGTATCTTAAAGAAGATGTGATTTAGCTATTATTTTTATAATCTAATATCAATGAACTTCATCATAATATGTATATTTTAAACATTGTATATAGCCTACATCATTAAATATAAGAGGAAAATCCTTAATATTTTAAAGACAATTAAGGAGAAATATATTTATATTAAAATAATATACTTTATATTAATTTAACTCCTTGTGCTAGTTAATTTATAATATTAAAATTATTAGCTTTTAGGAGTTAAACTTTTATATAGGATTTTTAGTTTATATATGATTAACTTCTGGGGAATGAAGGTATTAAGCTTCCTATAAGGGGAGTTTTCACTTAGAAATCTTGTATAGAGTTCCTCAATCTAAAATTAACTTATACATGTTATTTATTCATTAATAAGTAAGACTTTTAAGGTATGTATAAGTTAAGAACTGACATAGTAAACCTATAGGGTTTTAACATAAACTCTTAACTTATTCATTAAAAATATACTTAGTTTACCTTGCTTTGGATAGATGTATAAATTAACTTTTAAAATTAAAACCCTGTATTTTATAAACTTAAGTTAGGAATGTTATTACAACTAAGAAAGTAAAGGGAGAAATTCATATTATCAATATATTTATGTTACTATAAATACATAGGGTGAAGGGAAGAAGGCTAAGGCTTAAATAAAATTAAAAAAGATACTAGTGGATAGGTTCGATATTAATAAGTAATATACTATAATATATAGTTAATTTATATTATTATATGTAGTTGTAGAAATAGTTAAGGTTATAGGAAACTTTGGAGGGATAAACTTGGTAACTAGTATAGGGATAGATATTATTGAAATAGACAGGATAGAGAAGGCTTGTAAAAATAATAGGTTTATAAATAGAGTTTTTAGTACTAGAGAAATAGAATATATAAAGTTTAGAGAGAATAGCTATGAAGTTATAGCAGGAGGTTTTTCAGCTAAGGAAGCAATAAGTAAGGTTTTAGGAACAGGTATAAGAGGATTTTCCTTTAAAGACTTAGAAATATTAAGGGATGATCTTGGTAAGCCTTATGTAGTACTTAATAATGAAGCTAAGAATATTGCAAAGAATAAAGAGATAGACAATATACATATTTCTATATCCCATAGTAAGGGAAATGCCATAGCCTTCGCACTAGGTGAAGGAAGAGGAAGAATAAATAAAAATAACAATAATAAATATAGAAATTTTATAAAGTCTCTAATACCTATAAGAAGTAAGGATGGTCACAAGGGAACCTATGGTAAAGCATTAATTTTTGCTGGATCTCCTGGATATACAGGAGCAGCTTATTTAAGTGCTTTAGGTGCTGTGAAAAGTGGAGCTGGAACTGTAACATTAGCTTGTAATAAGGATATTTTAGATATAATGTCTATTAAACTAAATGAAGCTATGGTTAGGGAATGGGATTTTAGTCATGATAATAATATTATTGAAAAAGCATCATCTATAGCTGTGGGACCAGGGCTTACTACTAAGGATTCAACTAGAGAAATACTTGAGAAAATAATTAGAGATGCTTCTTGCAATATAGTAATAGATGCAGATGGGCTAAATGTACTTAAAAATAATTCAAGTATACTGAAAGAGAGTAAAGAAAAAATAATTATAACACCTCATCCAAAGGAGATGAGTAGGCTAACAGGATATGAAGTTTCTTATATAAATTCTAATAGAATAAAGGTGGCAGAAGGGTTTGCCAAGGAAAATAATATAATAGTTATTTTAAAAGGGATGAATTCAGTAATAACTGATGGAGAAAATACATATATAAATCCAACAGGAAATTCATCTATGGCCTCAGGAGGAATGGGAGATGTACTTACAGGAATTATATGTGGTTTATTAGCCCAAGGAATTCCTCCCCTAGATGCTACTTTAATAGGAGCCTATGTCCATGGATATGCAGCAGATTTACTAGAAAAGGATATGTATTCTATAAGTGCCACAGTATTGGCAGAAAAAATTCCATTTGTAATAAAACATATAATAGAATAAATCCTCTTAAAAGTGAATATTAGTATTAGTAAGAACAATTTTTAAGGAAGGGGCTTAATGAAAAGAAAATCATACCTATTAGTAGTAATTATAGGGATAGCTATTATTTTATCCTCTTGTAATTTAAAACAAAAATCAGAAAAAAATATTATAAAAGATCTTAGTAAGTTAAAAACTTATGAAGCAAAGCTTAATGTAACCTTTAATAATTTTAGGGAAGAAAGAGAAGAGAATTGGACACAAATATACTCAAAAGATTTAGGTTATATAATTAAGCTAGGAGAAGATAGAACATATTTTTATAAGGATGATAATATATATGTTACAGATAACATAGCTAATAAAAAATATGTTTTAGAAAAAGAGTTTGATGAACTCTACAAATATACGGTGGTAGAAGAGGTTCTTAAACTTTTAAATAACCCAGATAGTAAAATTAGTTGTAAAAATATAGAAGGTAAAAACTATACAATTGTAGAATTAGTAATACCAGGAAGTAATAGAAATCTTGTTAGGGGTGAGGTTATTATAGATAACAGCACAGCTAAATTAGATAAATTTACAATATATGATTTAAAGGGGGATGAGAGAGTAAAGATATTATATACAGAATTTTTAAAAAACAAAGAAGTGGATAAATACTTGTTTCAAGAGTAACTTAGGAAGATAGGTATAAGTAACTATTAGTAAAAAGTAGAAAACTATAAAATAGAAGTTAAACCATATAATCCTAGGATAAAAGGAAATATTACTTTAAATTATAAAATCAATATAAGACTATTCCTAGATTCATGGTTAAATCATAGGAATTCATGGTAGCTATATTTGATATTCAGTACGAGTCTCCATGGAGGATTAGATTAGATTATTAGAATAAACAATAATGGATAGAAATTGAGGCAGTAATAGATTAGACTTGATGGAACCATAATATACAAAATAAATTATTAGAAAAAATAATTGGTTCCAAAGGTATACATAAGGGATCGAGAGGGGATAACATAAAGAAATTATGTCTAATCTTACAAAATCCTTTGACATATTGACAAAAATAGCAATATAATTATATAGGATACATATTTTTCGTCATAGAAAATAGGAGGTATTGTATTAATATGTCAATTGTCAAAGGAATAAGAAGAAACCTCTCTGATAAACATAGAACAAAAAAAAGTGATATAGTTAGTAAAAATCAGTGTCAATTTGAGGCGGAAGACCTTATATTATATAGAGATAAGGATTGTAAATACCAGGACTTAAAAAGTGGATATCAAGAGATGGCACAAATCAATTTAGAGTTTTCAGAATTATCATGTGCCTATGATTTAGATCAATGTTTAGAATATGAGTCATGGCTTTCGGAGAGTGATATGTCTAATGACACAAGTTATAGTAAAAAGAGGAGATATATTTTATGCAGACCTTAGTCCAGTAGTTGGATCAGAACAAGGCGGTATAAGACCAGTTATTATCCTTCAAAATGATATAGGAAATAAATATAGCCCTACAGTTATTGTTGGAGCTATAACTTCACAAATTAACAAAGCAAAACTTCCTACTCATGTTGAAATATCATCAGAGGAGTATGGACTAAATAAGGATTCTGTAGTATTGCTAGAGCAAATAAGAACTCTAGATAAAAGAAGGCTTAAAGAAAAGATAGGACATATGACAGACAGTGATATGGAGAAAGTTGATAAGGCTTTGTTAATAAGTATGGGATTAAATTTAAATACTTAGAATATAAAGAGAGCTGCCTCAAAATAAAAATTGAGGCAGCTTATTCTTTTATAAAATTGGGGACGGTTAACAACAAAGAGTACTTAAAAATTAATATTTTTAATAAAATATTGGGGACAGTTAACAATAAAATTTACTTAAGTGTTAAGGATTTTAAGTAACAAATAGGATTTAGAGAGAGAAATAAGAACTATAGATTAAGGGAACCTATGATTAAGATTTAAAGTATAATTTCTTAATAAAAGCATATTTGTTGTTAACCGTCCCCATTAGATTAACCTTAAACCTATATTAGAGAATAATAATAAAGATTTAAGATAAAAAAGGATAGTAAATATATATTTATATTAATAAAAAGAGTTAAAAACAAAATAAAAAGGATATATTAATAAAAAAATGTGCTACATCTTAGTTGTTTTTTTTAGTTTTTATGATACAATTATTTTGGAGATTTTTAAGAGAAAAATAAAAATAGTTAAATACTTGTTTGAATAATTTAGTATAATAATAATTAATAATATATTATTCAATTAAAATCATAGATAGTGATTGAATAACTCCATTACATAGAAAAATCAGGAGGGGAAGCTATGAAGATGAATATTGAAGAATTAAAAAGCATGGCTAAAGTAATAAGAAAGGATATTGTTGCTATGCTTACTGAATCAGGTTCAGGACACCCAGGTGGATCACTTTCAGCAGTAGAGATATTAACAACTCTTTATTTTAATGAAATGAACATAGATCCTAGAGAACCAAGGAATTTAGATAGAGATAGATTTGTTTTATCAAAAGGACATGCAGCACCAGTACTATACAGTACTTTAGCAAGAAAAGGTTTCTTTAATCCAGATGAACTTATGACTTTAAGAAAAATAAATTCTAACCTTCAAGGACATCCAAATATGAATGAGGTACCAGGAATAGATATGTCTACAGGATCTTTAGGTCAAGGTATATCTACAGCAGTTGGTATGGCTATAGCTGGTAAATTAGATAAAAAAAATTATAGAGTATACTCTTTACTTGGAGATGGAGAATTACAAGAAGGTCAAGTTTGGGAAGCAGCTATGTCAGCAGCTCACTATAAGTTAGGGAATTTAACAGCATTTATAGATAACAACGGATTACAAATAGATGGTAAATGTGAGGATGTAATGAATCCAGCACCTATAAGCAATAAATTTGAAGCTTTCGGATGGAATGTTATAAGTATAGATGGACATGACTTTGAAGCTATACTTAAGGCTATAGAAGATGCTAAGAAAGTAAGCGATAGACCAACAGCAGTAGTATGTAATACTGTTAAGGGTAAGGGTGTATCATTTATGGAAAATGAAGCAGGATGGCATGGAACAGCTCCAAATAAAGAGCAATGTGAAAAGGCTATATCTGAAATAGGAGGGGAGAACTAATGGGAAAGAAGTTAGCTACTAGAGAAGCTTATGGAAAGACTTTAGCAAAACTTGCTACTGAAAATGAAAATGTTGTAGTTTTAGATGCAGACCTTTCAAAATCTACAAAGACAGCAGACTTTAAAGCAGTGGCACCAGAAAGATTTATAAACATGGGAATAGCAGAAGGCAATATGATGAGTGTTGCAGCTGGAATATCAACCTGTGGGAAAATTCCATTTGTTAGTACCTTTGCTATGTTTGCAGCAGGAAGAGCTTTTGAACAAATAAGAAACTCCATAGGATACCCTCATTTAAATGTAAAGATATGTGCAACTCATGCAGGGCTTACAGTAGGAGAAGATGGAGCATCTCACCAAGCTATAGAAGATTTAGCTTTAATGAGAAGTATACCAGGAATGACAGTTATATGTCCTTCAGATGATGTAGAGACAGAAGCAGCTATAAGAGCTGTAGCCAAGATGGAAGGACCATGTTATGTAAGACTTGGTAGATCAGCTGTAAATACAGTTAATGATAATGAAGAGTATAAGTTTGAAATAGGTAAGGCAGTAACCTTAAGAGAAGGAAAGGATGCTACCATAGTAGCCACTGGTATAATGGTGGATGCAGCATTAGATGCTTATAACACTCTTGCAGAAGAAGGAATAAAGGTAAGAGTTTTAAATATCCATACAATAAAGCCTATAGATAGAGAAGCTTTAGAAAAGGCAGCAAGAGAAACAGGGGTTATTGTAACAGCAGAGGAACACAATGTAATAGGTGGACTTGGTTCAGCAGTAAGTGAAGTTATAACAGAAACTTATCCAGCTCCAGTATTAAAGGTTGGGGTTAAAGACACCTTTGGAGAAAGTGGAAAACCAGCTGAATTATTAGAAAAGTATGGCTTAACAGCTTCAGATATAGTTAAGACAGTTAAAAAAGCATTACAGTTGAAATAATATGTAAAAGACGTAGCTTAAAATGTAAGCTACGTTTTTTTATTAAATAACTTAAAACTTCATGGGACTTTCTAAATCTATGAGTAAGGATAGTGTATATGATTTATATTTAGGTGGATTATATAAATTTATTATGAAGGAATGAATAACCATTAAATAAGGTATGTTTAGTTGTATCAAAGACAAAAGAAATTTTATATGGTAGCACAATAAAGTATAAAGTAATAAATTTTATCTTTATAAATTTCTTAAGTACAAAAATACGTAATAACTTTCAAATAATTTTATATATTTACAAAATACTCTTTTTTATAATAATTATTTATCTTATAATAATTAAGTAATTTTAATTATTTGAATTTATTATAAGATAAATCATTTAAATCTTTAGGGGGTAAACATATGAAAGTAAATAAGACTTTAAGGGAATTTTCTATAATGAGTTTAGGAATGCTCCTAGTTGCTATTTCAGCTGAACTTTTTCTTATTCCAAATAATATTGTTTCTGGAGGGATAACAGGTCTTTGCATTGTGGTAAACAATTACATTCCGATGATATCCGTTGAAGCCTTATCTATAATTATAAATATGGTATTATTTGTAGTTGGTTTTATATTTATTGGAGGAGAGTTTGGTGGTAAAACCATATATGCTGCATTAGGACTATCAGGTACAATGTGGATTATTAAAACTTTCTTAAATCCAGTAGCTATAACAAGTGATTTAATGTTAACAGCTATTTTTGCACCAGTATTAACAGGTACGGGACTAGCACTAGTTTTTAGTCAAAATGCATCCACTGGAGGGACTGATATAATAGCCAAAATAGTTAATAAGTATGTAAAACTAGATATAGGGAAATGCATGCTTATAATAGATGCTATAGTAACTATTATGGGGGCAATAACTTTTGGGGTTCAAAAGTCTATGTATGCAATAATAATAGTATTTCTTAATGGAATGATTATAGATAAAGTTATAAATGGATTCAATGCATGTAAACAAATAATGATATTAAGTCATAGCAATGATAGAATAAGAGATTACATAATGAATGAAATTAATAGAGGATGTACTGTAGTGCCAGGAAAGGGAGCCTATAGTGGGGTGGAAACAGATATTCTTTATTCTGTATTAAGTAGAAAACAGTTTATAGAATTAAAATCTTTTATAAAAGAAATCGATCCATCTGCATTTATAATAGTAGTTGATGCTCATGAAGTACTTGGAAAAGGATTTGGAAATATAAATTAATAACTAAATAGAATATCTATAAAACACTATAAGTTTATTTAGAAGATAATAAATTATAGTGTTTTTTTAGTTAACAGAGGATTTTTAATATTTTCATCTTAGAAATTAACTTATACATAACTTCAGATTTCGAATAATCAAGGTGAAATTTTATGTATAAGTTAATATAAATGAAGTGTATTTTTAATATAGGGTTTTAAGTTTAAAAATTAATTTATACACCTTGATGAATCAAGATAGATCAATAAAACTTTAATGAATAAGTTAAGACTTAATATTAAAGCCCTATAAGTAAGTTAAGGGGTTAAGTTTAATATGTATATATGAGTGAAGTAATATGAACTCAAGGTGTTTTAATGAATAATTTTAAGAGTTATATTAAAAACATATAAGAAAGTTAAGAGAGTAGTTACCTATAAATGGTATTATAGATTAATCAATCTTTGAATTCTAATAAGGGAATTAAAGTATAATAGAATTAACATATTGTATAGTATATATAAGAAAAAGTTACAAAATATAACCAAAAATATAACTATTTTTTTAATAATAAAAATAAAACTACAAATACCTCCATGTTATGATATAATTATAAAGAATATTATGTATGAGATTATTGAGATTATTGAGATAGATAAAGTATTAAGAGTTAAGGAGTTAAAGGCATGATTGAATTTAAGAATGTATGTAAAAGCTATGATAATAATGTAATGGCGCTTAAGAATGTTGACGTTAAAATTGACAAGGGTGAATTTATATTCTTAGTAGGAGCTAGTGGAGCAGGAAAATCTACTTTTATAAAGATGCTTCTAAAGGAAATAGAACCAACATCAGGATCTATTAATGTTAATGGAAATGACTTAAGTAATATAAAAAGAAAACAAGTTCCTTATTATAGAAGAAAAATAGGAATGGTATTTCAAGATTTTAGATTAATACCAACCTTAAGTGTTTATGAGAATGTTGCTTTTGCTATGAGGGTTATAGAAGCAAATCCTAAGGATATAAGAAAAAGAGTACCTATGGTTTTAGCTATGGTAGGACTTTCAGATAAGCAAAAAATGTTCCCTACAGAACTATCAGGAGGAGAACAGCAAAGAGTATCTCTTGCAAGAGCTATAGTTAATAATCCAGCTATACTTATAGCAGACGAACCTACTGGTAACCTAGATCCAGAGACAGCAAGTGGAATAATGGAAACATTAGATGATATAAATAAATCAGGTACTACAGTAGTTATGGCAACTCATGCTAAGGATATAGTTGACATTATGAAGAAGAGAGTTATTGCTATGGAAAAAGGAAGCATAGTAAGAGATGAAAAGAGAGGTATGTACGGTTATGAAGATTAATACTTTTAAAAACTTTATTATGGATTCTTTAAAAAGTTTAAGAAGAAACAAAACTATAAGTATTGCATCTTCCCTTACAGTTGCAGCTACTCTATGTATATTTGGAGTATTTATGCTTGTTGCTTTAACTGTTAATAAACAAGTGGAAAATGTTCAATCTAAAGTTGAAGTTGTTGTTTACTTAAATGAAGGAATTACATACGGCGATCAAAGAAATGTGGAAAATAAATTATCAGAAATAGATGGAGTATCAGAAATACGTTTTGAAAGTAAAGGACAGGCCTTAAATAAGTTTAAGGATCAATTAGGAGAGAATAAAAATCTTTTAGATAGTTATAGTGAAAATGAAAATCCAATGCCAACTTCTTTTATAGTGAAAATTAATTCGCCAGAGCTTGCAAAAGAGGTTGAGGGTAAAACAAAGGACTTAAAAGGTGTTGAACAAGTAGGTAATCAAAAAGATCTTATAGAGAAGGTATCAAAAATATCATCTAGTATTAAATGGGTAGGTGTTGCCGTATTCATAGTACTTACTAGTGTATCTTTATTTTTAATTGCCAATACTATAAGACTTACAGTGTTCTCAAGACGTCGTGAAATAGGTATAATGAAGTTTGTAGGTGCTACAGACTGGTTCATAAGATGGCCATTTATAATAGAAGGAGTAATTCTTGGAGTAATTGGAGCCTTAATTTCTAATGTGGTTTTATACTTTGGATATAAGGTTTTCTATGGAAAACTTACAGAGACATTAATAACTTCCCAACTAGTATCTCCAACATATGTTGTAACCTATATGTTAATTGAATTTATATTAGCAGGTATGTTTGTAGGAGCTCTAGGAAGTGCATTATCTTTAAGAAAGTTCTTAGATGTTTAATATATAAGATAAGATAGAATTCACCTTTGCATTTTGCAAAGGTGAATTTATTTGATTTAATTTAATTATGTTAAAATAATGTATGATAATTAGGAAAGGTTTAAATATATGTTGTTATAGGGTTTAAAAGTGAAAACGTAACTTATACATAGCTTCAGGTGCCCATTAATCAAGGGGGAAGTTAAGAGTTTAGTTAGAAACCCTATAGGTTTAAGTTAGAATTATAAAGATTAAAGTATATAAAAAATTTTATATTATAATATATATTAGTTTAAGTATAGACATACTAAGACTTTAAGAATAATATATTTTTATGATAGGAATGTTTAGGCAATATAAATAATATTTATCTAATGAATATTATTTATATTTATGGTTTAAATTAATTAGTATTCACATTGCATATTTATAATATTAAATGTAGAATTGAACATATGAATATATTAGAAGTTTATAAATAATAATATTTAAAATAAAATAAATTAATTAAATTTAATTTATTCTATAAACATAGGCATCTATAGTGAAATCTAAATTTATTGAAGAAAAATTTAAGGAATAGTTTGAGTTTAGATTATGGATAATTATATAGGCTTACTATGTAACTTCTTAACTTATACATCCATTAAGAGTATGATTTCTTAATGAATCAATGAAATGTATAAGTTAATTTTATATGGATGAACCCTATAATTAGGGCCGTAATATTTTATTTACTTAAGAGCAAGATATAAATAGGAGATAGAAATTAAAAAGTTACATATTATATTAGGTATTTATACTATAGGGATTTAAGAATAAAATTTAACTTATTTATTAAAGTTTTATTGATTTATCAAGGGGTATAAATTAAGTTTAAAACTTAAAACCCTATAAGAAAAATTAAATTAAAACTTAATATATATTAAGTTTTAATTAAGGGATTTCATTAGTAACTTAAGGTTTTTTAATGGAAAACTTGTCTTATACATTACTTAAAGGATACTTTTATAAAAACATAGGATAATGTATAAGTAAAAAAGTCTAAAATAATTTTTTAGTATGTAAAAAAAGCTAAGTTGTTTTAAACATATATAGAGATTGGATGGGTAAATTATATAATAAATTAATATTTAAATTTAATAATAAAAAATTTATAGGTAAATAATAATAGTATTACAGTAATAGATGGTTATAAATGAAAGGGTGTTATATATATGGATAATGAACAAATCAATAAAAGTAATAGAAAGAAGAAAAGAATACGTAATATAGCTATTGGGGTTGCAATCCTTTTAGTTACTAATGTATCTGCTTTTTGCTTTGGAACTGTAGCAGCGGTTTCTATACCAGGGATGGGGGTTAATTCCTTTAAGATTTCAAAATCCTTAGAGGGAGTAAATGATGTATCGAAATTTAAGAAGATGTTTGAAGTTAGAGATTTAATATATAAGCTTTATGATGGAGAAATAGATGAAGATAAATTAGTAGAAGGAGCGGTAAAGGGAATGACTAACTCCTTAAACGATCCTTATACTGTATTTATGAATCAGAAGGAGTTTTCAGATTTTAATGAGAGAAATGAAGGCAGTTATGTGGGCGTAGGACTTCAGGTTGGAGTAAAAGGTAACGATATAGTTATAATTGCAGTTTTTGAAGGATCTCCAGCTGCTAAGGCAGGCGTATTACCAGGAGATGTATTAAAGAAGGTAAATGATGTAGAAGTTACAGGGAAAGAATCAGATAAGGCTGTTTCTATGATGAAAAATGGAAAAGTAAAAGAAAAAATAACCTTAACATTAGAGAGAGAAGAAAAGGGAAGTTTTACAACTGATGTGTATAGAGATACAATAAGTATGGTAACTGTAAAAGGAGAAATGCTTCAGAATAATGTTGGTTATATACAATTATCAATGTTTGATGAACATACAGGTGATGCCTTTAATGCTAAATTAAAAGAACTTCAAAGTGCAGGAATGAAGGGATTAATTTTAGATATTAGAGAAAACCCAGGCGGACTTTTAAATGAAAGTATAAAGGTCTTATCAAACTTTGTAGAAGAGGGAAAAGTAATAACCTCTACTATTGATAAATATAAAGCTGAAAAGAAGTATACATCTAAAGGTGGAAGTGCTATAGGAATGCCTCTAGTTTTACTTATAAATGAAAATAGTGCTAGTGCTTCAGAAATAGTAGCAGGTGTAATAAGAGACTATAAAATAGGAACTTTAGTTGGAAATAATACCTTTGGTAAGGGAATTGTTCAAACGGTGCTTAATCTTAATGATGGTACTGGATTTAAAGTTACAATATCAAAATATTACACACCAAATGGAGAAAATATTCATAAAAAAGGTATAGCACCAGATGTAGAAGTTAAGATGCCGAACGAATTAAGAGGCAAGGATTTTGATAAAAAGAATGATCCTCAATTTAAGAAGGCCTTAGAGATAATTAATGAAAAAATTAAGTAGGAGGGTTAATTAATGAATTTGACTATATATACGCTGAAGTCATTAGCTTATACCATAGCTAATCCTTCAATGGCACTTGTACTAATACTCCTATGTGTATTTTTATATAGAAAAAATAAGAAAATTACTATGATGCAAAAAATTATGGTGGGAGAGAGATTTATCTCTCCCTTGGAATTAACTATTTCTCAGTTAGTTCTTGGTATTTTAGGCGGTTTTATAGGAAGTATAATTTTAACTAACCTAGGGGTTATGTTTCATGAAAACTCTGGAATAGATTTAATATTTTTATTTTCATTTTTACTTATGTTTATTAAACCTAGATATATATGTTTTTCCTACTCAGGGGCAGTTTTAGGTTTGCTGGTTATAACATTAAATTCATTAGGAAGTTTAGGAATAATTAAAAGTACATATTTATCCAATATACAGTTAGATATTATGTCACTAATTACTCTTATAGCAATACTTCATATTATAGAAGGGATTCTGATTGCTATAGACGGTTCTAAAGGAGCTATACCAGTATTTACTCATAAGGATGGTAAATTAGTTGGTGGATTTTCTTTTGAAAGATATTGGCCTATACCTATAGCTATAATGTTTCTAACAACTAGGGATGCATCCATAACAGGAAGTTTTATAGATACGCCAAGTTGGTGGCCATTAATAAGAGGAGAGGTAAATATGGCACTGATTGGTGCAGCTATTGCAAGTGTGATTCCTGTTTATGGTGTTCTCGGATATAAGAGTATTACTTTTACTAAAAGTAAGAAAACAAAGGTTTTAATATCAGGAATATTTAATGTTATATATGGAATTATATTATTTGGAGTAGCTTATTTAACTAAATTTGGACTAGCTGCTAGTATTATGGCTTTAATTTTAATGCCAGCCTTACATGAAGGGATGATATTTCTTCAAGTGCTTATGGAAACAAGGGATAAGGCAAAATTCTCAAGTGATGATGAGGGGATTACAGTTTTAGAAGTAGCACCTAACTCAGAAGCTTGGAAGGTAGGCATTAAAAGTGGAGATAAAATTTTAGAAATAGATAATAACAAGGTTCTAGAATATACTATGATTTATGAGGCAATTAGTAATGGAATTAAGGAATTTAGGTTAAAGATAAAAGATGCTAAAGGAACTATAAAAGAGGTAAGTATAAATATGCCTAATGGAAATAGAAGGCTTGGATTAGTACTTATACCTAAGGTGGTTCCAGGATATGATTCAATGGTTCAAATAAAATCAAAGAGTTTTAAAGACATATTAGACAATTTTAGAGATAAAGATAAAAAGTAATAGGTAAGTATAAGGCTTCAGAAATAAGGAGTTTTATACTTACCTTTTATTTTAAAACTTTTGAAATCTTTGGGGACGGTTAACAACTTTAATGACCAATCTAATGATAAATATAAGGGACAGTTAACAACTTTATGTACTTTATATTTATATAAAAGTAAGAAATTTTGCAAGAAATAAGTTATTCACTGTATAAAAATATAAGTATTTTAATTATTAAGTTAATGCTTATATAGGGATTTAAGAATAATTTTTAACTTATTCATTAACGTTTTATTGATTTATCTTGATTTATCAAGGTGTATAAATTAACTTTTGAACTTAATTTATACATATATCCAAGGACAGATAGATCAAGGATATTTTTAATGAATAAGTTAAGTGTTTATGTAAAAAACCCTATAAATAAATGATTAAGTTGTTAACCGTCCCCAATTACAATTAGGATTATTACTAAACTGTAAGAAAAGAATATGCTTAATAGTAAGATTCATCATGTAATATTAATGGTATAAAGAAAGTAAATAATTTAGGGAGTGAACATATATGGAGATACTTAGGATTGAGAATTTATCTAAGATTTATGGAGATAAGAATAATCAGGTTAAAGCTTTAGACAATGTTAGTTTTACTATTAATAGTGGAGAATTTGTTGCTATAGTTGGAGCATCAGGGTCAGGAAAGAGTACTTTACTTCACCTAATAGGAGGATTGGATAGACCTAGTAGTGGAAAAGTTTATGTTGATGGTCAAGATATATATAGCTTAAAGGAAGAGAAACTGTCTATTTTTAGGAGGAGAAAAATAGGTTTTATATTTCAATTCTTTAATTTAATACCTATATTAAATTTAGAAGAGAATATATCGTTACCAGTACTTTTGGATGAGAGTAAGGTGGATAAGGAATATTTGGAAGAAATAATAGACCTTTTAGGACTTAAGGAAAGAAAGTCTCATCTTCCTTCTGAACTTTCAGGAGGACAGCAACAAAGGGTTTCAATAGGTAGAGCTTTAATCACTAAACCAGCAATAGTTTTAGCTGATGAGCCTACAGGAAATTTAGATTCTAAAAATTCAAAAGAAGTTATTGAACTTTTGAAATTATCAGCTAGGAAATATAAGCAAACATTAATTGTTATAACTCATGATAATAACATAGCATCAGAAGCTGATAGAATCATAAATATAGCAGATGGAAAAATAATTAAAGATGAGTACTTAAGGTAGGGGGGAGTAATATGATTAAATCTTATAAGGAGTTGACCCTTAGGTATTTAAAAAATAATAAAAAGAGAAGTATTTTCACTTTAATTGGGATAGTTCTTTCTGTTGCCTTAATAACTGCAATATGTAGCTTTTTTCCTTCTATAGATAAGTCAGGAATTAACGCTGTTAAGTCACAAAGAGGGGCATGGCAGGTTGGATATAAGAATCTAAATAAGGACTTAATAAATAAACTTAATAGTAATCCTAAGGTAGAGGATATGGTAACCATTAAGACTATTGGGAAAACAGAAATAAAAAATGGATTATCCATAGATTTATTATCATTTAAAGGTAATATAGCACCTCTTATGGCACTAGATGTTAAGGAAGGAAGTTTACCTAAGAACACTGAGGAAGTTGCATTAGAACAGTGGATAATTAGATTTTTAGGAGAAAATATAAAGGTTAATGATAAAATTTTTTTAAATACAGGTGGGGATGACAAAAATCCCAAGATGGAAGAATTTAAAGTGGTGGGTATACTCAAAAATAATGAAAAAACCCAACAAAATAAATCGGCTAGGGCAATATATTATGATGAGAGTTTAGATGGAAAGGGAGAGCAAGTTTTTATATCTCTTTATGAAAAAGGAGATTTGAAAAAGAACATAAATGAGCTTAAAAGTATACATGAGGAAGGAAGTGTTTCTTTAAATAATGATCTTCTTAGATATCAAGGGGGGTTAGAAGGTGATAATGGATTAAATTCCATACTTTCAATGGTATTTATAGTAGTAGGAATAGTTGTTATAGCCACCATAGCTATAATTTATAATGCTTTTAACATAAGTGTAGTTCAGAGAATAAAGGACCTGGGACTATTAAGAACCTTAGGGGCAACTCCAAGACAAATAAAAACCATAGTAAGAAAAGAAGGAATAATATTAGGAATAATAGCTATACCACTTGGAATAATTTCAGGTATTTTAGCCTTATTTATAATATTTATAATTTTTAATGCAATGCCTTCACAGTTTTCAGAGGGAGGATTTAAGCTAGAAATAGCAATAAAATATAATATTCTTTTAATAAGTTCAATTATTGGATTTATAACTATATATATATCTGCTATATTTCCCGCAATATATGCTTCTAAAATATCACCATTAATTGCGGTAAATTCAAGAGCTTTTGTAACTAAAGAAAAAATAAGTAAGAGAAGAGGAAAGCTTTTAAAGAAATTTGCTAAAATTCATGTAGTTATGGCATATAAAAATATAAAAAGAAATAAAAAACGCTACAGAGCAACCATTTTTTCTTTAACAATAAGCATAGTTTTAGCTATAGTATTTATAACCTTTGCTAATATAGCCTTTGGCGGAATACCTGTTGATAATAATTTATCTAGGAAAGTAGATATAAGTATAAATTTAGATGAAAAATCTAGAGATAAGGCAGAGGATATTTTAGAAAAAGTAAAAGCATTAGATGAAATAGAGAAAATTTATGTTCATTATAATACCTCTACTAGGGTTGCAATAATAAAAGAAAAGAATTTAGATTCTAGGCTTGTCGATTATTATAAGGAATTAAAGAACTATAACGAAATATCAATTAACTACAAAGGAGAAGAAGCTTTAGGGATTCCAAGTGTTGAAGTAGGATATGATCAGTATAATCTTAGTGGAATTAAGGGTTATTTAAAAGATGGTAAAATAGATATAAATGAAATGGAAAAAGAAAATGGGGTTTTAGTTGTAAATGATAATAGTTTTAGTATTAAGGGAAAAGGGCCAATAAGTGGAGATTTAACAAAACTTAAGGTTGGAGATGAAATATTAATAGGAAAAAAGGAAATGATCAATGATAATGGGGTAAGTATTGAAGAAAGGGCATCTTTAAAGGGAGTACCTATTGATGAGAATAATTTTATTAGGGTAAAGGTTCTAGGGGTTCTCAGTAAAGAGCCTATGGATATAAGAAAAACTAAGGGAGCGAAAATTATAGCTTCTCCAAAGACTTTGAAATTAATAGATGATATGGCAGAAAATAAGGTTGCCATTAATCTTACTTTAAATAAGGCTGAAGACATAGATAAGGTAATAAAAGAACTTGAGAGAATATCTGAAGAATTACTAGTTTTTCCAACTATTGTAAATGAGGTTGATGGAAATAGATCTTTAAGAAATACCTTTCTTCAAGCTAATATTTTAATATATGGTTTTGTAATAGTAATTGGGCTTATTGGAGTAGTAAATATAATAAATACAGTGAATACTAATTTAAGTTTAAGACGTAGGGAGCTTGCAGCTTTAAGGTCCATAGGAATGACTATGAAAAGATTAAATAGGATGATACTTTTAGAGGGATTACTACATGGAGCAATAAGTTCATTAATTGGAGGAATATTAGGAGCATTGATTTCAAGCTTTATGGTTAAGGCATCTAGTGGTTATGGAGGTATGAAGTTTTCTATGCCATGGGGAACGATTCTTATAACTAGCTTTATAGCTATACTGGTATCATGTTTAGCAGTAATTCCAGGAATTAAAAATCTAAAAAAAGTAAATTTAATTGAGGTTTTAAAAGAAGACATATAGGGACGGTTAACAACTTTTAGCACAATTTTAAATAAATTTAATTATCTTTATTATAGTTTAAATAGGGGTATAGGGAGTAGAATACTCCCTATAGTATAATTTATATAAAATACTAGGGACGGTTAATAATATTTAAGACAATTTGTATTTATATTTGGGTATGATTAATTAATATTAATATAGTCTAAATGGAGACTTAGAGAGGATTAACAATCCTTAGCATAATTTATATAAAACATTAATAGGGCTTTATTACTAGAGTAAGTTTAGTAGTAAGGCCTATTTAATATATAAATATTATTAAAATATAAGTGACTAGAAAGTAATATGGTAGAATATTCATTAGGAAAGAAAATTATAGGTTTTATTTAAAGAAAAATATATAAAAAAGTGCGATAATTTAAAAGATGGCAAGTTTATAATTATATAAAAGTAATCATATGTAGTTAAGTTCATAATACTTAAAATCTTATATGGTTAACTCAAGTCCTTAAAAAGTTAATAATATAAAAATAGACAGGTTTTTATATATAACCTTAAAAATTATTTATATAAGAATAGATTTTAGAAAAGGATAAATGATTTTATATAAATATCTACAGAGTGGAGGGAAGAGTATGAAAATATTATTATTAGAAGATGATGAGGCTCTAGCCTTAGGAATAGAATTTACTTTGAAGGGTGAAGGATATGATGTTGTAAGGTGTTCACTCTATAGTGAGGCTATTAGTACCTTCAAAGAAGAAGCTTTTGATTTAGCTATATTAGATATAAATCTTCCAGATGGTAATGGCTATGATGTTTGTAGATTTATGAGAAAAACTAGTGATATACCCATAATATTCTTAACGGCTTTAGATGATGAGGTAAATGTAGTATTAGGATTAGAAATAGGAGGGGATGACTATATAACTAAGCCTTTTAGGGTAAGAGAATTAGTATCAAGGATAAAGGTTATCTTAAGGCGTGTTAATAAAGAGAATATAGAATTAGATTGTTTAAAGTCAGGAGATATAGAACTAAACAAAAAGACTGCTGGTGTTAAGGTTAAGGGAGAAGAAATTTGTATTACTGCTCAAGAATATAAGCTTTTATTAATATTTATGAATAATCAAGGAAGGGTTTTAGGGAGAGAGGTAATATTGGATAAGCTTTTAGAAGGTAATGGGGGCTTTGTAGATTCTAATACTCTTTCTGTTTATATAAAAAGAATAAGAGAGAAGATTGAAGATAATCCTAAAAGTCCAAGATATATTTTAACAGTTAGAGGTCTTGGTTATAAGTGGGATGAGAAAATTATTAAGGGGTAGTGAATATGAATGATTTAATAAATAGAGAGGTTAGGGTTTCTTTAAAATCTATACTTATCATAATCTTTATAACCTTAGGATTAAATATAATTTTTTTAAATATAAAATTTAATGAAATAAAGGTGTCTTATATAAGATCAAATGAAGCTTTAATTGGAAAGGTTTATAGAATAAATCCTTATGATATAGAAAAGTTTATACCAATAATAACAAAGGGGAATAGTAAAGAAGATGAGGAAGTTGGCAGAAGTATATTAAAAGAATATGGATACCATGAAGATTTAGAAGTAGAATTCGTACCGGAAATTTATAGAGCTTTAAAAGGAGTAACAGTAAGTATTATATTATCATTAGTATTTGCTGGTATATTAATCTCTATATCAATATATTTAAACTTTAAAAGTATATATAATAACATAAGAACCTTAACAAAAGATATGAAATATGTATTAGATGGAGAGTTAAAGGATAATAGTAGTAATATGGAAGGGGATTTTGGTAAGTTAGAATTTGCTTTTAATGATGTTAAGAAAAGGCTTAGGACTAATATAGATAAGTTAAGTAAAGAAAAGGTGTTTTTAGTTGAGTTATTATCTGATATATCCCACCAACTTAAAACGCCTTTATCTTCTCTTATGGTGTTTAATGATATATTAAGTGAAAGAGAGCTTTCAAAACATCAGAGAATAGAATTTTTAGATAACTCTAGGATACAAATTAATAGGATGGAGTGGCTTATAAAGAATCTCTTAAAGCTTGCTAAGTTAGATGCAGGAGCAATAATTTTTAATAAAAATAATTATAGTTTAAATAAAACTATAGAAAATTCAATAGAGATATTAAGCCAAAAAGCATTTGAACATGAGGTGAAAATAGTTTTTGAAGCTAAAGAAGAAGTTTTTATGGTTCATGATAAAGAGTGGTTTGAAGAAGCATTAATAAATATTGTGAAAAATGGTATAGAGCATAATAATGCTAGCGGATACGTTAGAATATCCTTAGAAAATAATTCTTTATATAATAAGATTATTATTGAGGACAATGGAGTTGGGATAGACAAAGAAGATATATCAAAGATATTTATAAGATTTTATAAAAGTAAAAGAAATAAGAGTAAGGAATCGGTAGGAATAGGTTTAGCTTTAAGTAAATCTATAGTGGAAGCTCATGGGGGAATAATAGAAGTAGAGAGTGAAATAGGAAAATTTACAAAGTTTATAATTACTTTTTTAAAGTACTAAGTGAGTTATTATGCTAGTTAATTAATATTATTTAGAATTAATAATTTTTAGATGATGAATTTTTGTAAATTAAAAATTAAGGACTAAAGGCTCAATTGAGATTATCCTAAAATCTTAATATAACAAGATGTTAAGGTAAGGAGTAAATTGAATACTTTTAAATGTAAAACATATGAAATATAAATTTATAGAATAAGTATGTACATTTAATAAGTAAACTCAATATTAATGTGAATCTATATGGATTAACTTAGGCTTAAATATATTAAGGAAGAATAAATCATATTACTTTAATTAAGAATATATGTTCTCTTTAAGGAACACATATGATAAAATTTATATATATTTATTTTTATATAATAGTTTTAGAGTTTAAGTAAAATGTGTATTAAGTGAAGTTATAATAGTTAAAATTTATGAGAGAAAGATAAAATTTTTATATATAAATATAGGGTTTTAAGGTTAAAAATTAATTTATACATAGGAATAATAGCGTATTATTTAAAAAAATTTTAAAATAATAAACTAAAATTTTAGGTTATTATTCTATAGGAGATTTTAAATATTAAACTAGGATTTTAATATTATTTTATAAAGTTAATAGTTTTAATAATAAATTTACAAGGAGGTTGTAATAAATAATTATGGAAGAATTTAAGATTGTTTCAAAGTTTAAGCCAAGAGGTGACCAACCAGAGGCTGTAGATAAATTAGCTACTGCCATAGAAAAGGGAGAAAAGTTTCAAACCCTTCTTGGAGTTACAGGATCAGGTAAGACCTTTACCATGGCTAATATAATAGAGAGAGTAAAAAAACCAACCCTTGTTCTTGCCCATAACAAAACTTTAGCAGCCCAATTATGTTCAGAGTTTAAAGAATTTTTCCCAAATAACTCTGTAGAGTATTTTGTATCCTATTATGATTACTATCAACCAGAGGCTTATGTACCTCAAACAGATACATTTATAGAGAAGGATGCGGCTATAAATGATGAAATAGATAAGTTAAGGCACTCTGCAACCTCAGCTCTTTTAGAAAGAAATGATGTAATAATTGTTGCATCGGTATCGTGTATATATGGATTAGGTAATCCAGAAGAATATAAAAAGCTTACTATATCATTAAGACCGGGAATGATAAAAGATAGGGATGAGATAATAAAGAAGCTTGTGGAAATACAATATGAAAGAAATGAGATAGATTTTTCTAGAGGTACATTTAGAGTACGAGGAGATGTTTTAGATATTATACCAGCTTCATCTAGTAGTAAAGGAATAAGAGTAGAGTTTTTTGGAGATGAAATTGATAGGATAAGAGAATTTGATGTATTAACGGGTAATATATTAGCTGATAGAAAACATATTTCAATATTTCCTGCATCTCACTTTGCTACTTCAGCAGATAAGATTGAAGGAGCAGTTAAAGAAATAGAAGGAGAACTTGAAAATAGACTTAAGGCTTTAATATCCCAAGATAAACTTTTAGAGGCTCAAAGATTAAAACAAAGAACAAATTTTGATATAGAAATGATAAGAGAAATGGGATATTGCAGTGGTATAGAGAACTATTCTAGAATTTTTGATGGAAGAGCATCAGGTAGTTCACCACTTACTCTTATGGATTATTTTCCAGATGATTTCTTAATGTTTATAGATGAGAGTCATGTAACTATGCCTCAAGTTAAGGCCATGTATGGAGGAGATAGATCAAGAAAAGATTCCTTGGTAGAATATGGATTCAGATTACCTTCTGCTTATGATAATAGACCATTAAAATTTAATGAATTTGAGCAAAAGTTAAATCAGGTAGTCTTTGTAAGTGCAACACCAGCTGCCTATGAGATGGATCATTCGAAGGTGGTAGCAGAGCAAATAATAAGACCAACAGGACTTTTAGATCCAGAAATTGAGGTTAGACCTATAAAGGGACAGATTGATGATTTATATGCAGAAATAAATAAGACAATAGAAAAAGGCTTTAGAATTTTAGTTACAACGCTAACAAAGAGAATGTCAGAAGACCTAACAAAATATCTTAAAGAACTTAATGTAAAAACTACATACCTTCATTCTGATATAGATACCATAGAAAGAATGAAAATAATAAAGGAACTTAGGACAGGCGAATTTGATGTTTTAGTAGGGATTAACTTACTTAGGGAAGGTCTAGATATACCAGAAGTTGCTTTAGTTGCTATATTAGATGCAGATAAAGAAGGGTTCTTAAGGTCAGAAACTGCTTTAATTCAAACCATAGGTAGGGCAGCGAGAAATTCAGAAAGTAAAGTCATAATGTATGCAGATACAATAACTAGATCTATGAATAAGGCAATTAGTGAAACAAATAGAAGAAGAGAAATACAAATGGATTACAATGAAAAACATGGAATAATACCAACAACGGTTAAGAAGGATGTTAGAGATATAATAGAAACTTCAACAGTTGTAGAGGAAAATAAAGATACTGAATTAAAAGAAAATATTATGACAAAAGAAGACATAATAAATCTTATAGATGGATATACTAAGGAAATGATGGAGGCAGCAAAAAGTCTTGAGTTTGAAAAGGCAGCTAAACTTAGGGATAAGATTGATGAGCTAAAAAAGAATTTATAAAATTTAATTTAAAACTATTTACATTATAACTTATCAGTTGTATAATTAAGATAAGTTATTAAGAGATAATTATTATCAATTATTTAATTTATTAGGAGGTTTTTTTATGTTAGTTGAATTATGCATGAACAATGAAGGTCATGAGGAAATAGAAAAGTTAATAAAGGAAAAGTCACCAGAAACAGAAGTAGAAATACAAGGATGCTTAGGATACTGCCACGTATGTGCTACAGGAAGAAGCTTTGCATTTGTTAATGGTGATCCTATGGAAGCAGACTCAGCAGAAGAATTAGTAGAAGAAATACTTTCTAAGTAGTTACGATAATTCTCAAAAACTCCGACTCAAAATTGAGTTGGAGTTTTTTTAATGATAATTGGGGACGGTTAACAACTTATTTGAATTTAACAAATAAAAAACTAAATATATAAGTAATGAATAATATCATATTTCCATGTCTATAATCAGTTTAATGGAGGTGATATTATGCCAAGAATAGCTAGAATTAAGAGTGAAGATGGTATATACCATATAATGGTTAGAAGTATAAGTGAGGTGGATCTTTTTAAAGATAATGAGGATAAATGTAAATATATGAGTATATTAAGACATTATCAGAAGATGTATTTATTTAAGGTATATGCTTTTTGCTTAATGAGCAATCATGGGCATTTTATAATAGATGTTAACGGAGCAGATATTTCTAAGATAATGCATTGTATAAATTTTAAATATGCTAGATATTTTAATACAAAGTATAAAAGGCATGGACATTTATTTCAGGATAGATTTAAAAGTAAGCTAATAAAAGATGATAGATATTTATATAGTCTTTCACTATATATTCATAATAATGTTTTAGATATAAGGTCTTATAAAAAGGCACCAGAGAAATACAGATTCTCAAGTTTAGGTACATATATTGGAATAAAAAAAGATGAGTTTCAGGTATTAGATAGTGAGTTCATACTGGCTATGTTTTCGAAAAACTCTAATATTGCAAAAGCAGAATATATGAAAGCTATATTTATTTGCAAAGAAAAACATAAAGATGATGTAGAATTTAAAAATGAAAAAACAAAATATGAGAGCAAACGATATATAATTGAAAGAACAATATCATGGGATAAAGTAATTAGATTTATTTGTAATAAGTTTAATCTTTCATTAGAATGTATACAAACTAAAAATTTAAGAAAAGTATCAAACCCTAAGGCGTTAATGATAGTTTTGCTAAGAAGTTTATGTGATATAAATTATGATGAGATATGTAAAATTATTGGTAATACAACTGAAAGTAGGGTATCTAAATTATCAAATATGGGCTTGAATTTAATTATTGATGATAAAAGATATAGTAATATATTTGATGAATTTTTATGTGATAAATAAAAAAATAAAAAATAAATTTTGTTTTTAGTTTTGGTGAAATGTTATTGGACAAGCATCTTAAATTTATAAAAATAAAAAAATTAACATAGAAAAACTTAAAGAAAGTTTATAAACTAATAAAAAAATTTTAAAGAAAGATAATTGTTAACCGTCCCATATTGACACAAACGTGTGTTTGGGTTTAAGATTAATATAGTTAATAAATAATATATATGTGTGATGTTTAATAAAACCTATTTTAAAGGAGATAAGTATGAAGGATAAAATAGTTATAAAAGGAGCTAAGGTAAATAACTTAAAGAATGTATCCTTAGAGATCCCAAGAGATAAGCTAGTAGTTTTTACTGGACTTTCAGGATCTGGTAAGTCTTCATTAGCTTTTGATACCTTATATGCAGAAGGTCAGAGAAGATATGTTGAGAGTTTATCCTCTTATGCAAGACAGTTTTTAGGACAGATGGATAAGCCAGATGTGGAGTACATAGAAGGACTATCACCAGCAATATCAATAGATCAAAAGACTACTAGCAGAAATCCACGTTCTACAGTGGGTACTGTTACAGAGATATATGATTACTTAAGACTTTTGTATGCAAGAATAGGAACACCTCATTGTCCAAAGTGTGGAAAAGAAATATCTCAACAAAGTGTTGATCAAATGGTGGATAAAATTTTAGAATTACCTGAAAGAACCAAGCTTCAAGTACTTTCACCTATAGTTAGAGGAAGAAAAGGAACTCATGAAAAGGTAATTGAGAACATAAAGAAGAACGGATTTGTTAGAGCAAGAATAGATGGAGAACTTTTAGAAATTACTGAAGACGAAATTAAGCTTGAAAAAAATATAAAGCATAATATAGAAGCTGTCATTGACCGTTTAATAGTAAGGGATGATGTAAGAAGTAGACTTACTGATTCTATAGAAACAGCTCTTAAGCTTTCAGAGGGTTTGATAATAATTAATGTATTAGAAGAAGAGCCTTATGATATGCTGTTTTCAGAAAAATTTGCATGTATAGAATGTGGTATAAGTATAGATGAATTGGCACCGAGGTTATTTTCTTTTAACTCTCCTTTTGGAAAATGTGATCATTGTGATGGTCTTGGAACTTTAATGGAAATAGATGAGGATCTTATAATTCCAGATAAGACTAAAAGCATAAGAGAAGGAGCCATATCTCCTTGGGGAGAAGGCAGAATGAAAGAAGATTCATGGACTTACGCTGTCATGACTGCATTAACTGAGAAATATAAATTTTCTTTAGATACACCTATTAAAGATCTTAAAACAGAAGTTGTGGATGTACTTCTTTATGGAGTTAAAGGAGAAAAGCTTGTAGTAAAGTATGAAAAGGAAAATGTACAAGGAACATATATGCATAACTACGAGGGAGTAATAAATTCTCTTAAAAGAAGATATAGGGAGACAGGGTCAGATTACATAAAGCAAGAAATAGAAGCTTTTATGAGTGATAATCATTGTACTAAATGTAAGGGAGCTAGACTTAAGCCAGAGGCTCTTTCAGTAAAGATTGAAGATAAAAATATAAATGATTTTTGTGTTATGCCTATAAAAGAAGAGCTTGAATTCTTAAATTCATTAAATCTTTCAGAGAAAAATAAAATAATAAGTGATCAAATACTAAAAGAAATCTCTTCAAGACTTAAGTTTTTAATAGATGTAGGATTAGATTATCTAAATCTATCAAGAAAAGCAGGAACATTGTCAGGAGGAGAAGCTCAAAGAATAAGACTTGCAACCCAAATTGGTTCTAGTTTAGTTGGAGTTTTATATATTCTTGATGAGCCAAGTATAGGACTTCATCAAAGAGATAATGATAGGTTGATAGCAACATTAAAGCATCTTAGAGATATTGGAAATACCTTAGTTGTAGTAGAACATGATGAGGATACCATAAGAGAAGCTGACTATGTAGTTGATATAGGTCCAGGGGCTGGAGAACATGGAGGAGAGGTTGTTGTTGCAGGAACCATAGATGAAGTTAAGGCATGTGAAACTTCTTTAACAGGACAATATTTAACTGGTAAGAAAAAGATAGAAATCCCTAAGGAAAGAAGAAAAGGAAACGGACTTTCCATAGAAATAATTGGAGCCAAGGAAAATAATCTTAAAAATGTTAGTGTGAAAGTTCCATTAGGAAATCTTACAGCAGTAACAGGAGTTTCAGGATCAGGGAAGAGTACTCTTATAAATGAAATATTTTATAAGGGACTAAATAAGATTATAAATAAGTCTAAGAATATTCCAGGAGCCTATAAGGAAATTAAGGGATTTGAAAATATAGATAAAATAATAGATATAGACCAAAGTCCTATAGGAAGAACTCCACGTTCAAATCCTGCTACTTACACAGGAGTTTTTGATATAATAAGAGAAGTGTTTTCATCAACTCCAGAATCAAAAATGAGAGGATATAAGCCAGGCAGATTTTCCTTTAATGTAAAAGGAGGAAGATGCGAGTCTTGTAGTGGAGATGGAATAATAAAAATAGAAATGCAATTCTTATCTGATGTATATGTACCATGTGAGGTATGTAAAGGAAAGAGATATAATAGAGAGACCTTAGAAGTTAGATATAAGGGTAAAAATATAGATGATATACTAAAAATGACTGTAGAGGAAGCAGTAGAATTCTTTGAAAATATACCAAGAATAAAAAATAAACTTCAGACTCTATATGATGTAGGACTTGGATATGTAAGACTAGGTCAGCCATCTACTCAGTTATCGGGAGGAGAGGCTCAAAGAATAAAACTTGCCTATGAACTTTCAAAGAGAAGCACAGGAAAGACATTATATATATTAGATGAACCTACTACAGGATTACATGTAGATGATGTGGCAAGGCTTGTAACCATACTTCAAAGGCTAGTAGAAGGAGGGAATTCTGTAGTTGTAATAGAGCATAACCTAGATGTTATAAAATGTTGTGACTATATAATAGACCTTGGTCCAGAAGGTGGAGACAAGGGAGGAACTATTATAGCTAAGGGAACTCCAGAGCAAGTAGCTAATAATAAAAACTCTTATACAGGATATTATTTAAATAATATTTTATCTAATGGTTAGAATAAGGGTAATCTAAATATAAAGACTTATTAATAAATTTTTAATTGATTTTAATAATATATAAGGCTTTATTACTAAATTAGAATTAATTTTAGTAATAAGGTCTTAATTTTTCAATGGAATAATACATATTTATTATTGGATATTTAGTAATTAAATCATGTTATATTTTTAGAAATGTTTTTTTAACATTTTTTCCATGAAATGATGGTATAATAATAGGGATGATTTTAAATAAGTCGAAGAGGTGTAAGGAATGAATAAGATTTTAACTTTTGCATTTACAGCAATATTTATAGTGATTCTATATTCTATAATAATATTTTCTTTAAAGATAATGGCAAAGGATGTACGTAACGGAGGAAAGAAAAAGAGATTAAAAAAGGCTTCCTTAGGTCTTGAGGTTATATCATCAGGAGAAAATAATACTTTAAAGGTTGGAGCAGTAGTACCTATAAATGGGGAAATTACCTTAGGAAGAAGAGATGATAACTCTATAATTTTAAATGACCAATATGTATCAGGATATCATGCAAAAATATATTTAAGAAATAATCAATGCATAATAGAAGATTTAAACTCAACTAATGGAACATTTATAAATGAAGAAGATATAAAAGGAAAAAGATATGTTGAAGAAGGGGATAAAATAAAAATAGGAAGCGTAGAATTTAAAATAATAGGATAAGTAGAATTAAAAATAATAAGGTAAGTAGGTGAGTCTGTGAAAAGTAGCTTAAGAGATGAAAAGAAAATGCTATTCTTTGTGTATTTATTACTTTTTGCTATGTTTTGTAATTTATCTTTATTAAAACCAGAGTTTGATAAGAGGGCAGTAATTTTAGGAGTAGCCATGGCACTTCTTCTTGCATACTCTCATTTTATAATAAGAAAGTATTTTTCAGATGGAGATAAATATTTATTACTTTTTGTGTTTATATTATCTATGATAGGTATTGTTATTCTATATAGAATTAACCCATCCATTGCTATAAAACAAACTGTTTGGTTTACAGCAGGAATAACTGCCTATGTTTTAACAGTGGTTTTACTTCCAGATTTAAAAAGCTTTGCTAAATATGACAAGCTATATCTTATAGGCACATTAATATTTATGGCAATGGCTACATTTATAGGTAAAGAAGTTTATGGAGCCAAAAACTGGGTTATAATTGGACCAATAAGTTTTCAACCATCAGAAATAGGGAAACTTTTCTTAACTGCTTATTTAGCATCAACCTTAAGGAATTATGATGGACATTTTCACTCATTAATAAAACCAGCTTTAGTTGTTATATATTCCTTAGGATTTATGGTAATACAAAAGGATTTAGGATCAGTATTAATATTCTTTGGAATATCTGTAACCATGCTATATCTTTCTACTTCTAAAGTAAAGTATATTATAGCTACTTTTGTACTTTCAGTAGGAGGAGCCATTGCTAGTTATAAACTTTTTAGTCACGTAAGAGTAAGGGTTATGATATGGAAGGATCCGTTTAAATATGCTAATGAACAAGGATATCAAATAGTTCAGGGACTGTATTCTATAGCATCAGGAGGATTATTTGGAGCAGGCCTTGGAAAAGGATATCCAGGATTTGTTCCTGTTAATACCACAGACTACATATTCGCTATAATATGTGAGGAACTTGGAATTATAATGGGATTTGGGATAATGATTCTATTTTTCTTAATGTTCTACAGATGTATGAGGGCAGCTATTTATGTAAATGATAAATTTTCACAGCTTTTAGCAGTTGGATTTAGTGCCATGTTTGCAAGTCAGGTTTTAGTTATAGTTGGGGGAGTCATGAATGCTATTCCTTTAACTGGAATAACATTACCCTTTGTAAGTTATGGAGGAAGTTCTATGCTTACTGGATTCTTTGCAATGGCAATAATTCAAAAGATATCTGAGGAGGGTTAATATGAAGCAAGATTTAACAAATGAAGTAAAAAAAGTTTTAATAGTATTCCTCCTTTGTTTTTTAGCTTTAATAACCTATATAGCTTATTTCACTACATTTAAAGCACCAACTCTTGCAGCTAGCACCAGTAATAAAAGGCTTTGGGCTAAGAGAAATGAAGTGTTAAGAGGGACCATATATGATAGGAATGGAAAAGAGCTAACTAAGAGTGAGAGGAAGGATACTTTAACTCAGAAAAGATCCTATCCATCAGGAGACCTTTTTGCTCATGTACTAGGTTATGTAGATCCTAAATATGGGGTTACAGATCTTGAAAAACAATATGATGAAGAGCTTATGAATACTAAAAATACATTTTTTAATATAAAGGAAGCTCTAAAGAATTTTAGTATAAAAGAAGCCTTTAACAATAGGCAAGCAGAAGAAAAGGTAGGAAACTCTCTAAATACTTCCTTAGACTATGACATTCAAAAGGCAGCTTATGATGCTATAGGAAATAATAAGGGTGCTGCTGTTGTTTTAAATCCTAAAACTGGAGAGGTTTTAGCTGTGGTTTCAAAGCCTACCTATGATCCTAATAATTTAGAAGCTGTATATAATGATATAAACAATAAAAAAATATCAGGAGAGGATTCTCCTCTTATAAATAGAGCAACTCAAGGATTATATGCTCCAGGATCCACTTTTAAGGTAGTTACTGCCACATCAGCCTTAGAAAATATGCCAAATCTTACTACTAGGGTTTTTGAGGATAATGGTAAGATAGTCTTTAATGAAAAACAGTCATTAAGTAACTATGGAGGATATGCTAATGGAAATATAAAGTTTGCAGATGCTTTTAGAAAGTCCAGTAATGTGGTTTTTGGAACCTTAGCTATGGAGCTTGGTAATGATAAATTAAAGGAAACATCAGAAAAGTTTTATTTTAATAAACCAATACCTTCAGAAGGTCTAAGTATAGCTAAGAGTAGTTTTCCAAAACTTGAATCCTATGAGAAGGGAAATATAGCTCAAAGTGGTATAGGGCAAAGTAGTATATTAGCGAGTCCAATGCAAATGGCTCTAGTTGCTTCAGCAGTAGCTAATGATGGAGTTATAATGGAGCCGAAACTTGTAAGTAACATATTAAACTTTGAAGGGAAAACAGTGGATACTGTAAAGTCTAAGGAATTAGGAAGAGCAATGTCAGCTAATACAGCAAAAACTTTAAAGCCTTATATGAAATCAGTAATAGATAATGGAACTGTAGACTCATCTATTTTTAAAGGATTAAATGCTGCAGGGAAAACAGGAACAGCAGACCACCTTGATAAAAATGGAAAAGATGCAGTGCCACATTCATGGTTTATAGGATTTGCACCTTATGATAATCCTAAGATAGCCATTGCTGTAATTATTGAAAATGGAGGCGTTGGAGGCGGTAAGGCTGCAACAGCTGCATCCAGCATAATGAGAACAGCTTTAAGTAAATAATCTTAAGGAAAAGTCTTAGGACTTTTCCTTAAAGTATATTAAAGAGAATAATTAGTGAAAAGGATAGGAATATTTGGTATTAGACAATAAAATATATTATGTTTATACTAGGTGTATAAATAAAGTATATTTATGAAGTTTAAAACAAAGTCACTAACTTTGTAGCTAATTATTTTTAAGCGTCTTTAAGTCTATTTAGGAGGAATATGATGTTTGATTTTGAATATCAGTTAAAAATACTTCCAGATAAACCAGGAGTATATTTAATGAAAAACTCTTTAGGAGAAATTATATATGTGGGTAAGGCTAAAGTACTTAAGAATAGGGTAAGACAGTATTTTCAGAACTCTAAAAACCATTCTGAAAAGGTAAGAGTTATGGTATCTCATATTTCTGAGTTTGAATATATAGTAACAGATTCTGAAATGGAGGCCCTTATATTAGAATGTAACCTTATAAAAAAGTATAGGCCTAGATACAATATATTATTAAAGGATGACAAGCATTATCCATTTATAAAGGTAATAACTAATGAAGATTTTCCAAGAGTTATAATGACAAGAAGCTTTCAAAAGGATGGAAATAAGTATTTTGGACCATATACTGATGCATCTTCTGTATATGAGACCTTAGAATTAATTAAAATGATATTTCCTATAAGAACATGTAAAAGAAATATATTAGAGGAAGGACCTTTTATAAAGCCTTGCTTAAATTATTACATAAAAAAATGTAATGCTCCTTGTGCAGGATATGAAAGTAAAGAAGAATATAAAAAAACTATAAATGAGATTATAAATCTTTTAAATGGTAAGAATCAAGATATAATAAATAAAGTGAAAAAGGATATGGAAGAGGCAGCTCTAAATTTAGAATTTGAAAAAGCAGCCAATTTAAGAGATAAAATTAATGCTATTGAAAAAATATCAGAGAAGCAAAAGGTATTCTTAGGTAGTGTAGATGATGAGGACTTTATAAATACATATAGTGATGAAAAAGATACATGTATCCAGATTTTCTTCTCAAGGGATGGAAAAATTACTGGAAGAGAGGATTTCATCATTGAGAACAGGAATGAAGAAGATAAGAAAGAGATAATAGCAGAATTTATAAAAAGCTTTTATGGAGGTACAGCTGTTGTACCAAAACATATATATGTTCCAGATATTGAAGAGGATGAGAGGGATCTTTTAGAACAATGGCTTACTCTTAAAAGAGGGAGTAAATCATTTATTAAAATTCCTAAAAAGGGAGAGAAAAAAGACCTTATTAACATGGTTTTAAGGAATGCTAAAATAACCCTTGAGCAGTTTAAGATTAAGATTCTTCAAGATAAAGAACTATATAAGATTTCTATGGAAGAACTTCGTGATATTTTGGATTTAGATGAAACTCCACATAGAATCGAGGCTTATGATATTTCTAATCTTCAAGGATTTGATTCTGTAGGTTCTATGGTTGTATTTGAAAATGGAAAACCTAAGAACAGTGATTATAGAAGATTTAAGATAAAGACAGTATATGGAGCTAATGACTATGATTCTATGAGAGAAATTCTTACTAGAAGATTTAAACATGGATTAGATGAGGTTAAGGAAATTCAAGAGAAAAAGCTTAACTTTACTTCAGGAAAATTCTCTGTATTTCCAGATTTGATTCTTATGGATGGGGGACGTGGTCAAGTTAATGTTGCTCTTGATGTATTAGATAAATTAGGTGTTACAATCCCAGTGGCAGGAATGGTTAAGGATGATAAGCACCAAACTAGGGGAATTATATATAATAATATAGAGGTAGAAATTGGAAAGAAGAGAAATGCATTAAAGCTTATAACACGTATACAGGATGAGGTTCATAGGTTTGCTATAACTTACCATAGAACTTTAAGAGATAAGAAGAGTTTCTACTCTATTTTAGATGAAATACCAAATGTGGGCTCTAAAAGAAAGCGAGAACTATTGACTAAATTTACTTCTATAGATAATATTAAAAAGGCAACTTTAGAAGAATTGCTAGAAACCCCCTCCATAGATAAAAAAAGTGCAGAAAGTATAATAAACTTTTTTACAAAGGAGGAGAAATAAATGAAATGGGTATTAGACACTCATACACATACTTATGTTAGTGGTCATGCATATTCTACCTTAATGGAGAATATACAATATGCAAAAAAGCAGGGACTAGAGATACTGGGAGTAACAGATCATGGTCCTAAAATGCCAGGAGGACCTAATATATTTTACTTTGGAAATTTAAAGGTTATTCCAAGAGAAGTAGAAGGAATAACTATATTAAAAGGTTGCGAAGCTAATATAATAGATTTTAATGGTAATCTAGATATACCACTTATAATACAAGAAAACAGACTTGATATTATTATTGCAAGCCTTCATGATGTTTGTATAACTCCAGGTACATTAGAAGAAAATACTAATGCTCTTTTAGGAGCAATGGATAATAAGTTTGTAGATATAATAGGACATCCTGGAAATCCAAGCTTTCCTATAGATGAAGAATTAGTTGTAAGAAAAGCAAAGGAAATGGATAAAATTATTGAAATAAATAATAGCTCCTTTAGATCAAGACCTGGTTGTGAAGAAAACTGTTTAAATATAGCAAGGCTATGTAAAAAATATAATGTACGCGTTATCATGGGAAGTGATTCTCATTTTTGTACTGAAATAGGTGTTCTAGATAAGGCTTATTCTTTGTTACAAAAGGTTGATATGCCAGATGAACTTATAATGAATACTCATAAGTATAAGATAATAGAATATTTAAAAGGAAAAGGAAAACTTAAAGATATATAAATTATATAATTTATATAATTAAATCCTTGATTAAGGTTATAAAAATATTTTATACTATACTTATGTTTTGGATTTAAACTAATAAATAAGGGCTGAGGAGTACGGAAATGAATTATTTTAAAAATTGTGCATTAGAGCTAAAATCTTTAGTTGGAGAAAACAACATTTTACTAAATGAACCTATGAAAAACCATATTTACTTTAAGGTTGGAGGACCAGCAGATATAATGGTTATTCCAGATACAATTGAAAAAGTAATAAGTGTAGTTAATTATTGTAGAGATAAAGATATCCCTTATTTTATTATAGGAAATGGGTCTAATCTTCTTGTTAAAGATGGGGGCCTAAGAGGTGTTGTTATAAAACTTACAGAGCTTAAGGATATAACTGTTGAGGGAGAAATAATAACGGCGCAGTGTGGTGCAGAACTTAAAAATGTATCTAAAGCAGCCTTAGATAATTACTTAACTGGATTTGAGTTTGCATGTGGGATACCTGGAAGCATAGGTGGAGCTATATTTATGAATGCAGGAGCTTATGATGGAGAAATGAGCTATGTTACAGATAAGGTAGTGGTTTTAGATAATGATGGTAAGATATTAGAAGTTCAAAGAGATGATTTAGAACTTGGATATAGAACATCAGTAATAATGAAAAAAGGTTATGTTGTTTTAAGCGTTATCCTAAAACTTAAAAAAGGTGAACATGTAACTATAGATAGTAGAATAAAAGATTTAACTAAGAAAAGAGAAGATAGGCAGCCATTAGAGTATCCATCAGCAGGAAGTACTTTTAAAAGACCAGAAGGATACTTTACAGGAAAATTAATTCAAGATTTAGGACTTAAGGGAACTTCTATTGGAGGGGCCGCTGTATCAGAAAAACATGCTGGATTTATAATAAATAAAGGAAATGCTACAGCAAAGGACATATTAGATTTAATAGAGCATGTTCAAAAAACAGTTAAGGAAAGTTATGGAGTAGACTTGCATCCAGAAGTAAGAATCATTGGAGAAGATTTATCTTAATTAAGATTCTCTAGGGGATTTTAAGTCTAATCTAGTATAGATGCCCTAAGAAAATTCAAATTAAAATTATCTTTAATCTACACAGTAGAGAATGAAATAAGAGAGTATAATAAGAAGTTAATAATATATATAATTAATATTATATAGGGCATACAAAAAGAGTTTTATTGTAATTTCAATAAAACTCTTTTTGTATGCTTAGAAATTCCCGAAGATTCGGCATATTTGTTGAAAAGCTTATAACTAATTTTTAATATTATAGCAAACAATTTAACACGTTTAAGAGCTAAATTGACAGTTATAATTATATTATGTATTATAAGATTGTGAAAAGAGAGATTTGTGGGAATAAAAATATTTAGGAGGTGGCTTCAGGTAATTACCTGGAAAAATTATGGATAAATTAGTTAGAAAACAGGTTTTAAACACCGATAAGTATGTTGCTGGTAAGCCTATAAGTGAAGTTAAAAGAGAACTTGGATTAGAAGAAGTAATAAAATTAGCTTCTAATGAGAATCCAATAGGATGTTCTCCAAAAGTTAAAGAAGCTATAAAATCATTATTAGATGATACAAGCTTATATCCAGACTCAGGAAGTTTTGAGTTAAAATCTTCTATTGCTAAGAAGTTTAATGTTTCTAATAACCAAATATTCTGTGGAGCTGGATCAGACTCTTTAATAAAAGTATTATGTAATACCTTCTTAAACGAGGGTGAAGAAAGCATTATGGCAGAAGTTACATTCCCAAGATATGAATCAAACACAAAGCTTATGGGAGCAGAATGTGTAAAAATTCCTATGAAAAATAATGGATTAGATATTGAAAAAATGGTTGACGCAATAACAGATAAAACGAAGATAATATGGTTCTGTAATCCAAATAATCCAACAGGTAACATTTTTACTAAAGAAGAACTAATGAAGGTATTAGATAGAATACCAAGTAATGTAATTATAGTTATGGACGAAGCTTATGTAGAATATGTAGAAAGCAATGATTTTCCAAACTCTTTTGAACTATTACCGAAGTATTCTAATATGATAATCTTAAGGACTTTCTCTAAAGCTTATGGACTAGCTTCCTTAAGATGTGGATATGGAATCGCTAGTGAAGATATGGTTCAATATATAAATAGGGTTGTAAATCCTTTTGATGTTAGCTTATATGCTCAAGTAGGAGCAACGGCAGCTATAAATGATGATGATTTCTTAAAGAGGGTTTTAGATACAAATAGAGAAGGTAAAGAATATTTATATAAAGAATTTAAGAATATGGGACTTACTTATATAGATACTCATACAAACTTTATAATGGTAGATTTAAATAGAGATGATAAACCAATATTTGATGCTCTACTTAAAAAAGGAATAATAATAAGACCGGGATTCCTTTTAGGTATGCCAAATTGGCTTAGAATAACTATAGGAACTATGGAAGAGAACAAAAAACTTATACAAGCTATGAGAGAGTTAATAAAATAGGGACGGTTAACAACTTAAAGTCTTAATAAATAGGGACGGTTAACAACTTAATTGCATTTAAGATAGTAAAATTCTTAAATATTAAGTTCTTAACCATCCCTTTTTAATTTAAATTAAAAGCTTAAAAGTTGTTAACCGTCCCTAAATTTTATAAAAAAACTAGTAGTCTAAAAGTTGTTAACCGTTCTAAGAGTTTTCTTAAAGGTAAAGTTGGTTGTTAACCGTCCCCGTTAAAATAACAGTAAAAGGCACATATTATAGGTGGCATGACTTAAAATACTTGCTATAAGAGAATCAGTTTTTTTATAAATATAAGATAGCCAAAGACTTACTATAAATATTTGTATTAAAGGTATTAAGTTTAATGATCCATTACTAATTAAATTAGGAATATGAACAGAAGCAAAAATTAATGACGTAAAGATAGATGCCTTAAGTAAATTCATATGCTCATTAAATTTATTTAAGTAGAATCCTCTAAAGGTTATTTCTTCAAAGGGAGCAACTAAAGCTCTTCCCAAAAGTATATATGGACTTACAGTTAGGTTAACAATTAAATTATTTTTAAGAAATAAAACTAAAAATATAAATGCACTAATTAATACACCTTTTACTACTCCGTTTAATGTATTACTTTTACCTTTAATATATACTAGGGGGTTAATTTTATCTATAAACTTTAAATATAACAATGGTGGTAAAATTGAAAAAAATAAATATGTGAAAAAAGTAATAAGAAGGAGATTTAGCTCTCCTTCTTTAGATAAGTTTATATTTTTAGATAGAATAGAGATTATAAAGTTAATACATATATGTATCACAATAAATAGATATAATTTTTTATTTAATCTAGTTTTCATAGAAGAATCTCCTATTCTTTTAAATAAGGCTACTAAAGGCATCGTCATGATCCTTAATAATATCTATAAATTCCATAGCTATATCTGGATCAAATTGGGTACCAGAGTTGCTTTTAAGCTCTTCAATTCCCTCTTTAAATGATTTTCTTTTATTATAAGGTCTATTAGAGGTCATAGCATCAAAGCTATCTATAACAGTTAATACTCTAGATAAAAAAGGAATATCTTCTCCTTTTAAGCCATAAGGGTAACCCTTTCCATCATACCTTTCATGATGGTGAAGTATTAATGGAGATACATAGTTTAACGAAGCAACCTCTTTTATTATATTTACCCCTTCAGCAGGGTGCTGCTTTAGAATTTCCCATTCATCTTTGGTTAAGGGCATTTTCTTATTAAGAATATCTGAGCTTATATTAATTTTTCCGATATCATGCATATAAGCACTATATATTAAGGCTTTTTTATCTTCCTCACTTAAGTTTAATTTATCAGCTATAAGCCTGCTATACATAACAACCCTTTCTACATGGCCATAGGTATATTTATCCTTAGCATTGATTACACTTATAAGTGTTTTTATAGAAGTAACTAGATCAATTTCATTTTCCTCAATATCCTTTTTTAATTCATCTAATACTGAGGTGTAAGTCATAACTTGGTTTTTATTAAAGAATTTTGCCCTATAAAGTGCATCATCAGCAGACTTTATAAGATCTATATCATCTTTTGCCTTAGATGGAAAAGATGATATTCCAAGAGAAATAGTTAGTGTGCCATTAGGCTGATTTTCTTCACCGAAGAAGTAATACTCTTCTATTCTTCTTCTTATTTCTTCAGCTAATAAAACAGCATCGTTTTCATTAGTGTTAGGGAAAATTATAGAAAATTCCTCCCCACCATATCTAGCCACTATATCAGAGGGGCGTACTGCTTCTCTTAATATATTTGCTACCTCTTTTAAAACTAAGTCTCCTTGTTGGTGACCATAAAGATCATTATAATGTTTAAAATAATCTATATCTATAAATGCCATGGAAACTGGCTTATTTTCTTTTTTATGATAATCAATAATATAGGTTAAAGAATCATAGAAATACCTATGATTATAAAGTTCTGTAAGTCCGTCTAAATTCACCATATCTTCTAATTTCTTTATATATCTTCTTTCAGACTCCACATAATAACCAAGAGGCCAGGCAGTTAAGATAAAAACTCCTGCTATTAGTAAATCATTTTCAAAATAGATATTAACAGGACTAGAAGTTCCATATATTAAATCTATAATTAGTACTATTGTGGAAGAGATAGTAGCAGTAATTAAGCCAGACCTCATTCCAGACTGAATAGTGGATGTTATAATTATTAGTAAAAATAAAAGCTTATAATTACTTTCATGAGCGCCAGAGAATACAATTACTAACGTAAACACTAAAGAAAAACTTAAATTTTCGCCAAGGATAATTAATTTCAATACTCGGCCTTCAAACTTTGGAATGGTAGAGAAAGACCATAGAGCATATATTAAAGTTAATGAAAATAAGACTATAAATGAAGAGTACATATTATAGGTTAATATAGTAGCGTGGATATTTTCAAAAGAGGAACTAAATATTGCTATTCCTGAAAATAGTAATGAAGCTAATTTAACCATGGAAAGTATATTATTTATTGTATCTTTTTTGTTTTCTATTAAATGATTCTTCAAAATTTCCGCACCTCTTTATACTTTTAGAAGAAATAAGGTCGGAAATTCCGACCCTATTTCTTCGATTATTTACTCTTCTCTTAAGGACTCTGGTTCTTCAGGTTGATATAAGAACCAGTTACATGCTGTTGAAGCAACATTAGTTGCAAGCAATGTTAAAGCAGCAGCAGCTAATGTGAAAAAACCTTTACTAAACTTTTTCATAAATACTCCTCCATAATCTATTTAAGAAACTATCTATATTAATTAGTAGTAATTTACCAATACTAGTGAGAGTAAATACTTGCCATAATGTTCCGGATAATAAACTAATAGAATAAGATAATGGAAGGCTGTTACGGTAGTATGTACCACATATAAATAACACTAAATATAAGGTTATTACATTTATAGATTTTATTTTTAAACTAGCTCTCTTATTTAAATTTTTAATAGATTTATTTTTACTATCTACAGGAGCTAATTTATAAACTATGCAATAAGTAAAAGTAAATGATAAAATACATAAAATTAATAGCATATCAATATTCATTAATAAAGAAAGTTTTTTAGAAACTAATCCTTGAATTACACAAAAGAAGGTCCCAATAAGGAGACATCTATTTGGAGAGGTAGCATGTACACCTCCAGAAAATTTTCTAAGTATACTAACCGAAAATGAGATTATTAATACTTCTACAAGTATATTTAAGAAGTATCCTATAATAGAAACAACTAAAATTGAAATAATAATTTGTATAAATGCAAAGGCACCATAGGCTATAACTTCATTAGATTCCCTATCTAGTTGGAGTTCTTTAGAAAGTTTATCTGATATACGTTTAGATAAATTAAGCATATTCATACTGCTATAGAACCTTTCTTTTCTTAGAATGAAAATAGTATAATGATGTAAGTATAATCATAATTATTAGTGAGGGTAATCCATATAAGGTTTTACAAATAGGGCCTAAGTTATTTAAGTCTAAATTAGGTGATATAAAAGTAGTTATAAGAAATATATTTGCAGCCTCACTAGTAAGTTGTAAAATAAAGGTTATAATTGACGCGGAGACGGCTTCGTTTAGGCTAAAATTTAACGTATTTACTAATATTAATATATAAATAAATACATTAAGTACTATATGTACCCCATAATGTATTGGAAGGAGTCTAACTAAAAAACCTAAGGATGTAAGTAAAATACTAGAAATAAGACAATTTTTTCTGTAAATAGGTTTCCTTAAGAGTAAGTGCGATAATAAAATTACGATAAAAGTTTCTGGAAGTCCCCTTAAAATCAGTTCTATAAATTTAGTTTCTAACATTGCGTTCACTCCTAATTACGTATATAAGAGTAATTATAGCATTAAATACAATAAAGTAGAATACTTTACCTTAAATGTATACTCGTCCCTTAATGTGAAAAATATATAGTATAAAAATCATTAAATTTACTTATTTATTCAATTATATATATATTATACATATTTTTTCAAGTAATTACCATAAGTATTTGAAAATAAAATACTATAAAGTTAATTAAATATTTATATATAATTATGATAGATTTTAAAAATATATGTAAACTTATAGAAAGTGATTAACATAACAATTTTATAGAGAAATTATAATACATATATATTTATGACTATGATATAATATGAAAAAGAAAGATGTTTATATTAAAAATCGGATTATTTTAACAAAGCTTTAATAAGGACATCATAGGAACTTAAATATAGAAATAGTAATTTAATAAAAAGTAAACCAATACGTATATTTTAAGTTAAGTTAATGTGTTAATTTATCTATTTTAAGGTATATTATTAGATTTAAAAAGGTTTAAGCTTTTGTGGTTAATTAAGTTTAGATTTGGAAAGTTTAAGTTTTTAGGTTTAATTATCATAACATACAACATTACTAATTGAAGAAAGTAATTTTATAAATAAGGAGGCAGAAGGATGAGATTTGTTATTGTTACAGGATTATCAGGGGCAGGAAAGACGCAGGCCACAAGGAACTTAGAGGATTTAGGATATTTTTGTGTAGACAATCTACCTCCTACATTAATACCAAAGTTTGCAGAGGCGTGTAGCCAGAGCCATGGAAAGATAGAGAAAATAGCTTTAGTTATGGATATAAGAGGTGGAAAATTCTTTGATGGAGTAGCTGAAAGCTTAAAATATTTAAGTGATAATGAATATAAATATGAAATATTATTTTTAGACGCTTTAGATGAGGTTTTAGTTAAAAGATTTAAGGAAAGTAGAAGGAAACACCCTCTAGCTCCAGATGGTAGAGTTATAAAGGGAATATCTCTTGAACGTAATAGATTAAGAGAACTTAAGGATAGGGCAGATATAATAATAGATACATCTAAACTTGAAATAAAAGATTTAAGAGCTAAGATAAACGAAATCTATGGGGAAGAAGGTCAATTAGAAAGAGAACTTGCTATAACAGTTTTATCCTTTGGATTTAAGTACGGTATACCAGTGGATTCAGATCTTGTTTTTGATGTTAGGTTTATACAAAATCCTTTTTATATACCAGAGCTTAAGAAGTTTTCAGGAAAAGATGATAAGGTAAGAGATTTTGTAATGAGCCATGATGAGACTAAGGGATTTATAGAAAGACTTGATGATATGTTAAACTTTCTAATACCTAATTATGAAAAAGAGGGAAAAAGACAACTTATAGTTTCCATAGGATGTACAGGTGGTAGACATCGCTCTGTGGCTATAGCTAATGAAATATATGAAAGACTTTCAAAAGAAGGAAGAAGTGTTACTGTTGAACATAGGGATATTTCAGAAGATATAAATAAAGGTGGAATGAAGCTATGAGGCTTTCAGATTGGTTAAAGCCAGGAATTAAAGTGAAAAGATGGATTTTACTGGCTCTACTTGGAATTCTTATAATAGCATTTGCTTTAAATGAGATGATCACTTATAGATGGTACAATGTATTCTATAAGTGTTTCTTTGCTTTTTTAAATATAACAGGTATATTCATATTATATATATCAGTAACAGAGGGAGTAAAATCTATAATTGCCTTAATTAATAAGGGATATTTAAAGTTTTCTTTAGATTCTAGAAAGCTTGAAAACCTATTATATGAAAAAAGACTTTTAATTAAGGGACCTAAAATTGTAGTGATTGGTGGAGGAACAGGACTCTCTACTATGCTGAGAGGTCTTAAATACTACACATCTAATATAACAGCTGTAGTTACAGTTGGAGATGATGGAGGAGGGTCTGGTGCTTTAAGAGAGGATCTTGGAATACTTCCTCCAGGAGATATAAGAAACTGTATACTATCTTTAGCAGATACAGAACCTCTTATGGAAGAACTTCTTCAATATAGATTTGAGGAAGGTAGACTTAAGGGGCAAAGTTTTGGAAACTTATTTCTAGCTGCCATGAATGGTATCTCTGATAATTTTGAGGATGCTATTCAAAAGATGAGTTCAGTTTTGGCTGTAACAGGTAAGGTATTACCAGTTACTTTAGATGATATGGTTCTTAAAGCAAAGCTTAAAAATGGTAATATAGTTGTAGGAGAGTCTTTAATACCAGAGGAGGCTTTAGCCCAAGGTAGCCCTATAGATACCATGTTTATAGAACCTAAAGATGCTAGGGCTTTAAAGGAAGCAGTGGAAGCTATAAAAGAAGCAGATGCGGTAATACTGGGACCAGGAAGCCTTTACACTAGTATTATACCTAACTTACTTATAAAGGATATAAGTAATGCCCTTCAAAAGACAAAGGCATTAAAAATATATATATCTAATATAATGACTCAACCAGGAGAGACAGATAGATTTTCAGTTTCAAATCACATAAAAGCTCTTTATAAGCATGGTGGAAATGGAATTGTAGATTGTGTAGTAGCTAATATTGCAGATATAGATGATGAATTAAAACAAAAGTACCTATTAGATAAATCAAATTTGGTTACTATAGATAAGGAAGAATTAAATAAATTAAATGTAAAGGTAATTGAAGGAGATTTAGTTAGAATAAAAAATAGATTAATAAGACATGATGCAGATAAGCTAGCGGCTATTTTAATAGAGACAATAATGGATAAAAAGTTATTCTATGATAGAAAGAAGATAGTAGAGTATTTCTATTTATCTGAGAGATTAAAGCAAAATAAAAAAAATATTTAGGAGTAGAGAGCAATGTCATTTTCAGCTAAGGTTAAAGGAGAAATATGTAGATACACGGAATTATCAAAGGAAGAAGCTATTGCAGAGCTATCAGCAATAATGAAGGTAAGTGGAACCATATCTTTTACCAGTGGAATGCAGATAAGCTTTAAGGTGAATACAGAAAATCCCGCAACAGCTAGACTCATGTTTAGGCTTTTAAAGGACTACTTAAATATTCATGCAAGGCTTATGGTGAAAAAAAGCAATTCCTTAAAGAAGAATAATATATATATGGTAATAATAACAGAGGAAATGGGAGTTAAGGATTTATTAAAGCTTACAGGAATTCTTAAAGAAGAAGATGGGATGATGGCTTTAGACTATGGAATAAATCCACACCTTGTTAAAGATGAAACTTCCATGAGAGCTTATATAAGAGGGGCATTTTTAGGAGGGGGAAGTATCAGTAACCCAGAAAAAACCTATCACCTAGAATTTGTAACTCATAGTATTGAATATGCTGAAGACTTAAGTAAAATAATAAATAAGTTTGGACTTAATTCTAAAGTTATTCAAAGAAAATCTAGTTATATAATTTATGTAAAGGAAGGGGAACAGATAGTAGACCTTCTTAATATAATAGGTGCTCACAATGCTCTTTTAGAACTAGAAAATATAAGAATAATGAAAGAAATGAGAAATAACGTAAATAGGCTTGTTAATTGTGAGACTGCAAACCTAAGTAAAACTGTTAATGCAGCAGTAAGACAGGTGGAGAGCATTAAGCTTATACAAAGAGAAATAGGTCTTGGAAGACTTCCAAAAAACTTAAGGGAAATAGCTGAACTTAGACTTTCTTATCCAGATGAATCCCTAAAGGAATTAGGGGAAATGCTAGACCCTCCAGTGGGAAAATCAGGGGTAAATCATAGACTTAGGAAAATAGAAAAGATTGCAGAAGAATTAAGAAAAGAAGGAAGGTAAATCTATGTCTAAGCAAGAAGATATAATGCTTTATATTAAAACCTTGGAGCCAGGACATAAAATATCTGTAAGATCTATAGCAGGAGATCTTGGGGTAAGTGAAGGAACTGCATATAGGGCCATAAAGGAATGTGAAGCTATTGGGATAGTAACTACAATCCCAAGGGTTGGTACTGTTAGAGTTGAAAAAATTGATAAAAGGCATATGGAAAACTTGACTTTCTCCAAGGTTTTAAGCATTGTAAATGGATCAGTCCTTGGAGGAAAGGAAGGGTTAAATAAAAGCCTAAATAGATTTACAATTGGAGCAATGACAGTGGATGCCTTCTCAAAGTATGTATCCCCAGGAAGTCTTGTTATAGTTGGAAATAGAGAAGAAATACAGAGGTTTGCTTTAGAGCAAGATGCGGCAGTTCTAATAAGTGGAGGATTTGGATGTAGGGGTGATATTAAAAAGTTAGCAGATGATAAAAAGCTTCCTATAATATCATCAAACTATGATACTTTCACCATAGCATCTATGATAAACAAGGCATTATCTGATAATAAGATTAAAAATGATATAATTTTAATAGAAGAGGTTATGATGGAAAATCCAGCTTGTCTAACTACTGAGGATACCTTAGAAACATGGATGGACTTAGTTAAGAAGACTAAACATATAAGATATCCAGTAGTGGACAAAGATATGAGGGTTGTTGGTATAATGACTGCTAAGGATTTACCAGATGATTTAAATACAAACGAACCAATTAAGAAGCTTATGATAAAAGATCCTATTACAGTAACTCCTAAAACCACGGTTTCTTATGCAGCTCATATTATGGGATGGGAGGACATAGAATTATGTCCTGTAGTAGATGGTCGTAAATTAGTGGGGGTCATAACAAGAAAAGATGTTATAAAAGCATTTGAGTATATGAATACCCATGGATATGATGTAGAAAATCTTGAGGAATCTATACTTAAAAACTTTACCTGTGCTAATGAAGGTAGTGATAGGGTATATGAAGGAAAGATAACCCCAAGAATGCTTGATAATGTTGGAACAGCCTCATGGAGTGCTTTAAATATGTTAATAAATGCAGTAGCAGTAGATACACTTAAAAAATACAATATAACCATATCTGTAGACAATATAAGTACTTATTTTATGAAACCGGTACAAGTAGATAGTAATATAATAATAAGAAGCAGGATTTTAGATCTTGGAAGAAGCTTCTGTAAGGTAGAGGCTGAGATGTTTAATGTAAAGAAGGAATTAGTAGGTAAAAGTCTTTTATCAGCTATAATTATAAAGGAATAGGAGGAATAGTTATGTTTACACATATTGTGATGTTTAAGTTTAAAGACAAGAGTTTCACTGAGGAAGCTAAAAGTATTCTTCTTTCTATGGAGGGAAAAATAGAAGAACTTAAGTATTTAGAGGTTGGAGCAGATGTACTAGATACTGAAAGATCCTTTCATATTGTACTTATAACAAAGTTTGATTCAAAGGAAGATATGGATAAGTATCAGGTAAGTGAGTACCATGTAAATCATGTGTTAAAAAATCTAAAACCTATGATTGAAAAAAGCGTAGCAGTAGACTATTAAAAGTTTAAAATGAAACCATAAGTTGCCTTACAATTATTAAGATGGTGTAAGAGTTATAATAATTGTAAGGCAACTTATATAGAATACTAATATTAAAAATAACACATATAAATTTATATATAATAGCAACTAAGGAAGATTTTAATTAAGTCTTCCTTTTATTTATAGGATTAATTTTAGAAGTTAAAATATTTAATGCTTAATATATTAGATAATTAATCTTCTTAATTAAGAGATAAAACTTTGGTTAATTTATAAGTAGGGGAATTAAATTTATTTATGATAAAGTTTTATATTAAGAGTCTTTTTAGGGGTTATGAAAAAGCACTTTAACTATTATAGAAATTAAGGGGGATAGGTAATGAATAATTATATATGTTTTGATGTAGGGGGAACAGCAATAAAGTATGGAGTGATTAAAGAAGATGGAACAATAATATACAATAGTAAATATGATACAATACCAAAAGAAGAAGAGTTCTTAAAAAGTATAGTAAGAATTGTAGAAGAGAATAAAAAAATCTATAATGTAAAAGGAGTTTCATTAAGCCTTCCAGGTGTTATAGATCCTTTTAAAGGAGAGGTAGTTTTGAGCTATACCTTAAGATTCTTAGAAGGGAAAAATATTAAGGATTTATTGGAACAGGATGTAAACCTAAGGGTGGAAATAGAGAATGATGGAAAATGTGCGGCACTTTCCGAAAAGTTCAATGGCAATGGGAAGGACTGTGATAATTTTATATGTATAACTGTAGGGACAGGCATAGGTGGCGGAATATATGTAAATGGAGAGCTTTTAAGAGGTCATAACTTTATGGGTGGAGAGTTTGGATTTATGATAACAGAGGGAGTAAATGAAGGGGAAAATGACTTTAATATAGTTAGTGATAGAGCATCCGTAGGGTCTCTTATAAGAAGATATAAAAAACTAAAAAATATAGATATTAATGAAAAGGTAGAGGGAGATGAAATATTTGAGGAAGCTAAGGAGGATAAGGATGTAGAAAATCTACTAGAGTCATTTTATAGGAGTCTTAGTTACTGTATTTTTAATTTAAGTGGAGCAATAAATCCAGAGAGAATTCTTTTAGGCGGCGGTGTTAGTGAAAGGGAAGATTTCATATATAATATAGATAAACATCTTAATAATATAAAGTGGTGGAAGGATATAGGTTGTGATATATATACTTGTAAACATAAAAATAATGCTGGTATCCTTGGAGCGCTATACAATTTCCTTACCATAAAAAGATAAAGGGGAGAGCCTATGATTTTAGAAAATAATTTTTCTGAAATTATAGGCTTTTATTATAATACAATTCTTTAATAGTTATAGTACATTTACATAAAATTATTCTTGAAATTTACATTAGTTTATTATTGCAAGTTTAATTTATTATTTCAATTTATTATTAAGGGAAGAAGAAATCCCATTTTAAATTATATATAATACAATTAAATTATACAATTTATGTAAAAGTAATAAAGAATTAATAATTAACTACGATAAATCTACATAATGGAAGAAAATAATGTAGATACACATCTTAAAATGTAGAAATTGCAGTAATTATGTTAAAGGAGTGTTATTATACATAGAATCGGAGGAGTCTTAAATGAAAAAGCTTAAGAAGTCTTTTAAAGCAAAATTAGTAATTACATTTATATTAATAGTAACTATACCAACCCTTCTTTTAGGCTGGTTAACTTATAGTAAATCTAAAAATATATTATTAGATGAAAAGCTTCAGGAGCTTGATATTATAACTAAACAAATTGATTCTAATATAGATGAATTCTTACTAGGAAATGAATATAAAGTAAAAACCTTATCTAAGGATAAAGGGCTTATTGATATTTCAAACCTTACTAAGGAAAATGAGTTTTTGGAAAGAGCAAGACAAAAAGAGGATGGATATGAAGTACAGGAAGCTCTTTTGAATTCTAAAATTAAGGGAACTAGGGAAAATATGATGTCCCTTACAGAGGACCCAAATGTTAAGACAGCTTATATGGCAATGCCAAATAAACATATGGTTTCTGGAAAAACACAGTATATATTTAATAAAACAGAAAAAGATACCTTTGACCCTACAGAAAGGGAATGGTATAAAAGTGCAGTAGAATCAAAGGGTCAAGTTGTGTGGAGTGAGCCGTATATAGATAGAGAAGAAAATATTATGTTAGTTACTGCATCTAAAGCAATAGAAGAGAATGGAACCCTCTATGGAGTATTAGCTATAGATATTAAGCTAAATAGTCTAATTGATAAGGTAAGTTCTTTTAAGGTAGGAAAAGAAGGTAGGATTTATGTTTTAAGCTCTGATAATAAATATATAGCTAATTTGGACAAAGATTTTCTAGGAAAAGATGTGGATGATAAGAAACTGGCTCAAAATATAAAAGATAATAAAGAGCTAGGTAGATATGACAATAAGGAATACATATATAAGTTCTCAAGAAATAAGGAGACACATTGGACAACAATGGTATCATTATCTCAAGATGAATTAAGTGAAAAGTCTTATATATTAAAGGAGTTTACCTTTATTTTAACCCTAGTATTTATAGTGGTAGCTATTGCAATAAGTCTTCTTATAAGTAAACCTATTATAAAAAAACTTAATGATCTTAATATGGCATTCAAAAAGGCATCCCTTGGAGATTTAACTGTAGAGGTAAGTATTAAAGGGGAAGATGAGTTTAAAGATATTGGAGATTCTTTTAATCATATGATAAAAGATATAAATACATCCTTTAGAGAAATAGTTAAGGTGTCATCGGAAATATTAGAGAATTCTAAGACACTAGAAACCATTGGAGAGCAAACAAAAATAAGCTCTAATGAAGTAGGAAAGGCTATTGTTACAATAGCTGAAGAAACATCTGAACAGGCATTTAAGGCTGAAAAGGGAAAAGAATCTGTAGAGGGATTTTCTATGAATCTTGATCATGTATCTAAGGGAATAAATAATATAGATTTATCCATGAGAGAAACAGATCAATCTAGCAGTGAAGGAAAAGAAATTATTAATGATTTAACTATTAAGGCTTCACAAATGATAGAAAATAATAGAGAGTTAAGCCATAGTGTTTCAGAGGTTAATGAAAGTGTAGAGGAAATAACAAGTATATTAATAGCTATAGAGGGAATTGCAGAACAAACTAATCTTCTATCTTTAAATGCATCTATAGAAGCTGCAAGAGCAGGAGAAGCAGGACGTGGTTTTTCAGTGGTTGCAGAAGAGATTAGAAAACTTGCAGAAGAAAGTTCTAAGTCTACTAATGTAATAAAGAACATAATAGGAAACGTACAAGATAAGTCTAATAACTCTGTATTAGCTATAAATAATAGTACAAGCATCTTAAAAGAATATATAGAAATAGTTAAAAGTACTGAGAAGGTATTTGAAAGAATTTCTAAGGATATAAGTAAGGTATTAAAAGAGGCTATAGAAGCTAATAGACTTAATGAAAATATAATAAATGAGAAAAAAGAAGTTGAAGATTTTATAAATAATATAACAGTTTCAATAGACACTACATCAAGTACCACAGAAGAAATTTCAGCTAGTGTAGAAGAAACCATAGCTATGATGGAAAGCCTAGATAACAATGTTAAAGATTTTAATGCTCTAGCAAATAGATTGCAAGAAAAGATTGATAAATTCACAATTTAATAAACCATTCAAGGAGGAACTTATGAAAAAATTAAAAGGTATAATGGGTCAATTAATGGTAAGGAGCGTAGGTCTTGTGCTTATGCTAAGCTTAATTCTTTCAGTAAGTGCTTACTTTATAAGTAAGAATAGTTTAATAAAAAACTCTGAAATGCTTCTACAGGAATTTTCGAAAGAGGCAGCAGAAAATATACAGGCTACATTAACAGCAAATCAAAGAATAGCAGAAACTCTATCTATGTCAAAGGTGCTACAGGGAGATTCTTATTCTTTAGAAGAAAAGATAAATGTAATTAAAGAAAACCAAGATAGATATAACCACAAAAAGATTAGAATAGTAGACTTAGAAGGAAATGCTAAAGGTCCTGACGGGGTGGATATTAATGTAAGTGATAGAGACTATTTTCAGGAAGCTTTAAAAGGAAACTCTTATATTTCAGATCCATTTTACAGTAAAATAGACAATACCTTAGAAATAGCCTATAGTGCTCCTATTAAAGAAAATAATAAGATAAAAGGGGTACTTGTAATCATAAGGCATGGAAATGATTTTTCAGATGTATCAAATAGAATAAAGTTTGGAGAAACAGGAAGTGCTTATGTAATAAATAACAAGGGAACAGTTATAGCTCATAATAATAAAGAGTTAGTTGAGAAGATGGATAATACCATGGAGGCAGCTAAGAGTGATAAAAGCTTAGAAGTTTTAGCTGGAATAGAGAAAAAAATGGCAGGTGGAGAGAGCGGTATAGGAGAGTATAAGTACAATGGAAAGCAAAAGTTTATAGGTTATGCCCCTATAGCATCAAAGGGATGGTCTATTGGAGTAAATACAGAAGAAAAAGATATGCTAGCAGGGCTTAATGATCTTATTAAAATATTAAGTTTATTAACCTTAGGATCAATATTAATAGGTATGGTATTAAGTTACCTTGTAGCTAATAAAATAAGTAAAAGACTTAATCATGTTAAAGAGAGTGTAAAAGTGTTAGCTACAGGAGACTTTACTTTAAATGAGATAAAGGACATAAAAGAAGATGAGATTGGTGAAATTTATATAGCAGTAGAGGATACTAAAAAAGCAGTGGGAGATATGATAAATTCTGTTAAGGATACATCTTATAGTGTAGAAGAACAATCTACAAGTCTTGCAGCTCTTTCAGAGGAATTTGTATCATCTATTCAAAGTATAAGTGCAGCTATACAAGAGGCAGCAGAGGGAAATTCAAAACAATCTGATGAGCTTCTTCAAATAAATACATTACTTTTAGCTTTTGATAATAAAATGAATAATAATTTAAGTGAGATAACTAAGGTAAATTCTATGGCTGGAGATATAAGTGTTAAAGCAGAAAAGAGTAATGATGATATGGGATCTCTTGCAAAGTCTATGGCTACCTTAAGCAATTCATTTAAAGAATTTATTACCTCTATAAATACAATGAGAGGAAATATAAAAACAGTAAATGATATAACTACAATGATAAATAGTATAGCAGAGCAAACTAATCTTTTAGCTTTAAACGCAGCAATTGAAGCAGCAAGGGCAGGAGAAGCAGGAAGAGGATTTACAGTAGTTGCAGAAGAGATAAGAAAGCTTGCAGAGCAAAGTAAGGAATCTTCAAAAGATATATCAAGGGTAATAGATAATGTATTAAATGAAACTGATAGTATAGCAAATAAGAGTGACTCTATGAGTGGAGAACTTTCAGATGGAATAGAAAATATAGAGAGTGCAATAATGTCCTTTAAAGATATATCAGATTTAGTTATGGATATAACTCCTAAGATAACTACAATTAACAATGATTCAAAGGATATGGTAGATGATAAAAATGATATAGTAGAAAAGCTTGAAAATGCAACAGCTATATCAGAAGAGATAGCTGCAACCACAGAAGAGATAGCTGCATCAGCACAGGAACTTGGATCATCCAGTGACGAAGTTGCTAGAGCATCAGCAACTCTTCAAGAGCTTACAGAGAATGTTAAAGAAGATGTAGATAAGTTTAAGATATAAAAATTAGGGTATATGAGGTATAAGTTTCATATACCCTAATTTTATTACCACAAAAAGTTAAAAATATACAGAAAAATATATATTTACTAAAGAAGTGACAAAAATAAACGATATTATTACGGATATTTAATAAATATAAAAAAATATTTAATAACTAAAATGGTTATTATTTTAGGTATCTTAAAGAAAATGAATAGTTAAATAAAGAGAACCTATTAAAATTAAGAAATTTTTAAATATGGTATATAAATTTATATGAGTATTTATTTTTTTCAAGATATCTTTATACTAAGGAGGGAGAAAATGAGTAGACTTAAAGGAATAAAAAAGGAGCTTATGATAAATAGCTTAGTTTTAGTAGTTTTATTAAGTTTAATTCTTTCACTAGGCGCATATTTTATAAGCAAAAAAAGTTTAACCACAAATTCAGGATTACTTTTAAAGGAATTTGCAAAAGAGGCTGCTTCAAACATACAATCTACCTTAGAAGGTAATGTGAAAATAGCAGAGACCCTATCTATGGGCAAAGCTATTAAGGATGAAAATCTTTCAATGGATGAAAAATTAAATGTATTACAAGAAAACCAAGATAGATATCATCACAAGATGATAGGAATAGCAGACTTAAATGGACAGTATAGGGCTACTGGAGGAATGGATGTTAATATAAGGGAGAGAGAGTATTTCCAAGAAGCCTTAAAAGGAAAGTCCTATGTATCAGATCCCTTCTTAAGTAAAGTAGATAAAAGCTTAGAGGTGGCATATAGTACTCCTATAAAATCTGGAGATAAGATAACAGGAGTATTAGTAATTATAAGAGAAGGTACTGATTTTTCAGACATATCCAATAAGATAAAATTTGGACAATCAGGAAGTGCTTATATAATAAATCGTAAAGGGACGGTTATTGCACATAACAATAATGAATTAGTTGAAAATATGGATAATACTATGGAAGAGGCTAAAAAGGATAAAAACCTAGAGCAACTAGCAGAAATTGAAAATGGTATGGCTAGTGGTAATGTAGGGGTAGGTGAGTATAGTTACAATAAACAACATAAGTTTATCGGTTATGCACCTATAGCCTTAACAGGTTGGTCTATTGGAATAAATACAGAAGAAAAAGATATGTTAGCAGGTCTGAATACCCTTGTTAATACATTGATAATATTAACTTTAGTAGTGGTAGTAATAGCCTTAGCTTTAAACTATATTGTATCTAATAACATAGGAAAAAGGCTTAATAAGGTTAAGGATAGTGTAAAATTATTAGCTACAGGTGATTTTACTGTAAGTGATATAGGAAGTATAAAAAAGGATGAAATTGGTGAAATATATATAGCAGTAGAAGATACAAAAAAATCAGTAGGAAATATGATAAGCTCTGTTAAGGAGAGTTCTTACAATGTGGATGAGCAGGCAACAAGTCTTGCAGCTCTTTCAGAGGAGTTTGTATCATCTATTCAAAGTATAGGTGCTGCTATTCAAGAGTCAGCCTCAGGGAATTCAAAGCAATCAGAGGAACTACTTCAGATAAATACTGTGCTTTCAGTATTTGATGATAAGATGAATAATACATTAAATGAGATAGTTAAGGTAAACTCTATGGCAGGGGATATAAGTGTTAAGGCTGAAAAGAGCAATGATGATATGGGATCTCTTGCAAAATCTATGGCAACTTTAAGTAATTCATTTAAAGAGTTCGTTACATCAATAAACTCTATGAAGAATAATATAAAAACTGTAAATGATATAACAACAATGATAAACAGTATAGCAGAGCAGACAAACCTTTTAGCTTTAAATGCAGCTATTGAAGCAGCAAGAGCAGGAGAAGCAGGAAGAGGATTTACAGTGGTGGCAGAAGAAATAAGAAAATTAGCAGAGCAAAGCAAAGAGTCTTCAAAAGATATATCAAGGGTAATAGATAATGTACTAAATGAGACAGAGGATATAGTAGATAAGAGTAATTTAATGAGTGAAGATCTTTCAAATGGAATAGAAAATATAGAAGAGGCTATAGTGTCCTTTAAGGATATATCTAAGCTAGTCATGGATATATCACCTAAAATAACTGGAATTAATCAAGATTCTAAGGATATGGTAGAGGATAAGAATAATATAGTAGAAATGCTTGAAAGTGCCACTGCTATATCAGAAGAAATGGCAGCTACTACAGAAGAAGTTGCTGCATCAGCTGAGGAACTAGGGTCATCTAGCGATGAGGTGGCTAAGGCATCAGCAAGTCTTCAAGAACTTTCAGAGGGTGTTAAACTTCAAGTAGATAATTTTAAAATTTAAAGCTTAGGACATATGATTTTAAATATTAAGAATCATATGTCCTAATTTTATATATAGATATACCACAGGATAATTGAAACTAAATCACCAGCTATAATTATTTAATATGTATTATGTTTACCTTTAATGTATATTAATTTATAATAAGAACTTAATAAAAATAAATAGCAAATATGTAATGCAGCATATTAAAACTTAAACAATAAACTTGATTTAAATTCACATTATATAAATAAAGTTATATAATTATATCCATAAGAACTGTGTAAGGAGGTGGAGAACTATGGAGAACAATGCCTTGAAAAGAGACTTTTGTCATCTACATGTACATACAGAGTATTCACTTCTAGATGGATCAGGAAAGATCAGTAAGATGATTAAAAAGGTTAAAGAGCTTGGGATGAGTAGCATAGCTATTACAGATCATGGAGTTATGTATGGCTGTGTAGATTTTTATAAGGCTGCAAAGGAAGAAGGAATTAAGCCTATAATAGGTTCAGAAATATATATAGTTCCAAAGTCTAGACATATTAAAGAAGCTAATAGTGATAATAGTACATATCATTTAGTACTTTTAGTTAAGGATGAAGAGGGATATAAAAATTTAATGAAAATTGTGTCCTATGCATCTATAGAAGGATTTTATTATAAACCAAGAACAGATAGGGAGTTTTTAAGAGCTCATAGCAAAGGGTTAGTTGCCTTAAGTGCTTGTCTTGGAGGAGAAGTACAAAGACACCTTAATGGAGGCAATAAAGAAAAGGCAAAGGAAGCAGCCTTATTTTACAAAGATGTTTTTGGAGAAGATTTCTACTTAGAGCTTCAAGATCATGGACTTGAGGAAAATAAAAAGGTTAATAAACTTCTTATAGAACTTTCTAAAGAACTTAATATACCTTTAGCAGCAACTAATGATGTTCACTATATAGAAAAAGAAGATGCTAAGGCTCATGATATACTTCTTTGTATACAAACAGGGAAAACAATAAATGAAGAAAATAGGATGAGATATCCTTGGGAGAGACTTTATCTTCAGTCTCCAGATGATATGTATGAAAAATTTTCTTATGTAGAAGAGGCACTGGAGAATACACTAAAAATAGCTGACAAGTGTAACTTTGATTATGAATTTCATGTATCAAAACTTCCAGATTATCCTCTGCCTAAGGGGGAAGATCATTATGGGTATTTAAGAAAACAATGTTATTTAGGACTTGTTGATAGATATGCATCTTTAGAGAGATTTAGAAATAAGGATTTAGATGTAGAGGAAATAATTGAATACTCTAAGAGTGAAGATGAAGTAAAAGAAATAACAGATAGGCTAGAATATGAATTAAATATAATAAAACAAATGGGATATGTGGATTATTTTCTTATTGTTTGGGACTTTATAAAATATGCTGTGGACAATGGAATACCTACAGGACCAGGAAGAGGATCAGCAGCAGGATCTATAGTTGCTTATACATTAGATATAACAAAGATAGACCCTATAAAATATAGTTTGCTATTTGAGAGATTCTTAAATCCTGAGAGGATAAGTATGCCTGATATAGACTCTGACTTTTGCTATGAAAGAAGACAAGAGGTTATAGATTATGTTGTAGATAAATATGGTAAGGATAATGTGGCACAAATAATAACCTTTGGAACTATGGCAGCAAGGGCTTGTATAAGAGATGTAGGAAGGGCAATGAATTATTCCTATGGAGAAGTAGATAAGGTAGCTAAAATGATACCTACTGTCTTAAATATAACCATAGACAAGGCTTTAGATATGAACCCAGAGCTTAAGGAGGCCTATGATAAGGATGAAAGGGTTAGAGAACTTATAGATGTAAGTAGAACCCTTGAGGGACTTCCAAGACATACATCAACCCATGCAGCAGGAGTTGTTATATCCTCAAAACCATTGGTGGAATATGTGCCTCTTCAAAGAAATGAAGATAACATAGTAACTCAGTTTACCATGGGAACCTTGGAAGAATTAGGACTTTTAAAAATGGATTTCTTGGGTCTTAGGACTCTTACAGTTATGAAAGATGCTGTAAAGATGATAAAGCAAAATAGAGGGGATGAAATTGATTTAGATTCCTTAGATTTTGATGATGAAGATGTTTATAAAATGATAGGAGAAGGAAAGACTGTTGGAGTATTCCAGTTAGAATCTCCAGGAATGACTAGCTTTATGAAGGAGTTAAAACCTGACTCCCTTGAGGATATAATAGCTGGTATAAGTCTTTATAGACCAGGCCCAATGGCAGAGATTCCAAGATACGTAGAATGTAAGAGGAATCCAGATAAGGTTCAGTATGAAACTAAAGAACTAGAGAGTATTCTTAACGTAACCTATGGGGTAATGGTTTATCAAGAACAAGTAATGGAAATAGTTAGAAAACTTGCAGGATACTCCATGGGAAGAAGTGACCTTGTAAGAAGAGCCATGTCTAAGAAAAAGCATAAGGTCATGGAAGAAGAAAGAAAGAACTTTATACATGGAGTAGTAGATGAGGCTGGTAATGTAGAAGTTCCAGGATGCGTAAGAAATGGAATAACTGAAGAAGCAGCAAATAAGATATTCGATCAAATGATGGACTTTGCATCCTATGCATTTAATAAAAGTCACGCGGCAGCCTATGCAGTTATAGGATATCAAACAGGATACCTTATGAAATACTATCCAGTAGAATATATTGCTGCCATGTTAAACAGCGTTATGGGTAATAATGAAAAAGTAGCTTACTACACAGCCTTTGCAGAAAGCCTTGGGATACAGGTATTACCTCCAGATATAAATGAAAGTTATACAAGATTTACGGTAAAGGAAGATACCATAAGGTTTGGTCTAGGAGCCATAAAGAACGTTGGGTTAAATGTAATTGAGAGTGTAGTTGAATCTAGACGGAAAACTGGACATTTTAAAAGCTTCTATGATTTTTGTAATAAGGTAGATATATCAGCAGTTAATAAAAGAGCAGCTGAAAGTTTAATAAAGGCAGGAGCCTTTGATCAATTTAAAGTATTTAGATCTCAAATGTTAGCCGTTTATGAAAAAATTATGGATGGAATAAGTAATCAAAAGAAAAAAAATATAGATGGGCAGCTCTCCTTATTCTCAGCTATGGGAGAGGAAGAGGAATCCACAATTACAATAAAATATCCTAATATAAAGGAATTTGAGAAGAAATATAAGCTATCTATGGAAAAAGAAATGATAGGTTTATATCTTTCTGGTCATCCTCTTGAAGATTATGAAAGAAGCCTTAAGATGCAGACTTCGATTAGTATTTCAAAGATTCTTAAAGATTATGCTGAAACCTTTGAAGAAGTAGAGTTAGGTACAGAGGATGGAATGGCAACTATATCTAGGGCTATATTAGAGAATAATAATATTGTGCGAGATGGTCAAAGAGTAAAGGTTGGAGGAATAATATCTGAGCTTACTAGAAAGATAACAAGAAACAATGCCTTTATGGCCTTTATAAAACTTGAGGATTTAACAGGAACCATAGAGGGACTTGTATTTCCAAAGTCTTATGAGAGAATAGGACCAATGCTTAATGTGGATGATATGGTAGTAATAGAAGGAAGAGTAATGATTAGAGAGGATGAACCTCCAAAGATAGTATGTGAGAATATAATACCTTTAGAAAGGATAGATTCATCTAAGGTATATATAAAAGTTAAAGATGTAGAAACCATAAAGACAATAAAACCTTCCTTGAAAGCCCTTGTATCTAAACATGAAGGAAGCACTCCTTTACTACTATTTGCAGAGAAGGAGAGAAAGGCTTTTAAGATACCTAAGGATATGTGGGTAAACCTAGAAGGTCAGGTTCTAGATATCCTAAGGGATGCCTTTGGGGAAGAGAATGTTAAAGTAGTTGAAGAGAATTAAACATTGTATAAATTTTTCTATTATGTTAGTTAAGTCTTGAGGGAGTCAGAATTTGTGATTTCAAATTAAAAATTTTGAAATCAATGATCTAAAAAATACCGACTTAGAACATTAATTTCACTAACAGAAGAAGTTGAATTAACTAAATAATAGATGAAGGTGTGCATATAGTAGGGAAAAATCTACTATATGCATACCTTTTTTATTAGTTATAGATAATCACAGTGAAATCTAAGTTTATTCAATTAGATAATTGGATATTATTATATATATGGATATAGGAAACTAAGGTTTAAAGAGGGAATATTAAGAGCAATGTGGAATTTTTTATATAATAGAAAGGGGCGAGGATATGAAAGAAGTTTTAAAAGTAGAAGGACTTACTAAAATATATGGTGGTAGAAAAGTAGTAGATGATTTAAGCTTTTCTGTTAAGGAAGGTGAAATCTATGGATTTTTAGGACCTAATGGTGCAGGGAAAACCACTGCAATCAAGATGATACTAAATCTTATAAAGAGAGACAAGGGAAAAGTATATATAGATGGTTACGATTTAGATTTAGACTTTAAAAAAGCCATTAATAATATAGCTGCTATTGTGGAATATCCTAAGTTTTATTTGAATTTTTCTGCCTATGATAACCTAAAAATAATAAAAAATTATAGGGGGAAGGTAGAAGATGAAAAGATATTAGAGGTTTTAGAGATAGTTGGTCTTAAGGGAAGGGAAAAAGATAAAGTAAAGACTTATTCCCTTGGAATGAAGCAAAGGCTTGGCATAGCTATGACGCTTATAAATGATCCTAAAATAATACTTTTAGATGAACCAACCAATGGATTAGATCCAAAGGGAATAATTGAAGTGCGTAATATAATTATGGATCTTTCTAAAAAATTCAATAAGACAGTTTTAGTATCTTCACATTTATTACATGAGATAGAAATCATGTGTAATAATGTAGTAATAATAAATAAGGGAAAAACCATAGCTCAAGGTGAGGTTAAAACTTTAATAAATAAAGATGTGGATACTATTCATGTAGTAACTAAGGAAAAAGAGAAGCTTAAAGAATTAATGGACAAAATAGATTATGGAAATTATGCAAATGATATGAATGACGGACTTTTAATTGAACTTAAGAAAAATATGTCATGGAAGCTTATTAAGGAATTAGTAGAAAATAATATAGAAGTAAAATATATAAATGAAAAGAATCAATCCTTAGAGGAAATTTTTATAGACATTGTTGGAGGTGAATAATAGAATGGGATCAATAATAAAAAATGAATTTTTTAAGGTCTTTAGAAGTAAGGCCATATACGTTATGGAGCTTATAGGAATATTCTTAGGTGGGGGAATATTATTTTTCTTAAAAACCTTACAAAAAGGAGTATTTGGTGCAGAAGGTATGAAAGAGACTCTTACTTTTTATGATGGGCTTTCAAGTTTTACCAATGTAATAATATTTATCTTAAGTATATGGGCAGTACTCCTTGTTACCTCCATGATTACAGAGGAAAATAGAAATGGAACCCTAAAATACACTTTAATAAACCCAGTAACTAGAATAGAAGTAATAATTGCAAAAAGTATATTCCTTTATTTAACCCTTTTTATAATGGTTGCAGTACATATTATAATTGGAATTATTGCTAGTGCTATTATAGTAGGTGGGGTTAATATTAACGATATAGTAGAAATACTTATAAAGGGAATTCTAACTACCATACCAATGTTTGGATTATCTATGGTGTTATTTATACCTGCTCTTTTATTAGAAAGTACCTCTCATACTATAATAATAGGGTTTATAATAACTAATTTTATAGATGGTGTTCTAAGAATAAAACCAGCAATTCATAAATACAGTATAACTGCATATACATCTACATTTTTAAATGGTAATTCAGAAGCATATATGATCACATTAATACTATCTGCAATTTATATAATTATATTCCTCGTTTTATCAATTCTTTTGTTTAACAATAAGGAAATTAAAGCCTAAATATTTATGATATTCATGCCTTATTTATTATTTAAATAGTAAATAAGGCAAAAATTTTATATAATATTTTTAGGTAGGATGAAAATAATATTATTAAAAGTATATATGATCTTTATTAATATTATTTAGTAATAAACTTTAGTTGAAAAATATTACTAGTAGAAGTAAAATTACACTATAGAGCACTTTAGTCGTTTACATTTTGATAAAAGATAATTAATAAAATTTGCAAAAATCTTAGAGATTTTGTAAAATAATTATGATTGATAAGTGTGTTGGGAAAATTTTAACACTGGTGGGACTAACTAAGTCCCGGTGGTGATAGGAGGAATTAGATATGAGAAAGATTGCTGTATTAACTAGTGGTGGAGATGCTCCAGGAATGAATGCTGCAATAAGAGCAGTTGTTAGAACAGCTTTGGACAAAGGCTTAGAGGTTATGGGAGTTCAAAGAGGTTATTTAGGGCTAATAAATGGTGAACTATTCCCAATGGATAGACATAGTGTTTCTGATATAGTTCAAAGAGGTGGTACAATACTAAGAACAGCTAGATGTTCTGAGTTTAAGACAGAAGAAGGAAGACAAAAGGCTGCTAATGTGCTTAAGGTATATGGAATAGATGGACTTGTTGTTATAGGTGGAGACGGTTCTTTCACAGGAGCAAGACTTCTATCAAAACTTGGAGTTTCTACTATAGGATTACCAGGAACCATAGACAATGACCTTGCTTATAGTGATTATACTATAGGATTTGATACAGCTTTAAATACAGTTTTAGATGCTATAAATAAATTAAGAGATACATCATCTTCTCATGAGAGAGTAAGTATAGTTGAGGTTATGGGAAGACATTGTGGAGATATTGCTCTACATGCAGGTATAGCAGGTGGTGCTGAAGGAATAATAGTACCAGAGAAAGAGTTTGATAAAGAAGAACTTTGTAAGGTTATACTAGAAGGAAAACTTAAGGGTAAGATGCACAACTTAATACTTCTTGCAGAAGGTGTTGGTGGTGCTTATGAGCTTGCAGAGTATGTAGAAGAGATGACAGGAATAGAAACAAGAGCTACAATTTTAGGACACATACAAAGAGGTGGAAGTCCATCAGCTTTCGACAGAGTTTTAGCTTCTAGAATGGGATATAAGGCAGTTGATTTATTACTAGAAGGTAAAAGTGCAAGAGTAGTAGGAATAAGAGATGGAAAAATAGTAGATGATGATATAGATGAGGCTTTAGCTATAGAAAGATCCTTTGATGAAGAATTATATGAAATATCAAAAGCTTTATCACAATAAAGTTTAAATATACCTAAAAAATGTGCTTAATCAACGATAAGGGAGTGTATTACATGAGAAAAACTAAGATAATTTGTACAATAGGGCCAGCAAGTGAAAAAGAAGAGGTACTATCAAAAATAATTGAAGCGGGAATGAGTGTTTCAAGACACAATTTCTCTCATGGAGACCATGAAGAGCACAGAAAGAGAATGGAACTTGTTAAGTCTTTAGCTAAAAAGCATAATAAGCCAATAGCTGTAATGCTTGATACAAAGGGACCAGAAATAAGAACAGGTAACTTCTCAGCAGGTAAGGTAGAACTTAAAGAAGGTAGCAACTTTACTATATATGCAGGTGGAGATGTAGCTGGAGATGAAACTAAGTGTTCAGTTACTTATGAAGGACTTGCTAAAGATGTTAAACCAGGAGATATGATACTTATAGATGATGGTTTAGTTGGATTAGAAGTTCAATCTGTAGAAGAAAACAAGGTTACTACTTTAGTTAAGAATAGTGGAATGGTTTCAAACCATAAGGGAGTTAATGTGCCTGGGGTTTCAATAAAGCTTCCAGCAATAACTGAAAAAGATATAGCAGACTTAAAGTTTGGTTGTGAATTAGAAGTTGATTTAGTAGCAGCATCCTTTATAAGAAAAGCTTCAGACGTTGAAGAAATAAGAAAGGTTCTAAAGGCTAATGGAGGAGAGAATATAATGATCTTCCCTAAGATAGAGAACCAAGAGGGTGTTGACAATATAGATGAAATAATAGCAGTATCAGATGGTATAATGGTAGCAAGAGGAGACCTTGGAGTTGAAATTCCAATAGAAAAGGTACCAGTAGTTCAAAAACTTATAATAGAGAAGTGTAACAAGGCTGGTAAGCCAGTTATAACTGCTACTCAAATGCTTGATTCTATGATAAGAAACCCAAGACCAACAAGAGCAGAAGCTTCAGACGTAGCTAATGCAATATTTGATGGTACAGATTGTATAATGCTAAGTGGAGAAACTGCAAATGGAAAATATCCAGTAGAGGCAGTAGAGACTATGGCTAAGATAGCAGAATCTGTAGAGGCTGAGTTAGATTATGCTAAGATCTTATCAAGAAAGAGAAAAGAGCATGTTCCAGGAGTTCCAACAGCTATAAGTTTATCTTCTGTTTCTTGTGCTATGGAGCTTGGAGCTAAGGCAATAATAGCTGCAACTCAAAGTGGAAGTACTGCTAAGATGGTATCAAGATATAGACCAGAATGTACAGTAGTAGCTGTAACTCCATATGAGAAGGTTGCTAGAAAGCTTGCATTAAGCTGGGGAGTTTATCCAATATTAGCTGAAAAGCAAGATAACACAGATGCTTTAATAAATAAATCTGTAGAAGAGTGCTTAAAGGCAGGATTTGTAGCTAAGAATGACTTAGTTATAATAACTGCAGGAGTAGCTGTAAATGAAACAGGTTCTACAAACTTATTAAAGATACACCAAGTTTAATTAAAAGATTATTAGTATATAACATAAAGGATAGATGAAAAATTTCATCTATCCTTATTTTTAATAGCAAATTGAGTGAAATTAACAAAAAGTTAACAAAATTTTGTTAAACTTTGGTATATAACCTATAGGAGTAGTAAATAAATAATGATATAATTAAAATTTGTCTAAGTAGAATTAAGAAAATGGCAACTGATTCTAAATAAGGCTATTGCACCCTAACCAGGTGCATTTTTTTTGCCTTAAAATAAGGTGAATTTACACTTCAGAAATTCTTTTTAGAAAAGTAAGGGTAGATGTAAGGATAAACCTTCTAAGAAACTTTTATATATTTTCAATGAATTAAAATATATAAGTTATAATATTAAAACTACATTAGATTCAGTTAAAACTTATTGAGTCATCAATCAGTGAAATGTAAATTATTTAATTAAATATATAGAGAGAAAAAGAAAAGAAATAAAATAATCATGGAAATTATTATTTTTAAATATTCATATAGATTATTAGTTAATGTATAAGAGTAAAGTTATGATAAAATATATAAGTGTAATATCAAATTTTTATCATAGAAGGAATCTTCCTTTAGATGGTGTTCTTTCTATCATCTGAAGGTTAGATAAGCTCATCTAGGGATGTGGCAACTGTTATCCCAACCTTTTAGAGGGTGGGGGTGTTGAAGCTTATAGCCATGAGATAAAGTAAAATATTAAAATTAATAGGGTAAAATAATATATACTATGAGGTGAATGGGGAGAGTAAAATGGAATTTATAGTAGATAATAAAATACAAGAAATAGATACTATAATAGATGCTTTATTTGTTAATGCTAATATGGAGGAGCTTGAAAGGACTTATAATCATTATAATTTAAGACTTTTACCTAATGAAAAAGATTTCTTAAAAGAAATAGAGAGCAAAGTGGACAAGGAGAAGCTTAATTATTTCTTTAAGGAATATGGGGGAGAGGTAAGTATAGCCAAGGCTATGTATTCTACAAAAACTTTATATGGAAAAACTTTAGAGGAATCCTTAGATTTTATAAGAGATGAGGAGAATTCTAAGATTTTAGAATCTTTAGTAGCAGATATGTTGTTTCTTAAGTTTGGAGATAGAAGTATAGTTAGGCAAAAGCTTATTAAAAAAAGTGTAGATAAGCACTATGCTTTAGAAGTTTTAGAGGAAAGCAGTATAGAACCACATTTAAAGTGGCATATATACATGTTTATAAACCATATAGAAGAGAAAAAGAGGGAGTTCTGCAGCTTTATAGAGGCAATATATATGGAGGCTAAGGAATCCATTGATAGGCTTTTAAGAGAGTCTAAAAAGTGGAGTAATGATATTAAAAGAAGTATAGAAGAAGAAGGATTAGAATACATAAAAAATACTTTTAAAAATATTGATATAGATGATAAAGCCTATGATAAAGTCTACATATATGTTAAAGCTCTTTTAAGTTATAACTTTCAATATGTAGGATACACTGGAGAAAGAGAGTTATATATAGGATTTGGAGTGAACTATGAAAAAGTACTTAGTACATTATGGGGAAGGGATACTTTTCAATGGTTTGAGGTGGTAGCAAAATGCATTGCAGATAAGGAGAAGTTTGAAATAATTAAAATTTTAAGTGAAGAAGAAAACTATTCTTTAGAGCTTTCCAATAGACTTGGAATTGCTACATCGGATATATCTAATCAAATAAAGAATTTAGGTTTAAGTAATCTTTTGATAGAGACTAAAAGGAATAATAAATATTATTATAGTTTAAATAAGGATTCTTTAAGAAGCTGGATTGAAGTTTTAATAGAGACCCTTAAGCTTTAAATAATTAGAGAGAGGTTTATTAAATAAGATATAAATAAAAGGTAAAATCTTTATTTTAAATAGGAACTATGTTTGAATAAAGATATATAATTAAAGACACTATAGAATTATTAGAGTAAGAGAGACAGTATATAGGTTTAGCTAAAGAGCCTATATACTGTTTTAATTATAGTATAAGAAATAATTTTATAGTGTTTATAAATTATAGAAGTTACTGTTGTAATATTCTCACCTAAAAGTATGCACTAGAACTTAAAACTTTAGGATAAACTATTTATAAGTTTTACTTCAATAAGTCATAGGTTTTGATTATTTAACGCAATCAATGGTTTAAGTTCTTAGTTATTAGGGAATTAAGTAAAAATTATAAAAGAGGAGAATTTAAATGATAGAGTTAGCACTTTTAGGAATAGGTGGAGGAATGCCTATGCCGGGTAGGTATTTATCGTCTCTACTTATAAATTATAAAGGCAGAAAGATATTATTAGATTGTGGAGAAGGCACTCAAGTGTCCATGAGAGAGTTCTCAAGAGGATTTAAGACCCTAGATTTAATATTAATAACCCATACCCATGGAGATCATATAAATGGACTAGTAGGGCTTTTAGCAACCCTTGGAAATAGCGAGAGAAAAGACAAGGTCACAATAATAGGACCAGAGGGGATAACTAAGGTTATGGAGGCATTTAAAATACTTATTCCTTATTTACCTTACCCAATAGAGGTTATAGAGGTTAAAGAAAATCAGGATTTTTCATATAGATTTATGGATATTAATATAGAGGCAATATATGTAGAACATTCCTCTCCATGTATGGCTTATAACTTTTTTATAGCTAGAAGAAGAGAGTTTATAAGGGAAAAGGCAGAGGAGCTTAATATACCTAAAGAAATGTGGGGATTACTTCAGAAGGGGGATAAAGTAAATATAGTTGATAGAATTGTTGATTCAAATTTAGTATTAGGGCCAGAAAGAGGGGGAATTAAATTTTCCTATGTAACTGACACTAGGCCTATAGAAAAAATAAAGGATTTTATTAAGGATAGTGATGTTTTCTTTTGTGAGGGAACTTATGAGAGTGTTGATAAATTGGATAAGGCATTAAAAAATTATCATATGACCTTTGAAGAGGCAGCTACATTAGCTAAGGAGGGAGAAGTGGAAAAATTAGTTCTTACACATTTTTCACCCTCTATAATTAATCCAGAAGGTTTTATAGAAAATGCTAAGAATATATTTGAAAATAGTTTTATAGGGAAAGAAAGAGAAGTGATTAGCTTAAAGTTTTCGGAAGACAAATAAAATTTGTATATTGAATAGGAACCAGGGGAAAATATTAAGATAATATAAGAAAAAAGGTGGTAGCTTATGAATAAATTAACCTGTAATGCAGTTAATTGTGTAAATAATATGGGAGGCTTCTGTACAGCAAGGGTTATACATATAAATGGTATACTAGCAGATGAAAGCGCGGATACTGAGTGTGGAACCTATGGGGAGAAGATTACAACTAAGGCATTAAAGAATATAACAAATGTAAATTTAGGTGGAGCTATAGCCCAAGGTCTTAATATGAATTCTGTAGAGATATCCCCAGGCATTGTTTGTGATGCAGTAAAGTGTGTATATAATAATGGGAAAAGGGGATGTAGTGCTAAAAATCTTTTAATAAATACTGATATATTAATTGCGGCAGAAAGTCCATATTGTGAGACCTTTGTTGAATAATAATAATTGTTTTCTTTAATGTACAGTATGTATAAGTATAAAATAACTTAGATGTATAATAACTCCTCTATATTCTGAAAGAGGGGTTATTATCTATAAGTTTTATAGAAAATTTATACTATTCTATATTTTAAAATAGTATAATTGAGTAAAGTAAAACTTAATTTTTTTATTTACTTAAAGCTTAGGATAACAATTATTGTTTTATAAGTTTAAATAATAAGATATTAGGTTTTAAACTTTATATATGAATATACACAAACTTATAGGGGAGGGGTAGTAATGAGAGCATCTAGCGATAAATGTATTTATTTCTTTGGTGAAGAGGTTAAGGTTGCTTTGCACTGTAAATCAGGACAAGTAATAACTATGGAAACTAAGGATTGCTTTTCCAATCAATTAGAGGATAAAAAAGAAATAGAAAATATAAATTGGAATAATATAAATCCAGCTACAGGACCCATATATGTAGAAGAAGCTGAAGAAGGCGATGTACTTAAGATAACTATATTAGACATAAATGTAAATGGAGAAGGGTTTATACTAGCAGGAGAAAAATTAGGGGTATTTGGAGATAGTTTAAAAGGAACCACCACAAAAACAGTTAAAATAGAAGATAATAAAGTGATTTTTAATGATAAAATTTCCATACCATTAGAACCTATGATAGGTGTTATAGGGGTATATCCAAAAGAAGATAAAATTAATTCTGGTACACCAAGAGAACATGGTGGGAATATGGACAATAAAAAAATAAAAAAAGGATCAACTGTATATCTTCCTGTGTTTAAAAAAGGTGGATATATAGCTCTTGGAGACTTACACGCCGCTATGGGAGATGGAGAGATAGGTGGATCAGGAGTTGAAGTTAAGGGAGAAGTTACCCTCAAAATAGAGGTTATAAAAGAAGACATAAAGCTAAGTAGCCCTATGATTAAAGATGATAAAGGATATTACACTGTAGCTTCAGGAGAGACTTTAGATGAAGCTATAGAAATAGCTAGTTATAATATGGCTAATATTTTAATGGAGAAGACTAACATAAGTTTTGAGGAAACTGTAATGCTTTTAAGTATATGTGGAGATTTAGAAATATGCCAAGTTGTAGATCCTCTTAAGACTGTAAGATTATTTGTTCCATTAAGTATCTTTAAAAGTTATGATATAGAGTTTTAAGTTAATAAAAAAAACCTAGAGAATTAATATTAGAACATTAATTCTCTAGGTTTTCATTTTATATTTATTTAGTGAAAATAAAGTGTTTTTATATGGGATGATAAATTTTTAGAAATATATCATTTTTATATAAGTTCTATAATAAGCACCTATATTAAGTGATTGTTATCCAAACAAGTTAACAAATAGAGTTATAACTAAAGAATTTGAAAAGTCTATTAAAAATGCTCCTACAACAGGAAGGATAAAGAAGGCCTTTGGAGAAGCTCCATATTTAGATGTTATAGCCTCCATATTAGCCATTCCATTTGGTGTTGCACCCATTCCAAAGCCACAATGTCCAGCGCTCATGACAGCCGCATCATAGTCTTTTCCAAGTAATCTAAAGGTTATAAAATAAGCGAATATAGCCATTAGTATAGTTTGCCCTATTAATAAAATCAGGAGAGGACCAGCAGTACTCTTTAGTTCCCATAATCTAAGATTTATAAGAGCCATGGATAAGAATACATTAAGACTAGTATTTCCAATTATATCAACGCATTTTGAGTTTATTTTCCACTTGTTTGTTTGCTCTCCTAGATTTAAGATTATTGCTGCTATAATCATTGAATCTATATATGAAGGTAGAATTATACCTATGCTATTAAAGAATATTTCAAGGATAGAACCAAGACCCATGGATATAAAAATAACCGAAAATGTATTAAAAAGGCTAGTAGAATTTACTGGTTCTAAGTTCTCCTCATTAGCTACAGTAAAAGAATCAGCATTACTTTTTAAATTATTTCTACTTATTAAAGATTTAGCTATTGGTCCTCCTATAAGGCTACCAAAGATAAGTCCAAAGGTAGCAGCTGCCATGGCTGTAGCTGATGCTCCTTGGAAACCGTGATTGCTTTCAAATAAGGCTCCAAAGGTGGCTCCAGTTCCGTGTCCGCCAGTCATGGTTACAGAACCTGAAATAAGACCAAGCAAAGGATTTACCCCTAGTATTTTAGACAAAAATACCCCAAGTATATCCTGACATATAACTAATAGAAGGGCAGAGGCAAAGAATAATCCTACCTGAAGTCCTCCTTTTTTTATAAGTTTAAAGCTAGCCCCAAGTCCAATGGTTGTGAAAAAGGCTAACATAAAGGGTGTTTGAAGGGTAGAATCTAAGGTTATAGATATAATACCACTTTCTGTGAAAAATAAATTTAATAAAGCAAAAAGTAATCCACCTACCACTGGAGCAGGAATACAAAACTTTTCAAGAATAGAGACCTTAGATTTTATAAAGGTTCCTATGTAATAGAATAAAATAGCTAGTGCTGTAGTTTGTATCATATTAAGTTTTAAAGTCATAAAAAACCCCCCTTTTTATTTGTGTATAACAATTTCTAAATAGGCAATAATGAATTATTTAAAAAAAAATATGCAAAAATAGAAAAATTCAAATATATTATTGATTACTTAAAATAAATTTTATGAAGAAAAATAATATAATTATTATATAAGCATTTTATGATATTCGTCACAAAAATACAAGGTTTTAATACTGGGAATTTTAAAAAGTAGAATATTAACTAATATTTTCAAGGATAAAACAGTTAAAATAAAAATATTATTAAAATTCAGAATATTACAGGATTGGTTGAAAAACTTTTAAAATAAGGTTAAAATAGAGGTATATATTGCAAAATGTAATAGTATTTAACAATTGGATTTGATTTACAAATAATGAGTGAGATTTATTGTTTTAAATATTTCTATATGATACTTTGTAATTAAATAAGTAAACATTTTCAAGGGGATGTAGACTATATATAATTAGGAGGAATTTATAATGGGAAAAAGTCCAAGAGAATTATTAAATGGGTTTAATAAGGGATTCAAAGAATTTTCAAAGGAAATGCCAAAGGAAGCTAAGAGCTTTATGTCTCTTATAAACACTACCTATGAGCCAAGCTATTTAGATTTAAAGACTAAAGAACTTATTAGTGTTTCCATAGGATTATTTTCACGCTGTGAATATTGCATAGCTGTACATGTACATAATGCCTTAAGTGCAGGTGCTACTAGAGAAGAGATATTAGAAGCAGCTATGGTGGCAGTAGCCTTTGGGGGCGGCCCTTCTATGGCTTATGGTGTAACAACTGTTAAAGATTGTTTAGATGAATTCGAAAAAGATTTTCATAAAAAAGGTAACACTGAAGAAGAAGTTGGTTAATTAGTTTTAGTTAATAAGCTAATATAAACAAAAGAAGCTATTACATAGGTAAATGGAATAGCTTCTTTTTGTTTAAATATAAATAAATTTTTTTACTTAAGAAAAATTAATGGTTATAAAGTAAGGGACATATTTTAATCTTAAAGGGGGGAGTATTTAATAATTAATAAGTGTATAGAGTATGTAAAATAGCTATCAGCTAAAAGAGTAAAGGTATAAAATAAGGTGATTCTTAATATTTATATAACTATAGGGGAGATAGAGTAAAAGCCTTTACACAACATATTACATTATTTATATCTTAAAGAAAATAAGAGAATTAAGTATTTATAGTAAAAGGTTAAAAATAAGTTAGAGGGATAAATTTATATATTTGGAGGGATATTTATGGCAAATAGAAAAGATTTTCTATCCTTAGATGGAAAGGTGGCAGTTATAACTGGAGGAGCATCAGGAATAGGACTTGCTACAGTTAAAAAGCTTGGAGACTTTGGAGCAAAGGTAGCTATGGTGGATGTAAATGAAAAAGAGGGAAAGAGATTAGAAGAAGAACTAAATAAAGAAGGATTAGAAGTTAAATTTTATAAATGTGATGTTACAAGTAATTTAGAGTGTAAGGACTTAGCTGAAAATGTACAAAAAGACTTTGGAAGAATAGATATACTCTTTAATAATGCAGGAGTTGCAAGACGTAAGAGTGTTGTGGATTTAGAAGAAAAAGAATGGGATATAGTTGTAGATGTAACATTAAAGGGAGCCTATTTAATGTCTAAGTATATAATCCCTATAATGGCTGAAGGTGGTGGAGGAAGTATTATAAACACTGGTTCTGGCTGGGGATTAAAAGGTGGAGATGATGCAGCAGCCTATTGTGCAGCTAAGGGAGGAATAGTAAACCTTACAAGGGCAATGGCTATAGACCATGGAAAGGACAATATAAGGGTAAATTCAGTGAATCCAGGAGATACAGATACACCATTACTAAGGGATGAGGGACGTCAATTAGGATTTAATGAGGAAGCATTTTTAAAGGATTCAGCTAAAGGAAGACCTCTTGAAAGGTTAGGAACTCCAGAGGATATTGCTAATTCTGTTTTATTCTTTGCAAGTGGACTTTCAGAATGGATTACAGGAGCAGCACTAGTTGTCGATGGAGGAGGAATAGCTTAAAAGTAAAAGTGTTTAGAAAAGGTTTCCTTAAGCAGGAGCTATGGCTAAATTGGTTCTAGATTTTACAATATATCTAATTATTATTAAGAAAATAAATTATTAGAACTGCATAGTCTATTAGTAAAATAAATTAGGAGGGAAGATAAATGACCATAAAGGGACTTAAAAATCATCCATATATTCCTAACTCTGTTTTAGAGGTTCAGGAAGAAATGTTAAGGGAAATAGGGTTGAATTCTTTAGAGGAGCTTCATGAAGAAATTCCAGAAAATCTAAAGTTAACTAAGAACCTTAAATTACCAAAGCCTATTACCTCAGAGTTTCAGTTAAAAAGACATGTGGAAGGATTATTAAATAAAAATATAGATTGCAGAGAGTACTTAAACTTTTTAGGAGCAGGTTGTTATGATCACTATGTTCCTGCTATATGTGATGAAATAAATTCAAGAGCAGAGTTTTTAACAGCTTATGGTGGGGAGCCTTATGAGGATCATGGAAGGTTCCAGGCTTTATTTGAATTTCAAAGTTTAATGTGTGAATTACTAGAGATGGAAGTTGTAAATGTACCTACCTTTGATTTTACTCAAGCAGCTGCAACAGCTATAAGAATGGCATCAAGAGCCACAGAAAGATTTCAAGTTATTGTACCAAAATCCATGGATAGAGAGAAGTTTTTGGGTATAAAGAATTATTGTAGTCCTCAAATATCCTTTATAGAGGTTGAATATAACCTAAAGAACGGACAGATTGATCTAAAGGATTTAGAGAGTAAGCTTTCAGATAAAGTGGCAGCAGTATATTTTGAAAATCCGACTTTCTTTGGAGTGTTAGAAGAAAAGGGAAGGGAAGTTTCAGACTTGGCTCATAAATTTGGAGTATTGTCATTAGTATATGTAGATCCAAGTACCCTTGGAGTTTTAGAACCACCAGTTAGATATGGAGCAGATATAGTTTGTGGAGACGCTCAAACCTTAGGAGTTCATATGAACTATGGAGGAGGACAATGTGGCTTTATGGCTACCATGAACAACCCAAGGCTAATTAATGAATTCCCATCAAGAATATTTGGAGTAGCTCCAACAGAGGTAGAGGGAGAATATGGTTTTGGTGATGTTGCCTATGAAAGAACCTCCTTTGCTTTAAGAGAAGGGGGAAAGGAATACGTAGGAACTCAAGCAGCTATATGGGGAATAACAGCAGCAGTTTACTTATCTCTTATGGGACCAAAGGGCATGAAAGAGATAGGACAAACTATCCTTCAAAAGTCTCAATATGCTGTGGAGGAAATTTCTAAAATATCTAAGGTTAAGGGTTCAAGATTCCATGGATGTTACTTTAAGGAATTTGTTGTGGACTTTAATGAAACAGGTAAGACTGTGGAGGAAATAAATAAGGCTTTATTAAAAAGAGGAATATTTGGAGGAAGGGACTTATCTAAGGATTATGAAGACCTTGGACAATGTGGGCTTTACTGTGTTACAGAGGTTACTTCTAAAGAGGATATAGATAGGTTAGTTGATTCTTTAAAAGAAATATTAGCATAATAGGGTACTGAGATTTAAAATATAAGTTAAGTTTTCACCTATAAATACTATAAATAAGTTTAGCTTAAGAACTTAGGATATTAGAAGAATAAGTTTTTTAAAGAGATATAAATTTAGTTATAACTAGGGAAGAGAGAATTATATATGTTGTAATCATGATAATCTATTAAAAAATATAAGATTATAAAATAATATATATAAGAGAATAAGTAAAAAGTTATTATTTATATTTAGAAACTAATTTCAGAATATTATGATTATAAGGTGGGGATACCATTATTATTTCCTAAGAAATATATTATGTAAGAATCAATAATTAATAGAATAGATATTTACCTTTTAACTTTAAGGAAAGGAGAAAATATTATATGAAAAAAATAAATAGAGACCATAAGGTTAGAAAGTTCCACCAAGCAAAGTGGGATGAACCTATAATATTTGAGTTAAGTAAGAAGGGGCAAAGAGGAGTTCTTCCTCCAAAGGTAGAGGAGGAAATAGAAGAGGCTGTTGGGATAGGATTATCAAGAATCCCAGAATCTATGAGAAGAAGAGAAGAACCTAATTTACCAGAGGTTTCTCAACATATAGTTTTAAGACATTATTTAAGGCTTTCTCAAGAGACTATAGGAGCAGATTTTAATGTGGAGATAGGTCAAGGAACTTGCACCATGAAATATAGCCCAAAGGTAAATGAAACTTTAGCGAAGATGAACAAAATTACTGAGCTTCATCCTTATCAAGATACATCAACAACCCAAGGAATATTAGAAATAACATATAAGTTAGATACTTTTTTAAGAGAAATATCAGGTATGGATAGATTTTCTTTTCAACCAGGAAGTGGAAGCCAAGCAATTATGGCTATGGCATCTATAGTTAGGGCATATCATGAAAAAAATAATAATACTCATAAAGATGAAATAATAACCACTATGTTTTCTCATCCTTCTGATGCAGCAGCACCAGCATTAAAGGGATATAAAATAATAACCATATATCCAGACAAGGAGGGGTATCCAGACTTTGAAGCCTTTAAGGCAGCTGTATCTGAGAGGACAGCTGGATTTATAATAGCTAATCCAGAAGATACAGGAGTTTATAATAGTAGGATAAAAGAATTCACAGATTTAGTTCATAAGGTAGGAGGATTATGTTGTTATGACCAAGCTAATGCCAATGGACTTCTTGGAGTAACAAGGGCAAAGGAAGCAGGATTTCATATGTGCTTCTTTAATCTTCATAAGACTTTCTCTACCCCTCATGGATGTGGAGGACCAGCAACAGGGGCTTTAGGAGTTACTAAAGAATTAGAAAGCTTCTTGCCAGCACCTATTGTGGATTTCAATGGAGAGGAATATTTCTTAAACTATAACCTTGAAAATTCTATTGGAAAGGTTAGATCATTCTATGGAGTACCACAGGTAGTGCTTAAGGCATATTCTTGGATTATGAGTTTAGGTGGAGAAGGATTATATGAAGTTGGAAAGGTTGCAGTTTTAAATAATAACTATTTATTTAAAAAGGTATTAGAAATAAAGGGAGCTAGTGCTCCTTATATAGAAGGAAAGCAAAGAATAGAGCAGGTTAGATATAGCTTTGAAAAGTTATATGAAGACACTGGAGTTACCATTGAGGAGTTCCAAAATAGGATGTTCGACTTTGGATTACATTTCTGGACTAGCCATCATCCTTATATTGTTCCATCGCCATTTACCTTGGAGCCAACAGAAACTACTTCTAAAGAAGATTTAGATGAATATATTGAAGTATTAAGGCATATTTCAAAAGAGTGTTATGAAAATCCTGAAATAGTTAAAACTGCTCCTCATAATAGTGTGGTTCACAAAATAGATTACACTGTTCTAGATGATGAGAAAAAATGGTGTCCATCTTGGAGAGTTTATAAAAATATAGCTAAATAGTTTTAAACATTTAGTATATGTTCAGCTTTAGAATTTTATAAAAAGTAAGTAGACATAGGTTTTTAAAGTTTGGTATTAGGAATTTCTCATAATCTTTATCTCAATTTAAGAAAATAAGAGTTTAAAAATAGTGATTTAAAGTAAACCTTTATAAGAAAAAATAAAACTTAGCTAGGAGCTTTATAATATTTTATTTATATTTAATAACACTAAATAGTAGAAGTATAAAGCTTCTAGTAGAACCTTAAGTTTATTTATAGATAAAGAAACTTAGGGTTTTAATTTTAGGTATATTTAAGGAGGGGGAGAAGTTGAAAAAGATAGGTTTAATAATAAATCCAGTGGCAGGTATGGGAGGAAAGGTTGGGCTTAAGGGTACTGATGGAGAAGAGGTATATAATAAGGCGATTACTCTTGGGGCTGTTATGGAATCACCTTTAAAAGCTAAAAGGGCTCTAAAGGAACTTCTTCCCATAAAGGATAGTGTAGAAATCATAACTTTTAAAGGGGTTATGGGAGAGGATATAGCTTTAGAATTAGGTTTTAATACTAGGGTTATAGAGGATGAAAGTTTTAAAGAAGATACTCATAGTAATATTGAAGAGCATGAAGAAATTAAAAATGAAAGAACATATATAACTACTTCTGAGGATACCATAAGGGGGGCAAGAGCCTTAATTGAAGAAGGAGTTGACTTAATAATATTTGCTGGAGGAGATGGGACTGCGAGAAATATATATGAAGCTGTAGAACTTAAGGGAGTAGTTCTTGGAATTCCATCTGGAGTTAAAATTCATTCTCCTGTATATGCTAAGTCCCCAGTAAAAGCAGGAGAGATGGCAAGAAAGTTTTTAGAGGATAATAGGAAGACCCATGTAAAAGAAGTAGAGGTAATGGATATAGATGAGGATTCCTTTAGAAAAGGTCAGGTTAGAACAAGGCTTTATGGATATTTAAAAGTTCCCTATGATAAACAATATATGCAAAACTTAAAGTGTGGAAGTTCAATGAAAGAAGATGGGATAAAAAAATCCATGGCTAAATATATAGTTGATACCATGGAGGAAGATACCTATTATATAGTAGGACCAGGATCGACTACCAAGTTTATAATGGAAGAGCTTTCTTTAGATGGAACATTATTAGGGGTAGATGTAATTTATAATAAGAGAATAGTGAAATTAGATGGAAGTGAAAAGGAAATACTATCAATTATAAGAGGGAAAAAGTCAAAGATAATAATAACTCCTATAGGTGGACAAGGTCATATATTTGGAAGAGGTAATCAACAGTTAAGTCCAAGGATAATAGGAGAAGCTGGAAGAGACAATATAATTATAATAGCCACAAAGGAGAAAATCACAGAGTTAAAGGGAAGTCCTCTATTAGTAGATACAGGCTATGAAGTTATGGACAAGTATCTATCAGGCTATGTAAAAGTCATAACAGGCTATAAGGATATGGTAATGTATAAGGTGGAGTGTTAAATTTTATTCTTTAAAGCTAATATAGTAATAATGAATACTTATATTGAAGAAGTTTAAAAACTAATGTATACACCTAACTAAAGGAATATAATTTAAAGATCTTTTTAATGAATCAATTAAGATTATATATATGAAAAACTTAGATATATATTTGATTTAAAATAAGAGATATACTGCTAAATTACATCTATATTTTAGTTAGGTATTAAACAGTAGTTTTAATTAAGAAAGTAGAGAGGGATGGTTTATAATTATTTTATTATAAACCATCCCTCTTAAGGTTTTTATATTAATTTGTTGTAAGGTAATAATATAATTAATACTTAAAATATGTAAAGCTCTTAAGGGAAGTATATATGGATTTACATAGCCTAAGCATTAAGGTATACTTTTATAATGTATAAATTCTAGGGAAAGAATTTTATTAAGTCTCCATATAAAGTATTAGTTGAATCAATGGAGGGTTATGGAAAGTTAATCTCTACCATAGACTTTACTATTTATAAGTCATTAAGGTGAGATTTTATTAAAGTTTAATTAAGAAAAAGTATAGTGATTTAAACATAGGAGGGATTTCTTTGGTAGAGAAAAATAAGGATTATATATTAGATATAGTTTCTTTAGGATATGAAGGTGAAGGAATAGCAAAGGTAGATGGGTTTCCAGTATTTATAAAGGGAGCTTTAGAAGGAGAAAAGGTTAAGGTAAAGATAGTAAAGGTGAACAAGAACTTTGCCTTTGGAAAATTAATAGAGATAATAGAAGAAAGTGAACATAGAAAAGAACCAGTATGCTCTATATATAATAGATGTGGAGGATGTAGTCTTCAACACTCTTCCTATGAAAAACAATTAGACTTTAAGACAAAAAGGGTTGAGGATTGTTTAGTAAAGATAGGAAAGCTAAAGGATGTTAAGGTAAACCCTACTTTAGGTATGGAGAACCCTTATAGATATAGAAATAAGGTTCAGCTTCCAGTAGGAGAGAATAATAAGGAGATAAATATAGGCTTTTATGCTCCAAGAAGTCATGACATTATAGATATGAAAACCTGCCATATACAACATGAAGAGGCTGATAAGGTAGGAGAAATCATAAGATATTGGATGAAAAATAATAACATAAAAGCTTATGATGAGAAGGAACACTTAGAAAAGAAGAATAAAGCAGACCTTAAAAATAGAGTAAGACATATAATGGTGAGAAAAGGCTATAAGACAGGAGAAGTAATGGTAGTTATGGTAACTGCCTCAAGAGAATTAAAAGGAAAAGAGGAGCTTGTAGCCTTACTTAAGGAAAACATAAAGGGGTTAAAAAGTGTAGTGCAGAATGTGAATTCTAAGAACACCAATGTGGTCCTTGGAGAGGAATGTATAACCTTATGGGGAAGTGATACCATAAAGGATTATATAGGAGAATTCCACTTTAATATATCTCCATTATCTTTCTTCCAAGTAAATCCAGACCAAACAGAAGTTTTATATGGGAAAGCTCTAGAGTATGCAGGGCTTACAGGAGAAGAAACTGTCTTTGATGCTTACTGTGGAACAGGAACCATATCCTTATTCTTATCTAAGAAAGCTAAGAAAGTATATGGAGTAGAAATAGTTGCTCCAGCCATTGAAAATGCTAAAATAAATGCAAAGGAAAATGGAATAGAGAATGCGGAGTTTATAGTAGGGGAAGCAGAAAAGGTAATACCAGACCTTATAAGAGATGGAGTATATGCAGATGTAGTTGTGGTAGATCCCCCAAGAAAAGGTTGTGGAGTAGAACTACTAGAAGCCATAGGGAAAATGGGACCTAAGAGAATAGTATATGTATCTTGTGACCCAAGTACTCTAGGAAGGGATCTTGGGATATTAAAGGAAATGGGATATGAAGCAAAAGAGGTGCAGCCAGTGGATATGTTCCCTCATACGTCACACGTGGAGACGGTATGTTTGCTCACAAGTATAAAATAAACCTTTTGGTAAAAGGGATTTAGAACCCTTTAGAATAGAGCAAATTAAACTCTAAGGGGTAAAATGATAGAGAAGAGACAAGTAAAAGGATGGTAAATCAGTTACTTGTCTTTTTTGTTTTTGGGAAGTCTGTTTACTTGGACTGGTAGAGTGGAGATATATGCGTAGTGTTTGGAAATAAAAAAGATATGTAACAAAACTAAACAAAATGGATTAATTGCCGGATTTAGGGGGTATCAATATACTCTTTTATATATATTTTCCAAATTTGAAATCGATTATTCAGTCTAATAACTGTGGGGAACTCTGTGGAATGCTAGAGGATTAATTTGAATAATTTCATTTATGCATATAAAATTTCACATAATCGTGATATAATGTTAATTAAAATAGACACTATAGGAGGTTGCGACAGATGGCAGTGTGCTATAATAAACTGTTTAAGCTATTGATAGATAAGAAGATGTCTAATGCTGAACTTGCTGAAAGAGCAGGATTCAGTGCTAATATTATCACACGCCTTAAAAGGGATAGGTATGTTTCTCTTGATAGCATTGAGAAAATATGTGGTGTTCTTGGTTGTGGTGTGGATGATATATTAGAATTTATAACAGAAGACTTAAATAGCAGGAGGTTATAAGTAAATGGTAAAATCAATAGAACCTAATATTGCAGATTTAGCGAACACTTGGCTTAAATCTTACAAATTAGATTATAAATTAGAACAGGAATCTTTAAATACTGAAATAGAGAAAGCACTTTCTGATTACTTTACTAAAAATGGTGGAGCAGGTGCAAATCGTCCAGATACAAAATTACTATTACAAGACAAAAATTTAGATTTTTATCCTGTTCTCATTGAGTATAAGGGCTACAAAGATAAACTTGTAAAACTTGATGATAATGGACAAGTTGAAAATAGAACCAAAAAAAATGAGCCACATTTTAAAAATATAAATTCTTTTGCAGTAAACGGAGCAGTGCATTATGCAAATGCTTTGCTACATCATACTAGTTATACTGATATTATTGCCATTGGTATGACGGGACACAAAGATGAAACTGGAAAAATCAGACACGAAATAGGAGTTTACTATGTTTCAAAGAGTAATTTTGGCGTAGGGCAAAAAGTTGGGGAGTTTACAGATTTTTCTTTTTTAGCACCTAAATATTTTGATAAGTTTATTGAGAAAGTAAAAACTTTACATTTATCACAAGAGGAAATTGACAAACTAAAAGAACAGCGTGAAAAAGAAATTGATGCTAGTTTAGTAAAGCTCAATAATGATATTTATCAAAATGAAAAAGGTTTAGGTGAAAATGATCGTGTTTATCTCGTTGCTGCTTCTATTATTGCAACAATTGGAATACCCGGAAAAGTTAAACCACTCGAAAAATCTGATCTAAAATCTTCTACTGAAAAAGGAAGTACTGATGGCGAAATAATAGTAAGAAAAATAGAAGCTTTTTTGGGTGAAAAAGAACTACCAAAACAAAAAAAAGAACTGATTGTAAGAACTTTACAAAATACACTTTTAACTGATAATATCAACAAAGTTGAAAATGGTGAAAGTCAATTAAAAAGGGTTTTTACTAAAATTGTAGATGATCTGGGAATATATTACAAGATAGGTTTAACAACTGATTTCACAGGGAAACTTTTTAATGAAATGTATGGATGGCTCGGTTTTTCGCAAGACAAACTTAATGATGTAGTGCTTACCCCATCTTATGTTGCGACTCTTTTGGTGAAATTAGCACGGGTAAACAAAGATTCTTATGTGTGGGATTTTGCTACAGGATCTGCTGGATTGTTGGTTGCTGCTATGAATGAAATGCTCATTGATGCCAAAAACACAATTACTTCACCTGAAGAACTTACTCAAAAAGAGATTAGAATAAAAGCTGAACAATTGCTAGGTTTAGAGTTGCTTTCAAGCGTGTATATGTTAGCAATTCTAAATATGATTTTGATGGGGGATGGAAGCTCGAATATTTTAAATAAAGACTCTTTAAAAGATTTTGATGGAAATTACGGTTTTGGTAAAATAGACAGCAAATTCCCTGCTGATGCTTTTGTTCTAAACCCCCCGTATTCTGCTAATGGAAATGGTATGAACTTTGTAGAAAAAGCCCTTGGAATGATGAATAAAGGCTATGCTGCTATTATTATCCAAAACTCAGCAGGTTCAGGAAAAGCCAAAGAATACAATAAGAGAATTTTAGAAACACACACACTTTTAGCAAGTATTAAAATGCCTGTGGATATCTTTATCGGTAAATCAAGCGTACAAACTAATATATATGTTTTTAAAGTAAACGAAAAACATCATAAAGATGAAATGGTGAAGTTTATTGATTTTTCTAATGATGGATATACTAGAACTAATCGTAAAAAATCAAGTAATAATCTAAAAGATACAGACCGTGCAAAAGAACGATATGAAGAATTAGTAAACTTAGTACGTTTTGGGAAAAGTAAACTCAATATTTTTACTGATAAAGAATATTATGAAAACACCATAGACCCCCAAAATGGAGCTGACTGGAATCAAACAGTACCTATAGACACTAGACCAACATTGCAAGATTTTAAAAAAACTGTAAGTGACTATTTGGCTTGGGAAGTTTCTAATATCTTGAAACAGCAAAACAAAGAGGATCAAATCCTGGGAAAATAGATGCCCCACTTAACAAGAAACTGAAAAATGTTGAGTGGGGCGAGTATAGAATTGAAGACGTATTACAATGGCAGTCACAAAAAGAAATTGACCCTCTAAAACTTGAAGAATTAAAAGATGAGACAGAAAGCATATATCCTTTTTACGGGCAAGCGACCATAAATAATGGAATAATTTCATATCATCAGTTAACAAATAAAGTTTTGAATAATAAAAATGGAAAGCCAACAATCTTAATACATTCAAACAATCAAAATATTGTATATCTAGAAACACCTTTTTATTTAAAAGATGGACACGGTGCAACAAGTGTATTACAAAGTGAAAAATTAAATAAAATAAATCAAATGTTTATTATTGCTTCAATTGATAAAGTTATTAAAAGCAAATATTCTTATAATAAAAAAGCGACAAAAATTGAATTAAAGAATACAATTATAACCCTCCCTACAAAAAATAGTAAAATAGATTTTGAATTTATGGAGAGTTTTATAGTGGAGCTAGAAGCGGATCGTATAGCGGAGTTAGAAGCATATTTATCAGCTACCGGACTAAAAGATTATTCTTTAACAGCTGAAGAACAAAAGGTTTTAGATAATTTTGAAAATATGAAGTTTGAAAAGTTTAACGTTGTAGATTTATTTAATGTAAAAAACTCTGGAAATATTTTATCTAGAGATATTGTTGAAAATAGTGGAGAAACTCCTTACTTGTGTGCAAGTAGTGAAAATAATGCAGTAAGTTCATATATTTCTTATGATGAAACATATCTTGATAAAGGAAATTGTATTTTTATTGGTGGAAAAACTTTTGTTGTTACATACCAAGAAAAAGATTTTTATTCAAACGACAGTCATAATTTGATTTTATCTCTAAAAAATGAAGAAGAAAAAAGTAAATTAAATCAATTATACTTAGTAACTTGTATTAATAAAAGTTTGGGACATAAATATTCTTGGGGTGATAGTATAAGTAATAAAAAAATACAAACAGACAAAGTTTCACTACCCGCAAAGAACTATAAACCAAATTACGAAATAATGAGAACCTTTATCTCTGCTATTCAAAAGCTCGTTATAAAAGATGTTGTTTTGTATGCCAATAAAAAATTAGATAATACAAAAAGTATTATAAATAAAAAAGCATAGAAAAAGTAAAAGAAGTTATCGAAGTAGTCGCCAGCTCCTTCCTGTGGGTTGTTATATCTAATACGACCACAAATGATTGTTTCATTCACTATCAATTATCCTAACACAAGAGTTTACTCAATATAGACTTTTAAACCCTGATATTCATGTGTTTATATACTCAAATGAAAGAATGCTTGCCTACATGAGAGGGATGGAGAAGAATTGGTTATATTGGCGGTTTGAGGAAGTTAGCAGAGTTTATTATTCTCAGAAGATTTTTTAATACTGATATTGCTTGTCAAACAGAGTTAGCAAAATTACCTTTTTAGTAGCAATACTTTTGAGTAATAACTTCATTTTCTTTTTAAAACCTATACGTATACCATTTATTATAGGATAATACCCTCATCGCATGTGGAGACTATGGTTAAATTAGTTAAATAACATAATGTTTTGTAGATAACTTTAGAATTAAATAGAACAGTTAGTATAAAATTGCCACCATATTATATAGTATGGTGGCAAATGATTTTATAACATTTTCAAATATATTAATGTTTCTGTGGGTATTGATATGTAGTGTGGGAACATAAAAAATAATTACATAGAAAATATGGAATACAGTAGGGCTATTTGACAATTACATAGATATCCCAATTTCATTGTCTAATTCATTAACTCACACCGTTTTCGCAGAATAGTACCACAACGGAACTTTCTACTTCTTTAACTGCAATTTTGTGCTTCCTGTGAAACTAACAACTACCTTCACCAGTTCATTCAAGGTTACATGTGGAGTGTATTTTAAAGATAAAGAAGAAATAGATTTTCTTAATTCACTCTTTATTGACTTTTTCAACGCATAATGGTACGATGATAAAAAAATGAAATTTGAGGTGAAAAAATGATTAATTTTTCTTGCTAATTTTTAAAGTACATTTAATACAAGGATAAACAGGTGTGTTCTGTTTTTTTGTTGTACTTATGCAAGAAAGTTATTCTTTTTTCTCTTAATATATATTTGTGTTACGCTATAATAATTAGCTTAACTACGTATATCTATGAGCTGTAAGAATAATTATTCTTGCAGCTCTTATTTTTTTTATCAAGTAATTCTTAGCTTCAGATGGAGTTTGCTTAAAAGGAATACTTACTCCAACTGAAGTTTAGAAGAACTTATCCATGTACGTAGCATCCGTTATCTCCCATTTGTAGAAGATGGGAGATAACGAATGGTGTCATAGGATAAATAATTTCAATAAGGAGTATGAATAATATTATGATAAATAATGATACTTTGCTAACGCATGATAATCTCCATATAGAGTCGGATACTACAGGCGACACTTATATGGAGTAATAACAAGGTCGCCTATTGTTCTGATTTTGATATTTATAATATTAAATACAGAGGAGGACAAAAATATGTCTTTAATAAATGTTACAAATCTAACCTTTGGTTATGAAGGTAGTTATGATAATATTTTTGAAAATGTAAGTTTTCAAATTGATACAGATTGGAAATTAGGATTTACTGGAAGGAATGGAAGGGGAAAGACTACTTTTCTAAATCTTTTGCTTGGAAAGCACGAATATAATGGAAACATCTCAGCAGATGTGACTTTTGAATATTTTCCTTATGAGGTGCAGGAGAAAAGCAATTTTACAATAGATGTTATAAAAGAGATTAGTCCAAATTCAATGGATTGGGAAATAGTAAAAGAGTTATCTTTGTTAGATATGGATTATGATGCTTTATATAGACAGTTTAACACACTATCTAAAGGAGAGCAGACCAAAGCTTTGCTAGCTGCTATGTTTTTGAAGGAGAACTCCTTCTTACTTATTGATGAGCCTACCAATCATTTAGATTCTGAAGCTAGGCAAAAACTAAGTAATTACTTGAAAAAAAAGAAAGGATTTGTTCTGATTTCTCATGATAGGTCTTTTTTAGATAATTGTGTTGACCATATCTTGTCTATTAATAAAACTAATATTGAGATACAAAAAGGTAATTTTTCTTCATGGTGGAGAAACAAAGAATTACAAGATGGATTTGAGCAAGCAGAAAATGAAAAATTAAAAAAGGATATTAACAGACTTTCCAAATCAGCAAAACGTACATCTACGTGGTCAGATAGTGTTGAAAGCAGCAAGTATGGAACTACTAATTCTGGGAGCAAGTTAGATAAAGGATATGTTGGCCATAAAGCCGCAAAAATGATGAAGCGTGCTAAAAATATAGAAGCTAGACAACAAAACATGATTGAGGAAAAATCAAAGCTTCTTAAAAATGTTGAATACAATGAAAGTTTAAAGATAGTAACGATTCCTTTCCATGATAAAAAGCTTGTAGAACTTACAGAGGTTGTAATTAAATACAACGATAGAATTGTATGTGAAGGAGTAAGTTTCACTATAGAGCAAGGTGAAAGAATTGCTATTCAAGGAAAGAATGGCAGTGGAAAATCAAGTATATTGAAATTAATTTATGGAGAAGACATCCCCCATAGTGGAATTGTAAGAAAGAATAATAAATTAATTATTTCCTATGTATCACAAGATACTTCAGATTTATATGGTAACTTATCTGAGTATGCAGATAAACACTGTATTGACGAGAGCTTATTTAAATCAATTCTTAGAAAACTTGATTTTTCAAGAGAACAGTTTGAAAAGAATATGGAGGATTTTAGTGGGGGACAGAAGAAAAAGGTATTGATTGCCAAAAGTTTGTGTGAACGAGCACATTTGTATATTTGGGATGAACCATTGAATTTTATCGATGTTATTTCTCGTATGCAAATTGAGAAATTGTTAATTGAACATGAATCTACAATTTTGTTTGTTGAGCATGATAGTGCATTTTGTGAAAATGTTGCAACAAAAACAATAAGATTGTAAAGGGATAAATGGTAATTAGTGTATTTAATGGGAATATAAAAGTAAGATTTGAGTAAATAAATGATCTCCATTTTAAAGCTTTTGAAGATCTTTAAGTAAATATTGAAGAGTGTTGTATGTCCCTCAGACCTTTTTAGGTTTGAGGGGCTTTTGGTTAAGATGGGCTAATTCAGAAACACCAGATATACATAACTTAAAGCAATTAATATGTTTTGTATTATATTCTTTTGGGAAGAATTCTTTTACTTATTTTATTAAAGTACCTTCTATGTGTCTATCAAATCATGTATACACCATGCATTTACAAATGAAATACCTGTACACAATTTATATGATAGAATAACTTGTTGATATAGGTATAATCCTCTATTGCATAAAATAATACGAAAGGTAAAAGATATATTCATTATGATAATGATTGTAGATTCTTATGTGCTGCAAATCATGTTAGTTGATATAAACTGAAAAGGGAATATATATAAATTCAAAAAGCATATATATAAATTAAAAGATGGGTAGTATCTACTCATTTCTACAATAGGAGGAATATATGTATGGAAAGTTATAAATGCAAAGTATGTGGTTATATTCACAAAGGAGAAACACCACCTGAAGAATGTCCAGTATGTAAACAGCCTGCAAGTGCTTTTGAAAAAATAACAGACAGTAAAGAAATAAACAAAAAAGAGGATGAAAATATTAAGGTATATAAAGGTGAAAATAATCTATCCTATTTAAAGGAATATGAAAGATCTGATAAAAGCAGTCGTTATATGGATGAAATACATCAAATGGCAGTTACAGGAAAACAAATCATTGGTTCAATGGGAACAAAAATGTATATTCCAAATTGGGATGATATTCTTATATTAGGAAATCAGCTAAATCCACCTCCTTTAGATGAGTTTGCTGAAGTTGATACAGTAACAATAATTGGTAAAAATGCAAAGAAGCCAATGAGACTTGAGAACCCTGTTTATATTTCACACATGTCATTTGGAGCTTTATCTAAGGAGACAAAGATTGCATTGGCAAAAGGAAGTGCTATGGCTAAAACTGCAATGTGCAGCGGTGAGGGTGGAATTTTACCAGAAGAAATGAATACTTCTTATAAATACATATTTGAATATGTACCAAATCTTTATAGCGTTACTAAGGAAAATCTTCAAAATTCAGATGCTATTGAAATTAAAATTGGGCAGGGAAGTAAACCTGGAATGGGTGGACTTCTTCCAGCGGAAAAAGTAACTAAAGAAATAGCTGAAATAAGAAATAAACCAATGGGTCAAGATGTTATTAGTCCATCTAAATTTGATAGTATTAACTCAAAAGAAGATCTGAAGGAGTTAGTAAGTAAACTAAGAGATGAATCAGGGGGAAGACCAATTGGTATTAAAGTCGCTGCATGTAAGATTGAAAGTGATATGGAATATTGTGTGTTTGCAGAACCTGACTTCATTACAATTGATGGAAGAGGTGGAGCCACTGCAGCAAGCCCTCAGATAATTAGGGATGCCACAAGTGTTCCAACAATTTATGCATTATATAGAGCAAGAAAATATTTAGATTCTGTTAAATCAGATATACAACTTATTATTACTGGAGGATTAAGGGTATCCTCTGATTTTGCAAAAGCACTGGCCATGGGTGCAGATGCAGTTGCAATAGCTTCTTCAGCTTTGATGGCAGCAGCTTGTCAACAGTATCGAATCTGTGGAACTGGATTGTGCCCAGTAGGCATTGCAACACAAGATCCGGAACTTAGAAAACGACTAAATGTAGAAGCTGGCGCTAAGAGAGTAGCAAACTTTTTAAATGTTTCTTTAGAAGAACTTAAAACATTTGGAAGGATTACTGGACATTCAAAGATTCATGACATTTGCATTGATGATTTATGCACGATCAACAGAGAAATATCAGAATTTACAAATATAAGGCATACGTAAAACCAACTACCTATATTAGGACATAAGACTTATTTATATGATAATAAAAAATAATGGTTTCTAAGTATTGTTATAATAGTAAATAGATTACTGATGTTACTTCAATGCTTGGAAACTTTTTATATTTTATAAGAATTTATAGCAATAAAGTTAGGATAAGTATTTAATGACCTTGTCTTTATATGGTAAAGACCCAGATAACTGGAGGAGTCTCTTGTGAGTTGGATTTTTATCTGATGTCTACCAACTGTTATCCATTCTCTTAAGAGGTTGGGGATAACAATTACTAGACTCATAGACTAATTCATCTAAACTTCAGATAGTGGAAAGAACACCACCTGAAGAAAGATTTCCTCTATGAATAAGGTGTTAACTTAAGTGCATAATAAGATATAGATTTATCTTATAAATCATAGTAATAAATATAATAGGGAGGAATAAAGCAATGGCAGATATTAAAATTCAAGTACTTGATAACGCACCACTTATTATAAAAGGTGAAGCAGAATTAATTGATGGGGAAGGTAAAACTATGGAAACCTCCTCTGAGTTTCATTTATGTAGATGTGGTTTATCACAAAATAAACCTCATTGCGATGGTGCTCATCAAGGTAAATTTGAGAGTAAAGTTCGTACAAAATAATAATTAAAGAAGAACAAAAAGATAACTTTGTTTAATGTTATCTTTTTTTATTTTGGATACTTATTATATCTAAGGGATAAACAAAAAGCATATTTAGAAGTTCAATTTTTTATGCCCAAGATATCAACATACATCCATATTCTTTTACATAAAGAGAATTTTATTTGAGAAAATCTTTATGTAAAATATAAACAATGATTATAATAACACTATATTACTGTATATAATTTATCTATATACATTACTCAATAGATGTGTAGACTATGGTTAAATTAGTTAAATAATATAAGGTTTTATAGATAACCTTAGGCTTAAATAGGACACCTAGAATCAAATTGACACCATAATATATATTATGGTGTCAATTTATTTTATATTATTTTCTAAAATAAAAATAATAGATTATGGTGTTTTTGGTAGTAGGGGGGTAAGTATTGAGTAGTATTAAATAAATTAATTTGAATTATATGGTATAATTACCAATATAGTGATTGGGGTTAGTGGATAAATGAATGTACTTATTTTATAAGGAGAAATTGAATTACCATGACAAAGACTATATTCATATAATTTAAAGAAGACTAACCAGTTGGAAGATAACAAAAATGAATATTTGAAAGATATAGTGATGTTTTATACAGTTAAGTAATGTAAATATATAGCTTGTTAGGGAGAAGTAGGTGGAGGATGATTTATGAAATTATTTTTGATAAGACATGGACAAACAGATTGGAATTTAAAAGAAAAAATACAAGGAAGCTGTGATATTGAACTTAATGAAACGGGAATTAAACAGGCAGAAAAACTGAGTAATAAACTATTAGAGAAAAATTATAGATTTTCAAAGATATATTCAAGTCCACAAAGAAGAGCACTTAAAACATCAGAAATTTTAAGTGAGGCAACTAATGTTGACTATATATCAATAAAAGAATTAGAGGAGATAAATTTTGGACAATGGGAAGGGCTATCATGGACCGAAGTAAAAGAACAGTATCCAGTAGAATATAAGGAGTGGTACATAAATCGAAGATATACTAAACCTCCAAAAGGAGAATCATATCAAGAGATGTTAGAACGGGTTGTAACAGCACTTCATAAGATTATCAATGAGAATGATGATGTTGTAGTTGTAACCCATAGTGCTATAATCATGTGTTTACAATGTTATATAACCAATACGCCTTTCGATGAAATGATGAAGTTTAAAACAGATAATGCTGTAATTACTGAAATTGATAGTGAGTTGTTAGTGAAAATGTAATTAAGTAAAGATTTTAGTTTCAAAAGGTGGCTATTATGAAGCAAAATTTGATGTGGTTTTCACACTATATTCTTGGAGAAAGTATGAAAGATTTTAGGGTTTTATGATTAATAAATGGATATCCTTACAGGATATATTATTAGAAAGAGGGAGATATTATGAAAAAGGTGTTATCTTGTTTAGTCTTTATATTTGTATCAATAGGATGTTTTTATTTTGCCTTTCAAAGAGAGGTAAGTGCTACATTAGGAGTAACTCTAACAATAGTTGGTTCAATATTTGTAGGAATTGGACTTTATAAAAGCTGGCGTTGTGGAATTATTAAAGATGTAATAGACGTTTTATTTCATTTATAAAGCATAATATATTTACAATAGCAGAAGTTATAATTACTTGAATTAGAACAGGGGTAATTAATAAAAATTTTATCTAATCACTTCGACTAGAATAAAAATAATCTTCCAATATTTCATAGTAAGCTTAATATTTTCAAATATAATTTTAAGAACTTTATATAATATTAAGATCTAATAAAATTATGTAATCTATGAGCAAAGAGATATGTTTTTATGAAAATACATCTATGGGTTATTTATATGTAAAGATTAAGAATGAGTAGCTTAATCAGTATAGTATTAAAGATATTTTACAATTATATGAATTAACTTTTGAAAATAATTTACTATATGTTATAATTTTGAATAAAGATAAAGGGTCAAGGAGGTGGGGACTTGGCACAGCAATATACCAGAAAAATCATTCGTCAGGTATTTATAAAGATGCTGAATGAGCGTCCTCTTAACAAAATCACAGTTAAGGATATTGCTACAGAATGTGAAATCAACAGAAATACTTTTTATTATTACTACACAGATGTATATGCACTTCTATCAGAAATATTTCAAACAGAACTTCAGACAGTCATTGATGAATACAATGATACTCTCTCTTGGGAGGAGAGTTTTATTTTAGCTGCTAGATTTGCTTTAGAAAACAAAAAAGCTATTTATCATGTATATAATTCCATGCAAAGAGAGGAATTAGTAAATTATATATACAATGTATCAGGAAATGTGATGGTTAGGTATGTGGAAAAGGTAAGCGAAGGAATCTCAGCTTCTTTAGGAGATAGAAAAATAATTGCTTCCTTTTATCAGTGTGCCCTAACTGAAATGGTACTACACTGGATTGCCTCTGGAATGAAAGAAGATCCTGATACTATCGTCAGAAGAATTGGGCAGCTTTTTGATGGGAATATTGAGTTATCTCTTAAGCGAAGTGCTGATTTAGGCAATCTTTAGTAAAAAGCAAGAGGTTATTCTTTTTTATCAGACACTTTAAACTAAATGACTAAAAATTAAGCAAATAAACTGCCATGTTCGAATTTCGAACATGGCAGTTTGTTTATCTAATGAAAAAGACACAAAGAAACTATATCATAGACTTATAGAAATCTTACAGACAATAAGTATCCATAAAATTAGAAGAATACTTATTATTTATTACACCATATGGATATATTAAATAGAGTGAATATAAAGATCTCTAAGTATAATAGTAAGATTTAAAAGCTATTAAAATATTAGGAAAGAAGGAGATAAAATGAAATTAAAGACACATGATGATAGACTTACACTTACAAATGGAAGTTATCATGCTTTAGTAAATGCAAGAAAGCCTAAAGGAATTGAAGATAAAAAAGCATATTTAATTGGTACTGGAATTGGAGCTTTAGCTGCTGGTTGTTTTTTAATTCGTGATTCTCACATGGATGGCAGCAAGATTACCTTCTTAGAACAATTAGATATTCCAGGGGGATCTTTAGACGGAGAGGTTCGTCAAAATGTGGATTATGTAGCACGTGGTGGACGTGAAATGGGTCACCATTTTGAAGTTTTATGGGGTTTATTTAGTTCATTACCATCTACAGAAGATCCTAATATGACAGTTTTAGATCACTTTTATTATACAAACTACGATGATCCAAACTTTAGCAATTGTCGTATTACTAAAAACCAAGGTGAAAGATATGACAATGGTAAATTTAATTTAGGTCAAGAGTTAGCCATGGAATTAGCTGCTTTTGTAAATATGACAGATGAAGAACTTGAGGATAAATCTATCGAAGAGATTTTTTCTGAAGAACTTTTAAATACTGACTTCTGGATATATTGGAGAACAATGTTTGCTTTTGAGAACTGGCATAGTGCTTTAGAGATGAAATTATATATGAATCGTTTCATCCACCATGTAGGTGGTTTGCCAACTCTTTCTGCTCTGCAATTTTCAAGACATGATCAATACACTTCATTTGTAAAACCAATGGTTAAATATTTAGAGGATCATGGTGCTAAATTTGAATATGGAGTTACTGTTGATAACGTTGAGTTCTTAATTTCAGATAATAAAAAGGTGGCAAAAAGAATAGTTGCAACAGATAAAACTGGAAAAGATATATCTATTGATTTAACAGAGAATGATTTGGTATTTATCACTAATGGTTCTATGACTGAAGGTTCTGGATATGGTGACGACAATACTCCTGCTCCATTTAATAAAGAGCCAGAAGGATGTTGGAAGTTATGGAGAAATATAGCGGCTCAATCAGATGAATTCGGAAGACCAGATAAATTCTGTACAGATATAGAAAAATCTAATTGGGAGTCTTGTACAGTAACTTGTCATGATGAACGTGTTCCAGAGTATATTGAAAAGATCACAAAACGTTCACCATATGGTGGACGCACTGTAACAGGGGGAATAGTTACAGCTCTTGACTCTTCATGGTTAATGAGTTGGACAATAAATCGTCAAGAACAGTATTATGGACAACCTGAAAAAGATGTTGTTGTTTGGGTATATGGTTTATTCTCTGATGTCACTGGAGATTATATTAAAAAGCCTATGAGAGATTGTACTGGTAAGGAAATAACAAAAGAATGGTTATATCATATAGGTGTTCCTACAGAAGAAATTGAAGAATTAGCAAAATCATGTAGTGCGGTTCCTGTTATGATGCCATTTATTACATCTCAATTTATGCCTCGTGCAGCTGGAGATCGTCCATATGTTGTACCAAAGAATGGAGTAAACTTTGCTTTCCTTGGACAATTTGCTGAAACATTAGATGATCCAGGACGTGATACTGTATTTACTATAGAATATTCAGGACGTACAGCTATGGAAGCAGTATATGTTTTAACTGGAGTTGAAAAAGGAGTTCCTGAGGTATATGGTTCAAGATATGATATCAGGTATTTATTAAATGCAGGTGTGTGTTTATTAGATGGAGAAAAACCAAAACTTGATTTACCACCAATGACTAAACGTAAAATTTTCAAACAAGTAGCAGGAACAGACATTGAAAAGTTATTAAAAGAATATGGAATTGTTTAATAACATTTACAGTTAGATAATTAGATTAAAATCCCGAATTTTAAAAAATCGGGATTTTAATTTATATATATTTATTATTTATATTGCTACCCAAGCCTACCAAAGTTATTATGTTCCATTACTTCACATCTAATTCATTAATCCTCGTCCTTTTCAAACTTAAAAGGTAATTCTAAATAAGACAATAAAAAACCACGACAATTTTTAATTGTCGTGGTTTAACTTCACTTTTAAAATAGACAATAGACAATATTTAGAACTCCAAGTAGCTTTTTTCTTAAGTAGATCTAACCTCGAAATTCGATATATTCGTCATCTGGACCTTTAAAGACAACCCTTTTCCAACCCTTTTCTTGAGGGGTTCTGGGACTAGGAATATGGGGCTCGGTAACAACAGGTACACCAGCTTTTATAAGCCTATGGTAATCGGCATCGAAGTCATCGCTAATAAGGCAAAAGTGGTATCCAGAATTTACTTTTTTATTTGTCCAATTCTCAAGTTCTAATATAGTGTTACCTAGTTGAAGATAGACAACTTTTTCAATCTCAGGTATACCAGGAACATCATGTTCAAAATATTTTTTAAATCCAAAATTTTTTTCATAAAAGTCAATAGACCTTTTTCTGTCTTTTACAGAAATTGCAATATGATCAATGTGTGTAAACATTCATTAATACCTCCTAGTTCATTATTTAGTGTTTATAAACTTTGTATTAGCTTTCTTTTGGTAATATCATTTTAATCTGCAATACCACCCAATTGGAGGAAGTTGTATTTTGAAATCCATGGATTTCATCATGAGGAGAAAAAATGATGTCTTTTTCTTTTACAAGCATTGGTTCATTGTTTATAGTAATTGTACCTTCACCGGAAATTACATAAAAAACTTCATCAATATCAGAATGTTTATGATCAGGTGTTGTTTGGCCAGGAGCGTAAAGTAAAAGACCAATATCTAGCTGACCTTCTTTAAATATTTCTTTACGGGAACTTTTGCTAACTGCAAAGTCTAAAATATTTTCTATATTAATTTTTTGCATAATAAATTCTCCTTTTTTATATAGTTTTGTTGTATTTATATTTTTACTCAATCCTTTATAATTTCATAGTTACTTTTTAATTATATGGAAATAAATATTTCCATAGGGGCAGCTAAACAAAGAGTAAGTAGCACTGGTTTATCTAATGAATGAAAAAAATTTATAGCCATTGCCAACAAGTATTAATAATAAATGATGTAAAACTGACCATTAATAATCCCAATAATATAGGTTTATATTTTTTAGTGATTTTTTTCATAGTACTACCATTTATTTTAGTATGAATCAATAACAATGAATCAATTACAAGCGCTTGAATTTACAAATGAATCACTGTAAACTTATCATAGTATAGTTACTTTCTTTGTACAAGAAGGCACTTTTTAGTTCAATACTAACCAAATAGTAAGTATTTAATAAAGATGAATTGGAGGAAGTATAATGCCATGTGATAAATCATGTCCTATTGAACATACTGTAAATTTGATAGGGCATAAATGGAAAGTCTTAATAATAAGAAATCTGATTAATAACGGAACCCAAAGATTCTCTGAACTAAGTAAAGGAATTAGTGGGATAAGCCAGAAAATGCTAACCCAGCAGCTTAAACAGTTAGAATCAGACGGAATAGTTGATAGAAAGGTTTATCCGGAAGTACCACCTAAGGTGGAATACTCACTGACTGAACTTGGACGCTCATTGAAACCAATCTTGGATTCTATGAACACATGGGGTGTTGAACACATTAAACAAATCAGTGTTAAACAATAAAAACTAATTTTAGTAACTTTTAAGAAATTCATTTTCTATTATGTAAATATGAAAGTTTAATAAATATTGGAAAAGAATATTAAAATAGAGGTATTATTACTACTAAAATTTCTTAGATTAAATAATATGATTTTTTAATGATTCTATAAGAATTAATTAGTTCTTATTAAAACTATTAGTTTGTGTTTATAGTAGAGAGATAAAGGAATTAATTACATAGAAACTGTAGTAAAATAATTGACAATAATTGAATAATATAAGATGAAATTTAAGAAAAATTTAGAGTTGGTGCTAAGCTAATTTAAATGATTAGTTTAGTGACAGCTCTTTTTTGATTAAGTTTTTACCATTTTAAAAATAGGAAACATTAAAATAAAATCATATGTTTATGAATAATCATGATGATATTAGAGAAATATTGTAAGCTACAAATAATTTGGATATAATAAGCTAGATTTTTTAGTTTATATAATAATTAATAGTGTGATTTTCATAGATTACTATTATATAAATATCTGTTATGAAACATAAGTTGAAAGAAGGTGCTAAATGGAAATAGAATTAATTGATCTTGTAGATAATTTTGCTAATACTAATTTTCAAGTAGAAGGAGTATATAGTTATAATATTAAACCAGGAAGTTCAGGATGTATGAAAACAGCATCATTTCCTGGATTTATTTTTCCATTAGGTGGGGAGGCAAACTTCTGTTTTGATGGCACTTCTTACACAGCTTCTGTTGGTAATGTGATTCATGGTGGTGGGGATATGACCCTAAGTAAGAGGGTAATAGGTGATAAAGACTGGAACTACCTTTTGGTTCTTTATAGTATTAATAATTCAGAGTCAGAAGAATTTTCATTGAAAAACTTACATTTTGAGCTTGCTATAGGACAGAGTGCTAGACTTGTGGAATTATTACAGAGATTATGGAGAGCATCAAATGAGCCAGGAACAATGGCTAAATTTCAAACAGAAACTCTATTTCGTTGTGTACTAGATGAAATTTTTACTTGTGCAAATAACCAATCAAGTGGTGATGATAGAACATTATTTAAACAAGTGTCAGAGTATATTCATGAGTACTATATGGATACCTTAACTATTCGGAATCTTGCAGAGCTACATGGTGTAAATGAGAATAGATTATTTTATGTTTTTTCAAAATATGCAGGTATGGGAGCAGGAGATTATCTTATGATTCATAGGCTTAATCGTGCAAAGGAATTGTTAGTAACAAGTAATATTCCTGTAATATCTATTGCAAAAAGTGTGGGATATCATGATCCATATCATTTTAGCAAGAGATTTAAAAAGCAATTTGGAGATTCACCAAGTAAGTTTCGTGAGAAGTTCAGATATAAAGAGTAATAATATAAATTTAGTTTATCTTTTACTAAGATTTATATATTTATCTATTTTAATATTGAAGTAGGCAAAAGAAAGCTTTTAGACTTTTCTTGATTAGTAATATAAAGGCTTTCTTTTGTTTAAAGTATTTTATATTTTCAACATTAATTTTTTATTTAAATAACACAATATATTAAAACTTACCTTATTAAAAAATTTCAGCAAATATTTTCTATTAAATTTACTATTTAAAAGGAATTCAGGAATAATGCATTAAGGATTCAGTAATCATCCATTCTCATGAGATTTTTTATTTGATATATTAGTCATGAATAATCTTAGTAATATTATTGAAGTTATATATTATTTTAATTATTTAGAAGGAATGAAAATGAAAAAATTTATTATGGTATCTGTTTTAGTTATGTTAGTCTTAGGTTTACTATCAGTTCGTGATAAAGAAATAGTACAAGCATATCCGAAGTTGTGATGAAATTATAAGAATTTCAATTAGAGATTTTGTACAAAAGATTATGGCTAGGGAAGTTTTAAAAGATATTTTCAACATTTCTATAGAGACTATATAGGTATAAAAGAGGAAGTCCTATAAGAATTTTAAATAAATCTATTAAGTATTATAAGTAGTATTAAAAGGAGATGGTTATATGAAGAAGATTGCAATTTATGGAAAGGGTGGCATAGGTAAGTCCACTACAGTATCTAATGTATCTACAGCTATGGCAGAAATGGGGTTAACAGTAATGCAGATTGGATGTGATCCTAAGGCAGATTCTACTCGTAATCTAACTGGAGGCAAAAATATTCCAACAGTATTAGATACTTTAAGAGAAAAAGGGGATTTAGAACTAGATGATCTTGTATTTAAAAGCAGTACTGGAGTTTTGTGTGTAGAATCAGGAGGACCAGTACCAGGGGTAGGTTGTGCTGGACGTGGAATAATCACAGCTTTTGAAAAATTAGAAGAATTAGATGCATATGAAGTATATAAACCAGATGTTATTCTCTATGATGTATTAGGGGATGTGGTATGTGGTGGATTTGCTATGCCTATTAGGGGAGGATATGCTGATGAGGTATGTATAGTAACCTCAGGAGAAATGATGTCCCTTTACGCAGCTACAAATATAGCCCATGCTGTTAAAAGTTTTGGTAAACGTGGATATGCATCATTAAGAGGATTAATACTAAATTCTAAAAAAATTGAGAATGAAAAAGAATTAGTTAGAAAGGTTGCAGAGGAAATTGAGACTCCAGTAATTTATTCTATGGATAGAGATCCATATGTACAGAAGGCTGAGGAATTAGGAAAAAGTGTAGTTGAAGCTTTCCCAGAATGTGATATGGCAAACCACTATCGTAATTTAGCAAAGATTTTATTGGAGGGAGGGAAAGTGTAATGAAGGAATTAGAACATCTAAAACCCTTATCTTCAGTTAAGACAAATTCAGGAGTGAAGTTTTTAACTCAAGCAGCTTTTCCAGGAAATCATTGTCCCATGCATACTTCATTGGCTCTTAGTGCACAAGTTAAGGGGATGTCTACATTAGTTGTAGGTACATCAGAATGTGGATTTTATAGTCGGAATGTTGTTTCTCATGTTAAAAGCCAAGAAGAGGCACTACATTGGACCTATATTTTAGATTCAACTGAGGTGGTATTTGGATGTAGAGAAGGGTTAATTAAAGCTATTAAGGAGATGGATAAGTCAGGTGCAAAGGCCATTATGATAATTTTGACCTGTGTTCCAGAGTTAATTGGTGAGGATATGGAGGCTATTGTCCATGAAGTACAGCCTCAGGTTTCAGCAAGACTTGCCTTTGTTTTAATGGCACATTTTAAGTGTAATAGTTATCCTTCAGGATATTGGAAAACCCTATTAGCATTTGAAGGATTAATGAAAAGGGGAAAGGTAAGAGCTGACACAATTAATATTCTTGGACGTAGTCCGAAAGAAAAGTATAGTCCAATGCCTGAATTGTTAATAGCATTAGAAAAAAGAGGTTTCTATCTTAGGATGCTTGCTCCAAAATCTGACATTGAAGATTTTATTATTTCACCAGATGCATCTCTTAATATTGTACTTTCACCTTTTATGAATCCTTTAGCTGAAATGATGTGGGAAAAGTTCCAAGTCCCTTTTATAAGCCTTCATGAACTCTATGATGTAGGTGAAATTGGTGATATCTACGAAGCAGTAGAAAAAATATTAAAAATTAGATTTAATCATGAATTTGATGAACTAAGAGAAAAGGCTAATGCATTGCAGAATAAGGCAAAAGATTTGTTTCAAGGTAAAAGCTATATATTGACTCATATAGGGGCTATTATGCCTTTACCACTTGTATTATATCTAACTAAATTTAAAATGGAGCCTAAGCTTTTACATATGGATGAATTTTATCCAGATGATAAAAAATGGTCAAAAGCTATTAAAAATCAAGGATATAATCCTAGGATTTGTCATATGGTAAATTACAATGCAGATATAGAGATTCTAGAGCATATTAATGCTGAATTTTCTTTAGGAAAGCTTCTTAAAAATTCAACCTCCATTCCTTGTGTTTCACACTTAGAGGATTTATATGGACAAGTAGGATATGAAAGAACAATAACTTTATTAAGTAGGATGATAGAAGCATATGAAAAGGTAAATATTCAAGAAATAAGGAGGGATAACCATGGGAATTCATAGATTTAAACCACCAATGTCAGGCAGAATGGGGACCCTATGGACTCTTGCTTCAATAAAAGATGCTGTTTTAATTGAGTACGGATGTATGGGACATATGCAGTATGGACGAATGTTCTTAAACCAAGCTGGTATATCAAAAGGTTGCAAATTATACTCTACTCATATGGATGAAACAGATATTTCATTAGGTGACACTAGAAGAATTAATGGAACAATTGCTCAAGTTGTAGAGAGAGATAAGCCTAAAGTTATCTTTTTACTACCTTCTTCAGTACCAACTATTATTGGAACGGATTTAGTGGCTATATGTGAAGAATTACAACCAGAATACCCAAATATTCCTTTACTTCCTTTCGGATATGGAGGTTTTGACATATGTGGACATCGTGGAGTTCAGGAAGCACTCTTGCTTCTAGCAACAAAGTTACCAAAGAATATAGAAAAAACAGAAGAGCCAACCTTTAATATAATTGGTTCTTGTGCTGATCTATTTCGTTTTCATGCTGATGCAGAAGAGGTTATAAGAATAATGAAAGAGGCTTTTGGTATAAAGAAACTTTGTGTTATGACATCTGATACATCTGTAGAAGAAATTGAGAATATTGGTAGTGCTCATATTAATTTAGTAGTGCGAAGAGAAGGGGAGGCAGCTGCAAAACAATTAAAAAATAGATTTGGAACTCCCTATTTATTAGGTAGACCTTATGGAGTTGAGGGAACTGTTCAATGGATAAATAAAATAGCAGAGATCTCTGGACTAACTCCAGATAAGAACTTTATAAAGTCAGAAAAAGAAAAAGTAATGAGTCAAATTTCACCTTCAATTTCTATATTTAAGCATATAATAAGAGAGCACTCTGATGAAGTTAAAATTTCATTAGGAGGACATGCAGATGTGGTAGAAGGTATTCTTTCTTATGCAGAAAAAGAATTAGGCTTAATTAAAGGAGCATGTTGGTGTGATTGCAAAGATATGGGGAGTGGAGAGGTTCCTTGTTTTTCAGAAGATGAGTGGATGCAGGCAATATTATCAGAGAGAAAGGGACTTCTAATGGCAAGTGGAGAGGCTTTGAAATGGGCAAATAGAAATAATGAGCTTCAAATATCTAACCCTGATATTAAATGGAGGATAAACCCTTATGAGCCCCCCTTTATTGGATTTCGTGGAGCAATAAATTTAGTTAACTTATGGCTCAATGAAACTTTAGAACAAAGAAATAAGTAATAGATATATAACTATTTCTTTGTTCTAGAAAATAAGTTTACCTAAAGCAAACTAATAAAAACATCCCATAATTAAAAAAGTGGGATGTTTTTATTGTTAAATAGTACTTAACCTTTATTGTGATTGGATAAGAAAACATTACTTATTACTCTATTTATAATATTTTCCCGTACACTCTACAATATCAATTTCAATTACAGCAGTACCCTTAACCATGTTACTAGGAAGTTCTTTTCCAATAAATTCAGGTGTGTATTTTTCAACTAGCTTATTTAGAACCTCACCCTTGTAATTAATATCCTCAACAAGAGAAGCATTACCAAGAATCACAACACTATTGTACTCTGCATTAGTATTACAAGGATTATCATCATTTGCAATCAAAAGACCAATCAATTCATTAACTTCAAAACATACCTTAGAGTTTCTCTTAATATTATCGATTTTTTGTCCCTTTGGAAGACCATGTAAATAAATTTTGTTATTAAAGTAAATAAAGTGCATACCAACAGCGTAAGGGTATCCATTTTCATTAATGGTAGCAAAGCTTCCTGTTTTTGCATCATGGAGTAGAGCATCAATCTGCTCAGAGGTTAATTGAAATTTCTTCATTCTATATTGCATAATTTTATTATCCCCCTTGTAGTTTTAACTTAATAATCATTGAAGATAAACAAGTACTTGATATACTATCAAACATATCGTATCATATGAGTGTACCTGTAACAAGATACACTTATGTCGTGTAATATAGGGTACACTTTCGCATAAGGATGGTTATAATTTATGATTTACATACAAAAAGATTCAAAGTATCCAATATATCTTCAAATCTACCATAAGATCAAGGAAGATATTGAAGAAGAAAATATTATACATGGAGAACGACTTCCAGGTATTCGCACATTAGCTAAAACATTGGGGGTCGCAATAAATACTGTTAGTCGTGCTTATGCCCAGCTAGATGTGGAAGGATATATACAATCAAAACATGGCTCAGGATTTGTGGTTCAGGATACATCAAATAAGGTGATGAATGTGAATTATGTACCACATGACACAACCACTTTATCTGTGAAAACATCAGAATTGAGTCAAGCTGTAAGCTTATATGATTTTCAGTACGGAGAGATTTCTTATGAGCAATTCCCATTTAAGTTATGGAGAAAGTACACCTCTCAAATTCTTTTGTCACCAGAAAAAGAGATAGTTAATAAGTATCCAGATAGGAAGGGGGATCTATTATTAAGACAAGAAATCAAAAAACACCTACATAGATCAAGAGGAATGGTTTGTTGTGAAGAGCAAATTATTGTTGGTTGCGGACTACAATATTCCTTAGATATATTGTGCAAGATTCTTGGGGAAAAAAACAAGACAATTGCTATGGAAGAGCCAGGTTATAATGGGGCGAGGGATGTATTTATAAACAATAATTATAATCTACATTTGCTTCCAGCCAGTAAAGAGGGGCTTATTATATCATCCATCTACAATTCTTATGCATGCGCTGCCTATGTGACACCTTCACATCAATTTCCTTATGGAACTGTTATGCCAATTTCTCAGCGTAAGGAGTTACTTAATTGGGCAAATACTAATGATGCATATATAATTGAAGACGATTATGATAGTGAGCTCAGATATGATGTAAATCCAGTGCCAACGCTCCATTCACTGGATACCCATGATCGCACCATATACATAGGAACTTTTTCAAAGTCTCTTTCTCCTTCTCTTAGGGTTAATTATATGGTGTTACCAGTAAAGATTCTTACTATGTATTGTAGTATGTTTTCTTCTTATACTTCCCCAGTATCATGGCTAACACAACGTACCTTAGCTACATATATGAGGGATCAAAACTATGAGCGATATATTCATAAAACGTGCATCGCCTATAAAAGACGTCATGATGTGTTTATACAAGAAGCAACAAAAATGTTTGGTAACAAAGTAATTCTACATGGGCGTGGGGCAGGATTACATTTTATTTTGGAATTCCCAAATGGTGAAGATCAGGAGTGGCTTATTAAACAGGCAGAAAAAGTAGGGGTTAAAGTATATCCTATGCTTCCATTTTGGAAGAACCAAGATGATTGTCCTAAAAATATATTATTTTTAGGATATAGCTTGATGAGTGAACAAGAAATACGAGAAGGTATTGAATTACTAGAATCCGTATGGTTTGGAGCATTATCAAAATGAAAATTCAGTGATGAAATTTAGTACAGTATTTAATTTTCTAAATTTAAGGATTTCATTATCTTTACTATTACCTTAAAAAATAAAGAGCATTATATTATAATATGCTCTTTATTTTTGTGTTGTAAGTTAAATAGAATGGGGTTGAAGAATTAGTAATGTTATATTAGAGGATAATTTGAAACTATGAATGAGGAAGAGAAAAGATTACTAAAGTTAAAACAAATGTACAGCAACTATCGGACTTATATAAAATAAAGTTTAATAGAGGAAAGATGAAAATGAAATGTGTGAATTACGTGCATTAAAGAAGAATTAAGATAACATTAAAATATTATAAAGGCTATATATAATAGTAACATAGATAATTATATAGATAAAAAGACACCTAATATTGAAATACTAGTAGATTAAGTTTCCTTAAGTATACTAGCTAGTATTATATGGGTGTTTTTTTATTCAAAAAATAAGGAGGTAATAACAAATGGACATGATGGTATTAGAAACACAAGTTTGGCTTAATAAAACTTATGGTGATAATCCAAGATTTAAAAGAATATCAGAGGATGGAGTGACTGGATGGGGGACAATGAAAGGGCTTATAACAGCACTTCAAATTGAATTAGGAATAGAAGCTCCAAATGGGAACTTTGGTCCAGCGACAACTAGTTCATTTAAAAATCTAGCTTTAGGGTCAGACAAAACAAATCAAAACTATATATTACAAGGAGGTTTATATTGTAAGGGATATAATCCAATTGGGTTTGATGGAAGGTTTGGTAATGGTGTGCAAGGAGCTATAAAAAAGCTTCAAGTTGATGCTGGAATACCAAATACAGGAGAAGTAAATGCCTTGTTAATGAAGGCTATTCTATCAATGGATGCTTTTACATTACTGAATTATGGAGAATACCATGGAGATGAACAGATAAGAACAGTTCAAAAATATCTTAATTCAAACTATTCATCTAATCAATATTTTGCATCAGATATAGGACTAGTTCCTTGTGATGGAATTTATGCGAGTGCTACAAACAAAGCTTTATTATATGCGTTCCAAATTGAAGAAGGGATACAGGTTCCTAATGGAGTATTTGGACCTTCAACAACTAAACTTGCTCCATTATTATCTGTTGGAAGTAACAAGACTAAGTTTATTTATATACTACAATATTTGCTTTATTGCAATGGATTTGATCCAAAAGGATTTAATGGTCAGTTTGGAGCAGGACTTAAGGAGTCAGTAAGAGAGTTTCAAGGTTTCGCCGCATTATCAGCAGATGGAATAGTAGGAATGCAAACCTGGGCATCTTTATTAGTTAGTACGGGAGATAAAAATAGAAAAGGTACTCTGTGTGATTGTGCAACTACAATAACAGATGCCAAAGCTAAGACAATAAAAAACAATGGATATGTTTCTGTTGGGAGATATTTAACCGGTAAGTTTAAAATGACTCAAAGTGAAATAAATACTATTTTATCAAATGAATTAAAGATTTATCCTATTTTTGAAACAGGGGGATATAAATTATCATACTTTAATTCATATCAAGGAAATATAGATGCGAAAGAAGCTATTAAGTCAGCACATAGTTTTGGATTTGACGAAGGAACTATAATATACTTTACTGTTGATTTTGATGCATTAGATGGAGATGTAACAAGCTCAATATTACCATACTTTAGTGAAATATATGGTGTATTTAAAAGAACAGAAACTAAATATAAAATAGGAATTTATGGTCCAAGAAATGTATGTAGCAGGGTAGCTGACAATGGATACTCATGTAGTAGCTTTGTATGTGATATGTCATCAGGATTTAGTGGTAATTTAGGATATCCATTACCAAAGGATTGGGCAATAGATCAAATTTCAACAATAACAATAGGTAGTGGAGATGGACAAATAGAAATAGATAACAATATTAGCTCTGGAAGAGACCTAGGAGTTTCTAAAGTAAATCTAGGAAACTCTGCAAATGGAGTAGAAGATACAGCTACACCTCCAGGGAAACCATCAGAACCTAGCAATAATTCAGAAGTAGGTGAATGGATAGTAGTTTCTGGTCAGGAAGGAGATGAGAACAGGTATAAATATAACTTTATAGAACCTGCCATTAAGAAGTTAATAGAACACTCAATGGACAAGTTTAAGATATCCATAGAAAACAATAAGTTAAACAACACTATAACATGGATAATTGAAAAAAATTCTTATACATCTAAAGATATAAGTAATTTTACTAATACTGTAGATATACTTCATTCATTAATTAATATTAATGACAATTCAAATAACATAAAAGTAAATTTAGTGTTTGTATCAAATAAAAATGAATTTATAAACTATTTAAATACAGGAAGTACTAATGGAGGTGCAATAAGAAAAATACCAATAACAGAGTTTACTCTATTTGGACATGGAGAAAAAGGTAGATTGTTATTTGGTAAGGATTATAATATAGAAAAAGATGATATACAAAAGTTGAATTCTAACGCTTTTTCAAATACTAAGTCTATATTTTATTCATGTAATACTGCTACTGGAGACGATGATAGTTTTATATATGCTTGGCATAAGCGTATAGGAGGTAAAACTCAAGCTTGTGTTAATAAGACAGATTATGAGTTTATAACAGTTTGTGATAAATTTATGAATCCTGTATTATATGGAATAGAGTGGGCTGCTCAGAAAACAGGAAGAGCAGAGAAAGGATATATGGATGCTGGGTCAAAAAGGTATCCGATTCCATCTAAAAAAGACAAAGCATACTGGGTATATTATTAAAAAATACCCAGTATAAAATATATTTTTAAAATATATTTGTACTACTCTGAAGCCAAGCAAAAATTAGATAAAAAATAAAGATATAAATGATCATTAGTATATTAAGAGTTGTAGGAAGTTTAAATGTAAACTTCCTCATCAATATTAAGAAAATACAATATAATACAAGTGAAGGTATACTAATCTTATGCCAAAAACGAGTATCCCACATATGTATGGTATGATTTAAGGGACGCCATTTTTCAATTTCAAATACGGGAACATTATCTTTTTCATAGCCAATAAATTTTCCATATAACCTAAAGTCTTTGCAGACATAAAAGTTAATTTTACTAAATTGATCATTCTCTTTTCCAAAAGTTGATTGATAAACTTCATTTGTTTTTAAATTTGGATTACCTACAGCTTTTTTATATTCTTCAATTTTTTCAGATCCTGAAAGTACATGATAACCACCAGTAGATTGATTTGTAGATATATCTATATAGTCACCTTCATAATTGATTAATGTGGCAGGGAGTTTATATGGAATAAAAGGAATTAAAATAATTATAATTCCTAAAATTATAAGAAATATCTTTATATGCACTCTTTTTATTTTCTTCATAAATAACACCTCCATAGCTATTAATTTACCATATTTATCAAGAATAGAGTAGTTATTATATGGATATTTGAAAAGTATGTTTTACAGAAAGAGTTAAGAATGGATATATATATAGTGAATTTAAGAGATATACAATTCTATTTAAAAAAGATAATACTTACTGGATATAATAGTAGTATTCAGTAAGTTTATTTACTAAAGTATAATTATGTTAATCTAATCATAAAGTAGGTAAAAAATAAAGATATAAATAATCATTATTATATTAAGAATAAAGCTTTAGTTAATAGTTGATATGTAGTTTACTTAAGGAGTGTAAAGCTTGAAATCCATTAATTCAAAAACAATATAAAAGGGTAGCATATATTTTAAAGTAAGGATTTATATGTTACCCTTTTTTTATTTAGATATTTTTCTAAATAGGTATTGCAAATATTTAATATAGGCATATAATGTATTTAGAAGGATATCTAAATAGGAGGTGGTAACTAAATGGGTCTTACAGAGACTTTAAAAGCAATTTCTGATCCAGTAAGGCGTAATATTTTAGAACTTTTAAGAAACGGAAAAATGTCTGCGGGAGATATTGCGGAAAAGTTCGATTTAACTAATGCTACTGTTTCATATCATTTATCACAATTAAAGAAGGCCGGATTAGTCACGGAGAATAAGCATAAAAATTTCATTTATTATGAACTAAATTTATCTGTTTTTGAGGATATTCTAGTATGGATTCAACAATTAGGAGGGAAAGGTAATGAAAAAAGTTAATTGGAAAATATTAATAACTACAACTATTATTTGTATACTTCCTATTATATTAGGAATGGTTTTCTATAAATCTGTTCCAGAAAAAGTTGCAATACACTTTGACGTTAGAAATAATCCTGATAGCTATTTAAATAAAAACATTGTTCTTTTTGGATTTCCAGTTATTTTAGGAATAGTTCAAGCCTTAAGTTGTATATATAATGATACTAAAAAATCATTAAAAGACTATACTCCTAGAGTAGAATATATATACAAATCTATTATACCTATTATTAGCATAGTTCTTTATAGTATAACTCTTACTATAGCATTAGGTACAAATTTAGATGTTAGAAAATTTATATGTTTTTTACTAGGTTTTATTTTTATATTAGTTGGTAACTATATTCCTAAAACTATATCATCTTATACACATGGGGCTCGTCCAAAGAGTTTATTTAAAGATGAGAAGGTATGGAGAAGAATAAATAGGACTATGGGTTATACCTTTGTTATTTTAGGAGTTCTATTTGTGATTTCAGTATTTTTTCCAAGTCAATATTCTGTTTATGTAGTTATTTTAACTATAATTACTATAATTGTAGAAATGTTTTATTTTATATCCAAAACTTCTAAAGAATATTAGTTTAAATAAGTGTGGAAATTCATAAGAGATATGCCATTAATAATTTAGTATATTTTCATCTTATAATGAGTTTTAACACTTACGGTTTAATTTATGTCCTTTCATATAGTGAAAGAGGGCTTTGATAACTTTGTAGCCAATGTATCAAAAGTGGCTCCGGTAAGACATAGAGTGGATATAAAAGAAATATCAAATGAGGTGTGGCATCAAGTTTTTGGTGCTACAAATGAATATTTAGTAAAAGAGGGCTTTGTTACATTACCCCATAATAAAGAAGGGGAAGGCCGTTATTTAAGAAGTCTTATAATATCTCAGAACTACTTCTAAAAGAGTTTAATGTAGGAGTTGTAGAATAAAAATAGAGTATTTCACATCAATTTGCCACCAGATAATATGGTGGCAAATTAGTGTATCTTGAATATAATCTGTTAAGCATTTACTTATAAATAATTTTTACCTATGACTCTATAATAAATATTAGTTTTTCAATACTAGAATCCATTATAATCGTTTTACTACAATAGTACCCATACCAATCAACATATATAATATCATCATGTATACTATTAAAATACCAGTTTCAATTGTATGAATGCCCATTAGATATAGTAGAAGGAGTAGAGCACTACTACCTATTAGCACAAAATAAAGGACGATTAATAAATAATTTTTCATAAGCAATAAACTTCGCTCATCTACTTCAGGTACATTTCCATTTCTTTTTTTATGCCATTTCGAATTTAGAAAATTAATAACAATTCCACATAATGCTCCAAATACAATTGGAATAAATAATCCTAAGTTATAGTCTCCTTTTTCTTTTCCAATTAAATATACTACTAATGACCCGCTTAGTACAATCAGTATAATAAAAAATATATAAGTTATTATTTTATAATGTTTGTTCATAGCTATTCCTCCTTTTTTACATCATCTTCTAAATAAAATATTTCTTCAATAGGCACACCAAAGTATCTAATTAGCTTTAATGCAAGTTCTAAACTAGGATTATATTTATTATTCTCAATGGCATTTATAGTTTGCCTTGTAATTCTCAAGTCTTCAGCCATCTTTACTTGGGTAATTCCTCGCTTTTGCCTAATTTCTTTAAGATTATTAATAACTCTCAAACTTAAGTCACCTCTCAAACAATGTAAAGATATCTTTACACTAAGTATAAAATAAAACCACAAATATGTAAAGATATCTTTACATATTTGTGATTAGTAATTAAAAAAATATTTTATTTAAGAACTACGTGTAGTACCTCTAAGTTATAGAAGGGGATGAAATGAATTGATTAAGGAGAAAAGTAAAAATGAATGGTATACTCATAATATTATATAATTGACATAGTAACTTTAAGAGGGATATAATGGAAATAAAATTTAAACTGTTGATTAAGAAGAGTAATCATAGGGAAATGAAATTGTAGAGAGCTATTGATGGTGAAAATATAGTATTTCAACCTATGGTGAATGGACTTATGAGGGCAACTCGAAAGCTTTGCAAGTAGGTGTTGACGGAAATCCTAACCGTTATAATGGAAGCGTATGTTAGTACGTGTAATTTGTTTTTAGGTGGCAAAACAGAACTATAGACTTCTGTCCTTTTAGGATAGGAGTTTTTTTATTTTTAAGAAACTATCTTTATGGAAGAATAGTGGTAAAGTGAATTTCAAAATAAAATTATAAAGGGGAGTTTAAAATGGAGAGAATTTTAACAGGGGATAGAACAACTGGTAAGTTACACTTAGGTCATTATGTAGGTAGTCTTCAAAATAGAGTTAAGCTACAAAATGAGTATGATACTTTTATTATATTAGCTGATGTACAAGCTTTAACAACCCATTTTGAAAGACCAGAACTTATAAACAAAAGTATTTATGATGTGGCAATTGATAATTTATCTATAGGATTAGATCCTAACAAAATAACTATGTTTTTACAATCTAAAATAAGTGCTATTGCAGAACTTACAGTATTTTATTCAATGATTGTTTCAGTAAATTCATTGAGACATAATCCAACTATAAAGACAGAAGCTAAACAATATGGATATGATGATTTAAGCTATGGCTTTTTAGGATATCCTGTAAGTCAAGCAGCAGATATAACTTTCTGTAATGCAGACCTAGTTCCAGTTGGAGATGACCAGATTCCTCACATAGAACAGTCAAGAAAAATTGCAAGAAGGTTTAATGAGTCGTATGGAAAGGGTAAGGAGTTTATTAAAGAGCCTAAAGCATTACTTAGCAATAATCCAAGACTAATTGGATTAGATGGAAATTCAAAAATGGGCAAGAGCCTTGGAAATGCAGTCTTTCTATCAGATAATGCTGAAGAAGTTAATGAAAAAATAAAATTGGCAACTACGGATGTAAATAGAATAAAGATAACAGATAAAGGTAATCCAGAGATATGTACAGTAAACAAATATCATGAAGTCTTTAATGAAAGTGAACATAAAAACATTAATGAAATGTGTAGAAAGGCTACTATTGGGTGTGTAGCTTGTAAAAAGCTTTTAGCAAATGAAATAAATTCTATCCTTAATCCATTTAGAGAAAAACGAGGTTATTATGAGGAACATAAAGAAGAGGTACGGGACATTATACTTACAGGTAGTGAAAAGGCAAATATAGTTGGAAATAAAACTATTGAAGAAATTAAGAAGGCTATGAATATTTATATATAATAAAGTTAAATAACTGTAAAGAGATGTAACACAATAAACGATTTCCATTCCAGTAGAGATTTTCATTATATTCATCATGAAATCTACAAAAGGATTCATAATATTTTTTACTCAATGGAACAGAGGCATTGTTACTATTAGAGATGTGAAAATCATCTTTTTTAGTTGCATTTATAAATCACTACTAATAAGTTTTGTACCAATACCTTATATAAAATAAAGAGATTCTATGTTCTATTCTGGGTATATTGCATCATTTTTATATCACATAGAATGAGCAGTTGCATATTTTATGATGATATCATTGTATTTGATAGTGGTAGAATTATTCAAAGAGGTAATCATGATACTCTTATTAAAGATGAAAACAATGTTTATGGAAGCTTGTACAAAGCACAGGCAAAATACTACAGAAAAAGTCTTCCTTCAGATGGTGTTCTTTCCACCAACTAAAGGTTAGATGAGTTAATCTAAGGGCATAGAAACTGTTATACCCCATCTTTTAAGAGGATGGGGGTGTTAAAGCTTATAGACATAAGATATTTTTTAAACTGAGTTTTTAGGAAAAAATATTTCTACAAAATATTCATGATCCATATTTTTGTGAAGTAGTGCAAATTTGTATTTTACTAATATATTAGAATTCTTTAAACCAAAATGACTACACAATTTATATAGGTAGTCCATTAAATCACTTTTAATACCCCAGAACATAATCTTTTCATAATGACCTGCTACATGATATGGTGAAATAAGCTTATTTTCAGATGCAGACTTAATTTTCTCTTGAAATATATCTGTATTTATAACACTAGGTGGGAATGAAAATCCAACTAATTCTTCATCTTCTATTATTGTTCCATCTGATTTACTATGATAGAAACCCCATTGTTCAAAGGATTCTACCCCTACTGTTTTCTGTGATTTAGTAGAGTCATTTAGCAATTTTTCAAAATCTACTCTATAGATGGTAAGATCAAGTTCTTTCCATGATGAAGCTGTAGAAAATGTATAATCATTTTTAAAGTTAGAAATTGTTGTTAGTAATTTCTCCATATTTTCAGTATATTGATCAAGTTGATCTAATAAACGTTTTTTCTCATTTATAAGTTCTTTTTGTTTATTTATCATTGATAAATACCCATGAATATTTTCTGAATCTATTATTTCTTTCATTTGATTTAGGGGTATTTCCATGTATTTTCCTACTAATATCATTTCTAAAATATCTAGGTGTTCCAATGCGTAGTAACGATAATCATTTTGATCATGAATAATTGGTTTTAATAAGCCTTTTTTATCATAATGACGTAAAGTATCAATTGATATTCCATATAACTTACTTACTTGTCCGATTCGTAATAATCCGTGCATTTTTTACCCCTCCACAAGAAATTTTATAACAACTATTGACTCTTGAGTAACTCAAGGGTTTATTTTAAGTATAGTACCTAAAAAAATATAGTTTGTAAAGGGGGAAATATCATAATGGATGATATTTATATTAAGAAGTATGAAGATAGTGATTTTAGAGACGTAATTGCTTTATTAGTACAATCTTTTAAAAGTAAGTTTTGCCAGCATCAGAAGTTAAATGATATTGATATAGAAAATATTTTATACTCATTCTGGAATATGAAAGCTGATGATCCTGAGTATATTCATTTTGTAGCTAAAGAAAATAAAAAGATAGTTGGGGTAATCTTAATACGTTGTAGGGAAATAAATAATAAAAATGCAGAGATTCCTATTATATCTCTGTGTAGACAATATGGATTTTATAATATTCTAATGATGTGTATTAAAATGATACTTCTAGAAGATCACAAACTAAAGGAAGGGGAATGCTATATAGAGCATATTGCAGTTCATAGTAAATGTCGGGGAAAAGGAGTTGGCATGCTACTTCTTCAGCAAGGAGAAAAGGCACTAATAGATAGAGGATATACATCCTATACATTAGCAGTGGCTGGGGAAAATCCTGCAAAACATCTTTATGACAGATTTGGGTTTCAGGATATAACAAAGGGAGAAAGTAGATTAAAGGGATACTTTATTGGAGAATCTAGATGGACTATAATGCAGAAGGTTTATAATAATTAGGAATTCATAGAAAAAAATCAAGGTATACAGTAACAATATAATTGAAAACTCATTGAGAAATTAATTTTTGAATGAGTTTTCAATTAAGTTTCTTGTGTGGAAATATAAAGTGTTTAAAATTAAGATATTATCATTAAATTATAATAAAAATACATAGGTTCGTAATTTAAAGACAAATTGAAATTCTATTGTAACTTGGAATCTGACTTACAAGTAATTATATAAATGCTGGGATTAGCTTATGCTATAGAAAAATAAAGAGTGAAAACAATATATTTACATATAAGAAATAATATGTTATATTATGGGCGTAAACTTTTAAAAATACATTTCTTGAATTTATCAAAGTACTTTCTTTATTTAGAGTAATATATAATGATTTAACTTAACATATATGAAGAGGTTTCTTATGAAAAAGTTAGCGAATACTAAATTAAAAGAATTAAATAATTTAGCAATACCATTAATAGCTCAATCAATTTCAGGATTGCTTATAGGTTTAGCAGATGAATGTATGGTTGGGAGAATATCCATATCTGCATATAGTTCTGTAGGGATAATTGGATCATTGTTATCTTTTTTAGCAGGACTATTAGGATTTACATCAGTTTCTTTCAATATTTTAGGTTCAAAAGCAAAAGGTAAAAAGGATAATAATAATTTAAAAGATGAGTTTGTTTCATCCTTACTTCTTAACTTATTAATAGGTATATTTTTCTTCATCATAATATTTGTTTTAAAAAAACAGTTATTGATTTTAATATATGGATTTCAAGGAGAAACACTTTATGAGGGAATAAAATACCTAAATAGTATGAGCTTTTATATATTAATTCAATTATGCATATTTACATTTTCAGCTTTATTGAAAATTGAAAAGAAAACTAAATGGATTTTTATATGTTCAACAGGGACTGCAGTATTAGATGTAATATTGAATTATATATTTATATTTGGAAATTTAGGTATGCCTAAATTAGGAGTACAAGGAGCAGGATTATCAACAGTCTTTTCTATAAGTATAAATCTACTTATATATATGTATATATGTAGAAATTATTTTAGTTTTACCTATGAAAAAATTAAGCTATATAAGAAAAAAATTATGATCCATATAAAAGAAAGTCTACCTTTAATGGGACAAGAAGCATTAGAGGGAAGTATTTTTATTATAGCTATAAATGCTATTGTTTCAAGAATTGGGGTAAATGAGTTGTCTTCTTATTTAATAATAGTACAACTTGTTAATATTGCACTAATGCCTATGTATATGTACGGTTCTTCAGCTCTTACTTTAATTAGTGAAAATTATGGAGCTAAGGATGAAGAAGCTTTATGTGTTATACCAAAATTAGGAGTAATAATGTCTTTAATAATATATTCCTTTATATCTATATTTTTTATAATCTTTAGAACAGAGGTACCTAAATTAATTACTGAAAACAAAGAAATTATTTTCTTATCTAGTAATCTATTAATATTTTTTATTATGGCAAACTTAGTTCATCCAGTTTGCACTATATATAGATATTCATTACAAGCTATAGGTGAAAGTAAGTTTGTTTTGCTTAACAATGCTAAAATAAATGTAGTTTCTTTAATAATAATGCTTATTTTTATTTATGGTATTAATTTAGGTGTATATGGAGTTTTTATTGCATTATTTATAAATTATACTGGTTTATTTTATATATACAGTAAGAAGTGGAATAAAGTTCTCAGTAAGAAAGTTCAGGTTAGCTTATAAGTTTCATAGAAAACATGTTCATTCTATATAACAAAATTACTTTTATGTATTATATAGAAAATTGAGAATAAAATTACAGTATCATATGGATAATTTTCTTAACTTATTTAACAATGAAAAAAATTAACTTACAGATAAAAATCAATAGTAATCTATAAATGGGTTAAGGATTTCATATAGAAAAATCAAATAAACCTTAAATAAATATAAGATAAATATTAAAATTAAGAGAAGTATAAATTACTTCTTTTTTATTGTATAAATTTTAGGGGGGGAAAATTTGTGAGAAATAAAGATTATATGACTCCAGCTGAAAGAGGAGCTGCTATAGCAAAAGGAATGGAAGTAGATAGATTGCCTTGTAACCCTAATATTGCTAATGGGGTTGCTAGAATATATGGGTGTAAGATTTCAGAGTTTAATCATAACCCTAAAGCTATTGCTGAAGCCCAAATGGCAGCTTATAATAAGTTTGGCTGTGATAGTCTTCGTATATTTACTGATCTTTTTACATGGGCAGAAGCCATGGGGGCAGCTGTTACCTTTCCTGATGATAATACGGCTGATTTAGAAAAACCAGCAATTTTTACTATAAAAGATATTGATAAGCTGCGACCTGCAGATCCCTATAAGGATGGAAGATTACCAGTGCATATTGAAGCAATGAAATATCTTAAGGATTTTGCAAAGGATGAGATAAAATGCTCTGCTGGTATTGTTGGACCTTTTACTAATGCATTTTTCTTATTTGGGGTTAATGAAACTATGAAGCTTATTCATAAAAATCCTGAAGCCTTACATAAGCTTTGTCATATTTCTCTTGAAACCTGTAAAGCTTATGCTAAGGCAGCAATAGATATTGGATTAAATCCAACCATATCTGAGCCTATGTCTTCTTGTACAGTTATAAGTCCTAAGAATTTTAGGGAGTTCTCTTTGCCATATTTAAAGGAGTTTATTGATTATATTAAGGGATATGGAAGTAATGTTGTAGTTCATATTTGTGGTCAAACTGATAAGATTTGGAATGATATTGCAGATTTAGATATTGGGGGAATCAGTATAGATAATATTGCAAGCTTAAAAGATTGTAAAAATACAATTGGAAGTAAGACAAAGATTTTAGGAAATGTTGACCCGGCAGGAGTTATGTATTCTGGAAAGCCTAAAGATGTTCGTATTAAGACCTTAGAGGGAATTCTAGATGCTTATGATTCTTCAAAGGGCTATGTTGTAATGTCAGGATGTAGCTTACCAGTAGAAACTCCACTTGAAAATATTGAAACCATGATGAATACTGTTAGAGAGGTAGGTTATCCTGTTAAATCAGAAAAGGTTAGAGAACTTTTAGAGCATTATAAGAAAGATAGTATTCTTTAGAGGGAAAATAGGGATAAATTTATTAATAAGAGAGGTTAAAATATTTATTAAGGTTTAAAGTCAGGACCATCAGTTTTACAGTTGGTCCTGACTTTTTTAGTTTATTCTGATCTTAATGCCTCAACGGGGTCTTTTTTAGCTGCCATTTTAGCAGGAATAGTACCACCTAGTACTGTAAGAACAAGGCTAATTACAATTAAAGTAATTGCATGAACTGGGTTAAGTTGAGCTACATTATCTAATTCCGTAGCATTTTTAATAACTGCATTAATAGGGAATACCAGTAGTCTTGCAATAACTATACCAAGAGTACCAGAACAAGCACCTATAATAAATGTCTCTGCATTAAATACACGAGTAATATCTTTTTTTCTAGCTCCTAAAGCTCTTAATACACCAATTTCCTTAGTTCTTTCTAGAACAGAAATATATGTAATTATACCCACCATGATAAAGGATACAATTAAAGAGATTGCAGAGAATGCAATAAGTACCATGGTTATAGCACTCATAATACCACCTGACATTTCAGTAACTGTACCAGATAAATCATTATACACAACTTTATCAGTTTCAGATTTACCTTCATTGTACTTATCTAAATCCTTAAGAATAGATTTTTTAGCATCAAAATCCTTTGGATAAACTGAAATCATATAAGGGGTAGTGGTAGCACCTAATGCTGACATAATAGTTTCCTTTGAAGACATACCAGTAGGATTTGTTGGATCAATGGCTGTATCAAGAGGTTCACCAGTTAGCACATTAAAGTTGCTATTTTTCTGTTTTATTACTATATCTGAATTAACAGCATCATTTAGAATAAACTGAGAAAGTTCATCAGAATATGTAAAACCAGCTGGTAGGAGAGAAATTTTTATATCTTCTTTAGCTCTTAAAATACCTACAACATTTAGAGAAATAGCTTTCTCATTATTATACATATCAATAAGATTAGCAGGGTTTCCATTAATGGTGAAGAAGTTACCGTTTGATTTATAGAAATCATTATTAAGAATAGCCTTAAATTCAGTTCCAATAATTTTATTAAAATCAATGCTCTTTGCTTCTGAATCTAATCCAAAGAGTTGTAAGTTTGTTTCATCTACACCATTTTTCTTATCCACAATTAAAACAATATCATTTTTTCCCTTAGGATAGGCTCCAGCTAAAACATCATAATTTTGCTCTAAGTAACTAGGACTATTGCTATCTAATGACTTTGGATAAGATGTAAAGTTATTAGAGTTAGTTTTTATAAGGGTTGCAACATCATCTTGTTTTTTTAATAAGTTTATATTGAGCATTCTTGTATAGGAGATTCCTGATACCATTTTAGGGTCAATATTTTCTATATGATCAATATATTCTTTAGTAAGAATATTTTTATGCATAACCTTCTCTGCCATAGATTTAGTTGGATAGATAACCTTATCCTTAGGATAGTCATTCTCATCCTTTGAAGTACCTAGCATAGAACTTTGTTGACTTTTTAGGGTTTCTTGATCTATCTTTGCTGAGGTCTGAGAAATCATAATTGGGAAAGTAGAAAGTGTACCAGATTCAAAGTTTTTAATTTGTTTATCAAAACCATTAGATAGAGATAAAATTAAAGCAATTCCTATAATACCAATGCTGGATGCAAAGGCTGTAAGAAAAGTTCTTCCCTTTTTAGTTTTAATATTAGTACCAGATAGTTTTAAAGCTGTTAAAAAACTCATTTTAGTTTTCTTAAGTTTATATTGAGAGTTAACCTCTTTATCTGGTAAAGGGTTAGAGTCAGAGACAACTTCACCATCTTTAAATTCAACAGTTCTATCCGCATAGTTATGAGCTAATTCTGGATTATGGGTAACCATAATAACTAGCTTATCCTTAGCGATTTCCTTAATTAAATCCATAATTTGAACACTAGTTGTTGTATCTAGAGCACCAGTAGGTTCATCTGCTAATATAATATCTGGATCATTTGCTAAGGCTCTAGCAATAGCAACACGTTGCATTTGCCCACCAGAAAGTTGGTTAGGTTTCTTATGGATGTGATCTTTTAATCCAACTCTTTCAAGGACCTCTAGAGCTTTTTTCTTTTTATCTCCAGCAGAAACACCACTTAAGGTCATCCCCATTTCTACATTATCCATAATACTCAAATGAGTTATTAGATTGTAACTTTGGAAAATAAATCCTACACTGTTATTTCTGTAAGCATCCCAATCTATGTCCTTAAATTCTTTTGTGGACTTTCCATTAATAATTAAATCACCACTATCATAATTATCAAGTCCACCAATAACATTTAGACAAGTAGTTTTACCAGAACCACTTGTTCCAAGGATAGCAACAAATTCACTTTCGCGAAAATTCAAATCTATTCCGTTTAAGGCAACTTGTGTAAAATCGCCTGTTGTATAACTTTTCTTAATGTTTTTTAATGACAGCATTATATGTTCTCCTTTAGCATTCCACGTTTTAAAATGGCTATTTTATTATTATATGCTTCTAAAATTTCATCTTTTTCTCCAAGGCAAAGGAAAATATCCATAGTAGCTTTTTGAGTTATGGATATTAATATATCTATAATGTCATCCACATCTTTGGGACTTTGAAGGTTTAAGGTATTAATATGGATATGATCCTTAAACAAATCAAAGAACTCTTTCTGTCTACTACGATTTGCGAATTGTAGCATAACATCATTTTGAACTGTCTGATCAGAAAATATATTAATGCAAAAAGCAATATTCTCTTTTGAAGTTCCAAAATTAGTTGTGAATTTTAATATATCCTTAAATACTTCAAATATATCTCCATTATTATCCTTAAAGCTTTCTTTAATAGTAGACATAACCTCTTCATGGTAATTAGATAAAACATAAATTAACATATCTTTTTTATCTTCAAAATACATGTAGAAACTTCCCCTTGATATATTAGCATCTTGAACAATCTTATTAATAGACACTTTATCAAAAGACACTCTAGCAAATTCATTTTTAATTGCCATAATTATTTTATTCTTTTTTTCTTGAGGTAAGTTGAAGAAAGTTTCTGTTGGCAAATTAATCACTCCTTTCTAATATGACAACTTGTCACAATTATATATGACAGGTTGTCATATATCAAGCAAACGCTTATTGGTTTCATAATTATTTTACAAATAACTAGGGCGTTAAAAAATAACAGTTGACATATTAAAAAATAATCATTATTATAAATACATAGACACCCCCCATGGGGGTAGGGTAATAAAATGAAAATTAATAAAAAAACTTTAAATATAAGATGTATTTAAAATAAGAAGGGAGAAAAATAATGTTAAACAATATTTTAGAAGTAAGAGATTTAAAAAAAGAGTTTACATTAAGCAAAGATAGAAAAATACAAGCTGTAAAAGGCATAAGTTTTGATGTAAGACGAGGAGAGGTATTCGGATTTCTAGGACCTAATGGTGCAGGAAAGAGTACTACTATAAGTATGCTTACAACCCAAAAGGAAGCTACTTCTGGAGATATTCTAATTGATGGAGAGTCTTTAGTTAAAAATCCAGCTAGTGCTCGTAGAAAGATTGGGGTAGTAGCCCAACATAATAATTTAGATAGAGGATTAACTGCAAGAGAAAATCTTATTTATCATGCCAGATATTTTGGAATAGATAATAAAACTGCAAATAAAAGAGCAGATGAGTATCTTGAAAGGTTTGGCTTAACAGAGCGTCAGCATGATTATGTAAGAAGTTATTCAGGGGGAATGGCACAAAGGTTAAAGATTGCAAGAGCAATTATGCATAATCCTGATATTTTATTTCTAGATGAACCCACAACAGGCCTAGATCCAAGTTATAGAAATATTTTGTGGGAGCAAATGTTAGAACTAAATAAAGCAGGTACTACTATATTTTTAACTACCCATTACATGGAAGAACCAGAACAATTATGTGATAGAATTGCAATAGTTGATCAAGGAGAATTAAAGGCTATTGGTACTTCAGACCAGTTAAAGGCTTTAATTCCTAGTAATAATATAGTATCTATAAAATTATCAAACCTAAAAGATGAGTTTATAAAAGAGGCAAAATCACTACAAGATCTTGAAAAGGCTGTTATTCAAAATGATTTATTACTTTTATATATGAAGAATGAACATCCTGATTTTAATAAAATTCTTGAGTGGGTAAAAACATTAAACACTTCTTTAGAAAATATAAGTTTGAGTACAAGTACACTTGATGATGTATTCATTCACTTAACTGGAAAGGGGAGTATTATAAATGAATAAAATAGATAATAAAAACACCTATGGAAATGTAACATGGATGGCTTTTAAAGCAATGGTTAAAAGAGATTTAGTTATACAATCTAGAGACAAGTGGGAATTTGTTTTCCGTGTAGCTATGTTACCATTTATATTAATTTTAGCATATGGATATATATTACCAAAGATAGGGCTGCTTCCAGATACCTTTCCAACTCAGATGTTTTCAGGAATGGTTGGAATGAGTATGATAGTTACAGGAATACATGGTACTGGAGTACCTCTTACTATGGACTTTAACAACTCTAGAGAGATAGAAGATAGATTGATGGCACCTGTTAATATAAAGACTGTTGCATTAGCAAAAATGTTTGTAGGTATTATAGAATCTTGGATTGGTGGGGTGATTGTATTACCATTTTCTTTATTACTAATGGGAAATTCTTTAGATATTTCAATAAGTGCTGAAAGTATTATAATGTTAATTCCTATTTTATTACTTACATCTATAGCATCAGCAAGTTTAGGATTATTAGTAGGAACAATTATAAAACCAATGCAAATAGCAGCTATGTTCCCAGGGTTCTTAATGCCTATGGTATTCCTAGGAGCCATATTCTTCTCTTGGAGTGATTTAGGTGCAACACCGATTATTCAAAAACTAGTATTAATCAATCCATTAGTATATGTAAATGAGGCTTTAAGATCAGTTTTAACTCCAGAAATTCCTCATATGGCATCACATCTTAGTATATTAGGTATCATATTGAGCATAGTGATTATGGGATACTTTGGATCTAAGAGATTTATGAGAATGGCAAAGGGAGCTTAAAAGATAATATATAGTAAGGAAAAAGTTAGTTTAATTTATACTGCTAAAATGAAAGGATATGTTCCATTAACAAGGACATATCCTTTTTAATTTTTAACAACTATATAATCTAGCCTGCTGTTTTAGTTAGAGATTATATAGTTGTTAAAAATTATGCTTTTAAATTATATAGTTCTAAAATTAAGCTGATAAAAATCACTGAATTAAATAGATAGATTTAACCTATACAAGAAGTTAATTTGTGATTATACGTATTGAATCTATTAAAAAATCGCCTCTAAATAATAAAGTTTATAATCCCTAGAAGATAATAAAATAGGTGCTATCTTACCTCTTCTTTTCCTTTAGAAATCATAAATTCTTTTGCAAATTTTAAAAATAGCTCTGTTGAAAGAGGAAGGGTTTCATCCTTAGGTTTTATATAGTATATATGACGCATTAACCTAATGTCATCAATTATATGAATCTTACTTAAAAGTCCAAGTTTAAGTTCCTGTTTTACAGCACTTTCTGATATTACAGAGATACCTAAATTATCATATATACTTTGCTTTATTGCCTCAATACTTCCTACTACACATAAGTTATTTGAGACAAACTTAAAGTCTCCAACCTTTTCTAAATAGGAAACTAAGGAAGTATTAGGGTTAGATATTAAAAATACTTCATCTTTTAACTCCCGGATAAATATTCTTTTTTTATTAGTCCATGGGTGATTATTATTCACAACCACCACAAGAGGATCTTCTAATATAGGTTCACATAGTATGTGCTCAGTATCAGAGAAATAAGGTTGTGAGATTATACCTATGGGGTAAGTTTTATTTAAAACACCATTAATCACATTTTTAGTATACTGAACGTTATTAACTACAGTAATATAAGGATATTTTTGCCTAAATAAAAATAATATATTTGGTAGCATATATGTTCCAGGTGTATTAGAGGAGGCAATAGATATTTCAGATTGCTCCATTAGTTTTGCTTGGAGCAAATGTTCCTTTGCATTTACAAAAGTATTTGAGATTTGCTGGGCATAGGGTAAAAAAAGATGACCAGCTTTAGTTAGCTCAGCTTTTTTTGACTTTCGGCTGAATAAATTGCAGTCTAGATATTTCTCTAAGCGTTTAATTCTCATTGAAACTGCAGCTTGGGTACAGAACATATCCTCTGATGTTTTTGTAAAACTGTTATTTTTGGATATAAGTAAAAAGGTTTGAAGAGTTTCTAAATCCATTTTCAGCCTCCTTATTTGTTACTAATTATTAAAACTTTTAACTCGTTTACATATAAATATATTTTATCATATTATAAGCTAATTTCATTATAAAACATATAAAAAATGTGAAAATATCCTTATATTTAATAGGGTAATAAATAAAATTTATCATTAAGTAGTTTTTTTATTATTATAAATTATTTTTATGGATATCATAATTAAATGTGATTAGATAATCTAGTTTTTTTTTAGTATTATTGAACTATCAAATAGTTAACTTTTGAGAAAATCTTTTAATTTAATAAAGGGGGAATTTAAGTTATGGGCACAACAGTTAAGGTTAAAAAGGTTAAAAGTGCATTTGACTTAAAGATGGCATACTTTGGATTACCAATTGCATTAATTGTCCTAGCTCTTATTTGGACAATGCAAACTCCAGAGGGTCTTTCTTATACTGGAAAGATGGCTCTTGGAATATTTGCATTCGCACTAATACTTTGGGTTTCTAATGGAATTCCAAACTATGTAACATCACTAATAGTTTTAGTTCTTTTACCAGTGACAGGAGCATGGACCCAAGCAGAGGTTCTTGGAGTGTTTGGATATGATGTTATATGGCTAATGATTGCAGCCTTTGTAATTGCTTCAGGTATGGAGAAAAGTGGACTTGCTAGAAGGCTTGCACTATTTCTTATTACGAAGCTTGGAAAGAGTACAAATTCAGTACTTGTAGTATTGATGCTTGTTAACTTCTTAATTTCTTTTGTGGTTCCTTCTACTACTGCAAGAGCTGCTATGTTATTACCAATTGTTATGATGATAATTGAAATCTTTGAGGTTAACAATGAAAGTAAAAGTGATAGAAACTTTGGTAAATTACTTGCTCTTCAAGGGATTCAAGCTAATAACTTTTCTACAGCTGCTATTGTAACAGCTACTTCTTCACAAATTCTAGCTATTAGTTTTATTAAAGACCTTACAGGAGTAGATGTTTCATGGATGGATTGGTTTATAGCTGCTGCACCAATTACATTACTTACATTAGTTGCCTCATTCTTTATTGGAAAACTAATGTTTCCTATTAGTAATAGAACAGCATCTAAGGAAAAGATGACTGCTCTCCAAAATGAATATAAGAGTTTAGGAGGAATGAATTCTACTGAAATTAAGGCTCTTATTATATTTGCTATTACAATAACTCTTTGGGCTATTGATTCCTTGCAGGTTAGCTTATTTGGCTTCCAACTTAGCCTTGTTGTAGTTGCTATTGTTTCTGCTATTCTTTTCTTCCTACCTCATATAGGAATATTAGAATGGAAGGAAGCTAAAATATCTTGGAATCTTTTAGTGTTTAGTTGTGGTGCTTATGCTGGAGGATTAGCACTTGATTCATCAGGGGTTGCCTCTTGGGCACTTAATAGAATTTTTGGAAGTCTTAAACTTGAAAGCCTAGGATTCTTTGGACTTTATGCAGTGGTTATATTTATAGCGAGTTTCTCACATTTTGTATTTACAAGTAAGACAGTGAGAACTATAATCCTTATTCCTGCAATTATAGCAATTGCAAAAACAGCAGGCGTTAACCCAGTAGCTCTTGCTCTTCCAGCTTCATTTATGATTGCAGATACAGTTACATTACCACCACATAGTAAGGTTAATCTTATATACTATGGAACAGGAAACTTTACAGTTCTTGAGCAAATGACTTATGGAATAGCAGTTCTTCTTGCTAAGTGGGGAATTATGGTGGTTGCATCATTTACTTGGTTTAAGATAATTAGAATGGTATAAGGAGGTAAATGATATGAAAAAGTTAATGACTATGTTACTTATTTTAATTATGACTTTTTCCTTTTCTTCAGTAGCCTTTGGAAGTGAACTTGGAGAATTAGATTCTATAAAAGATGTGGTTCTCCCAGATAAGGAAAAGGGGAGTATTACTACCACAATTACAGGGACTACAGATGAAAAAGGGATTTTAGTTTTACCTTCTTATAAGGACACTGAAATTACAAAGGTTAATGTGAAAACTGGTAAGCTTATAGAAAATTTAAAGAAACAGAAAAATGGAAGTCTTGAATACTATGTTGCAAAGTTTGAAGAGAAAGAAAGTAAGGTTGAACTTATTTTAACTCAAACTCAGGATAAAACTTTTACAATCAGTGCATCAAAACAAAAAGAGACTTTTCCAGGTAATGTTAAAGTAGTTAATTATAAAATGAGAAATAATACCCCAATTGAAGTGAAGAAATATGAATTAGAAATGGGAATACCAGAAGGTTATGAGCTTTATAATATAGCAGGATATGATCCAGAGCTTTCTTATAAAATATTTGCAAAAGATGGCACTAAATATGGATCCTTTGACTTTGGCAGATTATCAGCAGGAAAGGATATTAAATTTTCCATTAATATTTATAAAAAAGGTGCTAATTTTAACTTCATACTTTGGGGAGCAGTTATATTAATTTCTGCATACTTTATGTATAAAAACAAAGGAGTACTAAAAGAAGCTAAGGAGTTAAAGGAAAAAGAAAAACTTTCAGCTTCAAAATAGGAGATGATTATGTGAGAAAAAAACAAGGATTACTTATTATATTAGATGGATTAGGAGATCGTCCTAACAAAGAATTAAATGGAATGACTCCCCTTGAGAGTGCTAAAACTCCAAACTTAAACTTTATTGCCTCTCAAGGAATGTGTGGAAATGTTTATCCAATATCTCCAGGAGTAAGGGTAGGTACTGATGTGGGACACCTTCATATTTTTGGATATGATAGCAATAAGGTATACCCAGGAAGAGGTCCCCTTGAAGCTTCAAGTGCCGGAATGGAATTAATGCCAGGAGATGTTGCTTTTAGAGGTAACTTTGGAACTATTGATGATAATTATACTGTTATTGATAGACGTGCTGGAAGAATTCGTGAGGGTACAAAAGAGTTAGCAGCTGCAATTAATGGACTAGTACTATCAGATGGTACTAAGGTGTTAGCTAAGGAACTTACTGAACATAGGGTTGCTATTGTTTTAAGAAATAAAGACCTAAGCAGTAAAATATCTTGCACTGATCCAGGGACTGCAGAAGAAGGGAAAAAACTTGAGATGCCAAGGGCACTAGATAAAAGTGAAGCAGCAGAGAGAACCGCAAGAAATTTATGGGAATTCACAATTCGCTCTTATGAAATATTAAAGGAACATCCTATAAATAAGCAAAGACAAGCTGAAGGCTTATATATGGCAAACTCAGTAATAACCAGAGGAGCAGGACAAGAAAAATATATTCCATCTATTAAGGATACTTATAAAATAAAAGCTGCTTGTGTAGCAGGAGACTTAACAGTTGGAGGAATTGCTGAACTTGTAGGAATGGATTATTTTACTCATGAAAGTTTTACAGGAAGCTTTGACACCAATTTAATAGGTAAGGCTAATATAGCCATTAAATTATTAAATGAAGATAAATATGATTGGGTAGTAATGCATGTTAAAGCTACTGACTTAGCAGGACATGATAATCTTCCATTAGCAAAAAAAGAAATGATTGAAAAGGTAGATAAGATAATTGGACATATATTAGGGGAAATTGACCTTAATAACTGCTATATATCATTTACAGCTGATCACTCTACCCCTTGTGAGGCAAGAGATCACACTGGGGACGGAGTACCAACAATTATTGCTGGTGGAGATGTTAGAAAAGATGGTGTTACTTCTGCAGGAGAATCTCAGTTTATGAAAGGTAGCTTAAATAATCTTACTGCAAATGATATTTTTATGTTACAGATGGATTTATTAGGATTTACTGAGAAAGTAGGAGCATAATTTTCTATATACTAGAGTATTAAATTGATAAAATAAACTTTATATTAAGAGATAATATTTAATTAGGAGGAATCTTCTTTCAGATGGTGTTCTTTCCACAATCTGAAGGTTAGATGAGTTAATCTAGGGGTTTAGCAACTGTTAACCCCCATCCTTTATAGGATGGAAGTGTTGAAGCTCCTAGCCATCAGATAAGTATTATAAGTATAAAAACAGCTTAAGAGTTACTTCTTAAGCTGTTTTTATTTTATATATAGACATTCTTATCTAAATAGATTAAAGCAGTATAAACATTATTTTTATAGGATTTATTAAGAAACTTAATGGCATCCTCATAAGACTATTTATTAAAATATTTAAAGTTTTAGAGTAAGTAAAACTTAGATATTAGAAATTTAAAATATATAAATTTTTATAAAGATTTAGGGTAGATAGATATAAACCTTAAATTTATTACAGTAGTAAAACATGATAAATAAAAATTTGTAATTTAACTTCTTAATCTAGTTAAATTTACATAAGAAAAATTAGGAGTAGTGTAAAGATAATAGGGAATAATAATCTTTATAGGGGGAGGGTAATATCTAATAAGTAACCTAGTGGAGTGTATAAGATAATTATTTATAGTAAGAATTCATTTAATAAATTCATATATAAATAAAGTATTAAATACATTAGGAAAAGGAGAAAATATATTCTGAAATAGATGAAGCTAAGGGAGAAAATAAATTTTTAATTATTGAGAGGAGATAGGAGAATGGAAAATGCTATGTTTTGCTATCAATGTGAGCAAACTTTTGGAGGAAAGGCATGTACTAAAAGTGGAGTTTGTGGGAAAGTACCAGAGATTGCAAATTTGCAAGACTTATTAATATATCAGCTTAAGGGGATATCTTGCTATGCAAAGCCTTTAATTGAAGAAGGAAAAAGCATAGATAAAGAAATAGTTAAATTTGTGGAGAATGGACTTTTTACCACATTAACAAATGTAAATTTTGATGCAGAGTTTCATGTGAAAATGCTAAAGGAATCTCAAAAGATAAAGGAAAACTTAAGAAAGAAAGCACCAAAATCTAATTATCCAAGGGAAGCTACCTATAATCTTAGTGATACTAAAGAAGATATGTTAAAAGATTCAGTAGAAGCAGGTATAATGTATGATGAAAATCTTGATGAGGATATACGATCATTAAGATCTACAATATTATATGGATTAAAAGGAATAAGCGCTTATGGACACCAAGCCAGGTTTATTGAATTTAACAGTGATCAAGTAGATAACTATTACTTTTTAGGATTAGAATCTACTACAAATGATAATCTATCCCTTGAAGATATGATACGTATGACTATGAGAACTGGTGAAATGAGTGTGGAGGTAATGAGAGTTCTTGATGAGGCTAATACCACTAGATATAAAAATCCATCCCCTCATAAGGTAAATGTTAATATTAAAAAGGGACCATTTATTATAGTATCAGGCCATGATTTAAGGGATTTAGAAATGCTTCTTCAGCAAACAGAAGGAAAAGGAATAAATATTTATACTCATGGAGAAATGCTTCCTTCTCATGGATATCCAGAACTTAAAAAATATAAACACTTAGTAGGAAATTTTGGATCTGCATGGCAAAATCAACAAAAAGAATTTGATGGAATTCCAGGATGTATTTTAATGACTACCAACTGTTTAATGAGACCAAGAGAAACTTATAAAGATAGGATATTTTCAACAAGCGTTGTAGGATGGGATGGAATAAAGCATATTGGAATTTTAGAAGATGGAACTAAGGACTTTAGTGAAATAATAGATAAAGCTTTAAACCTGGGTGGATTTAAGGAAGATGAAGAGGTAAAGGAAATATTAGTAGGTTTTGGACATCATGCAACTTTGTCCCATGCTGGAGATATAGTTAATGCAGTTAAGGAAGGAAAGTTAAGACATTTCTTCTTAATAGGTGGATGTGATGGAGCTAGACCAGGCAGAAATTATTACACGGATTTTGCTAAAATGGTTCCTGATGATTGTGTTATTCTTACTTTAGCCTGTGGTAAATATAGATTTAATAAGTTGGACTTTGGAACAGTGGCTGGATTACCAAGATTATTAGATGTGGGACAGTGCAACGATGCTTATTCTGCAGTTAGAATAGCTACAGCTCTTGGAGATGCCTTTGAAACAGACGTTAATTCATTGCCTCTTACCATTGTACTTTCATGGTATGAACAAAAGGCAGTAGCAGATTTATTAGCATTATTATCTCTTGGAATAAAAGGAATGTATTTAGGACCAAGTTTACCAGCATTTATATCTCCTAATGTATTTCAGTATTTAGTAGATACTTTTCAAATAAAACCAATTAGTATTCCAGAGGAAGACTTAAAAGATTCACTTAAACAAGCAAATTAATAGGAGGTTATATGCAATACTACGGAAGATAAGTAAATTATTATATATTTATCATTAAATCTAAATTGAATTAAGTTACAAAGAAAAATAAAAAATTTATTAAATAATAATGTTAATCAAAGTCTAAAGCTATAGTATTTTATAATTAAGTGGATTTTAAGCAAAGTATAAATATGATGTTGAATAACTAGTTTTTACAACTATTTACTCAGCATCATATTTAAAAAAAACTAGGGTGGGAATGTATGTTCGCCTAAAAATTAAAAAAATTTTAGCATAGAATCAATCTTTAGTTTTATTAACTCCATAGGAATATACTCTCTTTTAGATATTTCCTCAAGAGATAGTCCTACATACTTATTAAATAGGTTATCAGGTATTAAAAGTTCAGAGGCAAATATGTTAGCTTGTCTTTCAATCTTAGAACATAACATTAAGGTTTTATTTTTCATAAAATAACAATTATCTTTACTGTGAAGCATGGCATGTCCTAACTCATGGGATAGTACAATAATTTTCTCATTATAGTTTAAAGAGGAGTTTATAAATATTACCTTATTTCTATTTATATATTTATACATACCAGCTATGCTGCCCAGTGGTATTTCTATAAGAATCACATCTAAAAAATCAGCTAATTCATATGGGTTTCTTGTATCATATTTTTTTATTAATGCAGTTACTATATTTTTAATTTTATTGTGCATAAAGCCATCCCCCTTAGCTTATATTATTTTTTATATTTTTTAGGGGTATATTTTTCCTTATTCTTTAGTTTTACAGTTTTTAATGCTAGTTCTAGAGCATCTTTAAATAATTCCCTATCATCAGATCCGAGCTCATCCCCATTGTAATATAAAGGACCATCTTCTTGGTTTGTTAATTTATCCATTATATTATCGAGATCTTTAGCAATATCTTTTTCATCTTTTTTATTTAATAAAATATCTTTATTTACAGAAGTTTCTGTAGCTTCATTTTCTTCATTAAAGAATTTATTTACTGAGATTCCTAGAGCATTAGCTAAAGATTTTAGTGTTTCTAGACTAGGATTATATCTATTATTTTCAATATCAGCTAAATATGAACGGGATATATTTGCTTTTTTAGCCAGTTCCACTTGAGTCAATTTATTTTCTTTTCTAATAATTTTAATCTTGCTTCCTATGCTCATAATTACCTCCATAAGTAAAATATATGTCGGGAACACCGACTATAAATACATTATATCCCTATAGGGTCGGAAATACAATATAAATAATGACGTAAATACAAGTTGGATGCAGGATAAAAGAGATTTATTCACATAATTTTCCTAAATAGCTAATTAAGACGGAAAAACAAGTATAATTTATTTTACAAAATGACGGATATACAATACAATATTTTGTGAGGAGGAGGAAGGATGGAAGAAAAATTATCATGGAAGATTGGTAAGGAGATAAAGGAAGCTAGGAAAAAGATGAATTTAACTCAGAAAAATTTAGCTAAAGACATAGATATTTCAAGAAATTATTTATCAGATATAGAATGTGGAAGATATATACCTAGTGTAGAAAAGCTATTGGCTCTATCTAATAAATTAAATATAGATCTAAATTTATTTAAAAATGACGTAAATACACGTTGAAACATTGAAGGATTATATATTATAGAGGCTTAGGTTAGATAGTCATATTCTGAAAGCTATTAAATATTAAAAATAAAAATTTACACTTATGAAAAACTTTCTTTTTAATTAATTAGGAATAAAAAAGTAAAAAAGGAAGCATTATCAGTATCTATTGAGTATAAGGAATAAAAAATTTATTAACTAAATCTTATAAAAACTAAAGTTAAAGGAGTTAATATACTGAAAGTAAGTTTTTAGTAATGGTTTAAAACAGATATCAATCAATATTAATTTTGGAGAAGTACATGAAAGATTTAAAGAACTTAAAAGAAAGATTAAAGGCAACAGATAAAGAGCTTGTGGAAGCTTTGGGAATTCTTATAGAAGATGTAAGAGGAAATTTTTATAGGGTTACCCATGAAGAACTTTTAGATAAATTAGAACAAAGTTTAGAGACTTTAAGGAGGTGTTAACATGCTAGAGATATTAAAAGTATTAGCTGTAACCTTAATAATTTATATATTTGTAGATGCTGGGGAGACTTTACTAAATATATATTCAGAAAAGGAGGGAGTTTAATGAGTCAAGGATGGTTTAAATTACACAGAGAATTATTTGAAAAGGCAATATGGCAAAATTCCACTTCAGAGCAGAAGGTAATTTTAATAACTTTACTAGGAATGGCTAACCATCAAGGAAAAGAATGGGAATGGGAAGGAAAGCAATTTAAAGCAAGTCCTGGTCAATTTATTACTTCAATTGAAAGCATAATTAAACGTTGTGGTAAGGGGATTTCTGTTCAGAATGTTAAAAGCGCTATTAAAAAATTTGAAAAATATGATTTTCTAACTAATGATTCAAAGAAGACAGGAAGGCTTATAACCATAGTAAATTGGGGGACTTATCAAGGAATGGAGAATGAAGCTATTAGACAAACTAACAAAGAAGTAACTGATAAGGAACCAACAGATAAAAAAGAGTTAACTAAAAGTCAAACAAAAGATAACTTAGAGGTAACTACTAATAATAACTATAAAAATTATAAGAATTATAAGAATGAAGAAGGGAAAGAAAAGGGATCAGCTTCTTCTCAAGTCCTGTCCCTTACACAAGAAAAAATATTAAATTTATTAGGAGTTGTAAGTTATAAAACCTGGATAGCTAGTACAGAAATTGTAGAGGAGAAAGAAAAAATTATATTAATAACTAAAAATAACTTTACTAAAATCGCCATAGAAGAGAAGTTTAAAAAGAAGATAGAGATATTTTTAGGAAAAAAAGTTGAAGTTAGGTAGAAATATCAATAGAATCTTACATTTTAAATTAATGACTTAACATGGAATTTGTAAGAAGAGTTCCTTGTATTTAAAGAAATATTATATAAGACGTGGTTTAGGAATTAAAGAAATAGATTTTATTAGGAGGTAATTATGGACAAAGTATTATTTAAATCTATAGAGGAAAAGCTATATGACTATTTTTCTAAGGATAAGAAGATAAGTGGTATTAAGAATAAAATAAACTTATTACAAAATCAGAAAGAGTCTATAGAGTTTAAGCTTAAAAATACAGATATAAGCATTCCAGTAGAAAGTAGAAGTATGGTTTTTAAAGAAAAGGTTAGTTTTACTTCAGATGGTACAAGCTATATGGAAAGAACTATGATCAAAATAATAGATGGTTTATTAATAGAAAAAACTAGAAAGGAAGAAGAAATTATAAAACTAGAGGAGTTAATAAGGAATATAGAGGAAGATAACTCTATGTTAAAATCTAAAATTGAAACTATGGAGGAAGAGGATATAAGACTTTTAAAAATGAAGTATAAAGAAAGACTAAAAGACTGGCAAATAGGTGTGAAAATGAATGTACATCAAACTACCATAAGTAGACAAAGACAAAGATTGATAAAAGATATAGTTAGCTGGAATGAAGATATTATGTGCATTAAAGAAGCATTCAATTAGAATTAAAACTCTATAAAAGCTAGATATAATAGTATTATGCAAGAATATGCATCAATAAATTTATAGAGGAGAATGTATATGTTTAATAACAATTTATTACTTCAAAATGCTTATCAAGATGATACTTTAATTTGCAGTACTTCATTAGATAAGGCAAGAGTAGCAGCAAAATCTAGGGCATTAAAGGTATGTGTTGTAGGGGATAGTATTTCAGAAGGTGCAGATATAGCATTTCATGAAAATACTGCAATAGGAATGCTAGAGAAAGGCTTAAAGAATAGCTTAAGGTATGGTGTGGATTTTAAGAACTATGCTATAGGAGGAACTAGGTTGCAAGATTTAGTTAGTAACATAGTTCCTAATAGACCATGGGCATCAGGAAGACAATGGATAAAGTGTGTAACAGATTTTAATCCTGACTTATTAGTAATAGCTTTTGGAGTTAATGATGGAGCAACGTCTAATCAATTAGATTTTTATACTAATTTATTAAGGGTAAAATCAATGCTTCTAAATAATCTTCCCAATACTTCTGTAGTATTTATTAATAATACTCATACTTCTAATACTACAGGAAATAACCAAGACCTATTTACTTGGATAGCTAAGTGTCAGTATTATTTCTGTGCTCAAAACAATTATGCATGTATAAATGCTAATAGAATTTTTACTTTAGTAAGAGATGGGATTGATAAGTATAGCTATGTTGGTAGACAACAACCTATGTATGTATCAGATAATGCAAATACATGGAAAGATGCAAAAGGTATAGTAAGAGAGTTCACAGGATCATCTAACAAGATGTATTTTAATGGACCTGCTTTCTTAAGATTCCATGAGAATCCACAGAATATTAAATTTTCTACTGTTGTAAATTTAAATAACTATAATTCAGATACAACCTCATGTGTTTTTGTTGCTAGGGAAAGTGGACTTTTCTCTCATGTAATAGGAATAATATTCAATATGACTATTAATCCTAATAAAACAGTAACAATGTCTATATCCACAGGGAAAACTGATTTAGGCAAAAAAGTAACTATAACTCCTAATAAGATGTTTGAATTGGAAATAAAGTGTATTGATCAAGTGGCATCTATAATAGTGGACAAGAATATTGTTCTTGAAGTAACGTTACCAGAAGCAGTATATGAAGGTGGGTTCTATATGAATATAGATAAAGGTGGTACAGGATTAGTATTTGAATATCCAGGATTTCAATCTTCAAGGTTTAAAACCTCAGACAAATTAGTTAGTGAGGAGTTTCTTTTAGGTAAATCAGGAACTGATTTTGGTGGAAATAAAATAAATCACCTGCCAGACCATGCTTTTGATTTAATTTTTAGGAATGGAATAAGTAAAATAATTAATGCTATTTCTATATAAAAGAAGCCTTTATTAATGAAATTAAAGGTTATAGAAGAATAAAGATTTTTGAAAAGCCAAAGGACTATAGAAGATGAATAATTGATAGTCTTATAGGAGGGAGGAGTAAATCATAATAAATGAATTTAGAGATTATATAAAAACTTGTCCTTACCTAAATCTTTTTAATAATGCTATACAGATGAATGATAATATAGAGGGTTACTCTATAGAGGTTATGCCAATAGAGCCTATATTAAAAAGATATGTAAATAGTAATGATACAAAACAACATGCTTTTATATTTACATCTAAGGAAGGCCAGAGTGAAGATGTAATACAGAGAATATATAACTCAGGTTTTTATGAAAAATTTAGTAAATGGATAGAAGAAAATAATGATAAGGGAATATTCCCTAAGCTAGAAAATGGACTTGAACCATTAGAAGTTGAAGTAACCAGAACAGCTTATGCCTTATCAGTATCACAGGGAATGGCAAAATTTCAAATAAAATTAAGATTAAAATATTTAAAAAGAGAGAGGATTTGATTAAATGTCAATTAGAAAAAGAAAAATACAAGCTAACTATTTAAAGGTAAAGGAGAATTTTGAATTATTAGGAACTGGATTTACAGAACTTAATGAAACACCTACTGCAAAACCAACCAGTAAAAGATATATAAATCAATCTAGTTCTAGTCAAAGCATCACAGGTTATGAATGGAGCACAGCTTTTAATGCAGATCAAATATCTAGCGAAATTGCTATAGAACATATAAGAAATGTTGGAGAAATGCAAAAAACAGGTATAGATGCTGAAACAGAATATGTAATAGTAGATTTAGATAAGCCAGCAGAAACTGTAGGATTTAGAGCAAGAAAACTTAGGGTAGCTATAGCAGTTGAGTCTTTTGAAGCTACTGAGGGAGACTTAGGTATTACAGGAAGTTTATTAGGTCTTAGTGACCCAGTAGAAGGAACATTTGATACTACCAAAAAAACATTTACTGAGGGATTTACACCTAAAGCTTAGTTTTAGAAAGGGGAGAATATTATGATAATCAATGGAGTAGAATTACAAGATATAGATATACTTGATTTAGAAATAGCTGAAAAATATGAGAAGGCAATAGAAAGTATTGATGATATATCAACAAAGATAGAAGGTATGAAGGTATCTGAAAGTATAAAAGCACAGTGTAATGCTATTTTTGAAGTATTCAACACCATGTTTGGGAAAGGTACTGACAAAAAGGTATTTGGTGACAAAGTTAATTTATTAGTTTGTATAAAGGCATTTGAAGAACTTGTAGAAGAGATGAGTGCTAAAAATTCAGAGGTAGAAAAGCTAGCTAACAAATATTCTCCTAACAGGGCACAGAGAAGAAAGAAAAAGTAATGAATATACTTATTGATATTCTACCTACAATAGTAAATATAGAGGGCGAAAATTATGAAATTAATTCAGATTTTCGTACCTCTATTTTATTTGAACTTTTAATGCAAGAGAGAGAATTATCAGAAGAAGATAAAATTATAAAAGCATTAGAACTCTATTATCCCATAATGCCCAAAGATATTAATGAAGCAATAGATAAAATATTATGGTTTTATAGATGTGGCAGAGAGGAAATACAATCTAAAAGTAAAGGAAAAAGTAAGAGTATACAAATATATTCATATGAATTTGATGATGATTATATATATTCTGCATTTTTAGATCAGTATGGAGTTGATTTACAGGATATAGAGTATCTACATTGGTGGAAATTTAAAGCTATGTTTAAGAGTCTTAAAGAGAATAATGAGATAGTTAAGATAATGGGATATCGTAATATTGACTTAGGTAAAATCAAAGATAAGGAAGAAAAAGCTTATTATAAGAGAATGAAAGAGATTTATAAAATTCCTTCTATTATAAGTAAGGATGAAAAAGAAAAGCTTGATGAAATAGAAGAAATATTACTAAATGGCGGAGACATTAGTAAAGTGTTATAGTATATTGTGTATTAGTATTAATAGATTTTAAAGTAATATGGGAAGTTTTATGGATTTTTATTATAGTTAGCTAGTGGAAGAAAAGTATATTTAGATGTTCTAATAGTTATAAGTAGAAAAGACTAATAAATAAATTAAATTTATATAAGAGGAAAGAACAGAGATGAATTTAAAAAGCACTTACTAAATAGTAGGTGCTTTTATTTTTATCAAATGAGGTGATCAAAATTAAGGAAATAAGATGTCCCCAATGTAATCAGTTGCTTTTAAAAGTCGGTTATATCAAAGGGGAGATAAAATGCATTAGATGCAAGAAAATAGTTAAGTTAAATATTGAACAAAGAGCAGAGCCAAGCCACACCAAAGAGTAGTGAGCGTGTCGTCTTTTTATTTTATAAAAGGCAGGTGAGAAAATGGCAGATGGAATAATTTTCATAGATGTAAAGATAGAAAGTAAAGGTGCTGAAAAAGCTGAAAAAGAAGTAACGTCACTTAGTAATAAATTAGGTGACTTAGCTAAGTCTGGATTAAAAGTTTTTACAGATTCTATATCAGCTACTGGAGGAGCACTAAAAAAGTTAGGGGAAATGGGACTTAAGTATAATAGTGATATGGAGGAATCTATGACCACTCTGCAAGATAGCTTTAATGGGCTTATAGGCGAAGTGTTTACGCCTTTAGCTGATACATTAAACAATACCTTATTACCTACAGCTTTAGCCTATATTGATACCTTGAGCAAAGAATTTAAAGAAAATGGTATTACAGGACTTGTAGGGGCAATTGGAGAAATAGGAGCAGAGATGATTACAACTATATCTAATGGTTTGCCTAAGGTTATAGAATTAGCAATAGAAATTATTCAATCTTTTATATCAGGTATACAAAATAGCTTACCTCAAATAATATCAGCAGCAATGGAGATTATAGGGAGTTTAATAGCTGGAATAATGGAGATATTGCCACAATTATTAGAGCTAGGAATTCAGGTAATTATTCAGTTTGCAATGGGTATAAGTGAACAGTTACCTACATTAATACCTTTAGCATTAGAGTGTATAATGCAACTGGTTATGACTCTATTAGAGAATATGCCTCTAATTATTGAAGCAGGGTTGAATCTATTATTAAGTTTAGCCCAAGGAATATTAGATGCACTTCCACTTTTAATAGAAATGCTTCCAACAATAATAGAAGCAATGCTTGAGTATTTTAATAGTTCCCTACCAACTATTTTGTTAAAGGGCCAAGAAATATTATTAAGTATAATTGATGGAATATTAAGCATTCTACCAGATTTAATTGAAATGTTACCAACAATAATAGAAACAATACTAGAATTTTTCGTGGAAAACATGCCTCAAATGGTTGAGACTGGTATCGATGTTTTATTAGCATTAATTGATGGAATACTTGATGCAATACCTCAGCTAATTGCAATGCTCCCAACAATAATAAATACTATTATGAATACTATTACATCAAATTTACCACAAATAATTGATGCAGGGATTAAAATAACAATTGCAATAATGAAAGGATTAATAGAAGCAATACCTAGATTAATAGTAGGAGTTTTAGATATTATAGCAGCAGTTTCTAAGGCCTTCGATGATGTAGATTGGGGTGGTATAGGGCTTAATATTATTGTAGGAATAGGTAAAGGGATTATTTCAGGTGTTAAAGGTCTTGTTGGAACTGCAATAAAAGCTTGTAAGGAATTAGCGGATAATATTTTAGATTTCTTTGGTATTCACTCCCCTTCTAGGTTAATGAGAGATATGGTAGGAAAAAATCTTGCACTTGGTATAGGGGTTGGATTTGAAGATGAAAGTCAATCTATGGAGAAATCTATGGAGAGAGATTTAAGTGGTTTAGCTGCTAAAATGCAAATGGCAGTAGATCATAATGTAGCTAGTACAACTTCTGGAATTGTTTCTGGTAAAAGCATAGAAACAGAAATGGCTACTATAACAAATAATAATGATAATGGGTTAAATGTTAATATAGAAAGTTTTGTTAATAACAGAAAGCAAGATATAAAAGAGTTTGCAGAAGAACTAGAATTTTATAGACATAAATTGTCAGTAGCAAGAGGAGGTATATAATGGATAATGGATTTGTATGGAAAGGAATTCATTCCAGTGATAAAAATTTAAAGATTGTATCACTTCCAGCAATATCAACTCCAGAAGTAAGGGAGAATAAAATAATTGTTCCAGGAAGAGATGGCTATCTTACTAATACTGATAATAATTATGAGGGAGAATTAAAATCAGTTGAGTATGATTATTTTGATAATGAGTTTGATAATATTAAAAGTTGGTTAAGTGGTAATAGTAAAGTTATATTTTCCAATGAACCAGATAGATATTATAAAGCAAGAGTAATTAATAAAATAACCTTAGAGCAAGTATTGAAAAAATTTCATGGTGGAATAGTTCAATTTGATTGTCAACCTTTTGGTTATTTAAATGAAGGAAATAATATTATAACTATAGATAAAGCTACTTCTATATATAATATAGGTAACTATAAGAGCGAACCTTATATTAGGGTATATGGAACTGGGGATATAACTTTAAGAATAAATGATAATCCTATAGATCTAAAAGGGGTAGAAGAATATATAGAATTAGATACAGAACTTATGGAATGTTTTAAGGGAACTCAATCATTTAATAATAAAATGGTTGGAGAATTCCCTTATTTTATTCCAGTAGAAAATAAAATAACTTGGAATGGAAATATATCTAAGATAGAAATTAAGGGAAGGTGGAGAAGCTTATGATTAGAATTTATGATAGTAAAGAGAATAATTTTAATCATAATGGTTTAGGATTACTAAAAGATACTTTAATATGTGAAGTATATGAGGAGTTAAATTCTTTATATGAGATGTATTTGGAATACCCTATTTATGGAATGAAGGCTTCCTTAATTAAAGAGGAAAATATAATAAAAGCTTCCACGCCTCAAGGAAATCAATTGTTTAGAATATATAAAGTAGTTAAGGATTTAAATGTGCTTAAAGCTTATGCTAGGCACATTTTTTATGATTTAGCTGACAACTTTATAGAAGATACTTTTATACAAGGTCAAAATGGAGCTGGAGCATTGGATCAAATTCTTTCTAAGACTCAATATCTTCATAGTTTTAGAGGGATGTCTAGTATAAGCAAAATTAACAATTCCTATTTTGAGAGAAAAAATATTGTAGAAGCTTTACTGGATATAGGAGAAGAGAATTGTTACTTAAATAAATGGGGTGGAGAAGTAGTTCGAGATAATTTTGATATAAAGTTCTATACTCAAAGAGGAGATGATAGAGGAGTAACTATAGGTTATGGTAAGAATCTTTTAGGAATAGAGGAAGAGCTAGATATATCTACAGTAGCTACGAGAATAATACCTCAAGGCGCTGAGGGTCTCCTCCTTCCAGAAAAATATGTAGATTCACCTTATATAAATAATTATATTCATCCTAAGATACGTAAGGTGGAATTTAATAATATAAAAGCACAAAAAGAAGGAAAAGAACAACAAGACAAGGAAGCGCTGCCCTTAGAAGAAGCTTATAATGCATTACGAAGGGGAACAAAACTACTTTATGATTTAGATAAAATAGATATTCCAAAAGTTAATTATAAGATAGACTTTTTAGAACTTTCAAAAACAGAAGAATATAAGGATTATAAGATATTAGAAAGAGTATTACTTGGAGATACAGTAACTATAAAACATAGCAAAATGGATATAGATATTAAAGCTAAGGTTATTAAATATAAGTGGAATAGTATTTTAAATAAATATGAAGAGTTAGAGTTAGGTAATTTTAAAAATAGTTTTGTGGATGTAGTTTCTAAGATAGAAAGTAAAATTAAAAGCGAATTAGAAGCGTTAGAAACTTCTGTACTTGATAAGGCAAAGGATAAAGCCACAGAATTAATAAATAGTGGATTAGGTGGATATGTATTAAAAAACAGAGATGAAATTTTAATAATGGATACAGATAATATAAATACAGCAACTAAGGTTTGGAGATGGAATAAGAATGGCCTAGGATATAGTTCCACAGGATACAATGGAAAGTTTGGCTTAGCTATGACATCAGATGGGTCAATAGTAGCTGATTTTATAACTGTAGGAGTGTTAAATGGATTATTACTAAAGGCTGGTAGTGTTAAATCTAATGCAATAAGTCAAGACTATACAAAAACTATTGAGGATAAAATTACTGGGATAAAGGATACATTAACACAAGAATTTAAGGTTTCTAATGGAGAACTATTATCTTCTATAAACAGTAATAAAAAAGATATAGAAGGTAAAGTAAGTAGTCTTAATTCTCAAGTGCAACAAACAGCTAGTGGAATCCTTTCTGTTGTTCAATATAATAAAGAGGATTCAGATGGGAAAATAAGCACTTTATCTACTCAAATAAAACAAACTCAAAATAGTATATCTAGTAAGGTTGATGAAGGCAAACTTGGCTCTTTAATAGAACAAAAATCAAATAATGTTAGAATCGCTTTTAACAATATATCACAATCAATTTCTATGGAGCCAGAAGGGATAGTTGTTTCTCATAGTGGAACGGGAAACTACACTAAGCTTAATTCAGAAGGAGTAATTAGATATACAAATTATAATAAAGCAACCTACCATTATTTAAGTTGGCAATCAGAAGGTATGACAGGAGGGAAGTTTCCAGATGTTTATTTTACACTTCCAGATGAATTTAAAGGTAAGGACTTTAAGGTGAGTGTAATGCCTAAGGCCACAGGGGGAGGGTTATGGGAAGAAAGTATGGCAAGAATAAATTTAGACTATTCTAGGGACATAGATAATGGAAAAGTTAGAGTAACAGGAAATTGGGTTTCTTATGTTAGGACAGATAAAGCTTATTTAACCGACAAGGAATTAAAATTTAACATAATAGTTATAGCTTAATAGGAGGTATTAAATGGATAAATTTGATCATAATGAAAGTGATTTTTTAACATTATATTATAGTAAGGCAACTGGGAAGGTGGCTTTATATTGCTCTACAAGACAAAATATGAGTTATTTTGGAGAATTAAAGGATGATTACTCTAAAATATATGATTATATACATGTGAGCTATGATAAAGATATTATAAATAATTTTAAGGATTATAGAGTTATAGATGGAAAGTTAAGATCTGAAAAGGATAGAATAGTTAAGTTAGAGGAAGAAAATAAGGATATAAAGGAAACTATAAAAAGTCTTACCCAGGTAATACTGGAACAAGGAGGGATTTAAGTGGAGAATTATAAAGTTAAAGAAATAATCGTAGATATGGATAAGAAAAGCTATAATCAACTTTCTTTGAAGCAAGGAGAGGTTAATGGGAATAAAATAAAAGCTAAATTAATATTTAATTGCTTAGACTTTATCCCAAAGGATATAGCAGAATGTAAAGTTTTTTACAAGAAACCAGATGGAAAAAGAGTTATTCAAGATGATATAAGTTATAACAGTAATACCAGTATATTAGAATTTTTTATACCTAATCAAGCTATCGCTATTGATGGACAAGGGGAAATGGAAATAGTTTTATATAGTAAAGATAATAAGACTATAAGTGGCTTAGTCCCTTTAAGAATAGAAAGAAGTTTATCGGGAGAAATAGAAGAAAGTAGAGATGATTGGGGGAAGTTAGATAAAGCTTTCCAGTTAGCTAAAAATTCAGATGAATATAACCAAGCTGAAAGTCAAAGAAAAGCAAATGAAATTTTAAGAGTATCTAATGAAAATACTAGGATAGCTAATGAGAATAAAAGACTGGGAGATGAATCTACTAGGATAAAAAATGAGGATGTTAGACTATCAAATGAGAAAATTAGGCAAGATTTATACGATAAGTTAAGACAAAGTAAAGATAATTATGACAAGGCTGTACTAGACGGTAGTAATAGTAATCTAGAGATAATAGAGGCTAGAAAGGACAAGCTAGGTAAAATTTATAATACTATAGGAGATAGACTAGATAATATAGATAATACATCTTTAACGAAATTTAAAACTGATGCTACATTAACAAAGTTAGAAAATGTACAAGATGGGTATTTAACAGATTTAGTTATGAAGGGGAGAACTTTAGTTAATTTAATAAAATTTAGTGATTGGATAAAAGATGGGGTAGATTTTAGATATAGAATAATAGTTAATAATTTGAAAGTTAATACTAACTATACTTTTTATACTCCATTACCTACAAATATTGTTTCTGGAATTTATAAAAATGGTGGAGTACAAGAAATTGTAGGATATAGTGAGATTCCAATTAAAGTTTTTAATACAGGTACAGAAACATCTTTGGCCTTATACTTAAAATCAAAGGATAATTCAGCATTTGGTAATATAAGCTCTATATATCCTGTATTATTAGAAGGTAGTTATACTACTATTCCAAGTTATTTTGAGGGAATTAAGTCTGTTGGAGAAGTAAATTATATAGAAGGAAAGTACATTGGTAAAAATTTAATAGAAAAAGTAGAATCAGGTAGTATTGATAAAAATACAGGTTCTTATATTAATGAGAATGGATGGTATAGAAGTAATAGAGTTAAGATAGAGCCTAATAAAAATTATACTGTAAGTTTAGATAAAGATGTTTGGGGATATGTATATTATTATAAAGATGGTGCTTATATTTCTTATAATAGAACTGACTTTAAGAAAGAATGTATTATTAAAACTTCATCTAGTAATGAATGTATAATAGTAGCTAACACGAATATAATTCAACTGGAAGTTGGATCAAGTGCTACAGGTTATGAGCCTTACTATGAAGGAAGTAAAATTGATATTTTAAGTACTGGTAAGAATATTTTTAAGAGTGATAAAGGCGATTCGAGTGGTTCAGATCGTATATTTGTAACAAATTTAAATAAGGATTTACCTACTCAAGTATATTGTATAAACAATACTAACAAATATATACTCTATACAATTGCAGATAAACAAACAGACGTTTATATAAGACAGATAACAGTGCCGCCAAATTCAAATTCATTATTAATAAACTTGTCAAGCAATGAATATGTAAGATATGCAGTAGGTATGTTTTCAAATGGTTGGACTGGAAATGACCTAGAATATCTTAAAAATAATATTATGGTAACTGGTGTTTTAGATACTAAGCAAGAAACATATAAGTCTAATAAAACAAAAATTATATTAAAAGAACCTTTAAGAGAATGGGATATAATTAAAAATGATGGGGGTATAGAAAGAAATTCTAAGAAAGTTATTTTAAGTGGAATAGAATCTTGGACTACTGTTCCAGATGCACCTAATCAAGATAATACTATGATGTTTGGATTAATTCCAAGCGATATAAAACCTAGTGCTGGGCTAAATATATTATCTGACAAGTTTACCACATATCCACTTTGGTTCAATGATGTAGAGGGCATATGTTGTCCTTCAACTAGTAGGGGATTATGGATAAGAGTTTCGAAAAGTAAAGTTAAAAACTTAGATGAATTTAAACAATTTCTAGCGAAAGAAAAACCAATAGTAGTATATCCATTAGAAAATAAGGTATTAGAAGTTAATGATAAAATTCTAAATAGGTGGGATGTTATTAGAGAAAATGGATTTATAGAGAAATATAGTAGAGGTAAAGTACTAGATGGTACAGAAAATTGGTCCATAGCTAACCCTCCGAATTCAGAAAATATTGTTAATACAAATTTATTTGCAGTAGTTGGTTTTGCTGATAATCAAGTATCAGAGAAGGATACAGTTATTTGCGATAAGTTTTTTAATACTCCTGTTTACAGAACTGATGAAGAAGGAATATATATAAGTACTGGAGGCGTTTTATACCTTAGAATTTACAAAACAAAAGCTAAAGATCTGACAGAGTTAAAGACATATCTGGCTAAAGAAAGAATAGACATAATTTATAAAATCCAAACTCCAGTTATAGAACGGGTGGTAGATAACTATTTAAAAATAAGAACCTTTAAAGATGGATATATACAACAAAATCCCCTTATACCAGCTATCATAGAAGGAAAATATCCTATAAGCTTAGGTGGTTCTATAAGAAGTAATACTAATGCTATAGAACAGATGGAAAAAGAATTAGATGGAGCATGGAAAACCCTCTTAAACTTAGTAGATAAGGAATTAAAGATGTTGACCATAGAGCCTTTAACTGGAACAGATTCAGTAAGTAAAAAAGTTAATGAAATTTTAAGTGTGTGGAGGTAAATCGTATGAAATATACAGATAAGGTATTGGAAGAGTGTCCATTTTTAAAGGAAATTATAGAAAATAAGATTCAACAAGAAGTAGACAATGTTAAAATAGAGAAAGATAGGGAAATAGAAGAACTTAAAGAAAATATGAAAAATATTACAGCAGTATTGCTTATAGGAGGAGATCATAATGTATAAAATACTTATAGAGTTATGGATGGAAAGAAGAATTAAGGAAGATGAATTAGATAAAGCAATAAAATTTAAGTGGATAACAGAAGAACAGAAAAAAGAAATCATGGGGATGTAAAAGAATCTAGGCAATAAATAGCTTAGATTTTTTTATTGCCTAGAATTTTTTAAAAGAGGTTGATATGGAGAAAGAAAGTATTTTTAAAAGTATTGTAGCAACAGTAGGAACAATGTTTTCAGCTTTATTTGGAGCTTGGGACATAGCACTACAAATACTTGTGTTATTTGTAGTGCTAGATTACTTAACTGGAATGCTAAGAGGAATAATTAATAAAGATCTATCTAGCAATGCAGGATTTAAGGGAATAGCCAAAAAAAGTGTTATATTTATAGTTTTAATAGTTGGGGTAAGTTTAGATAGACTCTTAAATACAGGTCAGTGGGTATTTAGGAGCCTTATTTGTTATTTTTATATAGCAAATGAAGGAATAAGCATACTTGAAAACTGTGGAGCATTAGGATTACCACTTCCAGAAAAACTTAAGGATACATTAATTCAACTTAAGGAAGGAAATAGGAAAGGGGATAAGTAACTATGAAGATAGGGCTAAGAGGGGGTCACAGTATCAACTGTAGAGGAGCTGTAGGATTAAGAGATGAGTATTTGCAAATGCAAGATTTATATAAACATGTAAGAGATATATTAGTTACAAATGGACATATAGTTATTGATTGTAATAGCAATGCTAATACTGTCAATGGAGAATTAACAGAAGGCACAAATAAAGCTAATTCTAATAACCTAGAATTATACTTAACATTGCATATGAATAGCTATAATGGAAATGCATATGGTACTGAGGCATGGGTATATTCTACAAGTAGAAAGTCTTATTCAGTGGCTGAAAGACTAGTGAATAATTATGAGAAGCTAGGGTTTCATAATAGAGGAGTAAAAGTTAGCACTAGTCTTCATGATCTCAGAGCTAGTGTAGCTCCAGGAATAGTTTTTGAAACTTGTTTTTGTGATAGTGAAAAAGACATAAATATATGGAGCCCTACACCTTGGGAGAAGTTATCTAGATATATATGCAATGCAATAGATCCTAACATACCATTAGAGGAAACTGCTGAAAAGGAAGAAGGATATGTGGTTACTGATTATTTAGGTAAGCAGATACCTAATTATGATGGAGCAGAAGTTGTAGGAGTTATAAAATCTTATTTTAAGGATGTAGACAAAGTTTATGTTAGAGGAAATTCTATAGGTATGTGGCTGGAAACACAGTTATTACCTATGAATAAATGTAAGGAACTTAAAGAAAGATTAGGTTCATTTTTTGATTCTATAAGATAATACTAAGGGATACTACAAAATAAATTTTTGTAGTATTTTTTCCTTGAAGTTATTTAAAGAGTATTAAAGAAAATAACTAATACAATTTAAATTATAATTAGCTAATACCAGTGAAGTCATAATTAATAAATACTTTAAGAAATAGATAAGTAACATGTTAAAAGCCAGTTCAGGGAAAAATCCTTGGACTGGCTTTTTTTATTTGGCTTAATTACAAATCACTATAAGTAAATGTAAAAATAGATAACAGGGATGTATTAGTTAATAATTGACTTAAAGTGAATAAATTAGTAACATAAATATATTGGTTAATATTGTAAGAATTTAATTTATACAAAAAAATAGGAGGGGTTGTATAAAAGCAAACTTTCCGTTAAAAATCATATAAATTAAAATGGGGGGAATAGATTGAAATCTATAGAAGTTACTAATTTAGTAAAAAAATATGGGGACTTTACAGCAGTAGATAATATATCATTTTCAGTAGATAAGGGACATATATGTGCAATACTTGGACCTAATGGATCAGGAAAAACCACTACTATCAAGAGTATATGTAATTTATTGATTCCAGATAATGGTGAGATAAAACTAGAGGGTAAAGATAATAGAAAGGCCATAGATAAAATAGCAGCCTTGTTTGAAGGGACTAGAAATTTGTACTGGAGACTTACACCAATAGAAAACTTAAGGTATTTTGCTGGTATAAGAGGCTTAGGAGGAAAGAATATAGAGAAAACAATAGATGAATTATTAGAAAGATTTAATTTAACAGATAAGAAAAATGTAACAGTTAATAGTTTATCTAGGGGAATGCAGCAAAAGGTTGCCATAGCTATGACACTGATCTGTAATACAGATATCGTTCTTTTAGATGAGCCAACTCTTGGATTAGATATTGATAGTTTTATGGATATAAAAAATATCTTAAAAGATATAGCTAGAGACATGAAAAAAACTGTACTCTTAAGTACTCATGATATGAATTTAGTACAAGATGTTTGTGATGATGTGGTTGTATTAAATAAAGGAAAAATAGTAGCTCAGGATACATTAGTCAACCTCTTAGATATGTTTAAAAGCATGACTTATGAGTTTATTTTATTAAAATCTCTTTCAACAGAAGAAAAAGATTACTTATTAAAGTTAGAATATAACTTCTATTTTACTAATGATGATTCTGTACTAGAAATAGATATAGTAGACTCAAAGGAGATATACAATATTATTGACATATTAAAAGAAAAGGAAATCTTAATTAAAGAAGTAAAGCAAAGAGATATTAATTTTGAAAGGGTATATTTAAATCTTGTTGGTGGAGGTAAGAATAATGAGTAAGGTATTTTACTTATTTAAGGTCTCTATTGAGAAGTCAATAAAAGAACTTCTTAGATATAAATTTAATACTATTTCAGAAATAATGAGTCTTTATGCTTTATTTATTGCCATGTTCTTTGGAATGAAGTTATTTGGTACAAGCATGAATGTATCACCAGTAAGGTTAGGAGAAACATTAGAAGGTTTTGTAGCAGGATATTTTTTATGGACTGTAATGTTAGTAGCTTATTCAGAGACTGCAAGTAGTGTTATAAGTGATGCTAATAGAGGGACCTTAGAACAAATAAGTATGTCTGGATTAGGACTACATAATATATTAATTGTAAGAAGTATTACAAATCTTATAGTTAATTTGTTAGTTTGCTTCATAGTATTATTTACTATAATGGCAACTACAGGATATTGGATAAACTTGAAGATATTACAGCTATTAGTTTTAATATTACTGGGGATTTTCAGCATATTAGGAATTGCGTTGATGTTTGGAGGTTTAGCTCTTATATTTAAGAAAGTTCAATCCTTATTGAATATAGTTCAATATTTTTTAATAGGATTAGTTATGCCAGGAAGTAACGCATTTAGTCCTTTAATATCAGCAATCCTACCTTTTAGACCTACTATTGAAAAAGTATATGATATAACTTTGGGTGGAGAATCCCTTATGGATTTTTCTTTAGGTGACTTTGGAATTATAATTGGAAACTCTATTGTTTACTTTTTTATAGGACTATTTGTTTTCAATCAATGTAGCAAAATAGCAAAGAAAAAGGGATTACTTGGTCAATATTAATTATAAATTAAGAAATATAAAATCATTGAATTACATCTAACTATTACAATAGATTAATTTGGTTAAGGGTCTAGAGTAATAAGCATATTATAGAAGGAATCTTCCTTAAGATGGTGTTCTTTCCACCATCTTAAGGTTAGATAAGCTCATCTAGGGCTGTGGCAACTATTATCCCCACCTTTTAGAGGATGGGGGGAAAGTTTATAGCCATCAAATAAAAAGGAGAGTACTATGGAATATACTTATTTAAAAAATTATCATGTTAAAGAGGTAGCAAATATTATTTTAGCTAATTATAAAAAAGCAAGATTAGCAATGCCTATTCTATCTGATAAATATGAAAATATTGAAGTTCATTTAAAGGAAATAGAGAAATATGTGGATAATAAGAATTTTGTTGTAGCAATAGATTCTGGTAAGGTTGCTGGTTTTATCAATGGGTTTATCATTAATGAATTTAAAGGAACAGCAAAAGGAGTATTATCAATACCTTCACTTCATGGAGTAGCTGATGGATATGATAAAAAGTATTTATATAGTGAACTTTATAGAAGAGTTTCCCACTTATGGGTGGGCTTAGATTGTTATACACATGGGGTAATGGTATACCTTAATGATAAAAGAGTAATTGATACTTGGGTTATGAATGGGTTTGGGATGTTAGTGGTTGATGCTGTACGTCCCCTTGAAAAAATAGATATACCTAATATAAATAATAACATATTAATAAAAAAAGCTGATATAAGAGATATTATTAATATGGAGCATCTTTTTAAGGGGATAAACAAACATCTTTCCTCATCACCAATATATTTATATAATTCTACTAGTGAAAATTATATAGATGAATATAGAGAGTGGATTAAAACAGAAGGTAATAATCTATGGATTGCAGAGATTAATAACAAAATTATAGGTTACCTAAAAACCAATACCACTGAAATTAATATGGATGAATTAGATGATAATTGCACAATGGGAATCAATGGAGCATATGTATTACCTGAATATAGAGGGAATCATATAATGGCAAGGTTATTAAATATAGCAACTGATTGGGCTATTGAAAATGGATTGAAACGTTGTGCTACAGACTTTGAATCTGCTAATATTGAGGGAAGAGGCTTTTGGCTTAAATACTTCACCCCATATTGTTATTCTATGATAAGAAGAGTAGATGAGCGAAATCATTTAAATATATCTAATCAAGGGAATAAGTAATATGAGGGATGTTGTAATTGAAACAGAAAGATTATATATAAAATCTTGGACATTAAGTTATTCTGATGAGTTACATAATTTAAAATGAAAAATTTAGGGGGAAGAGATATGGTATGGTCAATTTTTGATTATGAAAATAGTTTTGTTAAGGTTACCAGGGAAGAAGTTAATAAAATACCATTTTTAAAGTTTAAACCTAATGGATATGAAGGGGGGTTACCAACAATCATATATTATCATGGATGGCACTCAAGTAAAGAGTTTAAAAGGTTTGAAGCTTTAGCAATTGCTAGTCATGGATATCAAGTAGTGGTACCAGATGCTCTATTTCATGGAGAAAGAGATGCTATAGACCATGATAATCCAGAAAATCTAGAGAAATATTTATGGGACATAGTACTTCAAAGTGTTGAAGAATCAAGAGAGTTTGTAGAAGGAATTATTGATAATCACAATTGTGACCCTAGTAGAATTGGAATTATGGGAAGTTCTATGGGGGCAATTACTGCAGGAGGAGTTTTTCCATATAACTCTAATATAAAATGTCTTATAGGATTTAGTGGATCTTTTGCATGGACAGAATCAATTAAAATGGGGCAACTACCAGGAGAAAATGAAGAAAATAAAAGAAAAATAGAACTTTATGATCCTATGAACAATAAAGATAAGATAAATAATAGATCTATTTTAATATTACATGGTTCAGAGGATAGATCATTACCAATTGATGGTCAGAGAGTATTTTTTAATGAAATGAAGCCACTGTATAATGAAAATTTAGATAGTTTTCAGTTTATAGAAGTTCCTAATGTGAATCATTATATAACAACAGAAATGCTTGAAAGGTCTATTATTTGGCTTAAGGAAAATCTATAGAAATATAATATACAATATAAAAGTGTTTAAGTATACATAATAAAATACCATGTTTTAAAATAATATTAGAAGTGAGCCCAGAGGGAAGTTATAAAATCTTCCCTTTATTTATTTTGAAAAAAGGTGAAAAACTACTCTTCTAACTTCCATTCATATAGACATTTTTGTTTCTCTCCAATTTGATACATTTCATTATAAGGTGGTAAATCTACTATTTCCTTAAGCTTAAGGCCTGCTTTTTCACAAGTAATTCGAGAAGGAAAATTATCTGGATTACAAGTTATTAGTAAGGTATTCATTCCATGAGCTAGAGCTACTTGTTTTATAATTTTACAAGCTTTTGAGGCATAATTATTACCTCTATAAGGTTCTTCAATATTATATCCAATATTACCACCATAATATATACCTTCATTATAACCGATTCTAATATCAATGTTACCTATTGCATCATTTGAGTTGTGGAGAGTAATTTTATATTTGTATGCAGGTACATAGTCTTTCTCAGCATTATATGGTATTTTTTCTTCTATCTTTAAGTCAATTTCCTCATCTGTTAAAAAATCAAAGTCTTTAAACTGAAACATTTTTTCTCCCATCCTTTATTTTATAGTATATTAATAAATAGTTTTTAAAGTATATAATAATCCATATACGGATTATACCATTAATTATAATATAGAGTTGAACTTATATTTAGGATATTCTTAAAATCCATATTTTTATATAAGTTAATAAGAGAATCATAAGTCAAAGGACTTTCTAAATAGACTAGGAGAAATTCCATAAACTTTTTTAAATGCTTCTGAAAATTTACTTGCACTTTCATAACCTAAAGCTGTAGCTATATTGTGAATACTCATTTCATCATGAGATAGAAATCTGATGGCTTGTTCCATTTTTTTATGTTTAATATACTGGTAAATAGTTTTACCATAAGTTGCTTTAAAGCATCTTCGGAGTTTAGATTCACTCATCTCAGCTATATTTTGCATTTTCTCTATGGTAGGAGGATTAAGTATATTTTTATCTATTTCTGATTTTAAAAGCCACATAAATTGTTTATTTTCATAGCTTAAATGATTATGTCTATGGTTAATCTTAAAAGCTTCATCGTTTTCCATATTGCTTAGAATTATAGAAAAAATTTCATATACCTTCCCAATATAATACATAGAATGAAGTTTACAATTTCTAATTGAATATTTTAGTTGTTCAAAAATCATAATTAAATCTGATGTATTATAATGCAAATGATTTAGTGATAAATTATCATATAAGAAAAATGAGGAGTTAGAAGATAAATTATTCATATATTTAAGAATAAATTCTTCAAATACAAGAGAAAAAGTATACCATATAGGTTCATCACTATTAATTATAATTTTGATTGGAGTCCCTTTTCCTTTAAATAAATGTATACCTTGATATAAACTGCGTGACCTTTTTCCATTTTCTATAATAGTAATGTTGCCACTATATAAAGAGCATATCCATATACAATTTTTAGGAACAGTATAAATATAAGTTACTGATTCTAGTAATGAGAAATAAGTATCAGTAAAAACTAGACCTTGGGTAGGTTGAACTTCTACAAACCAGCTATCTCCATTTTCTTCAGGAAGGCGATATAACATCCCATTTCCATAGGAGAATTTTTTGCAATTAAGTTTAGAAGCAAAGTCTTCAATAACTGAAATATCTGCATTTATATTCACATTATAAACTCCTTTCTAAAAATAAAGTTTTAGGCTATAGAGTTTTAAGTTTAAAAATTATTGAATACATCTATTTGAGGTCCTATAAGTGAAAGATATTTTATTGAATAAGTTAATGTTTTATATTAAAACCCTATAATTTAGTATAAGAATTAGTAGCTTACTATGTTTTGATAAGATAATTATATGCTCCAAAACGGTATAATTATATACCAAAGTAACAAGAGGTTTTTCAAGAAAATCACTTTGAATCTTGAAATTATAAAGGATTTTAGGGGATACATTTTATTTATAACCTTAGTTTGGAGTAAATGATAATCATTGACAATTGAAAAAAGGTATTGATATAATTTTCATGAATTGGCTATAGCTAACTAGTTTAAAGTTATGAATTAATTATATAAATATTAAAATGGTTTATAAAAATAGGGGGAATGAAATTAATATGAAAAAACTTAAATTTATTTCTATTGGGTTAATAATTATTATGTTTTCTACACTACTTATAGGATGTTCTAAAAGTAGCACCGAGGGTGAGGAGTCAAATAAGGAGAAGAAGACTAGAGTTGTATCTACTGTAATGGGAGATATTGAAGTCCCTACAAATCCAAAGAGAATTGTTATAAATTATTTTCAAGGGGATTTACTTGCATTAGGGGTAAAACCTTTAGCAACTGGCAATAGCCAAGGTGAAACTGCATTTAAAGATGAAGTTAAGGATGTTAAAATCATTGAAAAATGGGAATCAGAGGAGATAATGGCTCTTGAGCCAGATTTAATAATTGTAATTAGTAAAGAGGAATATGAAAAATATAAGAAAATCGCACCAACTATAGTTATTCCGTTTACTGAAATGTCCTCAGAAGAAAGATTAACTCTTATAGCTGAAGCTGTTGGGAAGCAGGAGGAGGCAAAGAAAGTAATTAATACTTTTTATAAGAAGGTAGAAGATAGCAAGGAGAAGTTAAAAAAGGCAGGAGTAATGGATAAGACTTTTACCCTTATAGAACATTGGGATAAGGAAATTATGGTATTCGGCAATAAATGGGGGAGAGGTGGAGAAATCATCTATGACTATCTTGATTTAAAGGCTCCTGAAGTTATAGAAAAAGATATAATAAATGGTGATCAAAATAGAAGTATTTCCATTGAGATTTTACCAGAATATTCTGGGGATTATATAATACAAGCAGTGTGGAAGTCGGGTAAGGATAACTTAAAAGAGAATAAAGTATGGAATAACTTACCGGCTGTAAAAAATGATAGAGTTATAAAAACAGACGGAGACCTGTTTTTCTTTATGGATTTATATTCTATGGACAAGCAGCTTGATTATATAGTTAATGCAATACTTAAAACAGTAAAGTAAACTCTAGAGAAGTAAACTATATAAATAATTTAAAGGACGTACTACTTTGATTATAGTTCAGAGATTATCTACTGTAAGGAATGCAGATAAAATTTTAGTGTTAGATGAAGGGAAAATCTATGAAGAAGTTACCCATGAGGAGCTAATAAATAATAATGGGATTTATTTATGGTTATCCACTAAGAAACATCTTTTAGTATAGGTCATAAAGTCTAGTAACAAAGAGATTACTAGGCTTTTCTATTTATAAAGTATAGAACCATAGATAATATTAAGTTTTTAGATAATTGAAGAAAATAACCATATTTTGTATAATTAAAATATATATAATTTAATTTGCAAGCATATATAATTTATAAGTTTAAGAGAGGGAAATATGAATATACATTTTGAGAGTATTAATCCAAATAACTGGAGAAGTTTTAATTCACTAAAAGTTAAAGAAAATCAGAAAATCTTTGTTTCATCTAATGTGAAAATCATGGCAAGAGCCTTTGCATATAGAGAGTGTAATAGTCAGGTACATGGTATTTATGAAGGAGGTACACCAATAGGAGTGTTATCACAATATGATTTAAAAGAAGGGGATAAACTTTTATGTGTTCTTGATCAGTTTATGATTTCAGGAGAGCATCAAGGAAAAGGTTATGGAAAAAAAGTTATGGACTTATGGATTGATTCAATAAAAAATGAAGGTAAATATGAATTAATAATTCTTTGTTATATAAAAGGCAATGAAATGGCAAAAAAATTATACCTTAATATAGGATTCTACCATACTGAAGAAAAGGATGAAGAGGAAATTATTATGAAATATAATCTAAAATAGCATGACTTTTATTTCTAGAAATATTAATGATATTTTAGAATATTGTACATTTATGTCTATAAAAAATAAAGATATTTGAGACTTTGTACACTTCTATTGTAGAAAATATAGTAGCAATTTACATATATTTAAGATAACTATTTGGCAAAGAGGGAAAAGAAAAAGGTGGTATTGTATTTTAAAATTATTATTTAAAATACAATACCACCTTTTTTATATAAGTTTACACTTTTTAAATTTCTAATAAATCAGCAAAGCCTTTTCCAAATACTTCTTTTGAGTCTGTTACAGTTATAAAAGCATCAGGGTCTACTGACTTTAGTTTTTTCTTTAATTCTAGGAACTCTTTTCTACTTACAACTACAAATAATACTGAATTCTTTTCCTTTGAATATACTCCTCTTCCTTCTAGGGCAGTACATCCTCTAGATATTTCATTTATAATTATTTTTTCTATTTCTTCACCCTTGCTAGTTATGATTATAACCTGCTTACAAAGGGTAAATCCATCTATAAATTTATCTATAAGTATTCCCATTAGAAATACTCCAAGGAGTCCTAATAATCCTTGCTCTATTCCAAAAACTTTAAAAGCTAATATTGTAACTACAAAGTCTGTGAATAATTGGCATTTACCTATATCTATATGAAAATATTTATTTATGATTTTAGCTATTATGGTTGTTCCACCTGTAGAAGAGTCTTGATTAAATACTATTGCTATACCTAAGGCTGCTATAATAGCACCAAAAATAGTAGCTAAAATTAAATTGTTTGTAAAAGAGAACTTTGGTAAAAATTTCTCCATAGCCCATAATATTATGCTTAAGCCAAAGGCAGAGTAAATACTTTTAGCACCAAAGTTTCCACCCATTAGCATAAATGCGAATATAAATAATAATACATTACATGATAGCATGGCAATTCCAGGAGAAAGCCCTGTTAATTTATTTATAAGTAATGATAATCCAGATAATCCACCAGCAACAATGTTGTTAGGGAAGAAAAAGTATTGAAGTCCTATGGCTAATAATAATATACCTAGTGTCATTAGTGCATATTCTTTTATCTTATTGTTTTTCATTTTATTCCTCCTTTTGTTTTTATAAATCTAATTACGAATATATAATTTCTTTAGATTAAGATAAACTTTTTTTATAAAACATATATTTTTATAGGATTTTAATATAAGTTTTTAACTTATTCATTAAAAATATCCTTAATTTATCTTGTCTTAGGCACATGAATAAATTAATTTTAGAATTTTAAAATATATAGTTCATCTTCTATAGTTTATGGCATAAAAAATAAAGTTAAACTAATTCATAGTAAAATTTTACTTCACATGAATTGGATTTAAACTAATAGGGGACTTTATAATCTTATTTCTATCCTTAAGGGCATAGAGAATTAGAGATGTAAAGTCTTTAGATAAATATAAATTAGTTTCTAAGATATTTTAAGCTTAAGAATAAATTTATATTTATTACTAAGAGTAGTGAGTGATATATAGTATACCTTTATTAGAAAAGATAAATTAAATATTTTATTATTTTAAAGCCTGTAACAAAAGATATAATAAAAAGCCTTAATTGTCAAGGGTTCCTTATGTTTTTAGATGTTTTAAGTAGGGAAAACTAGAACTTTATTAGGTGGTAACAGGTGTAAGCTTTAAACATCTGTTAGAAAAACAGTAATTATTTTAAGAAGAAATAAATATAAGAGGAGTTTTTTAAGCACTGTATTAAAAAATAGAGAAGATAGGGTAGTAATCTAACAAAAAAATATATTTTTTATAAATATTATGGCATATTAAAAAAATAAAAAGCAACTTTTAGTAACCCTATATAGAAAAAGAGCATAATAATTATAAGAAAAGTCATATACTTAATAGGCTATAAGATTTTAATAACAAGGTATTATTTAAGTTACAATTTAAGAAATAATATTAAAAGTTTAAAATAGAAGAGGAATAGTGAGGATTAGTTTTATAAAATAGATATTGAAAAATTATAATTAATAAGGAATAAATGTAAGATATAGGTTGAATATTATACAAATTAAGTATACAATGTGTAAGGCTAATAAAATTATAGATAACATTAACTTATTAATAGAAAAAATATTTTATTTATACTTATTTAATCATAGAGATAAAGTAATTATAGAGTATGAATTATTATACAATGTTTCATCTTATATGTAACAATTAACACATTTTGGATTGAAATCTACACTAAAATGATATTTATTAATATTAAGAATAGATTTTACTATACATTTTAAATAAAGAAAAAATTAGTTATATTATTTTTACAGGAAATTCACTTAACTTAATGAAAAAAGGTATCAATAGCAAATTGGCATTTACTTTTAATAAAGAGGGTGGTTTTTTGAATTTTAAAAGCACAAAAAATAAAATTTTATTTATTTTCACCTTGATTTTTTCCCTAATATATTTAGGGTGGCGTATATTTTTTACAATTCCTTTTGAATACGGGCTTATTGCAGTAGTAGCTGGACTGTATCTTTTAATCATAGAGATAATAGGTATGTTTGAAGCAAGTATTCATTTCTATAACATGACCAATGTGGAGTTTCCTGAACGTCCTAATATAGAAGACTATGAATATCCTCACATAGATGTATTTATAGCCACATATAATGAGCCAGTTGAACTTTTATATAAGACAATTAATGGGTGTTTATATATGGATTATCCAGATAAGTCTAAGGTTCATATATACCTATGTGATGATGGTAACCGTAAAGAGATGAAAGATTTATGTAGAAAAATGAATATAAATTATATAACCAGAGAAGAAAGGAAACATGCAAAGGCAGGAAACCTAAATCATGCAATGATGAAAACAAACTCTCCCTTAATTGTTACAATGGATGCAGATATGATTCCAATGCATGACTTTTTAATATCTTGTGTTCCTTATTTCTTTACAGGAGATAAGGTGGGATTTGTACAAACTCCCCAAAGTTTTTATAATCCAGATTTATTTCAATTTAATTTACATTCAGAGGGAAGAATTCCTAATGAACAGGATTATTTTTATTTAGACATTCAATCAGGAAGAAATAAGTCTAACTCAGTTATATATGGTGGTTCTAATACAATTATTTTAAGAGAAGCCTTAGAGGAGATTGAAGGGTTTGCAACTGGAGTTATAACAGAAGATTTTGCAACTGGAATAGAAATTCAAAGTAAGGGATATAAATGCTATGCCATAAATAGTATCCATGCCTCAGGGTTGTCACCATCAGATTTAAAAAGCTTAATTAAACAAAGAAAAAGATGGGCAAGAGGGTGTATTCAAACTGGAAGAAAGAAAAATATACTTTTTAAAAGAGGTCTTAGCATAACCCAAAAGCTTAACTATCTTGCTTCTGTTTTATATTGGTTCTTTCCTTTGAAAAGATTAATTTATATTATGGCTCCTATTTTATTTACAGTTTTTAATGTTATTGTCGTAAAGTGTACATTACTTGAAGTTATTGTATTTTGGCTTCCTATGTATGTACTTACTAATATATGTATTAAGAAGCTATCAGGAAATATTCGTAATAATAAATGGACAAATGTTTATGAAAATATTTTATTCCCATCTTTATTTTTTCCAATTATATTAGAAACCTTTTGTATTACAGAGAAAAATTTCTCAGTTACAAAAAAAAATAAGATGGAAGATGATAGAAGATACCAAATTCTTTGTGCACTTCCTCATATTGTTCTAGGGATTCTATCTGTTATTGGGATTATAAATTGTATAAGATGGACTTTTAAAACAGGATCTATTGGTATGATAGTGGTATTATTTTGGCTACTAATAAACTTTTATAATATTGTAATGTCTATTTTCTTTATGACAGGAAGAAAGAGTTATAGAAAACATGAGCGTACCATGGCAAGTGTCGATTGTACTCTTAGAAATAATGATTTTAATATAGAGTGTTTAACTAGTGACATCTCAGAGGAGGGGTTTTCTGTAACATTAGATTTCCCTAAATATATTGACCATAACTTAGAGTGGGATGTGATTTTAAACACTGATAGATACAATAGTAGATTCAAGGCTAGAATAGTACACGTATATAACATGAAAGATAGATGGAAGTACTCTTTTCAGATTATAGATATTAAGGAAGAGGATAAAAGAGAACTTTTACAAATTGTTTATGATAGAGTGCCTTCTTTACCTAAGGTACTAAAGAAGGATGGAAGTACCTTTGAAGATCTTAAAATAAATACATTTAAAAGAATGGAAAAAGAAAGGTTTTCTAATAGAAAACTAGCAAGATTCTTATTAGATGAAACTGTTAAAACTTCAGATAATGAAGAAGTTACATTAAAGGATTTTAATTATGAGTATACTAGAATTAATACTATGGGTAAGAATCCTAAAACATTAACTATACTCTTAGAAAATAATATTAAATTAAAATGTAAGTTTGTTGCATCAGCTAAAGAAGGTGGAGAGAGCCTCTATGTTATTACAAATTATAAGTCATTAATAAAAGATAAAAATTTTGAAGAGATTTTAATAAAATGGATGGGTAACTTTAAAAAAGTAACAGAAGAAAAGAAAAATATTAAGAAACAGAATAAAAATATTATTCTAGATGAACTAGATGAAATGTCCTATATATAAGGGGAGGTTGCTATGACACAGAAAAAGAGTAATATAAAAGTTTTAATGGGTTTTGTATTTAGTTTATTAGTTTTAATAGGCTTTAATTTTCCTTCATATGCGTCAGCCTCTACCTTAGATATACCTATGGAGAACTTAACTTTAAAAGATAGTGGAGGAGAAAATAGCTGGGACAAGGTTAATGAAAATGGAAATATAATTTTAAATATGAACACCAATGGATTAGAAAAAGGTTATTATACATCTCAGCTATATGTTAATTCTGAAATGGATTGGTCTTCCTATGGGGAGATAGGGTTTTATATAAAAAATCTATCGGACAAGCCTCTAAGGATTAATTTATTTATTATATTGAAGGATGGAAAATATATAACCTTAGGAGAAGACTCCTATGTATTATTAAAAAAAGACAATGAAAAAAATATGAGGTTAGGTAATATTGAAAAGGGATTAATTGAATTAGATAAGAGTTTTCAGGGAAGAGTTCACGTTCCTTTTCAAAATTTTAGGATATCTAAAGAAGAGTTAGGAGAGATAGCTTCCTATGGTATTACAGCCACAACGAAAGAAAACACTATTCAAAAGATGGAAATAGGAGGGGTTAACCTTATTTCTTCTAGTGATACTTATATTCCAGAGGATATTTCTAGCTTAAAACTTATTGGGGATAAAACTGTAATGAAGCCCATAGTTGGTGAATCCATTGAAGAGTACAGCTTAGTAATTAATAATGAAGAAGGTGGAGAAAAAAATTATAGGGTCTACTTTTCTTTAAATGAAGAGGAGAAGGGGATATCAATCACAGAAAAAGGAAGATTAACTGTAGCCACGGATACTACTGTAGATAAGGTTAATATTAAATCTATAATTGATAATAAGGTTAATATAATATTAGAAGTTTCCTTAAAGGAGTCATCTGTAAGAGAGTTAAAGGATGTAGATGGAGTAAGTCTTTTAGTACCAAAGACAGAGGAAATTAAAGAAGTTAGTAATCCTAAAAATATCTTAAATAATAAATACTTAATTTTTATATTTAGAGTCATTGGGATTTTAATAGTTCTTGTAGTATCAATGTTTTATTTTATATGGAGAAGACGATGGAAGAAGGGATTATAAATACAGTACTCAGTGAGGTATACCACTTCATATATAAAGGGGGGATTTTATGCTTTTTTCTAGTATAGTTTTTTTATTTTACTTTCTTCCAATAGTTTTAGTTACCTATTATCTTTTAAGGAAATCATATAGACTTAAAAATATTTTTTTGTTGGTGGCAAGTTTATTCTTTTATGCCTGGGGAGAACCTTGGTTTGTACTAATTATGATTCTTTCTATAATGTTAAATTATATTTTTGCACTAATAATTGATAAGTATAGAGATAAGAAATCAATAGCACGGCTTATTCTTATTTTAACCTGCGTTACTAATTTAGGAATTCTTTTTGTCTTTAAATATCTTGGATTTACTATTAGAACAATAAATGAGATGGCAAGGTTAAATCTTTCTATACCTAATATAATACTACCTATAGGAATTTCATTTTTTACCTTTCAAGCTATGTCTTATGTAATAGATGTTTATAGGGAGGATGGTAAAGTACAAAAGAACCCTCTTTATGTTGCTTTATATATATCCTTCTTTCCTCAACTAATTGCAGGACCCATTGTAAGGTATAGTACAATTGCAGACCAGATGGATAACAGAAAGGAAACCTGGCAAAAGATTTCTATAGGAACCTGTAGGTTTATTACAGGACTTGGTAAGAAGGTGCTAATTGCTAATAACATGGCAATTATAGCAGATAGAATTTTTCAAATGAATACTGATGCAGGTGTGGTAGCAAGCCTTGCATGGCTTGGATCTATTGCTTATACCCTGCAAATATTCTTTGATTTCTCAGGATATTCTGATATGGCTATTGGACTAGGATTAATGTTTGGATTTAAGTTTGAAGAGAATTTTAATTATCCATATATATCAAAGTCTGTTACAGAGTTTTGGAGAAGATGGCATATATCCCTTGGAACTTGGTTTAAGGATTATGTTTATTTTCCATTAGGAGGTTCTAGGGTAAGTAATAAGGATAAAATAATACGAAATTTATTTGTTGTTTGGATGCTTACTGGTATATGGCATGGAGCTGAATGGACATTTATATTATGGGGACTTTCTAATTTTGTTTTTATCTCCATGGAGAAGTTCTTTGGCATAGATAGAATGGAGAAACATAAAATTCTTAGAAATATATATACCTTGTTTATTATTAATTTAAACTGGGTTATCTTTAGATCTAAGAATCTTATTGAAGCAAGAAAGTTTATTTTAAATATGTTTGGAGTTTTAGGAAATGGATTTTGGAGTGATTATACCTTAATGTTTTTAAAGGAGTACAGTTTATTTTTAATAGGAGGAATTATATTTTCAATTCCCCTAGCTAAAAGAATAAATAAGTTTATTGTAGAGGGACGCAGAGGGAGTATACTTCTTGAAGTTGGGTATCCCTTTGTAGTTATCACATTATTCTTAATCTGTGTATCCTATTTAACAAAGGGTACCTACAATCCATTTATATACTTTAATTTTTAAGGGGGGATAGGTATGAATAGACAATTTATCAAAAAGTTTATAACAACCATAGCTTTTATCATATTTTTATTTACATTTTCCATATTAAACCTATATAAAAGCTATGGCCCTCTTAAGGAAACAGTAAAAAAGACAGATGTTTCTTCTTTAAGAGAATATATTTCTAATGTGGAAAAAGCAATTAATGATAATATTTATGGGAAGTATACTCTTATTGAGAGCTATGGATATATGCAAAAACTTATGGGGAAAAATGAGTTATCTAACTTTGAGGTGGTAAAGGATACAGAAGGAAAGCTACATTTTACCTATTTTACAAATAAGGAAAATCCAACCGAAGAGATTAAAGAAAAGTTAAAGGATCTTAAGGAAGAAGTAAAGGATCCAGAAACTAAGTTTATATATTTGATGACCCCTGATAAATATGTAAGGGGACATACAGAATTTCCAAGAGGCATACCTTATCATTATAATAATGAAACTGCAGATAAGTTTTTGATGGAAGTAAAATCAGAGGGAATTGATACCATAGACTTAAGAGAAGAGATTTTAGAAAGTGGAATAAAAGGAGAAGACTTATTCTTTAATACTGACCACCACTGGAAGATTGAAACTGCTTTTTGGGGATTTACACAAGTTGTTAAAAGTCTTAATGAAAAATATAATATGGGACTAGATAAGAATAATTTTTATACTGATATTAATAATTATAATATAGTCAATTACAAGAATTCTTTTGTTGGTTCTATGGGAAGAAAGACAGGAAAGTACTATACAGAGGTGGATGATTTTTCATTAATATACCCTAAGTTTAAAACAGATTATGACTTTTATTTTGAAAATAGCTTTAATAAGGGGACTTTAACAGGAAGATTTGAGGAGGCACTGGTAGCAATTAATCCACTTAGAAATAATGATGTGTATGGATTAGCACCAGATAAATATTTTTCTTATCTTTATGGGAATCAGCCCTTTGCACATATTAAAAATAAAGAAAATAAAAATGGACCTAAGGTACTATTTATAAAGGATTCTTTAGCTGTTCCATTAATATCATTCTTTTCTTCGGTATGTTCAGATGTTTATATATTAGATCCAAGATATTATAAAGATGATATGTTAAGGGTTATAAATAATACAGAATTAGATTTTATTTTTGTTTCATATTCACCACCAGACTTAGTTAAAGAGTTTTTTGATTTTAGAAAGAAATAAAAATATTTTGTAGAGTTTAAAGATTAAGCCACATACCTAGATTTTAACTGGTATGTGGCTATTAGTTCAGGGTAAAATATTTAGTTATTAGAGAAATTTATCTGATGGCTATAAGCTGTAACATCCCCATCCGCGTGTAAGCTGGGGATAACAGTTGATACGCCCCTAGATTAACTCATCTAACCTTCAGGTGGTGGAAAGAACACCACCTGAAGAAAGATTTGTTCTATATATAATTAATATAATAATTATATTATACTAATGAATTTTCAACACTAATGAAGTGGCTTAAATATTATTTCCTATATATTCTAATATTCTTCTTCTTTGTGGTTGTAATCTTTTTCACAATCACACTTTTCGTAGCCATAGTCTTTTTCATCATATTCTTTTTCATGTCTTTCATCTTTTTCACAGTCACATTTTTCATATCCGTAGTCTTTTTCATCATATTCTTTTTCAGGTTTATATTCATGTTCATCATATCCATAACCACATTTTTCATGATGAGGTCTTACAGGTCTACAATATTTATATTCAGGATACTTTCTACAACGGTAATAGTAGTATCTAGGTTCACATTCTTTCTTCTCATAACTTCTGTCATACTCATAACCCTTGTCATAATCATTATCGTAACCATTATCATAATCATAAGAATTATCATATTCTTTTTTCTTATCATGACATTTTACAGGTCTACAATATTCATACTCAGGATACTTTTTGTGTTTATAGTAGTAGTATCTAGGTTTACATTCTTTTTTCTCATAACTATTGTCATAATCATAACTATTGTCATAATCATTATCATAGCTCTTATCATAATCATAAGAATTATCATATTCTTTTTTCTTATCATGACATTTTACAGGTCTACAATACTTGTACTCAGGATACTTTTTGCAGCGATAGTAATAGTATCTAGGCTTACATTCTTTTTTCTCATATCCCTTGTCATAGTCATAGCCATAATCATAATCATCATCATTGTCATAGTTGTCATCATAGTATTTCTTACTATAACAATAGCTTCCGCCACCATAAGATTTTTTATCATTAGTATCTCTATAAGAATCATACATATAATACATAACTGTACCTCCTAAATAAGTGAAGATAGTATATTCTATGTTAATTAGAATAGATTTGTGATTAAAAATATAAAAATAAGTCGAGATTTAATAAATGTAAGGAGTGTTAAAATGTAGAATTTTATATTAAATTATAGTAATTTTGTAGAAGAGTAAACAAAGTATAGATATAAAGGTATAAGATTACATTAAAGGGAATAGAAGAGGTAGAACTATTTAATATAGTTCTACTGTTTATAGGATATATTGACATAATAATTTAATTATGTTATATAAAAATTAGGGATTAGCACTCAATGAGTGAGAGTGCTAACATCTGATTTTTTCATAAAGTAAAACCTAATTTAGGAATATAGGTATATAAATTAAATTTATATCTCTCTCTAAACCACTATAAATCAAAGATATATTAATGAAGAGGTGAAAGATTTATATTAAAACCCTATATAGGTTTTTTACATAAACACTTAACTTATACCTTAAAAATATCCTTGATTTATCTTTCTTTGGATAGATGTATAAATTAAGTTTAAAACTTAAAACCTATAGTTCTACTTTAGATAATTTTAGCTTAAACAGATTAGGGATTTTATACTTTGCCTCTATATACATAATGTGCGTAGGGGATTAAAAAGGTAAGGTCTTAAAAAAAGATGTATTGTGAAAGGGGAGATTTATTTTGGAAACAAAACAATTTAAAGCAGAATCCAAAAGACTTTTAGATCTTATGATCAACTCAATCTATACTCACAGGGAAATTTTCTTAAGAGAGCTTATTTCTAATGCTAGTGATGCCATTGATAAAATTTACTATAAGGCATTAACAGATGATTCAATTACCTTTGAAAAAGAAAACTATTATATTAAAATTCTTTCTGACAAAGAAAATAGAACAATAAGAATTTCTGATACTGGTATTGGAATGACAAGGGAAGAGCTTGATGATAATCTTGGAGTTATAGCGAAAAGTGGCTCCTTAAACTTTAAGAAAGAAAACGAATCAAAAGAAGGTCATGACATAATTGGTCAATTTGGAGTAGGTTTTTATTCAGCATTTTTAGTAGCAGATAAAGTTACTGTTATAAGTAAGGCCTTTGGAAGTAATGAAGCTTATAAGTGGGAGTCTAAAGGAGTAGAAGGCTATACAATTGAGCCATGTGATAAAGATTCCTTTGGTACAGAAATTATACTTAAGATAAAAGAAAATACAGAAGATGAAAACTTTGATGAATATATAGATGAATATAAGTTAAAATCTATAATAAAGAAATACTCTGATTTTATTAGATATCCAATAAAAATGGATATAACTGAAAGTAGACTTAAAAAAGATAGTGAAAATGAATTTGAAGAATATGTGGAGGAGCAGGTTATAAACAGTATGGTTCCTCTATGGAGAAAGAATAAAAATGAACTTAAGGAAGAGGATTATGAGAATTTTTATTCTGAAAAGCACTATGGATTTGATAAACCTATAAAACATATTCACATTAGTGTTGATGGAGCAGTTAGCTATAACTCAATTTTATTTATTCCAGAGAAAACTCCATATGATTTCTATACTAAGGAATATGAAAAGGGATTAGAACTTTATTCAAATGGAGTTTTAATTATGAATAAGTGTAGTGACTTATTACCAGATTATTTTGGGTTTGTAAAAGGTATAGTAGATTCTGAGGACTTATCTCTTAACATATCTAGAGAGATTCTTCAGCATGATAGGCAATTAAAGTTAATAGCTAAGAATATAAAAACTAAGATAAAAAATGAACTTGAAAACATATTAAAAAATGAGAGAGAAAAATATGAAAAATTCTATGAATCCTTTGGAAGACAATTAAAATATGGCGTTTACAGCGACTTTGGAGCTAATAAGGACGTACTTCAAGATTTATTAATGTTCTACTCATCAAAAGAGAAAAAGATGGTTACTTTAGCTGAATATGTTTCTAGAATGGCAGAGGATCAAAAATATATTTATTATGCTTCTGGAGAATCTAATGAAAGAATTGAAAAAATGCCACAGACAGAACTCTTATTAGATAAGGGGTATGAAATATTATACTTTACAGATGAGGTAGATGAATTCGCAATAAGAATGTTAATGTCTTATAAGGAAAAAGAATTTAAATCTGTATCAAGTGGAGATTTAGGTATAGAACCAGAAGAAAATGAAAAAGATTCTACTTTAGAAGATGATAATAAAGAGCTTTTTGGATATATGAAGGATGTACTAAAGGATAAAGTTAAGGATGTTAGAGCATCAAAAAGATTAAAGAACCATGCAGTATGCTTATCAAATGAGGGTGAGCTTACTATTGAAATGGAAAAAATACTAAACTCTATGCCTAATAATGAAAATATAAAGGCTGATAAAGTATTAGAAATAAACGTAAATAATGAGGTGTTTAAGGCATTAAAAGAAGCATATGAAAAAGACAAAGAGAAATTAAGCTTATACACTGATTTACTATATAATCAAGCATTGCTTATAGAAGGATTATCAATAAATGATCCAGTAGAATTTACAAATAATATTTGTAAGATAATGCTATAATAAGAAACCACTTTCAAGAAAATATCTTGAAAGTGGTTTTTTATAAGTATTAAATAATTTTATACTTTAAAATTATTATACATCAATGATTTTTATGAACATCAAAATTATATCCTTACTTTTCTATTGATTTTATCTTGTATTTAGCTAGAGTATTTATGTTACTGCCTGTAGGAGGTAGTACTAAGAGTAAACCTGTTAGTTTTTAATAAGATTATATAAAGTATTAATCTTAGATTTCCTACTTAACTTATAGAAAATTTTTATTAGAATAATAGATTAGAAAATTAAGAATAAGAGAAGTTTTAAACTAGGAGTACTATATAGGGCGCTTTAACATAAAAATTTAACTTATTCATTGGAAATATATTTGATTTATAATGAGTTAAATAGATATATAAATTAACTTTAAAGGTTAAAGAACTGTATCATAGGGTTTTTACACAAAACTATCTAATGTCCCTATTCCTTAGAAATATTCTTGATTTATCTTCTTTAAATAGATGTATGAATTAAGTTTAAAACTTAAAACCCCATAGGTTTAAGGTCTAAGTTAAATAATCAGACCTTAAAATACAATAATATAAGGTGGTAACTTCCTTATTACCTAAAAGACTTAGCTTTTCATCTTTTCTAAACTTATATTTGAATCCACATTTTTCATTAACTCTTTTTGAATTATAGTTAAAATCATAATGGGCACACCAAATTAAATCTAAGTTCAATTTAGTAAAGCCATATTTAATTAAAAAGTTTACAGCTTCAGGAACAAGTCCCTTTCCCCAATACTTAGGATTAAGAACATATCCTATTTCTAGTTGGTTCAAGTGAGCAAGCTTATCATCAGGTTTTCTGTTATGAAGGCCTATACTACCGATAACCTTATTTTCAGATTTTAAAACAATGGCATAGATATTATTGGTTTTTATGAACGTTTTAATTATAGCCTTACTTTCATCTTCATTTTTATGTGGTGGCCAACCAGCGTTAGGACCTACTACCTCACTTTTAGCATATTCATATAAATCCTTACTATCAGTTTCACTCCATTTCCTTAATATTAACCTGTCTGTAGTCAAAGTTTCCATATTCTTTCCCCCTTAATATAGATATCTTAAGTATTTTAATCAGATAAATATTAAATAACAGTATAACCAATAAAATAATGATTTTCAATATTTGGAATTTAGGTTATATGAACATAGATAGAGGGATTTTAATTGATTAAATATTTATTATAAATAGATACTAGAGTTATTTGTAATGAATAAAGATTTAATTTTATTAATATACATATAATGACAATAAAATCGAAAAACTATGGTATTTATAAAAATATAAAAACTTAATTTTAAGTTGTAATTTGTAGTTTTATACAAATTATTCCAATGAATAGTGATGATTAGTGAAAATTAAAGTTAGATTGAAAATATTATAAAAACATATTAATTAAAAACTTAAAAATGAAAGATATATATAATAAATTATTAATAAAGATAAAAAAAAAGTGTTGCAAGAATTAAAATATATTGATAATATATTAAAAAATACTAAAAAAATTAATAGTATATCAATAAAGTAAGTGGAATTATAATAAAATATATTGACAAGAACTACAATAGGTATATAATTATTAATAAATATAAAACAAGAAACAATTCAGAAAATTGAATGGGGGTTATTAGTGTATGGCAAAGTATATAGTGAAGAGAATTTTAAGTTGTATTTTAACTATATGGGTAGTAATTACAGCTGTATTTTTCTTAGTCCGTCTTATGCCAGGAGGTCCTTTTGATTCAGACAAAATGACGCCAGAGATTAAGGCTAACTTAAATGAAAAATATGGGTTGGACAAACCTATGGGAACTCAGTATTCCATGTATATGAAAAATTTAGTAAAAGGTGATTTTGGAGAGTCTATGGTATTTAGAGGGAAAAAAGTATCTGAAACTATAACAACTTCATTCCCGAATTCAGCAAAGGTAGGTATAGTTGCAGTAGCTGTGTCACTAGTATGTGGAGTACTTCTTGGAATAATTTCAGCTCTTAATGCTGGAAAGTGGCCAGATAGGGTTTGTATGATAATAGCAACTCTAGGAATAACAATTCCAAGCTTTGTTGTTTCTGCACTACTTATGTATGCATTCACAGTAAAGCTTAAGTTATTACCAGCATCTGGGCTTAGCAGTTGGAAAAATTATATAATGCCTGTATTTGCACTATGTTTATCATCATTAGCATTTATAACAAGACTTACAAGAAGCAAATTAGTAGATGTTTTAAAATCAGATTATATTAGAACTGCAAGAGCAAAAGGATTAAGTTCAAGAACCGTTATATTTAAGCACGCTTTAAGAAATTCACTTATACCAATAGTAACTTATCTAGGGCCATTAGTTGCAGGTATACTTACAGGATCCTTTGTAGTAGAAAAAATATTTGCAGTACCTGGACTTGGAAATCAATTTGTACAAACTGTATTAGGTAGAGATTATACCATGCTTCTAGGAGTTGTAATTTTCTATAGTACTTTAATAGTTGTATGTAACTTAGTTGTAGATATATTATATGTATTTATTGATCCAAGAATAAAGCTTGAGAATTAAGGGGGAGAGGAAATGGAAGAAAATTTAAGAATAGAGAAATCTCTTTTTACTCCTTTAAAAGAAGATGAAAAGAAATCAGAGCAAATAGTAAGACCTAGTATTGGATATTGGGCAGATGCGTGGAGAAGATTAAAGGGAAATAAGGTGGCTTTAGTATCTTTAATAGTAATTATTTTATATATAATTTTTGCAATAGTAACACCAATGATTTCACCTTTTAATTATTCAGAGACAGACTTAGTAAATCAAGATTTAAAACCTAATTTAACTCATTGGTTTGGGACAGATGCTTTAGGAAGAGATTTATTTGTAAGAGTTGCATATGGGGCAAGGTATTCCCTTATTATAGCCTTTGCAGCAACAATAATCAACCTAGTAATCGGAGTTATTTATGGTGGGGTTGCAGGATTCTTTGGAGGAAGAATTGACAACATAATGATGAGAATAGTTGATGTATTATATTCTGTTCCTACATTGATATATGTAATACTAATTATGGCAGCCTTTTTAAAACCTGAGGAAGGAAATACTGGAATTGGAACAATTGTTTTAGCACTTTCTATTTCTTATTGGGTTAGTATGGCAAGAATAGTAAGAGGAGACATACTTCAGCTTAAGCAACAAGAATTTGTATTAGCTGCTAGAACTCTTGGAGCATCTAAAAATAGAATATTATTTAAGCATTTAATACCTAACTGTATTGGATCTATTTTAGTAACAATGACTCTTTTGGTTCCAAGTGCAATATTTACAGAGGCATTCTTAAGTTTTATAGGTCTTGGAATTAATCCACCACTAGCGTCATTAGGAACTTTAGCAAATGAAGCTATGCCGGCTTTATATGTTAATGCATACCAATTAGTATTTCCAGCTCTAGCAATTTGTATAATAATTCTTTCATTCAATCTTCTTGGAGATGGTTTGACAGAAGCTTTAGATCCTAAGCATAAGAGATAGGAGGAGATAGTATGAGTAGATTATTAGAAGTGAAAAATTTAAAAACATCTTTCTCAACCTATGCTGGAGATGTACAGGCTGTAAGAGGGGTATCCTTCCATTTAGATAAAGGAGAAGCCTTAGGCATTGTTGGAGAATCAGGTTGTGGAAAGTCAGTTACTATGATGTCTATTATGAGATTGTTATCTGATAATGGAAAATTAATTGATGGTGAGATTAATTTTGATGGAAATATGATATCAAATTATTCTGAAAGACAGATGGAATCAGTAAGAGGAAATGATATAGGAATGATATTTCAGGATCCTATGACTTCATTGAACCCTGTATTTACTGTAGGGGATCAGCTTATTGAACCACTTATGAAGCATAGAAAAATAGGCAAGAAAGAAGCCTTAGAAGAGGCTATAAAAATTCTTGAACTTGTTGGAATACCAAGTCCTAGAAAGAGAATAAAGCAATATCCTCATGAATTCTCAGGTGGAATGAGACAAAGAGTAATGATAGCTATGAGCTTAATTTGTGAGCCAAAGCTTATAATTGCTGATGAGCCTACCACTGCATTAGATGTTACTATACAAGCTCAAATCTTAGATTTAATGAAGAATTTAAAGGATAAGCTTAACACATCTATTATACTTATAACCCATGACTTAGGTGTGGTTGCAGATATTTGTAGCCGCATAAATGTTATGTATGGTGGAATCATTGTTGAAACTGGAACTACTAGAGATATCTTTTATAAGGGAAGACATCCTTATACTTGGGGATTGTTAAATAGTGTTCCAAATCCTAAGAAAAAAAATAAAGAAAAGCTTCAACCTATTGATGGACAACCACCAGATTTATTAAAACCACCTGTAGGATGTCCATTTACATCTAGATGTAAATACTCAATGAAGGTTTGTTTAGAAAAACAACCACCTCTTTTTGAACTTTCAGAAGGACATAGGTGTGCATGTTGGTTATGTCATCCTGATGCACCACAGGTTGATTCACCAATAAGGAGGGGAAGAGATGGAGAATAAGAGCACCTTATTAGAAGTAAAAGATTTATGTATGTACTTTTCAGTAGCTAAGGGCATATTTTCAAAGAAAAGTTACGTAAAAGCTGTTGATAGAGTATCTTTTAAAATAAATAAAGGGGAAACCTTAGGACTAGTTGGGGAATCAGGATGTGGTAAAACTACAACTGGTAGAACCATATTAAAGCTCTATGAGCCTACAAGTGGACAGATAATCTTTGATGGTGAAGATATAACAAAAAAATCTCAAAAATCCATGCTACCTTTAAGAAAAAGAATGCAGATGATTTTTCAAGACCCATATGCTTCGCTAAATCCAAGAATGACAGTAGGAGATATAATAGGAGAGGCCATTGATATTCATGGAATCATGAAAGGAAATGAAAGAACAGAGAGAATAAGATATCTTTTAAATAAGGTTGGACTAAATGGAGACCATATTAATAGATATGCCCATGAGTTTTCAGGTGGACAAAGACAAAGAATAGGTATTGCAAGAGCATTGGCTGTTGAACCAGATTTTATTGTATGTGATGAACCAATATCAGCTCTTGATGTATCAATTCAAGCTCAAATTATTAATATGTTAGAAGAATTACAAGATGAATTTGGACTAACTTATTTATTTATTGCCCATGATTTATCAATGGTTAAGCATATATCAGATCAGATTGGAGTAATGTATCTTGGAAGGTTAGTTGAAAAGGGGCCAAGTGATGATGTTTATTTAAATCCTAAACACCCTTATACTCAAGCGCTTTTATCTTCAGTTCCTATACCAGATCCAGATGAATCAAAGCTCACTAAAAGAATCGTTTTAGAAGGAGATATACCTTCACCAATAGATCCACCTCCAGGGTGTAGATTTAAAGGAAGATGTAGATTTGCAAAACCAGTATGTTCTGAAATAGATCCAGAACTTAAGGAAGTAGAACCAGGTCATTTTGTAGCATGCCATTTATTTAAATAAATATTTTTGCCATAGGCAAATAATATAATAGATATTATAAAGGGGGACAACTTAATGAAATCCAGCAAAATAAAAAAGATATTTGCAGCTATTTTAGCTATGGCAGTAAGTATGACAGTAGTTGCAGCATGTGGTAGTAAAACAGATAGTACAAAAGATAAAGAAAAAGTTAAGCAAACTTTAGTCTATAATATAGGGGCAGATCCAAAGACTGTAGACCCAGCTTTAAATGAGGCTGTGGATGGATCCATAATTATATCTAATGCCTTTGAAGGACTTTGTAGATTAGATAAAAATGATAAGGCAATACCAGGGGTTGCAAAGGATTGGAAGATTTCTGATGATAAATTAGTGTACACTTTTAATTTAAGAGATGATGCTAAGTGGTCAGATGGAAAGAAGGTTGTAGCAGGGGATTTTGAATATGCTTGGAAAAGAGCATTAGACCCTAAAACAGGAGCTGCTTATGCATACCAATTATACTACCTAAAGGGTGGAGAAGAATATAACGTTAAGAATGGAAAAGCAGAAGAGGTTGGAGTTAAGGCAATAGATGAGAAAACTTTACAAGTAACATTAAACTCAGCTACTCCATATTTCTTAGAACTTATGGCTTTCCCAACTTATATGCCAGTTAGAAAAGATATGGTAGAATCCAAGGGAGAAGCATGGGCAAGATCAGCTGAAACTTATATATCTAATGGACCATTCAAGTTAGATAAATGGTCACAACAAGAAAAAATGGTATTTGTAAAAAATGATAACTACTGGAATAAGAATGATGTAAAACTTGATACACTAGACATAAGACTAGTTACTGATGAAATGACAGCTTATAATGAATTAAAGGCTGGAAACTTTGATATGACAGAAAGTATTCCAATAGATATGCTTCAAGATGCAAAGTCAGCAGGACTTAGACAAGATTTTGCTAACTTAGGAACTTATTTTATAGCATTAAACGTTGGTAAAAACTTTAACAAGTTAGATCCAAAGGTTCAAGCAGTATTAGGTAATGAAAAAGTTCGTCAAGCTTTATCATTAGCTATAGATAGAGAAGCAATAGTAAAAAATATAACTAAGGCAGGACAAATTCCAGCATATAGCTTCGTTCCAAAAGGAATGGAAGTTGTAACTGGCAAAGATTTTGCAGATAAAGAATACTATAATGTTAAGGGAGATTTAGAAAAGGCCAAGGCTTTATTAAAAGAAGCTGGATTCCCAGATGGACAAGGACTTCCAACATTAACTTTCTTATTTAACTCAGAAGGAGAGGGACATAAAAAGATAGCTCAATATATTCAAGATACATGGAGCAAAATGGGAGTTAAGGTTGAACTTCAACAACAAGAGTGGAAGGTATTCCAAACTTCAAGAAATACTGGAGCATATCAAATTGGAAGACATGGTTGGTCAGCTGACTATACTGACCCTATGAGTTTCCTAGATATGTGGATAACTAATGGTGGTAGCAACGATGCAGGATTTAGCAATGCTGAATATGACAAATTAATAGATGCGACTAAGAAAGAGTCTGATCCAGCTAAAAGAGCAGAATTATTTAGAAAAGCTGAGGATATTCTAATGAAGGAAATGCCTGTTATACCATTATACTTCTACACTAAAGTTAAGGGTGTTAAGCCACAAGTTAAGGGCTTTAGAGTATCACCTTTAGGTCAAGTTTATTTTGATCAAGTTCAAATAGATAAATAATTAAGAAGTAAAATAATAATATTTTAGTATATAAGAAGTTATAGGAAAAACTATATAATATTATAAAACTAAAAGTAATTTTACTTTAGAGTTAATATTTAAGGTTTAGTATTCTAAGCAGCACTGTGAATTAAGGTTCCCAGTGCTGCCTTATATTTCTAGTGAATATTTTAAAGAAAGCTAGTAATTTATAAAATAAAAATCCAATTCATTTTAAATATCATGGATTTTATAGTAATAATTATTTTTTGCAACATTTAAAAAATGATAAGTGGATACTAAAATAGGTTGAAATCTATCTATTTTTAATTAAAACCACTATATTAATTAAAAATAATATAGTTCCACCTAGAATTGGAATTATAAAGGATGGTACTAAATTTAGAAGTATTCCAGATAATATTAATGATATAGGAACCATAAGCTTTACAATACTTAATCCAAGGCTTAAAACCCTTCCTCTATACTCTTCAGGAATTATTATCTGAATTATATATGAAATAGGTATATCTATAAAGGAAATACAAATTCCAATAAGACACATGACTATCATGTAATATATAAGGTATATTGTAGTATTTAAATAATTATCAATAAAAAATAGTGGGAGACCTATTAATATCATACATAAGGATAAGGTAATTATTATTTTATTAAGGAAGTTAAAGTAAGATTCTTTTACCTCTAGAAATTTTACTATTACTGCTCCTATTATCATACCAATTGGAAAGGAACCTTGTATAATACCAAAGTTTTTAGAACTTAATTTTAATGTTTCATTAATTATATAAGGCAATGGTACTGAAACTGAAAATCCAAGAAAAAAATTTAGATAAAATAAAATATAAAAATATTTTTTTATTTCACTATTTTTAATTAAGTATAGAAAACCATCCTTTATATCATTAATTAAATTAATTTTATTATATTTTTTAGTATCTTCCTTAAAAGTCTTTTTAATATTGAAATTAAAGTCTATAAAACACTCCAATATTGCTGATAATATATAACATACTCCATTTATAACTATAAATAAGCGGATATCAATAAAAGCAAAAACTACACCTGCTATCATAGGGCCTAAGATGCCTGAGGCAGAATCTATTATTTTACTAGAGGAATTAATAGTAAGAAGCATATTATCTGAAACAATATTAGGCTTTGAAGTTTCTAGAGCCATATTAAAAAATGTAGTGAACATTGTAACTAATAAAGTTGTGGAATAAACCATTATAAGAGAAAGACCATAAATAGAACTTAGAATATAGATAATAACTAGTAAGGTTCCGGTTAAAAAGTCCATTCCTATTACAATAAGTCGTTTACTTACCTTATCAGATACTACACCTGCTATAGGGTTAAGCAATATAGATGGAATTGTACCAAGTATCAATGTGGTTGCAAAGTTTAGGGCTGAGCCTGTAACCTTTAATACGTACAACCCTATGGCAAAGGAATATATAGAAGCTCCAAATATGGAAATAAATTTTCCAACTGAAAATAATAACAGATTTTTCATTTCTTTATTAAATCTTAGTTTCTTTATTTGAGCTTTAAATGTGGTCATTTAGCCACCTCCTAGAATAAATATTATTTAATTTAATCTTAAGGTATGGTCATAACGCCACATCAATATATTAAAAGTATATTTTTTTATTTTAAAATTAATAAAAGATAGGGTTAACCCTATCTTTTTCCATAGAAAACATAATTATAGATTTTTTCACCGTGAACAAAAAAGTTTTCATACTTTCCACCCTTATCTATATATCCAGAAGTTATATCTTCTATCATATTATATTTACATTCATTAAGTTCATTTTTAATATTATCCAATAAAAAATTATTCCTATATTTTTTTTCTATTAAGCTTTCATTTTTAAAATTTTTAAAGACTATATAGGATCCAAGAAGGGTAGAATCTTCCTTAAGATAATTATCTATTCTGCTGAGTAAGAAATCTTCATGATCAAAGCTATAATTACTTGTACCAGATATATCTAATAGCATATCTATAGAATTATTTTTAATAGGGATATCTAAAAAATCACAACATATAAACAAGATGTTTTTCTTTTGATTACCTCTTTCAAGTACACTTTTTAAGAATTTATGTCTATCAATATCATGATCTACAGCAATATACAAACAATCATCAGGTAGATCTTCATAAATATTTCTAAGAAAGAATCCTACTCCACTTCCAAGTTCTAAAAGTACTTTATTATTTAAATTAAATGAGGAGATTTTTCTAGATGATAATTCTAGGTTTTTCTTCATAGTATCTAAATAACTAATATCCGTAAGGGTTATATAATTACTAATATAATTCATATTAAAATTATTTTCATATTCTTTCTTAAGCTCACTAACTTTAAGTATTCCAGATTCAATTAAATATTCTTTCTTGCAACTACAATGTAATTTTCCATCTATTATATGGTTATCTCTTATATTAGCTTCAGTAATGGTTAATTGGTTTTGACATTTTGAACATCTAAGGATAGATAGAAAGTTTAAGTTTACTCCCAGTAAAGCTTCTGACTCTTCATTTTTATTGTTTAATAGGTCTATTTTTTTAGTTAATCTATCCTTTATATTAAGTAATTCATCAATTTGTATTTCAATGGATTTATGTTTATTTAAGAAAAGATTTTTATAATAGAGGTCTTCTTCGTAATTAGTAAGTTTACCAAGACTTTTAAACATAAATATAGTCTTAATTTCAGTCAAGGTAAATCCCATATTTTTTAAATCCAAAATACTATTTAAGTTATCAGTACACTTCTCATCAAAAAAGTAGTGTCCCCCTACCTTTTCAGGAATTACAAGTCCTAAATCCATATAATGTCTTACAGCATCAATACTTACATTATTAATATTAGAAAATTCGCCTATTCTCATATTACCACCTTTGATAAATTATTTTAGCTATACTATAAAATTCTACCTTCTTTTAATAACCCCTTTTTAAAATGAATAATATGATTATTTTAAGATTTAACTTTTAGTTTTTAAAATTTATATTATAAAGCAGAGAATTATTTTTAAATAAAGAGTAAGAGTCTAAATTTAAAAATAATAAATATAATATACTATATGTTATAATTTGTAATATAAGTAATACGGAGATATTTTTGTTAATGAGGAAGGAGTAGGAGTGAGTGATAATTAAAAGTTTAAATACTTTAAATGAAGAAATTATAAAAGAGATAAGAGAATTAGAATTACTTTGTATCCAATATGATAATTTGAAGGGAGAAATATTCTTAGATAACTCTCTTACTTTTAATAGAGATATAAAAAATATTTTTTTAGCCTATGAAGACGAGAAATTAATAAGCTTAATTTATATGTTTATTCCTAGAAAAAAAGAGGCAGAAATATCAGCATACACTATGCCAGAGTATAGAAGAAGGGGATATTTTAAAGAACTGCTTTTAAGGGCTATTAAGGAGCTTCAGGAATACAATATTCCAGATATATTATTTGTATGTGAATCTCAATCTAAGAATGGAAAAGAAGTAATAAAACATATTCATGGAAAATATGATTTTACTGAGTATGTACTTAAATATAATAGTGAAAATAATATAGTAAAAAAACACAATGATTCTAAAGTAGAATTATATAAGGTAGAATTAGAGGATATGGACACACTGATTACCTTGAATGAGAAGATTTTTAAGCAAAGTTATGAAGAGATAAAGACCATGGTTATGAATACTTTTAAGTCAGAAGATAGAGAGTCGTACTTAGGAGTTTTAAATGGAGAATTTATTGGAATGGGAGCATTAGCCTTTGATGGGGATGAAGTTACTATCTTTGATTTTGGAGTATCCCCTAAGCATCAGGGAAAAGGAATAGGACAAGAACTTCTAATGTTGTTAATAAAAGAAATAAAAAAATTAAATAGAAACAATATAATTTTAGAAGTGGATAGTGAAAATGAAAGGGCATTTAATCTTTATAAAAAATGTGGATTTGAGATACAAAGAGCTGTTGAGTATTATAGAAGGAAGGTTATATAGTAAAGTATAAAAATCAAAGTATCTTAAAGTAAGTACTTTGATTTTTTATATAATGTTGAAAGATAGCCTTAAAAGTTAAAGGTGGTATTGTCCACCATCAATTTTTAATATTATTAGAAGAATTTAATTAAATAACTAAAAATTACTGCACTAGTAAAATGATGCAGTAATTTTTTTGTACTCTTAGAATAAATATAAGTTAAAGAAACCATAAATTATTTTAAAGGATGTGCAAAGAATATTTAAAATAAGTTTACTTTATTTATATGGTAAAAACTGTTAAAATTATTTATAAGAGGAAACGATTACAAAAGTTGTTTATAAGATTATATTGTTATATAATAAACAACATATATTTTATAAAAGCTTATCTGTATTAAGTTACCATAGAAAATCTTTAAATAATACTTAAGGTCTATCAATGGCCTGGTGAAGCTTAAATCAATTCCAATGATCATATCATAAGAAGTCACAAGATATGCTTTTACAATAAATTTTAATCTCCAGTTAAGAGTAGAGTGTAATTATATTTTTATAATTATAATATAATTTTAACAATATAAAACAATATAAAAGGAGAGTGGTATTATGGATTTATTTAATCCCGTTGTTATTTCTATTATAGTAATGATAATTCTTTGTTTATTAAAGCTTAATGTAATTTTATCTTTACTCATATCCGCTATTGTAGCAGGTCTCGTTGCAAATTTGAGCTTGGGACAAACTATGTCTTTATTAGTAGGAGGAATGGGAAATAATTCAGAAACAGCCCTTAGTTATCTATTACTAGGTGCTCTAGCAGTGGCTGTAAATAAAACTGGTCTTTCCACTATATTTGCTAGGAAAATGGCTCAAATAGTTAAGGGAAAGAAAATAGTATTTGTATTAATCATAGCAGGTATAAGTTGTTTTTCTCAAAACCTTATTCCTGTGCACATAGCATTTATACCTATATTAATTCCAGCTCTAATTCCTCTTATGAATAAATTAAAGGTAGATAGAAGGGCTGTTGCTTGTGCTTTAACTTTTGGATTAAAAGCACCTTATATAGCTATTCCAGTGGGATTTGGACTTATATTTCATAATACTATAAGGGATCAAATGATTGCTAATAATATAGAAGTAACCAATTCAATGATAAGTAAGGTTTTATGGATACCAGCGATGGGAATGGTCCTTGGTCTATTAATAGCAGTATTTTTTACCTATAGAAAAACTAGAGAGTATAAGGAAATATCTTTAGGAGAGCCTTCTAATAATAATGAAGAAATTAAAATGAATAGGGAACATTGGTGTGCATTAATAGCTGCCATAACTGCTTTTGTAGTTCAAATTTTAACAAAGTCACTACCACTAGGAGGTTTATGTGCCATAATAGTTTTAGCAGTGACTAAAACCATTAAGTTTAATGAAATTGATGAGCTTATGAATGATGGAATTAAGCTTATGGGATTTATAGCTTTTGTAATGCTTGTAGCAGCTGGTTATGGAAATGTTTTAAGAGAGACAGGCTCTATTGAAACATTAGTTAATTCAGTAGCTTCAATGGTAGGAGATAGCCAGTTTTTAGGAGCTTTACTAATGCTATTAGTTGGGTTACTTGTAACCATGGGAATAGGAACTTCCTTTGGAACCATTCCAATATTAGCTACTATATATTGCCCTCTTGGTCTTAGATTAGGATTTAGTCCTCTAGCTATAATTATTTTAATAGGAGTAGCAGGGGCATTAGGGGATGCTGGATCACCTGCATCAGATAGTACTCTTGGACCAACTTCTGGGCTTAATGTAGATTCTCAGCATGACCATATATGGGATACTTGTGTTCCTACATTTATCCACTACAATATACCTTTATTAGTATTTGGACTAATGGCTGCACTGATGTTTTAAGTTAAAAATTTAATATAAGATTTTATATATTGCTCTTTATTATATTAGTTAATAAACCCTAATATAATAAGGAGCAATTTATTTATATAATAGTCTTTTTAGTTTATATGGTAGTGATTAAGTTAATTTTTTATTATTTTATTGAATATATTTTGTTTTGGATAACGTAAATCAATGGAATGAATATAAGATTTACATTGTTATTTATAACATAAGTAATAAGAGTATAATAATATTAAAATATATGATATATTAGTTAATTTTTGAAAACTATAAAATTATAGGATTTTTAGCTTGAATCTTAACTTATACATGCACTTAAATCCTTTTAAATTTTAGAGCTTAAGTAGTGCATAAGATAAGTTTTGAATTAAAAACCCTATATAAGATTTTAATATAAAGTATTAATTTATTCATTAAAATATCTTAGATTTATAGTGTTTTAGATAGGGAGATAAATTAAATTTTATACTTAAAACCCTATAGTTTAAGGTAGTAAAACACAGAAACTTTAAATTAAAAAGATAATAACCTTAATAGGATATTTTAAATGATATAAGGAAGTTACTTAATCTACTTTAATTATTTAAGTTAAAAATAATTATAAGGCTCAATAGGACAACTTAATTATCTTAATAAGTTAATGGGAATAATGTTTATAAAGGGGAATATTTTATGATTAATAAAGGTAGAGACTATGAAATTACTAGCTTGATAGATAAAAATTGCCCAGTATGCAATAAGTTAGATAATATATATAATTTAGAAGGAAATAGAGTACAATTTAAAATTCCAAAGGAACATGGTGAAGGGTATGTAACACAAATATCATCTTCTAGGGATACACAGATTATAGATTTTAAAATGACCTTTAATAGAAAAGTAGAACTTAAAGGGAAATCTAAAACCCCTCATATAGATATGTTTTTTTGTATGGGGGATCATATAGATTGGAATTTTAAAGGAGATAAAAGAGATTTTCAACTATTAAAGGGAGAAAGTTTTTTTGCTAAGAACAAGGGAATAGAAAAAATAAAGAACTGTATTTATGAAAAAGATCAGAAGTTACATTTTGTAGAGCTTAAGGTCCATCCGAAAAAGTTCAATGAAATTGTTGAAAACATTCAAGATGAATGGAGAATATTTTCAAAAGATAAGTGTGAGGAAATATTTCATACTCATAAGATGAGTTCTAGCATTAATGTTATTTTAAAACAAATGATTAGTTGTCCATATAATAATGGACTTAGAAAGATTTATATGGATGGAAAGGTACTTGAGTTATTTTCAGTATATTTTAATGAAAATATAAGAGAAAAGGATAACCATAACTTAATTAATCTATCAAAGGAAGATATAAAAAGTATTTATAGGGCTAAAGAAATTTTAGATAATAATCTAGGAAGCCCCCCTACTTTATTGGCTTTAGCTAAATTAATATATATTAATGAATTTAAATTAAAAAATGGATTTAAGGAAGTTTTTAATACTACAGTTCATTCTTACATTATAGATAGAAGGCTTGAGGCTGCAAGAGATTTATTAGAGGGAAAAACCAAAACAGTAAGTGAAGTAGCAAGTATTGTAGGATATTCTAATGCCAGTCATTTTGCTTTAGCTTTTAGAAAGAAGTTTGGGGTTAATCCAGGATATTATTTAAAAAATGTAGCAGGAAAATAAAATAGTATAAATTAGAGATTAGTACTTATGAGAGTATAATAAAACTAAGAAGTCAGTATTCAATATTATGTTGATGCTGACTTCTTGTATCCTTTTTTTGTTCTTTAAAATCCTTATATGAGTAGAGAAGAAAAAGTACTAGGGACTATAATAAATAGGAAAGATAATCATTATCAATTATCTCTTAAACAATAAGGAGGGAAAAGAAGTGACAAAAAACAAAAAAGGAATCTCACGGTTATTAGAAATAGCAGGAGAGAAAAAAGTATTACTTATATTCTCAAGTATCTTTTCTTCTATTAGTGCTATATTAACACTTGTACCATATCTATCAGCTTATTTTATTATGATAGAGTTATTAAAAATGCCATCTAATCTATTACTAGCTGATAAGAGTTTAATGTTAAGGTGGGGAACTGTAGCATTAATAGGATTACTTTTAGGAATTTTATTTATGTATATATCAGGGTTACTTTCTCATATGGCGGCTTATAATATATTGTATGACATGAGAATAAAAGTTTCTAAGCATATAGGAAAGCTACCTTTAGGATATTTTACAAACACATCTACAGGAGTAATTAAAAAGGTAATGGAACAAAATGTGGAGAAAATTGAGAATTTTATTGCTCATAGTTTGCCAGATATGATTAATGTTTTAGCAACTATAGTAGTTATATTAGGAGCTATGCTTTACTTAAACCCATTGTTAGCTATATCTTGTATTATACCAATTATCTTAGGATTTTATATTCAAGGATCTGTAAGAATGGGAAAAAAAGCAGAAGATACATTAAAGAACTACCATAATTCCTTAGAAAGAATTAATTCCTCAACTATACAATATGTAAAAGGAATGCCTGTTATAAAGGTATTTGGACAAACTATTCATTCTTTTAGAAGGTTTTATGATGATATGATAAGTTATAGAGATTATTGTGTAAAGTATACAGATAATTTTCAAAATATTTATATATTATTTAAGGTGATTTTGGGTTCATTATTAACCTTTATTTTACCTGTAGGCACTTATCTTATGAGTAAAGATCCTACTAATAAAGCTTTTGCGTTAACACTATTATTTTATTTAATTATGGCTCCAAGTATAGCTTCTCCTATGTCTAAGTTTACTAATTTTGCTTCAATGATAGCGGATATATCAGAGGGAGTAGATCGTATAGATAAGCTTTTAGGAGAAGAGCCTATAGCTGAAAGTAAAAATCCTAAGATGCCAAAGAGTTTTAATATTGATTTTAAAAATGTATATTTTTCTTATAATTTAGATGAGGAAAAAGAGGCTCTATCTAATATAAGTTTTAGTGCAAAACAAGGAAAGGTAACAGCACTTGTTGGTCCATCAGGTTCAGGGAAATCCACTATAGCTAATCTTATTCCTAGGTTTTGGGATGTTAGAGAAGGAAGTATTTCCATAGGAGGAGTAGATATAAGAGACATAAAGACAGAGGATTTAATGAATACAGTATCCTTTGTATTTCAAGATGCCTTTTTATTTTATGATACCATATATGAAAATATTTTAGCAGGAAGACCAGAGGCATCAAAAGAAGAGGTTTATGCTGTAGCTAAGGCAGCTCAATGTGAAAGTTTTATTAAAAGACTTCCTAAGGGATATGAAACTCTAATAGGGGAAGGTGGAGTATATCTATCTGGAGGAGAAGCACAAAGGCTTACAGTTGCAAGAGCTATACTTAAAAACTCTCCAATATTGGTTTTAGATGAGGCCACAGCTTTTGCAGATCCAGAAAATGAATATAATATGCAGCTAGCTTTAAAGGAACTTATGAATAATAAAACTGTTATAATTATTGCCCATAGGCTATCTTCAATACAAGATGCTGATAAAATTATAGTACTTAAAGAAGGGGAAATATTAGAGGAAGGTACTCATAAAGATTTAACCCAAATTAATGGTCTTTATAAAAAAATGTGGGATGCATATACCTATTCAGGAAATTGGAAGATCCAAAGAGGAGGGGATAAAAATGAGATTGCTTTATAATATAACTGCTGGAAATCCTAAAAAACTAGTAAAACCCATAGGATTTGCTGTACTAGCTAATATTGTAAATATTTTACCTTTTGCTTTAGTTATAACGGTAGCTCAAATAATCTTTGAAGCTTTCTCTAAAGGAGTAGCTGTAGATGTAAGTAAGATGTGGGTAATATGCATAGCTTTAATTTTATCTATGATACTTATGTTTTTAGTGGAGATACCAGCCTATAGAGCGGCTTATAGAGAGGCATATATGTTATCAGCAGAAGGTCGTGCAAATCTTGCAGAACATTTAAGAAAATTATCTCTAGGATATTTAACTACTAAGGATCCAGGAGATCTTGGCAATATGATTATGGGAGACTTTACTTTAATAGAGCATTGTATATCTCACTTAATGCCACAGTTAGTGGGAGGACTAATTATGCCATTTATTGCTTTTATAGGTCTTTTATTCATAGATTTTTCTATGGCAATATCCATGTTTATTTCTTTACCTATAGCAATATTAATTATAATTGCTACCTCGAAGATTCAAAGAAGAGTAGGGAAAAAACATATGGATTCTAAAATATATTCTGCCAATAGGTTGCAGGAATATTTAAATGGAATAGGAACAATAAAGGCATATAACTTAACAGGAGATAGATTTGTAAGACTTGAGAAAGCTTTTAAAACTTTTATGAAGGAAAGCATAAGGATTGAAGGATCTCTACAACCTATATTTTTAACAGCTTTAGGTATTATTAGAGCTGGATTCCCAATAATGATATTTGTAGGAACTCACCTACTGCTAGGGGGAAACCTAGATGTTATAACCTTCTTTACCTTTTTAATTATAGGAACTAGGGTTTTTGACCCATTAAATACTGCTTTAAATAATCTGGCTGAAATTGGATATGATAACCAAGCAGGAGAGAGAATTGTGAATTTATTAAAAGAGCCTATATTAACAGGAGAAAAGAACCCTCCTAAAAATAATAGTATTAGATTTAAAGATGTTACCTTTAGCTATAGTGATAAGGCTGTTCTTAAAAACCTTTCTATAACAATGAATCAAGGAAGTTTAACAGCTATTGTAGGACCATCAGGAAGTGGAAAAACCACTGTGTTAAAACTCATATCTAGATTTTATGATCCTGAAAGTGGACAGGTTTTAATAGGGAATCAAGATATTAAAGAGACTAATCCAGAGGCACTGCTTGAGAAGATTTCTATAGTGTTTCAAGATGTATATCTTTTTCAAGATACCATTGGGAACAATATAATGTTTGGATTAGAAGGGGCTACTAAAAAACATGTGGAAGAAGCTGCAAAGAAGGCATGTTGTCATGACTTTATTATGAAGCTTCCTAATGGATATGATACTTTAGTAGGAGAAGGGGGATGTACCTTATCAGGAGGAGAAAAGCAACGTATATCTATTGCTAGGGCTATATTAAAAAATTCTCCAATAGTACTTCTAGATGAGGCAACGGCATCATTAGATCCAGAAAATGAATTAGATATACAAAAGGCTATAAATGAACTTATTAAAGGAAGAACTGTTGTAGTGGTTGCCCATAGACTTAAAACTATTGCTAATGCTGATAATATTATAGTTTTAGATAAGGGAGAAATAGTTGAAGAAGGAACTCATGAAAAGCTTTTAGAAAATAAAAGTTTATATCATAATCTTTGGATGCTTCAACAAAAATCAGGAAGATGGAGTGTTGATTCATAAAGTTTTTTTACAAGGGGTAAGCTTAATGATTTATTAATTAGAAACTAATACTATATAAAAGTATTAACTTTGATAAGTGAAAGCTTTTCAACTTAAAGATTATATTTAAGAATAAAATTTAAAATATAGATTACAAGGAAGGTAATTTGCCTTCCTTTAATTTATATTTTAAGAAAGCTAAGGGGTAATTGACTAAATATACATTAAAAAATATTACTTGTACACAAAACTTATATACAATATGATTGTATTAAGGAAATAAAAATTATCCAATTAATATATAAGTTGTTTTTAATTTAAAACTAAATTTGATTATTATATATATATTTTTAGTACTTTACCTTAGATTATTTTATAATATGTAGAAGTTTATATCCAATGAAAAGAATATAGGTAGGACTAATAAAGTGTTAGTTATTTAAAATATAGGAAAGTTTTAGTGTTTATTTCACTAAGAGCTTTAATTTTTAAATATGTATAAATATTATTGATTAAGTGTGATATTTTACTAAAGTAAAATAGAAATAAAGGGGATTTAAGGAGGAGAACAATGAGCAATTCAAGTTTATCAAATTTAATTAATGAAAGAAGATCTGCTAATAATTTTATTAAGGGAGTAGATATAACCAAAGAAGAATTAGATGAAATTTTTAAATTAGTATCATTGGCGCCATCTTGTTTTAACTTACAACATACTAAATATTTAGTTATTTTAGATAAAGATTTAAAAGAGTTATTTAGAGAAAAAGCATGTCCTCAATATAAGTTACATACTGCATCAGCAGCAGTATTAGTTCTAGGGGATAAAAAAGCTTATAAGAAGGCAGAAAGTCTTTACGAGCCAATGAAAATGTTAGGTATGCTTGATTCTGTATCCTATGCTGAAACTATAAATAGTGTTTATGGCTTATATGAATCAAGGGGAGAAGAGTTTATGAGAGATGAAGCTATAAGAAATGGATCATTATCTGCTATGATGTTTATGCTTATTGCTAAAGATAGAGGATGGGATACATGTCCAATGATGGGATTTGATATTGAAGCTACTAAAAAGTTATTTAAGATTCAGGAAGACATGGAACCAGTATTACTTATAACTATTGGAAAAGAGGATGAAAAGAAGAAAAGACTTAGAGGATATAGAAAACCAGTACAAGAATTTGTTCAATATATATAGGTAGTTTAATCATAAGAAATTATAATAATCATAAGTTTCATAAATAAAAAAGTGTACATTTATTTTAATTAGGAGGAAAATTACTTGAATATAGATATTTCAAATAATATACCTAGTTCAAAGGAATATAATAATTTAAGAATTATAGCTGGATTAAGTCCTAAAGATGAAGAAGCTTCAGAAATAGGATTAAAAAATTCTATATTTATGGTTACCTTAAGAGATAAAGAAAGGTTAGTTGGTATGGGAAGAGTTATAGGGGATGGAGGATGCTTTTATCATGTGGTGGATATTGCTGTAGACCCTTCCTATCAAGGAAAAGGCTTTGGAAAGTTAATTATGTCAGAGATAAGTAAATATTTAGATGAAAATCTTCCAAAAAATTCTTATGTTAGTTTAATTGCTGATATTCCAGCAGACAACCTATATAAACAGTTTGGATTTGAATATTCTGCACCAAGGTCTGTAGGGATGGCAAAAAGATATTAATTCTATGATTTCTTATATTATATGAAAATTACTCTATACTATAGGAAAAGATAAAAAGAGAAATTAAAAGTAACAGGGCATAAAGAAAGTGTTTAGAAAGATTAAATTGATTTTAAAAACTTAAAATTTAAAAAATATTTTTAAATAAGGAATAGAAATTTTTAGTTATAAGTTAAAAGAAGCTGTCTTATAATGTATAGATATATTATAAGATAACTTCTTTTAATTATTTAAATATATATGTATAATTAATTTTTAAAACCTTAAATTATTTTTAAAGAAGGTTTTCTTAATGCTTAAATATAAAAAATATAGTAGATGAATTTATATGGAATAATATAAATTAGTAAGTTATTATAATATTTAATACTAAATAGAAGAGGAGAAATTAGATGATACACATATTAGAAAGTTTTGATAATGCCATATTGTTGTTTATAAATAACATGTTACATAATCCAGTTTTAGATAAACTAATGGTATTTATCACTTCCTTAGGAAACTTAGGGCTTATATGGATAGCTATATCCCTTATACTTATATCAATAAAGAAATATAGAACCATTGGGTTGATATCCATAGGAGCTTTAATAATAAGTTCAATATTAGGGGAAGGAATATTAAAACATTTAATACAAAGACCTAGACCAAATGGAGAGATTAATGGAATCACTATGCTTATATCTAAACCTATAACCTATTCCTTTCCTTCAGGGCATACATCATCATCCTTTGCAGCGGCCTTAGTACTATCAAGATATTTTAAGAAATTTTCATGGATATTCTGGGGATTAGCAGTAGCTATTGCTTTTTCTAGACTATATCTATATGTACATTTTCCTTCAGATATATTAGGAGGAGCTATACTAGGACTAATAAGTGGGGGCATAGCAATAAAAATAAGTGAGAAAATTAAGGAAAAGAAAAATATATAAATAAGATATTGGTAAATAAGGGAGTATAAAAATATGGGGGGAAATCAATGAAAACACTTATAATTTATGGTTCTAAACATGGATGTTCAGAAAAATGTGCTATTAAGCTTTCAGAAAAGCTAAATTTTAAAACTGATGTGTTCAATGTTAAGCATAAGAAAAACATAGATTTTAAAAGCTATGATAAGGTTATTATTGGGGGTTCAATTTACATTGGTAATATTCAAAAGGAAGTAAAAAAATTTTGCTTAGATAATATAGAAATTTTGAAGGAAAAGAAAATAGGCCTTTATATATGTTCTATGAGTGATGGAGAAAAGGCGGAAGAATTGATAAAAACTTCTTTTCCAGAGGAATTAATAAGTAGAGCTATTTCTAAGGCATACTTTGGAGGAGAACTTATATTAAATAAAATGAATCTTTTTGAGAAGTTTATAATTAAAAAGGTAACAAAATTAGATGAGGATACTTCTAATATTAGGGATAACAATATAGCTAGATTAGCAGAGACTTTTAACAGGATTTAAATAAAATATAATATACTACACTGTCATACTTATTATTTTAAATATAGTTACAAAAATCCTTATGATGAATTTACAAAGTCATAAGGATTTTTGTATATTCTTAAAAATAAATTTTATGTAAGAGTATAGGGTCAGAGTAAATAAGCTATAAGGAAAATATATGATATAATTAACACCATAATAATAGGTATAATGGGGGAGAGTCATATGGAAAAAATAATATACACATTGATTATAGGAGCAATTGGAGGGTATTTAGGTATAAAGTTTAAGGTTCCAGCAGGAGCTTTAGTAGGATCAATGTTATTTGTTGCAGTTTATAACATATTTACAGGCCATGGACATGTACCTAAGAACTTTAAACTTATAGCCCAAATAGTAGTAGGTGCAATGCTAGGATTAAACTTCACTAAGGATGCCATATTAGAGTTAAAAAACTTAATATTACCAGCTATAGTGTTAGTTATAGGGTTAACTATATTTAGTATACTGCTAGGTGTACTTATTCATAAGTTTACAGGATTAGATTTAACCACAGCTTTATTTAGTTCTGCTCCAGGAGGACTTACAGATATGACTTTAATATCAGAGGAATATGGAGCAAAGACTCATGTAGTTGCCATATTACATTTAATAAGACTTACAACAGTTATAGCTATATTCCCTATAATAATTAACTTTTTAAAGGAGAATCTATCCTTTTAGTTTATTTACAATTTGAATTAACATAAGGTTCAAAGCTAAAAAGAATAAAAGAATTTATAGAGAAAATTAAGAAAGAATAACAACACTAAAATAGGTTAATATTGTAAGCGGATGAATTTATAGTATAATATAGTTATTAAATTATATTATATATGAAAAGGGTAAGTAAGGATATTTTGAATTTATTAAAAAGTTATGAGAAGAGATTCTAAATATTAAAAGATTTATTCTTACTTAATTAATTAGGGGGATGGATATGGTAGAACTACGAAAAATAACATACGATAATTTTAATGAGTGTATTAAATTAGAACCAAATGAAGAGCAGAAAAATTATGTGGCAAGCAATATATATAGTATTGCAGAGGCTTACGTTGCATTAACAAACAATGAATGTATTCCAATGCCATATGCCTTATATAATGATGACATTATGGTGGGATTTATAATGTTATCCTATGGGGAAGATGATAAAAATAAGGATGAAAATGTTTATGGTATATGGAGATTTATGATTGATAAAAAATATCAAGGCAAGGGGTATGGGAAGGAAGCTATGGAGAAAGCCCTTGGATTAATTAAGACATTCCCTCATGGAAAAGCTTCAACAGTGTACCTTTCTTATGAACCTGAAAACATAGTAGCAAAGTCACTTTATGCATCCTTTGGATTTGAGGAAACAGGTGAAATTGAAGAGGAAGAGGCAGTAGCTAAGCTTGTCTTGTAGAATCTATAATTGGATTAATAGTTTAATGGTGTTGAATCACTTAATATATCAACAACTATATTAAGTGATTCAAATGGATTTAAATATTTGATACTTGAGGAGGCTACAAGAGATATTTTTCAGGATTATCATATTGCATATGTTGTTGAAGCTTTCTACAAAAAAAAGTGACGGAATTTTCTGTTAATTTGAATTAAGTTCGTGAAAAATATCTTTTATATCTGATACTACTTATATTAATTTTTTTTCTGTAAGTAAAACTTCTTTATACATATATTTAATATTGTGAGAAGAATTTTAATTGTTATGTATAAGTTAATTTATAGATTAGAAATTCTATATACTATAAAATAGCTTATCCTATGCAATAAATGGAGGTGAAAGATTATGAGAAAAATTAATGCTTTAGTTAAATATGAACTTATAAATTTAAAAAGAGGAAAACTTATATGGATTATGGCAATTTTATATATTTTTGGAATTGAACAATGTATAAGTGCTATGTTTACATTTGGAGAAAACTCTTTAAGTCTAGTTAAATTAATTCAAAATTCTTGGCTACCATTAAATTTTATAATGATACCTCTTATACTTTTAAGCATGAAAGTTGGAGAAAGTGATGATGAACTGTTTAGGACAATGAATATTTCTATTAAACAAACAATGATAGGTAAGATTCTTACTCTTATTACTATAGATATTGTAATACTAGCACTTAATTTAGGCGTAGCTATAGTAATATCATTGCTAAATAAAGTATCTATGGAGTATTTTTTATATCAAATTTTAGGTTACATGATAAACTCAGTTATTTGTCTAATAGTCTGTAACTTTTTAGGATTATTAATAGGAGAAACATTGAGTAAATATGGTGGATCTATAATAGGCTTTATAGTTACAATTATATCTTTTGTAATACTATGCAACTTTTATAAAACTTCAAATGAGATATTTCCTCTTATTGATATAAAAGTTCTTACAAATAAATTTAATGTTATTGCATATGATAGTAGATATTTATATCACAATTTATTTTGGGTAATCATATCAGCTGTATTCTTTCAACTAATATTAATACATAGATATTGGCAACAAAATAAGAGAAAAGCTCTATTTAAGCTAAAAGGTACTTTAGTTATATCAATTGCTTTTTCTGCATTTTTAGGAGTAAATGTGTATTCTATGAGTCCAAAATATTATGATATAAGATCAAGAAATGATGTAATAAATGGTAGGTACACAAATGATAATAATGAAACATTTTTTGGTAAAGAGGACCTAGGATATTATGTAGATAAGTATAATATGGATTTATCTATAAATGATGGTATTGAAAATTACTGTTCAATGAAAATAAAAATAGATAAGGATAATATAAGTTCTTTAGAATTAGGATTGTATAAAGAACTTACCTTATCTAAAGTAGAGGTGGATAATAAAGCAGTAGAATTTGATAGAACTAATCATAGTTTTATAATTAATCTTCCAAGAGAATATAAAAAGGGAGAAACCATAAATGTAAATACACATTATTATGGGAAAGTAAATACAGTATGGATTAAAGGAACTCAATTATTCTTCATAAGAAATAACTGGATGTTTTTAGGTGATGTATTTGAGTGGTATCCCAAATTAAATGACAGTAGAATAAAAGAATATACTTTAGATATAAAATTCACTGGAGAAAATAAAATATATTCTAATTTAGATGGTGAAAGTGCCTTAGGAAAATGCAATATATCAGGGAAAGATCGGGATATATTTTTGGTGAGAGGTAATGTAAAAGAAAGAGAGTATAAAGGATATCTTATAGTGGGTAATGAAGAAGAAATTAGTAGTAATAATGAGTGTGATATTTTAATAAATGTCATTGAAAAGAAAGGTTTAAAGAAAATAAAAAAAATAGTGTCTTCGCCCTTTGTTCCAGGTTCGGGAAAATTGGATAAACCTTATGAAAAAGGTTATTTATATTGAAACTAATAGATGGGAAAGGAAAATAAATATGCTTAATTTAAAAGTAGATAATTTAAATTATAATTATGGTAAAGTACAAGCTCTTAAGGATATTTCATTTCAAGTGAATGAAGGATTAATAGGAGTTTTAGGAGCAAATGGTGCAGGTAAAACCACATTAATGAAGTTATTAACTACATTGTTTTCAACACAAAGTGGAGAAATTTACTTAGATGAATTAAATTATAAAAAAGACTTAAATGTAATTAGAAAGAATATAGGATATTTACCTCAGAACTTTTCTACCTATGAAAATATAAAAGGAAGAGAATTTCTAGAAGTTATAGCAAATTTAAAGCTAGATTGTCATAAGAAAACCATAGAAAATCATATAAATGAAATAGTAAAAGAGCTTAATATGGAGGAATATATCGATAGAAAATTTAAAGAATATTCAGGAGGGATGAAACAAAAATTAGGTTTCGCTCAAGTGTTAATTGGAGATCCAAGATTAATAATAGTTGATGAGCCAACAGTTGGATTAGACCCTGAACAAAGAAATGTAATTAGAGAGCTTTTTCCAATAATAAGTAGAAATAGAATTGTATTAGCCACAACTCATATAGTTGAGGATATTGAATACTATTGTAATTATTTGTTGGTAATAAATAATGGAGAATTAATATACAAGGGAACAAAAGAAAATTTCATAAAGGAAGTAGATGGATTGTTATGGGAAGCAGATGTTAATGCTGAAACCTTAATAAGTATAAAAGAAAAGAACCTAATTTTGACTACAGTATATAATGAAGAGAATTGCCATATAAAATATGTAAGTAACATACCTTTGACAGAAAATTCAGTGAATATAAAAGTAAATCTTCAGGATGCTTATATAATTCATAATAAAACCCATGTTCATTCAAAGTATAAGGAAGATTAGGAATATTTATCTAAAGTATAGTACCTATTAAGTTTTATATTTAGGTATATTAAAAAATAACAAGTTAGTATTCTAGTATATTTGACTTTTTATTTTCTTTAATGTACCTAAATGAAAGGGATAAATTTTATGATTAAGTTTTATTTAAAGATAGAAAACAACATGATTGCTAAAAACCTATTATGTATAGTAACTGTGTCAGTGTTAATGCTAAATGTTATAATACGAATTTTTGGGGAAAAGTTTATTAGTATTTCCATGGTAAATGATAATATTAAGGTGATTCCTTATAAATTATATACTTACTGTGATGTATATCTATTAATATTGTTTATAATATTAATATTTTTCTTTTTAGGTACAGATTTTAAAAACAGCATGGAAGAAATCACTTTAGCTATAGGAGGAAGTAATACCAATAAATTTATGGTTAGAAAATTAATATCAATACTCTCTCTTTATGTTATTTTATATTTAGTATCATTTATTAATATATACACTTTACATATTAAATTAGCAAATCATAAGGATATATTTATTCCACTAAAAGAAATAATTTTTTATTCTTTAACTACAAATATATTTATCATATCTTTAAGTTTATTTGTATTATTTTTATTAAGAGATATAGCAGTAAGTACTACTATAATTACATCCTATTACTTAATTGAAGAAGCTCTATGGAGATGTAAGGTAACACAGGGAAAAGGAATATTAGGGCATATTTATTACTACTATGATTATGGAAGTGAAGAATTATTTAAAGTTAGAGTTGTATATATTATAGCATCCATTGTGTTATTATTTTTCACTTATAGAATGAGCAGGTATTCAGGAAATATTCATTTTGGTCATAGAAAAATAAAAACATAATATTTAGTATAGAAGGTTGTATTATAAAAAAAGTAAGAATTAATTAGATATTGTCCAAAACAAAGGGGGTAATCAGAAAACAGATAATCTAAGTTTTAATTAGATTATCTGTTTTTATTTAATATATAAATGGATTAATCCTGTGTTTACTTAGACTTATTGTAATAGTTAAGTAAAAGTCTTTAAGTCAGTGCCTTTTAGTTCTTGATTTCAAAATTTTATAGTTTATATTTGACCTATGAATAGTTGAACTAAAAATGATACTATAACAACTAATGCAGATATAATAAACCCATGAACCATAGGAGCGAATCCAGACTTTGATAATTTACTGAAATTTGTTTTAAGCCCTATAGCGCCTAAAGACATAACCATTAAAAATTTACTACCACGAGATATTAAAGAACTTAATGCATCAGGTATTATACCAGTACTTTTTATAGCAACTACTCCAAGGAATAATAGGATAAACCAAGGAAAGATTTTTCCTATTTTTATTTTTTCTTGAGAGCACGTTACTGTACCATCAACAGAAACTTGAGCCTTAGCTTTTCTTGATAGTCTTTCATTTATAAATGAAAATATTAAAACAACAGGTATGATTGATAGGGTACGAGTAAGCTTAACTATAACAGAGAAATTTCCTGCAATATCAGAAAAGGCATACCCAGCAGCAACTACAGATGAAGTATCATTTACAGCGGTGCCTGTCCAAAGTCCATAACCAAGGTCTGTCATTCCAAAATATCTACCCATTATTGGGAAAAGAATTACCATAACCACATCAAATATAAAGGTTGCGGATATAGCATAGGCAATGTCAGAGTCTTCAGCTTCAATAACTGGAGCAATGGCTGCTACTGCAGAACCACCACATATTCCAGTTCCCGCAGATATAAGTCCAGATAATTTCCAATTCATATTAAAGGCCTTACCTAATAAATATCCTCCTCCAAAGGCTGTTACTAATGTAAACACCATAACTATTAAGGAGAATTTACCTACTTCAAATACTTGAGAAAAATTAAGAGTAACGCCCATAAGTATGATTCCAAGACGTAATAGTTTTTTAGAGGTAAAGTTTAGTCCAGGTTCAAGAATGTTATATTTTGAAACTAGGGGATTTAGACACATTCCTATTAATAGGGCAAATACCCCAGCACCAATGAGTTCATAGGGAATTAATTTGCTTATAAATACTGATATTATTGCTAGTATGGAGGTAAAGACTATACCTACTGTGTATTTTTTAAAACTTTCCAAATAAAATCAACTCCTAAATAAGATTCATCTTGATTTTATCACGGGTTATATATAAAATCTAATTATAAAAATTTATATATCCATAAGATAAATTTATAGATAGGGGGATGTTAATGTTTGATATAAGAATAGATTCTTTTTTAGCAGTGTATAGAAATAAGAGTTATACAAAGGCGGCAGAGGAATTATGTCTAACTCAACCAGCAATAACTCAGCACATTAAGGCATTAGAGAGTCAATATGGATGTAAGCTATATGAGTATTCTAATAGAAGGTTAAGACTTACAAAAGAAGGGGAAATTTTTTATAAATACACTGAATATTTAAAAGCTAATGAAAAGTTAATGGAACAAAAGCTTAGGGAAGTTAATAAAAAAAGTAAAACATTAAAGTTTGCAGCTACTTTAACCATTGGGGAATTTACCATTGCCCCCATATTGGATAAGTTTATAGAAACTTTTAGTGAATATAATATAACCATGTATGTTTTAAACACTAAAGAGGTATTAGAAAAGATTAAGTCAGGGGATATAGCCTTCGCCCTTGTTGAAGGCTTATTTAATAAAGATGAATATGAAAGTAAATTATATAAAACAGTTAAGCTTATATTAACAGCCCCCACTAATCATCCTCTTTTAAATAAAAGTACAGTGACCATAGAAGACTTAAAAAGTGAGACTATTATAGTTAGAGAAAAAGGATCGGGAACTAGGGAGGTTATAGAAAGGGGATTATTTAATAAAAACTATACCCTTAATACATTTAAAAATATTATTGAAATAGGAAATGTTAATATTATAAAAGAGCTTGTTAAAAAAGGGATGGGAATTAGCTTTATGTATGAAGATGCAGCAAGGGAAGAGATAGATAAGGGAGAGCTAGGGGAGATAAAAATATCAGAGTTTTCCATTGAAAGAGAATTTAATTTTATATATTTAAAAAATAATATAGAGTATGAAGAGATAGATAGATTTTTTTCTTTCTTTAAGTAGTTACTAGAATAAATCCGCTCTATGATGCAAGTTACATATTTTAAGTAAAATAAGGAATAGTTATTATTAAGTTATTTTAAGAAGATAATTTATATATAACTCTGATTCCTTATTTTTTTTATTTTTAATTAAGTTTTATATCTTTAATGGAGTGGTTAATAAATTGCTTTCTAAAGTTTAATATTAAGTGAAAGTTCTTTCTAAATTATTAATATAGAAGTTTAAATATAAATAAAAATAGATTAAATATAAAAGTACTTTCTAATATTTAAAAATTATTGAAAATGGTTTCGTAAGCTTTTATACTATAAAATGTAGAAAGAGTTAGAAGGAAGGAAGCAAAACATGAATAAACATTTAGAAGTTTTAAAAGGGAATTTAGTTGTATCATGTCAAGCATTACCTAATGAACCACTACATTCTTCATTTATTATGGGGAGAATGGCAAAAGCTGCACAAGATGGCGGAGCGGTAGGAATTCGTGCTAATACCAAAGAGGATATAGCTGAAATAAGAAAGAATGTGGATATTCCTATTATTGGAATAATCAAAAGAGATTATGAAGACAGCAAGATATACATTACACCCACATTAAAAGAAGTAGATGAACTTATGGAAGTAAATCCAGAGATTATTGCCTGTGATGCAACTAATAATTTAAGACCTAATGGCTTAACTTTAGATGAGTTTTATAGACAAGTTAGAGATAAATATCCAAATCAGAAATTAATGGCAGATTGTTCTACAGTAGAGGAAGCAATTTATGCAGATAAGTTAGGCTTTGATTTTATTGGAACTACATTAGTAGGATATACAGAACAAAGTAAAGGTTGCCATATTGAAGAAAATGATTTTGAAATAATTCGAATAATTCTTTCTAATGTTTCAAATAAAGTAATTGCAGAAGGGAATATTAATACTCCTGAAAAAGCAAAAAGAGTACTTGAACTTGGATGTTATAGCGTAGTAGTAGGATCTATTATTACAAGACCTCAAGTTATCACTAAATTTTTTACAGATGCCTTAAAATAAGAATTTAATATATTTAAAATCAAAAATCAATATACAAGGAGAGGATTATTATGATAAAAAACATAGATATGAAAGGGATATATAGTGCATTATTAGTATCCTTTGATGAAAATGGAAACGTAAACGAGAAGGGATTAAGAGAAATAATTCGTCATAATATTGATAAAATGAAGGTTGATGGATTATATGTTGGTGGAAGTACTGGTGAAAACTTCATGCTTTCAACAGAACAAAAAAGACAGATTTTTACTATTGCAAAAGATGAAGCTAAAAATGAGATTAAGCTAATTGCTCAAGTAGGTTCTATAAATGTATATGAATCAGTTGAATTAGCAAAGTTTGTTACAGAGCTTGGATATGATGCTATATCAGCAGTAACTCCATTTTATTATAAATTTTCATTTAAGGAAATTAAGGAATATTATAATACAATAATTAATAGCGTAGACAATCGTCTTATAATTTACTCTATTCCATTTTTAACAGGAGTAGATATGACGGTAGAACAATTTGGTGAATTATTTGAAAATGAAAAAATTATTGGAGTTAAGTTTACAGCAGCAGATTTCTATTTACTAGAAAGACTAAGAAAAGCATATCCAGAACACTTAATATATGCTGGATTTGATGAAATGATGCTTTCAGCAACTGTACTTGGAGTAGATGGAGCAATTGGTTCTACATTTAATGTAAATGGTATTCGTGCAAGACAAATCTTTGAATTAGCAAAAGAAGGTAAGGTTAAGGAAGCGTTAGAAATTCAACATGTAACAAATGATTTAATATCTGCAATTCTTGGAAATGGATTATATCCAACACTAAAAGAATTACTAGAATTACAAGGGGTTCATGCTGGACTTTGCCATAAACCAATGGCAAGCACAACTGAGGATCAAAAAGCTATGGCAAAAGAAATCTTTAATTTATATTTAAAATAATTAAAATATTATAATGGAGGGATTACTTATGCAAGGATTTACTAATATAGACTTAGGTATTTTAATAGTTTATTTAGGGGCTGTATTATTTGCAGGTTTGCATTTTTCAAAGAAGGAAATGTCAGGGAAAGAGTTCTTCAAAGGAGATGGGACTATTCCATGGTGGGTAACAAGTGTATCTATTTTTGCCACATTATTAAGTCCCATTTCATTTTTATCTTTAGCAGGTAATTCATATAGTGGCACGTGGATTATGTGGTTTGCACAATTAGGAATGATAATTGCCATTCCAATTACTATTAAGTTCTTTTTACCTATTTATAGTAAATTAGATATTGATACAGCTTATCATTATCTAGAGATAAGATTTAATAGTAAGGGGCTTCGTGTAGCTGGTGCGGTAATGTTCATTATTTATCAAATCGGTCGTATGTCAATTATTATGTACTTACCATCGGTGGTATTAGCAAAACTAACTGGTATTAATGTAAACATTTTAATAATAGCCATGGGAGTTATAGCAATAATTTATTCTTACACAGGTGGATTAAAGTCAGTGTTATGGACAGACTTCATTCAAGGAGCAGTGTTATTAGTCGGTGTTACATTTGCGCTTATTTTCTTAGCTAATGGTATAGATGGGGGATTTGGAAGTATATTTAGCAGTTTAGGAGAAGGAAAATTTCTAGATTCTAAGGATGTAATCTTTGATCCTAATATATTTAAAAATAGTGTATTTATAATACTTATAGGTGCAGGATTAAATACATGTTCATCATATATTTCAAGTCAAGATATAGTACAAAGATTTACAACTACAACAGATACAAAAAAGTTAAATAAGATGATGTTAACAAATGGAGCCTTATCAATATTTATTGCAACTGTATTTTATTTAATAGGAACTGGATTATATGTGTTTTATGGACAGAATCCTGAGTTAGCTCAAACAGCACAACAAGATCAGATATTTGCATCATATATTGCATATCAATTGCCAGTTGGAGTTACAGGCCTATTATTAGCAGCTATTTATGCGGCATCTCAATCAACTCTTTCTACTGGATTAAATTCTGTAGCAACAAGTTGGACATTAGATATTCAAGAACGTTTGTCTAAAAAAGAAATGAGTTTTGAGCTTCAAACAAAAATTGCACAATATGTTTCACTAGGAGTTGGAATAGTAGCAATAGTAGTATCAATGATATTAGCAAATGGTGAAATTAAATCAGCATATGTATGGTTTAATGGATTCATGGGATTAGTACTTGGGGTATTAGGAGGTACGTTTGTACTTGGAATATTTACTAAAGTAGGTAATGCAACTGGTGCCTTTGTAGCTCTTATAGTGTCTTCAATAGTTATGATAATAGTTAAGTATACAATGCCAGAAGTTAGTATTTGGTCATATTCTATAATATCAATTGCATCTTCATTAATAGCTGGTATTCCAGCAAGTATAATCTCTAGAAAAATAAAAGGTGATAAGCAAGAAGTTAAAATAGAAGCTACCATTTTTAATAAATAATTTCAGAGCCTTTAATCAAAGGATTTAGGAGGATGGAATATGATATTTGGAAATAAAAATAACATAAAAGAATTTAATTATTTAGAAGAAAACATAAAAAAATGTTTTGAATATGCTAATAATAATGATTTAATTAATTATGATAAAGGAAGTTATGAAATAGAGGGAAAAGATATTTTTCTAAATATAGTAGAATATGAAACAGTAACTCCAGAAGAGCGTTTCTGGGAAGCACATCGTAATTATTTAGACCTGCATTTAATGTTAAATGGAAAAGAGCAAATTGATATAAATTTTATTAACAATATGGAGCAAAAAGATTTTGTGGAAAAGGATGATTTTCTTCCTTTAGAAGGAGAGAAAAATTCTAATGTTATACTAAATCAGGGAGATTTTCTAATTTGTTATCCAAGTGATGCTCATAGAACTGCTATTTTAGTTGATAAACCATGTAAGATTAAGAAAGCGATTTTTAAAATAATTATTAAATAAGTAAAGTAATGATTTTAAGGGAGTGGTATAAATATATTTTTAATACCACTCTCTTAATATCTATTTATATAGAAAGAAGGGAATTTTAATGAAAAAATATATTTGTATTGATATTGGAGGTACATCAATAAAATACGGTGTTTTAAATGAAGAGAGAATTTTTATTGATTCAAATGAAATCCCAACAGAAGCACATAATGGAGGGTGTAGTATATTAAATAAAGTAAAAGAAATTATAAAAAAGTATATAAATGAATATAGAATATATGGGATATGTATTTCTACAGCGGGAATGGTAGATGCTGATAAGGGTGAAATTATTTATGCGTCACCAATTATTCCTAATTATACAGGTATGCAAATTAAGAAAATTATTGAAGAAACTTTTTCTATTCCCTGTGAAGTGGAGAATGATGTAAACTGTGCTTGTATTGCAGAGCATTTTTATGGAGCTGCAAAGAAAAGTTCAATAACTTTATGCCTTACTATTGGAACGGGAATTGGAGGAGGCATAATTATTAATGATGAGATTTTGCGTGGATTTTCAGGAAGTGCTTGTGAAGTAGGGTATATGAATATGTTTGATAGTACTTTTCAAGAACTAGGAGCTAGTAGCATTCTAGTTAAAAGAGTGGCTGAAATTAAAAAGTGTAGTGTTAATCATATTAATGGAAAAATTATTTTTGAAAAAGCTAAAGAAGGAGATAAAGACTGTATTCAAGCCATTGATGAATTGGCTGATATATTAGGAAGAGGAATAGCTAATATTTGTTATGTAATTAATCCAGAGGTTGTGGTACTTGGGGGAGGAATTATGGCCCAAAAAGAATATTTATATGATAAAATAAGATTAAGTATGGATAAGTACCTTATTCCTGCCATAGGGAACAAAACAAAACTAGAATTTGCAATCCATGGTAATAGTGCAGGGATGATTGGTGCCTACTATAATTTTATTAAAAGACAAAAATAGGGGTTATATGTAATGGAGAAATATGAAAAAAATATTATACCTAAAATAGAATCGTTATATAGTAATTTTACACCAGTAGAAAAAAATATTGCTGATTTTTTTATTCATAATACTAAAAATATGGATTTCTCTTCAAAGAATATATCTGAAAAGCTTTATGTTTCAGAAGCATCTTTGTCTAGGTTTTCTAAAAAGTGTGGATTTAAAGGATATAGAGAATTTTTATTTGTATATAAAAGAAGTTTTGAAGAAGAGGTACCAGTTATAATTGAAAATTGTACTAAAAAAGTCTTAAATACATACCAAGAACTTTTAAGTAAAAGTTATGCTTTAGTTGATGAGAATCAAATGAGACGTATTACAAAACTTCTTACAATAAAAAAGAGAGTTTATGTATATGGAAGAGGAAGTTCAGGATTAGCAGCACAGGAAATAAAACTTCGTTTTATGAGAATAGGAGTAAATGTAGAATCTATTACAGACAGTCATATTATGAAAATGAATACTGTATTGTTAGATTCTGATTGTATTGTAATTGGAATTAGTGTTAGTGGAAAGACCGTAGAGATTTTAAACTCTTTAAAGGCGGCAAAGGCTAAGGGAGCTACAACTATTTTAATTACTTCAAATAATGAGTATGAATTTAAGGATTTTTGTGATGAGCTTTTACTTTTAGCAGTAAAAGAAAACTTAGATAATGGAAAAGCAATTTCTCCACAATTTCCTATTTTAGTTATGGTTGATATTTTTTACACACATTTTCTTCATACAGATATACTTAATAAGGAATCATTACATGATTACACTCTTAATGTTCTTAATGATAAAGATTAAATGTTTATAGAAAGAAACTTTACTAGGAATTACTTTTATAAGTTTTCTTATTTAATGTATAAGTATAGTAAATAAAGGTTTAGAAATAGTAAAAAAATGTTTAGTGAGTTTTAAACATTAACATATAGTAAAATTATAGAAATTCTAACTAAAAACTCATTTTACAAAACAATTAAAACTCATATATAATTTAAGGGTGTACATATGTGTATAAGCTAAGTAGAATGATTAGAACTCTATAAGAATATAATTAAAATTATTATAGAGGAATATACTTTAACAAAAGAGAAAATTAAGATAGGAGTAATATATGAAAAAAAAGATTTTCAAAGGAGTTTTAATGTTTATTATTTTAATTTTAACTGTGGTAATAGGATATTTTATATTTATGACAGTTACTGATTATAAGCCAGAGGCTGTTATAAATTTAGACATTGAGAACAATAAGGAAAAAAGAGTTAGTGTAGATGATATAATGACTGTAACTACATATAACATGGGTTATGCTGGTATGGATAAGGATATAGACTTCTTTATGGATGGAGGAACTAAGTCAAGATCTATAAGTAAGGAAAAAACCTTAGAGAACTTAAGGGGAACTTTAGATACTATAAAGGCTGAAAACTCTACTTTTGTTTTTATGCAAGAGGTGGACAAGAACTCTACTAGAAGTTATAAGGTTAATGAGTATGAAGACATAAAAGAAGAATTTAAGGATTATTCCTTTTCATTTGCTATTAATTATAAGACCCCATGGGTTCCAGTACCAATAACTAAGCCCCATGGTAAAGTTTTATCAGGTATTGTTATTATGTCTAAGTTTTTTGTTGATAATAGTACAAGATATGATTTACCAGGAAAGGAAGCTTGGCCAGTTCAATTAGCAGAACTTGATAGATGTATTATGGTAAATAGAATTAAAACAGATAATAATAAGGAGCTTGTTCTGATAAATGCTCATTTATCAGCTTATGATAAGGGCGGAAAAATAAGAAAACAGCAGTTAGGTTTTTTAAGAGAATTTTTATCAGAGGAATATGAGAAAGGGAATTATGTTATTATTGGAGGGGACTGGAACCATCAAATACCAGGAAGCGATCCAAGTATCTTTGAGACTACACAAGAGTGGCCAGAGTGGTTACAAGTAATTCCAGAATCCTCTATGCCAAAGGGATTCTCATGGAAATTTGATAAAAACACTCCAACAGTTAGATCGGTAGACAAGCCTTATAAAAAGGGAGAAAACTTTAGAGCAGTTATTGATGGGTTTATGGTTTCAGATAATGTGGAAGAGATTGAAACTAGAGGAAGAGATTTAGACTTTAGATATTCTGATCATAATCCAGTAACTTTAAACTTTAAATTAAAATAGGAAATTAAAGGATTTATATTTATTAAAAAATCTATATAAGATATAAAGGGTAAGTTTAGGGTTATAGAATATTATAATGCTGAACTTACCCTTAAAGTTTACCGAGGTAAATTGAGGAGTGGAATTATTTTGATCATCACAAGAATAGATGGGGATGGTTACGTTGGATGGCTTTAATTCCAGCATTTAAAAATCGTTTTAATGATAGAACTGTTCATTTAAAATTTTCTTAATATATTAAGTTTATAAATATATCCTCATAATTATTATGAGGATATTGTATTTTAGGGAAATTTACTGTATTTTTAAGAAGAGAAATTAAATATATGAATATATTTAATTTAATGGATATGTGATTTTAAAATACAAAAATTAATATTTAAGATAATAAGAGATTTGAAATTTATTCTTTAATAATCTTTGAAAGTATTTTTTAATCGAGGCATATTTTTACAAAAGAAAAATTATTATCTAGAATAATAGCGAGAATTATTATAATCATATAAACATAAAGGAGGAAAAATGAAAAAGATATTAATTGCTTTAGCTGTTTTAGTATTATTTGGGGTAGGATTTATGTTTTTAAAACCTACTACAGAGGAAAAACCAAAAGAAGAATCTAAAGATAAGGTTCAAGAGTCTTTAAAAAAAGAAGAAGAGGACAATGTACTATCTTTTTCAGTATTAGGAGATGTACATGCTGAAACTGAAAAGTTAGAGAGAGTACTTAAAGATTTACATAATATTGATTCTAATATGGATGCATTAATTTTAAATGGTGATGTAGTAGGTCAAGGTTTAGAAAAGCAATATAAGGATGTAAATAAAACCTTAGAAAAGAATAAGAAGATTTTGCCGAAGCAAGTTATAAAAAACATAGGAAATCATGAGTTCTTTGATTATAAGATAGAGCATAATTTAAAAGAGGATGTAAATGAGTTTCTTAAAAGATACTATGACTTTTCTGGAGAAAGTAAAACTTATCATAGTAGATGGATAAAGGGATATAATTTTATTTCTCTAGGGTCTGAATCAGGTAATACTAAAGAACTTGGTTCTTTAAATGCAGATATATCAAATGAACAAAAGATTTGGTTAAAGGAAAAATTAGCAGAAAATTATAAGTCAGGAAGGCCGATATTTGTATTCTTACATCAAAATTTATTTTGGAATGCCCACCCTTGGGTAGATACATATAAGAAAAAAGAAGTAATAAATGCATTGTCAAAATATCCAGAGGTAATTTTATTTTATTCCCATAACCATGCAACCTTGAAAAGTAGAACTATATATGAGGGAGAGAAGTTTAAGGTTGTAAATACTGGAGCTGTATATTATTCCTTTAATATGAAGGAAAATGAAGTAATAATGGATAAGTTAGATATTACAGAAGGACTATATCTTAGGGCTGATGGTAATAAGGTAACTATTAAAGGAAGAGATTTTGATAATAAGGAATGGATATTTACTAAAGAATATAATTAATTTTAGTTTAACTAATTAGATGTAATTTATAATTTTAGATTTATTTTATAGTAGACTAAAGTTTGATTTATGTATTTAAAAATAGGTAATCTGTTTTCAGATTACCTATTTGTTATTATACTCAAAAGTTTTATTATATTAGGTTATTAATCTATACTGATTTAATAAATTCCCAGTAAATTAATTCAGAGTCTCTGTTAATTTCTTTAAATCCAGATTTTTCTAAGATTCTAGCAGAAGGTTTGTTATTAATTAAGCACTCAGCCTTAATGATTCTAACGCATTCTTGAAGATTTAACCAATCCATAATAGCATTTAAAGATTCGTACCCAAAACCTTTTCCTCTTTCATTCTCAACTAATCCAAATCCAACTTCAACCTCGCCATTTTCATTAGGTATTCCATGAAAACCTATATCTCCAATTACTCTCTTAGTACTTTTGTCTACTATCATCCAAGTTTCAAATCCACTTGGTACTTTGTTCTTTTCTAATGAATTATTTATAATGGGCAAAATATCCATTGTATCTTCTGTAGGCCAATATTTATCACATTTAAATCCAAGCTTCTCAACTTCTTGGCTACTTCCATTTATTAAAGATTTAGTCATCTCAAGTGTCATAGGAATTAATGTTAATCTATTTGTGTCTATGTTTTTTAAATTCATCTTATTTTCCCCTTTTCAATATAAAAAATAGTTTGTAGAAATAAATGTGGATTGATAACTGTAAATTTAACTTAAGTAATAATCCACCCTATTCAATTTATAAAACTTTTCATAAACTTAGCTCTTGTTACTATTAATTATAAAAGAATATAGCTAAAATATGTTCATACTTTTGTATAAATTGTATTATGTAGCCAATTAAATGTAAATAGTTTGTAGTAAAAATTCTTTTATTTAACCATTAAAAATTCTTTGTTAATACTAGGGGAACATATAATTTAAATATATAATATATTGATTAGAGTAGAGAGAACTATAGAAAGTAGAAATTAACAGAGGGATAGGAGTATTTATTAGGAGGTTACTATGAAGAATTTTATTGCCTTTAACAATACACCTAGTGATCTGAAGTTAGCTATATACGGAACAACCTCAGGGGGAGAACTTAAGCCTTTTTCCTCAGATTCAAGTGGAAAATTAATTATATCTTCCTCATTAACTGAAACTGTTGTAGCAAATAGTTTAGATATTAGAAATATAAGTTCTATAACAGATAGCATAGCAGTTACAGCTACTACTTTAAATATTAGAAATTTAAATGGAACCCAGGATTCTGTTAAAGTTTATAATAGAAACTTTGTAGAAGATTCAGATTCTGGAACTATTGTGGCCCTTGGAACCCGTATATTTTTATCCAAAAATATAGGTAGCTATAAAAATAATATTTATTTAGTTAGAAATACGGGAGGAGTTGCAGTTACAATAACCCTTCAGGTTGCCCCGATTGATAGTGAGGCATATTATGTGGATGATGGAACTGGCTTTAGTTTACTAGCAGGGGGAAGTAGGTTATTTAAGCCTAGTATCCTTATGAAGTATGCAAGAATTAAGGTTACAGCTGTACTTTTAGGGAGTGTGACTGTAAACTATTTTGGACAGTCCTAATTTAGGATTAAATAAAAAATAAAAAGTCTTATTATATTAAAAATAAAGGAATGAAGGAAGGATGGCTAATTATTTAGTATTTAATTGCTCAGCTAATGATCTTAAAACAACGGTCTATGGAGTATACGGAAGTGAGTTTAAACCTATTGCTGTGGACTCCAGTGGTAGGTTTTTATTTTCTCCAGTAAGTAGTATTACTGTAACAGCTTCAGGACTAGATATTAGAAGTTTAAATTCCTCCAGGGATTCTATACTTGTAACAGCTAATGGTTTAAATATCAGGAACTTAAGTGGAACTCAGGATTCAGTTCAGGTTAGTAATAATGGGTTTGTGGAGGACACCCTAAGTACAAGTGTAGCTACAGGTACAGTTTATTTATTAACTAAGAATATATCACAGTATAGGGAAAATAGTTACTTTATTAGAAATACTGGAGCGTCAAATATAACAGTTACCCTTCAAGTAGCTCCTGTGGATAGTGATATTTACTATGTGGATAATTCATCAGCTCAAAGTGTACCTTCATCAACTAATAATATTACATCAGTCACAGTACCTATGAAGTTCGCAAGGCTAAAGGTTGTAGCTTCAGGTAATACTTCTGTTGTAATTTATTACAATGGTAGAGCTTAATATTAAATCTATATTTGCTTTAATAAATTAAAGGGTTACTTCTTAGATTTTAGGAAGTGACCTTTATCTTTTGTATTATAAAGTTTTAGTATAAAAAATATTATGGATTCTTCAGTTAAGGATAGGATTAATTATTTTAAAATTATAGGTTTTCAGTAGTTCATAAAATTAAATGTAAGTTAAAAATATAATAGTAGAATTTCAGGTTAACTAGGGCTAAATTAGAGTGATTAAGAAGATTTACTCTATTGAATATTAGAGATTTTTAATAAAGTATTTTTTCTATATTGATTAGGGGTCATATTTTCAAATTTTTTAAAGGTGGTGGAAAAATGGCTTTGACTTTTAAAGCCACATCTTAATGAAACTATATCTAAGTTAAAGTTTGTATTAGTCAAAAACTCTTTTGCCATTACTATTCGTGCATTATTAATATAATCGCAAAATTTATATCCTGTATTTTCTTTAAATAAGTGGCAAAGATAAGTTCTACTTATGTGAATATAATCTGCAACTTGGGCTAGGGTGATCTCCTTATGAAGGTTACTGTGTATATAAAATAAAGCCTTTTTTATGCAGGAATTTTGGGGAGTTAATATATTATCTTTAGGAGTTCTAATATAGGATTTTACTATATTTCTTCCTAATTTAATAAGTTCTTCTTTAGAGTAACAATTATCAATAAGATCCATATTTCTTTTACATAACTTAGATACTGATATATTTGATTTTATATAAATATAGGTATAAATAAACGTATTCATTGAGTAAATAAACTTTTTAAGATGTGAAGCGTTATTGTCTTTATGAAGGATAATATTTACTTTTTTATCATACATATTTATGGCATCTTGTAGATTTTGATTAACTATTTTAACACATAATTCTCCATGATTAAAAAATATATCCATAAAAATTCTCCTTAATATTATTAAAAAACTTAGTAATATTCTTAAAATAATTTTATAAAATATATATTAGAATAATATTGATAATCAATATCAATAAATTATAACATAAATTGGAGGAATAATAAATGAGGAAAGTTTTAGCTGTGATTTTAATTGCCTTAACCATAACAACTATGGTGGCTTGTTCACCTAAAGATAATGATAAAACAAAAGAGGCATCACAAAGTAAGAAAGAAGAAACAATAGTTGCTGGGACTGTAGCAGTAGCAGAAATGTTTAATAATATGGGGGTAAAGTTAGTTGGAAGACCTACTACATCTTATGAAGTTCCAAAAGAACTTAAGGAAGTAAAAGAAATAGGTAATCCTATGAAACCAGATTTTGAAGTTATAAAGTCATTAAATCCTACAATGTTTGTATCTGCTGGAACCTTATCACAAGATCTTCAAAAATCCTTAGAAGATAGTAAGATAAATTCTAAGTTTTTAGATTTAGGAACCTTTGAAGGATATAAAAAGAGTATAGAGGAAATGGGAACTATTGGAGGCAAGGAAAAAGAAGCAGAGAAAATTTTAAAAGATATTGAAGAGAGAGAAAAGAAGGTTATTGAAGAAGTTAAGGGTAAGAATGTTCCAAAGGTTATGATAATGTTTGGTGCACCAGGAAACTTCATGATAGGAACAGAAAAGTCCTTCCTTGGAGATATGGTTAAAAAACTTGGGGGAGAAAATATTATAAAAGATGGTAAAGCACCTTATATACCAGTTAATATGGAGGTTTTAGCTAAAGAGCAACCAGATATTATTTTAGTTTTAACTCATGCAGAACCAGAGGCTGCAAAGGCTATGGTTGATAAAGAATTTAAAGACAATAAAGCTTGGCAAAACTTTAATGCAGTTAAGAATGGTAATGTAGTAACACTAGAAAATGGTTATTTTGGAATGACTGCTAATTTAAAGACCATAGATGCATTAGAAAAATTATCAAAAATTATATATAAGTAAAGAGGGGTTTTATGAAAAAAAATAGGGTGTACCTTTTAGCTATCTTTGCATTACTTTTAATATCCATATACTTTTCAATAAACATAGGAAGCGTGAAGGTACCCTTTATGGAGATTATACAAGGGCTTTTGGGAGAAGTTACTGGAGATGCAGGAATAGTACGAGATTTAAGATTACCAAGAATATTAATAGCTATATTAGTTGGAGGAAATTTAGCTGTTTCAGGAGTACTTCTTCAAGCTGTTATGAAGAATCCTTTAGCAGATCCAGGGATAACAGGAATATCAGCAGGGGCTAGCGTAATTGCAATATTTGTAATGTTATACTTTCCTAAATTATATTTTGCTATGCCTCTTATGGCTTTTACTGGAGGAGCTTTTGCCTGTTTTTTAATATATTCTTTAGCATGGAAAAAGGGGTTATCTCCTGTAAGAATAGTCCTTGCTGGAGTGGCAGTAAATTCTGTTTTAGGTGGAATTTCAGGTATGCTCTCCATATTAAATAGTGATAAAATTTCAGGAGTTCTTATGTGGTTAAATGGTAATATTGCTACAAGAGGATGGAAGGATGTGTATATTTTATTTATATATTCCTTAATAGGTATAGGACTAGCTCTTCCACTATATAAGAGTTGTAACATAATTTTATTAGGAGATAAGACAGCTAAAAATCTAGGATTCAATGTAAATGTTCAAAGAATACTTATATCTGCTGTAGCTGTGTTTTTAGCAGGGGTCTCAACATCTATAGTGGGAGTAATAGGTTTCATAGGACTTGTAGTTCCACATATTTCAAGAATGATAATAGGTTCAGATCACAAGGTATTAATACCCTTTAGTGCAGTACTAGGAGCTCTTATTTTATTGTTAGCAGATACCTTTGGAAGGGTTATAGCAGCGCCTTATGAAATTCCAGTAGGAATAGTTATGGCTGTTATTGGAGGACCATTCTTCCTTTATCTTTTAAGAAGGAGTGATAGGTAATGATAGAGGCAAAGAAATTAAGATTTACCTATATTGAGGGAAAAGATTTTATTGAAGACTTAAATATAAAAATTAAAGAAGGTAAAATAACAACAATTATAGGACCAAATGGATCAGGGAAATCTACATTATTAAATCTTTTATGTAATCTTAATAAACCTAAGTCAGGTAAGGTACTTTTAAGAGAAAAAGATATAAAGACCTTAAAATGTAAGGAGATATCAAAGACTATTGCCACAGTATTCCAAAATAATTATTGTCCTGATGATATTACTGTAGAGAAATTAGTGTATTATGGCAGGATACCACATAAAGGTTATTTTGAAGTAAACAATGAGGAAGATGAGGAAATAGTAAATTGGGCATTAAAAGCTACTAAGCTCATGGAGCTTAGAGATAAGGTTGTAATGGAACTTTCAGGAGGAGAAAGACAAAGAGCGTGGATAGCTATGGCACTAGCTCAAAGGCCTAAAGTTTTATTTTTAGATGAGCCCACTACTTATCTTGATATATTCCATCAAATAGAAGTCTTAGATCTTGTTAGAGAGTTAAATAAAAAGTATAACATAACAGTGGTAATGGTCCTTCATGATATAAATCAAGCTATGAAGTATAGTCATGAGGTAATAGTTATGAAAAATGGTGAGATAGTAGCTTTCGGAGAACCTAAAGAGATTATCAATGAAAAGCTTTTAAAGGAAGTATATAAGGTTCAAGGATTTATAAATTTATGTGACATTACAGGGGAATGTTATTTTATTCCAATGAAAGTGTGTATTTAAATGTAATATAAGGAGGAATATAAATGAAGATATTATTAACTTATTCAAGTAAAACAGGAAATACTAAGAAGGTGGCTGAAGGATTAAATCAGATTATGCCAAAGGATATAACAGATTTTATGCCAGTAAATAAGGTGGAATCCATAGATAAGTATGATTGTATCTTTGTAGGATACTGGGTGGACAAGGCCCTTCCAAATGATGAGGCTAAGGTATTTATGGAGAGTATAAAGAATAAAAAAGTAGGAGTTTTTGCAACTCTTGGAGCTTATCCAGATTCTCCTCATGGTAGGGAGTCCTTAGAAAATGGAGTTAACATATTAAAGAGTAACCACAATGAAGTAATAAGTGAATTTATATGCCAAGGAAAGATAGATGAAAGACTTGTAGAGATGTTTAAGAGTTTTCCAGAAGGACATCCTCATTATGTAACAGAAGAAAAGCTTAAAAGATATGAAATAGCTGCAAAACATCCAGATGATAATGATATAGAAAGAGCAAAAGAAATATTTGAAAAGGGAATGAAAGAGAATGGAATTAAATAAAAGAGCAAAAAGTCATCATGACTCAGCTTCAGTAATGGAAAAACTAGCAAGAGGGCCAAGGGATTTAAATGAATACCTAAGAGGTATATCTGAGAAAGGGAAATCTAGAAAGAAGTCCTCAATATATATCCATGTTCCTTTCTGTGATAAAATATGTACATTTTGTAGTATGAGAAGAAGTTTAAGCAATCCTACAGAGGATTATCATAAACTTATTATAAAAGAGATGGAGAACTACAGCACACTAGACTATATAAAAAATTCATCCTTTGATGCAGTATATTTTGGAGGTGGAACACCAACTACCCTAGAAACTAATGGGTTAAGAGAAATTTTAAGAGCATTAAAAAATAGTTTTTCTTTCACTGATGATGCTGAATTTACTATAGAAACTACAGTAACAGAACTTAGTGAAGATAAGATAGATATGTTTTATAAAGAAGGGGTAAATAGATTTAGTGTAGGGGTACAGACTTTTTCAAAAAGAGGTAGAAATCTCTTTGGAAGAAAAGGTGATGGAGAGTTTGCCTATGATAAGTTAAAAAAATTAAAAGAAGCTGGATTTTCTAATGTAAATATGGATCTTATTTATAGCTATGAAAATCAAAGTAGCGAAGATCTTTTAGAGGATTTACATAAGATATATGATCTTGATTTAGCAGGATTCTCCTTATATTCTCTTATAAATATGAAAAATTCATCTTTAGGAGCAGCAGAAGGATTAGATACTGATAAACGATTATTTAACCTTATAGGAGACAATAGTGAAAAAGAAGGTTATAGATTTTTAGAATTAACTAAAATGGTAAAGAGAGATGAATATAAGTACATCTTGAGTAGACATAATGGAGAGGATACCGTGCCTTTAGGAGCAGCTGCTGGAGGAAGTGTTGATGATATAATGATGATGAATCCAGTAGATATAGGGGAGTATAGAAATTCTATTGATGAATTTAATAAAAGAAAGGGAATGCTATTTAGCCCTATGTATAAAGAACTATCTAGAATAAAGGGGGACCTTCAGAGGGGAATAATTCCTACTAATTATTCAATGATTAAAGAAAAAGATCAGGTGTTTAAATATATAGGAGACTTAAAGAAAAGAGGACTTGCTATAGAAAAGGAAGATAAGATTTTCTTAACAAGAGAAGGCTTGTTTTGGGGAAATAATATTTCTAAAGAATTTTTGGAGCTTTTAACTTAAGAATTATAGAAACTTTTATCTGATGGCTATAAGCTTTATCCCACCATCCGCGTGTAAGGTGGGGAATAACAGTTGATACACCACTAGATTAACTCATCTAACCTTTAGGTGGGGGAAAGAACACCACCTAAAGGAAGATTCGTTCTATAAAAAATATAAAAATTCAGTTGGGAAAATATAGATAATAATATTTTTATATGTATATTATAGGCTATAATTATTAGTGCTTATATAATAGTAGAGCTTAGAATTAGATAAATAGGATGAGTGAAAAAAATGTCGAAGAAATTTTCTTGAAAAATCCTAAGGTATGTAGGTAAAATAGTAATAATTTAATATTTATCTTATCAAGAGCGGTGGAGGGACTGGCCCTGTGAAACCCAGCAACCAATAAATTTTTATTTATATGGTGCTAAATCCTGCAGATTTCCTGAGAGATAAGACTATAGTACAGTTTACCTTGATTAATTAAAGGGTTACTTCTTAGCTTTTAGGAAGTAACCTTTATTTTTATGTCTGTAGAGTTTCAGGTAGAGATATTATTAAATTAATTTTTATTATGAAGGGAGATAGTTTAATGAATAAGTCTTTAGCCTTTGAAACTAAGGCAGTAAGAGGTACAAGATGTGGGGAGGATGCTACGGGATCTATAAGTTTTCCTATATACTTAAGTACCACATTTAAACACATAGGGCTTAATGAAAGTACTGGATATGATTATTCTAGGCTACAAAATCCAACTAGGGAGGAACTTGAGAACACTTTAGCTACATTGGAGAATGGAAAGGAAGGAATGGCATTTTCCACAGGGGTCGCAGCAGTTACAGCAGTACTTCACCTATTTAAACCAAAGAATCATATAATACTCTCTGATGATCTTTATGGTGGTACTTATAGATTATTTCAGAATATATACAATGAATATGGACTAGAAGTGACCTTTGTAGATACCACAAATGTTAATAATATAGAAAAGAATTTAAGAGAAAATACTAAGGGGGTCTTTATAGAAACTCCATCTAATCCAATGATGAAGGTGGCTGATATTAAAGCTATATCAAAACTTTGCAGAGAGAAAAGAATTATATCAATAGTTGACAATACTTTTTTAACTCCATATTTTCAGAAGCCACTAGATCTTGGGGCTCATGTGGTAGTTCATAGTGGAACAAAGTATTTAGGAGGTCATAATGATGCCTTAGCTGGTTTTGTAGTCTCAAGTGATGAGGAGATAATTAATAGAATAAGATTAATCCAAAAATCCACAGGAGCCTGTTTATCGCCCTTTGATTCATGGCTTATATTAAGGGGGATTAAAACTCTTCATATAAGACTTAAAAGTGCACAGAATAATGCTATGAAAATAGCTAAATGGCTCAAGAATCAAAAGGGCATTGAAAAAGTATATTATATAGGCTTAGAAGAGCATGAAGGGTATAACATAACTAAAAAACAATGTAGTGGATTTGGAAGTATGATATCTATTAAAACCGAGAGTGTAGAATTAGCTCATAAAATTCTATCTAAGGTTAAAATAATTAGCTTTGCAGAAAGCCTTGGAGGGGTAGAATCTCTTATAACCTATCCATTTACTCAAACTCATTCAGAAATACCAGAGGCAATAAAAAAATCCTTAGGAGTTGATGAAAGACTTCTTAGATTATCTGTAGGAATTGAGGAGGTTAATGATTTAATAGAAGATCTTAATGAAGCTATAAATGGATTATAAAAAAATGATGTAATCCTAAGAATCATAATAAAAAGTCTTAATTATCCTATAGGAAAATGAGAGATAAGGATTATTAATAATAATATATAAGGCTATTTAAGAAAAGTAAAATTAGGGGAATTTATAATGGAATCATAGATTATATAACTATAAGATAGGGGATGAATAACCAATGAAATTTGGAACAAAGCTTATTCATAATGGGTTTAACATAGATAAAGAAACAGGGGCAGTAAGTACTCCTATATATCAAACATCAACTTATCATCAATTTGATATAGATAACTTTGGAAAGTATGATTATTCAAGATCAGGAAATCCAACTAGGGAGGTGCTGGAAAACACCATAGCCCATTTAGAAGGAGGGGAATGTGGATATGCCTTTTCATCAGGAATAGCAGCCATATGTTCAGTAATTAGTATTTTTTCAAAAGGAGACCATATTTTAATAGGCAAAGATGTTTATGGAGGAACCTATAGGGCAGTAACTACTATATTTAATAGATTTGGTATAGAGTTTACATTTATAAATGGAGAGAACCTTCAAGATATAAAGAAAAAAATAAAACCAAATACTAAGGCGATTTATTTAGAAACTCCATCCAATCCTTTATTAAAAATTACGGATATTAAAGAGGCATGTAAAATAGGGGAGGAAAATAATTTAATAGTTATAGTGGATAATACCTTTATGTCTCCATATTTTCAAAAGCCATTAGAACTAGGAGCTCACATTGTAGTCCATAGTGCTACAAAGTTTATAGGGGGGCATAGTGATGTAGTGGCTGGTCTTGTAGTTACTAAAAATAAGGAACTTGGAAAAAGGGTATATGGGGTTCAAAATGGCTTTGGAGCTATTCTTGGACCACAGGATTCATGGCTTATTCTTAGGGGACTTAAAACACTAAAGATAAGGATGGATTTATGCAGTAGTAATGCTAAAGCCTTAGCTAACTGGTTAAATAATAGAGAGGATATAGAAATGGTATATTATCCAGATTTAGATGGACATGTAGGACGAGAGGTTCATCTATCCCAAAGCTCTTCAGGAGGGGCTGTCCTTTCTTTTAAAACTAGCAGTGAAGAAAAAGCTCTTAAGTTTTTAAGAAATATAGAAAATACATCTGTAGGGGTAAGTCTTGGGGGAGTTGAAACTATAATATCCTATCCAGCTAAAATGTCTCATGCAGCTATACCTAGGGAGGAAAGAGAAAAATTAGGAATTGGGAATAACTTAATAAGAGTATCACTAGGGATTGAGGATATAGATGATATAAAGGAATCTTTTAATAAAGCTCTTTCTCTTTAACTTTTCTAAAGTGAAAATAATTGAATAAGGTAATTTATTTTGGATAATACTCTAGATATTTAATAGAATGAATCTTCCTTCATGGGGTACTCTTTCCACCATATGAAGGTTAGATAAGCTCATCTAGGGTTGTAGCAACTGTTATTCCCCACATTTAATAGGATGGGGGTGTTACAGCTCCTAACCATTAGATAAATTTTTGAAATTTGATAAAAAGAATAGGTTATGATAATGTTGAAATAGTAGAAATTTAATAAAAGAAAGAATTTCCTATATATAATGGTTAGGAAATTAAATATATTATTATATAAGAGTAAGGTAAAATATAGAGGTGAAAATTTTGAATAAAAAGGCATTAGAAACCTTAGAAAAGTTTTATGGATATAAGAGTTTTAGAAAAGGGCAAGATGATATAATAGAAAGTATTTTAGAAGGAAATGATGTACTTGCTATTATGCCAACAGGTGGAGGAAAGTCCATATGTTATCAGATACCAGCATTGCTTTTAGAGGGGGTAACCATTGTGGTTTCACCTCTTATTTCTCTTATGAAGGACCAAGTAGATTCAATTAAAGCCATGGGGATTGGAGCAGCTTACATAAATAGTTCCCTTAGTACTACAGAATTTAGAGAAATTATAAGTGGAATAGAGAATAATGAATATAAGATTATATATGTGGCACCAGAAAGACTAGAATCCTATGAATTTTTAAGTGTTATTACATCAGTTAATATATCCCAAGTAGCTGTGGATGAAGCTCACTGTGTATCTCAATGGGGACATGATTTTAGAAGTAGCTATAGACGCGTAATTCATTTTATAAATAGTCTTGTAAATAGGCCTATTGTTACAGGATTTACTGCAACAGCAACTGAAGAGGTTAGGGAAGATATAGTTAAGTCTTTAGGACTTAAAGAGTGCAAAGTGTTTATCTCTAGTTTTGATAGGGAGAACTTAACCATAGAGGTAATAAAGGGACAAAATAAGGATAGATTTATAAAAAACTATATTAAAAATAATAAGGATCAGTCAGGGGTTATATATTGTGCCACAAGAAAAGAAGTGGATTCTTTATATGAGATTCTTCTTCGTAATAAGTTTTCAGTGAATAGATATCATGCTGGCCTTTCTGATGAAGAGAGAAAGAAAAATCAAGAGGATTTCATACATGATAGAATAAATATAATGGTTGCAACTAATGCCTTTGGTATGGGAATAGATAAATCTAATATAAGATATGTAATTCATAATAATCTTCCTAAGAATATAGAAGGATATTACCAAGAAATAGGTAGAGCAGGCCGTGATGGGGAAGAAAGTGAATGTATATTACTTTTTAGTCCAGGGGATGTACATACCCAAAAATATTTAATAGAAATGAGTACAGAAAATATAAATAGAAAAAACAATCAATATAAAATGCTAAAGCAAATAGTGGATTTAGTTCACAGTAATGATTGTTATAAAAAATATATATTAAATTATTTTGGAGAGGAATATGAAGGCTCTTGCTTAAAATGTAGCAATTGTAATTCTCAAGGGGAAATAGTAGATAAGACCTTAGATGCTCAAAAGGTTTTATCTTGTATATATAGGATGAAAAGAAACTTTGGTACAACTATGATTATAGATGTGCTTAGAGGGTCTAAAAATAAAAAGGTTACAGATCTTGGTTTTCAGGAATTATCTACCTATGGAATAATGAAGGAATATTCAAAGGATAACTTAAAAGAATTTATAAATACTCTTATCTCCCATGGATTTATAGATTTAGATGAGGGAGCATATCCAGTAATTAAGCTTAATGAAAGATCCATTAAGGTGCTTAAAAGTGAAGATAAGGTAGAATTTAAAGAGGTTAAGGTTGAAGGAACCCTTGCAATTAATAATGATTTATTTGAAGTACTTAGAGCTTTAAGAAGAGAATTAGCACTTAGGGATGGAATAGCCCCTTATATGGTATTTGGAGATGGAACCCTAAAGGAAATGAGTATAAAATATCCAAAATCTAAAGAGGAATTTATGGATATTTCAGGGGTTGGAGCTGTTAAGTATGAAAAGTACGGAGAAGAGTTTAAATCTACTATACTTAAATATGTAGAAGAAAATAATATAAATATAGAATCCTTAAATAGTGAAGATTCTAATGATGAATTTTTACAAGTTTCTACGGATTTAGAACTTTTAGAAAAGCTTATAAATTTAAGAGAGAAAGTTTCAAAGGAAAGTGGGGAATTATCTCAAAAGATTATATCAAGAAACACTCTTAAGGAGATTAGTGGACGATATCCTGTGGATTTAGATGATCTTAAAGATATATCAGGAATGGGACCTAAAAAAATAGAGAAACTTGGAGAAGCTATAGTATCTATTGTACAAGAATATATTAATCATAAAGAGATTAAACCTAATTGGCAGGAGAAGAAAAAAAGAAAAGTTATAATAGATGGAGAATTTAGGGCAAATCATGAAATAGCCTTAGACATGCTAAGAGAAAATAAAAATATAAATGAAATAGCTAAAGAAATAGAAGTGTCTGTTTCTACTATATTAGGCTATGTTACAGATTATATTAAAGAGGGAAGCACCTTAGACTTTAAGTTAAACTTAGAAGAGCTTTATGATAATGAAGATAAAGAGGTTATATTAGAGGCATGTAAGGAACACGGGATAGATAAGGTAAGTAAGATAAAATCATATCTTCCAGACCATATAAAATATGAGTCTATAAGAGCTGTTATACTTGAAGAGTTTCTTATTGCGTAGTTAATAATAATAATAACAATTGAAGTTTTAGATAATGAACACATAAAAAATATATTAAGAATAAGAAAAAGGATAAGCTTTTAATTAAGGCTTATCCTTTTTTTTATCTATTAGAGATTACTAAAGCTTTAAAACACGTATATTTCTAATAAATAACATAAAACACCAATGACTATTGAAGGTATTGTAGTTATAATAGTTGCCCACATAGAAGATTTCTTATCCATAGCAATTAAAGGGAAAAGAGCATCTCCATCTTGAGATATGGCATTAGAAAGTAAAGCAGAAAAAGGAATGAAGCCTTTAGTAAATAAAGTTACAAATATAATTTGAGGACCGCAACCAGGGATTAATCCTATTAATGCGCCTATTATAACTGCGGCAAAACCAGTTGCAGTTAACATATTTTCAATTACAATTTCTCCTCCCATAAAATATACGCCTATATCGTATACTAAGTAGGCAAAGAATACCCAAGTACCAACAAAGGCAGTTTCTGAAGCATTATGAATAAATGTTTCTTTAAGAGAAAATAGCTTACTTTCTGTTTCAGGGTGGCTATCATCATTTAAAAATTTCTTATTTAATATCATATATACTATAGAAAATAATGTACCACCAATCCCTATAAATTTACCTAGATTAGGTATTAAAAAGTCTTTATTAACATCCACTTGAGCTAAAAGAGCAATCCCTAGTATTAAACCTATGGAAATATAAATCCAAAAGATTTTATATCCAATACCATGGGTAAACTTATAAACCTTGTCGCTAAGCTTATTACCTTCATCACTATGATGAAGAGCTATATCTATAAAGTCACCTTCACTGTGGCCAATATGCTTCTTTTCAGAAGTAGGCTCTACCTTAGAAAGTCCTCTTTCATATTCAGTTAATACACCTTCATAGGGTTTATGGCTTGTACTAGAAGAATTAGTAGTAATATTTTTTCTAAGATTTAATTTATCCTCTAGTTTAAAGTAGTCAACTAGGTATCCAACAGCTATAGCCACTATATAAGAGAGTATACTTACTAAAATATAAGCTTTCATAGAGACTGTCATAAGAACAAAGGCCGAGTCCCCCATGGTTGCTATTAAAGTAGCTATTACAGTACCAAAGCTTACACTACCCTTAATAAAGAGAGGCATAATTAAAATAGCTCCTCCACATCCAGGGGTTAACCCTAAAAATGCACCGATTAGAGGTTGTAGCTTTTTAGAATTTTCAATAGTTTTTATAAGCTTTCCCTCTTTTTTATAATCAATATAACCAAATATAATAAGAACAGCTCCAACAAAAACACCTACTTGAAGAAATGCATTTTCTGCGGAGGTAAGTATTATTTGAAATAAATCTTTAAACATATAAATCACCTCTTTATAATGAAATTGATAATCGTTCTCATTATAAACGATGAAGAAAGAATTTGCAATATTAAATTATTTTCTAGTACTGTGAAATTTATTCTATCTATGTTTTTAAAGGATAAGATAGTATAATTTTATTTAAGAGATAATCTAATGAATGACTATCTAAATGTTTAAGTGAGATCTAACAGAGGATAGAGTGGGGGATGAAAAATGAATATAGCTATAATGGTATGTAAAAAGATGACCTTTGAATGTTCTGGTACATGGTGTTTTAAAGCCTTTAATGAGAGAGAAAAAGCTTTTGAGATTTATAAGGATAATTCTAAAGTTAATCTATGTAGCTTCTTTCATTGTAATGGATGTGGAAGTGATTTAGATAAGGAATTAGAGTATAAGGTGACTCAGCTTAATAAAATGGAAGTGGATACAGTACATATGTCAAGATGTATTGAGGTTGAATGCAACAGATATAATGAAATAAAGGATTTTCTTATTAAAAACAACTTTAAGGTTGTAGAGGGAACTCATTAGGTTAAAAAATTTAAATTTATTTATAAAATAGAGTGGGTAGTGCTATAAAAGTCTAAATATAGTACTACTCACTTTATTTATTTTTAGTAAAAAGGGTCTAAATTAACTAATTACAATTAAAATACACTAAAAAATAATAAATTAATAATATTAATTTTAGAAAAACTAATATATATGAAGCAATAGAGAGAATATTGAATATATCTTTCTAAAATCACATTACACCAATATTTACCAATTAGTATAAATAAAGTAAAATGATATTACGGAAATAGAGTATGATCTTTAAAAGTATAAGTAATTAATTTACATTAAAAATATATTTACTCTTTAATATAACAAATTTAAAGATATTTTTGAAGGGAGAGTTAATAGATGAAAGCTTCTAAATTCAATATTTTTTATGACTCAGAAGAAAAAGATAAATTAATAGCCTATAACTCTAGGACAAATGCCTTAGCACTTATGTCTAAAGGGGATTATGAAAAATTTGAAAATATGATTGATGAAAATGTATTTGATAAGGAATTAAAACTGACAAATGATTTACTTCAAGGTGGGTTCTTAATAGAGGATAATATTAATGAATTAGAGATATTGAAATATTTACAGCTTAAAAAAAGGTTTTCTACTAAGGATTTAGGGTTAACCATAGCTCCTACTTTAGGATGCAATTTCGCATGTGTATATTGTTATCAGAAAGATCATAGTAATTTTACTAAGATGTCTAAGGAAGTTCAAGATAAGCTTATAGAATTTATAAGGAGTGAGGCTGATACAATATCAATTTTAGATATATCATGGTATGGAGGCGAGCCATTACTTGCCATGGATGTTATAGAGGAACTTTCTTATAAAATAATAGAAATATGTAAAGAAAAGAATATAAGCTATTCTGCTACTATTGTTACTAATGGGTATTTATTAAATAAAGATATTGTTAAGAAATTTAAAGAACTTAAAATACAGTCTATGCAGGTAACTTTAGATGGATGTGAAAAAAGTCATGATTCTAAGCGATTCTTATCAGGGGGACAGCCCACTTTTAAAAAGATAATAGAAAATATAGCTGATATAATTGATGACTTTTCTAGTGTAGCTATAAGAATAAACACGGATAAAAATAATAAAGATGAGATATTCTACATATTTGATGTTTTATCTAAGTATGGTTTAAAAGATAAGGTCATTCCTTATTTAGGATATATTGAACCTATAAATGGAAACTATGAGGAGGAAAACTGTTTAACAGTAGAAGAGTTTTCTAAACTTGAACTTGACTTTACAGATTTTTTATCAAAGTCTAATGATAAATTATCAGTTTTTGATAAATATCCTAGATCAAAATATAATTATTGCTGCGCTGATAGTCTAAATGCATATGTTATAGATCCAGAAGGAAAAATGTATAAATGCTGGTCAGATATAGGACGTGAAGAATATTGCTTAGGAACTATTAAAGATGGAATAAAAAATCCTAAATATATTTTAGAATATTCCTTATATGATACTATTAATGATAGTGAATGCAAAGATTGCAAGGTGCTTCCTATATGTATGGGAGGATGTCCGAGAACTAGGGTAGATAAGAATATAGACAGGTGTGCAGGTATAAAGTATACATTAGAGGATTACTTGAGGAAACTTGTAAGCATTAAAGATAAGAGTATAGATAATACTATTCAATCAATTAAGTGTTGTTAGTTAGTTTTTAAATTAAATCTTAAGATTTAATTTATATAATAAATTAAAAGGGGGAGAGATTGTGGAGTATTTAGTAAAACCTAAAAATGATAATCTTATGGAAGAATCTACTGTTGAGACTACAGAAAATTTGGGAAGTATAAAATCACAATGCCTTTGTAGAGAATCATGTCCAAAGCATTGCTGGGGACAAAGATGCAATCCAAGAACGGATCCATGCTAAAAATAAATAGCTAAAAACAGAGACTGAGATTAATTTGTTTTAATCTTAGTCTCTAAAAAATTTTAGTGAAAAAATTTTTATTATATTTAAGGTCAATAAGTTTTTAGTTTGGAATTTTTTCTAAATGCCTTTACTTACATTAGTAGATTTAGTTACATTGCTTGCAAATAAAAATATAGTGTATTTTATAAGTACATATATAACTAGTACTAGTGCCAAAACTTCAGAAAACTTAACTAAATAATTTAGAGATGATATTGGATTTCCACTATCAATTAAAAATTTATTAGTTTGTTTTAATGCTATACCGCTTATTACAAAAGGAAATGTAAAAGCAGAATAACTAGGATAAAACTTTAGTTTAAGAAGCTTTGGTAAATATAAAAGTACTCCTAAAAGCATAATTAAACATAACCCTAATAAGAACCATACAATAACCATATTTTTATCTTTAAAAGATGCCATATATCCAGCAAGACAAAGGCTAGCAGGTGCTGTAAATATAGCTATAGTAGGCAGAGCAGGCTCAGGAATACCTTTAGTACAAAATACTCTAAATAGTACTATAGGTAGTAATATTATGTAGGATACAAAACCAAACCAGAATAAATATTGACCAATATTGGATAGATTAAAAGCAGGAGCACTTATGCTTCCAACCACAATTCCTACATAAACTATAAAGTAACTTGGAAACACCTTTTTCATATCAAAGTTTAATATAAACTTTGTTGTAAAAAAGGCTATAAGTAAAATATGAATAGTAAGTCCTAAAACCCAAAGTATTAATGCAAAACTTGGTGCATAGGGCTTTATGTATGTGGATAAAATCATAATTCCCATAGAAAATGTTGGGAATACACTAGCTATAACAGGATTTTTTAAATCTTCAGCCACAGCCTTTGGGCAAGAAACTATTTTTATAATAAGAAGTACTAAAATTATGGCTGATAAAATTCCAAGAATATTTCTATAGATGTTACCATAAGATAGAACTAGATTACCAAGGGCCGCTAAACCTAGCATTAAGCCACAAATAGGTAAAGGTAATTTTTTAATGATTTTTTCCATGATTACACTCCATTATTTATCTGTATTTACAAAGTCAAGTTCTCTTACTATTATTTCAGCAGCTTTTTCAGCTATTTCACCAGTAAAAGAAATACATTGGTTTTTATGTTCCCCAGAACCCATATCCATTCCTTGAGTAAGGATTCTACAACATAAAACCTTGTGATTATTTTTAAAACTTTCTTGTAACTCGTTAGCTAATTTTAATGTGTTTTGAACCTTAGTGTCTCCCCCTGCAGTTCTTCCAAAGAAATATCCAAGACTCATTATTCCTCCAGAAATTGCACCACAAACACATTTTGATTTTCCTATACCAATAGGAAATCCAGAAGCCATAGCTATCATTTCTTCAGGCATGTCCAACTCAAAATTTTCTCTTATAGAAGCTACTATTGCCTCAGAGCAAAAGAAATCCCCTCTTCTGTAGAACTCTTCAGCATCTTGTTTAATTTTGTTTATACTAACTTCCTTTTTCATTTAAAATTCCCCCTTAATCATCATATTATTACATCATAAGTATAGGACATAGGAGGGGAGAAAAGAAATAGAATATACAAATAGGAAGTGCGGTTTCTATTTAAAATATCTATAGTAAAGAGGGGTTTTACTTAACATTTAAACACTATGCAAAAACCTTATATTACATTAAGTATTCATTTAACTTCATTGAAGTCAAAGAGTATATAATTAAATTAGGTAATATAATGTGTTAACTACCATAGAAAAGTTTAAAATTTTTACAAAGATTAATTTTAGTATATATATTGAAGTAATTATAAATTTATTTGAGTAAAAATTCTTACTATTATTAAAGGATTAACTAAGAATTTTATTTTAAAGATTTATTACAACTTATATATAATTAATGATTTTTAGTAAGGGTTTTCTTTAGCTTTGGTTTTGAATATATGTAATAGATACAAAATCCTTTATAGAGAGAGAAATAGGATTTTGGGTAACTTGTTATTGAAAACTAGATTAATCATCTTTATTAGTTTAGTTTTGTCAATATATAAGCTTTATTTTAGGGGGTATTGAAATGTTGTCGACAAAAACAACAAAAAACACATCTGTATTTGATTTAGATGGAATTCCTACTTTGGACAAAGCGATTCCATTATCTCTTCAACATGTTTTGGCTATGATAGTTGGAAATATAACTCCTGCTATTATAGTTGCAGGAACTGTTAAATTAGGAACTGCAGATAAGACTTTATTGGTTCAATGCGCTATGTTTATAGCAGGTATTGCAACTCTTATACAGCTTTATCCCATTGGTAGGATAGGATCAAGACTTCCGGTAATTATGGGAGTAAGCTTTGCTTATGTACCAACTCTTATAGCAATAGGAGGAGAATTTGGTATAGCTTCAATTTTTGGAGCCCAGCTTATTGGTTCTTTAGCAGCAATAATAGTAGGAATATTTATTAAACCACTTAGAAAGTTCTTTCCACCACTTGTGGCAGGAACCGTTGTGTTTACAATAGGATTATCATTATACCCTATTGCAATAAATTATATTGCAGGGGGAGTAGGATCACCAACCTATGGATCTTATACAAACTGGATAATAGCAATTATAACTCTTGTAGTAGTATTATTCTGCAACCAATTTACTAAAGGATATTTAAAACTTGCTTCTATATTAGTTGGTATAGTAGTTGGATATATAATATCCATTATAGTTGGTATAGTAGATTTCACTCCAGTAGCTCAGGCAGGATGGTTCTCAGTACCTAAGCCTTTACACTTTGGTATGGAGTTTAATCCATCAGCAGTAATATCCATGGTTATTATATATGTAGTTAATGCAGTTCAAGCAGTAGGAGATATTTCTGCAACTACTGTAGGTGGACTTGGCAGGGAAGCAGAGGACAAGGAGCTATCAGGAGGAATTATAGGTAATGGAGTAGCTAGTGTTTTAGCATCAATATTTGGAGGACTACCAACAGCAACCTATAGTCAGAATGTTGGAATAGTTGTAATGACTAAGGTGGTTAGTAGATTTATACTAATGATTGCAGCAGGAGTAATACTTCTTGCAGGATTTATTCCAAAAATTGGAGCTTTAATGACTACCATACCACAATGTGTTCTTGGAGGAGCTACCATTACAGTTTTTGCAATGATAACAATGACAGGAATAAAATTAATAATTCAAGATGAATTATCAGGTAGAAATGTTACTATAGTAGGACTTGCTGTAGCTCTTGGAATGGGTATAACACAAACTCCAGAAGCTCTTGCATTATTCCCAGATTGGGTTATGATGATATTTGGTAAATCAGCAGTTGTAATAGCTACTATTGTAGTACTTGCTTTAAATATAATATTACCTAAGAAGAGTATTGAGGATGAAGAAAAAGAAAGATTAGAAATGGAAGCTTAAAATTATTAAACTGATAAATATATAAATTTATATATATTTATAACTTACTGGTTAAATTAAAAAAAGCATGCTGAGAATTATGGACCCGATTCTCAGTGTGTTTTTTTATTTATATAAAATATTTTTTAGAAACACATAAGATTATTCTAAAAAAAGAAAAAATGTTCGCAAAAGTTCTTGGAAAAAGTAAAGAAATCTATTATTATAATATAGGGACTATTATTAAATACATAGAGATTAGTAAAAGGATATAATAATAGATTATGTTTTAGGGCTAAATATAATAGGTATAGGGAAAGATTAACTTAGGTGAGGGATTACCCTATATAAGTTTTAATGTGGCCTATTGAGTTAGTTAAGTTTTAAAAAAAGTCAAAAATTGTGATTTTAACTTTTAAAGTCATAAAATCATAAGAAAAGAGCTATAAACTTAAAGACTTTACTTTAACTAGAGAAAGAAATTAATTTAAGTAATTTTTAAATTTTACAATTACTATATAAGTCTTTAATATCTAAAGTGCTAGAATTAAAATCTATGGGATAAACTAATCTTATAATTACAAAAGAAAGAGGGGCAAATTTTTGGAAAACTTTTTTAAACTAAAGGAAAATAATACAAATATTAAACAAGAGATAATAGCTGGAATTACTACTTTTATGACTATGGCATATATATTAATAGTTAATCCATCTATATTATCTGTAGCAGGTATGGATCAAGGGGCTGTATTTACTGCTACAGCAATTTCAGCAGTGGTTGCAACCTTAGTCATGGGATTATATGCAAAACTTCCTTTTGCTCAGGCACCAGGTATGGGACTAAATGCTTTCTTTGCTTTTACAGTTGTAAAGGGTATGGGATATTCTTATGAGTTTGCATTAACAGCAGTTTTTTTAGAAGGTCTTATATTTATATTCTTAACTTTATTTAATGTTCGTGAAGCTGTTGTAGACTCCATACCTATGAGTATAAAAAGAGGGATATCAGTTGGAATTGGACTTTTAATAGCACTTATAGGACTTGAAGGAGCTGGAATAGTTGTTCATCCAGAAGGTGGTGGACTTTTAATAGGACTTGGAAACATAACAAAGGGACCAGGACTTTTAGCTATAATAGGTATAATTATTACTGGGGTATTAATATCTAGAAAGGTAAAGGGAGCATTATTTATAGGTATGCTTTTAACATCCTTAATAGGAATACCTATGGGAGTCACTACTCTTCCATCTAATATTATGAGTATGCCTCCATCTATTGGATCTGTATTTTTTAAGTTTCAGTGGAATAATATATTTACTCTAGATATGGCAATAGTATTATTTACCCTTTTATTTATGGACATGTTTGATACCATAGGAACATTAGTTGGAGTTGCCACTAAAGCAAAAATGCTTGATAAGGATGGAAAGGTTCCAAACATAAAGAAGGCTTTATTTGCAGATGCCATAGGAACTACTGTAGGAGCATGCCTTGGAACAAGCACAGTAAGTACATTTGTTGAAAGTGCAGCTGGAGTTGCAGAAGGAGGAAGAACAGGACTTACAGCTGTATCCACAGCAGTAATGTTCTTTTTAGCATTATTTTTCTCTCCAATATTTGCAGTTATAACTCCAGCAGTTACAGCATCAGCCTTAGTGTTAGTTGGATTATTTATGATAGAACCAATTAAAGAAATAGAGCTAGATGATTATACAGAAGCATTACCAGCATTTTTAACTATAATAATGATGCCTTTTTCTTATAGTATATCTGATGGTATAGTATTTGGAGTAGTGTCTTACATATTGTTAAAATTATTTACTGGGAAATATAAAGATATAAGTATTGCTACACTAGTAGTAGGTATTATATTTGTACTTAAGTTTTTAATATAATTAGTTAATTTATAAGTGTATCTTAACCTTAGAAGGGATGGGATACACTTATTTTATTTAATTTAAAATAAGAAAGGGTATGAAAAAGTAAATATGCTTAACTCTTAAGATGATTATGAGGAGAAATTTATATTAAAAAATTTTTATAAAATTAATTATATAAATACTTTGCAAAACTAACTTCTGTTTATGGATAATACCGAAACTTACTTTTTCAATTTACAATTTAGATAGAATACTTATTTAAAAATGAAAAATAATATAATTGAATACAATTTATTGAAATTATGATATAATAAGTATATAAGATGCTGTACTTAATTATAAAATTTAAGTATTATGAATCGAGGATAATTTATAATAGTTTAGGAGTTAAGTAAAAATGGAAATAAAGTATAGTAAATTTCAACTTATTTTAGAGATGATAGGTGCTATGATTTTAATGGCCTTCTTTATTTTTATTATAAAGAGTTGGGGAAGTATTCCAGATATGGTTCCAGGTCATTATAATGCATTAGGAGGAATTGATAGATGGGTTGATAAAACTCAAATATTAATAATGCCTATTATTGGGGGAGCAATGTATTTTGGACTTACAATAGTAACTTTTTTTCCGAAAATATGGAATGTTCCTTCAGCGAAAACAGAGAAAGGGAAAAAGGATGTTTATAGATGTATAAAAACTATGATAATATTGCTTAAAATAGAGATATTAGGAGTTTTTTTCTATATAACTTCTTACTCAGCCCAGTCATTAAAGTTACCAAAAATATTTTTACCTATAGAACTACTTGTTATATTTGGATCTTTAATTTATTTTACTAGTAGAAGTGTTTCTTTAAGTAATCAACAATGAGGGTAAAGATAGAAGGACTCTATATATTAATTATCAAAAATATTTATAAAGTTAAATTATAATATGATTTATAAATAATCAGAAAAAAGCCATGTATATTAAGGAGCCATAGTTTCCTATTTATACATGGCTTTTAAATTTTTAAGAGTTGCTTAACATTTCTTAAGTGGATGTAAAAATTAAATACTTATCCCAGTGCTTGATGGCTCTATAGGTTTTAGCTAAATCTAATTGGATTTTAATATTACAACTTATATATAGATATATTAAAAAATCATGATTAGTATTATGACTATATTATGAATATGTGTAATAAAAGGCTATTTTAGGTAATACAATGAGTGTTTAAGTAATATATTTTAAATAAGATAGCTTTAAAAATTTAAAAGCTAATAGCAATTAAGGAGGGGGATAGATAAGCTACAATTTAGAAATTTTAAGGAGTGGAATTAATGAAAAAGGGTTTACCAGAGGGTGCCTATGGATTAAAGGAAGGACAAGAGAAGTATATACCATATGTACCAGCTAATAAGGTTATGCCAGAATTTACAGCTCTATCAGTGGTTATCGGTATTATTCTATGTATAATTTTTGGTGCAGCCAATGCTTATTTAGGATTAAAAATTGGGATGACAATCTCAGCTTCTATACCAGCAGCAGTTATATCTATGGCTATAGTTAGAGGAGTTTTAAAAAGAAAGTCTATATTAGAAAATAATATTGTACAAACCATAGCCTCAGCAGGAGAATCTTTAGTTGCAGGGGCAATTTTTACAATACCTGCGTTATTCTTATGGGGAGAAGATCCATCAATAGTAACTATGGGAATAATAACCCTTGTAGGTGGAGTTCTTGGGGTTTTATTTATGATACCTATAAGAAGGTATTTAATAGTTAAGGAACACGGAACTCTTCCATATCCAGAAGGAGTAGCTTGTGCTGAGGTATTAGTTGCAGGAGAAGAAGGGGGAACAGGAGCAAAGCTTGTATTTTTAGGAGGGGCTATTGGAGCAGGCTATAAGTTTTTAGGAGATGGGGTTAAGATTTTTCCTACAGAAATAGAGACTTCCATAGCAGGTTTTAAAAATGCTACTGTAGGTATGGATACTTTGCCAGCTTTACTAGGAGTAGGATATATTATAGGTCCTAGAATATCATCTTATATGCTTGTTGGAGCAATTCTTGGTTGGCTTTGTTTTATTCCAATGATTTCTTTCTTTGGAGAATCAGCAGGAGAAATAATATTTCCAGCCAAGGATTTAGTTAAGAACTTAGATGCTCATGGCATTTGGAGTAATTATTTAAAATATATAGGAGCAGGAGCTGTGGCTACAGGAGGAATTATAAGTTTAATAAAGTCACTTCCTGTTATATTCTCATCTTTTAAAGATGTAATAAAAGGATTTGGAACAAAAGTAGAGGGAGTTATTGAAAGGACAGATAAGGATTTAAGTGGTAAATTTATAATAATTGTTCTTTTAATAGCAATAGTGTCTATAGCAGTTTTTCCACAGATTCCAGTGGGTTTTATAGGGGCAATTTTAATAGCTATTTTTGGATTCTTTTTTGTTACAGTATCTTCAAGGATTGTTGGACTTGTAGGAAGTTCTTCAAATCCAGTGTCAGGAATGACTATTGCAACCTTACTTTTAACAACAGTAATATTAAAAGCTATGGGGATGTCAGGAAAGGAAGGCATGATAGCAGCCTTATGTATAGGTGCAGTTATATGTACAGCAGCTGCTATAGCAGGAGATACTTCTCAAGATTTAAAAACAGGATATTTAGTGGGATCAACTCCATCTAAACAACAACTTGGAGAACTTATTGGGGTAGTGGCTGGAGCTTGTATAGTTGGGGCAGTTATGATTCTTTTAAATAAGGCATATACTTTTGGTTCAGCAGAACTCGGAGCACCTCAAGCGGGGCTTATGAAACTTATAATAGAAGGTATAATGGATGGAAACTTACCTTGGAACTTAGTATTTATGGGAGTAGGTTCAGCTATAATTTTTGAAATCCTAGGAGTACCATCTCTCCCAGTAGCTATAGGACTGTATCTTCCAATACATTTATCTACTCCAATAATGGTTGGAGGACTTATAAAGGGATGTATTGATAAGTTTGTAAAAAATGAAGATGAGAAAACTTTAGCCAATGAGTCAGGAGTATTATATGCTTCAGGACTAATTGCTGGGGAAGGATTAATGGGAGTAATATTAGCAGGACTTACTGCAGGAGGAATTGAATTTGCATTTAAAAATCCTCCTTTAGGGCAATTGGGATCCCTTATATGCTTTATTTTATTAACTGTTTCTTTTGTTATAATTCTTAAAAAATCTATGAAAAGAGCTGAAAAGGCTTAAATAAAAAGGATAAAGTTTATACTTTAAAGCTTATTAAGAGGCAGTAAGATCCCCCTCATAAAAAGTATCTAAGAATCAATGGAGAGAATCTTCCTTCAGGTGGTGTTCTTTCCACCACCTGAAGGTTAGATGATTTAATCTAGGGGTGGCGTAACTGTTATCCCAAAGCTTACACGCGGATGGGGGTGTTAAAGCTTATAGCCATAAGATAAATTATGTGGGGGGCAACTGTCCATAAGGGACTACATTGAAAAGGTGTAGCAAGTAGAAAAAAAGATATGGGGTAACTTACAAGAAAAACCTCATTGGTTTAAATAGTATATTTTGATAGATGGGAGAGTATTATGAAAAAGGATAGAAATATGATGGAGTTTATACCTATTAGAAATCAACGAATTCTTTGGGAAGATAAGAATAGCAAAGTTATATTAAAAATTCCCAGGGATTCTGCCTTTGAAAAGGTAATGCATAAGATTTTTAAAAGACCTGAGGTTATAAGTTTAGAACTAGAAGAGATTGGGTCAGAGATATGGAAGCTTTGCAATGGAGAAAATAACATATATAACATAGATAATAAAATAAAGGAGGTCTTTGGAGAGAGAATAGAACCATCTCTTCCAAGGCTTTTAAATTATATAAAGATTCTCAATGATAATAAATGTATAATATTTAAGTAGGAATAGGTGCTACTACTTAAATATTATATTACTCTGTTATGATTATTTGCCTTTAGATAAAATAAAATTAAATTGCTAAGTTGTAAATTTTTGAATATAAAAATTTAACTACTAATGCATAGTATTTTAAAGTATATAGTTTAACCATAATAATGCCTCATATTAAAAAATTATAGCTATAAAAAAGTGGGGGAGTAGTATGATTTTTAAATATATAATCTATATAATATTAATAGCTTTAATAACTATGGGTCTTATATACATAGGAATTATAAAGGATAAAACCCTTAATGGGGTACTTATAAACAAGCTATACTCAAAATGTATAAGAAAGGTTTTAAAAGCCTTTAGAACTAAAGAAAATCTTAGTGCAAAAGAGATAAGAGAAATTATAGAAGATGAAAAATCAAGAGTTATTTGGAGTAAGAGAAAACTTTCAGTTACTAATAGTCTTCAGTTTTCAAATCTAGTTATAGATGGTCTTATAAAAATGAAAAAGATAGAGCTTTTAGATAGTAAGAAAAGAATATATAGAAAGGTAAATTATAATCTATAAAAAAGTATAGACTTATAATTTAAAGTAAAGAAGCTGTGGTAGAGAAAAATCACAGCTTCTTTTTATTGTTCTAAAACTCGAATATTTTACTTTGAATAATTGAAACTGTTACCCCCCACCTTTAGAGGATCGGGGTGTTAAAGCTTATAGCTATCAGATAAATAGTAAGAAGAATACATACTTTAGAATATTAAATTACTATTTGCTATATGGCAATGAACTAAAAGGGAAAAGGTTTATATTGCATGGGGATTTTTATTTACTAAAAAGGATTTTATTCTTAAAAAGAGATAAATGATAAAGGTTTACAGTTAATAATTGTTATTGATTAATAAAAGAGATTATTATATAATCCTTAGTGAAATAATATTAAAGAGGTAGTTTAATATGATGGAAAAAAAATATAGAGTATTATTATATTATCAATTTGTAAACATAGAAGATCCAGAGATGTTTTCAAAGGAACACTTAGCTCTTTGTAAGAGCTTAAATTTAAAAGGAAGAATCTTAGTTGCTAAGGAAGGGTTAAATGGTACAGTTTCAGGTTCTATTGAAGAAACTGAAAAGTATATGGAAATACTTCATAGTGATGAAAGATTTAAAGACATGGTATTTAAAATGGACTATGAGGATGAACATGCCTTTAAGAAGATATTTGTAAGACCTAAAAATAGCATAATAACTCTTCTAGAGGATGATGATGTAGATCCAATATCACTTACAGGAACTCATCTTAAACCAGAAGATTTTCATGAAATGCTTCAAAGAGATGATGTTATTGTAGTTGATGGAAGAAATGATTATGAATATGAGCTTGGTCATTTTAGAAATGCTATAAGACCAGATGTTAAGAATTTTAAACAGTTCCCAGAGTGGATAGATAAAGAACTTAGTGAACATAAGGACAAAAAAATCTTAACCTACTGTACTGGAGGTATAAGATGTGAAAAGCTTACAGGAGTTCTTATGAATAAAGGTTTTAATGATGTTTATCAATTAGATGGGGGAATTGTAACCTACGGAAAAGATCAAAAGGTTCAAGGAAAACTATTTGATGGTAAGTGTTATGTATTTGATGAGAGAATTGCAGTAAGAATTAATAACACAGAAGAAGATATTATTATTTCTAAGTGTCATCATTGTGGAAATCCAAGTGATAGATATATAAACTGTTATAATGATGATTGTCACAGTCATTACATATGTTGTGAATCATGTGAAAAAGAGCATGAGGGATTTTGTAGTGATGAATGCAGAGAATATGTAATTAATAAGCCAGAAAGAAATGCACACTTAAGACTTCAAAGAAAGGCTGAAGAAGCATAGGTTTTATGAATTACATAAATAATTAAGAGTATTAAGCTGGATTTTTTAAAATCCAGCTTAATATATTTTACTCAAAAAAACATACAAAACATCCATAAGGTCTATAGTATATTATAGAATAAAAGATTATTAAGACTTAATGATATTTTAAAAATAAAGATTAGGATTACCTTAAAAGTATACAAATAATTTGAAATGTTTCAAACTTAAATATATATTGTGTAATGATATTTATCTATTGTATAATAATATTTATATATTGAATATCAATATAAATCTTATTATTATATAAGTTGTTAATAAATAGGTGAGGTGATTTTTATGAAACAAAGAACAACATTTTTTTTAAAGCTAGCTGTTATTGTTATTAGCATTACTGTTCTTACTTTATGTGTATTTGGGATTTATTTCTTAGCTAATAATCCGGTGAATCCAGATTATAGATATATACTATATCCTATTTCAATAGGGATATATGTGTCAGTAATACCATTTTACATTACATTATATAAGTTTTTTATACTTTTAAGTTATATTGACAAAAAAAGAGCTTACTCACAAATTTCTGTTAAAGCTTTAAAAGATATAAAATATTGTGCAATGGCAATTAGTACCTTGTATGTGGTAATAATGCCCTTCATCATTCTCCTTGCAGACAAAGATGATGCACCAGGTGCAATAATAATTGGAATGTTACCTATTTTTACTTCAATAGTAATTGCGGCATTAGCTAATGTTCTTAAACAGAAGTTACAGAGAAAGATAGAATAGATAGAGTTGTATTGAATGATTGTTTTTACGTCTAAATTTTAAAGTATTGTGAGACATCCCCTTCTTTGTTATCTACTATTAAATAAGGACTACTCTAATTTATGAGTAAGTCCTTACTTATATTTTTTGTTTATGGAGTTCCTAACTTATATTTAATAGACGATAATAAATAATATTACATAATTAGAATTTTTATATTACTTTTCATAGAAACCTATTAAAAGATATATATTTAAAAAATTAGAAAGAAAAAGTTTATTAAAGATTATGTGAGGAAAATTTCAAAATAATTGTAGTAATAGATAAGAAGGTAATTGATAGGAGGGAAATAATTGAATGACATAATGGAGTTTCATGCTGAAAGAGTAAAAAAAGGTAGTAAAAAATCCTTAGAGATCATAATGGATGCTTATATTGAAAATCTTTATTACCTTGTAGGGGCAATATTAAATGGGTATGGAACAAAGGAAGATATAGAAGAATGTGTCCAAGATACATTTATAAGGCTTTGGAATAATGCTAATAACTTTGATAAAAGTAAGGGGAGCTTAAAGTCATATATTCTTATAATGGGAAGAAGTGAGGCATTAAATAAAAGAAAGAAACTTAAAGAAAAACCTAAGGTAATAGATATTCAAGAGGTTATTGTAAAGGATAAAGAAGAAGTAGAAGATCTAGTTTTAGAAAAATATAAGAGAGTAGAAATTTTAAATGTGATAAATACATTAGGGGAGTTAGACAAAGAAATATTTATAAAAAAGTATTTTTATAATAAAAAAATAAAAGATATTGCAAAGGAAGTAAACCTATCCATATCAGCAGTAGAAAATCGGCTTTGGAGAGGGAGAGAAAAGTTAAAGCAGTATTTAAATAAGAGTGAGGAGGGGAAGGTTTATAATGAATGATTCTATTATAGAAGACTTAATGGATGGATTAACTCCAGAAGAATTAGATATATTACTAGAGGGTATTACCTTAGAAGAAATTTCTAAGGAAGATATAGAGGCTAAAAAGATTAAAAGAGAAGTTTTTAAAAATATAGGGAGAAATAAGAAAAGAAAAACAGGAAAGTTTAAAATAGCAGCAGTCATAATAGGGGTGGCATTATTATTTGGAATATCACCTTATGGACAAGATGTAATAGCACAGTCTCTAAAAAAACTATATTTTGTGCCAGGAAGTGGACTTATAGAGTCAAAATATGAAGGGGATACCTATATATTAAAGAATCCTGTAAAAACCAAGATAGGGGGACAGGATATATTAATTAAAAGTATTATTAGCAATAAAAAATGGATACAGATTAATATATTTGGGTATGGAGAAAACATAGATAAAGAAAAGATCCTTATAAAAACTATAGATGGGAAGGAAATTAAGCCATACTCTTTTGGAGGGAGTGCTAATGAGGAAAGATGGAAGTCATCATTAGGTTATGAGAATAAGGGAGAAGAATGTAAGTATATTCAACTATTTATTTTAGGAGAAAAAGTTGAAAATATAGAGTTAGAGAAACTTGAATATAAGAATTCTTATAATGATGTAGGAAGTACATCAGAAAATGGGGATACTTTGATAGGAGCAAATAGATTTATATATGAAGGTAAAAGTTATGTGTCCTTTTGGAGCAATAAGGATACTATGGGAGCTAAAGAGTGGATAGATATATATTCTAAGAGTGATATAAGAATTAGAAATAGTAAGGGGGGGGAAGTATCCTTTGATTATTCACCATATAACACTAATGGAGGAAAGGAATTTGAAATTAAAGAGGAGATAAATGGAAAGTTAGAAGTAGAAATTAATAGTGTAGATATAAATTATATTTTAGATAAACCTACAAAGTTAAGGATACCTATTCCAAAGGAAAAAGAAGAAGTAATCATAAATAAAGACCTTACCTTTCATGGCATTAAAGAAAAGGCAACAGTTACTAAGGTTAGTAATGAGGACAATAAGGTATCAATATACTTTAACATGGAAGAAGGAAATAGGACTATAAAAGAAATATCTTTAGAGGGAAGGTCTTATGGGGGAGAATTCAATGAGAAAAATAATAGGCTTGAAGTTATAACTATAGATAAGGATAATTTAACTCTAAAAGATAAGATAACAGGAAACATTAATTTAGCTATAAGTAGACTTACTATAAAAGAAAAAGGAAAATATAGATTTTTCTTAGATAACTAGTTTAATAAATTAAGGTATTATGCATAATCTAGAATTGGTTTTGTATAATACTTTTTTATTATGTTTTCATATCATATATTACATATGGAAATGAGATAATTTTAACTAAAGATGATATAGTTAATAATATAAATATGAATATTGTAAGTAATGCTTTTAAAAATATCCCTAGTAAGATATACTTTTTATATAAGTTTAACTAGAAATAATATTATGGGGGCGTAGCAACTGTTATCTCCCACCTTTTAGAGGATGGGGATGTTACAGCTCTGGTAGCCATCAGATAAAATTAATAAAATAACAGGTATTTAGTAAGGTATTATTAAAAAATAGCTTTTATAGCTAAGTAACTTATTTTAGGAGGTAAGCCCTAGTGAATAATAAAAATAGTGTAGATATAGCAAAGGCATCTATAGAGATGGCAATCTCTTCAAGAAGTCACGAGGAGATACTTATAAAAGAATTTAAGGAAAATGAAATTTTAGCTGTTGCTGTAGATATAGGTGGAAATCTAACAAACTCTATTCAAAAGATTATAGAGAGGGCTTTGGTTGCATCAAAAAGAACTGGAATAATAAAGGATTGCCACGTTCATGATGGAGCTGTTGCAGGAGCTACAAGAGAAGCTATAATGCAAGTATTATCTAAGGCAAATGGACTTAACGTAGGTGGAAAAATAGGTATCGCAAGGCATGGAGAGCATATAAGTGTGTGTATTTTCCTAAGTATTGGTCTTCTTCATTTAAATGAAGTTGTAATAGGTCTTGGACATAGATCAATACCTAACCTTTAAAGTATGTCTTTAATACATAGTTTATATGTTTTTGTATTATTAGAGAGTGGTAAGTTTATTTTAAAAATATTAAATATAAAATACATTTAAATATTAATATTATTATGTTGTAAATTCACTAAGGGGATGTCTAGGGTAAAAACCATGGATTTCTCCTTAGTTTTTATATTTATAAGGTATTAATGAGCTTTAAATAATAATTTTTTATTTAAAATCAATGAACTAGTATTTAGAAGTGAAAAATAAGAAGAGGCTATATAGAATATGAGAGTTTTAAATTAAATTCAGCAATAATACATAGGAAATGGGTGGTAAGTTACAAAAATTAATTTTATAATTGGGCGAGTTATGATAAAATATAGGATTGTAGCGTGTTTTTAGAATTTATAGTGAAATTTTAATGGACATGTTCCCTGTTATTTGAGGGGGAGTAAAAAAATAACTAGTAAGTATGCTAGTTTATTTTATTTATGGCTCTTAATATAATTATTAATTGATGAGTATTTCTAGTCTACTTTGTGGTGGCATTTGGAATATACTTATTTTTAGGTGGAATGGGGTACCAAAGGCATAGGATAAGTTTTTAGTTTAACATATATTAAGAAAAGTTTATCATAAACCAATATAAGAAGCTAAAAATTATTTTATGACGGGTATAAATAGAATAAGGATTTATAAAGATTTTAATGGCTTAGTAATATAAAACATATAAGTTAACTTTATTTAAAATTACATAGGGGGAACTTAATTTTACAGGGGCTTTACCTCATATTAATTAAGTAAGAGCTAGACTAGGGACTCTATATAGCTATTTTTAGCATTAAAAATGTGAAAGATTAAAGCTTTAAAGACCCGAGGGAAGTAGTAATAATTTTACTAGAACATATAAAGGAAGGAAGACACAAATGAAAAGTGAAAAAGTAAAAGCAAAAGAGTATTATATAAAAGATCTTTTAAGCGATAAGTTTTTATTTGAAATACCAAATTATCAAAGACCTTATTGCTGGAATAAGGAAAATGTTAATCAGCTTATTGATGATATTATAGATGCTATAGAAAATAACAGGGATGAATTCTCTGATGATTTTGATTCCTATGAGCCATATTTTATAGGAAGTATAATTCTTTGTACAAAGGACAGCAAAGATGATGGTTCAGGAGTATATGATGTAATAGATGGACAACAAAGATTAACTTCTATTACTATGCTTGTTGCGGCCATAAGAGATTTAGTTGAAAATGAAGAATATAAAAGCACCCTTTCTTCTTTAATTTATCAAAAGCCTAACACTTTAATGGGAACTAAGGGAAGTATAAGACTTAATGTTCGAGATAAAGAGCAGGAATTCTTTAAGAAATATATATTAGAGTCAGGTGGAACTAATAATATTAATAACTTTGAAGATGAAGATATTAATGAAGCTAAAGCTAGTATGACAAAGGCTATAAATATATTTAAAGAAAAGTTTTATGATGAAGATGGAGTTTTAGATAAGGAACTTTTAAATATCTTTGTAATGTATCTTCTTCAAAGGGTAGTTTTAATAGCTATAACTACAGATTCCTTTGCATCAGCTTTTAGACTATTTAATGTAATAAATGCAAGAGGACTTCCCCTTACAAATTCAGATCTTCTAAAGAGTGAGAACTTAAGAGCTATAGAGGAAGAACTTCAAGATGAATATACAGCTAAATGGGAAGATAATGAGGATGATATAGGACGAGAAAATCTTGAAATGCTAATAGGGTTTATGAGAACCTTAAAGCTTAGAAGAAAAGCAACTTCAACTATATTTGAGGAATATGTGAAAAAGGTATTTACCCTATATCCAGACTTTAGAGGAAGAGAATTTATAGATACCTTATGTGATATAAAGAACATATACACTAAATATATAGTGGAAGGAACAATTCAGGTTAACAATAAGGAAAAAGAAACTTATTATAACAACCTTATGAGCTTAATGAGAGAAGGAATATCCTTTAATGAGTGGATGTGTACAATTATTAAGTTTGTTCAGAAGTTTAGAGATGATGAAGGCTTATATGAGTTTGTAACTATATTAGAAAAGAAAATAACTGTGGATTGGGTTAATGGATTAAACTTTAGTGAAAGAATATCAAGACTTCATAGAATAGTAGATATCATAGAGGAAAGTAATACATATAAAGAGGTACTAGCTAATGATATCTTTAATAAGGAGTTAAAACATAGTAGAGGATTATTCTATAACTCCTTAAATGATTCTGATTTCTATACTAAGGGAAGAATGATGATACCTAAGTATGTTCTTGTAAGAATGGAAATGGAAAGCAGTAAGCCATGTAAGAAGAAATTAGAATTTAATTTATCTAAATTAAGTATTGATAATATTCTCCCAAGAAGACCATCTAATCCTTATTGGAAGGAAGCTTTTGCAGCTAATGAAAGAAGGATTTGGTCTGATAGAATAGGTAACTTAATATTTATAAATGGAACTAAGAATCCTCAAGCATCAGGAAAGGCTTTTGATGAAAAAGTTAAGACTTATATAGTTAAAAAGGGTGAGTTTGCTATAAACAAAAATATCCTTAAACTAGATAAGTGGAATGTAGAAAAAGCTCAAAAGAGACAAGAAGAAATGATAAATCAGGCTTTAGATATATGGATGAATAACTAAATAGTGAATTTACATTATAATCTGGAATAGAGAGAAATCTTTATTCCAGATTATTCATTTTATTGAAAGAATCATATAAACTAGTTTAAAGGATAAATTTGATATAAGGAAGGACTTAAGTCCTTTGGTAAGGATATGTATAAGAATAAGGTGAGTTATTATAACTTTTATAAAAGTTTAAATTAATTTGAACAGATCACTAACTATTACTTTTTAAATAGTATTGCTTTAAGTATATCAAGAGTAAAATCATAGACCATTATAATAAACATAAATATATGTATAGGTATTATAAATTAGAAAGAACTATAGATATAGGCTAAAATAAAGATATTATAGGTCAAAGGGGGATTTATATAAATGGTTGATTTTAATAAGATAGTAGATAGAAGAAATACAATGTGTGCTAAATGGGATACAGTATCAGAGGATATACTTCCTATGTGGGTAGCAGATATGGACTTTCAAAGCCCAAGGGAGGTAATTGAAGCTCTTAAAGAAAGGGTAGACCATGGGGTATATGGATACTTAGATTCTACTGATTCTTACTATGAAGCAGTTAAAGAATGGACATATAAAAGGCATAACTATAAAATTGAAAAGTCATGGATAGTAAGTACTTCCACAGTGGTAACTACAATAAATATGGCTATAAGAGCTTTTACTAAAGAGGGGGATAAGGTTCTTATTGAAACTCCAGTGTATCACCCATTCTTTCATGGAATAAAAAATAATAAAAGAACTCTTGTAGAGAGTAGTCTTATTTTTAATGGGGAAAAATACATAATGGATTTTAAGGATTTAGAAGAGAAATTCAAAGGTGGGGTAAAGTTAATGATCCTATGTAGTCCACATAATCCAATTGGAAGAGTATGGACTAGGGAGGAACTAATAACCCTTAGAGACCTTTGTTTAAAATATAAAGTTTTAGTAGTATCAGATGAAATTCATTCAGATTTAACCTTTAAAGAGAATCCTCATACTATATTTGCATCCCTAGGAAATGGAATAGAGGATATATCGATAACATGTACAGCTCCTAGTAAAACCTTTAATATAGCAGGAATACAAGCTTCTAATGTTATTATACCTAACAAGGAACTAAGGGATAAATTTATTGCAGAGTTAGATGCAATAGGCTTTCATACAGTAAATATTTTTGCAGTAACGGCTTTAACAGCAGCTTATAATTCTTCAGAATATTGGCTTGATGAACTTTTAGTTTATATAAAAGATAATTATCTATATGTAAAAGAATACTTAGAAAAACATATACCAAAGGTAAAGGTTATGCCTTATGAGGGGACTTATCTTCTTTGGATTGACTTTAGAGAGCTAAATCTATCTCAAGAAGATTTAGTAAAATTATTAGAAGAAAAAGCTAAGGTATTCTTAAATGATGGTACTATGTTTGGAAAAGATGGTAAAGGGTTTATGAGAATGAATATAGGGTGTCCGAGAGAAATCTTAAGTGAAGGTTTAAAAAGGCTAGAAAAAGGATTGGCATCTTTATAATATGCTATGAAAATCATTTTCTTTCCAATAGTTTTTATGAAAATTATTATAATATTGAAAATATTCTAGAAACACATTAATATAGTTAGTAGATATAAGAAAAAATTAGGTACTATAAGTTAAAATTGATTTTTATGAAAGAAGGGGAAGAAATATGAAGAATATAAGAAAAAAGGTGGCTTTAGCCTTAAGTGTACTTGTTATTGTAGGAGCTTTTGCAGGATGTGGTAATAAAGATACTAAGGTTCAAGAGGACAAGCCTAAAGTAGAAGAAAAGAAGGAAGAAAACACATTACTTGTCTACAGTGGGGCAGGACTTAAAAAGCCAATGGAGGAAATTGCTAAGATTTTTGAAAAGGATAACAATGTAAAGATTGAATATAATTTTGCTGGATCTACACAGCTGCTTAGTCAATTAGAACTAAGCAAAAAGGGAGATGTTTTTATAGTTGGATCCATGAATACATATAAGTCTGCTAAGGAAAAAGGTTTAGTTTTAGATAATAAAACAGTAGCCTATCATACTCCAGTTATTGCAGTACCTAAGGGAAACCCAAAGAACATAAAATCCTTAGAGGATATGGCTAAGGAAGGAGTAAAAGTAATACTAGGAGATGAAAAAGCAAATGCTGTAGGAAAGACATCTCAAGAAATAATAGAAAAGAATAAGTTAGAAGGTATTAATAAAAATGTAGTAGCTAAGACAGCCACAGTAAGTGAAATGATAACTCCTCTTAAGGAAGGAAAAGGAGATGCAGCTATAGTCACAAAAGATTCAGTTTATGGAAATAAAGATATAGAGACTATAGATATACCAGAGGATAAAAATATAGATCAAATCCTTCCAATAGCTACTATAGAAGTAAGTAAGGAAAAAGAATTAGCTAATAAGTTTGTAGATTTTGTAGCATCAGAAAAGGGAAAGGCTATATTTGAAAACTATGGCTTTAAACCTGTAAAGTAGAGAGGAAATGAAAGATAAAGTTTGTTCATCAATCTTTGTAATATTTTTTATAATAGTATTTACTATAATTTTAAGTCCCTTAATCTTACTTATGATTAGGGGATTTCCTACAATTCTGCAGTGCTTATCCTCAGAGGAAGTAATATTCTCTATAAAAATGAGTATAAAAACCTCTATAATATCTACTTTCATATGTTTAATAATGGCATTACCTACAGCATATTTCTTAAGTAGCAAAGATTTTAAGGGGAAAAATATTGTTAGCTTGCTTATATATATGCCTATGTGTCTTCCTCATTTAGTGTCAGGAATTGCTTTGCTTTTATTATGTAGTAATACTTTGCTTTTTAATTGGCTTTCAGTAAATGGCATTGATTTTGTTTTTACAAAGAAGGGTATAGTTTTAGCTCAGGTATATGTTAATCTACCCTTTATGATAAAGATTCTTCAAGAAGCCTTTGATGAAAGAAATAATAAAATGGAGCTAGTTGCAAGAACCTTAGGATGTAGTAAAATAAAAAGTTTTTTCTATGTAACATTACCTCTGATTAAAGGAGGACTAGTAGCATCCATTATAATTACTTGGTGCAGAGCCTTAGGCGAGTTTGGGGCTGTTATGATGGTGGCAGGTACTACAAGGATGAAAACAGAGATTATGCCCACAGCAATATTTTTAAATGTATCCACAGGAGACTTAGATTTAGCATTAGGTATAGCTACTATTTTAATAATTATATCAGTGGTATCCACATTAATTTTTAATATGTTAAATAGAAAAAATGTGAGAGGGATAAGGTAATGATAAACATAGAAAATCTTAATTTAAGTTTTAAGAATTTCTCCTTAAGGGATATAAACTTAAGAGTAGATAAGGGAGAATATTATATTTTGCTTGGGCCTAGTGGCTCAGGAAAAACCCTACTTCTAGAGACTATTGCAGGATTATATAGGCCTGAGAGTGGGGGGATATATTATGGGGAGGAGAACCTTTTATATGTGCCAGTAGAAAAAAGAGGGGTAGGTATGGTTTATCAAAACTATGAGTTATTTCCATTTTTAAATGTTAAGGACAATATTAGCTTTGGATTAAAGATGAGGAAGGAAAATAAAGAGAGTATAGAGAGAAAAACAATAGAAATTATGAAAAACTTTAAAATTGAAAATTTAGCTATGAGATATCCAGAAAAACTAAGTGGAGGAGAAAAACAGAGGGTAGCTTTAGCAAGGGCATTAATAACTTCTCCTAGAATATTACTCTTAGATGAACCTACCAGTGCTTTAGATGAAATAATAAAAAAAGAAATACATAAGGAACTTAAAAGGATACATAAGGTATTTAACACCGCTATAATACATGTAACTCATAGTATAGAAGAGGCAATGTATTTAGGGGATAAAATAGGAATAATAGAAGATGGAAGCATAAAGAAAGTTTATTTAAAGGAAGAGTTTAATAAGACCATAGATAACAAGGGGATAGTTAGAATATTTAAGAATTAATAGAAGGAATCTTCCTTCAGGGGCGGTGTTCTTTCCATCACCTGAAGGTTAGATAAGCTCATCTAGGATTGTCACAACTGTTATCCCCTATATTTTAAGGGTACGGGGATGTTACAATTGGTATCCATCAGATAAAAGGGAGGAAAGGGAATGGAATTTTATTTAGATTTAAAGAAAAGGCTGGAAGAAATAATTAAAGGACATAACTTTAAAGAAGAAGAGGTGTATATTACTACTAAGGCATTAACACCTGAAGAGGCTATTGGTATAACAAAGAGAAAGGACTTTCCACTTCTTAATGGAAAAGAAGTATTAGTAAATGCAGAATTCAAGGGAGATATAGGACAAGCATACACAGATTCTCCAGCTACCTTCAAAGGTACTTTAAAAGAAATAATAGAATTAGATTTAGAAAGTAATTATGATAAGGCGCTTTTTATAGCTACCTTAAATGCAGTTATGAAGCATTTGAATTTAGCAGATAGAACCATACATTGCAAAGACAATGAACCAGAGGAATGTGGAGAAAAGATGAGGGAATATTTCCTTAATCACCATAAGAAAGATAAAATAGCATTAATAGGTCTTCAACCAGCAATACTAGATCATTTGAAGGATGATTTTCAAATTAGAGTATTGGATTTAGATGTAGAAAAGGTAGGAACCCTTCAGTATGGAGTGAAAATAGAGCATGGAATCAAGGATTATGAAAGTGTCATAGAATGGGCAGATATAGTTTTAGCAACAGGAAGCACTAGTGCCAATGGTAGCTTAGATAATTTTACAAAATTAAATAAGAAGGTATATTTCTATGGAACTACCATAGCTGGGATAGGGGAATTATATAATCTTAATAGATTATGTTTTTGCTCAAAATAATTATTTAAGAGATAAATATTGTTATATTGTAATAAATAGGATTGAAATTAAAATATAGTATTAATTATAAAAATAAATCTAAGAGTTACTTAAGTAGCTTTTTAGGTTTATTTTTTTATACATTGCATAGGGCATATTAAGTTTAAAATAAAACAAAATTTTATCATAACAATCTGTATCAGTACTATAATTTTTAATATTATTTTATAAATATTGAAAGTTTCTTATAAATTATGTATTATGTATTAAGATAGTTAATTAGATTTTAAGATTATCCTGTCTTATCCACTAGATCTTAGTGATTTCGCATACTTAAATTTCCTATTTTAAAAATTAATAATTAAAATTAGCTTAAGTATTCTATATATATAAATTTTAAAATTATACTAAAACTATGGAAAATAGAGTGTATAAGTTTACATATTGTTAGATTTATATACATAACTATGTTTTAGGTTTAAGTTTTTAGCGAGGTGATATTATGAAGTTTAAAGTTTTTAAGGGGAAAGATAGATTTTTTAAGGATGCTGAATATATAAGAACCATGGTTTTTGTGGAAGAACAAGGTGTTTCAAAGGATATTGAAATGGATGATTTAGACAATGAGGCTATTCATGTAGTTATGTATAATGAAAACCTACCTGTGGCTACAGGGAGAATTGTAGAGATAGAATCTAAGGTTTATAAAATAGGGAGAGTGGCTGTTTTAAAGGAATTTAGGGGACAAAAATTAGGTCATAAGATAATGGATAAGCTTATAGATACATGTAAAGAGAGAGGTTTTAAGAAGATAAAACTTAATGCTCAAATAAGAGCTAAAGATTTTTATAAGTCTTTAGGATTTACAGAAGAGGGAGAAGTATTTTTAGAAGCTAATATAGAACATATAGCTATGTACTTAGGAGGAGATACTGAATGGAAAAAAGAATAGACTTAACTGAAGGGCATATTACATCAAAACTTGTAAAGCTCGCCCTTCCAATAATGGGAACCTCATTTATACAAATGGCATATAATATGACGGATATGATATGGATTGGAAGAGTTGGTAGTAGTGCTGTGGCAGCAGTTGGAACTGCAGGTTTCTTTACCTGGCTTGCCATGGCATTTATTATGATATCTAAGGTAGGAGCGGAAATTAAGGTATCCCAAAGTCTTGGAAGACATGATCAAGAAGCAGCAAGAAAATATGTAGTTAGCGCTATACAGATAAATATAGTGCTAGCAATAATTTATGGAGTAGTAGTATTTATATTTAGAAAACCATTTTTAGATTTCTTTAAGTTAGGGGATCCAGAGGTAATTGCCATGGCAGAGACTTATCTTGTGGTTATGGTTATTGGAATGGTATTTTATTTTATAAACCCAGTATTTACAGCTATATTTAATGGAGCAGGAAGTAGTAGAACTCCATTTCTTATAAATACTATAGGACTTATATTTAACATAATATTTGACCCTGTGCTTATAATGGGAATAGGACCTTTCCCTAAGATGGGAGTTCTAGGAGCAGCTATTGCAACCATCATGGCACAAGCCATTGTAAGTTTTTGCTTTATAGTAGTTATGTTAAAGAGTAAGGAGAAATTTTTAAAGGTTTCTATATTCTCAAAGCCGGATATAGAGCATATAAAAGTTATATGTAAATTAGGTTTTCCTGTAGGATGTCAAAATGGACTATTTACTATATTCTCTATGTTTATAGCTAGAATAATAGCAGGATGGGGACCAGTTGCTATAGCTGTACAAAAGGTAGGGTCACAAATAGAGGCAATATCTTGGATGACTGCAGGGGGATTTTCTACAGCCCTTGGAGCCTTTGTTGGACAAAACTATGGAGCTAAGAAACATGATAGAATATTAAAGGGATATAAGGCAACTATGGGAATGGCAGTTGTAGTGGGGGTACTTTCAACTATTTTACTTGTTTTTGCAGGAGAAACTATATTTTCTTTCTTTATACCAGAAGCTGAGGCAATAAAGTATGGACAGGTATACCTTAGAATACTTGGATATTCTCAGTTATTTATGTGTATTGAAATAACTACAGCAGGAGCTTTTAATGGTCTTGGAAAGACCTATATACCATCAATAATAAGTGTAATTTTAACTGGATCTAGAATTCCAGCTGCTTATCTTTTATCTAGTATAAGTTCCTTAGGACTAGATGGAGTATGGTGGAGCATAAGTATAAGTAGTATAGCTAAGGGAGTTATAATGACAGCTACCTTCCTTGTGCTTTTAAAGATAAATAAGTTATTTAATGATGAAAAACATTTGGAAAAAGTTAGCTAATAAGTATAAGACTAAGATTATAAAATATAATATAAGTTAACTTTAATTTAGATAAATTTTTAGGCTTATGAAAGTTTAAAGTAAGTGAATTGTGGGGAAAATATATAAAATTTTGGGGAGCTTATTATGAATATTACAAGGGATACTATAATAAAAGATGTGGTGAAAATGAATACTAAAGCTGAGGAGCTTTTTTTAGAGAGGGGTATGCACTGTCTTCAGTGTCCTACAGCTGAAACAGAAAGCCTTGAACATGCAGCTCTTGTCCATGGTTTTGATTTAGATGAACTGTTAAAAGAATTAAATGATGAAAGTAATAATTAGGATATCATTATAGTTTTATAATAATATAAAATACATTAAGGAGAAATTTTAGTGTATTTTATTATAGAATCTTAAGGGAATATAAAAAGAATAAGTGTAGCAATACTAGGGTAAAAATCATATTAAAATCTCTTTATGAGGGAATCTTTAAGTGAGATTTTTAAATAAACAGTATGCTATACTTATTCTTTTTTTCAGGGGTAATACAAATATATATTATTAAGTTAACAGCTTAGTTTTAATAGGTAACAATCCATGGAATTGAGACCCTTAAGTTTTAATTTGTTGTCCCTAATCTCAAAGGTTTCTCCAGTAAACATCTCTTTTAAACTTCCACTTAGGTATTCTTTTATGTTTTCAGAAAGATCCCAGTGGAAGGATGTTTTTCTTTTAGACAGATTAAAAACAGCAATATAATAACCTTTTTCATCCTTAACTAAGAAGGAGAAAATATTTTCCTTGTACATATAAGGAATAATTTTTTCGCAATTATTTAAACTTGAAGCAAACTCAAGGGAAGCCTCAAGGGATATATACTCAGGTTTTATGGAACTTGTTAATATTTCTAGAAGCTCTTTTACCTTTGAATTTTTTATAGAGTATTTATTATCATAAACATATATACTGCTAAGAAGTAGTGTTTTTATTAAGAAGTTCATATCAAAGCTATAAATAGGTTTTGAAAATAGTTTTGAAGTATATGGCTTTATTCTGTTTATATAAGCAAATTTATGAGAAAGCATAAGACCTAGAGGAATATCCTTTGAAACTAGAACAGCATGAGGAAAGGTCTTACTTATATCTTCTGAAAGAGAATTTATGCTATTATAAACATTAAAGTTTTTATATTTCCTAACAACATTTATATATTCCATAATATTATTAAGCTCTATATAGGGGGAAGACAAAAGTCTTTCTTTTATTTTATTAATAATATGATAACGTCCCATAGAGGATGTAATATCAATTGGATAGAGAGTTTCCCCATTTATTTTTATTTTTATTGGATCAAAATTATTTCTTAAAATATAACTGCTTAATTTGTTGGTAAAAAGAATGTTATCTTCTTTTCTCTTTTCATAAATCTCAAGCTTTTCAGTAGAAGGATTCTCTGTATTTTTTATAGCAGAGCAATAAGAGGTTAGAAGATTTATATAATTTATATCATGGGAGAAGAAAATAGGATCTAGGATAAATTCCTCTCCTTCATAAATTGTATGGTTTACAAAATCATAAGTAGCTCTTATTATTAATGAGTCCTTTTGTGAGGAAATGTCTATGTGATTAAAGCTACTTTTACTTCCTAAAAAGCCTAATATTAAATTTAAATAATCCTCGCTAAACAGCATAGAAAATAAATAAGAAGAAATATTTTTATTACTTACAGGATGAATTTCTATATCCTTTGAAATATCCTCATGAAAGTTTAAATACCAATCATAATCATCCTTATCTAGAACAAAGGTTGTAAGGGAAAGACTATTTATGTTAATTCTACTCATTCCAGTATTTAATAAAGATATATTAATTATATTATTAGTAGAGTTTATCTTAAGATAGAGACCTTCATATATATTTATTGTATTAACATGAGAAGGTATAGATAATTCAAAAGTTTCCTCATCTATGGTTAAAGTTAAATTAGAAATGTTATAATACACTTAAATCACCTCATGTTTAGAAATATGAAATAAAATAATTAGTTAGAGATACATCTAAGGCAGGTCTATTCTGCAAGATGTACTTTTTACTGTAGCATAAGTATAACATTATGGATAAAAATGGAAAAGAAAAACCGTTATATATATATCAACATATTCCAAAGGAAAAATGAAGAACTTTAAGGAATGTAACATAGTAGAATACAAAAAAATAAAAACATATTTGAAATTTTACATATTAACAAATATATATACAGTGTATTTGTCATATTATATAATATAATTATTAGTATAAAGATAGAGATTTTTGAATAGAGCTATAGTTTATATAATGTATAGAACGAATATTCCTTTAGATGGTGTTATTTCCACCATCTGAAGGTTATATAAACTCATCTAGGGTTGTAGCAACTATTATACCCCATCTTTAAGGGGATGGGTTACAGCTTATAGCCATCAGATAAAGAATTTTGGGAGGAAAGAGAATGGATATTACTTTAAAGCAAAGGAGGATAATTGAAGGAAAACCAAAGCCTACTACTTTAATTAAAGGTGGAGAACCAATAGAAAAGACTTTAATTACAGTAAATAGACTAAGTTTTCTTGAGAATAATTATTGTCTCTATAAAGAAGATAAAATATTATGTCTTATAAATGAAGAGGAAAAAGAAAATATAAGACTTAATTATAATGATATAAAGAGCAAAAGCGGATATGTAACTTTACTTTCTTTAGGAGAAGAAGCGGTTTATATAAAGACTCTTAAGGAAATGTTAAAAGAAGTTTCTATGGAGGGAAAAACTCCTATTGATGAAGCTTCAAAGAAAAAAATAATATATCCCTTAATAGAAGAGATAAAAGGAAAATATAAAAAGGTTAAAATCTTTAATAGACCCTTAGAATTCTTTATAGAAGAAATCGGGTTCTTAAAATCTAGTAACTTATGTAAAGAAGAATACATGGATATACAAAGGCGAGGTAAGGCTTTAAGAAAGAATTCTAGTGGAAGAGAAGGAATATTTTATCTTAAGGAAAAGTATAATGAGAAGCTTAAGGAATATGCTTATTATGATTATGAAGACTATATAAAAGAGGCAGAAATTAAACTAAAGGATTCTTATACCCATGTTATGATTTATAATGGGGAAGACTATAGTGTTAGTGAATTAGATTTTTTAAAGACATTAAAAAAGGGACAAGGAACCTATGGAACCTTTACAATTTTTATGCCAAGACATAGAAAAGTAAAAGTTAAAGAAACCTTTGGAGAGAATGTTAAGACTCATTATTTAAGAGGAGATATTTCAGAAAGTAAGAGTATTAAGGTAGATACTATGGAGAAATTTAAGTATATAGATTTAAGACATAAATCAGAATTTGTATTTGAAAGAGATTATTTAAATACAAAGGAGATGTTTTTAAAATCTGAAGATAAAGTAGAGGAAATACCTAAGGATGATTTAAGAGAGATTAATTTATATAGTGACATAGCAGCTGGGGAGCCTATACTTATGACAGAAGAAAATGAAGGTATATTTAATATTCCTAAATATTTCTTAAAGGGAATAAAGGATTGCTTTATGTTAAAAGTTAAAGGGGACAGTATGACAGGTGCTAATATAGAGGATAATGACTATGTGGTTATTAGAAAACAGTACATGGCTAATAATGGAGATATAGTAGCTGCACAAATAGATGGAAATGCTACCCTAAAGAGGTTCATACTGAAGAAAAATAGACCTTTCCTTGTACCAGAAAACCCTAAGTATGCACCTATAAATCTTATGGATAAGGAAGCAGGTATACTAGGTATAGTAGTTGGAGTGGTTAAGTCCTTTAATAACTAAGAATATTCTATAGATTACAATGTAAATCAAGGAATAAAGTATTCTTGGAATAAAAACTACTTTTAAAAGTAAGAAAAATAGAGGGATTTAGTAGTATTATTTTATATAGTATAATTGAAAGAATTTAATATTTGTATATTTTAAAGGTTATTGGTGGGAAGTGTTTTTAATGCTTTTTACCAATAACTTTTTTAGTTAAGTATTTAATGAAAAACTTATACTTAGGAGAGCAGAAGAAATTGTTTATGGTATAATATAGATAATAATAAATACTAAATAATAAACAATAAAAATTAATAGTAAGAATATATTATTTAATAAAGAAAATAATATAAATTTAATTCTATTATAGATATTATTTTAAGAATTAAATGATAAAGACTTATCTTAAGATTAGTAACTTAAAAGAAATAAGTTAACTATTAAAGGTTTTTACTTTAAACTATACTGAATAAGTAGAAAATGGATTTTATATAATAATCTTTAATCATATATTTTATATCTTATATTATAAACATTTAAGTCTTAAAATTAATAGTTTTATGAAGAGGTAGTAACTAAAGGAAAGATAGAAAGCTAATATTAAAATATAAAATTAGACAAACTAACTATGAAGGAGGAATATTTATGGATAAGCCTATTGTTGATATAAATTGTCCTAAAAATCTTAAGGAAGCTACATTGGCTATTGGATGATTCTGGACTCCAGAAGCCCAGTTAGGGCTAGTTAAAGGAATATATAAAACCTGTGTTGGATATGCTGGAGGAAGTACTGAAAATCCAACTTATCATAATATAGGAGATCACACAGAATCCTTTAAGGTTTTTTATAATGAAGAGGAGATAACCTTTGAGAATTTAATGAAATGGTATTTTTTATCCCCTAATACCTGTGCTAGATCTTATAAAACTCAATATGATTCTATTGTGTTTTATAATAATGAAGAAGAAAAGGAAATAGCAGAAAGAGTTATGAAGGAATATGGTGAGAAATATAAGGTTAAATACAATGTACGAATAGAACCATATAAAAATTTCTATTTAGCAGAAGATTATCATCAAAAATATTACCTTCAGCTTTCAAAAGACATTAATAAAGATATAAGAACCATATATAAAAGTACAAGGGAGTTTATAAACTCTACTGCAGCTATGAAATTAAACTCTTATTTAAAGGCTAAGGGAACATTAGAAGGGCTTAAAAAGGAAATAGACATTTTAGGACTTACAGAAAAGAATAAGGATATGCTACTTTCTATAGTAGAATCCTATGGGAAATAGGATTTGTTTTTAATATAGTTAATTTATTTTAAGGGTGTAAAATTTTGAACTGTAAAAATGTTTAATACAGTTTAAAAGTATTTTACACCCTTTTGATTTATGATATTTTAATAAATAAAAAATATCAAAGATAAAATATATGATTTAAATTACAGTAAATTTAATGGATATAAGAATTAGCTTATTTTATGTTTTTTAGATTTATAAAAGAATGGTGATACTTTAATTACAAAGGCTGAGACTAAAGCAATTAACACAAATAACCAAGCAGTTGGTATTAGGAAAAATGGTTCTATTAAAGTTCCGTCTTCAGCAACTTTAGATCCTATAATGTTAAAAGCAGCTATACAACCAAAAGATATAGCAAGTGATATTAAAGAAAAAATATATTTTTTCATGAAAAATTCCTCCAAATTAATTTATTTTAAGGTTTATTTATTATGATTCTCATCTGTATATACTAGAATATACAGATAAAAACTTATAATATTTTGAATAAGTTTTTATTATAGAATTTGTTTTTTACTTTTCTCTTATTAATAATAAATTATTTACTTCTTAATATTGATAATACATAATTATTTATCGTTTGTAAATAATAATATAAATTAAATCGATATGGTGATGTTTGGGTGTCATAGGTTATTAGTAAATATAACTTATATATAATTCCCTTAGGATTAATTATATGTAAGAGGTAATTCTTATTAAATTAGATGAAAAAAATGGGGCTGTTGCATTAAGAAATCTAACTCCAATATGTTGGAGTTTTTATTCCTTGCGCCACAGCCCCATTTTTCTTTTATTATTTATAAGATTTTAGTTAAATAATTATATTTTTTCTACTTACTTTTTCTTTCTATTCATTATAAAGAATACTGCTCCAAGAATTATAGAAACTAAAATAAACATAGAAACTATTAAAACTCTATTGTTATTAGAGAGAATCTTAAATAATTTTTTTACTGAAGAAGGTTTATTACTAGAGTAATCAGAAGGATTTAAGGATAATATGGTTTTATTTTTACCTATTATGGCAACATTTTCTTTAAATCCATTTATAAGATTCTCTTTAAGTATAAGAGAGCTTATTTTTTCTAAAGATCCTTCAGAAGGGGAGGTAAATACAAGAATGTTATTTTCCTTTCCCCAAGGAGAAGTTAATAATTCTAACACTGAATAATCATTCATAGGGGTATCTAAAACAGGAACGCCATTTTTTCTATAAAGATTCTTAAAGCTTTCGTTATATGGAATAGGAAGACTTGAATTAATATCTTTTATAAGAGGATTTCTATCAGGAGTTCCAAAGAGAACTTTATTTCCATTTTTATTAGATACATTACCTGCAAAATTACCCATTAATGAATCATTAGTTTTTGCTTCTTTTCCAAGAAGATATACTAAGGTGGATACAGAAGTAAGTTCCTTAGAGGTTGCATCATCTGGAACTATAATCTCCACATTATTAAATTCATAATTTTTTATAAATGAACTTTGGAAGTTATTTAGAGAAACATTCTTATTGTCTCCAAGATTTAATTCTACAAAAGAGTCTTTAGATATAAAGACCCAAGCATTCTCAAGTTCTCTTATATCACAATTAAGTGAAGGACCATCTATATATACAGCTAGTTTTATATCAAGACTATTATTATTTTCAAATTCCTTAGGTATATTTACTGTAATTTCACCTTCATTAGATTTCTCATCATAGATCTTTTTATCCTTTATAGGAACGTTGTTTATATAAAGGGTTATTGAGGAGTTTTCAGCTTTCACTAAGGAGGAAGTTTTATATTTTATTGTTATTAAAGATGAATTAAGTATTTTTTTATCCTTTGGAACACTTATGTAGTAAGAGAAATTATGGGTTTTAGATCCCTTAAGCTCTAGATCACCATAGCCTGAATTTTCAAAGGTTATGGTATAGGGATAATCTCTTTCAGGTTTTGTGTAGTTTTCTATAACTTGATATTTATCATTAAATTGAGACACTATTTTCCCATTATCTAAAGAAGCAACTCCTTGAAGTAAAGAGTCTATATTTTTAGAGGTTATAATAAGAAGTCTATTTTTTTCATTATAAGGAGAGGTAGCTTCTTTAATTAATGCTTTATTATCTAAATAAGAAACTTCATTAGATTCTATTAAAGCTTTAATATTATCCCCTATATTATCATATATGCCTACTAATATAAGATTTAAATCCTTATATTCATCTATATCCTTATATCTTACAAGGTTTGGAGTTTTATTTGAGTATAAACTCATTCTACTAAGAGTGGATAAAACTCTAAATGAGGCTGTAAGTTCATCCTTAGAGGAGTTATCTGGAATAACCACAGCAAAGTTACTTGAATTTTCTAAAGCCTTGTCAACATAAGGGTAAGGAAAATTACGGAGGGTAATATTATTGGAATCCTCCTTATAGTTAAGGGTTAAGTAGCTATCTTTATGAATAGATAACCAGTTACCAGAGTTAATTTCATCATAGGTACATTTTTCATCAGTTATTCTATGAAATATTTTAACCTTAAATGTATTTCCTTCAGGTTTTATGAGCCTTGGGTCTAACTCTGATTCTATTGTTCCTTTGTTTATATCATAGTCCTTTAATTTAACAGTTTTTATAGGAGTATCATTTAATTCAAGGGTTAAGGTAGAGTTTTCATATTCTCTTATGTCACTTTGAGAAAAATTTATAACAGCCTTTCCAGAGGTTACTGTTTTTGTTTTCTCTATATGAAATGGAAGAGAGTAATCCTTAAATATTCCTTGGAGGGTAATATTAGAAGGAAATTTAAAGGTGTTAGAGTCTTCCTTTACATAGGCAGACACAGAATTGGGTAAAGGGAATAAGAATGTAAGTACAAAGGTTAAAAAGGTGACTATAGATAAAAACTTATTTTTTTTCTTTTTCATAAATAAATCAACTCCTAAAATCTTTCAGTTTTATACCAAGTGTGCTGCTTTTTGAGTAAGGTATTTTTTATATACATATAGAATCCTTTTATACTTACCACTATCCACATTTGGCAATAGGTAAAGTACATAAGTGCTATAATAAAAAAGTTTTCCTTAGTGAATTCGCCCTTCTCCATAGTTAAAGATATAGAAACTTCTAATATAAACATTAAATAAGAGAGTATCCATAGAATCATAAAGTTACCAGATATGGATACCTTATAGTTTGTAAAAAGTCCTAAGACAAATATTAAATCTGATAGAAGAACAGAAACTAAAAATAAAAAATACACTGAAAAGAAATAATAAATGTCTATTAAGATTTTGCTTTTACCTCCCCTAAATGGAAAGGATAGATATTTAAAAAGTACATATACATTACCTTGTACCCATCTAGTCCTCTGCTTAAGCCAAACCTTTATGGTTTCAGGTTCTTGTTCCCAAGTAACAGCTAAAGGCATAAAGCATATTTTATATCCCATTCTATATATTCTTATACTTATTTCAGTATCCTCAGCTATGGCGTTAGGGTCCCAGCCCTTTATTTCATCTATAATAGAGCGTCTTATTATAAAATTTGTTCCAGGTATAGTGCAAAGCTTAAAAAGTTTCCAACGGCCTCCTTGAGCCATCCATTGAAAGCTAAGACCTTCTATATTTATAAATTTTGTTAAAAGGTTTTTCTTATTCCTTGTTCTAAATTTACCAATAACAGCACCATATTCATTATTACTTATTATGGTATAAACTAAATGTCTAAGGGCTAAGGGTTCAGGGGTATTATCTGCATCATAAATAACAAGATACTCCCCAGTAGATTTTTTATAGCCTATATTTAGAGCGCCAGATTTTCCACGACCTCCAGTGTTCTTATCAGTGTTTATAACTATTAAGTTCTTGCTAGGATTATCATCCTGAAGTGTTTTTAGTACTGAGGCTGTATTATCAGAGGAGTTATCATTTATTACAATGATTTCTAAGTGTTCAGAAGGATAGTCTAGCTTAAACATAGACTTTACTGTCTTTTCTATAACTTTTTCCTCATTATGGGCAGGAATAAGTATTGAGACCTTTGGAAAATAGTTCATATTTTTTATAGGAGCAAGAGATTTTTCTGAAACTTCAACAAAGTACTTATATCCATATAGGGTAAGAATAGCATTGTAAAATAGCATAATCCATATGGATAATACACAAAGGATAAATAAGAAGTCTAAGATATTAAGTTTCATAACACTTACTCCTTTCTTTTAAATAATTTTTTTCTACTTCTTTTATAATTCACCATAAAGATTATAAGGAATACTAAGCAAAATACCCCAATTATTACTATAAGAATATTCCAAGGATTTTTAAAGAAATCTTTAAGAGATGAACTTTTAGGAGGATTAAGACTATAGGTTAACTTAGAGTCCGCAGTTTTTAAACTATATATAGAAGTATTAAAATTTAAGGAAGTACTTTTTATATCACCCACATTTATTTTAAAATAAGATATTCCATTTATAAGTCTTTTTAGTATCTCCTTATCTAAAGAAGAGCTTATGGGAATAGCCATTTCTCCATGATTTAAAGAACTTAAAACTTCTAAATAACATAAGGCGTAACTTACATCTTCGTGGTTACTTATAGGTTTTTCTAAAAGTACAGGAATAAAATGCTCAATGTGGTTAAAGTCATCTAAAGAGTAGGGAACATTAATTTTAGAATTATGAGAGTATACTACTGAAGAAGTATTTTTAATAGATTCATCCTCACTAGTTGTGTAAAGTCTTAAAAGTCCAGGAAGAAAGTTTTTATTATATAAGTTTTCAATATAATTTAATGAATTATCTTCATAGCTTAAGGAAGTGATATAAGGTTTAGAGAGAGTAATTTTTCCAAGAGATTTAATATCATATTCCTTAAGGGTTAGAATTACAGGGATATTTTCAGATTCTAAGTATTCTAATTTATCTTTAAATCCATTGATATCACTAGAGATATCCTCAAGGGATATATAAATTTTCAAATCTTTTTTATGATCTATTTTTAAAATATTATGGAGGACATCACAGGTAATATATGCAAAATATTTTGAAGAAAAATCAGAACTTCCTATATACCAAAGGTTATCTTTACTACCTATGTAAGGGTAGTTTGATGACAGAGTATTTATAGAAGATAAAACATCTAGGTTAAGCAACCCAATATCCTTAATAGGTGTTATAGAAGGTGTAGAAATAGTTTTTTCATTGTAATTTATAGAAATAGGGCTATTCTCAAAAACTTTAGATTGTAATGTTTTTGAATTTGAAATTGATTCTCCTATAAGTATTAAAGATATATTTTCAGTGACTTTAGACTCTATTTCCTTAGAATAATCTGAAGGGGTGTCTAAAAGAAATATATAATTATAGTCAGTTATTTTAGCTATATCAAAATCTTTAAAATAACTATCATCTATATTAAGCTTAAAATGCTTAAGAGAAGATTTTAAAAATGTAAAATTGTCATCCTTAGATTCATAAAGAATAATTATGTTTTTATTGATTTCACTTCCATAAACTTCATAGGAAGGGGAGACTATACTTATAATAAGTATAAGAAATATAAAATAAAATTTCTTATACATCATATTCAAGGTTTCTCTCTGTTTCAGCTTTAAAATCTAAGGATGATTCATTGATAGTTTTAGAGTATTCTTTAACTGACATTTTAAAGTTAAAGTTTAATTCTCTATTTAACTCTCCAATTTCAATATTTATATCTTCAAGAGAAGTCTTCAATCTGTTTTTAAGAACCTCTCCACCAGCTTCAGTGGTTTGAGGAAGGATAACTGCAAAGGAACCCTTATCTAAGGTATATTTTTTATCTTCAAGTCTTGTAATCTTATTTATACTTTCACTTAAGTGTTTAATTACTTTTTCTACGATCTCCTTAGGATAAATAGCAGAAAGCTGATCAAAATATTGTATTTCTATAATAAGTAAAGTAAGGCTTAAGTTATGGCGTCGAGAGAGAGCCATTTCCCCTTCTAAATGCTTATAAAAATTATACTTGTTATCAAATTTAGTTATTGGATCTATATAGTCACTATTTTTAAAGCTATTAGCTTCATCCTTTAAGGCTAATATAGAGCTTCCTAAAGATGATGAAGTTAAACATAAAGCAGGTATGATAATCAGCCATATATATAAATACATACTACTTTCATATATGGTGTTTGCCATAGCTTCATATATAAGATAAGAACCATATAGGAATACAAAAATAAGTGAAGTACCTATGGCCATGGGTAGCTTTAAATAAAAACATATAATTATTAAAATAATAGATATATTAATAAGAAAGAAACTTCTTAAATCCATTGAGCTTTTTGTAGAAAAATAAACAGTAACAAGTAGAAGTAATTCTAAGAATATAAGTAGAAAGTAACCATTTATTTTTTTAGTTATATCCTGCATAAAGGCCTCCTTAACTTAAATATTAATTCTATAAAATCTTAAATAAATTCTATGAGTTAGGTTAACATACAATAATAAGAAAAATATAAAAAATATAAATTCAATAAATCAGATAGAGTAAGAGTTTTCTATAATATAATGGAGAGCTAATATGAGAAAGAGGGGTTATAGACTTCTCAATAACTTTAGTAATATTTTTAGTATTAATCATGGATTTTATCCACTTATTATAATAGAATTTAAAAGTATTATAGTTTATTTATAGTCATACTAGATTGAGATTTAATTTAGATGAACCTATATAAGAAGTTAAGTTAGAATTCTATAGAACTTTTAACTTAATCTGCTGAAAACTATGTAAGTGCCTAAAATAATAAAGTTTTTAATAAGAAAGCCTTTAATAAGTAATATTAAAGGCTAAAAGACAAAAATGTGAAATGAGAAATACATAAAACTGTATTTTTCATTTCACATTTTTTATTTAAGTATTGAAATATATTTAGTTTTTCAATAGAGAGAGAAGTCCCTCTATATTATCAAAGGAATAAAATTCTTTAGTTTTTTCATAACCAAGACCACCCTTAAACTCTCCTTCTTTAACCATAAAATTAAGAAGTTTAGTCTCTAGTTTTTTAGTAAGCTCTTTATTATTAGATGTTTTACTAAGCCTTAGTGCTACTGCATATATAGATGAAGATTCTATGTTATTTAATGGCTTAAGGTTAGAAGAATAATCTGTAACTAGATACCCATTTGTTTTCATTTCTTTATCCATAAAATCTATGATTGGAGATATATCTTCACCATCAGAATGCAAGGATTCCCATATCATAAGGCTATATAGCAGTTCAGTTTTATCCTCAGAAGAATATTCATCTTTAGAGATATCATAGGATTTTTTAAAGAAAGGAGTATTTAAGATTCTTCCATCTAATATAACCTTTTTACTCTTATCTTTTATTATGGTCCATTGTTTATCAAAATTAGCTAATATATTCATTCCTTCTAAGTCACCATAGCATAAGGTGAAAAGGGATGAAGTACTAGTGTCATTAACAAAGTCTATAGGTAAATCATCCTTTATATTATGGTTAAGAAGGTTTTTAGATAAATTTTGGGCTTTAACTCTATAAGAATATTTATCAAAGGTTTTATAGCCTAGGGCTAAGGCTTTAGCTATTCTTATATCATCTATAAAAGCAGTGGTGGAATTCTTCTCTTTCTCTTTAGAAACCCTCCAGCTTATAAGACCGTTAGGGAGATACATATTATCCTTAACATATTTATAGGATGAATCAAAAAGATTTCCATTTTTAATATAATAAGAATACATCATCATAAGACCTTGAGACTCTGAAAGTACATCATGACCTTTAGTGGTTTCATCCTCTGAAGATGCATCAAGGTAATTAGTAAGGATTCCTATCTCTTCATTGGTTAATTTATTTACTATAAAATTCTCTAATAAAGAAGATTCCTCAGATGGATTTTTATAGCTTAAATGATTTTCTAGATTTATAGGTTTAAAAAATGGATAGAGAAAATATGTAGAAATCATAATAATTAAAAAGATTGTGATTAATAAAAATTTCTTTTTCAATATAGCACCCCCATGATGAAGATTATAGCATAAAGTTTATTGTTAATCGTAGGAAAAATAATGTATAATATTTATTATGTGCATATGTTCTATTTGGTTATAGATTATGTAACTTTATAGTGTTTATATTTTAACACTATATCTAGAAGTTTTAGAATTCTAATAGTAATATTATTAGAATTCTAAAACTTCTAGTCTAAATTATAAGTAGGAATATATGATGCTTAAGAAAGTTTAAGGAGGGGTGTTATGGGATATGTTATATTAGACTTAGAGTTTAATAACTTAAGTGATATAACTAAGTATTATTCAGATTTTTATAGTACATATCCACAGTTTAAAGAGATGGATTGTCCCAATGAAATTATAGAAATAGGGGCTGTAAGGGTAGATAAATATCTACAGGAGATAGATAGTCTTAAGATTTATGTTAAGCCTTATATATTTCCCATGCTTAACCCTAAAATAAAAGAAATAACAGGAATAGAAGATAAAGATGTAAACAATGGAATTCCATTTGAAGAAGCTATTAAAATCCTTGAAAATTTCACTAAAGAAGATGATATTATATGCTCTTGGGCAAAGGATGATGTGGCTGAAATAATAAGAAATGCATCCTACCATGGTATAAATCATATAGACTGGATAAATAAATATATAGATATACAAGAATACTGTACAAAGGTTATGGGGGAGAAGAAATCCTTAAGTCTTAAAAGAGCTATAGAAAAATTATCCATAAGAAAAGATGAAGGTAGACTTCATGATGCTTTAAATGATTCCTTGTATACATTAGAAGTATTTAAAAGGGTGTATAACTTTAGAGTGGTAAAGAACTATATAATAGAAGATATACTTAATATGCCAGCTATTATGGTGAAGAGCCTTGAGGATAAAGACTTTGAAGAGGATAAAGTTGAATTTATATGTCCAAAGTGTAAGGAAATACTTCATATGGAGTCACCGGTTAAGGTATTTAAGTGGAGGTTTTTAACATTATCCCATTGTGATAGATGTAATGCAAATATATTAAATGAGGTAATGGTTAAGAAAACATTAAAAGGAAATAAGGTTTATAAGAATAATAAAAGCATAATAAGCGAAGCAGAATACTTAGATTATAGCTATAAGCTAGGAGAAATTAGTTAGGGACAAAAAAATATAAATTATAAAAAGTTTTTTAATAAAATTAAGGTTTTACTTTATTAATAATAGTAGTGGAATCTTTAGATAAAATAAATTATTATTACCTATAAGATATAATTTAAGTTTTCTTTAAAAATTACTTAAGACCTATGGTTTAATGTAAGGAAAGGGGAATACTATGAAAAAGAAATCTAAAATAGCTTTAACATTAGCAGCGGCAGCAGCTTTAATATCTGTAATAAAGAATGATAAGAAAAAAGAGAAGAAATTAAAATAAGGGTGCTATTTATAGCACCCTTTTGATTCCTATATAATTTTTCTAGTTTTCGAACTTTTCATTGTATTGTAGCAGTAATTTATAATGTCACTTCTTTTAATGATACCGATAAAGGTACCGTTATCATCAACAACAGGAACAAAATTTTGATTAACTGCAAGAGATATGAGTCCCTCTATATCTGAGTTTATAGTGACAGCTTTATGTGTTCTCTTCCTTTGTATATCCTCCACCTTAACCTTATTAGTGTTTTTAAAATTAAGTTCTGGAGTATTTTTTAGCTTCCAAAGTAAATCCCCCTCTGTTAAGGTACCCACATATTTACCTGCATTATTAATTAAAGGGATAGCTGTATAGCCATGGTACTCCATTCTTTCCATAACTTGTCTCATTGTAGACTCAATGTTTTCATGAATTACTTCACTTTTAGGTGTTAAGAAAAACGCTATATTCATGGTTCATCCTTTCCAAAAAATATAGAATTTGATCAGCTAGTAGTAAAATTTTTAATATAGGCTCTAGATTTATAACCATAAATATTTTAAATATGGTTATAAGAAGTGTAGAGACTTAATTAAGCTTAAAACTTATAAGCTGACATGTAATATTTTTTAATTTATTAACTAATTGTGGTATTAGAAACCACATATATATTTTAACATACCTAAGGGTGTCCTTCTATATATAAATTCTTAAATATTCTTAAATATTTACTCCATGGATAGTATCTAATACTTTACTTTCATATATGTGAATGTATAAGTTTAAAGCATGTTAATTAAGATATAAATCCGCCAATTAACAGAATAAATAAATAAATTAGACTTAATATAACAAAGAAACTAATAAGTTATGGAAAATTATTATTAGTTATGTTATACTAATGAGTATAACAAATGGAAAGGGAGAGATAAATACTATGTTAAAGAAATTAATGGAAAAGAAAAAAAGAGAACAAGCAAGAAGAAATAGAATAAATTCAGCTAAAGGATTAGCAGCAGGGGCAGCTTTAGGAGCGGTAGCAGGAATATTATTTGCGCCAAAATCAGGTAAGGATACAAGAGAAGTTATTGTAAATTCTGCAAAGGATCTTAATGAAAATGTAAAAGTTAAGGCAAGCGGCGCAAAGGAAACTGTAACATCTAAGACTAAAGAAGCTAAGAGTAAGATAACTGATTACTTAAATAAGAAAAAGCAAGGAACTTTAGAAATAGCTGAAGAGAATATAGAAGAAGTGAAAGAAATAGAAGAAGCTTTAGAAGAAAATGAAGAGTCTATTGAAGAAATAAATAATGAAGAGAAATAGGACAAGTATTCTTTAAAAAGTATGGAGTGATAAAATAATGATGATAAGCCTTTCAGATTTAGGATATTTTTTCTTAGGGCTATTAGGGGCTATAACACTTGTAATGCTTTCTCTTCTAGCATATAAACTAATAAAGCTTGTAGGAAACATAAATAAGGTTATAGAAACTAATGAAAGAAATATAAATGATACATTAAAGACCCTTCCTGAGATTGCAAAGGATGTTAAGCATACTACTGATAATATAAAGGATATAAGTGATGTGGCAGTAGAGACCACAGCTGATGTAATGACAGCCAAAGATAATGTAGGAGAGTACTTTAATACAGCTAAGGATATACTTTTAATAATAAAGAATATATTTTTTAGTAAATAAAAGAATATTTTTTAGGATGATTTTAAATATTTAAAATCATCCTTTTTGTGTTTAAGGAGAATGGCTTATATATTTAATTGTTATATAGAATTAAAAAAAGTATACGATAAGAATATTATGTGAAAAGATTTAAATATATATTTTATTAATATATTTATTTTAATTTTATAAGGAATATCAAGTGGAAAATATTGATAATGGAAAATGAAAATTTAATCTTTATTAAATAAATATGAAATAATATCCTTATATACATAAAAGTTGAATATATATTTCGGTATGGTTTTATAATTTAAGAGAAAGAAAAAGATTTATTTAATGAAATTAGTATAGTGCTAATTAAGCAAATAATAATATTGGAAAACTATGTCGAAAAAAACTAGGTACTATAAATAAAAAACAAAAAACATTCATTAAAAATTTACAAAATGTCTTTAAAAAAAGGTAGAATAATGGACAAAAAGGTGAATTCATGTTACCATATAACAAGTTTTGAAAGATTATAATTGTATAATAATAGGAATATTTTAGGAGGAACAATGGAGTTAAAAGAATATTTACACATAGTTAAGAAAAGATGGCTTTTGATATTATCAGTAACATTAGTTAGCATTTTTATAGCAGCTTTAGCTAGTTTTTTAATTATTAAACCTACATATAAGGCGGATATATCCGTTATAGTTGGTAATTCCCAGGAAGCGAATGCAAATAAACAAAACTACAATGATGTAATAATGTATCAAAAATTAGTTAAAACATATAGTGAATTTACTAAAACTAGATTAGTATCAGAGGATGTTATAAATGAACTTGGACTTTCAATGACTCCAGATAAGTTATTGTCTATGGTATCAGTAGCCCCAAAGGGAGACACTGAATTTATAACTATATCTGTAAAGTCAAAAAAGCCAGCAGAAGCACGTGATATAGCAAATCAGTTAGCTAAATCTTTAAAGAAGGTAAGTAATGAGGTTAAAAAAGCTGATAATGTACAATTAGTAGATGAGGCAGTACTACCAACTAGTCCAGCTAGCCCAAAGCCTTTTTTAAATATGGGAATAGCCTTTGTACTTGGAATATTTATATCTGTAGGAATAGTGTTTTTAATAGAGTACTTAGATAATACTGTAAAGAGTTCAGATGAAATAGAGAAAATGTTAGATATACCAGTGATAGGAGCTATACCTATGGTAGTTAATGAAACTGAAAAAAAGAAAAGAAAAAGATAGAGGTGAGGATAATTGATTAGAGATTTAATAGCATATAGTAATCCAAAGTCCCAGGCAGCAGAAAGCTATAGAACCTTAAGAACAAATATTCAATTTTCCACCTTGGATAATGAATCAAATGTAATAGCTATAACCTCTTGCGGACCAGGAGAGGGAAAGAGTACTGTTATAAGTAACTTAGCTATAACCATGGCTCAAAGTGGAAAAAAAGTTCTTTTAATAGATTGTGATCTTAGAAAACCTATAATACATAAAAAATTTGGAATATCAAATCTTAAAGGTCTGACAAGCCTTTTAATAAAAGATAGTAAGGTGGAGGATGTTATACAAAGGGTGAATATAAACAATCTTGGAGTTATAACCAGTGGACCAGTACCACCAAATCCATCGGAAATATTAGGGTCAAAAAACATGAAAAATCTTATAGAAGAGTTCAAAAAATACTTCGATGTAATACTGTTAGATGCACCACCAGTACTTGTGGTGACAGATGCTCAGGTTATATCAAAGGTTACAGATGGAATGATACTTCTTGCTGCTTACGGAGTTACTGAAAAGCAAGCTCTAGAAAGGGCAAAGGATAATATAGTAAAGGTTAATGGAAAACTACTTGGTGTGGTTATGAATAAGATACCAGAAAAGGAAGGGTCATATTATGGATATGGATCCTATGGTGATTATTATTCAGATGACTCGGAGTAATTAGAATAGAAGGTTAATAATTTAAAAATATTAGTGTTTAAAGATATTTAAACACTAATATTAAATCATTTTATACCAAAATATAGAAAAAACAACAGTGTAATACATAAATTTTCTTTAAAATATAATAATTCTCAATAGTTTTTTTAATTACAATATTGAAGCTTAAATATTATAAAGTATTATATAGAGCAATTAATTATAGAGTATATAGTATTTAATATAGATAAAAACTTATAAATAAATAATGATTATAGGATGAGAACAGGAGGATTCGATGTGATAGATTTTCATAGCCATATAATATATGACATAGATGATGGATCAAAAAGTATAGAAGAATCTTTAGAAATGATAGAGAATGCAAAACAGGAAGGGAGCAAATATATTTGTGCAACTAGCCATTATATGGTAGGAAGCTATGAGCCAGAAAGAGAGGTTTACATAGAGAAGCTTAAGAGTCTTAGAGAAAAGGTAGATGGAATAGAGATAGCAGAAGGCCTTGAGGTATATATGGAGCCGAGTCTCCCAAGCCTCTACAAAAAAGAAAAGATATGGGGAATAAATAAGGGGAAGTATATGCTTATAGAGTTTCCAATGAGGGAAGTTCCAAAGTATTCAAAGGATATATTATATGAAATGACTGTTCTTAATGTAACACCTATAATAGCCCATCCAGAGAGAAATTCAAGACTTAGAAATGATATAAAGCTTTTAGAAGAGTTTATAGAAGAAGGGTATCTTCTTCAGATGAATGCTTCCAGTTTAGTAGGCTTCCATGGAGATGAGGTTAAGACCTTTGCAGAGACCTTAGTTAAGAGAAATATGATACATATGGTAGGAAGCGATGGTCATAATGTAAAAAGAAGAAACACTAACATTAAAGAAGGGGTTCTTAGAATAAAGGAATTAAATCCAGAGCTTTATAGCTGGATAAAAGAAAACCAACATAACATATTTAATGGAGAAGATGTACAACCCTTAGAAATTAAAGAAGAAGTAATAAAGAAAAAAGGGTTATTTAGCTTTTTAAGAGGTAAATAAACATAGATGAATAGGTTAAGATTTAACTTGTTTAATATTTTCAATAAACGTATTGGGATGTGGATATATGAAAAAAGGGATAAAAAGAGGAATACTTATTATTGTTGGTATTCTAGTACTTACAGGTGGATTATTAGGGTATAAGGTATATAGTAAGTACAGTAAGATAAAGACTAATGAGATAACCTTAAGTGATGAGGAACTTAAGGTAAGCAATGATATAGATAACAGTAGCAAAGAAGAGATACTTAATTTTATTATATTAGCAGTAGATAAATACGAAAATGCCACTGATGCAATAATGGTAGCTACTATAGACAAAAAGCATGATGAACTTAAACTTACATCCATATCTCGAGACCTTTATGTAGATACTGGAGAGGGAAATACCCCAAAACTAAATTATGCTTACCATTATGGTGGAGCAGTAAATACTATAAAAATTGTAAATGAAAATCTGGGACTAGATATAAGGGATTATATACTTTTAAACTTTGAATCTGTAGTAGAGATAATAGATACCATTGGTGGAATAGATTTAGACTTAACCTATGAGGAGATACATGGATCTTATGCCTTAAATGAAAGAGCAAAGAACCTTTCAAAACTTATAAATAAAGAGATGCCAAAGCCATTAGATAAGGAAGGGGTTAATCATTTAAATGGTATACAGGCAGCTGGATATGCAAGAGTAAGGGTAATAGATGATGATTTTAAAAGAACTAATAGGCAAAGAAAAATTATAAATGAAATAATGAAAAAGACAAAGAAAATGAATATTAGTGAATTAGATAAGTTTACAGATGTAGTATTTAAAAATATAGAAACCTCTTTTAATTTTAATAAACTTATAAATCTTTCTAAGGAAGGATTAGAGCTTTACAATAAACCAATAAAGGACACAAATATTCCAATAAAGGATACATTTGAAGGACATTATTGGGATAATGGAGCCTTTTATTTTACATGGGACAAGGGAAGAAATAAGGAATATATTAAAAAGTTTATTTATGAAGACAGAGGAAAGTAAATAAGAGTAATTTAGATACTTAATAGAAAAAGTTGATTTATAATAATGTATTTATTTAAGATATAAAGCATTTAAATATTAATTTTAAAATTCTGGCTTAAGGGGGTAGAGAATAAGATATGGAAATTGAAAAAGCAAGGGAGGAAGAAGTAATAATAGAGTCCTATGAAAAGGGAATTATATATAAATTTATAAAAAGATTAATTGATTTAATAGGATCCATATGTGGAGTTATACTACTTAGTCCTATAATTATCTTAACATCTATTTTAATAAAGATAGACTCTAAAGGTCCTGTAGTATTTGCTCAGGAAAGAGTAGGACTTAATGAAAAAAACTTTAAGATGTATAAGTTCAGGTCCATGGTGGTAAATGCAGAGAAGCTTAAGGATGAATTATTAAATAAGAATGAAATGTCAGGACCAATGTTTAAAATGAAGGATGATCCAAGGGTTACTAAGATAGGTAAATTTATAAGAAAGACAAGCATAGATGAATTGCCTCAGCTTATAAATGTACTGAAAGGGGATATGAGTTTAGTTGGACCAAGGCCTAATCTTCCAAAAGAAGTCAATAGGTTTGAACCGTGGATGAAAGAAAAATTTAATGTTAAGCCGGGGCTTACCTGCTATTGGCAAGTAATGGGGAGAAATGATATTGACTTTGAGGAATGGATGAAGCTTGATATAAGATATGTAAGAGAAAGAAATACATTAATAGACTTAAAACTTATATTTAAAACATTTTGGGTATTATTTGGAGATAAAAACGCAAGATAGGGGAATGAATGGATGAATGGAAAAATAAAGGTTATGACTATATTTGGGACAAGACCAGAGGCTATAAAGATGGCTCCTTTAATTAAAGAACTAAGTAAGTGTGAGGAAATAGAGTCAAGGGTTTGTGTAACAGGACAACATAGGGAGATGTTAGATCAAGTTTTAAAGATCTTTAATATAACTCCAGATTTTGATTTAGATATAATGAAGAGTAGACAAAGTCTCACAGGGGTTACTAATAAAGTTTTAGAAGGATTGGAAGAATTGTTTAAAATATATACACCAGATATAGTATTAGTACATGGAGATACTACAACAACTTTTGCATCATCACTTGCATCTTTTTATAAACAAATAAAGATTGGACATGTAGAAGCTGGACTTAGAACTTTTGATAAATATTCCCCATTTCCGGAAGAGATTAATAGAAAACTTACAGGAGCTATGGCAGATTTACATTTCGCTCCAACTAATACGTCTAAAAATAATCTTTTAATAGAGGGAATAAAGGAAGACGATATATTTATAACAGGAAATACAGTTATAGATGCTATGAATGCAACAATAGAAGAGAGTTATAAGTTTAAAATGGAAGAGCTTAATAGTATAGATTATGGTAATAAAAAAGTTATAATGGTAACCGCTCATAGAAGAGAAAATTGGGGAGAAGGTATAGAGAACATATGTATTAGTTTAAAAAAAATAATTGAAAATAATAAAGATGTAGAGGTAGTTTATTTAGTTCACCCGAATCCAGTAGTTAGGGAAGTAGTTGAAAAATATTTGAACGGACTAGATAGAATACATCTTTTAAATCCCTTAGATACAAAAGAAACTCATAACTTAATGAATAAGGTTTATATGATAATGACAGACTCAGGTGGATTTCAAGAAGAGGCACCTCACCTTGGAAAACCTGTTCTTGTATTTAGAGATGTAACAGAGAGACCAGAGGCGGTAAAAGCTGAAACAGTTAAATTAGTAGGAACTAATGTAGAATATATAGTAGAGAAAGCTCAAGTACTTATCAATAGTAAAGAAGAATATGATAAGATGACTATGGCTATAAACCCTTATGGGGATGGAAAAGCTTCAAAAAGAATTATGGAAACCATATTATATAAGTTTAATATTAACAAGAATAGGCCAGAAGAATTTAAATCATTATAAGGAAGAGGTAGGTAGTTATGGAAAAAAATATATGTGTAGTAGGATTAGGATATATAGGATTACCAACATCAGCTATGTTTGCATCTCATGGGCATAAGGTTATAGGTGTTGATGTAAATAAAAAGGTTGTAGAAGAACTTAATAAAGGAAATATAATTATAGAGGAACCAGGTCTTGGTGAACTAGTTGAAAGCGTTGTAAAGGAAGGAAATCTAAAAGCTCAGATTACTCCAATTGAATCAGATGTTTTTATAATAGCAGTTCCTACTCCTATAACAGATGATAAAAGGGCAGATTTAAGTTATGTGAAGAAAGCTACTGAATCTATAGTTAAATTTATAAAAGAGGGAGATATAGTAATTCTTGAATCAACATCTCCAACTGGTACTACAGAGGAGGTAATGTTACCTATACTTAATAGAAGTGGATTAGTAGCAGGTAAAGATTATTTCTTAGGACATTCTCCGGAAAGAGTTCTTCCAGGACAAATACTTCAAGAGCTTATAAATAATAATAGAATAATTGGTGGAGTTAATAAGGTATCAGCAGAAGCCATAAAAGATTTATATAGTTCTTTTGTTAAAGGAGAAATGTATTTAACTACAGCTACAACAGCAGAAATGTGCAAAATGATGGAAAATACCTTTAGGGATGTTAACATAGCATTAGCCAACGAACTTGCAAAAATATGTGAAAAGGTAGGAATAAATGCATGGGAAGTCATAGAACTTTGTAATAAGCATCCTAGAGTTAGTTTGCATCAGCCAGGTCCGGGTGTTGGAGGGCATTGTCTTGCAGTAGATCCATGGTTTATAGTAGAAAGAGTACCTGATATTGCTAATATAATAAAGCTTTCAAGGGAGACTAATGATTCAATGCCACAATATGTTTTTAATAGAATAGGGGAATTATTGAGCTATGAAAAAAGGAGAAGAAAAGTAACAGTTCTCGGAATAACTTATAAACCTAATATAGATGATATGAGAGAAAGCCCTATAACAGAAATAATAGACAAGTTAGATAAATCAGATTATGAATTAGCCATAGTTGATCCATATGTTAGTGGATTTAGACATGAAGAGAGGGATATACTTAAAGCTTGTACTGGGAGTGATTTAGTATTACTTGCTGTAAATCATAATCAATTTAAGGAGTTAAATTTTAAAGAGATAAGCGAAGTTATGAGAGGAAACTTGATATTTGATACAAGGAATTTTTTGAATAATGAAGATATAATTAATAGCGGTTTAGCTCATATAGTATTAGGTAATTCAAAGAGAAAAAGTACTTTAAGTTATAATGAAGTAGCGATTACCCAATAGAGTAATATATATTTTATATTTAAATAATTATAATTAAGTTAATATAAAGGGAAGATAAATATATGAATTATAAAAAACAATTCTTAAGTGGAACAAAATGGAATGCGGTTAGAATGATTACGCTTACTTTAACTCAACTTATATCAGTATTAATAATAGGTAAATTTATATCTCCTAGGGAATATGGATTATTTGGAATGGTTAATGTGTTTATTGGGTTGGCTTATGTTTTTACAGATGCAGGTTTTAGTAATGTAATTATATATAAGCAAGAAAATGATAGCAATAAATTATCATCAGTATTTTGGATTAATGTAATTGTGGGAGTCATTATATCAATATCTATTTGTATAATTGCGCCTATAGCAAGTAGATATTATAATGAGCCTCAATTAAAAAATTTAATTATTATATCGAGCATTAATTTTATTATTTTGCCATTAGGTCAAATATTTATATCATTAAGTAAAAAAGATTTGAAATTTAGACAGATTGCTTTAATAGATATATTGTCTAATATATTACAAATAGTATTTATTATAATTTTTTCGATTATTGGATTAGGAGTTTTATCTTTAATATATGGAAAGATAGTACAAAGTTTAATAAGTTCTACTTTATACTTTTTATTTAATAGAAAAACATATAAAATAAATTTCTATTTTAATTTGAAGGAAATACAGGATTTTATAAGTTTCGGTTTATTTCAATTAGGTGATAGAATAACCAACTATTTAAAATCTAATATAGACTATCTAATAATTGGAAAGTTTGTTGGAGCAGAAACATTAGGAATATATACATTGGCATATCAACTAATAATGATGCCTATACAAAAAGTGAACCCTATTCTTATCGACACTGCTTTTCCTATATTTGTAAAATTCAAAGATAACGATGAAAAAATAAATAAAAATTATTATAAATTACAACAAATTATAGCATACATACTAATGCCTATATTTGCATTAGTATTTATACTATCTGAGGAATTTATAAATCAATTTTATGGAGTTGGTTGGAGTAAAGCTATAGTACTATTAAAAATATTCTCTTTCTTAGGAATAATAATAAGTTTAGGTAATCCTATAGGATGTTTATTAAATACTAAGGGACGACCAGATATAGGATTTAAGTGGAATATAATATCAATGGTTTTGGTAATGGTTTTTAATTTGATTGGAATTAACTGGGGGATAGTTGGTGTAGCTATTTCTACAACAATATATAATCTTATTATATCTTGGCCAGTAGATTTTTATATAAGATTTAAATTAAGTAATATGAGAATAAGAGACTATTTTTATAATTTAAAAAATCCATTTATAATTTCTTTATGTATGTTTTTTATAGTTTTAATAATAAGGTATTGTTCTAAATTGATTATAAACAATAATAGTTTAATAATTATTATTTGTTCTTTGAGTGGAATCCTTTTATATTTTTCTTTAATTAGATATTTTAATTTAGAATTATATAGAGAAATAAAAAATAAAGTATAAATATTAAATTCTTAAATAGATAGTTCAGGGAGGGTATTATTTTGCTCACAATTTTATGGATTAGTATAATTTTTACAATCTTTTTTATTAAAAAAAAGATGTTATATTATATATATCCAATACTAATAATCTCTGTTCCTTTTAATGAAAATGTTAAAACTATATTAGGCTTAAGAGGAACTTTTAATGGCTTTACTGTAGATGTTTTTAATTTAATATTTATTATCTTATTACTTATGTGTACATATGATTTTATAAAATATGGATTTAGATTTAAAGTTGATAAACTTGATTTTATAGTACTTATTTTATCAATCATTTTAGTAATATATATATTTATAGGATATATAAATAAAAATATATATTTAAGTGAAGATTTAAATATATATTTTAAAAATTTATTTATTTACTTTATATATAGAAATGAATTAACAACATTAGATAAAATAAAAAAACTAATGCGGTATCTTATTTCATCAGGAGTAATTTTTTCTATAATAACAATATTCATTTTTTTTAATAAAGATAGATTATTGCCTATTATATATGACGAAATATTATTATCATGGTGGGGAGACAGAATAACATTTAGTAATACTTCTGTGCTTATGTGTTTAATACTATTAAGCTTCATTGTTAAGTTTAATAATAAGTATATTAAATATTTTAGTGTAATCTTAATGGGAACATCTATAATATTATCTCAAAATAGAACAATATTAATTCTGACCCCAATACCTTTATTAATTTTATTTATAGTGAATAAGGTTGAAAGAAAAAAAATTACAACTTTAATTAATAGTTTTTTAATATGTATTTTAATTATTTTATTAGGGATATATTTTAAGGATAATATAATACATAATATACAGACATCTAATAATCCGCTTATAAATAGATTAAATAAAATGTATTATGAATTACTTTATGATGATTTAAATGTAAGAAAGGTTACAGATAATTTTAATAAACAACTTTTGAAACAATCAAACTATTTAGGTTACGGAATAGGAAAAGATTTAATCTTATATAATATTGATTATTCAAAATCAAAATCTGGTACATTTATTGATAATGGAATTTTAACGATATCAATAAAAATGGGAATATTTTCATCAATATTAATATATATAATTTTTATATATATTAATATAAAGGTTTTAACACTAAATGATCTTAAAATAAGTCATAGAACATCAACTGTATGCTGTATTATAGTATTTTTTATTTTGACATCAATAATAAATGCACAAATAATATATTCTTTACCAGTATATATAGTATCTATTATTTTTACGATATCTATTATCTTATTTTCTCAGAATAAAAAATCAATAGTATGATGACAAGAAATTATTAAATAACAGAGGAGAGAGAGATGAGCACAGTTAAACATATTTTATTAATACCATCATGGTATAAGAATCATGAAAATCCACATTTAGGAACATTTTTTACTGATCAAGCATTAGCTTTAAAAAGGAATAATATGGAAGTTGGGTTAATTTTTTGTGAGTGCAGAAGTTTAAAAAGTTTTTCTATGTTAGAATTTAAAAATACACATTTTAATTATGAGCATTTTAATGATAGGGGAATAAACACTGTAAGATTTAATGCCTGGAATCCATTTCCTAAAATGAAGAGATTATCTACAAGATATTGGGTTAACAGAACTGTAGCTTTATTTGAAGAATATATAAGTATTTATGGAATTCCAGATATAATACATGCTCATTCTGCTATATATGCCGGATATGCTGCAAGCATTATTTCTAAAAAATATAATATACCATATGTTTTAACTGAGCATTTTACGGGTTATGCAAGAGGAATAGTTAAGGGAAATGATATGAAATTAGCTAAAAAAGCATTTGAAATGTCATCATCAAATATAGCTGTAAGTACTCCATTTGCTAAATTATTAGAGGATCAATTAGGACTAGATAGAGAAAGTATTAATGTAATCCCTAATTTAATAGATACTGATTTTTTTTATAAATATAATGAGAAGGATAAAGAAAAATTTATATTTCAAACTACCGCTTTTTTAACAGAGAAAAAAAATATTAGTTTTTTAGTTGAATCTTTTTATATAGCATTTAAAAATTCAGAAAATGTAATGTTAAGAATTGGTGGAGATGGTGAAGAGAAAGATAATCTTAGTAATTTAGTCAAGAAATTAGGGATTGAAAATAAAGTTGAGTTTTTAGGAGCGCTAAATAGAGAAGAAGTTAGAGATGCTATTCATAAAGCTAACGTTTTCGTTTTACCAAGTAGATATGAAACTTTTGGAGTGGTTTTAATTGAAGCCTTATCTACAGGAATACCAGTTATAGCAACAAGATGTGGGGGACCAGAAGATATTATTCAATATGATGGGTTAGGAGAAATTATTAATGTTGATGATAAAGAGGCTTTATCTAGAAGTATGATGTATGTATATAAAAATTATGATAAATATAATCAAAATGAAATAAGAAAATTTATTATTAATAACTACTCTCAAGACTCTATAACAAGAAAAAATATAAATATTTATAATGAAGTTTTATATAATATTTAAAAAGATTAATTTTATAGGATAAAGGTGATTGTAAAATGAATAGCTTTATTTCATTAATTTCAAAGAAGAAAATAAATCATATTTTAAGACTAGAGAAAGAAAATAAATGTAATTATAAAGAATTAATTAATAATTACTTAGTAATAAAGAGCAATACAATTAAAAAATTTGAAAAAGATAAAGGGTTATTTGAAAGTAATAATTTAGTTATTTTTATTGAGGGAGTAATTTTAAATTTAAAAAGTCTATTCTTAGAATACAAATTTGATAATTTAGAAACGTTAATAGAGGGAATGTACTTTAAAGATGGAGAAAAATTTTTTAACAGGTTTAGGGGAAGCTTTTGCGGACTTATATACGATAAAAGAGATGGAAGAACTATAGTTTTTACTAATCATATAGGTGATAAACAGGTGTTTTTTTATGAGCATGAAGATTTCATTGTAGTCTCTTCTAATATTGATAATATAAATAGATTTTTAAAGGATAATAATGTGAAAATTACATTGAATGAAAATGCTGCTTATGAATTGTTAACCTATGGTTTTATGACAGGAAGTAATACTTTAATTAAAGAAATTAGTAAACTTGAGGCAGGTACATACATTAAATTTAACGAAAAACTAGAGATTTATCGTTATCATAAATTCACAAATGAATTAATTAAAGATATTACAGAAGATGAAGCTATAGACAGGATAGATATTTTATTTAGAAATGCAGTTAAAATGGAGTTTGAAAAAGACCTTGAGTACGGATACAAGCATTTATGTAATCTAAGTGGTGGATTAGATTCAAGAATGATTAATTGTGTAGCAAGAGATTTAGGATATGATAATATATTAAATATTACTTATTGTAAAAATAATTACTTGGATGAATTAATAGCAAAACAGATATCAACTGATTTAGGAAATGAGTTCTTATTTAAGTCATTAGACGATGTTTCTTTTATTTATGATATTGATGATGTAGTAAGAAAAAATGGTGCAATGAGTTGTTATTCAGCTTTAACTGGAGGTAAGAATTTTTTTGAAACAATAAATTTTTCAAGGTATGGTTTAAATCATACTGGGCAATTAGGTGATGTTGTTATAGGAACATTTTGTACTAAGGCTAAGCACTTAAAACCAATTAATATATTAGGAACATATTCTAATATATTAATTGATAAACTGGATAAAAAGCATTTAAATAAATACGAGAGTGAGGAGATATATCAATTTTATACTAGAGGTTTTACAGGATGCCTAAATTCTCATTCTTTAACTCAAGAATTCACAGAAGTTAGTTCACCTTTTTTAGATATAGATTTAATGGAATTTTGTTTATCAATAAATCCTGAAATGAGAATTAATCATAATTTATATATTAAGTGGATAATGAAAAAATATCCTAATGCTTCTAAGTATAAGTGGGAAAAAATAGATGGGAAAATATATACTAATAAGAAATTGTTAAAGATTAAATCAAAAATAAAACGAAGTATTATTAGTATAATTAATGGTCAATCAGAGTTCTATAATATGAATCCATTTGAATATTGGTATAAAACTAATATAAATATGAGTAGATTTATGGACAAGTATTTTAAAGATAATATAGAAAAATTAAATAACAATAAAGAACTTAAAGAAGACGCAATAAAAATGTATAATACTGCAGATGCACGTGAAAAAACTCAGGTATTAACATTGTTAGCTTTTTTAAAAGTTTTTTAAACATAAAATACAAATATTTAATCGATAAATAAGAATTTATAAATATACTAAAACATATTCACTGTAAATATATTTCTTATGTAAAAATATTTATAATATTTAAAGTAAATTTAGTTTATATATTACAAATAGATAAAAGGAGAGAAAATGAGAATTTTAGTCATTAGTAATCAGTTACCACCTTTCACAGGTTCGGGAAATATAAGAGTTATGAATTATATCAATTACCTATGTAGGTTAGGAAATAAAATAGATGTAATAACAGTAGAATATCCTAAAGATTGTATTGCTTATGATCAATCCTTAGAAGATGTATTTATTGATGGAGTAAATTTATATAGAGTAAGAAATATGAAATTCTACAAATATTTTTACCAAAAAAAACCGATTGAAACAGGTAAGTCTAACAGAACTATAAGTTCAAAGATAAAAATTAGGATTTCAAAATTTATAAAACATAATTTTGTTATACCTGATGAGTATATGTTTTGGATAAATAATGCATTTAAAAAATCTCAAGAGTTAATGAGTAAAAATAGTTATGATATTATTCTGTCAATACATGAAAGACCATCATCACATTTAGTAGCATTAAAATTAAAGAATAAATATCCTAATGTTAAGTGGGTTGGATATTGGAGTGACCCATGGAATGAAGATTCATTAAGAAAAAACAGAGGAATAATTAAGGCTACAATAGAAGAAATGTTAGAAAAAAAAGTTGTTGAAAAAGTTGATAGACTTTTATTTACAACTAATAAGACATTGGCTTTATATGAAAGAAAATTTAATATTGATAAAGAAAAATTAGACATAGTTTATAGAGGATATAATTTGGATGAATATGTGAAAAATAAAGGGATAAGAAATAGGCTTAATTATATAAAACCAGATAAATTTAATATAATACATACAGGTGTAATGTATTCTGATTTAAGAGATATTACACCATTAGTTAATGCATTAAATATTCTTAAAATTAAATATGAAGAAATATATAGTAAGATTAATATAATCTTCATAGGTTTTTTTACAGATTATAATGATAAATGCATGTTAAATAAATTTGAATGTATAGAAATACATGACCCTATACCGTTTAAAGAAGTAATTAAATATATAGAAAATGCTGATACTTTACTTTTATATGGAAATAAAAATAGTACTCAAGTTCCAGGAAAAGTTTTTGAGTATATTGGAAGTGAAGCACCTATATTAACAATATTAGGTGATGAAAAAGATGAGTTAAGAGATTTTATGAAAAATATAGATAAAGGACCTGTTATTTTAAATGATGAAAAAGAGCTAATATTAGGAATAAAAGAATTATTTAAGGAAAATAAGAAGTGGAAAAGACGTATAGAGCAATATGAATGGGAAAATGTTGTTAAAGATTTAGAGATAAAATTAAAATCTTAGATAAAAAAGTAAAATATAATTAGTTATAAAATGGTATTAATATAATAAAAAAGCTATAGTGTTTTATTATTGGATATAAGTTAATCTTAAATTAAAATATATAAATGATAAGTATTATAAATTATTAAAAATAAATTAAATCTAAATGTAAAAAAAAATAGAGTGTTTCTAATATAAATCAAGCTATCAATATTTAGAGGTGTATATGATTAATATAATAAGTTTTATTATAAGCAAAATAAAGAAAGAAAAATATGAATTAGATAGAAATATAAAGATAGGATATCTTTTATCACTTATAATTAATAAAGTTATAAGTTTATTAAGAGGATATAAAAGTAAGATATTTATAAAAAAATGTGGTAAAAATTTCTTTGTCGAGAAGGGTGTCATTATAAAATATAAGAACAATATTAATATAGGCAATGGAGTAACGATAAAAAGTTATTGTTATATAGATGCTTTATCAAGAAATGGACTGGTTATTGGTAATAATTGTTCTATTGGAAATTATTCACGAATAATTTGTACTGGTTCATTAAAGTTTTTAGGATATGGCATAAAAATAGGAAATAATTTTGGTTGTGGAGAATGGTGTTTTTTTGGGGCAGCAGGAGGAATTACTATTGGGAATGATGTTATAATGGGACAAAATGTTAGATTCCATTCTGAGAATCATAAATTTAAAGATATAAGTATACCAATAAGAAATCAAGGTGTTATTAATAAGGGCATATATATAAGTGATGATTGTTGGATAGGTTCAGGCGTTGTATTTTTAGATGGAGTAAAAGTTGGTAAGGGATGTGTTATTGGAGCTAATACTCTAGTTAATAAAAATATACCAGATTATAGCATAGCAGTTGGAAATCCAGTAAAAATAATTAGAAGTAGAATGGAGGAAGTTAAGTGAGGGTACTTCACTATTCATTAGGATTACCTCCTTATAGAACTGGGGGATTAACAAAATATTCTTTGGACTTAATGGAAGAACAAATAACTCAGGGACATAATGTATCAATGTGTTATCCAGGTAGTTTTAAACTTAATAATAAATTAGAAATACAATTGAATACAAAATATAGAGATATATCTGTATATGAGTTAATAAATCCACAATTAGTACCTTTACTTGGAGGAGTAAAGAATCCGGCTGATTTTATTAAGGGTAAAAATGAAGATATAATAAGAAAATTTTTGATAGATATAAATCCTCAAATCGTACATATTCATACACTTATGGGATTACCAAAAGAGTTTATAAAGATAGCAAAGGAATTAAGAATAAAAACTATATTTACTACTCATGATTATTTTGGCATATGTCCGAAAGTAAATTTAATAGATAATGATGGAATTATATGTTCAGATTTTAGGGAAGGAGAAAAATGCATAGAGTGTAATAAAAGTGGATATTCAAAATTCTTAATATATTTTATGCAATCGAAAATTTATAGAAAAAATAAGAATAATAGTATTCTTAAAACTTTAAAAAAATATAAAAGAGGAAAAAAGATTAAATATCGAGAAAATCAAGTTTCAGGCAAATATTGGTATGATAATAATTTAGCTAAGGATTATATTAAATTAAGAAAATATTATTTAGAAATGCTAAAAAGTATTGATTTAATACATTTTAACAGTAATATTTCAAAAAAGGTATATGAGCAGTATGGCATAAGACAAGGACATGTTTTAGAAATAACTCATAAAAATATTATAGATAAAAGGAAAATAAAAGAATATAGCTCAAAAATAAAATTTTTTTATTTAGGAAATATAGAGAAACATAAGGGGATATTTTTGTTATTTGAAGCTCTACAAATGATTCTTGAAGAAGGATATAATAATTGGACTTTGAATATATATGGAAATACATTTGAGATTGATGTAAGTGACAAATTAAAAGATCATATTAATTTTCATGGCAGATATAATTATGAAAAACTAGAAAATATAATGTATGAAAATGATGCTCTTATAGTTCCAAGTATATGGTATGAAACATTTGGATTTATAGTTAAAGAAGCACAGAGTTTTGGGGTTCCAGTAATAGTAACTGATTGTGTAGGTGCAAAAGATATAATTAAAGATAATGATGGTGGTCTAATAGTTTATCCAAATAAAGAACATCTTAAAGAATCAATATATAAATATATTAAAAATAAAGAATTAATTTCTCAACATAATAAGAATATATGTAAAAAAGATATTGATTTTAGTATTGGAGAGCATGTTAATAAGTTAGTCGAAACTTATTATAAATAAGTACTGTTAGAAGAGAGGGAAATAAATGAAAGATATTTTTATAATAGGATCAAAAGGTATACCAGCTAATTATGGTGGGTTTGAAACTTTTGTCGAGAAGCTGACAGAGAATAGATGTAGTAGTAATATAAAATATCATGTTTCCTGTTTAGCAAAAGATAATAATGAATTTCAATATAATAAGTCTAGATGTTTTAATGTAAAGGTACCTAATATTGGTCCAGCTAAAGCAGTCTATTATGATATTTTAGCATTAAAAAAATGTATTGAATATATAAAGAATAATGATATAAGAGATCCGATAATATATATATTAGCTTGTAGAATTGGACCATTTCTAGGATACTATAAAAAACAGTTAGTGAAATTAGGGGCTAAAGTATTTGTAAATCCAGATGGACATGAATGGAAAAGAGCTAAATGGAATAAAGTAATAAGATGGTATTGGAAATATTCTGAGAAACTTATGGTTAAATATTCAGATTTATTAATATGTGATTCAAAAAATATAGAAAAATATATATTAGAAGATTATAAAAAATATAATCCTAAGACTATATTTATAGCATATGGAGCTGAAGTTAACACTTCTAATTTGAAAGATAATGATACAAAGATATTATCTTGGTATCAAGATAATAAAATAAATGCATTTCAATACTATTTAGTAGTTGGAAGATTTGTTCCAGAGAATAATTATGAATTAATGATTAGGGAGTTTATGAAATCTGATACTCAAAAGGATTTGGTTATAATATCAAATGTAGAAAAAAACAAGTTTTATGAAAGTTTATTAAAAAATACAAACTTTAATAAAGATAGAAGAATAAAATTTGTTGGAACAGTATATAATCAGGAACTACTAAAAAAGATAAGGGAAAATGCTTATGGATATTTTCATGGGCATGAAGTCGGAGGTACTAATCCATCTCTATTGGAGGCATTAACTAGTACTAAATTAAATTTTTTATTAGGGGTAGGGTTTAATATAGAAGTTGGAGAGGATGGAGCTCTATATTTTTCAAAGAAAGAAAAAAATTTAGCAGATTTAATAGATAATTCAGATAATCTTTCAGAAAGTTATATAGAAGAGCTAGGATTTAAAGCTAAGAATAGAATAATTAACAATTACTCATGGGAAAAAATAGTTAATGAGTATGAAACGTTATTTTTATCTAATTAAGGGGTGGAAATATGAAGGGAATTATACTTGCAGGGGGATCAGGCACAAGACTTTACCCAATAACAAAGTCAGTATCAAAACAAATATTACCTATATATGATAAGCCAATGATTTATTATCCTTTATCAGTATTAATGCTAGCAGGAATAAAGGAAATACTTTTAATATCAACACCAAGAGATTTACCATGTTTTAAGGAACTTTTAGGAGATGGTAGTGAGCTTGGACTTAGTATTTCCTATGCAGTTCAAGAGGAACCAAAGGGCCTTGCAGAAGCATTTATAATAGGAGAAGAATTCATAGGAAATGATAGGGTAGCCTTAGTTCTTGGAGATAATATATTCTATGGTTATGGATTCTCAGAAAGACTTGAAAGAGCAGTAAACAGAAAAGAATCCACAATATTTGGATATCATGTAAGTAATCCAAAGTCCTTTGGAGTGGTAGAATTTGATGAAAACTTTAATGTGGTTTCCATAGAGGAAAAACCAGAAGAGCCTAAGTCAAACTATGCAGTACCAGGACTTTATTTCTATGATAATAATGTGGTAGAAATATCTAAGAATGTAAAACCATCAGCTAGAGGAGAACTTGAAATAACTTCTGTGAATAATGAGTATTTAAGACGTGGAAGTCTTAAGGTGGAATTATTTGGACGAGGTATGGCTTGGTTCGATACAGGAACTCAT
>NZ_KK366005.1:195511-337221 GCF_000686705.1 Clostridium hydrogeniformans DSM 21757 | reverse complement strand
ATAGCGTAAGCTAGTAAGACCCCTTGAAGAACACGAGGTTGATAGGTGAGAGGTGTAAGTGCAGCAATGTATTTAGCTGACTCATACTAATAGGTCGAGGGCTTGACCAATAAATTTACTTAGATATATGGTAAAGAAACTATGTGTAATTTTGAAAGAACAATCTTTCAATTAAATAAAAAGATCTGGTGATGATGCTTCTAAGGGTAACACCCCTTCCCATACCGAACAGGATGGTTAAGCCTCAGAAGGCCGATGGTACTGCTTGGGAGACTGAGTGGGAGAGTAGGAGGTTGCCAGGTTGGTAAGGTTCACTAGCTCAGTCGGTAGAGCACATGACTTTTAATCATGGTGTCCAGGGTTCGATTCCCTGGTGAGCCACCAAAAGCACTTACAGAAATGTAAGTGCTTTTATTTTTGAAAAATTGCTGGTACAAATATTACATAATAATAATTTATCAACAGAAAATGTGATAATAGATGTATATTATCCACAGTTATGTTGATTTAGAAAGCTATTATGTGGATTATTTTAGATAGTTTATTTTAAATTTTACCTTTTAAGGTCATTACCTATATCTATGAAATCAGTATAAAAAATGATATAATATTTCAATGTGTACTCTAGGTTATAGGAATGTAAAATATTGATTGATTTGAATTTAAAAATTTATACATAATAGATAAACTTAAAAATGGAGTGAATTAATATATGAGAATGAGAAAAAAGCCTTGGGCAAGACCAGAACTTGAAGGAAGTCATATTTTCTTAGTAAATCCTAAAGAAAACAAAGGCAAGTGGAAGGAAGTATTTAATAATGATAATCCTATACACTTGGAACTAGGATGTGGAAAGGGCACATTTGTAGCTGTACATGCTGCAGAAAATTTACATAGAAACTATATAGCAATAGATATAAAAGACGAAGTTTTAGTTCTAGCTAAAAGACATACAGAGAAGGAATTTAAAGATAGGAATATTGAGAATATAGATAATGTTAAAATTATGGCTCATGAAATAGGGTTAATAGAAGAACTCTTTGGAGAAAATGAGATATCTCATATATACATAAATTTTTGTAATCCGTGGCCAAAGAAAAAACATAAAAAAAGAAGATTGACTCATCCTAGCTCTTTAAAGAAGTACATAGAATATCTAAAACCAAGTGGAGAGATATGGTTTAAAACTGATGACGATGAACTTTTTAGAGAATCTCAAGAATATTTTACTGAAAGTGGCTTTGTAATAACTTATATAACCTATGATTTACATGAATCAGGATTTAAAAATAATGTTACAACAGAGCATGAGGAGATGTTTACTAGAGAAGGAATAAAGACTAAATTTTTAATAGCTAGGTCTACAAAATAAATATTATCTATTTTATAAAATCTATAATAATTTCAAAAAATTTGTCTTGAGTTATAATCAGGGCAAATTTTTTTATATTATAGTCTAAATGATCTTAAGTAATTTAAAGGAGCAAAGCTTTAATAATAGGTATTAAAAAATTCTTTTTAAATATAATATATTAAGTTGAATATTTTAGATACTAATATATTTAAAATATTTATATGATATAAATTCATTATGTTAAGGGGGAACAGGAGTGAAAAGAAAAAGAAGATTTTTGTTTTATATTACATTTGCTATGGTTTTTTTCTTAATAGGAAGCTATACATATGTTATGAATTATTATAAGGCTGAAGAGGAAACTAGTGCTGTATTTAATAGTAATAATAAGAATTTAGATATAAGTTATAATGAAAAGTATATAAAGCTTTCAAGGGACAACTCTAAAGGGGATACAGGGTTTATATTCTATCCAGGAGGAAAGGTAGAGGAAGAAGCCTATTTAAACTTTATGAAAAAAATAGCTTATAATGGATATGATGTTTTTTTGGTTAAGATGCCTTTAAGGCTGGCAGTATTAGATAAAAATAGGGCTGATGAAGTACTTAAGGACAATCCTAATATATCTAATTGGGTAATAGGTGGACATTCATTAGGAGGAACAATGGCAGCTAGTTATGCTAAGGATAATGAGAAAATAAAAGGGCTTGTTCTATATGGGGCATATCCAAGTGATGGGGTAGACTTAAGTGAAAGTTCTATTAAGGTTCTTTCCATATGGGGAAGTAAAGATAAGGTAGTAGATAGTGATAAAATGAAAAATAGTAAAAAATTATTACCTAAGAATACCCTTATCCACGAAGTAAATGGAGCAAATCATAGTGGTTTTGGAAACTATGGAGTTCAAAAAGGGGACGGAGAAGCTACAATAGATAAAAATAAGCAACAAGATATATCAGTGGAATATACAATTAATTTAATAGATTCATTAGTTAAAAGTAAATAAAAGTTTATCCCAAGATTTTTTCACCACTATTTCTAAGGTTATTTAAGAAAAACTTTAAAGTATAATTTAATATTATATTGTTCTAATCATTAAAATAGTAAGTTAATAGTATTTTAATGAGGATTATAATAGATAATTAAACCAGGTGAATATTATATCTTCACCTGGTTTAATTATTTATTACTAACAGTACGTTTATATTCATTAGGAGAATATCCAGTAAATTTTTTAAAAATTGTTGAGAAGTAATTCTGATTTTTAAATCCACATACACTGGAGATATAACTCAAGGTATAGTTAGAGTTACTTAATAAATTTTTAGACTTATCCACCCTTAAAAGATTTATATAATAAGTGAATTTAAAGCCAGTTTTCTTGATAAATAGGGAAGACAGATAGTTTTTGCTAACAAATATATCCTTTGATATTATATCCAAGGTAAGAGGCTTTTCTAAGTTAGCTTCAATGTATTCAATAGCCCTATTAATTATTACGTTTTCACAACTAAAAGATATACTTTTTATAACTTCACCATAGGCAACAATCATATTAATTCCTAAGTCCATAAGATCTTTTATTTCACTTAGATTTTCTATTTTATTTATAAATTCATTACAGTATTTTTTTAATTTACAGCACTTAATACTATCAGTAGACATACTCCTACTTATAGAAACATTTAAACATATTAAGTGATTTTTTAGTGATCTTAGATATTGTCCATTTCCTAAGTCTTCAAACATATTAACATTAAAGTTATCATTGAAGGCAGTTTTAGCTCCTTCTATATCAAAGCTTTTTAATTTAAAACATATATCATCCTCGATGGAAAATTGATAATCACATTTATTATCCATAAAAATAATTTTATTATTGATGGTACCACCTCTCTCCGTAAATCGAAATCATGTGAAAATGATTATCAATACTATTATATATGAAAATTCATATTTAATCTAGTGGAAGGATGGAATGTTTTAATAATAATATACAAATTCAAGAAATTAAAAATTATTATATCAAATTACTTTTTATAATAATGCAAAGCAATTTAATATAATAATTCCTTTAGTTATTTTATATGATTTATAAAATATATGAATATGTTGTATTTTTATAGAAATTAGTAAGTAGGGTAGGTATAATTTATGACTTTTAAAATAATCATAAAAATATGTATAAATAATAGAACTTATATTTAAACAAATACATATTAATATTGTTAAATAAAAGACAAAGAGTAAATTAATAGAATTAAACATTAGTTATCTACCAAATTATTCTTATTTTAATTATCAAAGTTATAATCATATAAAACTTATGGTTTTATTATAGAACAATTAGATGATATTATAGATATAAAGACAAATATTAGAATATGTCTTTATATTTTAAGGAGAGGTGGAATTAACATATGAAGGATGAGAAGCACATAAGTCTTGAGAGAAACTTAAGCCTTTTTGATGCAATAACAATTGTAATTGGAATGGTTATTGGATCAGGAATATTTTTTAAACCCTCAATAGTTTTTAAGAATGCGGGGAGTCCATTTTTAGGGGTGCTTGCATGGGCCGTAGGAGGCCTTATAACCATGGCATCAGGACTTACTATAGCAGAAATTGCTTCAGCTATTCCTAAAACAGGAGGAGTATTTGTATACATAAAGGAGCTCTATGGCGAAAGACTAGCATTTTTATTTGGGTGGGTACAATCTGTTATATATACCCCAGGTGCTATAGCGGCTTTAGCAATAGTATTAGTAACTCAGATAACAGCATTCATACCATTAAGTAATATTCATCAAAAGTTACTAGCTATGTTTTTTTTAGTCTTTGTTTCATTTTTAAATATAGTCTCATCAAAGCTTGGAAGTAAGATACAGGGAATAGTAACTATAGCTAAACTCCTACCAATAGCAATAATAATAATTTTAGGTTTTTTAAAGGGAACTGCAACAGGAGATGTAAAAATCCTTGAAACAACTTCATCTTTAACAGGATTTGGAGCAGCTATGCTTGGAACCTTGTGGGCATATGACGGATGGGTGAGTGTAGGAAATATGGCGGGTGAGTTAAAAAACCCTAAAAAAGATTTACCTAAATCAATAATTTTGGGGCTATCACTAACTATAATAGTATATGTTTTGATAAATATTGCCTTAGTTAAAATACTTCCAATGGATTTAATAATATCCTCAGAAAAGCCGGCATCAGATGCGGCAGTAGTTCTTTTTGGGGCCACAGGTTCTAAATTTATATCTATTGGTATATTAATATCTATATTTGGAGCATTAAATGGATACATTATGACTGGAGTAAGAATACCATATGCTATGGCAAGGGAGGGGCTAACACCTTTTAGTAAGTTCTTTGGAAAAATAGATAAGAGATTTGGAACACCTTTAAACGCTTTCTTAATAGAAATAGGATTAGCATGTTTATATGTTCTATCTGGATCATTTAATATGTTAACTGATCTTGTTATGTTTGCCCTATGGATATTCTTCACTATGACTGTAGCAGGAATATTTATATTAAGAAAGAAATTTAAACACTTAGAGAGAGGGTATAAGGTTCCATTATATCCTATAATACCACTAATAGGGATAATAGGGAGCTTATATATACTTGTAAGCACATTAATAACTAATACATCTTATGCAGTGTATAGTGTAATAATAACGTTAACAGGAATTCCTGTTTATTCATATTTAAAAAAGCATAGGAATAATAAAGGGAGTAATGCAGCTTAAAGAAGAATTTGATAAGGTTAATTAATATATTTAAATATTTGAGTTAAATAAAAAAATAAGATTTTGAAATATATCCTATAGTATATACCTTTATAAGGTGTATACTATAGGATTTTATTTTTATAATAACTTATAGATTTTAAAACATAGGCACAAAACATTAGATATTAATAAGAAAATAATATACATAGAAATTGAATCATTCAAATAAAGTTTTGATTATATAAGACTTTTGAGATTAATAAAATACGTATTTTTTACCTGATGGCTATAATCTTTAAAACCCCCATCCTGGTTTAAGGTGTGGATAACAGTTGCCACAACCCTAGATGAGCTTATCTAACCTTCAGATGGTGGAAAGAACACCACATGAAGGAAGATTCGTTCTATAAAAAAAAGGCTATCACACGTGTGATAGCCGAGTTCCTTCAAATCTATATTAAATTTGAAGGGGGTTGTTTAAACGTCAAGGAGTTTAAATTTATATATATATATTTTTGGCTGGCATGTATGACTAGATTATTTTTAAACATAACCTAATCAAGTATATATTACCATATTATTTTAATGAACACAACAAATACATAATATTAAAATTCAAATGATGATTTTTAAATATAATTCTAATAATTATTAAGATTCTCAAAGAAACCATATATGTATTAGCAACTTTTCAAATAAAGTCTCTAAATTTGAAAAAATACTTTAAATGTAAATTAATTATAGTTCATAATTTAAAACATATTATTAGATAAAATGAAAAAAAATTTTGGATTGATTCTATATTATTTATATATTTAACAACCAAAGAAAATCCCCTTTATGTTAGGGGATTTTATAATTAAATACTTTAATTAAAGGAGTGTTAAAGCAAATAAAAAAATAACATAAATATAATATACAATATTAAGAAAAGAGGAATTTTAATATATACTATTCTTCAAACAATGAAATTGTTACACATATTATATGACTTAAGGTAAGTAGGCAGTGTATTAATATCTTAGTTAGTGATGTGAAGCTACCACTCCTTTAATTACGATTCAATTTGAGTAAAATCATATCTAAATTAAGATATGGTTTATAAATTAAAAAAATAGTTGAAATACAGCTAAGGCTAATATTAAAATCCCTGAGAATAAACCACTATAATTACCAAGATATTTTGAAAGAAATTTTTTACCTATAAAAAATCCTATTAAAAAGCATATCATACCTATCAGAAAGGTAAGTAGAGTAGCTGTTAAAGGATTTATTCCAGTTATACTAGCACTTATACCAAGTCCTAGATTATTAAGACTTAAAGCTATAGAAAGACAGATACATTCCTTAGTATCTATGGATTTAGAATTATCTGTGTCGGCTATAGATGGGTTACCTAGTATATTTTTATAGTTACATGTCTCACTGGGTAGTTGAATCTTTGTATCTTTCACATCCTTTTTATAAAAGAATGATATTATAAACCATAATCCTATGAATATAAGAAGTATAGAGCCTATAGCATTAGCTAAGGTCTCCGTAAGAAAAGTAGATAAAAAATACCCTAGGATCATAGAAATTAGAGTACCTAAAGCAGTTATTAGAGATATTATAGTAATATTTTTTAAACTCACTTTAATGTTATCAGAACCATAAGCTACACCTACAGATAAACTGTCTAGGCTAGCTGAAATCGCAAGAATTAACGCTGAAAAAAAACTCATAGCTCCTCCTTAGTAAGAAATACTTCAATATTAAATATATTAAATTACTAAAAAAGTGTTACATGGTGAAAATAACCTTTAAGAAAGATATATAAGTATGGCTTAAGTAGTATTGAAGTAAGGATGCTATGTGAGACTAGATAAATATAGCACTAAAGATATGGATATATTTATAAATTAATAAAATATATCCAGAATTAAACTAAAAATTATAAAAAATTAGAAATATTTGAAAATTATTTAGTTATGTTGTATAATCATTTTGACTATTGGTTAATGTGAAAGGGGTCCATGCGATGAAAATCATTAAGAGAAGTGGTAAGTTAGAAGATTTTAATATTAACAAAATTAGAGTCAGTATAGAAAATGCTTCTGCAGATGCACGTTGTCCATTAAATGAGAGTGACGCTAAAGTAATATCTAGTGAAATTGCAAAGAGTATAGAAAAAATAAGAACTGAAAAAACATCTAGCCACGAGGTATTTGGAGCTACGATTAGAACTTTAAGTTCCATGGGGTTTAGTAAAATAGCATTAGAATATGTTAAGTATTCCTTTGTATAATAGTAAGACATAAATTAAAAATAGTACAAACTATACCCTATAGGATAAATTGTAATTATTAGGTCATATATTTTATTGGTATAGTAACAGTATAAATTTGTTTAGTATGTTTTAGTAATTAAAAGGTATATTTTTAAAAGTTTAAAATAAAAAACACTATTAATTCATAAGTTATGATGAATTAATAGTGTTTTTACGTTTTCTATACAAATAAAACCCTCAAAAAAGTAAAATAATGCTGGAGCACAACCAGCATTATTTTGGAATTATTGTGAAGGATGTTATCTTATTGCACAAATGAGCTCTAAGCTCAATACAATTATATAACAATTAGATGGAAAGAAAAAGAATTATTATGTCGAATTAACAAAAAAGTAACTAGTTGTTTCGATTGTTTCTGACATTAATATTTAAAAAAACATAAATGAAACAAATGGAACAAAAATATTTTTAAACAAATATATGGATTTTAGTGAATAAAAGGAATATATTTCTATATCCTATTTAAAGTAAGCCAAAGATGCAAAATAGAGGTGAATAAGTTGAAATAGAGATTATTATTTGAATTTAGGGTTCCAATACTAAAACATAAACTATATTTATATGTAGATATTTAAAGTTAGTAGATTTTTATTTGGAGATAGAATAAGATTTACACTATGAAACCTATAGGATAAATAAAAAACCAGTACAAATAAATTAGTATAATAGTTAGATTATCATATTAAGTGGGATGGAATTTTACGAGTTAGGATTTCCTATTTAGAAAGTTATTATAAGGAGAGTAAAATTATTTATGTGAAAATTATGTAGAAAGGACCTTAAACTATATTTTGTAAGAAAATGAGAAATTTAATTAAAGCTAATATTTTAGATGAATTCTACATGAAAATATAATGTTTGTTAAAAATATATGCCTTTAAATAATAAATTAATAAATGCATTTAGAATTAAAATCAATAAATGCTAGTTAATAGAAAAAAACTATTAATCAATTTTATACTATTATGTAGAAAAAACAACATATTTACCTTACTATATTTATGGATGTAAAAGTTTTCCCTATTTTGTAGAGAAAAAGAATTTATTTAAATATTATTCTATAAAATGTATAAATTTGTTATTTATTTAAAGGAGGAAGTTATGAAGAAGGCTACCCTAGAATTTATAAATGCTTGTGCTTGATGTAATGTTTATACTTCCTTAGTTGAAGGATTAGGAGAGGAATATAGGGACAAGGTTCAAGTGAAGATATATAAAGTAGGAAAGGATTTTGAATATATAAGGAAATACGGCCCTGTTATGAAAAGTATTTTAATTATAAATGAAAAAAAGAAAATAGAAAATGTAAATAGAGATACTATAAGAAAGGCTTTTCAGGAGGCAGCATTATGATTTTACACTTTATAAAAACATCACTTCTATCATCAGTTACAATACTAAATGGTTCCTCAATCTGGATTGTATTTAGTTTTCTTTTAGCTGGAATACTTAGAAATTTAGTATCACCAGAAAAGTTTCAAAAACTTTTAGGAAATAAGAAGATGTCATCTATATTTAGAAGCATATTTTCATCTTTACTACTTCCAGTTTGTAGTTGTGGAACTTTTCCTCTAGCCATAAGTATGTATTATTCAGGAGCGTATTTAGGTCCAACCCTTGCATTTTTAACAGCTAATCCAGTTATGAATCCTATTGCAATTATATTAAGTTATGGGCTCCTAGGACCTAAAATCACCATAATATATATTTTGACAGGACTTATACTTTCTATATTAGTAGGAGTTATAGCCAATAATTTTTCAGGAAAAGAATTATGTATTAATAATGAGATGGAAGACAGTATTGTATTAGAAGTGGAAGAGGAAAAAATATCAGTTTTTGATAAGATAAAGTCAGGTATACTATGGGCATTTCAGGATTTATCTATTATTGTAAGCAAGTATGTGGTTATTGGAATGATATTAGCAGGGTTCATACTTACTTTTGCTCAGTATAATAGGGTGCATGCAATTCTATCAAATCCTAATATGATGTCTCTTGGAACTGTAGCAGTACTTGCAGCTATAATGTATGTTTGTGCTGTAGGGCATATACCATTTGTAGCAGCACTTATAGCAACAGGGGTTGCACCAGGAGTTGCTATAACATTTCTAATGGCAGGAGCTGCAACAAATCTACCAGAGCTCTTAAGCCTTTATAAGATAATAGGAAAAAGATCTGTAATTATATATTTTCCTATTATAGTTACTGGATCATTTTTGGGAGGATATATAGCGAATTTAATCTTACTTCCAGGATTTAAGCCAGTTATGGATTTTGACAGGGTAAGTAATTCTCTAAGCACCGCAAATAAACTTATTTTTACTGCTCCACATTTTGTGAAGGTTATATGCACCATAATAATAGTATGTATTGGAGTGTTAGCTATTATAAGAGACTTAAAAGGAAAATATGTGGCATATAAGGCTAAGGAGATGTAGCATTACTATGAAAAAATTTAAGGGTATATATTTCTTTATCTTTATTATATGTTTAAGTTTTCTAGGCTGTGGAGATAAGGAAGAGGTTACGGAAAAGGTAGCAAATATAAAGGAAAAAGAATTACTGGAGTTTTTTAATAAAAATGTAGAGGGGAGCAAGATAATAGTTGCAAAGGAAGATGACATTAATGGAGATGAACTTAAAGATCTAGTGGTTATATATAATAAGGATAATGAAAGCCAGATGGTAGTTGTAATTAATAAAAGTAATAGAGAGTATAAGTTATCGGATGTACATAAGGCTCCTAAGGAAAATCAAGATATACAGTTTAAGAATATTGATGATAAAGATCCTATGGAGTTTATAGTTTCAGGGTCTAAAAATGGGGCAGTGGGATATGCTATTTTTAGGTTAGAGGGGGATAAGGTTATAGATTTATTTGGAGATGGCATGGAGGATTGTTGTTCTTAAAAACTATATTAAGGCTAAGAGCAATCCAATATTTTTAGTAAGAAAAGATTATATAGTATATAAACTTTAGAAAAATAAATGATTTTAGGGGGAATATAAATGAATAAAAAATTAAAGCTAATGACAACTATGGCGGCTATTAGTGTCATGGTATTAGGTATTTTTTCCGGATGTGCTAAGGGGAAGGAAGAGAAAGCTAGTAGTGATTACACAATAAAGATAGGGTATTATAATTGTGATCATATGACAGCAGGGCCTATTGCAAAATCAGCAGGAATATATGAGAAGATGGGATTAAAAGTTGACATGACAGGTAATGGAAAGGTTCCACAAGCTATGTCAGCAGGACAAATGGATGCAGGATATATATCTATATCAGGGGCATTAAACTCTCCAAAGAATAATGTGCCTTTAGTTCTTGGAGCTAATAATCATGAGGGTGGCTCATATTACTTAGTAGTATCTAATGATGTTAAAGACCCTAAGAATTTACTTGGAAAGACTCTTGGTATAGGGTCAAAACCACAGGAAGATTTATCTTGGCAAACTATATCTAAGTCTTTAAGTATTTCACAAGAGGGTAAGGACTATGATGCTATAAACATGAATAGTGATAAAGATGCTTATTTAGCCTTAAAGTCAGGACAAATAAAAGGATATACAGCTTGTGACCCTTGGGCATCTATGGCTGAGTATGAGAACACAGGAAAAATAATGTATGAGTATAAAGGACCAGATAATAAACCAGGAATATGTTGTGCATTTACTTTAAATAAGAACTTTATAAGTGAACATAAAGACTTAGCAGAAAAGCTAGTTAAGGCTCATGTAGAGGCTGTTAAATATATGTACGAGCATCCTGTTAAGTCAGCTAAAATATTTGCAGAAACATATATGGTTCCAGAAGAGGTTGCACTTATGACCATATATAAAAAGACTGCAGAAATAGGTAGAACTATTACATGGGAAGTGAAGCCAGATAATATTAGAAGAGAGATTAAAGCTCGTCAAGAAGTAGGCTCCATAGATGGCAATGTAAAATATGAAGATATAATAGATAAAGATTTCTTAGAAAGTGTAAAGGTTGATAACTTTGATGACTTTATAAAGGATAAAGTAGAGAAAAACTTCCCATTAGGAATGAAATATGAGGACTGGAAAGTTAAAGCAACAGAAATTGACAAATAATCTAAGAAAAACATTAACTTTTATAATATTAATAGGAGCATTAGTTTTAGGTTTCTATCTGCCAAAGGAAGATAAAAAGAAGGAGATAACCGTAGCGGCAGGAGATGATACTTCAGGAATAGTTATAAATTATATGCTAAAGAACAAGAAGTTTAATGGCAAAGTTCTAAAGGATATAGAGGGACTTACTATGAATGATTGCTGAAGTAATAATACTCAATGGGCATTGAGTTCAGATAATATTGAAATAGCAATTCTTTGTAGTAATGCAGCTAAGGACTTTACGGAGAATAATAAAGATTTTGTTATAGTTGGAACAGTGGTTAAAAATGCAGATGTAATAGTATCAAGAACTGATGTGCCTAAAACCATAGGGGTAAGTCAAAATAGGTTTAATAAACTTAATTTAGTGAATAAAAGATACAAGGATAATATAAAACCAGTATTTTTATTAAATAATATTCTTCCTTATGCTTTAGAAAAAGGAGAAGTGGATGCTATTATACTAGATAGTAAAAATGCTATACTCCTTCAAGGTGATAAGGAAGGAACCTATAATATAAATGGAGATTACGACTCCTATGATATGGTTGTTAATAAAAAATTTTTAGAAAGTAATGATTATAGAGAATTTATAGAAACTTATAATGAGTCCATAGAAGACCTTAAATATGATGAAAAATTATATGAGGCTTTAAGGCTTATGTATAAAGAAGGAGAATTCACAGAAAGGAGCTTTGACCTATGGAAAGAGTGGAATATAAAGCTTCAAAAATTGCATTAGGAAAGAATAAGGTGAAGATAAAGGAAGCTATTTATAAAGTAGCATTATTCATATTTTTAATTATAGCTTGGAAGGTTGCAGCTAATTATTACAATAATCCTTTACTCCTTCCATCTCCTGAAGCAACTTTTAAAAGATTTATAGAAAATGTAAAAAATCCAGAGGTAATAAAGAATATATCTATAACCTTGGGTAGAGTTCTAAAGGGATTTGGATGGGCTCTGCTTATAGGACTACCTATAGGTTTTATTATGGGAGTATCAAATCTTGCTAATAAGCTTATAGGAGGAATAGTTGATTCTGTAAGGCAGGTTCCTATAATGGCTTGGGTCCCTCTTACTATAATATGGTTTGGTATAGGGGATGGCCCTACTGTATTTCTTATAGCTTTTTCAGGGATATTTCCTATAATACTAAATACTATTCAGGGGGTTAAAAATATATCCCCAGAATATTATCATGCAGCTAGAAGTATGGGAGCAAGCTATTTTAGTATTTTTAAGGACATAATTGTGCCAGCATCTATACCAGATATACTAACAGGGTCAAGGATAGCCATAAGTAGTGGTTGGATGTCTGTAATATGAGCGGAGTTTATAGCTACGAGTGCCGGTCTTGGTTACTCTATGGTAGAAGCTCAAACAAGGATGCAATCAGATTCTCTTATTGCTCTTATGTTTTTAGCAGCTTTTGTAGGGTTCTTTATAGATAGAACTCTTCAATTTATAAATAGAAGCCTCACTAAATGGAGGTATGTAAAATAATGAAGGTAGTTATTGAAAATATAGATAAGGTTTTTAAAAATAATAATAATATTAAAGAGGTTCTTAAGGATATAAGTTTTAATGTAAATGAAGGACAATTTGTATCCTTACTTGGTCCATCAGGATGTGGAAAAACCACCTTACTTAGCATAATAGCTGGTTTTCAAGATGCCACAGAGGGAAAAATATTAGTAAATGGGTTAGAGGTTAAAAAACCAGGCCCTGATAGGGGATTTATTTTTCAAAACTATGCATTATTTCCTTGGATGACAGTTAAGGATAATATATTATATCCTATGAAACAGCAAAAGATATCTAAGGAGAAGAGAAAGGAAAGACTTTCAGAACTTCTTAAGATGGCTCATTTAGAAGGTAATGAACATCTATATCCTCATCAAATATCAGGAGGGATGAAGCAAAGGACTGCTGTTATAAGGGCACTAGCTTGCAAGCCAGAGGTGCTTTTAATGGATGAACCTCTTGGAGCTGTAGATTTCCAGATGAGACAAATACTTCAAGAAGAACTAGAGGCCTTATGGCTTCAAGATAAGACTACAGTAATAATGGTAACCCATGATGTGGATGAGGCTGTTTACATGAGTGATAGGGTTATTGTAATGTCTACTGAAAGTGGAAAAATTATAGGAGATTTAGAAATAAATCTTAAAAGACCTAGAAATAGAGAAGACTTAGAGTATGAGTCCTATAAGGCTAAGCTTACAAGTATTTTAAAGGACGCTCTAAACTATGATAAAAAAGACAAGGAAATAGAAAGAAAAGGGATTAACAAAGGGGAGCAAATAGTATAATGAATGCACTATTAGAAGAATTTCATATCTTGAATAAGTACTCTGTAGAGGACTTTTATGTAGATAGTATATACTCAAGAATGAATAGGGAAGAGGAAAGACTTAGAAGGTTTTTTATGGACTACATAATAGATAATAAGTGTAGTTTTAAACTAGATAATATAAACAATTATTTAGGAGCACTAGATATAAAGGAAAGTAATGTAGGGGAAATTATTAAAAACTTAAGAGATAAAAATGGAATATATGTAGAAGATAATGAGGTGGCTTTTGTATATCCGGTATCATCTAAGCCTACTAACCATCGAGTTTATTTAGAAGATGGAAGAGAATTATATGCTATGTGTGCCATAGATTCTATAGGGTGCAGCTTTACTTTTAATAAGGATGTTTACATAAAGTCCTCTTGTAGTCATTGTGGTGAAAAAATTACTATTTCAGTTAAAGCTGGAGAAATAGTTGATCATTCTCCAGAAGACATACATATATTACATGTAAATACCAATAAATTTAAAGATTGGGGTACAAGCTGCTGAAACATAATGAATTTCTTCTGTAAGAAGAGTCATTTTGAGGATTGGGTCAAGGAAATGGATTTAGATAAAAATATTTACTTTAAACTTAATGTTAAAGAAGCTATAGATGCATCTAAGATGATATTTAGGGTAGATAAATAGTTTTCTTAGCAGAGTGATTTTATAATTATCTAAGGGATAAAGATTAATAAGGTAAAATAGAGTAATTTAAATATTACAATAAATAAAAAATAAGGGGGAAAAATAAAATGAAGGTGGCTTATGTTATAAGTTCAGATAACTGTAGAACAATACTTAGGGATATGATTATACCTCAAATAGAGGAAGGAATACATGGGGCAGACGTAGTTGGAATGTTCTTTGTTTTTGACAATACATATCTTTTAACTGAAGGTAGTGACATAGGGGATAGACTACAAAAGATTCATGAAAAAACAGGTATGGTAATGCTTGCTTGTGATAAGTGTGCTATAGAAAGAGAAATTGATGATAAGTTAGTTGAAGGGGCAGCTATTGGATGTTTCCCTATATTATATGCAACACTTAATTCAGTTCAGGTAGATCATATTATAACCTTATAATTGAGCCTATAGGCTTTTGGTATAAAATATTAACTTATTCATTAAAAGTATTCCTGATTTACATTGTTTTAGCCATAAGTATAAATTGATTTTTGAATTAAAAGCCCTATAAGGTGTTATTTAAATTGAATACTGAATATAGTATTAAGGTTTTATTTAATATTTAGTTAAATAAGAGCAGATTTAAATAAAATAGAAGGTTATGTGATATAAATAAAAATCCTCTAGATATAATACTAGGGGATTTTTATTTATTATTACATATTACTAATATAACACGTTGTGCTAGTTAGAATTTTCTACGTAAAAAAATTAATATAGATATTTTGTGGTTAATATGTAATAAGCAAAATAAGATAATTAGTCGAACTTCATATTAGGGTTAAGTTCAGCAGGGGTTCTCCATTCTATCCCAGCTTCTTCCTTAAGTATTTTCTTTTTCTCTTGCCATATTAAGTGACAGCAGCCTTTAGAAGGTATAGTATGTCCTTTTTTTCTTAGACGTCTTATAGCCTCATCTTCTGCTTCTTTTATTACTAAGGAAAAACCAGGAAGGTTTTCTAAAGGATCTTTATTTATAGGAAATATGTCCCCAAATATATCTCTCATAAGCTCTTTCCTCCATTATTAAAAAACTTTATTTATTAAGACAATTATACATTATTATAAATATAATTATAATAAAATATTGAAAATTCATTTACTTTAATATTTTGTCATGGGAAAATATACATGTAACTTAAGATTATATAAGGAGGAAAAATTATGAAAAGTATTATAATTGACTGTGATCCAGGCCTTGATGATGTGGTGGCATTATTCCTAGCATTAGCTAAGGAAGATAAGGTTAAAGTTGAAGCAATAACCACTGTAGGTGGAAATCATATATTAGATAATGTTACAAGAAACACTTTGTCAGTTCTAGCTCTTATAAAGAAAAAAATAAGAGTAGCAAAGGGTGCAGAAGGACCAATTATGAGGGATCTTACCATAGCTTCAGAGGTTCATGGAAAAAGTGGACTTTCAGGTCCAAAGTATATTCCAGAACCTTTATATAAAGAAGATGATAAAAGCGCTGTAGAGGTTATGAGAGAAATATTAGAAGCATCAAAAGAAAAGATTAGTATAGTGGCTACAGGACCTTTAACCAATGTGGCAATGTTTTTAAAAACCTATCCTAGATTAAGAGAAAAAATTCAGGTTATTTCTCTTATGGGGGGATGTTCAAAAGGTGGAAATGTAACTCCATGTGCAGAGTTTAATATATATGTAGATCCAGAAGCAGCTCATATAGTATTTAATTCAGGAGTACCTATAGTTATGAGTGGACTTGATGTTACCCATAAGGCTCAAATAATGAGGGAAGAAATAGAAGAATATAAGGATAAGGGAGTAGTACATAATTTCTTTGCAGAAATGATAGGTTTTTATATAGAAACAAGTAATGCTTTAGGATTTGAAGGATGTACCCTACATGATCCTTGCGCGGTAGCTTATTTACTAAATCCAGAACTATTTAAGGGTAAGGATGCTTTAGTTCAAGTTGAAACTAAGGGAGACCTTACAAGAGGAATGACAGTGGTAAACTTTAAATCTAAGACACCAAATACTAAGGTACTTATGGATATAGATAGAGAAAAGTTTATGGAACTTATAAAAGAAGCCATAGAAACCCTTGAGGATCGGATTAAGTAAAGGAGTGATAGAGTGAAAGTTGTTGTAATAGGTAGTATAAATGTAGACTATTGTGTAAACCTAAACAGGCTTCCTAAAAAAGGAGAGACCTTAATGGCTAAGGACTTTAATATATATCCAGGTGGAAAGGGAGCCAATCAAGCTGTTGCAGCTTCAAGACTTGGGGGAGAGGTATCCTTAATAGGGGCTGTGGGAGAAGAGAGTGATGGAAAATGGATGAAAGAACTCTTGATAAAGGACGGAATAAATATAGAAGGTGTTAAAGAGGTATCAAAGCCCACTGGAAAGGCCTTTATAAATATAACTGATGATAGGGATAATAGGATAATAGTATATCCAGGAGCAAATGAAAGTGTAACAACTAGCCATGTAAAGGGTAATGAGGAAATAATAAAAAATAGTGATATACTATTAACACAGTTAGAGATACCTATAGACACTGTCATATATTCAATAAAGTTAGCTAAGTCACTAGGTAAGAAAGTAATACTTAATCCAGCACCAGTTAGAGATTTGCCACAGGATATTTATAAATATATAGATATTATTACTCCAAATGAAACTGAGCTTTATGAGTTAATTGGAATGGAAGATATAGAAGGCGGAGCTAGGAATTTATTAGAAAGAGGAGCAAAGGCTGTTATAGTTACCCTTGGCGAAAAGGGATGTATGTATTTTAGTAATGATGAAGTTAAGGGTCATGAAGCCTTTAAGATTGAAGCAGTAGACCCAACGGCAGCTGGAGATACATTTAATGCAGCAATAACCATAAATATAGATAAGGATATGAAAGAAGCTATAACTTTTGCTAAGGCAGCAGGGGCATTAGCTACAACAAAACATGGAGCACAAAGCTCTATACCAACAAAGGAAGAAGTTGAAGAATTTTTAAAAATTAGAGAATAGCTATAGAGTATTTTAATTATAGATTAAGTCATATAGATAAGCATAAAGCTGTTAAAGTTTAAGTAATTTAGCATTACTAGAAGTTATATAATAAAAAAAGAAATTATATATCTAGGAGAAGGTTAAGTATCTTCCCTTTATATATAATTTCTTTTATTCTAATGCCTCAATATAAGGTAAATCACCATTATATCTTACCTTAAAGGTTAGTTTTTTGTTATCATAAGAAAATAATCTAGAATGTTCATTTTTTACATCAATTGAATAGTTCATATATACATAATATAAGGTATTATCATCCTCATCTTCTTTTTGATTTAATTCCTCTAGTTTAAAGTCTATCTTTAAGGATTTAGTATCAATTGTATTACTTAAGTCTGGATGATTATAAACATTTATAAGATTAAAAACATCTTTAGACATATAGGGTGACATAGAATCATTAAAGCCTTCAGTATAAAGAAATGCATCATTTACTACATCATAAATATTTACAAGTCTCACAGCTCCATTGGAGGCTGTATCATCCTTATGAAAACCTGAAAATCCTGAATTAAGGAATAAAATTATACTTATAACTATAGCTATAACAACTAAGGAAATAAATAAACGAAGTCCTTTCAAGTACAGTACCCCCTAAATATAATTAAAAATTTAATCATATATAAATAATTAAAATAATTTATATATATTAATTATAAAGGAAAAATGTAAAATTTAAAACATAAATATAAAGAAATTTATAAAAATATTAATAAATTTTATATAAAGAAATAATTGTTAAATTCGTAAGCTAAATATCTATATTATAAAATTCTATAAAAAATTTAAGTTGGAGTATAAAAAATCTATTTTAAATATGTATAAATTTATAATATAGGAAACTATTTTACATATAAAGTATTATATAACATTACCTTGAAAAAAGAGTTTAGTTCACTAAATATTCACAAGTAATATATTATTTTATTAAAGATAGAATAAGATTTTATAAGTTAATTCTTAAAATAAGAAAAGTGAAAATACAAAATGTAGAAAAATGTTGAACATAATATATAAAGTTAATAGTATAACAATGTTAAAATTTAATTGTTAAGAGAGACAGCTAGTGTTACTATAATGCATCAATATAGAATTTGTATGAATTTATATTCTATGATAGTCAAGATTTAAAAGGTTTAAAACATACAGTTTTAATGTTAAAAATAAAGGGATTAATAGAATGGGGGATGATATTAATGAGTTGGGGAATAATTGCTACATGGAGAATGGCTTTAGAAGGTATTGAGGTATCTTCAGAAAAAATTTCAAAAGGTATGTCAGCAGGAGATATAGTTGAAAGTGTAGTTAAAGCTGTTGAGGATTATCCTTTATATAAGTCTGTAGGATATGGAGGTCTACCTAATGAGAATTGTGAGGTAGAACTTGACGCAGCTTTTATGGATGGAAATAGTTTATCTATAGGGGCTGTGGCTGGAATAAAAGATTTTAAGAATCCAGTATCCATGGCTAAAAGGTTAAGTGAGGAGAAATATAATTGTTTTCTAGTAGGCACGGGAGCAGAAGAGTATGGTGATGAAAATGGATTTGAAAGAAAAAATATGTTAACAGAAAGAGCCATAAGCTTTTATAATAAAAGAAAAAAAGCTATTAAGGAGAAAGGGCTAAGTCCTTATGATGGACATGACACTGTAGGGGTAGTAGCCTTGGATATAGAAGGTACTATGGCAGTAGCTACATCTACTAGTGGACTTTTCATGAAAAAAAGAGGAAGAGTTGGAGATTCTCCAATTTCAGGTTCAGGATTTTATGTAGATAGTAATATAGGAGGAGCTGCAGCTACAGGTCTTGGAGAAGATTTAATGAAGGGATGCGTATCCTATGAAATAGTAAGGCTCATGGGAGAAGGGCATAGTCCTCAAGATGCGGCAGATAGAACTATTATGAAGCTTAATAATGAGCTAATTAGAAGAAGAGGATATGCAGGAGACTTATCAGTAGTATGTATGAATAATAAAGGGCAGTGGGGAGTAGCTACTAATATAAAAGAATTTACTTTTTCTGTTGCAACCAGTAATGAAAAACCAAAGGTATATATTACTAAAAATTTAGAAGGTAAAACTGTATATGAAGAGGCTGATGAGGAATGGCTTAAGGGATACATAAAGAAAATTAATAAAAAAGTAGAATGAAAATTAAATAGATCTTTATTAATTTATACTACCGCTAAATTTTATAGCGGTTTTTTTATCATCAAAAATTTAAATTATTAAATTTATTATATTAAGCAAATATATAAAAATGGGCTTATGATTTATAAATTCATTTTTGTGAGAGTCAATCCATGAATATAAGGGTTAAAAATTGATAACTTTTATTTTAGAAATTTATTTATATATTTCAATAATTTTAAGTTTTAAGTATCATAATAAGTAGGTAATCAGCTTATTCGCTTAGGGGGATAATGAAATATATGTAAGACTTACCTAGAAGTTATATAATTTAATATCACAAAATGCGACAAAATACCTTTAAAAAAGTTAAAAATATGTTAAAATAAAAGGGTTAATATTTCGGAAGGGTGGATATTTTATGGATAATCATAAAGATGCATATGCATTAGTGCTAGGCGCATCCATAGTAGATATATTTGGATTTTGTGAGGCTACCTACAGCCATTGTAATTCTACTCCAGGATCAATAAAGATGTCTTTTGGTGGAGTATGTAGAAATATTGCAGAGAATATGGCTAGGGTTGGAGTTAATACAAAATTTATTTCTATATTAGGAAATGATGAAAAAGGAAAAAGTATGCTAGAACATTCAAGAATGATGGGATATAACATGGATGAATCACTAATTCTTGAAGATGGAGCTACGCCTACATATTTAGCTATATTAGATCATAAGGGTGAGATGGTGTCAGCAGTTGTAGATATGGATAGTATAAATAAGCTTTCACCAGAGTTCATAGATTCTAAGGCTACAGTTATTGAAAATGCTGAATATACAATTTTAGATTCTGATAATCCAGTGATCTTAGGCTACATATTAAATAAGTTTAAAGGTAAGACTAAGTTTGTTTTAGACCCTGTATCTGCATGTAAGGCAGCTAACATAAAACATTTAATAGGTAACTTCCATACCATAAAGCCTAATAGATACGAGGCTGAAGTTTTAGCTGGATTCCCTATTAAAAATGATGAAGATTTAAAGAAGGCCTCAGATTATTTCCATGGTCTTGGAGTAGAGAAGATTTTTATAAGTTTAGATGAAGATGGAATATACTTTTCAGATGGAGAAAAGAGGGGAAAGTATAAGGTTAATAATGTACCAGTTGTAAATGTAACAGGAGCAGGAGATGCTTTTGTAGCAGGACTTGCTTATGGTTATATTAATGGACTAAGTATAGAAGATACTGTGGTATTTTCCATTGCTATGTCAACAATAACTATAGCTCATGAGGAAACCATAGATCCTAATATGAACTTAGACTTAGTTAATAGAAATATAGAAGAATTAAGTTGGACTAAGATAGATTATTAGTACATAAAAACACTATAAACTATAGAAGATTTTTTACTAAGGATAGTATTAAACTTTTTAAAAGTTAAGTACTAGCATATTAGTATTAGAACTTCTAGGTTCATAGTGTTTTATTTCTATACTATGTTAAAGAATACTATTGATTTTATAATATTTTTCAAAGTAGATTCTGACAGGTCCATGGACTCTTTATATAAATATTATTTATTAGACAAGTTACCTCTATTATTAGAATTAATCTAAATATATGTCTAGAAAAGAGGTTATTTTTCCATCTTCATGGCACTTATCTAAGACACCAAACTCTGGGTCATAAAATTTGCTTTTGTAGTGTAATACCCAATGAGAATAATTTGGCATATGAACTGTAAGTATGCTTACATCTGAATATTTTGGATTGGCTTTTGAGATTCTTTTGTTCCTTTCTGCATGTTTTATTCCATAGTAATCTAAAGCCTCTATTAATTGACCTATACTTGTAGGACCTTTTGTTTTCATAGTCCTAATAACATCTTCAATAGGAAAATCTGAGAGCATAGAAATACATGCTTGTCCGCATGTTTGGAAGGTTGGCTGCTGTACATACCTAATCATTTCTTATCCTCCTTGCATTTGTATCTTGGTATTTCACAATTATTAAATAATTTGATTGGAATTATATAAGTTCTAATAACCTTTTGAGGAGAATTTATTTCTAATACAATCATATAATATTACTTTAATTTTTATAAATCTTTAAGTCATCTTAAAGCTAAGGTATTGAAAATTATATCTTATAAACCCCTTAGGAAATCTTAAGCTTTAGTAGCTAAGATAAGATTTTTATGGAAAAGAAGCTATACGTTAGCGTATTCCGATTTTAGCATTCCATATAAGTACATATCAAAACGTTTACTATCCCTATAAATATAATCCCTATAGGATCCTTCTCTTTTAAATCCTAGATTCTCATAAAGCCTTATAGCAGCTAGATTATACTCAAAGACAGTTAATTGTAACTTGTGAAGATTAAGTTCATTAAAAGCAAAGTCTAGGGCTAGGTTCATTGCCTCAGTTCCATAGCCTTTTCCCCAATTTTTAGAGTCACCTATTGCAATAGAGATCCATGAAGTACCATTGTTGTAACTAATTCCATCTAACTCTAAATATCCTATAATTTCATTTGATAATATATCTCTTATAGCTAGTCCAATAGAAGTAGGTGAGTTTTTAACTTCATCGAAAATTTTAGTTATTTCTGTAGGACTTTTAGGTATAGATGGTTCAGATGAATATAATCTTAAGAACTTAGTGTCCTCATACCAATGAGTAAATGCTTCTATATCTTCATCTCTTAGGTAAGTCAATTTAAGTTTATTTCCTTTTAATAATTCTCTCATAATATTAGTCTCCTTTAATATCAACCCTAATTTACATTATTTCATAAGTAGGTAATAAATAACATAAAGCCAGCTAAATAAACCATGAATAATTGCCCAAAGCACTGACTGATTTAAACTCCAGGATATAGTTATAGCAAGACATGAGCCAAAGGTAATTCCAGATTTTATAGTGGTTTTTTTATAACTATCCATACTCGTACATATACCTCCTATATAGACTTATAGAAATGATTAGGTATAAGTCATTAAACTTTATGCTTATAATAAGGTGATTTTTAAAACTTATCTTAACAGATATTTTACCATATATATGAAATAATGCTAGTGAATAGATAAAGGTTTAATATATTAAGTTTTAGGTACAGGTAAGATAGGTTGATGGTAGTGGTATTTTTAGAAGTTTAGTTTTAAATATTTAAATTAAAAAGTATATAGCGTTCAAAAATTAATTATCAAAGAAGTTTATTTACTTAATTATAGGGAGATTTATAAAAAAATTCTGTGCTATAACAGAATTTAGCAAAAAACTAAGAATATGATTTATACTTTTGAATAAAAGATTTACAATAGATATAAAAGTATTAAAATTTAGGTTATATACTACGGATAGGATTAAGGACTTAAACATATATATAATATGACAATATTAAGAAGAATTTTCATTATAGAAAGGGGAGAAAAAAGTGGATAGAAATGCTTTAAAGGATATCGTATTTAGTGAGGATGGAGCCAAGGAGTTAGAGGGAGTTTTAAAGAACTTTATTGAAAGAGAAATAACTAGTGTAGAAGAATTAAAACAATGGATATGTGACTATGATAAAATAAGCAGCTGCATAAGTGAGAGATTTTCAAGAAACTATGCTGACTTTAATTCTTATAACAATAATAAGGATATAAAGAAAAAATATGATTATGATAATGAAATATTAATTCCATTAGTTGATAAATACGAGGATAAGATTAATAGATTTGTGGTAGAAAGTCCATTTAAAAAAGACTTAGAGCCTTATTATGATTTAATGATTAAGAGAAAAGAAAACTCTATGGAAATCTTTAGAGAAGAAAACATTCCACTAGGAGTAGAGGAAAATAAGTATGCCACAAAATATTATGAAATAACAGGAGCAATGACAGTAGAATTTAAAGGAGAGGAGAAGACTCTTCAACAAATGGCTCCTTATATGGAAAGTGAAGATAGAGAGATTAGACGTGAAGCCTTTGAACTTGTAAATAGAAGAAGACTTCAAAATAAGGAAGAACTAGATGATATAATGGATAATCTTATAAAGATAAGACATAATATAGCGTTAAATGCTGGATTCTCTAGCTATAGAGATTATATGTTTAAGGCAATGGAAAGATTCGATTATACTCCAGAGGACTGTTTTAACTTCCATGAAGCGGTTAAAAAGTATGTAGTCCCATTAAAGGAAGAGGTTGAAAAAGAACATAAAAAGAGATTGGGGGTGGATGATTATAAACCTTATGATTTATCAGGAACTCCTAAGGGAGAGAAGCCTTTAAGACCTTTTGAAACTATAGATGAGCTTATAGATGGGGTTACTAGAATGTTTAATAGAACTGACCCTTATTTTGAAGAGGTTATGAAGCTTATGAAGGGTAAAAATACCTTAGAGCTTGAGAGCAGAAAAAATAAATCCCCAGGTGGATTTTGTGATTTCTTTAAACTATCAGAGGTGCCATTTATATTTATGAGTACTTCAAACACCCAAGGTGATATGGCAACCCTTTGTCATGAGGGAGGACATTCTGTTCATGCCATGTTATGCAAGGATATAAAGGTTAGGGAGTATAAGGATACTCCAAGTGAAATAGCAGAGCTTGCTAGTATGTCCATGGAGCTTTTAACTATGGATAAGTGGGAAGAACTCTATAAAAATGAGGAAGATTTAAATAGAGCAAAGAGAGAACACTTGGAGGGCATTATTACCTTCCTTCCATGGGCTATGGTAGTGGATAAGTTCCAACATTATCTATATACAAATCCTAATGCATCTAAGGATGAAAGAAATAAAGAATTTAAATCTATAGCTAAGGAATTTGTTGCAACTTATGTAGATTGGGACGGTTATGAAGATGAGTTACTTCACATGTGGAAGAGACAGCTTCATATATTCGAAGTACCTTTCTATTATATTGAATATGCCATAGCACAATTAGGAGCTCTTCAGGTATATGGAAATTATGTAAATAATAAAGAAGAGGCTATAAAGAGTTATAAAAGGTCATTAGAATTAGGTTCTTCTAAAGGACTTAAGGAACTTTATGATGAGGCTTCTATAAAATTTGATTTTAGTGAAAATACAATAAAAGAACTTATGGAATTTATAAAATCAGAGTTAAATAAGGTAAGTAATTAATATAGACTTTAAAGTTATATTGTATATATAAAAAATCCTCCTAAAGCATTGGTTTTAGGAGGGAATAAAGTTTATTCAACTTACTGAGAAATCTTTTTTTCAAATATAAGCTCAAAATAACTGGAAGAACCATAAGCACCAACAGAGGGAGAAAATATTTGAACAAGCCTAAAACCTTCCCTGGCATGGTTTTCTATTATTTCATGGTAATCTTCCTCAGGTTTTAATGTGAAAGATTTTAAATCGATTCTAACAAATTTATATTGATACAAGGTGTACCTCCTAGAGTATTATTAGTTTCTTTATATATTATGCTAAGAAATACAGGTTAATTAATAAATCTATTATTATTTAACATGGAATAAAAATATTATAAATAGGAGTAATAATTGTTAAGATTTAACCTAATTATAGTAAAATTTATAGCATAAATAGATTTTTATAAATTCTTAAGGTGTTTTTATAAAAAATCATAGTCCATAGAAATTAAGGCTTAACATAGGTTGACAACAAAACTATAAGTCTATAGAATAGGGTTTGTTGAAAATGATTATCATTACGAATTAATTTTTGTTATCTTAATTTATATGGAGGTATATTATGAAACTAAAGAAGGTATTGACTCTTGTATGTACTGCAGCTATAGGATTATCACTTATTGCTTGTGGAGCTAAGAGTGATGATAAGGGTAAGGATAGTAAGGAAACAATTAAGGTTTCTCACTTACAAGGGGAGACAGAAATTCCTAAGAATCCTAAGCGTATAGCAGATGTATCAGGAGCAGCTGAGGAACTTTTAATCCTTGGATACAAGCCTGTAGTTACAGCTAACACTTTTAATGGAGAAGTTTTATCTCACATAAAAGATAAGTTAGAGGGTGTACCAGCAGTAGGAAATGCTTGGGGAGATGCTATTGATATAGAAAAGGTGGCAGAATCTAATCCAGATTTAATAATCTTAAACAATAGACAAGTTAAAATATATGATCAGCTATCAAAAATAGCTCCAACTATCGTATTAAAAGAAGATATGAGTACTTGGAGACCTAAGTTTAAAGAATTAGGTGCAGCTTTAAGTAAGGAAAAAGAAGTAGATAAGTGGCTTGATGCTTATGATACAAAGGCTAAGGATCTACAAAGGAAGGTTGCAGATAAGACAAAGGATAGTAAGTTTATGTTCCTTGGAGTAACTCCTAAGGCTTATAGAATATATGGAAGTTACGGATATGCAGATATATTATTCAATGATTTAAAGGTACCTTACATAGAGGGAACACCAATAGATAAGGCTTTAGAGCAAATGAATATGGAAGCTATCCTTAAGTATAATCCAGATGCAATATTTGCAGTAAGCTTTGGAGGAGCAGCAGATAAAATGCTAGAAGACCTAAAGGCAAATTCTTTATGGAAAAATAGCAAGGCTGTTAAAAATGACAAGGTGTTTGATGTAAACTATGAAGAATTTTCTTCAAAGGCATTTGGACCTCTAGGAAAAGAGGTATTAATAGAGCAAATAGCTGATAGAATAATTAAGAGCTTTTCTTAAGAAGATTTCAAATTTAAATTAGAATAATTCTAACTCTGAGGGGATTTTATGCCCTCAGAGTTTTATGCATTTATATTATAGGTAATAAAACTAATACTTTTTATATATATGCTTATAATACTTAATGGAGTTTTGGTATAATAAAGTTTATATAAAAATTTTTAAACCATATTTGAAGTGTGTAATTATTAACATTATAAATTTATAGGAGGAAATATATGATTAAAACATTTGCAAAATATTATAAGCCTTATAAGAAGCTGTTTACATTAGATCTTATAGCAGCATTTCTTGTGTCAGCTTGTGATTTAATATATCCAATGATGACAAGGGTTATAGTTGATGATGTACAGGGAAGGAATCTTAGAACCCTTTATGTATTCGGAGGAACCCTTATTGTAATATATATAATAAAAGCAGGACTTAACTACTTTCTTCAATATTGGGGACACGTTGTAGGAGTTAGAATGCAGGCAGATATGAGACGTGACTTATTTAAGCATCTTCAAGTACTTCCTAATAAGTATTTTGACAATAATAAGACAGGTGTTATAATGTCTAGAATAATAAATGACCTTATGGAGGTTTCAGAACTTGCTCACCATGGTCCAGAGGACTTATTTATATCTTTAGTAATGCTAATTGGCTCATTTATAATTCTGTGCACAATTAATGTGCCTCTTACTATAATTGTATTTGCTTTCATACCAGTATTACTTTGGTTTACTTCTATAAAAAGGCTAAAAATGAAAAAAGCCTTTATGGAAACTAGAGTAAAAACAGGAGAGGTTAATGCAGCTCTAGAGAATAGTATATCTGGAGTGAGAGTAACTAAGGCGTTTACTAATACAGAACACGAGCTTGAAAAGTTCCATAAGCATAATAACCTATTTAAAGAAGCTAGAGAGTATGCTTATAAAGCAATGGCAGAGTTTTCATCTGGAATGGGCTTCTTTATGGATATCTTAGACTTAGTTGTTTTAGTTGCAGCAGGATACTTTGTTTATAAGGGTAAGATAACTTTAGGAGATTTTACAGCTTATCTTTTATATATAAGAATGTTCCTTCAACCTGTTAAGAGGCTTATAAGCTTTACTGAACAATATCAATCTGGTATGACAGGATTCCAAAGATTTATGGAAATAATGAATGAGAAACCAGAAAATGAAAAGGACAATGCAGTAGAGCTTAAGGATATTAAAGGAGAGATAAATATAAATAATGTTTCCTTTGGTTATGATAATAAGGAGCATATATTAAATGGACTAGACCTTCATGTTAAAGAAGGAAAAATGGTTGCTTTAGTTGGTCCTTCAGGTGGAGGAAAGACTACCCTATGTAACCTTCTCCCAAGATTCTACGAAATAGAAAATGGGGATATATTAATAGATGGTCAAAGTATATATGATGTAACCCTAGAGTCTTTAAGAAAAAATATAGGAATAGTTCAACAGGATGTGTTCCTATTCACAGGAACTATAAGGGATAATATACTTTATGGAAATCCAGATGCCACTGATGAAGAAATAGAAGAAGCAGCTAAAAGTGCTAGCATTCATGACTTTATACTTGGTTTAGAGGATGGATATGATACTTATATAGGAGAAAGAGGAGTTAAACTTTCAGGAGGACAAAAGCAAAGAATATCTATTGCGAGGGTGTTCCTAAAAAATCCTCCAATCCTTATATTAGATGAAGCTACATCAGCTCTTGATAATGCTACAGAGTATTTAATACAAAAATCTCTTGAGAAGCTATGTACAGGAAGAACTACTTTAGTTGTTGCTCATAGATTATCTACTATAAAAAATGCTGATGAGATAATAGTATTAACTGATAATGGAGTAGAAGAGAGAGGAAGTCATAAGAAGCTATTAAATACTGGTGGAATATATAGTGAATTATATAATTCACAGTTTAAGGATAAAGAAGCTTCTTAAAAAGCATTAGGATAGAACGAATCTTCCTTAAGATGGTGTTCTTTCCACCGCCTGAAGGTTAGATGAGTTAATCTAGGGGCGTAGCAACTGTTATCCCCCACCTTACACGTGGATGGGGGTGTTAAAGCTTATAGCCATCAGATAAACCTTCTTATACTGTATTTGAAGAATAGAATTAGCTATATTTGCTAAAACTATGTTCAAAGAGTGTAAGGAGGTTTTTTTGTATGAGAATAAATAAAAAATCTATGTTAATAGTTGTTATAATGTGTCTTATGGTTATTGTATTCAATAATTTATATGTTAAGGCAGCTACTGATAATGAAGAAAATAATATAGTTAAGGCAGAAGATCTTATAAAAATATATATGGAAAATAATAAAAGTGGAGATAGTATATTTAAAGAAAAAAATATAGAGATTACTGGAAAGGTAGATAGCATTAATAAAAACTTCTATGTTTCAAAAGTGAATATGAAAGGCAGTGGAGGAGGATATATAGTATTTAGACTTAATGATACTAGAAATTTATCTTCGGTGAAAAAGGGAGAGGTTATAACAATAAAAGGAGTATGCACAGGGAAGTTTGGAAATAACATTTATATAAATGAGTCTTCTATAGTAGAAAGTAAATCCTGATTACATACATTACTTTAAAAATTTAGTATTTATACTATCAAAACTGTAGATGAAAACTATAAAGCTTTTATCCTATCTAAATTTAAGCTAAGGAAAAGGCTTCTATAAATTAAGCTTACTTTCATATACAAATATAACATTAAAATATAGTTTATAAGAATGAAAAGACCTTAGAGTTAGTTAAATACTCTAAGGTCTTTTCATTCTTATAAGGCTTAAGCTTTGGAGAAGTAGATATTAATTTAGAAATAAGTTTACTACAATATAAATGAGAAGTTGCTAAGAAAAATTTGTGATTTTAATATTTATTTTTGGAAACTATATAAAACTATGAATTGTAAATCGAATTAGAACAGCTTGGATTAAGTAAAATCTTTATCTAAATTAGGTTCTAATCTAGTATAAAATAAAAAAATATATAAATATTAGAAGAAAATGTAGGTTACAAGCATCTAATATATGAAATCTTAGCTAAGGTTTATACTAGAAATAAAAGATCTAATCTAATGATTACGAATTTGTTAGGATAATAATATGACACTTATAAGAGAATTATATGTAGGAAAGAAAATTAAAAAATACAAGGGGATATTTATTAATTAGGGGTAAGGTATACCTTAAGACATATGGGGGAGGGAGATAGGTTGGATATTACATCGCAACTTAAAAAAGATAAAGTTAATAATGATTTAGATGTAAGGTTAGCTAAAAAAGGAGATAAAAATGCTTTTGAGAGAATTATAAATGATAATATTACATCCATGTATAGGGTAGCTACATCAATACTTAGGCACAAAGAAGATATTGAAGATGCTATTCAAAATACAATTATAAAAATTTATGAAAGTATAGAGGGATTAAGAAAGGATGATTTCTTTAAAACTTGGCTTATAAGGATATTAATAAATGAATGCAACAAGATTCTTAGGAATAAGAAGAAGATAATTCCCATGGAAGAAATACTACATGGAGAGGAAGTCAGTGGTTTTAATATAAACAATATGGATATATATAATGCAGTTAATTATTTAGAGGATGATTTAAGAATAGTAACAGTGCTTTTTTATTATGAGGACTTAAAACAGAAGGATATTGCTAAGGTCTTAGGAATAAAGGAAGGTACAGTGGCATCGAGGCTTTCGAGGGCAAGAAATAAACTCTATGATATTTTAAAAGATTAGGAGGGTTATTTTATGAATAGGGAAAAGATTATGGATGATATATTAAGAGATAAGATTATGGAAAATAAAATAGAAGTTCCAGAGAATATTAAAGCTTTAGTTAAAAATACTATAGATAATTTACCTAAGAAAAGTAAAAAGAAAAAAATAATAAAAAGAACTATTATTACAGCAGCTACAATAGTTATTGCCTTTAGTTTGTTTAGCGCAACTTTTCCAGCTGTAGCTAAAAATATACCCATAGTGAATTCTGTATTTTCTTTTTTAATAGAAAATAATAGTATTTCTGATAGTAGTTATATTGATTATTCAGATGATATAAAACTATCTCAGACTAGCAATGGAGTTACAGTAGTAATTGATAGCATAGTTTATGATACAATGAAGATTGCTATAGGATATACAGTTAAAAGTGATAAAAAAATAGAGGTTGAACCTCATATACTTGATAAAACTTTTAAGATAGATGGGAAAGTAGTAAGTTTTGGGTCAGGGGGAACGGGGGAATTTATAGATGAATATACTTATGTTGGTATGGATGAGTTTAGTGTAGGTAAGAAGAGTTTTCCTAAATCTATTAAAGCTAGTATCTTAGGAGGAGAGGTGGATATTCCAGACACTTTTAATATGGATCTTAATATTAGAGAATTACTTGGAGAGGTAAAGGGAGAATGGGATTTTAGGTTTAAGGTTACTAATGAGAAAGTTAAGGGAAAAGTTAAAAATATACCTTTAAACTTAAATCTTTCTAAAATAGATAAAGATATTAATGTTAAGGAAGTTATAACGACACCTATAAATACAGTGATTAGAACTTCTATGAAAAATACCACAGAATATGTTGATACTCTTAGCTATATTGTAATGGATGATAAAGGGAAGTATTTACAGATTAATGGAGCTTCAGGCAATGGGGGGATAAATACTTTTCATAACGAAGAGTATTTTAGTAAAGTCAATGATAATACGGCATCATTAACTTTTATACCCTATATTCGTAGAAGTAATGAAGCAATAAAGAGTGGTAGTAGGAAGTTTAAAGAAGAAAAATTAAATAATAAGGGAGAAACAATAATAAGCTTTGGAAAGCTAGGAGGAGTTACTGTAGAGTCTGTGGATTTTTTAGAGGATAAAACTTTAGTAAGGCATAAAAGTACAGGGAATTTAAGCTCTATGTATGAAACACACTTAGTTTTAGTAGATAGTAATGGAAAGGAATATGAAAGCACAAAAATTACTGAAGATAATGACATAATAATAAGAGAGTTTCCTAAGCTAAATCCTAATGAGAGTTATAAAATTAAGATTGCTGATTATGAATCAGAGATTAAGCTAATGGAGGATAGTTCATTTACAGTGAATATTAAATAATTATCAGTGAAGATATATATAATAAGGTTGATTTTTATGATATAGAAGATTTAAGATTTTGACATACTTAAAATATTTTAAAAAAGGATTTTTCTAAGGAATAAAGGGAATATATTTTTAGGTGAACTATGAGGGATTCATAAATAGAAATGACTTAAATATTGCTTTATTCTTATTCATAACATTATTTTCAAATAATTCTTTAAATTGAAAAAGTATTATTATATAATATAGGAATATATTTTTAATTTAAAATTTGAATCATAAGAGCAGATAATTATAAAGAAAAAGGTTCCATTAAATAATAGCTCTTGAAAAATAATGTAGTATATAAGTAGAAATAGGGGGAGAAGGTTATGGATATAGAACTTAGAGCATTAAGCTTAAAGGATGGGGAAGTCGTATTCAATATGCTTAAGGAGATGCCAGCTGTTAGCAATGGTTTTTATAATACTGGATATGAAATATCTAGAGAAGAGTTTTCTTCATATCTTATGGAGAACTACAACTGTAGTAAAGGAATAGATATTAAAAAAGGATATGTACCTCAAACCATGTATTGGCTATATGTAGATGGTAAAATAGTAGGTATAGGTAAGTTAAGACATTATTTAAATGATAACTTAAGAAAAGAAGGTGGACATATAGGCTATGGATTACTTCCAAAGGAAATAGGAAAGGGATATGGAAGTATACTTCTTAGGGAGCTTTTAAAAGAAGCTAAAAAAATAGGAGTAAAGGAAGCCTTACTAACATGTAATACTGACAATATTCCTTCTAAAAAGGTTATAGAAAGAAATGGAGGAAAGCTTCAAGATATATTTGAGGATAAATATAGATATTGGATAGAGCTATAATATGATAAAACACTATGAAGTCCATTGGTTTAATGAGACTACATAGTGTTTTTGTTTTTAATAACCATGATTAGGGTATAAAATACAAACTTTAAATATATATTTCACCCTTCATTACTATAACAGATTTACCTATTATTTTTACCCTATCTTCAATGATTTTTAAATTCATTTCGCCACCACGTGGAGAGGCTTGATAAGCACTGAGCTCTTTCTTATTAAGGATTTCTCCAAAGTAGTTAGCTAGTAGAGTATGAACTGAACCTGTAACTGGATCTTCATTTACTCCCATCCATGGATTAAAGTAACGAGATATAAAATCATATTTATCATTTCCTATAGCAGTAATTCCAATGCCTTTTACATCAAAATTAAAGGATAAGGTTTTTAATGCCTCATAATCAGGATTAATAGATAATACCTCTTCTGAAGACTTAAGTCTAAGAACTAACTTTTTAGTTTTTTCACCTAATATACAATCCTCAAAGGAAGTTATACCTAAGGCATTAAGTAGCTCAGTAGTAGGTAGAATTTTTTTAGGAGTATCTAAAGGGAAGTCTAGACTTATGCCTAGGGGGGTCTTTTTACATATGAGATCTCCGCTTAAAGTTTTAAATATTAATTCCTCATTGGAGTTTTTATATTTAGAAAATATAACTTCACATGTAGCTAAGGTTCCATGGCCACATAAGGGTACCTCTGCCTTTGGAGTAAACCATCTTAAAGAAAAAGTTTTTGCATTTTTAAGTGAAGAACCATCAATAGGTTTAACAAAAGCAGTTTCTGATAGGTTCATTTCCTCAGCTATAGATAGAAGATCTTTATCTTCTAAGTCTTCTGTCAATATGCATACTGCAGCAGGATTTCCTTTAAATTTTTTATCAGTAAACGCATCTACTTGAAATATATCTAGAATTTTCATAAGTTTAATACCTTCCATAAAATATATTAATTCTAACTTATTGCAATAAGAAAATCTTAAAAGAGTTTAACTAAAAAATTAAAGGCTAAGAAAAAGATTAAGTTTATAAAAAGCAATAAATTCCACAAGTTAGAACCTTTATCGCAATAATTTAGTATAAGTATAATTATATAACTAATAGTAAATAAATTAATTATTTTTTACATATTTTCTCTAAGATTTCTATATAGCTTTTATTTAGGTTTTCTTCATTTATAAGAAGGGATTTTCCATCTTTAACTATCCAATTACCATCAGTCATTACGTGAACAACCATAGAAGCATCCCCTTCCATTACAAGGTTATGGAGTATATTTGAAAAACCATCTTCATTTATCATAGGATATAGTCTAATATCCTTCTTATTTAAAAATACTAAGTCAGCCTTATAGCCATCATCTATAACTCCTAGGCTATCATGAACATTGAAAGCTTTGGCTCCATTTATTGTAGCCATTTTCATAATATCCTTAGCAGAAAACTCCTTTATAGGAGAATTTAATTTTAAAAGTAAATAGGATATTCTTATAACCTGCCATATATCAGTAAAAGAGAAATCCGTTCCTAGTGTTATATTTATATTATTATTTAATAAAGTTTTAATATTAGCATATCCAGATCCTGATTTTAATGTTGTCACTGGACATGTTACTACAGAGGCTCCAGTTTCCTTAAGGATATCTATATCTTCTTCTGTAGTGTGGATACAGTGAAAGAAAACTGTTTTATTATTAAGAAGATTATTCTCATGAAATAATTCAAGAGTAGACTTTCCGTAAGAATTAGATATAATATTTCGTTTTGATAAAGTTTCTAGGCAGTGAGTACAGAAAGGTGGATCTAAATGCTTCTTTATTTTTTTTGACCTCTCAAGAGTCTCTTCATTTATCTTATCTTCTTCTGGAAGATGAGCCATGTATTTAATTTTACCGTCATCCTTATCAACATGTAGATCATAGTCATCAAAGGTATCTATTCTAGCCTTTAATCCTAAGTTTTTAGCTATATCATAAAGAATTGATGGATTTCTAGTAGAAAATGGAGAGTCTTGTATAAAGGTTACCCCTTTTTTCATAAGTTCTAAATATCCTTTAATACATAATACCCTGTAGTCACTTTCTGAAAGTCCGTAGTTAAGGGCATGAAAAAACTTACTGTGAAGTTTTCCAGCATAACTATTATTTTCCCAATCTTCCATAGTCATATCTTTAAAAAGACCTCTTAAGATATTAGAGCCACTATGGTAGTGAGAGTTAAAAAGTCCAGGAATAACTATAAAATCCTCACAGTCTACAACATCCTCATATGAATCATCAATTTCCCCATTAAGAATCTCTAAAGACTCATGTTTAATAAAAATATTCCCCGTTTTAAATTCCATATCCCTATTAAGATAAGTAACATTTTTTAAATACATAAATATATATACCCCCAATATATAGTGATTTTGACTAGAATTCTAGAATAAGAAAGAGACTTACTGCACCCATTAAAATAAATTAAATTAGAATATTAAGTACTTTATTTTACCATATATTAACTAGATTTAAGAAATAATATATAACTATGATATAATAATTTTACATTGATATAATTAAAAAAATATAAAACAATAAGGGAGTTTTTTTTCATATAGGTTATTATTTAGTTGGTAAATTGGAATAGTCTGAATAATTGAAAAATTAAATAAAACTTTAAAGGAGCTAGAATTTATGTATTGGTCACTTATATTCTTAAACCTCATAGTATTTTTAAATTTTATATATAACAGTATTACTTTAGGATATAGTATAGCTCAATCTGTAATTATTGGGATAACATATATAGCTTTGTACTTGATTATGAAGAACAAATTTATTAGTGAGAAATCTATAAAAAGATTACATATAATAATTTTAATAGGACTTTTTGTGGTGATTATAAAAGTTAATTCCTATGCATATGTTTTTTTATATATTTTTTTATGTGAGACTATAATAAAGTTCAAAAAAGATATTATATTATATACCTTGATGCCTGTATTATTAAATATTAGCTTTTTAATTAAAAATATAGATACAGCTTATATGCTTCTAATAGCTCAGATTTTTATATATAGTTATTATGAAAATAAGAGTGTTGTAAATAAGGCGTGGGTTACTAATGATGAGCTTAGAGTGCATAATGAAAGGCTTTTAAGTAGTAATAGAAGAAAGGATACCTTAAATAGGCAAATATATTACACATCTAAGTTAGAAGAGAGAAATAAAATAGCTCAAAATCTTCATGATAAATTAGGGCATACCATATCAGGAAGTCTTATGCAGTTAGAAGCAATTAATATACTTATAGATAAAGATAAGGACAAGGCTAAAGAAATGCTTAAAGTAATAACTGGGGTTTTAAGAGAAGGTATGGATGATATAAGAGGAACATTGAGGGACCTTAAGCCTAATAAAGAGGAAGTAGGATTTAATAGGGCAAAGCTTATGTTAGAGGAGTTTTCCTATAAGTCACAAATTAAAACTACTTTATCATATACAGGAGATCTTCAGGTTATAGATTATGATATATGGAATGTAGTGATAGAAAATTTAAGAGAGATTTTAACTAATACAATGAAATATTCAAAGGCTACAAACTTAGGATGTAGGATAGTTATATTAAATAAACTCATAAAGATAGAGATTAAAGATAATGGAATAGGGACAAAAGCATTTAAAAAGGGTGTTGGAATAATGGGAATAGAGGAGAGGGTTGCTACTCTAAATGGAAAGGTAATTTTTCATGGTAGTGATGGATTTTCAACTGTTATGCTTTTTGAGAGAAAGTAAATAATAGGTATTATGTAAAGGAGATAATTATGATAAAGGTAGGGTTAGTAGATGATGATATCTTAATAAGGGAGAGTCTTAAGATAATTCTTAATAATGATTCAGATATTTCAGTGGTTTTTTGTGGGGAAAATGGACAAGAAGCTGTGGATTATTGCAAAAATAATGAAGTTCATGTGTTTTTACTTGATATGCGAATGCCTGTAATGAATGGAGTAGAGGCTTTAAAAATAATAAAGAATATAAGTTCATCAAAGGTGTTAGTTCTTACTACTTTTGATGAGGATGAGTTTATAAAGGATGCATTAAAGTATGGAGCTAGTGGGTATTTACTTAAGAATAACACTCCGGACAAGATAATAGGGGCAATAAAAACAGTTATGAATGGAAGCAGTGTAATACAAGAGGAAGTTCTTGAAAAGATAGTTGATGATATAAGGGAAAATAAAGAGAAACCTCATTTTATGGAGGAGATATTTACAGATAGAGAAATGGATATAGTAAGGCTTATATCAGAAGGATATTCTAATAAGGAGATATCAAGCAAACTATATATATCAGAAGGAACAGTTAAAAATTATATAACTACTATACTTAGTAAAATGGATTTAAAACATAGGACACAAATAGCAGTTGCCTATTTAAAGGGACTATAACATTCTTATTAAAAAGTATATATAAATTATAAACCATGGATAAAGGGAAGAAACTTAACTATATCCATGGTTTTATAATTAAAGATTCTGAAAAAATATCTGTATTTGATTAACCATAATAACTTCAAGAATTATTGTAATTATAATGAGTCCTATAAACATAAAAAGCTTAAATTCAGATATTTTATCTTTCATATATTTTCCCTTTATAAGAGAATAAAAATCAGGGGTGATACTGTATTTTAATGATTCATTAAGACTTTCTTTGTTTCCAAATATGATTTTAAAGTACAATTTAAATAAAAATATATCTAGAAAAATGAAGATTAAAGAAAAAATAATAGAAATCATAGCTCTACCATCCTTTACTTACCAGTGGTTTTTAGTTTTTTTAAATCTTCTACTAATATACCTATTCCAAGACCTATTAATGTAAAGCCTTGGACATTTCCAAGTATCATTCCCATGCCTATACCTATAAATAGACAAGGAGCTACAATCATTTTATACACCTCTTAAATACTTATTTAGAATGATTATTGAATTTGTTTGTATCTTCTAGAATGTACTTTATAAGCAGACCAAAGCCCAATCCAAGGATTGTTCCTGCTCCAGTGTGACCAAGTATCATTCCAATACCAATACCTATAAACATACAAGCTGGTATTATCATTTTAACCCTCCTTATATAATTAAGTTTAAAACTTAAAATCCTATAAAAAAGTTCTTTAATTAATAATATGATTGAAAAATACAAAGAGTACATAGTGAAGATAAATCTTATAATATAATAATACAGTTTATTGGAAGATTTATCTATTAGGAAAAATGTAAATTATAAGATGTTCATAGTATTTATAGATAGAGAAAAAAATAAGTACAGAGAGTTAAAAATCTCTGTACTTATTTAAAATATATGAAGAGCATAGAAAGCTTATAATTCCTCCAAAGATTAAGGCGGATAAAGATCTTAAATCAAAAATTATACCATTATTAAAATAGAAGTCATATAAAAATAAACCTACTATAGTGAGCAGAGTATATACTAAAATTCTGCTATGGCTTAGACTTTCTCTTGCAAATATATTGAAAAATGATAAAAGGCATACTATTGATATTATACACAGTACCTTTGGAAAACTATAAGATATAAAGGAGGAATCTAGAGAATCTCTATATAAATAAACCTCATAGATGAACTTTGTTATAAGAGCTATAACACCACTAATAAATGAAATTGAAAAATATCTAGCTAATAATTTATTATGCATAAAATCACCTCGTATAAATATTTTTATTGCTACATAATAGTAAGTTTAATAACAGCAATATATAATAATAGTTATTTTATATATGAATATGATTTTAAGATTTAACCTTCTGTATATGGATAAGTATTTTAAGCACATAGTGAGGTTATTTTAAGCTTCATAAAACATAGGAAGTATTATTTTATGATATGCATCAAGCTGTAATAGCTATATTTATTCCTATATAAAATCAAGGATATTAAGTGAGTTTTATATAAATATATGACGGACTTAGGTAAAAAGTGAGTAAGGAATTTTAGTAAATAAGTTTCACAAACATATTAATATAGTAAAATTAGGCTCAAGAGGGGTATAAGATATTGTTATGGTGTATAAAACCAAATTATATTAGAAATTCCATAAAAAGTCAATAGATTAAAGGGTAATTGTTAGAATATTAAAAAATAAAGTTTTACAGTGAAGTAAAATATGTATTCCTTATGAAGTCTTATTAAAAAACCAAAAAATAAAAAGCTTAAAACCACTAGCTAATCTATAAAGATTTAGTTAGTGGTTTTAAACTTTTATGATGTATTCAATTTTATTCATTTTTCCTCCAAGCTACCTAGAAAGAGTATTATTAATTCTATTCATCATTTCAATTATTTCTAAATTCACCTCATCATCTTTATTTTCTAGGGGCTCTACTTCATCACATAGGTTAAATAATTTTTCTATAAATTTTTTAATCATAGCTAGTTTCTCCTTTCCCATAGTACTATCCCATAATATTAATTTGCATGATTTGGAAAACTTCTATGGCTTCTTTTTCATAGTTCTTGTCCATTTCAAATAGTCCCTTTTCTTCCTCTACTTGAACCTCATCAGTATTGAATAACTTATCTAAAAATTTCTTAAGCATTATGTTTCCTCCTTAAATGTTTTTCTCTTACCTTATGAATTAATTATACTTTTTTTGAACTATATGAACCATTTAAGTGGATTACAATAGGGTAGTTTTCACTTACACTTTTGTAACTAGAGGGTAACCTTAATGAAATATTTAAAATAGGAGGGAAGAAAATATAAAACTTATCATAATAATATATAGATTAATATTATATTAATTGAGGATATGCACTACTAAAATAGGGGGAAGGGGTTCTTGAATATAGCGGTATTTATATCATTAATATTAATAGTTGTATTCATAATCGGTATGGCTTTAATTATGATGATAAATAATAAGAAAGTTAGGATCTCTTGGATAGAATTAATAATAACCTACATTGTAATCCATACATTTTTATCAAAGGGAATTTTTAAGTACAAAAACTTTCATATAGGAGTAAAAATAGTGGGGGTTCTAGCTACTGTGATTTTAAGGATAGGAATTATATTTATAATTATTAGGGGTTTTTATTTATTGGTTTACTTATAAGAAATGTAATACTATGAATTAAAAAAATATAAAACCACTAAGTAAAATTTATATATACTTAGTGGTTTTATATCTTTAAATTTATTATATTTATTGTATAAATCATTAAAAAATCCTTTCTATTTTTAGTTATTGTATTAAAAGATTTTAGTCTTCAACTACAACAACTTCCTTAGTATTAAATAAAGCATCTAAGATTTTGTTTAACATAATTACTTCCTCCTTAATTTTTAAAATATCTATTTTTAGAGTTTAACTTTCTAGTCTTCAACTACCACAACTTCTTTAGTATTGAATAAAGCATCTAAAATTTTATTTAACATAACTGTTACCTCCTTAAGTTCTTATCTTTTCTATGATTTAATTATATATTTTAACTGCATAATCAGCCATTTATCTTTATTACAAAATTATAGTCTAACCTTACACTTTTGTAATTTATAAAAAATATAGGGGAATGGTACAAGTAATCTTATAGTTAAAGAGTTTAGAATTAAGGATAAATCTATAATTAAGAGAATTATGGGGTGTTATCAAAGTTAGTGTTAGGTTTAAGAGATAAAGTAGGGGTGGACTTTAGAAAAAGTTAGAAAGATAAGTGATTAGATTGTAAATAAAGTGTTACCTTATAATAAACATAAAGTGAAGTTTTACATAAGGAGGAAGGATTAAGTAATATATGGTATATAATATATGTAGTAAAATAAATATTAACATATCTAAAAGATAGTGTTACAAATTTTGTTTATGAGGGGGAAGTTATTATGAAGTCACTAAAAGGAACAAAAACTGCAGAGAACTTATTAAAGGCTTTTGCAGGAGAGTCCCAAGCAAGAAATAGATATACTTATTATGCAGGTGCAGCTAAAAAAGAAGGATATAATGAAATATCTGAAATATTTATGGAAACTGCAGAGCAGGAGAAAGAGCACGCAAAAAGATTTTTTAAATTCTTAGCAGAAGATTTTAAAGATGAAGAAATAGAGATAACAGCTGGTTATCCTGTGGCTCTTAGCACTTCTACTATGGATAACTTAAAGTCTGCTGCTTCAGGGGAAAATGATGAGTGGACAAACCTTTATCCAACTTTTTCTAAAATAGCTAAAGAAGAAGGATTTATAGAAGTTTCTATAGCTTTTGATAGAATAGGAGAAGTTGAAAAATTCCATGAGGCAAGATATCTTGATTTACTTAAGAATGTAGAAGAAGGAAAGGTATTTAAAAAAGACGAGGATGTTATTTGGCAGTGTGGTAACTGTGGATACTTATATACAGGAAAAGAAGCACCAGAAAAGTGTCCAGCTTGTGTACATCCAAAGTCATATTTTAGACCTTACTCAAAGAGTTACGGAGTATAATATTTTAAAATTATTTGGAGGTGGTAGTATTGCCACCTCTTTTTATATTCAGTATAATAGGCTTTACTAAAGATAAAGAAGAGGTGTTAAAATGACTATTGAATACGAATTAACAAAGGATGACTATATAGGTTTTAATATGTATCATATAGAAAACTCTGAAAAGATAAAGAAGACTATATTTTTTCAAAGATATGTAATGTCTTTAATATTACTCCTAGCTCCTTTAATAATAGTATTAACTACAAACAAGACTTTTGGTCAGTGGTATTTTTATTTTATTATGGTTTGGGTCTTGTGGATAGTATTCTATGAGAAGAATTTTAAGAGAAGTATAAAAAGAAAACTTATAAAGATGGCTAGTAAAGGTGGAGCTAATGGAATAATAGGACACCATAAATTAACACTAACTGAAGATAAGATAATAGAACATAAAACTGAGGATTTATCCTATGATAAATCTATAATAAATAAGGTTGGGGAAACAGATAGCCATATATTTATATACATATCAGATGTTAATGCTTATGTGGTTCCAAAGAGTGCATTTGAGAATAAGGAAGAAGAGGAAAAGTTTAAAAAGCTTTTGGATATATAGTATAATAGTTACTTATATTTTAGTTAAGACAATTAAGTATATACATTTAAAATATAAGTAAGGATATTAAGTTATATTCTTTAAAGTGAGAGTTTTAAGATATATATATAATGGTAAAAATATAGTTGAATAACAAAAATAAAGTACTAGTATCATGACTATGTAATGCTCTCTGTCTATTTGACAGGGAGCATTACACTAATGAAACATTAGTGCTTTTATTGTATGTTTAATATATTAAATATGATAGAATTATATAATAAGAATAAATATGGTAAAATTTAAAAGTTGATAAATAATATATTTTATAAATAGAAATGAAATTTAAGAAAGGTAGATATAGCTATGAGTAATGAGCAAAAACTAATTTTAGAAAAGTTACAAGCCGATGAAGTAGTAAGTTTTATTAAGTCATTACATATTAATAGCATGATAGTGTTTGGAAGTGTTATAACTGAAGAGTTTACATGTGAATCGGACATTGATATAGCTATTTTAGCTAATGGAAAACTATCTATAAATGATATATTAAACGTAGAATTATTTCTAGAAGATATACTTAATATACCTATTGATGTAGTTGATCTAAATAGTAGCAACTTAGATTTGTTTATAAAAATAGAGATATTAAATAAGGGTAAGGTATTATATACAAATGACAATAATAAAGAGTTGGATAATTTTATAGATAAATTAGAGTGGACCTATAGAGAAAATGAAAATTACTTCTATTATAGAAGGAGGGATTTGTTAAGATGAATAATGATAGGTTAATAAAGATTATAGAAGACATGGCTGAAGTTATAAAGAATCTTAATGAATGCAAGGATATTTTAAAAAGTCATGATGAGAATAAAACAACTATATTTATTGAGTTTGGATTAAAACAAATATTTGTAGATTTTTTTATTACAGTAGAAAGCTTTACTTCCATGGTTCTAAAAGAGCTTAAGGAATTTAAAATAGGTTTAGATATGAAGCAATCTTTAAGGATTTTAAGAGATAAAGATATTATTAATGAGGAAGTATTTTTATTCCTAAGTCAAGCTAGACTTTTAAGAAATAGAATATCTCATAGATATAAAGAACCATCAAGAACGGAATTATTAGAATTTATCGATTCAAATATCATGAGGTTCAATGATGTTCTGGACTTAGCTAAACAGTTTGCAGAAAATTAGCCAGAAGGTAATAATGGATAAGGTTATTTCTACAATTTAAATTTAAAAAGTATAATTAAGAGTAAAATACGTATATTAAATAAGGAAGATCACTAGTAAGCTTATTAACGGCATGCTAGTGATTTTATTATGTCTTTAAAAGAGTTATTATGGTAGGATATACATAAAAGTAATAATTATCCAAATGGGGTGTGGTTGTAGTAGAAAGGGAAACTGATGAAAAAGGAGAAAGTACTGTGTTTTGGAAAGAAGATGAGGGGGTAACCTTACCCATAGTATAAAAACAGTGGTTTTTTTAAGGTTCAAATAAACTATAGAAAGAATAGAGTAGTTATTAATAGGCGGTTGGTTGATATTATAAATAAGAAGGGGAGTATTGGGGTTATATGAATAAAAAATTACTTATGTTAATAGGTTCAGGGGTAATAATAATTTGCATAATTATTGCAATGAAGTTTATGAAGGGTGTTAAGACAATAGAAGAGGCTTTAGGTATTCCAAGCAAAAATTCTGCAAAGATAATTGCTGAAGATAAAACTCCTAAAGGAAGTGTGGTTTTTTCTTATTCTAAAGAGAAAGATAGTCTTTATACAAGCTTTATAAGAAAGAGCTTATTCGGATATGAAGAGTTATATAGTGGAGTAGCAGGTGATATTACTGAGGCTTCAGAAAAACTTAAGTTATCCTATAATTATTTTCCAGCAATAAAACAAAGTTCATTACCTATCTACTTTGGGATTATGGGAGAGGATAAAATAAAGGAAGTTAAGGTAAAGGAAGCAGAAAGTAAAGATGGGTGGAAAAGTGCAAAGATAATTGAAGCTGAGGGAAAAAGAATATGGATTATATATATGGAAGGATTTAAAGGTTCAAAATTTAATATTGTTGGGATATCTGAAAGTGGAGAAGAAATTGTGAGTATAACAGATAATATCTCTCCTCGTAAAGCTGAAGATAAGCCTATAAAAAGTCCATATAAATAGACGGAATCTTCCTTTAGATTATGTCCTTTCTACTATCTGAATGTTAGAGGAGTTAATCTAAGATTGTCACAACTGTTATACCCTACTTTTAGAGTATAGGGTGTTAAAGATCCGAGCCATAAGATAGAAATATATAGGGAAATATTAATATCCTGCTTTCAATAGGAGTGAAACAATTCCATATTAAAGGCAGGATATTTTATTTAATTTATAGAGGTTTCGGGAAGGGTTTTTCCCTTATATATGTTTAGTACAATACCTATAACTAATAAGCTAATAAGAGAGCTTGATCCACTATAGCTTATAAAAGGTAATGTTACATATGCTGTAGGTACTAGATTTAAGTTCATAAGTATACTAAAGAAAGCTTCAAGGGCTAGGATTGAAACAATACCACTTATTAATATCTTTCCATAGCTATCACGAACAGCAAGAGACATTTTAATCATTCTTATAATTAAGAAAAGGAAAAGAGTAATAACAAGAGCTCCTATTATCCAACCCATTCTATATATAATATAGGTAAAAACAAAATCAGTATGAATTTCAGGTAGTATTAATGGATCAAAGTTTTCTGCCTTACCAAAGAAAACTGAAGATCTTAGCATAGAGGCTATGGTGCCACGAATTTCAGATTTTCCACTAAGGCTACTATATTGCTCTATAATCTTTAAGTATCCTCCCATTGCAAAGAATAAAAAGCTGTTAATAATAAAAGTTAAAATTATATATTTTATATTTATATTATTAATCTTCATAATCACACATAAAGTCAGAATGTAGATTATAGATAAAAGAAATGATTTTGTTGTTAAAAGCATAGCCCCAGGAATTATAGACAGGACTATAAGGCTAATCCTATGACTTTTTATATTAAAATCTATATTATGGAATAGTCCACTTAAAGCTATAATAAATAAAAACACACTAATTGTAGGCATATTAATAGTTATAGGTCCTAGGGGTAACCAACCACCCTTTCCATTTATGGTGGGATATAATAATGAGGAGAAGCCTAGCAAAATTAGAGTGATTACATATATATGCATTGAGTATTTCTTAAGTTTTCTATAATCTAAGAACATAGCTCCAATTAAAGTTATTAATCCTAGAGATGTAAAGATTAAGGTCTTTTTTAAGAAAAAGAAGCTATCTGAAAATCTTCTATAGGAATAATCGCTAGACTCAATAAAATATAGAGTGAAAAATCCAAATAGTATAAGTAAGGAAACTGTTATTATAAGTTTTAAATCTATTTTTTCCTTGTGAACACTATTAAGCTCTTCTCCTACTATATCTGAACTTCCCATTTGAGAAAGGGACTTTTTTATGGCTTCTTCTTCACTTAATCCACTTTCTAAATAGTCTAATGTCATTTCTTCTACATGACATAAAAGCTCCTGTTTAATCTCTTCATGGATTCTCTTATTCTTAACTTTTAAGCAGATATGATCCAGATATAAATTAACTTCATTGTTATCTTTTATTTGCATGGTACCACCTCCAGAAGGACTTTATCTACTGAGGATTTAAATATATCCCATTCTTCCTGCTTTTCTTTTAGATATTCTTTTCCTTCTTTAGTGATTCTATAATATTTTCTTTTACGTTTTGATTCCCCTTCTTCCCAGTAGGATTCAATTATTTTATCTTTTTCTAAGGAGTGGAGTATTGGATAGAGAGTTCCTTCTTTAAATGAGAAAACACCGCTAGATTTTATCTCTATCTCTTTAATCATTTCATAGCCGTACATTTCTTTTCTTTGTAGAAGACTTAAAATAAGTACAGAAGTACTTCCTTTAATTAGTTCTTTATTAACTTTCATAAAAACCTCCTCTTATACCTAGATTTACTATACATAGATTATCTAGGTATAATTATAAAATGATTTTATATAAATATCAATAGGGATTTAATTTTCTTTTAAAGATTTATTGCTTAAGTTTTTCAGATGAAGGAATAATATAAGTTAATGATGCTACTAAGTTTAACTTATATTATAGATTTAATAAGATAATTGCTATATAATAAAAAAATAATTTACAACATTTCATTCTAGAAGAGCTAAAAATTCGTCTAAAGTTAGGCTGATTTTATTTAAGGTATTAATATTTTAAGTTAATTTTTAATTATGTTTTTATAATTATAAGGAAAGGATTATAGATAAGTATGAGGGAGAGTAATAAAGACACCGAAAGAGATGAAAATAAAGAGGAAAATCATATACACAAGATATCTTCAGAAAAGAATCAGGAATCATGGAATAAAGAAACCTATAATGCTTGGATAGAAAGATTAGGAGAACCAAAAGATGCAGCTGATAGGATTAAAAAAAATCCAAGTAAAGTTTTATCTGTAATCCACAATAAAATGGATAGGGTAGAGGGTAAAAAGATAATGAATCTTATGGGGTCTAATGGCAATAAAGCTGTGGCATTAGCATTACTTGGTGCAGAGGTAACTGTTGTAGACTTTTCAGAGGGAAACAAAAGGTATGCAGAAGACCTGGCGAGAGAGGCAGGAGTATCTATAAACTATATTTTATCTGATGTTTTAAAAATGCCTAGGGAGGTATTTACAGGGGATTATGATATAGTTTTTGCAGAGATGGGAATAATTCATTATTTTATTGACTTAAAACCCTTTATAACCATAATAAAAAGATTATTAAAACCTAATGGAAGACTTATAATTAGAGATTTTCACCCAGTTACAACTAAGCTTATTTCCTCCAGAGGATCAACAGCTAAGATTAGAAAGCATAAAGTTACTGGAGATTATTTTGATACTTCTTTAGAGGAAAAGGAAGTAGCTTATTCTAAGTACTTAGAAAAGGGTGAAGAGGTACATAAAGTCTTACTTAGAAGATGGAACTTAGGAGAGGTAGTTACTGCTGTGGCTAAGGAAGATCTATTTATAACTAGCTTAGATGAGGAGCCAAACTTATCCTCAGAGATCTTTGACAAGGGTATTCCAAAGACATTTACCTTAGTTGCAGAGAAAAGATTTATGAAGGGTGAATATCCTTTATATGAGGATTTTATACTATAAGAAATAAGAAAGTATGGTATATAAGCAACTTTAAAAGTTTAAAAATATTCATAAGAAATACAGGGAATAAAAAAACATGGGTATATAAGTAACTAAGGGCTTCTTTGGACTCTTATTATATAAATTACTTTTATTTAGAAAATAATATTTTAATATAAAAACATTAAAATATAAAAACACCATTAAGCTACTATTAAAGTTACTTAATGGTGTTTTTCTCGTATAATATATTTTTAAATATTAGGGGGGACATCTTAAGTTTCTCCTTTAGTTTTATCTTATTAACCCTAAGATTAATACTTGTACATTTTATATTTTTCATAAGATTCTATTTAAAGTTTCTTATGCTCTTATATTTAATTGCATAGCGTAAAGAGCTTCTATTGCCTCTTTCTCATATGCCTTGTCCATCTCAAATATACTTTTTTCTTCTACTACTTCTACCTCATCAGTATTGAATAATCTATCTAAAAATTTTTTAATCATTATTTATTCCTCCTAAACCTTACTTAATCACCTTATATCCTTATTATAGCCAGTCCACATTTTTTTAAACATCGAAGGAGATTACAAAAAATAATTTTTAACTTACACTTTTGTAATATAGATATAACTCAATTTATGCCCTATTAAAAATCTTATGTAAGGCTTAAAACTTATGATATAAAATCAGGTGTAAGTATATGGTATAATTTAGTTAGAGGGTTATATTAGAGAGAAATAATATATGAAATTATCTTGATATATAAAGAGGTAATAAATTTAATAAAAAGTGAGGAAGAGACTATGGCACAAGGAAAAACTAATGCAATGAGAATATTGGATTCAAAGAATATAGAATATAATATGATAACTTATGATAATAAAGATGGAAAAATTGATGGAGTATCTGTTGCAGGTAAAATTAATAGGGATGTAAAAGAAGTTTATAAAACCTTAGTAGCCCAGGGACAGAGTAAGGAGATATATGTTTTTGTAATACCTGTTGAAGAAGAACTAGATCTTAAAAAAGGTGCAAAGGCAGCTAAAGAGAAAAAGATAGAGATGATTAATGTAAAGGATATAACAAAGCATACTGGATATATAAGGGGAGGGTGCTCTCCTATAGGGATGAAGAAACTATATAAAACATTTATAAATGAAAGTGCTAAGGATATGGAGAAAATTATAGTAAGTGGAGGTAGAATAGGAGTACAAATAGAGATAAATCCTTTAATTCTACTAGAGGTAATAGAGGGAGAGTTTCAAGATATTATTAAGTAAGATAATATTAGTAATTGATATAATAACGAAGTATAAAAGTAAGTTAGAAGATAAAATTATAGTGGAGGGAAGTTATGGGTGCTTTAATATTAATTTTCATAATTATGATTTTCATTATTTTACTTGGGAGCTTCTATTTTTATAATATTGCCATATTAAGATCAGAAAAAAAGTTTCTAAACAGCAATAGAGATTTAAAAAGCAAGGATATAAATGCTATTTGGAGAGCAGATAATAAGTGGATAAGCAATCAGAAAGTAGAAGTTATAAATCTTAAGGGTTACAAGGACGCAAATTTAAAAGCTTACTATATAAAAGCAGAGAAGACTACTAATAATACTGTAGTATTAGCCCATGGCTACTCAGGAAGAGCTATGGGAATGACTGCCTTTGGAAAATTCTATAGAGAGAGTCTTGGGTTTAATGTTCTTATGCCAGATGCAAGAGGGCATGGAGATAGTGAAGGGGACTATATAGGTTTTGGATACCATGAAAGAGAAGATTATAGAAGGTGGATTAATTATATAGTGAAAAATAAGGGAGAAGATTCAAACATAATTCTTCATGGAGTATCAATGGGAGCAGCTACAGTACTTATGGTAAGTGGGGAAGGGAGTATATATAATATTAAGGGGATAATTGCTGATTGTAGTTATACTTCAGCGAAAGATATTTTATCCTATCAGATGAAAAAGATTTATAGAGTACCTAGTTTTCCACTTATATATACCACTAGTCTTTTATGTAAATTAAGGGCTGGATATTTTTTTAGTGATGCATCACCCCTAGAGGCGGTAAGAAGAACAACTAAACCCATACTTTTTATCCATGGGGAGGAAGATAAGTTTGTACCCTTAGATATGGGATATAAGCTTTATAAGAATTGTAATAGTAATAAAAAGAAAATATATATAGCTAAAGATGCTAATCATGGTAACTCTTATTTTGTAGACAAGAAAGAATATTTAAAGAAAGTTAAGGAATTCTTACATGAAGTTATTTAAGTTTATAATGGAAAAGGGATGGTTAAAGTGTACATTTAGACACTGTAACCATCCTTTTTCTGTAATTATAGTTTAATTATATTAGAAGCATTTTTTAATAGAACGAATCTTCCTTAAGATGGTGTTTTTTCACTATCTGAAGGTTAGATAAGATAATCTAGGGGTGTAGCAACTGTTATACTCCCACCTTTAGAGGATTGGGGGGAAAGATTATAGCCATCAGATAAATCTTCTCTATGACTTATAGCTAAAGAAATTCAAGGGATGAAACTCTTTGAAGTTAGAACAATATGTTAAGAGTTTTAATAAATTTAACAAATAATTTTGTCATAAATCAACAATATGATTAATATATATTTATTAAAAGTTGGGTTTAATAAAGTTTTTAATTTTATTAAAAATAAAATAATAAGGGGAGTGGAGAATATGAGTTAATAATTTAAGTGTTAAATTATAATAGGATAAGGTTAAAGTGAGGTTATATAAAATTAATCTTATTTTAAATTAAAAAGGAGTATAAATATTAAACTTAGAATTAAATAACTAGAATATTAGAGAAGATATCTTGAGTGAAGGCCTTCGGTTATTAGACATGTCAGTTCTAAAATAGGAGGTGAAGATATGAAAAGGAGAAAAAGTGGTTTAAAAAGAAGGGAGAATATAGAAAAAAGGCTTTTAATCCTTCTAGATATCACATCTAAGTTGTTGTATATACTTTTTCTAATTAAACAAATAATTAGTTAATTAAATAAAAATAGATTCAGAGGTACAATGAAATGCAGGTTTTAAAGAGTTAAAAGATAAGCTTAGTTTAAGGACTTAAGCTTATCTTTTTTCACATAGATTTAGTAATTATATAAATTACATAATAATGCTAGAGGGTTTTAACCAATATAGATTTTTAAAATTATCTTAGGGGTTTTATGAAAGCATTATAATAGAAAATGATACTAGTTACATGAGAGGAAATAGCTATAATAGAAGCCTATAAGCACTATAAGAATTTATAATACTTGTAGCTTGATTTACTAATTAGTATCACTTATTAATAGTAAAATATATGATATAATATAATAAAATTATTAAATTAATAATCTGCTATAAGTTAATTTATATAATTTATTATATAGTAACTTGTAGTAAACTTAATATTTATATTTACTTCTTATTATAAGAAGTGTGCTTTATTTAAAACTAGGGGATTTTATTAATTAAAATGGAGGGGTAGTTATGAGTGGTAAACACAGAGAGTTTTTTGCAGAATTCTATGATATCTTACATGAGGGGAACTATAGCCATAAGATTTATGTTGAAAAATTAAGAGAGTATGGAGAAGATATACTAGAACTTGGTTCAGGTACAGGGCGTATTCTTATACCTTTAATTGAAAATGATTACAATGCTGTGGGTATTGAAAAATGTGAGGATATGATAGCTCTTTGTAATAAAAAGTCTAAGGGAAAAGCTGAGGTTATTAAGGGAGATGGTAAAATTTTTTCCTTAGATAGAAAGTTCAATGTGGTATTAGCTAGTTGTAATTTTATTAATAAATTTAATAAAATAGAAGACTTAGTTTCTATGTTTAAATGTGCTAAGGAACATTTAAAGGATAATGGGGTATTTATAATAGACTGCTCTCTTCCTTACATGGAGCTTATGGTGAATAGTAATGGACTAGAAGAGACTTTTGAGTTTTATAATAAGGAAAATAGTACTAAAATAGTGGATAAGTTTAAAGCTACCTACGATTTTACTCATTCTAAGGAGGTAAATGAAAGAATCCTTGAAGAGTATAAAGGGGAAGAGCTTTTAAGAAGGGCAGAAGTTAAGGAAGAAATAACTTATTATATGCCAAGGGAGTTAAAGGCTATAATAGAACTCAGTGGTCTTAAGATTATAAAAGAAAGCGGCTCACTTAAAAAAGATATACCTATAGAAGGGAACGCAGGTGAAATGATACTTTATTGTACTGCTTAATAATATATAATTAATAAATATATAAGTAATAAAGCTATACATGACTTAGGTCTGTATAGCTTTTATATTTTGAAAGTAATTAAACATTAGGATGTTTTTCTGGAAACATAATACGGAATAGGTAGAATATATCTGGTTTTGATTTAAAGTCAACTCTACTTTCAGTTGAGTTATCAAGTTCAGCAATGCAATAGAACTTTTCTTTGGTTTTAGCTATTTCATCCCTAATATCTGAAAAGTCTTGTCCCTCATCATTATCGTTAAAATAAAATTTAAGGGAGGTATTGTTTAAGATTACCTCTTCTTTTTTAGATAGTAATAGGTTATACCTATCTCCACCAGGCTCAATACTTTTTAGGATTTCAATTTTTATCTTACCATTGTCTGAGGTGCCTATATATTTTTTAGGAGAGAATAAGGCTGTGATGAAAATAGCTATAATAAGTACTAAAATAAGAGATTTAAAGGGGGAGCTTTTAACCATAAATATAACTTTTTTAATAATAAACATCTCCTTTTTAAAGTTATGTAATATTTATTCCCTATAAATTAAGCTCTATTTAGTAATAATTCTTTGTTTTTTAAGGTTGCCTCATAGAGTACAATAGTAGCAGCTATTCCTACATTTAAAGAGTCACAGTAACCAAGCATTGGTATAGATATACCAGTGTAATTTGTTTTATACCATTCCTCAGAGATTCCGTATTTTTCACTTCCTATAACAATAGCAATCCTATTTTTATAATTAAAGTCATAATAACTAAGAGGTGCATCAGTATCTGTTAACACCACATTATATTTATTATGATTTAACCATTTAATAGCTTCATCATAGCTACTTTCAATTATAGGAAGGGTAAAACAGGACCCCATACTACTTCTTATAAGTTTAGGATGATTTAGCCTAGTTTTTTTATTGGTTATTATTACTCCATCAATATCTGTAGCATCACAGGATCTTAGTATAGTGCCTACATTGCCAGGTATTTCTAATCCATCTAATATAAGTACAATACTGTTTCTTCTAGGATGTATATCATATAGAGAGTGGGTAGGCATATAACAAACAGCGGTTATTCCACTAGAGTTTCCTTTTTCACTTATGTAATCATAAGTCCTTTCTGAAACTATATAGGAGGATTCTGAAATATTAATATAATCCTCTATAAGCTTTTGTGACTCTATGGATTTTATTTTTTCGGGACAAACTATAAAGTGTTTTATTCTAAGAGAATGTGTTATACCAAGGGTTAATGCCCATATACCCTCTATAACTGCTAGCTTTTCAGGATTAGGTTTACTATTATTATTTAAGGCTATCACTTTATCTATAATAGGACTTTTTTTACTTATTAATTTAAAGTAGCTTCTATATCTTTCGTAAATCAATTTATGTTTTTCCTCTGGAGTATAGTTACTTAAATCGAAAAAGTTACTCACATAATCACTCTTTTCTATACTATAATAATTAACTGTAATAACCATATTAACTATCATTTTACATATGGAGAGAAGGATTGTCTATTATATTTCTTAACATATTATATAATTCTAAAAATATATTTATAGGGTTTATAAATTAAAATTCATTTCATACAATAGTTAAGTTATAGTATTAAACTCTATATAGGGTTTTTGATTCAAAACTTATCTTATGCACTATTTAGGAGCTAAGGTTTTAAAGAATTTAAGTCCATGCATAAGCTAAGATTCAAGCTAAAAATCCTATAATAAAGAACTTATCATTGAGCGGCTTTAAGAATTATATTTCTACCCATCCATCCACTATCATGGGTTATTACAATAAGAGTGGAATCTATGGAATTAAAATACTCTTTAACCTTTTCTCTAGTTGTATAATCTAAAGCGGTATCAGGCTCATCTAATATTATTAAAGAGGCTTTAGACACCATGGCATGAGCTAAAGAGATCTTTTGTCTTTGACCACCTGATAGTAAATTTCCATTATAGCCGGTTTTCTTATCTTTTATTTCATTTAGGGATAGTATATTCATAACTTCCTTAGTCTTATATTTTAAATCTTCATGGGCTAGGTATAGTATGTTTTCTTCTACAGTTTTATCTAATATAAATGGGAATTGAGAGGTTATAATAATTTCACTTCTTAAGGAAGCTAGATTGATATTTTTAATAGGAATATTATTTAATAGGATTTCTCCTTGAAAGTCTTTATATATGGCAGTAAGAAGTTTAGATAATGTAGACTTACCACTACCATTTTCTCCTTGAAGAATTATCCTCTCACCCTTAAATATAGAAAGGTTAAGATTTTTAAAAACTTCTTTATTACTGTAGGAGAAGGATAAATCTTTTATTTCTAAGGAGTTTATGGTAGTTAAAAATGTGTTACCACCTTCCTCATTTTTAGTAAGCTCTATCATCCTATCTAAATATATATGAAATTTTATAAAATATTGTACTATATCATTTAAGTAATAGGTATTGTCTTTAAGCACCATGGAAAAGCCAAGGAATTTTATAACATCAGGTATAGTCAGCATATTCTTAGATACCATATAGCTTCCTATAAAATATATAGTTATAGTACAAGCTGTTTTATAATATTCTTTTATTTCTCTTAGAGCTTTTTCTGTGGTTAGTTTTTTAGAAAGAAATTTATAATAACTCTTAAAGGCTTTTTTAAAGCTTTCTATTACTTCATTTTTTATATCTTGACTTTGAATAAAGAGAATATTGTCTACCATAGATTTCTCTTCTCCAGATATTTCAGAAAGATGGTCATTATCTTCTCTATTAAGTTTTCTTATTTTACTCATAAGAAAAAAGTCAAGAAGTATGGGAGTAGTACTTAAAAGCAAACATATTATAGAAAAAATCATATTTATCTTTATCATAAACCCTAAGGTTATAAATATTATGGTTAGATATACTAAAGAATAGCTTATTAAAAAATGTATATTGAATCTATAATTTATAGGATCCATCTCTAATCTATAAATTAAGTCACCTTTTTCATACTTATCTATTAAGGTTTTATCATTTCTTAAAAAGTTTTTAAAAGTAAATCTATCAATTGCTACACCATTTTTCATCATATATTTAACTTCTACCATTCTTAAGGAGGGAATTAATATTAAGGATAAAATTGTAGCTAAGACTATTTTCAGTGCATCCTCCTTTAAAGCGGAGATGTCCCTAGATAAAATCATATTAGCCACATTTCCTGTTACTAGAACTATATATATGGTAAGAAGCTGTTTGGTAAGTTCATAAATTATTGTGGATATAATATTCATTTTAAGTTTTTTTGTTGTGGTCAATACAAAGTTTCTTTTATCCATTTAAATCACCTCTTTTAGGGTGGTAAGATTTAATTCCTTATGGAATAATTCTTTTATATTAGGGTCATGGGTGATGACTATTAGAGTTTTATTAAGTTCTTTAATTAAAAGTTTTAGCTCCTCTATAGAAGACTTATCTAAATAGTTTGTGGGTTCATCCATAATAATAAAATCGCTATCTTTAATCATAGCTCTTATTAGGGATAATTTTTGTCTTTGGCCACCTGAGAGATGATTACAAGAAACCTTATTCATATCATCATCTGTAAGTGATAGTTTATCCATAAATAGCTTTATATCCTTAGGACTCTTGTTAAATAAAGAAGCATTTTCAAGGGGAGTACCCAAAAGGAAGAATTGATTTTGGGATATAAGAGAAATCTTCTTTCTTAAAGTACCTTTATTTATTTCATTTATAGGAGTATTATTTATTAGAATTTCTCCAGTAAAGTTTTCATATACCCCTAAAAGAAGCTTTAGTATAGTAGATTTACCACTGCCATTCTCTCCTTGGATAATAAGTTTATCTCCTTTATCTACCTTAAAGGAAATTTTATTAAGGCAGGGTTTATTTTCATAAGAGAAACTAACATTTTTGAATTCTATGGATTCTAATGATGGTATAGGAAATCCTTTAGATTCCTTCTCATGGGAGAAAACCTCTTCTATTCTTTTTAAGGATATAAAAGCATTTTGAAAATTTTTATACTCATTAAAGATATTACTTATATTAGATATAAGATATTTACCAAGAAACACCCATTGAACTCCATGGCTTAAGGATATAGCATCCTTAAGTATGAAATAAGTTATAAAGCCATATAGTGTAATCTTAGCAACATTAGAAAAACCATCACCAAGAGAGCCTTCTACTATACCAGCCTTTTCAAGATCATATCCTAGAGATTCCATTTTATTAAAGCTATCATCAGCTTTATCATAGAAATAATCATATTTTCCATGAAGTTTCAAAAACTCATAGCCCTCTATAGAAGAATTTACAGTATCTCTAAGATTCTCTTCTAAGGATGAATACTCCTCATAATAGTTATGAAACTTACCCTTAAATATCATAGGTGGAATTATAAGAAGTAGAGAAACAAAAACATTTATTAGAGCTAATGTAATATTTATTGAGGAGAGGTATAAAAAATAAGTTAGTGCTCCTAAGGTTGAGGCTATAACCACCACAAAACTATTACAAAAGCCATTGATAAATTTATCAGCATCTTTATCTAATCTATTAGCTATTTCTCCAAAGGTTCTTTTTTCAAGAACTACATATGGCGTATTCATAAGAGCTTTATAAATATAAAGCTTTATACTTTCTTTAGATCTCTGCTTGCTTAGTTCTAGTGACTTATTTACTAGAAAGGATAATAGAGAATAGAAAGCTAGTACAAGAAGTATTAAACACCCGTTTTTAAGAAGGGATAGACTCTCTCCTTCAGTAGCCATATGAAAAAGCTTTGCTAGTTTATCTCCAATAAATATATCAACAAAGGTTTTTCCATAAATCCATAGTATAGAAAGTAAAATAACAAATTTATAGGTTTTATAAAAAGTTTTTTTCATTGTTTCCTCCAGTATAAACTTAATTTAAGGAGGATAAAGACAACTAATTATTAATAGTCACTGTCCTCCAGCAAAAATAAATTTTCAAATAGTGAATATAACATTCTATTCTCCTCCTTTCTTTAAAATCATTTAAATTATATTTTAATATATTTAGGGAGTTATAACAATATATAGTAAAATTGTTAATAGAAGTTCAGGTTAGAATTTTAATTTATTACCTTATAAAAATTTTATATTAAATACATTGATTTAGAATAATGAAATAACTTTAGGGGTACGTATACTTAGTATTAATTATTAGTTAAATTATGGTCTTGAAATAAAAATAAGATAAGATTTATTAAAATTTACATATTTAGAGAACCGAAAATAAAATATTAATATCTAATGGGTGAAATACAAAATAGGGGGGACATAAACTTGGATATAAGCCTTTTAGTAAAAAGGGCTCAGAAGGGGAATAAGGAAGCCTTCTCAGACCTTATTAAAAATACTAGAAATGATATGTTTAAAGTGGCTATGGGAATACTTAAAAATGAAGAGGATGCCTTAGATGCTATACAAGATACTATACTAGATTCCTATAAAAACATAGAAAAACTTAGTAGTTCAAAATATTTTAAAACTTGGATAATTAAAATCCTTATAAACAACAGTATAAAAATTCTTAGAAAGACTGAGAAATATGTTAAGAATGAGGAGCTTTATATAAACTATAAGGAAGAAGGCTTTAGTGAAATTGAACTTATGGATATAATAGACAAGCTACCCAAGGAACTTAAGGATTTAGTTAAGGCTTATTACTTTGAAGATTCATCAATAAAAGAGATATCAAGTGAATTTAATATTCCAGAAGGTACAGTAAAGTCCAGGCTTTCAAGATCTAGAACATTTCTTAAGAATATTCTTAAGGCTAATTAAAGGAGGGATAGGTATGAAGAATAGATCATTAGAAGATAAGCTTAATGTAGCCTTAAATTCTCTAAATCATATAGAAATAAGTGATAGTGCTTTAAACAAAATAGATGAGATGCTTCAGGGACTACCTCCAAAGGGAAAGGTTAAACCCTCAAAACGAAGGCTTAAGAGTTCACTAGTTGCAGCAGGGGTTACTATGGGGTTATTAGGAGGTTTTTGCATAACATTTCCTACCTATGCAAGTAACGTACCTATATTAAATAAAATTGTAGGAGAAAAGTCTATTTTTGGATGGGATTTTGGAAGACCTTCTCAAGATTTTAGTGATGACTTAAAGGATTATTCAATCTATATAGGGGAGACAAGAGAAAATAATGGGCTTAAGGTCACCATAGAGGAGCTGCTCTTTGATGGAAAAGAAATGTATTTAGCTTATTCCGTAGAAGGGGAAGCTATAAAAGGTATAGAGGATTTATTTAAAGATATAGAAAAATATCCAATGCCTGTTAGGTTTGACTTTAATATAAATGGAGAAAGACCTCAGGGAATATCATGGGGGATAGAAGGTAAGAAAATAAAAGATGATAAGATTATGTGTATAAGTAATATTACTCTTGGAGAAGAGACAAAAGAAATTAAGGAGATATATGATATTAATTTTAAAATAAACTCCTTTGCAGATATAAATGGACAGTGGGACTTTAAATTTAGAATTAGTGGAGATGCAATAAATAAAAAGATAAGAACTTACAAAGGGGAAAAAGATAAATTTAGGGTACGAGGGGGAGAGGGATACGTGAATAATGTGGTATCAACTCCTGTGAAAACTTATGTGGAGATAGTAGAGGAAATAGGTAAAGGTAGAACCATAGAGCTTTTAGCATTTAATAGCTCCTATATATCTTTAATAGACCATAACAATGAAGTGATTAATGGAAGTAATAATAGAATGCTTGCTCATAACTCAGATGAGAAATATTTTCTTCAATATATGTTTGAGGCACTAAATCCTGAGCACAAGGTTAATTTAAAAGGGGCTGTGCTTAAAGAACACATAGAAAAAGTAAATGAAGGTATACAAGGTAAGCAAGGGGATGAGGAGTATACAAAACTTAAAAGTGATGTATACAAAAATGTATTAGAGGAAATTCAAAATAAAAAGACTATAAAATTAAGTAATATTAAGGGTGAGTTTTTAGAAAGTAAAGACTTTGGAACAATAAAGTTAAAATCTATAAGTAACTCTAAAGAAAACCTTGATAATGGTTATAAAAGTGATTACCATAGTATAGAAATGGATTTAGAAATAAGTGGACCAATGAAGGAGGCTTTAGCATTTGAAGGTATGTATGTGTATAATAAAAAATCTAATAGTTATTCTAAGATAACTGGAGCAAAGGGGAAAGCCATTATAATTAATGAAATTAAGGGTGAAAAGTTAAATGTGGAGGACTTAGAGGTGATTCTTATAGATCTTAATGAAATATATGATATGCCAAAGGAGCTTAATAAAGAAATAAACTTTAGTTCTTAATAAAAGTATAAGATTTAAGTTAATATACCCTAAGACAGGGGAGAAATATAAAAGAATATAAAAAAGAGCTATTACATTAGTTGTCATTATTTATCCTAGTATATTAGGAAAATTAACACTTTAATAGCTCTTTATAAGGTTTAATTCAGATTAAAAGTGGTCTTTTGGGTAGTAATAATCTACATAAAATAGATACTTATTAAAACTTAGAAAAATTTATTGTGATTAGTTCTTTAGAAGATAAAGCTAGCTAGGATTGAAATAAGCCCTCCAATAACGAAGGCTGCCATGCTTAGGCTGATACTTAGGGTAGTTTTAAGGGAGGCTCTACTTTTTTCTCTTTTAGATACTTCAAGATTTGCATTTGCAACATATTGAGAGTTCATTTGACCTAAAGATTGAAGGGATAATCCCATAGGATTTCCACCAAGTGAAGATAGTACCCCTATAACAACTAGTATCATGCCTTCAACAAATAAAACATCATTAAAGTTGTATTTAGTGAAATTCACAATTAAAAGTGCGAGAATAACTAAGATAATAAACCATAGCAGTCCAAAGAGGCCACATTTCAGTAATCTTTTAACTATACTATTATACATAATTGATACCTCCATTTTATTTATAGTATAGGGATTAATCATAGTATTCTACTTATTAAATATTGTATATTATAGAATAAGTTCATTATGAATGGATGGATTTTAGGAGTAAAATAAAGTAGTAACCTAAGAGAAGTTTTTTATAGTTTGAATTCATTTTACAATATTATACAAACAATTCAATAAAATGGAGAGAGGGTAACGGAATATATAAGTATATTAATTTAGTTAATGACTTATATATTATATATGGGAGTGTGTTTACATAAAATATAGGTTTATGATAAACTTTTAAAGTATTTACTATCCTTATTATATCTTATTGTGGAAATGAATAAAGTTGTCCACAGGTTTTAAAGTTTTTTATTAGAAAAAATTTAAAAGCTGTGGATAGAATCTTGGAATTGGAACAATTTAATCGCCAATGTGGTGGTTGCTAGTATAGAGTTATTAATTACTTCAAAGATATTTAATTCAGATAAATATGTAATAATGGGAAAAGAGTAAGAAAACATATATTTACAATAATATGATACTATGATAAGATTACATTAAATAGGTTTGAAAATATAAAGAAGAGGTGGCTTATGAGCGTGGTATTTAACTAGACCAAATTTAATAGAGTAAATTCTTATAAAAAGGTATTTAATATACCTCTATTTGTCATGGGGATTTATTCATTAGTCTATGAAGATACCAGATATGCTTATATTACCTCCTATGTAGAGGGTGTTTTTCTAATACCCTAAATAAGGCTTTTTTAGTGAGGAATTTTAAGCTGTGGAAACATTAAAGGTATCCACAGCTTTTTTATGCGATTTTTTATAGGACAGTGATTTTTACTAAAAGTTAAGAATTACTGTCTAGGTAAAATAATAATTAAGCATTAGGAAGAATTAATTTTCTTAAGAAAAAGCAAGGAAATATCATCTTAGTTTGGAGGATTACATTTTCAAGCCTATTTTAATAATTTAATAGTTATAGGAAGATTAAATTCATTATATCTATTAAAAGATTTTATATGATGACTAGCAGAGTTACCTCCCCATCCTCTTTAAAGTGGGGATAAGAGCTGTATGTCCCTATATAAGTTATTCTAAGATTTAGGTGAAGTGAGGCATTCCCTTAATTAAACTCCATCTAAACTTAAGAACCATTTGATATTGGTATCTTCATGATTTTAGTTATACAAAAATTAAGTAAAATTTAAATTATGAAGGAGAATCTTTAAATGAATATAGATACTTTTAATAAATTACAATATGAAGATTTAAAAGAATTAGTAAAACAATACTGTGTTAGTGGACTTGGAAAAGATCTTATAGATAAACTAAATCCAAGTAGTGATATAAATGTAGTAAATAAAAGACTTATGGAAACTACTGAGGGTAGAAACATTCTTGATGCATACTCCCATGTACCTTTAGAAGGAGTATTTAACTTAAATCCAATTATAGAGAAACTTAAAAAGGATATTATTTTAAATCCTAGTGATCTTGAAACTTTAAGTAATTTCTTAAGGGGATGTAGGACTATAAAAAGGTTTATGAAGGATAAGGAAAGCTATGCACCTAACCTTAGTAGTTATAGTAATTCTATAACAGAGCTTTTATTTATAGAAGATGAAATAAATAGGTGTATAAGAGGAAATAGGGTAGATTCACAAGCTACTAAAGCTCTTCAGAAGATTAGAAGAAACATTGATATTGTAGAGGGAAAAATTAAAGATAAATTAAACAAGTTCTTAAATTCATCTGAAAATAAAAAATATATACAAGAATTTTTTATAAGTAAGAGAAATGATAGGTATGTGATTCCGGTAAAGTCATCCTATAAACATCAGGTGGATGGAGTTGTGATTGAAGCTTCATCTAAGGGGTCATCAGTGTTTATTGAACCTCAAGGAGTAGCAGTTCTTAACGTAGAGCTAGCTACATTAAAGGCAGAAGAGAAGGAAGAGGAATATCAAATCCTATGTCATTTAACCTCTATTGCTTATGATAACCTTAAAGTCATAAGTATAAATGTAGAAACTGTAGCACAATATGATATGGTATTTGCTAAGGCTAAATACAGTAAAGCCATAGATGGAATATGTCCTAAGATAAATTGCAATGGATATATAAATATAATTAAGGGAAGGCATCCACTTCTTAAAGGGGAGGTAGTACCTTTAGACTTTAAGATAGGAGAAGATTATAGAACCCTTGTAATAACAGGACCTAATGCAGGAGGAAAAACAGTAGTTTTAAAGACCTTAGGACTTTTAACCCTTGCAGCTCAAAGTGGGTTTCATGTAAACGCAGTTAGTGGTACAGAGCTATCGGTATTTAAAAAGGTATTTGTGGATATAGGAGATAATCAAAGTATAGAAAACTCATTAAGTACATTTTCATCTCATGTTAAGAATATAGGTGATATTATGAAGGCTTCTAATAATTCTACCTTACTTTTATTTGATGAAATAGGTAGTGGTACAGAACCTAATGAGGGAGCGGCACTTGCCATAGCTATACTAGAGGAGTTTTATCATATGGGATGTATAACTATTGCATCAACCCACTATGGAGAGATTAAAGAATTTGCAGAAAGCCATGAAGAATTTATAAATGCTTCTATGACATTTAATAAAGATACATTAGAGCCTTTATATAAGCTTGTAATAGGAGAAGCTGGAGAGAGTAATGCTTTATTTATCTCAAGAAAGATGGGAATTAGGGAAAGAGTAATCTTAAAAGCTAAGAATTATCTTGAGACTAAAGACTATAATACTGAATTAGTTAAAAGAAGTAAGATAAATATAAATAAAGATGAGAGTACTACTCTGAAAGAAGAAGAAAAATATTATAGCTATAAAGTTGGGGATAAGGTGAAGGTATTAGACCATAATGATTATGGAATAGTATATGAAGAAATAGATAGCCTTAATAACCTAAAGATATTTTTTAGAGGCACAGTTATTACTGTTAATTATAAAAGATTAAAGTTAGAGATAAAAGGAGAAGACCTTTATCCAGAAGGCTATGATATAACAACTATGTTTACATCCTATAAGGAGAGAAAACTTGAGAGGGATCTTGAAAGAGGATCAAAAAAGGCTCTAAAGAAAATAAGAAAGGAAATAAAGAATAAGAATTAATATCTTTAAAGTGATAAAACTATTTTAGAAATATTAGATTTTTATTATAAACTACAATATAAGTAATTATATAAAAGAGTGGCTTTTGAGGCCACTCTTTATTTTACGTAAACTATATGATAAATCAAATTTTCTTAATAGGTTCGAAGTCAAAATCAAAAGTTTATAAGGCCTAAATTAGAAATATATATATTCAGATTTATATTTTTATAGGAAAGTTATAGAATTAAGATTTAAATAAATTTAGAAAGTATTTTTTATTATTAGGTACATTGCATTATTAAGTACTGTATGTTAATATGTTCATAGGAGGGGAAAATATGGAAGTTAATAAAGAGGTCCTTAAAGGTTATATAGATACCATACTTATGAGTTTAATAGAGACAGGACCAATGTATGGGTATGAAATAGCTAAAAGTGTAAGAGGAATAAGTGAAGAAACTTTTGAATTAAAAGAGGGAACCTTATATTTATCATTAAAAAGATTAGAGAAAAATGGTTATGTAACCTCCTACTGGCATGATGGAGAAAGTGGAGGGGGAAGAAGAAAATATTATTCAGTTACTGAAGAAGGAAAGATCTATATACAAAACAAAAGAAAAGAATGGAGTTTTATGAAGGGATTAATAGATAAATTTTTAGGGGGGGTATAATCCTATGGGGAAGGAATATATCATAAGTAATAAAGGTATAAAAGAGGTTAAAGATTATGTAGACAAGCTAACTTATAAGTTAGATGAAAGTTCTAAAGCGGTTGTGGATTTTAAGGAAGAAATACTTTTTAATCTTACTATGAGCATAAATGATCTTATAGAAATAGGGTACAAGGAAGAGGATGCAATAAGCACAGCTATAGATAGGTTTGGTGAGACAGAAGTTCTTAAGGAAGAAATAAATAGATTATATAAGAGAAAGAAAAATGTAGGCAAAAACATATTATTAATGGCTTTAATATCTCTAAGCATATCTGTTTTACTTATTACTATTGGAATAATACATGATAGAGGAAGCTTTAAGTTTTATAAAACTGTAGATAAGGCAATTAGGGCTAGTGAGTTAACTTTAGAAAATCCTATTACTGAAGAGTTAAAAGAAGAAGTTAACAATATAGTAAATAGTAACATTCATGTTAAAGGGGCGGCTATATACAATTCAAAGGTAGAGAGATATGAAAATGGAGTAATGTCATTTGGTGGCTTTGAACCTTTTAGAAAAGGCATTGAATTTGATTATAATTATATATATCCTTTAAATGAAGAAACTAAGGACTCTAGATACTTTAAGGATAATTTAGGAATAGTATTTGATGAAATAACAAATCATTACTCTAATCAGATAGAAGATTCTGATCAGGTTATTGATATTATTTTTAGGGAAAAGAAATTTACAATTAAATATTACATGTTATGTGCTATTTTATTTATAGTGTTTTGGTGTCTATTTGGGGTTTGGGCGGCTGTTAACATATTTTATGAGGAAAGAAATAAAGCTTGGATAATATCTGTATTTTTTACTAATGTTATTGGATATGGTATCTATAAAATTTATTATAAGGATAAAAAAGAATTAACATTTAATTAGAGGATTTAGGATTATTGACAAGAATATTTGCTTAGAGTATTTAGAATTAGTGATAAAAGTATTTATATGTTAAAAGTTTAAGGAAGTGCCTACATGGGCACTTCCTTAATTTAAAATTAACCTTTATCTAATGGCTATAAATTTTAACACCACCATCCACGTGTAAGGTGGGGGATAACAGTTGCTATTTCCATAGATTAATTTATCTAACCTTAAGGTGGTTGAAGGAGCACCACCTTAAGGAAGATCAGTTCTATTAATCTAAGGTTCTAGATTTTGATTCATAATAATTAGTCTCATACCATTTAGAGCTAGTATCTATTTTATTGTTACTCTTCCAGGTAGTATAGATATCATAGTCTATTATCTTTTCATCATATGCTTTCTTTATTGGGTCCATGGCATCATAGGATAACTCTGATAAGTACCATAAATCGCCATTGCCACTTTTAGAATAAATTTCGATATTTTTTGAGGCTATAAACTTGTCCATATTAAAGAAGTTTATTCCTAGATAGAACACTAAACCTAGGGAGAATACAAATTTTATAATATTAAAGCTTTTCCATATATAAACTAAAAGCATAACTAAGGAAATGGCTAAAAATATTAGGAATATAGATACCAATACCCTAAGTCTTGTGTAAGCAAAGACATCAATATATAGATTCATTTTATATAAGGCTGAAAATAACATATTAAAGGTTAATAAAGTTATAATAGATAAAAGAGAATTTAAAATTTTACTATGATTCTCCATGGTAAACATAGTTCTTACTTTAATTATAAATATACCTAAAACATTTATTAAGGCTATAAAAGCTAGATGGAAAAAGCCTTCTCTTGCATATTCAGCGTAGGATAACCCTCCAGGAATAGATTCATGATTTCCTCCATATAGGTAAGTAAGTTGAACTATAGTAAAAGTAATATATAAAAGTGTAACAATTAAACATATTGTAATTAAGGTTACAGGATGAAAAGTCTTTTTCTTCTTTCTATTATTATAGGATAAATTTTTATATCTAAGGCTCCAAGTAAGTCCAAAGATATAGAGAGAAGATAAAACTAAGGCAATTATTTTATACAGGTTAGACATATCTCTATTACTAAATATATCTGTTATATTTTTTAAATAGAAAGCAAAAACAGAGTCTGCTGAGGTTAATAAGAGAGTAAGAATAAATACAACAGGTATAGATATAATTAACCCATTTTTTATATTATTTATATTTGAAGAGGGCTTATTCTTAAAAGAATTTTTACCTAAACTAAATATAAGTTTAGGAAGTTTTAAAGAACTTGAAAAACTCTCTCTAAATACCTTTATCCTAAATACTTTTAATACCATGGAAGGATTATCCCATATATTCTTATAAGTTAAAGTAATTAATGACAATGCAGTGAGTAGAGGAAGTAGTATATGATTAATACCTCGGAGTACAGGGTTTGTATATATTCCAAAGGTTATAGATAACAAAATAGATAATATAGTAATAAATACACCTATGATATTTTTTGAAATTATAGGATTAATTGTAAGTGAATAATATAAAATAATCATAAGGGTAAATAGTGAATAAGATACTCCGCTATAACTAAAAGCAAAATCTTTATAGAAGAAACCTAGAATTATAGCTCCTATTATGGATAAAACCTTTTTATTAAGGGATACATTATTATCTACCTTTTTCTGTAGGAGATCCATTTCATATTCTTTAAAATATTTCTTATCAAATGAATTATTAAAAAGTTCTTCTTTTAATTCCTCTATAGCACTAGAGGTATAATCCTCTTTTATACACTCTTTAACTATGCCTTCTAAAGCATCAAGAGATCTAAAGGGTAAGGACTTAACTAAAGATAAATTATCAAAACCATTTAAGTCATCTAATTTGGAACTAGAATAATCTAAAAGGTAGTGAGGATACTGAGCTCCATTAGAGCTAAAGTTTTGAGGAGAAGTATATCTTAAGATTTTACTAGGTAAGGTATTAAACTTCTTATTTAAGAAGTTTAATACCTGAGTTTCCTCATCAGAGTTACTATTTAATTTAAGGCTGGGAAGTACTATTCTATTTAAAGTATCTTTACAGGTTAAAATCTTATCATCCTTAAGTATTATAAGAAAAGCTTCATTTTCCATAATTATTCATCCTCCCTATACTCTAATATGTCTCCAGGTTGACATTGAAGTACCTTGCATATGGCTTCTAAGGTAGAGAATCTTACAGCTTTTGCCTTATTATTTTTAAGCACAGATAGGTTTGCATTAGTTATACCTACCTTTTCAGCTAAGTCTTGAAGGGAAATCTTTCTTTTTGCCATCATCACATCTAAATTAACTATTATCATAAAAATATCCCTCCTTATATGGTAAATTCATTTTCTTCTTTGTATTCAACAGCTTTTTTAAATACCTTAGATAATATAAGGATAAATAACCCTGCAAATATAAAGATTATGAATTCCATGTCTGTATGAACTCCCTTAGAGTCAACATATATAAACTTAAATTCCTTAAGATCTGAGCTAAATAGAGTATTTAATATATAGCATAGAGCTATTATAAAACATTCATAGGAAATCCTACTTAGAGCTTTAACATTAGAATGAACAAAGGGATCTCCACTTTCTAAAGTGATTAAAACCTTTCTTAATCCTAATACAATTAGGAATACACAGGTTATGCCTATAATCAATAAAGATAGTATCAGTATCTTTTTTGGAGTAGATAGGATTTCAGTGCCTTCCATATAAGTGGTCTTTAGGGTAAGTATAGCAACTATAAATCCAACTATCATAGCTAAATCTAAGGATAGTTTTATTAAGGTTGATAATGACCCTTTACCATAATATTTCATTTATATCACCTCTTTAAAAATTTTATATTCTTATAAATACTTGTATATTTTATCAATATATTGAACTAACCTTATAAACAATAAGTATAGATCTTAGATTGATAGAGCTAAACTCAATTAATATAGGCGTTAATTAAGTTTAGAATTACTCTGTCAATAAAGGTTTTAGAAGTTTTTAAGACTATAGAATAAATATTACAATAAAGGTTATTAAAAAGCAATATAAATTTATTGTTTTTCAATAAACTAATACTAAAAATAAAATACAATTAGATATATAGGTTAAGATAGTAGTTAATAAAAAAGGATTTTTACCATTTTAGAGTTATATTAGGATAACATACCTGGAGTAATTACATATTATAGTAATGTAATTACTTAAAAGGAGAAATCTTATGGAATATACAAATTTAGAGGAATTTTTGGTTAGAGGAGAGGACATGCCAAAGCCTATAGTTATAGACGTGAGAATGGGAGATGTTACAGGAGACAAGGTTTATGACAGAGTAATGTTAGTTGGAAGTAAACCTTATGGAAAGAATAGTCCTTTCGTTAATAACATGTATGTAGTTGTTTTTAACTCTAAAACCAAAAAGTATATAAAAGTTCCTTTAAAGAACGATGTGGGATATAATCCAAGACTATTTTTAGGAGACTTTACAGGAGATGGAGTACTAGATATATGGGTAAGTGTGGATTCAGGAGGAAGCGGAGGATTTGCTTACTATGACCTATTTACCTACGATGGAGATGGCTTTAAGAATATATTTAACAATGATATATTTAACACAAGATCTAGATTTAAAGTAGAGTATATGGATAATTACGTAGTTAGGGTTTATGGAGGCAACAATGAAAAGAGTTATCTTATAGACATAAGGGATAAGGACCCAGAATATTTAAATGAAATATATAATTCAGATGGAACATTAAAGGCAAAGCTTTCAGGGGATGTAACACCATTAAATAGGGCATACCCTGTAGACTTTGAAAGCGATGGTGTATATGATATATATGCGATTCAAAGAATAACAGGAAGATATAATGCTGATGAAATAGGTCTTGTAAATAATGCTCTAAAGTGGGATGAAAGCTACTTCCAAGATTTCACTGAAAATGTATCTATATTCGGAAGCAATCTGGGAGAAAAGGAATAGTTAATTATAAGCCATGGTATACACTTTATGTATATCATGGCTTATAACTATTAGTTTAATTAGTTTTACTTTTAAGTCAGTTATAGATTATTAAAATTAAAGATTTTGTATAAGAAAAATAAATATATGGTGAGAAGTTAAGAAAAATAGATAGAAGGATAGTAATTCCAATATATTCAAGGGACAAGGAAGCCTAATATGGTCATATGCACCAAAATTTTACATAGCTTATGTTATCCTAAAGTAAAGGAGGTGCGTTATGGAGCTACTTATATCAGTTCTAAATGATATGAACCATGTAGAGGAAGTAATAAAATCTTTTAATGAAGTAGGAATTCATGGAGCAACAATTATTGATAGTACAGGTATGGCAGAAATACTTTCTACCATAGAGGAAGAGATTCCTATGTTTGGCTCTTTAAAGATGTTCCTAAATAAAGGGAGACATGCTAATAAGACTATTTTTACTGTACTTAAACATGAGCAAGTGGATGTGGCTATAGATACCATAAAAGATGTGGTAGGAGACCTATCAAAACCAGGAGTTGGGATAGTGTTTACTATTCCAGTTAATAGGATAGAAGGAGTTAGCCTTTAAAGAAATAAGAAGGGAGAAAAAAATGCATTCTTTATATTACTTAGGGATAGTTTTATTTACAGGTATAGTTATGGGGAAGGTTATATCTTATATAAAGCTACCTAAGGTTACAGGTTATTTAATTGGAGGGATACTAATAGGGCCTTCTCTTATGGGATTAGTTCCAGCAGCTGATGCGAGTAAATTAAATATAATATCAGAAGCTGCCTTAGGTTTTATAGCTTATAGCATAGGAAGCTCTTTAAACTTCAAAAATCTAAGAAAGGTAGGAAAAGGCATAATAACCATAACCTTATTTGAAGCTTTAACTGCAGTAGCTATGGTTAACTTTGCTATGATATTTGTATTTGGACAGCCGGTAGCTTTTAGTATTCTTATTGGATCTATAGCTGCAGCTACAGCACCAGCAGCAACTATTATGGTAATAAGACAATATAAGGCAAAAGGACCTTTAGTAGATACACTACTTCCAGTAGTAGCCATAGATGATGCGGTAGCTGTAATAGCTTTCGGTCTTTCTGTAACTGTAGCTAAGGTATTGATGGATTCTAATTCTATTATATCTATTACTACGTTGTTTTTACCATTTGGAGAAATATTAATAGCACTGATTATAGGGGTTATTATAGGATTAGTTTTATGTTTAATAGGAAGAGACTTAAGAAATGAAGATCAACTTATGAATATAACATTAGCTATAATATTTTTTACCATAGGTTTAGCTATGTATTTTAATGTTTCTCCATTACTTACATGCATGGCTTTAGGAGGAACTATAAGCAATCTATCTACAAATAACACTAAGCTTTTATCAGTGGTAGATAGATTTACACCTCCTGTATTTATAGTATTTTTTACTTTATCAGGAATAGAGTTAGATTTATCTGTATTAGGTAGTGTAGGTCTTATTGGTATTGGATATGTTGTATTTAGAATATTAGGAAAGGTATCAGGAGCCTATATAGGGTGCAAACTAGCTGGATGTCCAGAAGTTGTGCAGAAATATTTAGGATTGACTCTTATTCCCCAAGCTGGAGTTGCTATAGGATTAGCCATGGTGGTGGAGACTGCTGTGCCAGAGTATGGAGGAACAATAAGAACTATAATACTAGCAGCTACAGTGATTTATGAACTTATAGGACCGTTAATAACTAAGATTGCTATATATAAGGCTGGAGAAGCACAATCAGAAAAATCAATATCATCTAAGGCTTCTACAATATAAAATAAGAATTGAATAGTACTAATATATATTTATATCTAGGAAAAATTCTTAAGTCATATATAATGTCACAAATATTTTAAAAGGCCTATTTTAGGTAGATATAGTTTCCAAGAATATTATATCTATATAAGGAGAAAAGACACTTACTAAACAGTAAGTGTCTTTAACATCATATTTATCAGTTTTTTATTTTTCCAAGCGTACCCCGAAAAACTGCTTATATCTAGTATCGGTTTTTTATTTTGCCGAGGGCACTCCGAAAAACATCTCCTATCTTTCTTATGTAGATTATGCACGATTCCACTAAATAATGAAATATTTTTTTCTTTTGTATTTATATCATATATAGTAATATATTATTTATAATTTACTATAAATTGTTAAAATAATATAGAATCCTAGGGTAGGGATATTTGTAGATTATAAATATAACTTGGTAGATAAATAAAAGCTAATAGTTCATGAGATTATAAAGATAAAAATTCTAAAAGTTATAAATTAAATATGGAAGATAAGGTCATATTGATAAGGGAAAAGTTAATAAATAGGGGGGGAGAAAGATATGGATATAAAAATAAGAGATGTTAGGGTAGGGGATTCAGAAGAGCTTTATAATATAAGACAAATGCCAAAGGTTATGGAAAATACATTAGCTACTAAGGGAGAACCTAAGGAATTTTTAAAAAAGCGTATTGAGAATATGGGAGACAATAATTATTGGATTGTAGCAGAGGTAGAGGATAAGGTGGTAGGACTAATTTCTCTTATGGTTAATGAAAATCCAAGGAAAAATCATGTTGGATATATTGCTATAATGGTTAATAGCGATTTTCATGGTAAGGGGGTAGGTTCAGCTCTAATGGCTAAAATTATAGATATGGCAGATAATGAACTAAAGCTTAAAAGGTTAGAGCTTTCAGTGTTTAAGGAAAATGAAAGAGCCTTAAACCTTTATAAAAAGTTTGGTTTTCAAGTTGAAGGAACAGTAAGAATGTCAGCCCTTAGAAATGGAGTATATAGTGATGAATATTCTATGGGTAGAATAAGTGAAGAGGTTTAAGGATATATGAATAAAAATAAAACTAAGGTAGGAATTATTAGTTTGTTACCAGGAATAATTATGATCATTCTTATGGTAATTGCCTTTAAGAGTAGTAATATGGATTTTGGAAAACAGTTTTCAATAATGACAATAATCTTAATAAATCCATTACTTTTTATATTACAGGGAGCATTTGCAGGAGTGCTAAGAGTTAACATAATACTCACTACAATGTGTTCCATAATAGGATTCCTAGTATGCGTATTTGTATTTTTAAATAATTCTGCACTGCCTTATGTTGTATTTTATGGAGGGCTAGAGTTACTGGCATATTATTTAGTAAAAACTATGAAATATAAAAATAGCTAATCTTGAAGTAAATATTTAAAACTATCTATAGAAAGCAATATAGAACAGGATAATATTTTTGGAAAGTAATATGATTAAGTTGTAGAAGAAAGGAATGAGGATATGAATTATATTAAAGATATGAATAATGCCTTAGATTATATTGAGAAAAATATTGATAAGGACATATCCCAAGAGGAGGTAGCAAGGGTTGCTCATATTTCTAAGTTTCATTTTCTAAGGATTTTTAATATTTTAACAGGAATGACTCTTGGACAGTATATTAGGGAAAGAAGGTTGACCCTTGCAGCTAAAGAGATTATGTCCACTAATATGAAGATAATAGATATCTCATATAAGTATGGTTATGAAACTCCAGAGGCATTTACAAAAGCTTTTAAAGCCTTACATAAGGTTTCTCCTACAGAGGCAAGAAAAAAGGGTGAAATTTTAAGGGCTACTACTCCCATATCCTTTCAATTAACAGTAAAAGGAGAGAAGAGAATGGATTATAAAATTGTAAGTAAGGATAGTTTTAAGGTGGTTGGACTTTCAAGAAGGTTTAGCACAAAGAATGGAGAGAACTTCAAGGAGATACCTAAGTTTTGGGATGAGGTTAACTCAAGTGAAATAGATAATATATTAATAAATAATCAAGGGAACTTAGGGATACTTGGAATATGCACAGGATTTTGTGAGGCTAAGGATGAGATGAAATATATGATAGCGGTTCAAGGAGATGAAATTGAGGCGTTAAAGTCATATAAGGATTATGAAGTTTTTGAAATACCAAAGAGTACTTTTGCAGTATTTGAAAGTATAGGACCTATGCCTAATTCTATACAAAATACTTGGCATAAAATTTTTGCAGAATGGTTTCCTGCAACTCAATATGAGCATGCAAATGCTCCAGAGTTTGAAGCATACTTTTCAGGGGATCCTCATGGAGAGGATTATAGATGTGAGATTTGGATACCTATAATTGAGAAATAAGAAGATCTAATCAATTATTCTAAAAAGTATAATTAATTAGACCCTATTATATAGGATTAATCCAGAGAGTTTTCATCAATTTCTTTAATTTTATTAGGTGCTTTAGCATCCTTGATAACTTTATTATAGATTTTCTCTAAGAAATAAAAGGGTGGGGCAAGGAAGCCTATAATTCCTCCAAATATAGCAAAGAGTTCAGACTCTAGTGCACTACCTATAGAGAGTCCTAAAAGTCCAAGAACTATAGAAAGTAAGAGTATGTTCATAATAACCTCCATAAGCTTGTAATAAAATACATTATTAAACAATTATATCAATATAATACTATAATATGGATATTAGTATAAAGATATATTTGAGTTTCTGAGTAGTAGTTATTATGAATATAATTATAAAGGTTTATAAACTTTAAAAAGACCTTAGAGGATATTAAATTCTCTAAGGTCTTTAACACTTATTATTCTTCTACTAGTTCAAAGTCTTCTTTACCTACTCCACATAATGGACATACCCAATCATCTGGAATATCTTCAAAGCTTGTTCCAGGTTCTATTCCTGAATCAGGATCACCAACCTCTGGATCATAAATATAACCACATGGTACACATAAATATTTTTTCATTTCTCTACCTCCTAGATTATTATTATTATTATTATTATTTATTTAAAATAATTTTAAGCAGTTTAGAGTTATTTAGAATTAACTTATTCCTAATATGTTTTAATGATTTTACAATATAAACTTTAAGATTTAAGTCTATTTTTAATCTCAAGAATAAAGTTTTTAATAGATATATTCTTAAGGTTAATACCATCTAAAGATACTTCTTTTTCTATAGAAGTTTTAAAAACTTGAGAGTAAGTAACATCTCCAATGGAAATAGCACCTACTACTTTATTATTCTTAATAAAGATCTTTATATACTTATGATTTATTTCCTCTTCTATGCTATCATCATAACTTCCTTCATTAACATCACCAATAGAAAGTAAGGAAATATTAAATCCATTAAGCATGGTGATAGGAACAGCCTTTTTATATTTAATATTATTCCCTGCCATATTACTTCCAGATACCTTACCTTGATCCATAGCTTTAGTCCAAAGGCCTTCTATAGCACCTTGAAGCTCAGCTACATCACCAGCAGCATATATTCCATTAACAGAGGTCTCCATATTATCATTAACTATAATACCTTTATTCACTTTGATTTCAGTGTTTCTTATAATTTCAATATTTGGAGTTATACCTATGGAGTAAATTATGCTATCACAAGGAAGGATTTTATTTTTATTTACTGCAATTCCTTCTACTTTTTCAGAACCTAAGACTTCATCTATAGTTGTATTTAAAAATAAATTCACTCCAGATTCTTCTATTTTATTCTTTAATATAAGGGAGGCTTTTTTATCTAACTGTTTAGCCATAAGCCTATCACCTATTTCAATAATAGATACTTTTTTACCACTGGTATGTAGAGTCCAAGCGGTTTCAAGACCTTGGATACCTCCACCAATATGAACAACATTATTTCTACCCTCTAGATAAGTTCTAATATTATTTGCATCCATTATATCTCTAAGGGTAAAGACTCCCTTTTTATTGTTACCTGGTATAGGAAGACTTCTGTTATTAGCTCCTGTTGTAATTAGTAATTTATAATAAGGGATTTTTTCTCCCTCTGACGTTACTATTAAGTTATCTTTAATATCTATGCTAGAAATTCTTATATTATCAAAAACTTTTATATTATTTTCCTCATACCATTGAGGTTTTTTTAAAAGGATTTTGTCATTATTTAAATCATTCATTAAGTTTTTAGAAAGTTTTATTCTTGAATAAGGAAGGGAGGCTTCCTCTCCATATATAGATATATTACCATCCTTATCAGCATCTCTAATAGCCTTTGCAGCACTTATTGATGCAACACCACTTCCTATAATTAAGTAGTTTTTCTTCATGTTTTTACCTCATTTAACCTTGGTTAGAATTATTTTATTATATAATATTTAATATTCTTAAGTTTTTTCTAATATCCTTTATTTTTCTTAAGAAAATTCTGTTGAATTTTCATATTTCACAGAATTTTTACTATTTATCTTATCTAAAGTAAGCTCTAGGAGTATGGAATTAAGTAGAACCATTAATAGTTTCTCACATAAATGAAGAATCTATAACAGTAAAAGTCAATGGAGCTGTGGTAGAAAGAATAAAACTACAATATGATGTAGTAGATTTTTAAAGTCTATGTAGTTATATTTTTTAATGCGGAAGTTCAATTATTCCATCATCTAAATTGAGAATTCTATTGCAGTGGGATGCAATATTAGAATCATGGGTTATAATTATAACAGTTTTGCCCTTAGAATTTATGTCTTTTAATATATTCATTATTCCCTCACTAGTTTTTTTATCTAATGATCCTGTTGGTTCATCAGCTAAGATTATATTAGGATTATTTACTAGAGCACGAGCTATAGCAACTCTTTGTTTTTCTCCTCCTGATAATTCCTTTGGTGTTTTCTTTAGGTGTTTTTCAAGTCCTAGGGACTTAAGAACCTCAATAGATTTATTTTTCATAGACCCCTTAAAGGTAGTACTATAAGTAAGGGGAAGGGCTACATTATCAATAAGGGAATAATCATCAAGAAGATTAAAACTTTGAAATACAAAGCCGATAGTCTTATTTCTCATTTGGGCTAGTTCATAGTGAGATAGATTTCCAGTATCTTTATCAAGGAGGAGGTATTCTCCTTCAGTTGCCTTGTCTATGCAACCCATTATATTTAATAAGGTGGATTTTCCAGAGCCAGAAGATCCCATTATCGCTACCATTTCTCCCTCCCTTATATCTAAGGTTATACCTTTTAATACTTCAGTTTTAAGGCTTCCATCACTATAGGACTTTTTTATATCAATAAGACGAATAACATTTCTCATTTACTTTTTCCCCCTAACTAAGTCAACTACACTTAAGGTTTTTAACTTTCTTATAGCAGGTAAAATGCTAAGTATTACAACTAGTGTAATTATTAGATTTACAATAAGAAAAGGAATTAAACCTAGGTTTAATGCATAACTATAATCCGTATTTAAGGTGTAATAATCATCAAGAATATTCTTTGCATAAAGGTAAGGGATAAGAGATAAAAAGGAAGAAATAAGGACTTTAATTATATTTTCTTTAATAATAAGAAAAGCTATTTTATTTATGGTTGCACCTTGGGACAATCTTACCCCAAATTCCTTCTTTCTACTTTCTAGAGAATATAGAGTAGTTAAACCTATACCTATTATGGTAAAAAAGAATATTATTATAGAAAATACCAATGTTCCTAAAAGAAAGGTGTTAAATAAGCTTATTTCATCCCATTGATTTACCTTAAGTTCTATAACCCTCAGTGGATAGTTATTACTTTCAAATATAGAATTACAAAGAGAGCGAACAGATTTTATATCATCTTTTTCATTTACAATTAGTTGGAATTTTAATCCTCCTATAGAATTAATAAAATCACTATTATAAACTACAATTTCATTATCTTTAATTTCATAGGGGAGATTAAACTTTTCATTATATCCAGCCCTAATGGGTATATTAATTCTATCTTTAGTTTTATCAGTAAACTTATATTTCCATATACTTATTGGTGCATATATACCATAATCATTTATTCTTATATCTAAATTAGTAGAATGATTATCTACCATTATCATAGAACCAGCCTTAGCTATGCCAACAACTTTAAAATTTCTTTTATAATCAGAAATTGAATCCTCTGAATTTACCATACTCTCTAAAGTAGTGGTATCTCCAACTTTAACTTGGTCCTTGAATTTATTGCCTACAATAATAGGTATGTAATCCCAAGTTTTATTAGGATCTAATTCTTCATAGGTAGGCATAGTACCCTCTTCTAATTCTATATTTAGAGCCATTAAGTATTCTCTTGAAATTGTATAATAAGGGTAATAGTTACCATTAAACTCAAGACTGCTTTGTCCTTTATTTATTATCCTAATTTCTTTTATCTTACCATCGTCCTTAAGCTTAGTGAGGGTTGGTACTAGATTATCCCAATCCGACCATCCATGATTAGAAACAGAGCTGTTATTAACTAAGGTTTTATCTATATCAATGATTTTATCATAGATGTTTTTCTTTATACTATAGTAGTTATAGCTGTGATAAAGAATTAAGAAGGCAAGGGTGGATAAGGTTAATTGTATAATTAAGAGAGTAGTTTCTTTCTTACGTTTTCCTATGGATTTTAAGCTGCTAAAATACTTCATTTCTACTCCTCCTTTAATATAATTGATGGTTGAATATTAGTTGCTTTTTTATAAGAGGGAAGAGCTGTAATTATAGAAAGTAAGATAGAAGCTAGGGCAGATATTATAATAGTCTTAAAAGATAAAATCATATAAAAATCTAAGATCATTAGCTTGTTTATAACTGAATTTATAATAGTTATAGTTAAGAAACTTAAGGATAAAGCTATTAAATTTAATACTACAATTTCAGTAAATATCATTCTTCTTATGAGGAGATTGGTCCCCCCAACTGCCTTTCTTATAGCAATTTCTTTTTTTCTTTCCTCTATCCATATGGAGATAAAATTAACAATATTAATAGATGCAACTAAGAGGGTTATGATGCTGGTAAACATTAAGAAAACAGTATTTAGGTCATAGACGTCATTATTTTTAAGGTCAATAAATAATTCTTTAGGTGAATTAGAAATTCCTAAGGTAGATTTTATGGTACTTAAACTAAGACTGGGGCTTATGACCATCCATGAGAAGTCCATTATAGGATCATTTTTAGTAATATTAAAAAAGGACTTCATAGGTAATAAAATAGAATTTAAATAATAAGACTCCTTGCTTACTCCTATGACTTCATAAGGAGTATTGTTTATAGTTATAAAGGATTTATTATTTTCTTTGTATATTTTATTAGATAAGTTTTTTCCTATAATAGCTACATTAGTATCCTCATTTATAGGATCTTTAGAAAAAAACTTTCCACTTGTATTAGGGGTATATATTTTTTCATCATAAAATCCTATACCATGAATATCACATCTATTTTCGTCTATATAGATACTAGTTCTCAAATCTATATAAGAATCCCTAGAAAGGACTAGTATATTTTTCTCAAGATAAGCTAGCTTAGCATTATTTGCCCACTTAAAAGTAGAATAGTCTTTATCCTTAACTCCAGATATTTTAGACTTACTTTCCAGGGAGTTTATGTAAGATAGGGTGAAGGTAAGGAGGGATGTACCAATCCAGAGACCTAGAGTAAGAAATATAGTAGCTCTTTTATGGTTCTTAAAGCTTTTTAATATATTACGCAAGAAATCACCTCTAAAAATTTTCATGTTTACTAATATTATACATTAAAATTGAAATAATTAGTAAAAGTATTGACAATGACATTATGTAGGAATATCATATGAGTATAGAGTAATATGAGTATGGAGTAATGTGAGTGTAGAACCATATGTTTAAAGGAGGATATTTTATGAAGCCGAAAGTTGCTTTTATATGTGTACATAATTCTTGTAGATCTCAGATGGCAGAAGCTTTAGGTAAGGTTTTTACAAGGAATATCTTTGATTCTTATTCTGGAGGAACAGAGGTAAAGCCTAATATAAATGAAGATGCAGTTAAGGCTATAAAGGACTTATATCATATAGATATGAATGAGTCTCAACATTCAAAATTAATTAGTCATATACCAAAGGTTGATATTGTTATAAAGATGGGATGTAATGTTGTTTGTCCATTTCTTCCTTCTAAACATGAAGAGGATTGGGGATTAGATGATCCTACTGGAAAAAGCTATGAAGAATTTATTAATACAGCAAAGATTATTGAAGAAAAGGTAAAGGACTTAGGAAAAAGAATAGAAAATAATGAAATTCCTTTAGGTTAGTTATTTGAATTAATATTTAGTATAAATATAGCCAAAGTTTATTGAACACATAGAAGAATAAAGATATTTTAAAGTTAGAAGTATAGGATCTTAAGATAAGTTCTTAACTTATTCATTAAGAAATCATTGATTTATATTGCTTTAGCTAAATATATAAATTAAATTTAAAACTTAAAACCTATAGAAGTGGAATTAAAATATCTTGCAAACAAGTATTAAAGGAGAGAAAAATATATGGATATATTAGAAGTTTTAAAAATGCTATCAGATACAACAAGACTTAGAATACTTAACATACTATATGATGGGGATTTATGTGTTTGTGAAATAGAGCATGTACTAGAGCTTACCCAATCTAATGCCTCTAGACACCTAAATAATATGAGTAAGGCTAAGGTTTTAGAGAGCTATAAGGTGAATAAGTACACCTATTATAAAATTAATGAAGAATTATATAAGGATTATCCTTTTGTAGAAGAGGTTATAGGAAAAGAACTTTTAAAAAATCCTATGTTAAGAGAAGACAAGGATAACCTTATAAAATATAAAGATAGTGGCTTAAACTGTGATTGCTTAACTAAAAAGTGTTAGTACATATTTATCCCATGTTTAATAATATATAAGAATCTTGGTTAAAAGATGTAGAGATATTTATTACAAGGGATAAACTTGTCTAGGTGGACTCTTAATAGATTATTAAGTAAGGTAAATAAATTTTTTTATTAAAAATAATATATCTACTAAGAGGGTGAACTTAGAGTATATAAAATATTAAAGGGAGGTGGAGAATTAGTAAGGATATTCCTTACTAAAGTAAATTATGAGTAATGAAGTTAAAGAAAAAGGAAAAGGTCTTGGGTTTTTTGAGAGGTATTTAACCTTATGGGTAGCTATTTGCATAGTTTTAGGAATTGCTATAGGTAAGTTTATACCTTTTATACCTAATACTTTATCAAAATTTGAGTATTATAATGTTTCAGTACCAGTGGCTATTTTAATATGGCTTATGATTTATCCAATGATGCTTAAAATAGATTTTTCAAGCATAGTTAATGTAACTAAAAAGCCTAAGGGACTTATGGTTACTTGTGTAACTAACTGGCTTATTAAGCCTTTTACCATGTATTTATTTTCATATTTTTTCTTTAATATAGTTTTTAAGACATTTATACCAGAGGATTTAGCAAGGGATTACCTTGCAGGAGCAGTGCTTTTAGGGGCAGCCCCTTGTACTGCCATGGTGTTTGTATGGAGTTATTTAACCAAAGGTGATCCAGCTTATACCTTAGTTCAGGTAGCAGTTAATGATCTTATAATATTAGTAGCTTTTGCTCCAATAGTGGCTTTTTTACTTGGAGTTAGTGATGTGGCTGTACCCTATGGAACCCTTGTATTATCAACTATACTATTTGTAGTTATCCCTTTAGTAGCAGGGTATTTAACAAGAAAGAATGTTATAAAAACTAAAGGAGAAGAGTATTTTCATAATGAATTTTTAGGAAAGTTTTCTAATATAACTGTGGTTGGACTTCTTTTAACTTTAGTTATAATCTTTTCCTTCCAAGGAGAAATTATATTAAATAATCCACTTCATATAGTTTTAATAGCAGTACCACTTACTATACAGACGTTCTTTATATTCTTCTTTGCTTATGGATGGGCTAAGTTTTTAAAGCTTCCTCATAATATAGCTGCACCAGCTGGACTTATAGGAGCCAGTAACTTTTTTGAATTGGCAGTAGCTGTTGCCATAGCTTTATTTGGATTAAATTCAGGAGCAGCCCTTAGCACAGTAGTTGGAGTACTGGTTGAGGTTCCTGTTATGCTTACTTTAGTTAAAATAGCTAATAAAACTAAAAATAAGTTTTAATATAAAAGGAGAGATATTTATGAGTAAAATGGAAATTTTTGATCCAGCAATGTGTTGCTCTACAGGAGTTTGTGGTCCAAGTGTTGATAAGAATCTTTTAAGAGTTGCCACAGTTATAAGTGCAATTATTAAAAAGGGTGGAGAGGTAAAAAGGTATAATCTATCCAGTGATCCTCAAGCTTTTGTAGATAATAAGGTTATAAATGAGTACCTAATGAAGGAGGGAGTAGACATACTTCCAATAACCTTACTAGATGGAGAGGTAGTTAAGACTAAGGAATATTTAACTAATGAGGAATTTTACAAGGTTCTTAATCTTAAGGAAGAACCTCTAACCTTGAATTTAAATAAAGGAAATAGCTGTTGCTGCAACAATGACGGATGCTGTTAGAGAAAGAAGGGGTCTTTGTGTATAAAACTTTTAATCTAGATAATATTGAATTAACTAAATATATTTTCTTTACAGGTAAGGGAGGGGTAGGAAAAACCTCTACAGCTTGTGCTACAGCTGTAACTCTAGCAGATAAAGGAAATAAGGTTCTTCTTATAAGTACAGATCCAGCATCAAACCTACAAGATGTATTTAATAGAGATTTAGATAATAAGGGGGTAACTATAAGTGAGGTTCCAAATCTAGTGGTTATAAACCTTAATCCAGAGGAGGCTGCTAGGGAGTATAGGGAGTCTGTAGTTGGACCTTATAGAGGAAAACTTCCAGAAACAGTTATAAAAAATATGGAAGAACAGCTTTCAGGATCTTGCACAGTTGAGATTGCAGCCTTTAATGAGTTTTCAAACTTTATAACTGATGAAGAAACTGAAAAGAAATATGATTATATAATATTTGATACAGCACCGACAGGACATACATTAAGAATGCTTCAACTTCCTTCAGCCTGGAGTAATTTTATAAGTGAGAGCACTCATGGAGCTTCTTGCCTTGGGCAATTAGCTGGACTTGAAAGTAAGAAGGAAATGTATAAAAATGCTGTAAGTACCTTAAGTAATAAGGATAAAACTAAGTTAATATTAGTAGCAAGACCAGAGGAAACTCCTCTTAAGGAGGGGGAAAGAGCATCTTTAGAACTTAAGGAACTAGGAGTTAATAATCAAATTCTTGTTATAAATGGAGTTTTAGAAGGGTATACAAAGGGCGATGCTATATCAGAGGGTTTATATATAAAGCAGCAAAAAGCCTTAGAGCATATTCCAGAGCACCTTAAAACCATAGAAACCTTTACCATACCATTAAGGTCTTATAATGTTATAGGAATTGAAAATATAAGAAAAATGCTTAAGGAAGATTATATAGAAGAGAAGGAGAAACCTTTAGAAAAGGAAGACTTAAAGGGAATACATGATTTAATTGATGATTTATATATTTCTAATAAAAGGGTTATATTCACCATGGGTAAAGGAGGAGTTGGAAAAACTACCTTAGCTTCAGCTATAGCTCTTGGACTATCAGAAAGAGGGGTAAAGGTACATTTAACCACCACAGATCCAGCTCATCATTTAGCTTTTACCTTGGATAAAAAAGATAACATAGAGGTAAGCCATATAGATGAGGAGTTAGAACTTGAAAAATATAAGGAAGAGGTTTTAAGTAAAGCAAGAGAAGAAATGAGTGAAGATGATATTGCTTATGTGGAAGAGGACTTAAGATCCCCTTGTACCCAAGAAATCGCAGTGTTTCGTGGGTTTTCAGAACTGGTGGAAAAAGCAGATTCAGAGGTTGTAGTTATAGATACAGCCCCAACAGGACATACCTTACTTCTTTTAGATTCTACGGAAAGTTATCATAGAGAGATTGAAAGGTCTAAAGGGGAGGTACCAGAATCAGTTAAAAAATTACTTCCAAGACTTAGAGATAAGAATGAAACAGAGGTGGTAATAGTAACCCTTCCAGAGGCAACTCCGTTCTTTGAAGCTAAAAGGCTTGAAGAAGATTTAAAAAGGGCAGGGATAAATAATAAGTGGTGGATTATAAACTCTAGCTTATCTATAACAGAAACTAAGAATCCACTCCTTATGACAAAAGCATTGGAAGAGGAAAAGTGGATCAAGAAAATTAATGATCATTCTAATGGAAACACTGTTTTAATTCCATGGAGTGAGAAGGAAGTTAAGGGCTCTATGTTATTAGAATAGGAGATAATTTATATATAATATGTTTTAGAAAATAAGTTAAATTTTATTGATTAATAGCTCAGTGAGTTTCAACTGAGTAAATGGAGTTTTAATAATAAAACCTATATATTATAAAAGAGTTTATTATATTGTATAATAGTTAGAGGTTAGGCTCATTATTTATTAAGATTATGCCTAACTTTTAACTATTTTCTTTTACATTACTTTATCTTTTATAAGGCTTATATCTTTATTTTATAGAGTCATAAGTTTAAGAAATAATTTATACATGTATCTAAAGGAAAATAAATGAAGGATATTCTTAAGAAGTAAGTTAAGGGTTTATATTAAAACCCTATAAGTGTAAGTGATAAATATCAAGATTTACTTACATATTATACTAAAAAGGTTCAAAACAGAATAATATTAAGGAATACAGTGACTTAATATTAAAGATTTCTTACAATTTTCTTAACTAAATTTAATTACAATATAACTATGAAAAAAATATATTATAATATATAATAAGTGAGGTTATAGTTTTTTCATAGTATTGTATTTTATGGTATAACCATATTATGGTATATTGTAACAGCAGATATTAAAAAATGTACTTAAATATATAGTTGTTTATTACGTGCAGGAAGTTATTATGGGTGGCTACAAATTAAGTAGAAAGGAGATAGCCATGGAGAATGCAGTAGGAATTTTAGTATCATTAGCATTTGTATTTTTAGCAATAGGATTATCTACACTTCTTACAAAATTTAATATATTAAAGGATGAAGGAAGTCGTAAGTTTATACATATAGTGGTTTCAAATTGGTGGATAATAGCTATAATCTTTTTCAGAAATCCTATTTATGCATCTATTGTCCCTTTATTATTTATCATAGTTAACTATATCTCTTATAAAAAACAGGTATTTAAGGCTATGGAAAGGGATGGGGGATTAAAAGATTTAGGAACTGTTTATTATGCTATTTCATTATTTATACTTTCTCTTATAACCTTTAATGGTGATAAGACTCCTTATATAGGGCTTATGGGTATACTTGCCATGGGGTATGGAGATGGCTTTGCAGCTGTGGTTGGTGTAAGATATGGAAAACATGAATTTAAAATTCTAGGATATAAAAAATCTTTAGAAGGAACCTTAACTATGTTTTTAATATGCTCAGCACTAGCTTATGTAATTATGATGGTTTTAGGAATTAATAATTCCTTTGGAATAAGTGTTATATTAGGCTTAGTTGCAACAGCTGCTGAACTTTTAACTCCTATGGGGTTTGATAACATAACTGTTCCATTAATAACTTCAGGAGTCTTTTATTATTTAACAAAGGGATTAACTATTTGGTGGTGATTAAAAGGTGGAAACTTTAATAGGATGTATTATTTCTATTGTAATAGCAGGGCTAGCTTTTAGTAAAAAATCTTTGAATTTAAGTGGGTTTATAGGGGCTGTTATTCTTGGGTCATTAATATATACCTTTGGAGGAGCTTCTTTCTATAGTATAATGATGGTATTTTTTATATCATCCTCATTACTTACAAAGATTAAAAAAGAAAACAAGCTAGAGGATAACTACGAGAAGGATAAAAAGGGGAGAAACTACATACAGGTATTGGCCAATGGTGGAATAGGCCTTATACTTTCATACATGTTTTATAAAACAAATAATAACATCTACTATCTTATTTATTGTATATCTTTCGCTACAGCTAATGCAGATACCTGGGCATCAGAAGTGGGAGTTTTAAGTAAAAGGAGTCCAATATCTTTAATAACATTTAAAAGAATTAAAAGGGGAGAATCAGGTGGTGTATCATTATTAGGTACATTAGCATCATTTATGGGGTCAAGCCTCATTGGAATATTCTTTGTAATAGGATATTTAAATATAGGAACGGAAGAGAAGTTAGTATGCTATTTTATACTGTGTATAGCATTAGGATTTTTAGGATCTATAATAGATAGCATATTAGGAGAAACCATTCAAGTTAAATACAAAAACTCTAAGGGCGATATAGTAGAAATTTACTCAAAGGAAAATCAGCTTATTAGAGTTAAAGGGATACCGGGAGTAAATAATGATGTGGTAAACTTATTAAGTAATATTATTGTGGTGGGGATATCATTTGCCCTTATATTTTAATATTATTTAGACCGTAATATTGACTCAAAAATAATATAGTAATATAATTGTTTTATAAATTTATAGGTCATGGAGTTCGACCTTTAACCGCTTACTTTATCTGATGGCTATAAGCTGTAACACCCCCACACGCATGTAAGGTGGTGGATAACAGTTGCGACAACCCTAGATTAACTCATCTAATCTTCAGGTGATGGAAAGAATACCACCTGAAGAAGATTCGTTCTATGAAGCTAATGACTCCTACAAATGTGCATACCATATTTGTAGGAGTTTTTTGTTCTTAAAATTGATAAATCTTACAGAGTTTTAATATAGGGTTTTAAGTTTTAAACTTAATTTATATATCCAGGTAAATCAAGACAAATCAATGATATTTTTAATGGATAAGTTAAGGACTTATATTAAAATCTTATAGCTTTAAAAAATTAAAAAAGGAATAAGAATTAAGGTTTCACATAAACCTTTTTTATTAAACTATTAAGGTTATGAAAATATGATGCACAAATATATTAATATAAGGAGAAGTATTATGAATATAATAGTTATAGCTATTAGTTTAGTATTAATGGCAGTAGGAGCTAATATTTTAGGAAAGGGAGTAGAGAAGATAAATCTTCCATCCTTACTAGGAATGATGATTTTTGGAATGCTTATTGGACCATCTTTTCTAGATATCATTCCAAAGGAGACTTTAGATTTATCACCTATTATTAAGGATATAGCCTTAGTTACAGTGTTATTTATAGGAGGGCTTGGCATAAGCAGTAGTGAAATGAAATCTATAGGAAGACCAGCAGTACTACTTAGTATCATACCTGCAACATTAGAAGGCTTTGCCATAGCTATATTATCTACAGTATTTTTAGGGTTTGATTTTATTCAAGGAGCCATATTAGGATTTATAATAGCCGCTGTAAGTCCAGCTGTGCTTATTCCATCTATGTTAGATTTAATTGATAAAAAACTTGGCACAAATAAATCAATTCCTCAAATGTTACTGGTTGGAGCATCAGCAGATGATACCATAGCAATAACCTTATTTACCACTTTCTTATCCATATATATTGGAAGGGAGCACGGAGCACAGGTATCCTTAGAAAGACAACTCATTTCAATACCTATAGCTATAATGATAAGTATAGGAGTAGCATACTTATCATCAAAATTAACAAGTCCTATTATAAGTAGAGTTAAAGATATAAGAGTAAAAGCATTAATAGCTTTTTTAGTATGCTTAGGACTAAGAAGTATTGAGTCAAACTTTCATGTGGAAATATTCAACTCTCTTTTATCTATTATGATATATGGATTTTTCTTAAGGAGCACCATAGAAGAAAGTACATTTTCAATAAAGAAGATCATGGATAAGGTGTGGAGCATGGGGAAGTTATTCCTATTTACTTTTGTTGGTGCAGCTATAAATCCTTCTCTTGTAGGACAATACTTTTTAGTTGGAGTATTAATCTTAACAGGTTCCTTATGTGTAAGATCAATTGGAGTTTTAATTTCTCTTACAGGAACTGATTTAACACCTAAAGAGAGACTGTTTTGTATAATAGCTTATCTTCCAAAGGCCACAGTACAATCAGCAAAAGCTGGAATACCCCTTCAAATGGGAGTTGTTTATGGGGAAGTTATGCAAGCAATAGCAATATTAAGTGTATTAATTACTGCACCTATAGGTGCTATAGGAATAAGAATTACAGCGCCTAAGTATTTAAATAAGTCTTCTTAGACTTATGAGTTTTTATCAGTGGATATATGGCTTAATGCAAAGTATTAACCTATTTATTAGAGTATCTTTGATTTATAGTGATTTTTAGACAGATTTCTAAATTAACTTTAAAACTTAAAATCCTATACTTACTGAAGTTTAAATAGTGTTAGTTTAAAGGACTTAGTACTGTAATTTGCAGAACTAAGTCTTTAGTTTTACCTAGTAAAATCTTAAAGTATTCTTAATTTAATAGGGGATTTATAGAATATTTTAATTTATGGATTATAATATTTAATATACTTACTTTCATATGTGCCTAAATATAGAAAAATAAACTACATTTTAGGTTTATCTTTCTATGTTTAGGATTAGAAAAGGAAAAGAAGGTAGAAGGAGATAGGCATCGGATAAAAACCTATGTAATGGCAAGAATAAAAATGGTAGAGTCATAAAACTTTGAAGGAATAAGAGGTGGTAACCTTTGAGTGATAAAGATTTTAAGCAAAAAGATAAAAAACAGCCCTTTGGGCTTACTGAAAAAGAGGTAAAGGATAGAGTTAAAAAGGGACAGGTAAATATTCTTCCTAAAGCTCCTTCCCGTACTATGGCACAAATTATAAGAGCTAACCTATTTACAAGATTCAATGCCATAAATTTTGTTCTAGCAATACTTGTTATAGTTGCAGGATCTCCTAAAAATGCTATTTTTGCAGGGGTAATATTAACCAATACCATAGTTGGAGTAGTTCAAGAAATAAGGGCTAAAAGAACTTTGGAAAAGCTTTCAGTGCTCAATATGGCAGAAGCCAAGGTTTTAAGAGAAGGAATAGAAAAAATTATAAATGTAGAGGATGTTGTCCTTGATGATATTATAGTTTTAACTCCAGGAAGTGAAATTGTAGTTGATGGAGAGGTTCTACCAGGAGATAGTTTTGAAGTAGATGAGTCTATGCTTACAGGAGAAGCAGACCCTGTATTTAAAAAGGAGAAATCAAAGCTTTTATCTGGAAGCTTTGTGGTTTCAGGTAGTGGATATGGAAAAGTAACTCATGTAGGTAAGGATACCTATGCGGCTAAGTTATCTAATGAGGCTAGAAAGTTTAAGAAGATAAATTCAGAACTTGCTCAAGCCGTAGATAAAATATTAAAGGTTATAATGTGGCTTATATTTCCTATAGGAATACTTCTAGTTATAACACAGATTTTCTTCACAAATAGAACTTGGCAGGAGGCTATTATTAGTGCTGCTGCAGGAATTATTGGAATGGTACCAGAAGGATTAGTACTTCTTACAAGCCTTACCTTTGTTGTAGGGGTAGTTAGGCTTTCAAAATGGAAGACTTTAGTTCAAGAGCTTCCAGCAACAGAGGTTTTAGCAAGGGTAGATGTTTTATGTCTTGATAAGACAGGAACTATTACAGAGGGAGCATTAAGACTTCATGATATAAAATTACTTAAAGATTATAAAACTGAGGATATAGATAAGGTACTATGTGGATTAGCTTATGCTTTTCCAAGTACAAATCCAACTCAGCAGGCTATCCTTGATAAATATAAGGAAAAGTCAGACTTAGAAGTTAAGAGCACCATTCCATTTTCTTCTGATAAGAAATGGAGCGGGGCAGAGTTTAATGAATATGGTGCTTGGATTCTTGGAGCACCAGAGATGGTTCTAAGAGAAAAATATGATGATATAAAGAAAAGTGTAGAAGAGGAAGCAGAAAAAGGAAGAAGAGTTTTAATTCTTGCAAAGCTTAAAAATAGTTCCTTAAGTGAAGAGCTTCCAGAGGATGTAGAAGGAGTTGCTCTCTTACTTATAGAGGATATAATAAGGAAGGAAGCACCGAAAACTCTTGAATATTTCCATAGAGAAGGGGTTAATGTAAAGATAATATCTGGAGATAACCCGGTTACAGTGGCAGCTGTGGCAAAAAGAGCAGGAGTTAAAGATTCAGAGAATTATATAGATGCAAGGACATTGCCAGAGGATGAAAAAGAGTTAGAAGAAGTAGCTGAAAACACTACAGTATTTGGTAGAGTTACCCCTCACCAAAAGAAGGCATTAGTAAAGGCACTTCAAAGAAAAGGTCATATAGTTGCTATGACAGGTGATGGAGTAAATGATGTTTTAGCTTTAAAGGAAGCAGACTGTGGAATATCCATGGCAAATGCTAGTGATGCTACTAAGGCAGTAGCACAGCTAGTGCTTCTAGATTCTAATTTTGCATCTCTTCCAGAGGTAGTAGTGGAAGGAAGACGTATGATAAATAACTTAGAAAGTGTTTCAGATCTTTATTTAACAAAGACTGTATATTCTATATTATTATCACTTATATTCGGGATTATATTGTTACCATATCCTCTACTTCCAATACAATTAAGTTTAATTGGAGCTGTGGCTATAGGAATACCATCTTTCTTCCTTGCCTTAGGACCTAATAAATCTAGGGTTAAGAAAGGGTATTTAAAGAGAGTCTTAAGTACATCTATAACTAATGGGATTATAATAACTGGTGCTACTATTATTATATTTATGTTATCAAGTATTCACAATCTTACCATAGTAGAGGGACGTACTTTAGCTACTATTGTAGTGGGAGGAATAAGTATAATGGTTTTAAAAAGAGTAGCTCAGCCGTTAAATCTTTTAAAGACAGGGTTAGTTATAGCTATGGGAGGAGTATTTGCATTAGCTTATTTACTTCCCATTGGAAGAAGAATTTTCTCCTTTAGTATTACAGGAGATATAGTATATATATTAATTGCTGTGCTATTAGTTCTGGTATCAGAACAATTAACCACTATTGTGTTAGTTATCTATGAAAGTATTGTTTGTAGATTTAAGAATAAGAGGGAAAAAAGAAAAGAGAAGCATAGTCATTAGTTTTGTGAAAGAGACTATGTTATAGTCTATAGATTTTTTTTAATAGTTTTTAAAATGAAAATTTATATAAATAAAATTAAGAATGCTAAATCTTTAATACATAGAGATTTAGCATTTTTATTTTTGTATTAACCTTTATTAAAATAGATAATAAACATTAATTTAAACTTATAAAAAATTAAAGTTGAGTAAAATCTTAAGATGATATAAAATAATCCAAGAAGTTATAACTTAAGAAGGAGGGATTATGCTGTGAATATTACAAGCTTTTTAAAATTAGTAGAGATACAAACTAAAGTGGCAAGTATCATGCCTTTTATCCTTGGAACCTTATATTCTATATATAGATATAAGACATTTAACCTAAAAAACTTTATATTTATGTTTGTTTCACTACTTTGCTTTGATATGGCAACTACTGCAATAAACAATTATTATGATTATAAAAAAGCTACAGAGGTTAAGGGGAATGATTATAGGGAAAAAAATGTAATAGGTAGTGACAACTTAAGTTTAAATACAGTTAAGGCTACAATAGTTATATTACTTTTACTGGCTGTATCCTTTGGGATTATATTAACATTCAATACAGATGTGGTGGTTTTAATCATAGGAATGGTTTCATTTTTAACTGGAATACTTTATACCTTTGGACCTATACCGCTTTCACGTATGCCTTTAGGTGAACTATTTTCAGGGTTCTTTATGGGAGTTATCATAATATTTTTATCTATCTATATACATATATATGACAGTGGAATAATAACTCTAGGATATGAGAATAACATAATTTCTTTAACATTAAATATAAAAGAGGTTATATACATATTTTTAATGGCATTACCAGCCTTTGCTGGAATATCAAATATTATGCTTGCTAATAATATTTGTGATTTAGAAGAGGATATAGTGAATAGAAGGTTTACTCTTCCTTATTACATAGGAAAGGAAAATGGGGTGAAGTTATTTAGGGCGTTATATTATATAGCTTATTTAGATATAGCCTTAATAGTGGCTTTAAGAATAGCTCCTGTAATATTAATACTTTCTGTGTTGTCATTTAAAAAAGTTAAAGAAAATATAGATATTTTCTCTAAAGAACAAATAAAAAGCAAGACTTTTATAGTTGGAGTTAAGAATTTTGTACTTATGACTCTATGCCAAATAGTCCTAGTGGCCGTGGGAATATTTATATAGTCATAGGTAAAATTCATATTAGGATTTTAAGAGTTATTTAATTAGATATACAAAATTGAGTAATTATATAATTATATTTAGAGCTCTAGAAGTTAGAAGGGAGATACTTAAAAGTCATGATGCATGGTTTAAGTATCTTCCTTTTGGCTTTTAGATTTCAAGTCTAGTATATATTTTTAAATCTAGGGAAATTGGGATATTTTAATATGAAAATAAAGGGCTTTCAAAAGTTGAATCATACTAACCTAGTTTTAAAGTAACTGTTTAATATGATAAATATAAATAGCAAATAGTTTTATGATATTCACTATCCATTAAGAATAAAAATTAAAATTAAAGAATATTATATTTTTAAAGAATGATAGTTTATTATCATAGTTAAGAATAAATAGTAAAGCAAGTCTTTTTAATAATTAAATATCACTAGTTCTAAAATAATTTATTTTAATATTTAAAAACTCTTATAAGACTTAGGTTTAAAAATTAATTTCTATAAGTTAAAGATATTTCTAATGGAGCGATTAAGTTTTACTATTAAAATATCTTAGGCTATAAGAAAAGGTTAAGTGTTAAAAAAACTTCAATTTTTCCTATAATTTTTATAAATTCTCAACAAGAAAAATTTTACAATAGTTATATCTTAAATCACTATAGTAATATAAAAAGTATTTTATGTAATTTTCAGAAAAAAACTTTTAAAAAAATTTATGCAACAAAATTGAAAATGGTTGCAAAAGCAACTAGTTAAAGTAGATGAAAACCATATAGATTAAGAAATTGTAAACACTGGATATATTCATATGAAAGATTAATAAAGATAAAATTGCATAATAACATAAAAAGTAATTTATGAGAGGAAAAAACACAATGTTAAATGCTAGACAAAATCACTGATTGATTATAAAATGTTTTAAGAACTAGTATTTTATTATATTAAATATTAAATAATATATTTTGATGAGGTGTAGCAAAATGGACAAGAAGGACATTTTAATTTTAGGTGCGGGCTATGCTGGTGTGTGTGCAGCTAAGAAGCTAGCAAAAAAGTATAAGAAGCATTCAAATGTTAATATTACATTAATCGATAAAAATCCATTCCACACACTTATGACTGAGCTACATGAAGTGGCAGGAGGAAGAGTACATCCAGAATCAGTACAAGTTGATCTTGGAAAAATCTTTAATAAGACAAAAGTTAATGTAGTAACAGACTACATTACAAAAGTGGATAAGGATAATAAAGTAGTTACTACTAAAAATGGACAATATAAATATGACTATTTAATCATAGGAACAGGTAGTGAACCAGCATTCTTTGGAGTACCTGGAGTTAAAGAACATGGATTTACACTATGGTCTTTTGAAGATGCATTAAGACTTAGAGCTCATATAAAAGCAACCTTTGAAAAGGCATCAAAGGAAAGAGATGAGGAAAAGAGACGTAAACTTCTTACCTTTATAGTTGCAGGTTCAGGATTTACAGGAATAGAAATGGCTGGAGAGCTTTTAGAATGGAAGACAAAGCTTGCAAAGGAATATAAGATTTCTCATAAGGAAGTAAGACTAATAGTAGTTGAAGCCTTAGGAACAATACTTAACATGCTAGATAGAAAACAAGCAGATAAGGCTGAAAGATATATGATAAAACATGGTGTTGAGGTGATGAAAAATTCACCAATAGTTGAAGTAACACCAAGTGATATAAAGCTTAAGTCTGGAGAAGTTATAGATACTGAAACATTAATTTGGACATGCGGTATACAAGCTAACCAAGAAGCATCAGAGTATGGTTTTGAAAGAGCTAGAGCTGGTAGAGTTAAGACCAATGAATATATGCAGGTAGAAGGTAATGAAGATGTTTATATAGTTGGAGATTTAACTTACTTTGAGGAAACTGAAGGAAGACCTACCCCTCAGATAGTTGAGGCAGCTGAACAAACAGCTATAACTGCAGTTAATAATATAGTTGCAGATATAGAGGCTAAGGAAAAAGTTAAGTTTAAATCTAATTATCATGGATTTATGGTATCAGTAGGTGGAAGATACTGTGTTGCAAGCTTAGGGGGAATGAAGTTATCAGGCTTCTTTGCAATGGTTATGAAGCACATGGTTAACATGTATTACTTATTTGGAATTGGTGGACTATACACTGTATGTAGATATCTACAACATGAGTTCTTCCATATGGAGGACAGAAGATCTATAATGGGAAATCACTTATCTTCTCATGGTAATAGATTATGGCTTGTACCTCTTAGATTATTCTTAGGATGTATGTGGCTTATTGAGGGATTAAAGAAGTTCTTTGGAGAAGAAACATTTAAAGCAGCAACAGAAAGCTTTAGTTCTTTAAAGCAGCTATTTAATGGAATAGGTAGTGATAGCTGGCTTGCTAGTGGAAATGTAAAAATGCCATTTGATTGGCTTCAAACAGCAGCTAATACTGGTGCTAGCCAAGCAGCAGATTCAGCAGGGGCAGCAGCAAACTTCCCACAACCAATACTTAAAGAAATGCCAGGATTCTTTAAATCCATTATGGAATTTATGATGCCAAACCCAGATGTAGCAGTTTGGTTCCAAAGAATAGTTGTTATAACTGAAATAGGAATAGGCTTATGTTTACTAGCTGGATTATTCACATGGCTTGCAAGTGCAGCATCTGCATTTATGGTAGTTAACTTTATACTATCTGCAATGGCAGGATGGGAAATCCTTTGGTTCTTCTTTGGTGCTATAGCTTTAATGGGTGGAGCAGGTAGAACCTTTGGTCTTGATTACTATGTAATGCCTTGGCTGGCTAATACCCTTGGAAAATGGTGGTATGGTGAAGAAAAAGCATTATACGGAGTGGATAAGTAAGAGTAATAAGAATACTGTGATTAAATCATATTAAAAGTTATCTTATGAAGTCAATTAAAAAATTATAATAGATTTTTTATAAATTAAAGGTTAAGCCTGGCTTATTTTAAGCCAGGTAAAACTTTAGTTTTTATTATTTACATAGAATTATTAAAATTTAGATGTAAGGTGATTCTAATTTTTATTATATATATATTATATTAAACAACCTACATTCCACTGGTTGATAACTCAATAAGTTTCAGCTGAATCTAATGTAGTTTTAATATTACAACTTATATATATTATGAAGCTTACATAAAATATAGTATAATTAGTTATTAAGACTTAGTGACTAATTTGTGGATAACCATAAAGAAAATTTAACTGATATGTGGATACATTCTAAAAATTAGATTAAGATTTTAAATACATTTATAAAGGGTGGTACTATGGAAATCAATAAAATGTGGGATAAGTACCCGGAACTTAAAGGAGACTTAGAAGAAGTAATTCTTTTAATGGACAGAAACGTTAAATGTAAAGATAAAAAGATAGAGAATTCTATAAAAGAGTTAATATATTCAGGAGGAAAGCTCCTAAGACCAAGCTTTTCTATAATAGCATCAAGGTTTGGTAATTATGACAAAGAAAAAAGTAGGGCTGTGGCAGCAGCACTTGAAATCCTCCATATGGCAACATTGGTCCATGATGATATTATAGATGATGCAGATACAAGAAGAGGAAAAGAAACCATACAATCAAAGTACGGAAAAAATTATGCTGTATATATTGGAGATTATTTATTTTGTGTTTGTTTTAAGCTACTAGCAACCCATTCAGCATCCCTAGCTAGTATAAAGATGGATACCAAGGCAATGGAAAAGATATGCCTTGGAGAAATAAATCAGATGAATTCAAAGTTTTCTTTAGATACTTCTTCTAGAAAATATTTATCAAGGATATCAGGAAAAACTGCTGAATTATTTGCTCTTAGTTTTTATAGTGGAGCATCAGAAAGTGGATGCTCTGAAAAGCTTAGTAAAATGTTTTTTAATATAGGACATAATATAGGAATGGCTTTTCAAATAATTGATGATATCTTAGATTATACAAGTAATGATGAGGAACTTGGAAAACCAGCAGTTAGTGATATAAAGCAAGGTATTTTCAATCTTCCTTTAATCTATGCAATAAATGAAAATAAAAAAGCCTTTAAGTTTATTGAAGGAAAAGAATTCTTAGAGGATTCAGATGTAGATATAATTATGGATCTTGTATATGAATATAAGGGTGTAGATAAGGCTATGGATGTAGCTGTAAAGTACACTAACAAGGCATTTAAGCTTATAGATAAACTTCCAGAGAATCAATATAAATATATATTAAAGGAAGTAGTAGAAAAGCTTTTAGATAGAACTGCTTAACAAAAGTATTGTGATATACATTGCATAAAGCTATATAAAATTCAAGAAACGATGCATAGGGTGGAAAGCGATTTTTCCTATATGCATCGTTTTTATAATTTAAGAATATTATTTTTTAACTGCACTAAAGCATTGATTTTAATATACTAATTTCTTTAGAAAACTCTAGAAATTTATTATTTACTTCTATTTTCTCCTCTTCATCTAAAGACCTAGAAAGTTTTCCACTTAAGAAGGCAATTTCACATTGGAGCATCAAAATGTTATCTTTTATTTCCTTAGAATTAACATAAGAATTTTTATGATTATTTTCCTTAAGTTCTTTAGAGGTTTTTATATATTCATCATAGTTATATGGATAAAGCACAGTATTTAAATCTTTGATTTCCAGAATCTTAGTTGCTATTGTAGAGGTAAAGTACCTATCGTGAGAAACAAAGATTATATTTCCTTTATACTCTTTTAGAACCTCCTCTATTGTTTCTTTAGATTCAATATCCATGTAGTTAGTTATTTCATCTAATATTAGAAAGTTAGAATTACTTAGTAAAAGCTTTGAAAGTGCCACCCTTGATTTTTCTCCCATACTTAAGTTTTTTACAGTTTTAAACACATCTTCACCTTTAAATAAAAAGGAAGCTAAAAGGTTTCTTATATCTTTTAAAGTTACATTTTCATACAAAAGGTTATCTACTATGGATTTTTCTTCGTCTAGGCTATTTAAGCCCTGAGAAAAGTAGGATATTTTTATAGATGGATTTAGATAAACCTCACCAGAGTAATCCATATCTTCTCCAATTAAAATCTTTAATAAGGTGGTTTTTCCACAGCCGTTATCTCCAAGTAAGGCTATTTTATCTCCACGTTTTATATTAAAGGAAGCATCCTTTAGGAGAGTCCTATTTCCAAAAGACTTATTAAGATTTTTAATATAGCCTATGTGCTTTGGTAGTTTAGAGTCTAAAAGGTTTTTATTTATTAGGTTAAAGGTTGGTGATAGAACTTTAGAAGGAAGTTCTGTTCTATTTTCCTCTAATTTTTTAAGTTGTTTTTCTTTAGAACGAAGGATAGCTATATGCTTCTTAGAATGAGCTCTTAAGTTGTCATCTTTACCAGCGGCTTTATGAGCCTTGTGAAACCAAGTTTTCCTATCCTCTATCATAGATTTTAGGCTAGTAATTTCCTTTTCTTCTTTATTGTATGCTTTAGTAGATGCTAAAACCTCACGGTGAAGTTGGATCTTATAACTTGAGTAATGTCCTTTATATTCTTTTAAGGAATTATTATTAAGACACCATATTTTATTACAGGTATTATCTAAAAAGTATCTATCATGGGATATTAAAATTACAGGTATATTCAATGAAGTTATAAATCCTTCTAAAGATTTAATAGCAGTAATATCTAAATGATTAGTTGGTTCATCTAGTATTAAAACGTTAAAATCCATAATATATGCTCTGCATAGCAATACCTTAGTTTTTTCACCACCACTTAGATTTTTAAACCTTTCTTTTAATAAATCCTCTTTGAGTCCAGTCTTATATAAAAGAGATTTCAGAAATCTTTCTTCTAAAGAATAAGGGGAAGAGGAAAGAAAACCTTTTAAAACATCATGCACAGTTAGCTCTCCATTAATATTTTCATTAGTATTAAGGTATAAAACCTTCAGAGTGGAAGGGGAATAAACAATAGCCCCACACTCATAGTTTTCAATACCAGCTATTATTTTACATAGGGTAGTCTTACCAACTCCGTTTCCTCCAATAAGTCCAATCCTATCATTACTGTTTAATTTACAGTTAATATTTTTAAACACCATAATTCCTTTATAGTCTTTATATAAATTTTTTATTGTTATAGTCATATATTATATCTCTCCTTTATTTGAAATTGTCTAAAGGATAAGATAGTTAATAAATATAAAAAAGCCATAACCAACCTTGGTTATGGCGCAATAGGCATATTAAAAGTAGCACTAAATTATATCTTATACATACTCTATGATAAATTAGCCTATTACTTTAGGTAAAATCATAAAGATAAGATAATGAATACTTAAATTAAGTAAACCTTATATACATAAGGAATAAATTTTATTTAAGTTAAGTGCATAGAAAAGCTATAAGCTTTTTAGTAAGGTGCCTATGGTCCATATTTAAAACCTAATATAAAAACATGGTATATTTACTAAGAAATTTATATTAGATGTATTAATTCACCAATGAGTTGTTTTTAACTATCTTATCCTAAAAAAGTGCGCAAAAGTCCCTTGCAATTTTTTAGGGATTTTAAAATTAGATAATTAAAAACGAATAATCATATTACACCTCACAAAATTTTAAATATTATAACTTATTTTTTAAAATATTTTGTAATGTTTATAAATTAAAAATTATTTTATACAATAGTTAAACTCAGTATCTTGAATGAGTCAATATTTGTATAATTTAAGTTCTAAAATGAAAATCTTACATACTTATTATAACAAAATTATTAAATAATACAAATATAATTTAAGGAAAATTCGGAAATTATTGAAGTTATTTGATACCTTATTTATACTAAATGTATTATAATGAAATTTAAGCATTTACAAAAAATAAATATAAATGTAAAATTATTCTATAAATCTTAATTATAGGATTAAGTCTATTCTTAAATTCATGTTTAATTCAGCCGTTCTTAGTTTAAGCTAAGTTTTAAAATAATATTCTTACTTTAAATAACGGAATTTGTGATTCTAATAGGAACATAATAGATGATTTAGGGGAAACCTAGAAGGGGGCAAGTATGAAGGGATTAGAAATTATAGAATATGATAAGATTTATGCTAAAGAAATTGCAAGAATGTGGAGATTAAGCTCAAAGGGATGGAATGGTGAATGGGGTGATACCACAGAAGAAGAGATATTAAGGGCTAATGAGAATACAGCAAATATAAATACATATCTTGCAAAAGAGGGGGAAGAAATTTTAGGGTATTGTTCCTTTAAGAAATATATTTATGATGAAAATACTCTCTATGTGGAGCTGTTAAATGTTAGATTCGATAAACATGGACAAGGTATAGGAAAGGCTTTAGTTAAAAAGACAGTTGAAAGAACAATGGAACTTGAGTGGCCAAGATTGGATTTATTTACATGGCCAGGGAATACTAAATCAATACCCCTATATAAAAGATGTGGATTTTTTCTTGAGGATAAGAATGGACAGGGGCATCTTATGAATTTTATACCTTATGCAGTTAATACAGAAGCAGTAAAGGAATATTTTAAAACTTTAGACTGGTATTACGATTTAAAGAGAGAAATAAACTTAGAACCAGAAGGTAGAAAAGATAGGAATTTTGAGTTCTATGAGTATAGATGGAATAATGATGATTTAGAACTTAGAATGGAATTTGAAAGACGTTCTAGGGGATTATCCTTAATAGAAACTAAGGATTATTTAATATCATTAAGGGCAGAAAATCAAAAACTTGTATTTGGGGAAACACATAAAGCTGTATTTCAAGTAGTTAATAAAAGAGGGAAAGACTTATCTATTGAAATACAAGGAATTAATCATAAAAATATAGACTTTAACATGGAACATAAGACAAAAGTTAAGGAGAAGGAAATTATTAAAGGGGAGTTTTTTATAAATCCTTTAGATTTTAAAACAGATGATTTAAAGACTCATCCTTCAGTTAAGGCTAGGGTTTTAATTAATGGAAAGGAAGCAGAATTTGCAATAGGTATAATTCCAGAACCTCCTGTAGAGATCAAATTTAATAGAAATAATGAATTAGTATATTGTGATCAAGAGGATATATTAAATGTTGATATAGAAAATAAGTTTAATGAAGAAGTTAGTTTGAACTTTATTATACCTAAGAGTGAAGATGTAGATATAGATCGTAGAGAATTTAATTTAACTTTAGATAAAAAGGAAAGAAAGACTATAAAACTTCCCTTTATTTTAAGAAAAGCTACTTTTTTTAATCCTGATGTAGCATCTAATATAAGGGTACGAGATGGAAGAGAAATTAATTTTATTTCTAAGGTAGCATTACCTATTCAAAGTTTTTCAGGAGGCTTTGGAGGAGAGATGGAGGATAGGTATAGGATAGCCAATGGTAAGTATAGTGTAGACTTTTATAAGGGAGAGAACTCTGTATTTTTAAGAGGAGAAAAAAATATTACCCTTATGACATCTGCAATATTTTGTCCAGAAATAGGTATGCCCTATAGTGAAGAGCTTACTAATGCTACTCCTTTAGAGGTTAAGTCTTATGAAGAAAATAATGCTATGACTCTTAGATGTGTTTATGGTCTAGAAAGATTTAAGGATACTTATATACATATGATATTCTCTCTTAAAAGCAATGGAATTATGGAGAGTTATTTTGAGGTTGTTAATAAGGGAGAGGATAAAACTAATGAAGTTTTTATAAAACAACCAGTAATTTATAGGGTTAATGATGGAATTCTTCCCTATGATAATGGGATTTTAAAAATAAGAGATATAGGTACCTCCTTTATTGAGGATTTTAAAGAAGAAAAAATAACTGAAAATTGGATCTTTGGATCTACTAAGGATGAAACAAGAGGTCTACATTGGCAGAAGGGTTTAGTTCCTAGAATTCAAGATTATCTTATATATTTCCAACATGAAATAGGAGTAATAAATAAGGGAGAAATAAAGAGGTCAAAATCCATATTTATGTCCCTAGGAACCTTTAGGACATTTCAAGAACTTAGAAATTATGCAATGGGAAAAGTTTTAAGGGATTATGTAGAAATTAAAAATGACTATGATGTTAAACTTAATAAAGGTAATCCATTTATATATGATAAATTGAACCTTAAGATTTCTGAATACAAGAATTCTAGTTTAGAAGGTAAAATTAGAATTTCTTCTAAGAACTCTATAGTAGATCAATGTGAGGTTGATCTTGAAGGAGATAGTAAAGAAGTTTATCTAGATATATCAGGAGATATAAATAAAGATATTGTAACTATTGAAAGAGAAGGACGAGCTTTTTTAATAGAGGATAATAAACTTATGTTTAGGGTATTTAAAGGGGACGTTAAAAGAGAGATATATCAAGGAACAGGAGATACCATATATTCCTTAGATAATGGAATTATAAAAATAAAGGCATGTAAAGACTTTGGACCAGGGATATACTCTATGAATTATAAGAATGTAGAGTTTCTTGAAACAGCATTTCCAACACATAGTATTAAAAGTTGGTACAATCCATGGTTTGGGGGAATTCAAAGCTTTGTAGGATTAAGAAATGGGTGTAGATATTTCCTAAATGAAAAGATTAAAATGTACTTTGAAGATTTAGTAGATAATAAAGGAAATAAATGGTCAGACTTAAAAATATCTTTAAATATTAAAAACTTTGAGGAGCTAGAAGGATTAACTGTAAATGAGCATTATCTTATGTTAAAAGGGGTACCAGTATTATGCTCCTTTATGGAGATAATTGGAGATAACAATAAATATATAAGTAAGGTTACTAATACAACTATGTTCTTTAATACCCATGGAGATATAAAAAAATGCTATGCTCAGGTAATAAACTCTCAAGGGCAAAAGGTAAAATATAAGGCAGGAGTTGAAGGTATTAATATTGTAAACAAAAATACTATTTTATTTGGACATGAAGATATAAATGAGAAGCTTCAAGTATATGGTGATTTTAATAATAGGAGACTTATGAGTGATTTAAACTTAGAAGCTATGGATATGAATTATGCTGATTTCATTGGTATAGCTAAAGGAGAAAGAATAGTTTCAAACCCTATATTTTTTATAGGTACAGAAGAATATATAGGCGAATATCTTCTTAAGGATTTCAAAAATATAAGATTTTTCTAAAGTTAATATAAAGAATAGTATTATTACAAAATTAAGCTTGCTATAGATAGAAATCTATTTTATCTATTAGTAAGCTTAATTAATTAAGGGAATATATACTTCTTCTTTACATATGTAATAGGATAAATAGTAGAATTTATTGTTAGGTTCATAATAGCTAATTTTCATATTAAATATATTTTCATAAGATTAGATAATATAGAGATAGTATAGTTGGAGTTTACAAATTTAGATTGTAAATATAAAATAGGTTTATAAAAATTATCTGATGGCTATAAGCTTTAACACCCACATCCGCATGTAAGGGGTGGGATAACAGTTGCGACACCCCTAGATGAGCTTATCTAACCTTCAGGTGGTAGAAAGAACATCATCTGAAGGAAGGTTCCTTCTATAATAATTTTTAAGAAGGACATAGCTTAAATATAGATAAGAGTAACAACTTTTATATTATAAATAAGAGAAACTTTAGATATATAGGTTGCAATTTAAATATTACAATTAAAGAATAAAAATAAAAGATAAAATCTAATCATTGTTTTTATTCTTTAAACGTACAAACTTTTATGCAATATATATATTATAAAAAAGATTTAACATAATAGGATTAAGAATAAAGGAGAAGAAAATGGATAGTGAATTATTTAAACAAGGATTAATAGAAAATGATTTAAGTAAAATAAGAAAAGCATCAAAGGTGGATGTTCATAATCATTGTGGACTAGGAATGAGGTTTTCTACCTTTAATAAGTGGGCAGGAGGACAAGTTACAGCACCGCCTAAAACCATGGATGGTATTAAGGGATTAGATGAGTATATATTTGGAGAAACCTTTAAGTATATAAATAAAGAGGAGCATATAGAATTCCTTATAGAGGAAGCCATAAAAGAGGCTATAGAAGATGGCGTTAAAATAGTAGAGCCTAGCATAGATTGTAGTACCATAACATTCTTTGAAAATAGTAAAGATTTCTTTAAGTTAATAGAAGATATAAGAGAAAAATATAAGAATGTAATAGACTTTAGACCAGAGGTAGGAATGCCAAAGAGCATACTAAATGAAAATATAGAAAAATGGATGGTTCCTTGTATAGAGAGTGGAGTGTTTAAATCCATGGACCTATATGGAGATGAGGCTTTAGAGAAGTTTGAAAGATTTAAAGAGGTATATGTATATGGAAGGAAAAAGGGATTAAAGCTTAAGGCACATGCAGGAGAGTTCCAAGGACCAGAAAATGTTAGAAAGGCTATAGAAATCTTAGAAGTAGATGAAGTGCAGCATGGAATAGGTGCAGGTAATAGTAATTATGTTATGGATCTTATAAAGGAGAGGAATATTAGATTAAATATTTGCCCAAGCAGCAATCTGATACTAGGAGCAGTTAAGGATATAAAAAGCCACCAGGTTAGAAAATTATTCTATAAAGAAATAGATATAACAATAAATAGTGATGACCTTCTGATTTTTAATAGTGGTGTTTCAGAGGAATATCTACTTCTATATAAAATGGGAGTATTTAATGAAAATGAGCTTAATTATATAAGAGAAGAAAGTCTAAAGAGATAACAAATAATTAATAGGGTTAATATTAAAAATAATAATAACTAAGGATATCGAGTGAGTATAGACTTAAAGTTATAGGGTTTTAAGTTTTAAAGTTAATTCATCCATATTAGGAAAGCAAGACAAGTCAAGGATATTTTTAATGGATAAGTTAAGGGGTTATATATAATGACTGGATATTAAATAATAAGTTAAAAATATTGAGAAATCTAGATGAGTTATAAAGTGTATATTTATAATTCATCTAGATTTTTTTGCTTAAGTGAAAAGGTTAAATAGTAAGAATAAAAGCTTACCTAAATTATGTTATTTATAAAAATAATCAAAAATGTTCCAAATGTACTTAAATATATTACTTAAATCACAATTAGATTCAATATATGTAATAAAATACATATATTGAATCTGAATAAATATACATAAAATTACAAAATAAAGATAAAGTTCGAATAATTATTAAATTTATCTTTAAATAGATAGATTAATTACGGATTATTTAATATTATATTAAAAAAATTTAATTATAATTAATAAAAAATTTAAAAAGGTAATTTTTTATATTGACATGTAATGGAAAAATGTATAAAATATACCTTGTAAAATATAGAATATGAGAAATGCTTAATAAATTATAACTTAGAATCAACTTATAAATTCCAAAAATTACAATTAATATTAATTATATCTTTGTTATATTATTAAGCATTAGATTAAAAGGAGGGATAGTTTGGATAAAAAAAGCTTTTCAATTATCACCAGAATGTTATCATTTTTTATGATTTTTGTTGTATTGAGCACTTGCTTTGTAGACATTACTAGAGCTACTGAATATAATTCAATAAAAACTGGTGAAAATGAAGCTGAAAATCGAAAAATTATATTGGACGAAAATCTCAATAATATAAACCAAGACATATCCATAGAGTGGTCAAGAAATGGAGGTGAGATTAAACTTCAATGGACTAAAGTGCCAGATTTAAATAGCTTTAGTATTTTAAGAAAGGTATCAACGGAAAAGGGGTACAGTGAGATTACTTCTAAGTTAGAAGGAAACACCTATATAGATAAAGATATAAAAGAGCATGAAGAATACTATTACAAAATCAAATTATTTGATAATAGATCAATGGCACATTTGTTAAAAGAATTTTATGTACCAGCCCCAAAACATATTGTAGAGTCTATGGATGGAAATCAAGACAATAAAAACTTTAGTTTTAAAGATTCTCAAGGTATATTAAAAGAATTAAATACATTAGATATTAATAGTCTAGGAATTAATAAATCTAATAGGGATGTTAATAAGGGTATTGATGAAGATGAGATTGATGTTGAGGTTATTGATGATTCTAATAATATAACAGAAGATAAAGATGAAGAATCAAATAATGTTAATAAGAATCAATTTAATATTCACAATGATGATTTATCTATAGCTTATGCAGGATTAATCGCTAACACTTTATCATCTCTAGATAAAGATAGCATATCTGATTATTTTAACAAGATTCCTAAGGGGAAAGGTATTTGGGTAGCTGAAAAGGATAGAGAATATGTTTTAGGTAAGATAAATTCAGTTACAGATAAAACTTATTTTATAGATGAAATCGGATATTTAAGAGAAAGAGTAGAAATACCTATAAATAAAGAAAAATCAAATATATATTCAAGCATAATTGATAAGGTCATTAAAAATCAAAAAGTCATAATAGGTAAAGATATTGGAGTTACTACTTACAATGGGGAAGAAAAAAAGTATCTAAAGTCAGAGTTTAAAGACGAAAATTCAAAAATAATAAATAGTAAAGATAAGAGTAAGAAATTAATAATATTAAATAGCAAGTACTTTACTAAAAGTACTAGCCTTATAAAGGAAAAAGAGAAAGAAAATGAACTATTTAATTTATTTCAAACTCTAAGTAACAGTATAAATAATAACTTAGATCCTGTAGAGGATAAAATAAATTCAAAAGAGACAACTACTGGAAGTAATCCAAGAGAAAAGGCTACTGAAAGTAAGGTAGAAGGAAAAACTACTGAAGTCAATATAGTAGACAAGTCTGCTGAAAGTAAAGTAGAGGTAAAAACTACTGAAAGCAAAACCGTAGATAAGGCTACTGAAAGTAAAGTAGAAGGAAAAGCTACTGAGAGCAAGATAGTAGACAGTTCTACTGAAAGTAAGGTAGAAGGAAAAACTACTGAAATCAAAACAGTAGACAAGTCTGCTGAAAGTAAAGTAGAGGTAAAAACTACTGAAAGCAAAACCATAGATAAGGCTACTGAAAGTAAAGTAGAAGGAAAAGCTACTGAAGGCAAGATAGTAGACAAGTCTACTGAAAGTAAAGTAGAGGAAAAAACTACTGAAAGCAAGGCAGAAGAAGAGTCTGCTGAAAATAGTATAGAAGAAAAAACTATTGGCAGTAAAGTAGAATCAAAACCTATTGAAAACAAGATAGAAGAACAAACTTCTGAAAATAATATAGGAACTAACATAGAAACGAAAGAGACATCTTCAATAAAGCCTACAACTGGACGTTCCAGAGTCGCTAGATCTATATCAGCAAAGAGCGGTTGGGTGATGGAGAACAATAAGTGGCAATACTATCACAGTAACGGCTCTAAGGCCAAGGGATGGACAAAGATATATTGGAATAATGGAAATAGATGGTACTATTTTAATGATGATGGAATGGCATCTGGATGGCAATTTCTAGATTGGGATGGAAAGAAGAATTGGTACTACTTTGATGGAGATGGACTGATTTATGGATGGCACTCTCTAGATTGGAATGGAAAGAAAAATTGGTATTTCTTTAATGGTGAAGGGCTAGTTTCTGGATGGCAGTATCTAGAGTGGGATGGAAAGAAAAATTGGTTTTATTTTGACGGTACTGGATTAGTTTATGGATGGCAGCATCTAGAGCGTAATGGAAAGAAAAATTGGTACTTTTTCGAGGGCTTTGGAGCTTTCTATGGATGGCACCACTTAGAGCGTGATGGAAAGAAGAATTGGTACTATTTTGACGATAACGGAATGGCTACCAACCGCATAGTAGATGGATACATAATAAATAGTGAGGGGATAAGAAACGAGTTACCTTTAAGAATGAGTCTTGAGATTCCTAAAGGAGGAACTGAAGTAACACATCACACTACTTATGTAGGAGGATGGGCTTTAAATCCATCAGGAGTAAAAGAAGTAGGTATATATGTAGATGATAAGTTTATAGGTAAGGCTAATATTGGTGGAGAAAGAGCTGATGTAAATAAAACATTCCCAGGATATAAGGGTGGAGATAAGAGTGGCTTTGGATATACTCTTGATACAAAAAATATGTCAGCAGGACAACACAAAATATCAGCTAAAGCCGTAGGCAATGATGGAACAACTTTAGAGCATACAACTAATATTACAATAAAAAAGTTACCGTTAAAGATGTATGTTGAAAATCCTAAAGAAGGATTAGAAATTACTCAAAATAAAGATGTTAAAACAATTTCTATTGGAGGATGGGCTTTAAATCCATCAGGAGTAAAATCAGTTGATATATATGTAGATAGTAAGCTTATAGGTAAAGCAAATATTGGGGGACAAAGATTAGATATAGATAAAACATTCCCAGGATATTTAGATGGATCTAAAAGCGGATTTGGATATACTCTTGATTTAACAAAAATAGCACCAGGTGAACATAAGATATTAGCTAGAGCTATAGGTAATGATGGAACAACTTTAGATGATTTAAGAACAATTAAAATAAATAAACTAAAACCACTTATGGATATAGAAGCTCCTGTGAATGGTAGTAAAATAAATAATGCTACATTAATACACGGTTGGGCACTTAATGCTTCAGGAATAAATAGAGTAGAGATACATGTAGATGGAAACTTAGTAGGTAATGCACATATAAATGAAGCAAAACTCCATGTGGATAAGAAATTTCCAGGATACCTAGATGGTGATAAAAGCGGATTTTCATATATGTTAAATACAGATAACATATCTCAAGGAACTCACAAAATTGTAGCTAAAGCTTTTGGAAATGACGGTACTATGATAAGTGAGGAAAGAACTTTTGAAAGATTACCTAAGAGCACGGAAATGAATTTAAAAGTTGAAACTTATGGACTCTTTGGTGGAAGAATGATGTGGACTGGTTTCCAGCAGGATGGAGCATATGGTCCTATTGGAAGTCCTATACAAGCAATTAAATTGAGTTTAAACAATCCTTTAAAAAATATGAGTATAAAATATCAGGTTTATATAAAAGAAAATAAGGATTGGCAAACATGGAAGTCTAATGGTGAACAGGCTGGAGAAATAGGAAAAACTATTCAAGCCATAAGAGTTAAGTTAGATGGAGTAGATCATGAATATTCAATAAAATACACTTCATTTACAGAAAAAGAATCCTATAAAGAAGTTAGAAATGGTGAAATATCAGGTAATTTAGTAGATGGAGCTCATTCTATAGTTGGATTTGTTCCTATATTATCAAAAAATAATATAGATATAAACAAAGATACTATATGGAAAAAACAAGATGGGATAAAAAGTATTGATGGAATATTAGAAATCAAAGAAAATGCAACTTTAACAATAGAACCAGGAGTAGAGATTTTATTTAACAATAAAGAGGGAATAGAATCAGGGATTGTAATTTCAGGAAAATTAATTGCTAATGGAGAAGATGGAAATAAGATTAAGATAACATCATATAATAATTCCAAGATTTTAGTTAATATTAGTGGTAAATTAGAAGGAAAAAATATAATAATAGAAACTAATGGAATAAATGATGATAATATTATAAATAATTATGGATATCTAAACCTTAATAAAGTAGATATAATAAATAAAGGTAAAAAATCAAGTACAGCAATATCTACTAAATCAGCTAATGAAGTAAAAATATCAGAAAGTAAGTTTACAAACTTTAATACTGGTGTAGATAAAAAAAATTCAGGGAAATTAATTCTTGATAAAAGTAAATTTTTAAACAATACAAATGGAATTAGTATTGAAATAGCAGAAAATAATAAAAACAAAGATGATATTTTAATAGATAACAACTTTATGGAGGGAAATGACTATGGTATTAAAATATTTAATAGAGACCATAGTGATGTAAATAGATTACAAAATGTAACTATTTCTAATAACCATATAAGTTTAAGTAAGATATCAGGAATAAATATAAACTCTAAGTTTATTTCAAAGATTTATATAAATAACAATGAAATAGTTAAAACAAACTTAGATAAAAAATCAAGTGAGTCAGCAGAAGTAGGGGCTATATCTATAAGTTCAACCATAAAGGAGAATAAAGAAGATATATTCGCTAATATAAATCCTATAGATCCTAAGAAAATAAATAAGCTATCAGGAAATAATTATGATGCCATTGTATTAAACAATTTATCTATTGATGGAAATGCAACAATTGAAAAAGGAAGCTATGATTATATAATAAGAAATGGACTTAAGGTGAACAAAAATCTTAAAATAGGTAAAGGTGTAATTATTAGAGGGATAAATTCTAAGTACCCTTTATTTGAAGTTCGTGGACAGCTTTTATTAAATGGGTCTGGAACAGAAAAAATTATATTAACTAGTGTTAATGACAATAGCTACCCTATGAAGTACATAGATAATAATGATGATAATGAGAAAAAGACATCTTATATCTATATAGACAATAAGGGTGTATTAACAGGAAATAATGTTTTACTAAAAAACTTCAGTAAAAGAAACAATGATTTAGCTTCCAGCATTCTTAATAATGGAAACTTAACATTAAGTAATTCAACCATGGAAAACTCAGAAGGAATTAGAATTTTGCCAGATGGTGTATTTAATATCAATAGATTCTTTGTAAAGAATAGCTCTTTTGGTATTTATAACGAAGGAAAAGGAAGTATATTTGATTCTAGCATAATGGGTGGTAAGATTGGAGTATATAATTCAGGAAGTTTATTAATGAATAAAAACATAATAGATGGTTCTGAAACTGGAGTAAGTGTTGTATCAAATAAAGAAACAAATATACTAGAAAATCAATTCTTAAATTGTGATGTAGGAATTAATGTTTCAAAAGGAAATGTTAATATTGTAAATAATAAAATTATGAATTATAAGATATCTGGAATTGATTTTAATTCATCAGATGATTATAAAATAGTAAGTAATTCTTTTATAAATGATCAAAATTCAACAAATAGAGGAACTTATATAGCAATAGACACCAATGGAACTGGAGGTTTATGGCAAAACAATGTAGGAATCAAAAAGAATACTAAATATACATTAGAATTTAAGGGATGGAAACAAGAAAATATAAAATTTATATCCTTTATGATTGAGTATACAGACAATAATGGTAATAAATTTACAAACCAAACTATTAATTTGAATGTGGATAATACAGATGAAAAACATACTTTTACAACTTTAAATGATGATAGAATCGTTAATGGTCATGTGGGATTCTATATTATAGGAAAAGAAAGAACGGATAGGAATGTATTAGTATATTTAGATAAAGTATCCCTAAAAGAAGAAGGAACTAAGGATGGTTTACCAAAAAGAGATTTAATTCAGAATGGTTCATTACAAGAAAACTATAAGCATTGGTGGACATGGGGAGATGTAAATGTTTATAACAAATATAAATCAGATGTTGGTGGTTACATATCAATAGATACCGATGGAACTGGAGGTTTATGGCAAAATAAAGTAGGGATCAAAAAAAATACTAACTATACTTTAGAACTTAAGGGATGGAAAGAAACTAATATAAAAAGTATATCCTTTGTTATTGAGTATTTGGATAAGTCAGGAAAAGTAACATTAAAAGACCCATCAAGTGGATTAAATATAAGAAGTGGATCATCAACATCAACAAGTATAGTAGGAAATTTAAATCATGGAGCAGTAGTACAAATATTAGGCTCTGAAAATGGTTGGTATAAGATAAGCCATAATGGAAAAACAGGATATGTAAGAGAAGACTTTATAGTAATGGTAGAAGGAAATAAGTTCATAAATCAGACAATTCCTATAAGGCTGGACAATACAAATGAAAAACATACTTTCTTATCCTTAAATGATGATAGAATTGCCGATGCAAATGTAGGTTTTTATGTTGGAGGAAAAGAAACAACTTATATGAATGTAGTAGCTTATTTAGAAGGAGTATCCTTAAAAGAAGAAAATTCTGTTGATTTAATTAAAAATGGATCATTTAAGAATGATAGGCAATCATGGTGGATGTGGGGAGATGTAAAGGGATATAGAAGTGGTATATATGCTATTAAAAATAATTCTAGTAAAAATATTACTGCTCAGTACAATTATTGGGGCTCTAAATATGGACCAAATCAATTAGGAAAGCCTGATGATTCTAGAAAAGGAGTATATGTTGCTGAGAAAGTCGATTATTCAAATTATTTAGCGGAATCTAATTATGTTAATTTACCGATAAATTTAAATGAATATCAAAAGCAAATTAGCGATTATATTAATGAAACTGACTATGCTATTAAGAGACAATTTGGTGGAGATGGTATAGATATACCAACAGGAAACTATTCTAAAAAAGTTACTGATTGGTTAGGAATATCTCCAGTTAGTAATATAGAAATCTATAGAACATATAATTCTAGATCTAAGGATATAGGAACATATTTAGGAAAAGGTTGGAGACTGTCTTATGAAAGTAGTATTAAAGATATAGACCCAAGTTTTAAAATACCAGGTAAAGTCGTAACATTACCTGATGGAGGAGTTCAAAGCTTTAAACTAAATAGTGATAATACATTTACAGCCTTAGATTCAAGAAATACATTTGAAAAAATAAATAATCAATATATTTTAACAGCAAAAACTAATAATAAGTTTATTTTTAATGATAATGCTTTAATTGAAATAAGGGATAAAAATAATAATTCCTTAAAAATAATTTATAATCAAGATAAAAAAATTAGTAAAATCCATAATGAAAATGGAGTGGAGTATGATTTTAGTTATAGTGACGGGAAATTAGTTTCTATAACAGAAAATATCAATGGTTTAAAGGAAAGAAATATAGTATATAATTATTCAAATAATCTTTTAAAGAGCGTTAAAGATTTAAATGGAAATATTACTGAAACCTATGATTATGATAGTGAAGGTAGATTAAATGCTATAAATAAAAATGGACAACTTATAGAAACTATTACTTATTATGATGATGCAGCGAATAAAGGTAAAATTAAAACTCATACAGACGAATTAGGAAGTAACAGTGAGTACACTTATGATAATAGTAATAGAATAGTAACTATAACAGACTCAAATAAAAGATTTAAAGAGGTATACTATAATAATTCTATGAATGTAGTAGTTAATGTTAATCCTGATGGCACATCAGAATACATTGAATATGTATTAGATGAAAATGGTATAAATGCTTTGGGAGAGATAAAATCAATCATAGATAAAAATAGAAATACTACTAGCTATGAGTATGATAAAAAAGGAAATGTAGTAAAACAAATAAATCCAGAAGGTGGAGTAAAAGAAAATTTCTATGATGATAAAAATAATTTAATCAAAGAAATAGATGAATCTGGTAAAAAAACTTTCTATATCTATGATGAAAATAAGATTAACATTATTAAGATAGTTAAACCTATAAATGGAACAGATGAGTATAATAACTTTGATGATCATAACTTTTTAATTGAAAGATTTGAATATTATTCACCAGAAGAGCTTAAAGCAATGGGATGTAATTTTAAAGGATTACTAAAAAGAAAGATAAGTCCAGAAGGTGGAGTAAAAGAAATATCATATGACAGATTTGGAAACATTAAAAAAGTTATTGATGAGGAGAAAAAAGTTGTAGATATTAAATATAATAACTTTGGACATAAGATAGAAGAAGTTGTAGGTAATAAATTTAAAACTCAATATGAGTATGATAAGAAAGGTAATTTATTATCAACTACTTATAGCAATGGTTCAAAGAGTAAAATCATTTATGATATCTATGGAAGAAAAGTAAAGGAAATTTCTCCAGATCTATATGACAAGTTTAAAGAAACTAAAGGGAAAACTTATATTTATTACAATAATGATAAGGTAAAATCAATTACTAATGAAGAAGGTTATATAACAGAGTTCACTTATGATATATACGGTAATATTAAAAGTTCAAAATTATCTAATGGATCTTACAACATATTTGAATATGATGAAATGGGTAGAGTAATTAGAAAATATGTTAAATATAATGATAATTCTGAGCCCGTATTACTTGAAGAGTATTCATATTATGTTGAATATGAATATAATAAGAGTTCAAAAACCAAGGTAATAAAGACAATATATAGCCAACCTAATCAGTACAGTGTTACAGAGCATATTTATGACTTTAGGGACAGTATAGTAGAAGAAATTGATGAAGATGGTGTAAGGACAAAACATTATTACAATTTAAATGGTACTAAAGCTTATAAAGTCAATGAAGATCAAAGCATAACCTATTATGAGTATGATGGAATTAATAGGATTATAAAGGTCTTAACTCCTGTTAAGGAAGAAAACAATGAACTACTCTATATCTATGAAAGATTCTATTATGATAGAGATGGTAATAAGATAAAAGAAGTACAAGGAAAAGAATTAGTAAAAAAAGTTCAAGAACCTACTAATCTTATAAGTACTGAGTATTCTTATTATAAAAATGGTAAGTTAAAAGCTAAATATAATGAAGAAGGAAGAAGAACTGAGTTCTATTATGATGAAGCTAATAACTTATCTAAAGAAATTACTTTAAAAACTAAATATGATAAAAGTAATAATCTTAATCAGAAAGAATTACTTAAAAATGGCTCATTACAAAAGAATTATGAGAGCTGGTGGGTACACGGAAAAGTAAGTACTTATGATAAAGTAAAATCAAATAATGGTGCATATGTATCCATCAATGACAAAGGGGAAGGTGGATTATGGCAAAGTAAAGTTGGAATCAAGGGAGACACTAATTATGTATTAGAATTTAAAGGACTAAAAGAAAGTAATATAGATAAAACAAACTTTATTATTGCGTATATAGATGGCAAAGGAGACAGGATATTAAGACAAGAAATTCCTGTAGAGTTTGATAACACAAGGAAGATATATTATTTCAAAACTTTAAATGATAATAGAATTGAAAATGCTCATATAGGTTTTAATTTTACTGGAAAAGAAAAAACAGATAAAAATATATTAGCTTATTTAGAGAATATATCTTTAAAAGAGAAAAATCTTAATGATGAAAATACTTCAAGTATTAGTGATAAAGATGAAAAAATAGTTTTAGAATATGAGAATAATTATTTAGGGAAACCAGTTAAAAGTATTGAGTATTTTAAAGCTGGAGATATTTATGGTAACAACATAAATGATAATAAATTAATAAAGGTTATTACAGAATATACTTATGATAATAATGGAAACTTAGTCAAAGAAGTTAAAGATAAAAAGAAAGAGACTAATTATCAATATGATAACCTTAATAGAGAAACTTCAGTTAGAAAAACTCTAATAGATAAAGACAATAACTCTAAAGTAATAGAAACTAAAAAGGTCTATGACTGGAATGGAAGTGTAACAACTTCTATAGATGGCAATGGAAATTCAACTTCAGCTGTTTATGATTCTAGAGGATTTTTAAAATCTAAAACTAATGCTAATGGAGAAGTAAAAGGATATTACTATGATTTACAAGGGAGATTATTTGAGGAAACAGCTAATAATAATCCTGACAGTCGTATTAGATATATATATGACAATAAAGGTAATGTAGTAGCGGAATTAAATGTCATATATGTAAATGGCGAAGAGAGTACTTCAACTGTTAAAAAAGCATATAAGTATGATAAAAAAGGAAACAAAATAAAAGAATTAGATGCCATAGGGTTTGCTCATGGTAGTGGAGAATCTTTATATGAAAAAATTAATTCAGGTTATGGAAGAGAATATGAATATGATTTAAATAACCAATTAATTAGAGTATTAGATCCAGAAGATAAGTCTAAGAACTTAAAGTATACTTATATTTATGAATATGATGGATTAGGAAAAAAGATAAAAGAAACTAATTCTAAAAATCATGTGTTTACATTTGAATATAATAATTTAGGTGATTTAATAAGCAAGAAAGCTATGTTAAATAATAAACTTGTTGAAATCGAAAAATATAAGTACGATTTACTAGGCAATGTTATATCTAAATTTGATGGAAATGGTAACGAAACTAAAATAGAAATTAATAGTTTAAATAAACCTGGAAAAATAACATTCCCAGGAGATAATACTATTTCTGTAAACACAATAGTATATCAATATGATATTTATGGGGATGAAGTATTTAACCAAGATAGCTTAGGAAAAACTCATAAATATATTTTAGACAGTGATGGAAGAATACTTAAAGAAATAGAGCTTGATTCTAATGGTAAGAACGAAATATCAAAAGAGTTTAAATATGATAATAATGGAAATAAGGTATATGAAAAAGACGGTAATGGAAATGTTACTGAATACATGTACGACTCTTTAAACAGAATTAAAACTGTTAAATTCTATGATAATAGTATTCCTTCAAAGCCAGTTATAAAAACTAAAACTTATGAGTATGACAAATATGGTAATCTAATAAAAGAAATTAACTATATGGGTAATATAACATCATATAAATATGATAATCTAGGAAGATTAATAGAAAAGTATGATGGTGGAGGAAACCTAGTAGAAAAGTTAGAATACTATAATAACGATTCTCAAAGCAAATCAATAGATGCTGAAGGCAATGTAAAGACCTTTAATTATGATAAGAATAATAGATTGGTTTCAACTACAGATGGAGAAGGAAACAAATCTATTACTGGCTATGATAGTTTAGGAAATATTGATTATAAAACTGATGGAAATGGAAATAGAAACACTTATCAATATGATGAACTAAATAGATTAAAGGCAACATTAAATCCTAAAAAAGAATTAACTATCTATAACTATGATAATAACGGAAACCTAATAGAACAAATTGAAGGCAATGGTAATAAGACTACATTCTCATATAATGTTGCTAATAAGAAGACAAAGATATTAGAATCATTTTCTGGTAAAGAAGACGGAAAAAATAACATTGGTGAAGAATTTACTTACTATCCTAATGGAAATATAAAAACTAGAAAAGATAGAAATGGTAAAATCACGAATTTCACTTATGATATTCATGGAAGATTAATATCAGAAACTGTTGATAAATTAAGTATAACTTTTGGCTATGATAATAATGGAAATCAAGTTTCCATGAAGGATGCAACGGGTACCACTTTAAGAGAGTTCGATGGTTTAAATAGGGTAGTATCTAAGGTAGTTCCAGTAGTAGGTAAATCAACATATGTGTATGATGAGAAATTAGAAAATGGTCATTACATGGAAACTACAATTGATCCTAAAGGTAACGTAACTAAAAAAGTTTATAATAAGGCAGATAGATTAATAAAAGTAATAGCTGATGGTAAGACAGTTACTTACGAATATTACAATAATGGTAATAGAAAATATATAATCTATCCAGATGGATCAAAAGAAGAGTATGAGTATAATAAAAATAATGCCTTAAAGAAATTAACTAATAAAAAAGCTAATGGGGAAGTTCTAGAAACCTTTAACTATACCCATGATAAATCAGGAAATATAATTTCAAAAACTGATAAAAAGGGATTAACTAAATATAACTATGATGAGTTAAATAGAATATTAAAAGTAACAGAGCCAAGTGGTAAAGAGGTAGGTTATACTTATGATAAATCAGGAAACAGATTAAGTGAAACTACAACTGAAAAAGGTGCTAAAACAGTTACAATATATTCTTACAATGAAAGAAATAGATTAATAAGTACAGTAACTAAAAGTGGAGAGGTAGTTTTAGGTTTCAAAAACTATGATTATGATAATAATGGAAACATAATAAAAGAAACTACAGCTACAGCCTTGAAGGATACCACATCCACCTCCATAAGTAATGACAGTAGTAAGTTTAATATAACTACTACAGAATACACCTATGATGAGTTAAACAATCAAACTGAAGCAAAAGAAGGGAATAGGGTATTAGTTAAGAATACTTATAATGGGGATGGACTAAGAGTATCAAAGGAGAATAAAGAAGGAAAGAGTCATTTCTTATACGAAGGTGATAAGATAATATTAGAATTAGATGATAAAACTTCTTTAGAGAAAGGTAAAAATGTATACGGATTAAACTTATTGATGAGAAAAGACAAAGGTAATTTAGTATACTATATGTATAATGGGCATGGTGATGTTACAAACCTTATAAATGAAAAGGGTGAAATAGTAGGAAGTTACTATTATGACGCATTTGGAAAGGTGTTAGAATCTAAGGAGGATATAAAAAATCCATACAAGTATGCAGGATATGAGTATGATGAAGAGACAGGTAAATACTACTTAAAGAGCAGAATGTATGATCCAGAATCCGCAAGATTTATGCAAGAAGACACCTATAGGGGAAATGGAGCAGATCCACTAAGTTTAAATCTATATACTTATTGTGTAAATAATCCATTGATTTATGATGATCAAAATGGTCATTGGCCTTCATTGATTGATAAAGGAATTTCATGGATTAGAAATGAAGCTAGTTACGTAGGCAGCGTAATAAAAAATGAAGCTAGTTACGTAGGTAGTGTAATAAAAAATGAAGTTAGTTACCTAGGTAGTGTAATAAAAAATGAATACAATTATGTAAAAAAGGTATTAAATAATAATAATGATTATAGGTATATAAAAAATGTAGTAAAAAATGAATATAACTATGTAAAAAATAATTATAACTATGGAAAGAAAGTAGCAAAAGCTGTAGCTAAATATGAATATAATAGTAGAAAAGACACGGTAGTAAAAAAATGGAATAATGCTAAAAAAGTAGCTGATACATTAAAAGTAGGAGCAACAGAAGTAGCTAGTGGAGTAGTAGATTTCGCAAAGAATATTAATGTACCTAAATTAGTATTTGGAGGAGTATCAAGTATATTAGGTGTAGGTGCAATGCAAGCTGGGCTTTTATCAATGGCAGTTCCTATGATTGGAATACCAGTGTTTCTTGCTGGAACAGCAACTCTTATATATGGATCTAGTGAGGTACATGAGTCAATGACTGGTGTTAATCAAATGAAAAGTTTTTTTACTGATAATATAGGAATATCAGAAGATGCTTATTATTTTGGTGGAGATATGCTTACTGCTGTAAGCTCATTTGGTATAGGAGCAGCTATGATGGTGGCTAGACCATACGTGAAAACATCAACTGTAGGAGTAGGAGAATCAAAGTCACTTAATGGCAACTCAAGCAAGCAAATAAAAACACAAAAAAACTTTAATCGTACTTTAAATCAAAGGGATATTAAAACTTCTGAGGGTGAGGGTAAAGCTCCTTTGATTATGAATTTACAGCTATTCGGAGAAAAGGGGGTGGATGAAGCTAAGTATCAGGTTGGTGCTTATCAGGATATAAAAGGTGTAGAAGGACTAGATGCACATCATGCAGGACAAAAAGCTGTGATGAAAAAATTAGTTGATGGATATGACGAAATGACTGCACCAGCAATAAATGTTCCTAGAATAGGACATACAAAAAGACACCCAGTCAGAGGAATAGTTTCAAGAAGTACTAAGGGAATAACCGATGCAAGACAATTGCTTGCAAGAGATATAATGGAATTGAGAAGAGTCTATCCTGATATTCCAAATTCAAAATTACAAGAGTTAATTGATATGAATAAAAAACTGTATAAAGAAATGAGGAAGTAGAATGAAGGAAATTTTTATTAGAAGTCTTTACAAAACTATAGTTCAAGAAGGGAAGAACGAATATAAAGAGCTACTTGATAATACCAATGTAGAGGAAGCTACTGATAAGTATTGGATAAGTGCATTGCAATTATACGAAAATCTGACAGAAGAAAATAAAAAAAAGTTAATGGGAGTAATAGAATTAGTAATGATTGATACTATTTCAAGTATTCTAGGTATAATTGATGGAAGTAGTACATTAAGTGGGTGTAAGACTGAACCTAAATTGTATTTAGACAATATTGATACTGATAATGAGTTACAAGATTTATTTTTAGAATATGTAGAGGAAATAGAAGAATAGGCAATATAAGTAGATGCATAATAAATAGGTGATTAACTGCATAAAAAATAATAAGAGGACAATCTAGCTAAATCAATAAAAGTAATAAGATTTAATACTGCATAACTTAAATAATGCAGTGAAAGAAGTTAAAAGGTTAATGTTTCAGTAATTGGAGCATTAACCTTTTTTTCATGTGCTGAAATATTTATAAAAGCTAAGAGGACTAGGGTTAAAAACTATCGTAAGCTGAAAGCATAGGAAATCCTAGGGTCAATAATTCCACTTGAAATCGAGGGGAATTGGGAACAATAAATATATAGGGGAAAATCAATTCCACTAAAAAATAAAAAGAATTGAAAAGATAAAACATATAAATAATGGAACTTGGAACTCGGGACTTGGAAAGAGCAACGGGGGGATAGGGGGGAACAAGAACCTAAAGATAAATAATAAAAATAAAGAAAGATTAAGAAAAGATAAATTGATAAATAAAAAATAATCAGAATAAATAATAATAAGTTAATAAAAGAAAATCTAATGAGATAAGAACTAAAGTAATAATCAATGAAGAAATTATAATAAATAACCAATAAAATAATTCAATAAAATAGATAACTAAAAAATACAATACATCAATAAAGATAAATACATCAAAAAACAACGATAAGGTAGATAAAAACAGAGATTTACAAGAAGGTGAATAACAATACTATTCAGCTTGAAAAGCTGTAAATAATGGCTAAATCAACTGAATTTAAAATAGATAATTTGAGTTTACTTTTAACTCCAAAATTTTAAATAAACTAACTGCAAAAGCTATTAATACGAATGATAATTATAGAAATGATTTATCTTAAAGGATTCTAACAAAGTCGATTACTTTAGACTTACTACATAATTATTATAATGCAGTTAGCTGTAATTAAAAGAAAAACTAAATATATATTATAACAATTATAAGAGTCAATGTTTCTAATTAAGAAGCATTGGCTCTTTTTACATATAAAGAAATTGAGAGGAGTAAAGATGGTGTATAAAATAATTGAAGATTTCAAAGTAAGCCTAATTGGGATGGTAAGGGTGTCGAAACAATAGAAAGCTAAGGACTTCATATAATTTCCGATAATTAAAGACGTTGATTTCAATGATAATCTTCTAAGTTACAAGAGTTTTCTAGTATAAAGTAACTATGAGGTAGAAACAATCAATAAAAAGATAAAGGATATTCATTCATCAAACATATATCTAATAGCAAATAGGAACATGAAAAAGTTGTTGTAGTAAGTCTATTATAAAGATTATAGAATAACTATAGAGAAGCGATTAGATTTACATACTTATTGCAAAAATAATTCTTTAATTTATGATAATCAAAATGGTCACTAGACTAAACTATTTGATAGCCTTGGTTTATGGGGAAAGAACCAAAGTGACTATTTAGGTAGCAAAATAAAAGGTGGTTATGAAACAGTAGAAGAAACTGGTTCTTGGGCATGGAATAGTGCCAGAAGTTGGGTAAGTGGCACATATAATAAGATTAAGGAAATGGATTAAATGAAGCAAAGAAATATGTAAAATCGGCGATTAATATAATAAGAAATAAAGTTAAATATGTATATAATGACAGAAAAGTTATAAAGAATGCAGAAATGATCGCAGCTGAGATGGCGAAGCTAGGAATAGCTTCAGATGTTGTAAATGGATTAGACATTGCAGAAAATATTAATGTATCATAACTAGTATCTAGAGTATTAGATAATTCAATTGCGGTAAGTTTACCTGTAGTTAATATGATTTTAAATTTAGCAAAAATCGGACCAGCATTAGCAGGAGCCGGAGGAGGAGCATTAAAGTTATTTAATAATAACTCAAGTAAGAAAGAAATAATTAAACAGACAGAAACATAAAAGAGCTTTAATAGTAATTTAAGGCAAAGGGATATTAAGTTTTTTGAGGAAACGGGTAAAGCTGAGGATACTTTTATAATAGATTTGCAGCTGTTTGGAAGAAAATCTTCGAATAAGCTAAAACCAGATACACCGGCGAATGGATATCCTCATAGTACTTTCAAAACTGATCCATCAACAGGAAAAGTTACTAACTATGAAATATATAAATCAAATCCGAAGAATCCAACAGGATTAGATTTAGGAAAACGCTATGATGGAACAGGTAATCCGCATTATAATCCAGTAACTGGTGAGGATCTAATGCCACATGTGCATGATAAGTCAGTACCAGGTGGAGTAAGAATACCAAGAATTGACGAAATACCGAAATAGGAGGAAATGATTGGATGAATGTGATAAAAAAGATAGAGGAATGGTTTGAAAAAGAATGTAACTGAGATTGGGAACACAGCTATGGATTTAGAATACAAAATTTAGATAATCCAGGGTGGCTTGTTGATATTGATATAGTTGATACAGTGCTTGAGGATAAAGATTTTACACCAATAAAAATTCTAAGAAGTGGTGATAATTGGATTAACTTCAAAATTAAGGAAAAAGTGTTCAAAGGTAGGGGGGGAATTTGTAACTTAGAAGAGATTCTAAGTACATTTATAAATTGGTCTGATTGTAATAGGTCTTAGTAGAATGATTGAAAAAGTCAGGGGATACTAACCACAAAAAACAGTTGACAAGCAAGATGTAACTATAATCATTATCCAGCAATGGATTGAGAGATTAATTTAAAGTATGAACTGTTTGCATAATTTCAATAATTTAGTAAGCTGTAATAAAAGTAAAAATCAAATATATATTATAGTATTAGTAAAGGTTAATGTTGAAGAAAAAGGCGTTAGCCTTTTTTCTATACCTAAAACATTAAAAGGAGTAAAGAAAAATGAATGAACTGCTAAAAAATTAAAAATAAACTTAGAGGAAGATAGGAGAGCTTAAAGACAGTTGAAAGCTATGTTTGATATACTTCTGATTTTGGAGCATTCCTTGAAAGTAAGGGAGTTGATTTCAATGGTGAAATAAAAAGATTCTATATCACTAGTTATAGGAATTATCTAATTGAAAATCAGTATTAACTAGCCACTATTAATAAGAAGGTGAATAGTATACATTCTTTCAATAATTATTTGGTTGAAAATGGGTACACAAAAGATATGGTAGTAGACATTGCAAAAGATAAGATGAAGGTCAGTAAAAGAAATTGGATGAAGATAAAAATATAATTTTAAATAAGATTGAAAGTAGACCAGAAAGATAATACTAGCTATCTAATTAGATGCATAAAATTACTGTATATAAATGCAAAAAAGTTAGTACAATAAGTTGATAGTAAAATCAATATAAATAGCAATAAACTTCATAGCATAATATTAATAATGAAGTGAAAGAAGTTAAAAAGATTAATGTTTTAGTAATTGGAGCATTAATCTTTTTTTCATATACTGAAATATCTTTAAAAGTAAAGACAACTAGGAGTGAAATAACACCGCAAGATGAAAGAAAAGTAAATCCTAGCGTTTTTAATTCCACTTGAAATCGAAGAGCAAAAAGAACATACAATATGTAATAGATAATAGATAATAGATAGAAAAGGAAACACACTACTCATATGAATCCGTAGGTGTAAGTTCCACTAGCTAAATATAAAATTTAGGGTCTCACTTAAAGATAAAAAGAATTGAAAAGATAAACATATAAATAATGGAGCTCAGGACTAGAAAAGAGGAACAGGGGGAGGAGGAGATAAAAACTTAAAGGAAAATAGGGGGTAAAGTAGAGAAAAATAATAATAAATAAAAATTAGTTCAATTTGATATTGCAATTTATAGTTTAGGCTTTAAGTAAAAGTAAGTGATATACACTCATATGTATATCATTTATTTTTAAAATTTTTATTGATATAACCTATGAAATTAGCTGTTTTTTCTGATGATTTGAATGAGTCTATAGGTATTTGAATGCAAGATATCAATTTAGTATGTACATATATATACTTATGATCAATTATTAGATTAGTTACAGAAGACCAAGGCACTTTAGATTTAGAAGCAATAGTTTCTATAATTATTTCAGATGTATTCAATAATACTTTTGTTGAAGCATTTAAGTATTCATCAAGATTAGTAATTCCCTTAATGGATAAACGATAAGATTTTTTTGTTAGCCAAGGAAAAATTTTAGAAAGTATAAGTGTTCCAATTATACTAATGGTGATTTGTACAGTTGCTGTAAATAAAAAGTTATTATGCCATGGATAATTAGAAATAATTGTATACAGTATCACAGATGAGAAGGGTAGCCATGTGAAAACCTGTTTCTGTATTTTAAACGATTTAGAATCTTTAACAAGATGATAGTTTAGGTCAATAATATGTTGCATTTCATTTTTAAATTCAATCTCCATAAATTCTCCTTTCAAGATAAAAATTTAGCTTGAATAAATATATATATTAACTATTATATGGTATTTTGGATAAAAATCCTAGATTTTTAAAATCATAACACGTTCAATGTGGATTATATGTCAAAGTTAATGTCATTTTCATCAATCCTTGAGAAATAGGTCTAAAAATTTTCTTCTAAAATATCTACATTAAGAGAATACAACAATAAAAAGAGTCAATGCTTCAATTAAGAATCATTAACTCTTTTAAAAATATATCCTTTAAAAGTCTGGAGTATCATATAAGCTAAAACCAACAACTTCTTTTAAATAGTTATTTACATATACCTTTATTATATCTAGGTTTTTAGATTTAAATTTAACCACATCTATGGATTTATCTTTGGAGGCTTCTTTAGACAAGAAAACAAGTTCTCCATCTTTTGTTTCTAAGTTTTTCTCATATATGAACTTTTCGGCAAGGTTTTTAGCTTCTGTTTCACTTATACTTCCATCGGGAGTATAAACTAATTTAAAGAGTTTTAATAGGGTATCCTTATCTCCAAATTCTCCAACAAAGCTTATTATTCCAAGATCTTTTACCTTTTCTTTTAAGGTGCCACTAAGCCTATCACCCTTATATATGGGTTTATTAGTTTCAGCTTCTATGAGAGCATCTTTATAATCAAGGTTATAGGAAAACTTTTTTTCATCTATTTCTGTATTTAAGTAATCACTTAAAGCACTTATAGTTTTATTTTTTAGTTTATCTGTGTCTTTTGAGTAATCATCAGAAAATTTATTTATATCTATACTATCACATCCAACCAAAAGGAAGATGGGGATTATAAGAAACAACAATTTTTTAAAGATTTTCATATTATCACTCCTTTAGGGTTGAGTCTTTAACTTAAAATATCTATACTAATTAAGTTTCTATTTACAATTATTTAATATTTTAATTATATTACCTAACTCATCAGTATTTTTAAAATTAAATAGAATTAGTGATATTTGTATCATATAAGAATTAGGCAACTATAAATCCTTAATTTAATCATATTTTACCACATAATTTTAAGTTTTAAACTTACACTTTTGAAAGGTAGTATTCATTAGGTAATAACCTAATGAATACATGATTTTAATACAATAGTTTAATATATTTTAAAAGGTTTTCATTTAATAATAAGGAAAGCTTTTCACTATGGAACTAATAGGATAAATTATTTAGGTGATTTTAAGGATATAAATATGAATATAGAGGCAATAATATAGTAATAACTCTTATTTTATAACAGAGTCATTAATATGTATGGAGGTAAGTATATAAAAAAGGTATTAAGTAGAAACAGGTATGAGATAAGTGACAATTAAATTGTTATGTTCTAATAGAAGGATTGTAGTATTTTGTGGAATAATATAAAGAAGATTCATTAAGTATTTATATATAAGTTTTAGTGTAGAAGGTAGTGATAGCATAGAAGCTTATAAGGAATAAAATGAATTTTTTTCTTTAGATAGCTATGGCTTTAATTAAAAGCAAAATTCTTATCCAATCTATAATAAGAAGAATTAGCCAGTATTATACATTATAATTAGGGGAGATACTACAATAAAGTAAAATAATTACAGTAATAGAAAATAAAAAGTTTAATTCTTTTAAATTAGGTGTTGCAACTTTTCACTTTTAATGTCATACTTAACAAGTGCGTTTTTAGAATATAGGTCTCTAGAAGAATTTGTTGATTTATATTTCCTAAGTAAGTGGATACTTATGAAATATAAATCAACAAATAAGTTAGGAAGGCCTATATATACATTAAATATATAAGGATGGTTTTAGATGGAAAACAAAAAATTTAGCGATTTAGGATTAAGTAATGAGGTACTAAGAGCAATAAACGACATGGGTTTTGAGGAACCTTCAGCAATACAGGGAGAAGTAATACCTGTACTTTTAGAAGGACATGATGTTATAGGGCAAGCTCAAACAGGAACAGGAAAAACTTTAGCTTTCGGAGCACCAGTTTTAAGCTCTATATCAAAGGATGGAAGACATGTTAAATGTTTAGTATTAGCGCCAACAAGAGAGCTTGCAATACAGGTTAATGATGAACTTGTAAGAATAGCAAAGCATGCAAGAAAAAATATATTACCAGTTTACGGTGGTCAACCAATAGATAGACAAATAAAAGCTATCAGAAGAGGTGTTGACATAGTAGTTGGAACTCCAGGAAGAATTCTTGACCTTTTAAGAAGGGGAGTTCTTGATTTAACTGATATAGAATTTTTAGTTCTTGACGAAGCAGATGAAATGCTTAATATGGGATTTATTGATGATATAGAAGAGATAATAAAGTCAGCTAATGATGACAGAAATACTCTTTTATTCTCAGCAACTATGCCAAGAGAAATAAAGAACTTAGCTAGAAACTACATGAAAGATGATTCAAAGCATATATCTGTAGTTAAGAATGCTATAACTTGTAGTGCTGTAAGCCAGTTTTACTTTGAAGTAAAACATAAGGATAGATTTGAAACTTTATGTAGAGTTTTAGATGTAGATGAGCCAACAGCAGCTATAATTTTCTGTAAGACTAAAAAAGGTGTTGATGAGCTAGTTGAATCTATGCAAACTAGAGGTTACAGTGTTGAAGGAATGCACGGTGATATGACACAGAACCACAGAATAAACACTTTAAGAAAGTTCAAGGAAGGAAACCTTGAGTTCTTAGTTGCAACAGATGTAGCAGCAAGAGGAATAGACGTTGAGAATGTATCTCACGTTATAAACTATGATCTTCCACAAGACAATGAGTCTTATGTTCACAGAATAGGAAGAACAGGAAGAGCAAATAGAGAAGGAATAGCATATACATTAGTTACTCCAAGAGAGTACATGGCATTAAAGCAAATAGAAAGAGCTACTAAGGGAAAGATAAAGAGAAAAGAAATACCAACAGTAGATGATATATTTGTAGCTAAGTATAAGAATATATGCACAAGAATAACTGATACTTTAAGTAGTGAAGATTATAAGAGATTTGTTCCACTAGTTTCTGAGCTTGATAATGAATATAGCTTAGTTGACGTGGCAGCAGCTTTAACTCATATGATATATAGTAAGGAAGTATCATTTGACTACACTGAGAATAAGATAGGAGCTAAGTCAGCTAAGTTTGTAAGATTATTCTTAAATGTTGGAAGAATGGATAGTGTTAATCCAAAATCCCTACTTCAATTCTTAGGAGATCAAGGAAACATAAGAAAAGAAGAGATAGGTGATATAGACATAATGGAGAAGTTCACTTTCATAGATGCAGCTGAAGATGCAGTACAAGATATAATAGATAACTGTACTAATAAGAGATTCAACGGTGGAAGAAGAGTTAGAATAGAAGTTGCAAATAGTAAGAGAAGATAATTATTATATATAAATGAGAAGTATCCTAGGGATTTAAATCCTTAGGATACTTTTGTTTTATAACTCATTAGTTTATAACTTATAGGGTTTTAAAGTTAAAAGCTAATTTATACATTTGCTTAAAGTAAGAGGAATCAAGGAGATTTCTAATGAATAAGTTAAGAATGTATCTTAAAACCCTATACAAGGTTATTAAAATAATAAAGACTCATCTGTACCCATATAATAATAAATGTGATACGAAAAATATTTTATTAATTTATATAAGTGATAGGAGCTATTAAATTTACCTATATGTGATAAAAGTTAATGGTTTTCATGATAGAATTTATATAATGTGATTTTTTCTTTAAGGCTATGAATTCAAGTTGTTATAACAGGTACATATAACATACTTTGGTTCATAGCCTTATTCAATAATATATTTTGGGGGATTCTATTATGGAAAAAATATTATATGTAAACTTAACTACAGAGGAAATTTATACTAAAGACTATGATATAAAAAAGGAAGGACATTATGGTAGAGGACTTGCTTTAAAGCTTCTTTGTGAAAATTCATCTAAAGGCTGTGATAGGTATGATGAGGAAAATACTATTATAATTGTGCCAGGATTATTAACAGGGACTTTAATGCCTAGTACAGGGAGAATGATAGTAGCTTGTAACAGTGGAAATAATGAAGGAATGCAAGTTAATAATACCACAGGAAATATGCCACAAAAATTAGGAAGTTTAAACTATAGTGCAGTAGTTATAAAGGGTAAATACAAAGGAGAAAATCCACCTACTCTTGTAATAGAGGAAAAAGGAGTAGCTTTAAGGAGTCATAATCTTAAATATAGGAAAGTGGGGGAAACTGTGAATATACTTAGGGATATTTATGGACAAGACTCCGCAGTTATTGGAATAGGACCTACTGGGGAAAGAAGACTCCAGCTTTCTACTGTATTTAGTACTTATCCAGAAGGAAAGCCAACCTATTATTGTGGAAGAGGGGGAGCAGGAGATGTTTTTGGATCAAAGAATTTAAAGGCAATAGTAGTAAACTCTAATGGATATTTCAAGAGGAAGGTATATGATGAGAAGGCTATAATGAAGGAGGGTAAAAATATAGGAGCAGCTATCGTGAATAATCCTATATGTGGAGGAGCACTACCAGGTTATGGATCTATAACCTTAGTAAAAATGCTTACTAAAGGAAGGGATATAGAGGTTCCAGTTTTAGATAAAAAGGTTAAAAAAATATATGAGGAAAGAATAAATAAGACTTGCGCACCACTTTGTGTTATAGGATGTCTCAATAGGCATGTAGTAGGAGATAAAGAGAGCACGGTGCTGTCATCACCAGCAGAAAGTGAGGCGTATTCAGCTTTAAAGGAAATTTTTAATATAGATGATAAGGGATTTACTAAGGAAATGAACTCAAAGGCTTTTGAACTAGGGCTTGATTCTATAGAGTTTTTATTTACCTGTGCTCTCTTTTTAAAGGCAGAGAGCATGGATTATACAAGAGAGAATGTAAGAGTATTAATGGAGGAAGTAGAAAATGGGTCATTAGTAGGAAGAGTTATAGGAGGCAGAACTAAAGGAGTGTTTAACCTTTATAAAGATAGGGAAGATATAAAACCTATGGTTTCTAAACCATCTATATCTGAGGAGAAGAATTTTCAGGTAGAGCTTAAAACTAAGGGGGAAGCCTTTAAGAATTTAACTCACATGGAGTATTTATATGGACAAATTATAGCTCTTGAAAATCTAGGTTTTTGTTTATTTTCATCCTTTGCTCTTATAGATAATGAGGAAGCTATCAAGTCTATGGCAAAGGCTTTTTATTATAAGACAGGTATTAAGATTTTACCACAAGATATTATAGCCTATGGATTAAAAACAATAGAAGAGGAATTAGAATATAAAACAGGAAGTAAAAAGAAAGAAGTAGAAAAATCTATTCCTCAATTTGTTAAAGTATTATATAGATATTTCTCTATAGGTAAAAAACTAATATCATAATAGTGTTATAAAGTTAAGGATAGGTAGTAGTGAAGATTCTCCTCCTGTTAATTGTGTCTTAATTATCTATAAACCTCAGGGGGGGTTAACTTAAATTATTTTAAATTTTAAAATTAATTTATACATTTTTTTAAGGTAAGATAAGTCAATGATATTTTTATAAAACTCCTTAAATCAAAATATATATAATGGGCATAAGATAAAATATATAGGTTTAATTTATCTTACATTAATTATTTTGAAACTATAATGAGGTGGTTTGATTTTGAAGGGAAATCAGAAGAATATCTTTATTGGTATATTGATTTTTACTTTAATTATAGTAGTTTCTTTTATATTTATACTTCCTATAAAAGTATATGGAGGGTTTATATTTACCCTAGAAATTTTTATAGGAGTATGCATCCTAATATATTGGCACTCAAAAAATTATGCCTTTATATGTGGATGTTGTAACCACAAGTTTACTATTGGAGTTTTTAAGGGTGCTATGTCTATTCATAGTGCTAGGGTGAGATATCTTAAATGTCCAAGATGTAAGAAAAGAACATGGGCAAAAGAAACTCTAATTTAAATAGCTTAAAAGTTTAGTTTATAATTAAAAACTAGATTTAAATGATAAATAGCATAGATATTAATATAAAGGTATTATCACTAATAGAAACGGTGATAATACCTTTTTATCATTTAGAAATTTATTATGGCTAATTATCGGGCCTTATTAACAACCAAATTATTAATCCAATAGGACCACTTAAGAGAATTAAAAGAAAAACTAGGCAACCAGATTTGCCTCTATTAGAAGCATCGAAAGCTCCCCATAAACCACATAGTATCCAAAGTAATAAAAATAACATTTATACCAGCACCCCTTTAAAATATTACACCATATCATATTTTAATTTTATTAGAAATGGCATGTATAAACTATAGTTTTGATATATTTATCCTTAGGTTGTAATAATTAGACTTATATATTTATATTAAATTAATAAAATAACAGTAATATTACTTTAAAATAATTGAATAAAATTAAATGTAATGAGGATTTATAAAAAATCATTGAAAAGGGTTGAATTTCTATAAATTTCATGTATAATGGTTATTAATGGATATAAATTATCCGAATGTTAAAGAGAGAGAAAGTTTGATATTTTAAAATACTAGGAGGTTATATATTATGAAAAAGTTTATATGTACAATATGTGGATATGTTCATGAGGGAGAAGTAGCACCAGAAAAGTGCCCACAATGTAATGCACCAGCTTCTAAGTTTGTAGAAAAATCAGATGAGGAAATGTCTTGGGCAGATGAGCACAGAATAGGAGTTGCAAAGGATGTAGATCCAAGAATAATAGAAGGATTACAACAAAACTTCATGGGAGAATGTACAGAAGTAGGAATGTACTTAGCTATGAGCAGACAAGCAGATAGAGAAGGATTCCCAGAAGTAGCAGAAGCATATAAGAGAATAGCTTTTGAAGAAGCAGAGCACGCTGCAAAGTTTGCTGAGCTTTTAGGAGAAGTAGTTGCTGCTGACACTAAGAAGAACCTAGAAATGAGAGTAGATGCAGAGCACGGAGCTTGTCAGGGTAAGAAGGATTTAGCAACATTAGCTAAACAATTAAACTTAGATGCAATCCATGATACAGTACACGAAATGTGTAAAGATGAAGCTAGACATGGACAAGCATTTAAGGGCTTACTAGCAAGATACTTTGGAAATAAATAATAATTAGAATATAAAAATACTTAAATATATAAAATGTGCCCTATAGTTTACACTTTTAAAGTGTCTTTACTATAGGGTACATTTTGTTTTATATTGTAGATATCTATAGGGTTTTTATCTTGAATATTAACTTATACATGGACTTATATCCTTTAAAACCTTAGGTCTTAAGTAATGCATAAGATAAGTTTTGAATCAAAAGCCCTATATAGGGTTTTAAGTTTTAAAGTTAATGTATACTATATAATTCTATTAATTCTTATTTTACTTGTAGTTATAAGATAGGGTTAATTGTATAATTAAGGAATGGTAGAACTAATTTATGAAGTAGATTCTACTAACTAAATAACATACTTCTAACTAGATAACATACTTTTCTTATATAAAAATTATTAAAAATATAGACAAGTTAAATACATAGGATGACATGAATACTTGAAAATAATATTAGTAAATTAAGAAAATCTATTTTAGAATAGTGGTAAGAAGTATTAAATATAGTAAAAATATATATGAAAGGACGGTGAGACTTGGTGGGATTAGCATTTAAGGATGTGCATCTAGCCAAGATATAATAATGACAGAAAGAGAAAAGATGATAAGTGGAGAATTTTACGATGCTGGAGATAAGGAGCTTAGGGAACTTAGAAAAAATGCTAGAAGGCTTACTAGATTATTTAATAATACCACAGAGGAAGAAGGAAGCACCAAGAAAGAAATACTTAAAGAGCTACTTGGAGGGTTTCAAGGAAGGCTTACTGTAGAACTTCCTTTTGCTTGTGATTATGGGGTAAATATTCACATGGGGAAAGATGTTTTTATAAATTTTGATTGTGTTATCCTAGATTGTGCTCCGGTTAATATTGGAGACAATGTACTTATTGCACCTAATGTAAGGTTATACACAGCAACTCATCCTATAGAGCCTAACCTTAGAAAAGAAGGGGTAGAGTATGCAAAACCAATAAACATAGGGAATAATGTATGGATAGGGGGAGGAGTTATAATAACTCCAGGAGTAACTATTGGAGATAATAGTGTAATAGGAGCAGGAAGTGTAGTTACTAAGGATATACCATCCAATGTAGTAGCTGTTGGTAACCCTTGTAGGGTTATAAAGTCAGTGACAGAGTAATTAATTATAAATGTAAAACCTAGAGATTTTTATTGATCATATAAGAGTCTATCTGATGGCTATAAGCTTTAACACCCTATCCTCTAAAAGGTGGGGGATAACAGTTGTTACGTCACTAGGTTAACTCATCTAACCTTCAGATAGCGGAAAGAACATCATCTGAAGGTTAGATGAGTTTTATAATATTTAGGGGGAAATATGAAAAAAAGAAGGTTACTTATAGTGCTTTTAGTAATGCTAATTTTTATTAATAAAGCATTATATTACATCTACAGATCCTTTATATATAGCAATAATATCTTTGATTATGGAATTGCAGATTCATTTTCAAACTTTATGGCAGTTCTTATAAATACAGTGTTATCAATAATTCTTTATGAAAAAACTAAGATTCACCTAGGGTTAGCTGTATTCTCTATAACCTTAGGGTTTATAATTTATGAAATCTTACAAGGGTTAATAGTTACTTATGGAACCTTTGATATTAAGGATATAATTGCAACCTTACTAGGGGGAATAGCTAGTTATTTGTTGTTTAGTAAAGCTTCTTTATTGTCATAATAAAAATATTTATCATATTATTGTAAAGGGTTTTAAGAAGTGAGATATACTAATAGTGAGATAATAAAACTTTAGAAGTAGATTTATATCTTTATTTCATTATATTAGTAGGATAAACAAAATAATATAAAATAGATGTCATTAAAAAAGGGGATAGTATATATGAAGAAAAGGGCTATATTTATAGGAGGATTTTTAGTTATTATAGTAATAATAGCTAGTTATATCTTTGTAGGCGAAAAGGAAGAAAGAAAAACTTCTATTAAAAATGAGAATATTGTATCAGATAATAGAGAGAATAGAGACAATGAAAATATTAAAGAAGATAAGAAGGAAGAGGAAAAACTAGAAGGAAAAGATGATGAAGATAACAAGAAAGAGCTAAATAGCAAACCAGTAGAGGAAAGTAAAAGTCTACCAAAAACTAATAGTGATAAGAAATCTAATGAAAATACTGTAAGTAATAAAGTCTCTAATGAAAAGGTAAAAGAAAATATAAAAAAAGAAGTTAAACCAGAAGAAAATAAAGCAGCTGGACCAAAAGAATATGTAAGTAAGGCTTTAGGGTTTTCAATTACCTTTCCAGCTAGTTGGGTAAATCATTATAGAGTTGAGGAGTCTAAGGATGGAATCATGGTATTTTTTAAACCCAAGGATAAGCCGCTAACCTATAAAGGAGAAGGCTGGTTATTTTTAATAACTAAGAAAACAGAGGACAATGAAGAAGAACATTATGATGGAGTTGGATCACCTAAGACATTTGAAGCTAAAGGAATTACTTATTTAACAGGAGGACCAACAGATTTTCCTTTCCTTGAGGATCATCCAGAACTTAATAAGTTCAGAGAAATGATGAGTGAAAGATCTAAGGTTATAAGCACTATTAAGGTTCTTAAGTAGGAGAAGACAGATTATATATAAGATATATTAAAGAAATTAAAAAGCATCTTAGAAGTTTATTTATACTTAATAAACTCTTAGGATGTTTTTTTATCTTATGGCTATAAGCTTTAACACACCCATCCTCTAAAAGTGAGAGATAACAGTTGAGACAACCCTAGATGAGCTTATCTAACCTTCAGATTGTGGAAAGAACACTATTTGAAGAAAGATTCATTCTATATAAGTTATAAGTATATGACTTTAGTCATATATAAAACATGACATAATACACTAAAAGAATTCTGCAGTATTATATATAATTAAGTTAAGGATTAAGAGAATACAAAACTCATAAGGATTTAGATACATGAAAATTTAAGTTTTATTATATTTAGGAGGAGAGTTATTATGAAGGTATTAGAAATAAAGGATCTTTTAAAAAGATTTCAAGACTTAGTTGCTGTGGATAATATAAATCTTTCTGTAAATGAAGGGGAAATATATGGACTTTTAGGACCAAATGGAGCAGGAAAGAGTACAATTATAAACTTAATTTGTGGACTTCTTAGAAAGGACAAGGGTCAAATATTAGTTCTAGGAAAAGACAGTATTAAGGAGCAAAATTTTGTGAAGAAAAATATAGGAATAGTGCCACAAGACATAGCCATATATATGGAACTTACAGCTTATGAGAATGTAAGCTTCTTTGGAAGCCTATATGGATTACGTGGAAAAGAATTAAAGGAAAAGTCAATGGAAGCTTTAAGGTTTGTAGGTCTTGAAGATAAAGCAAAGGAATATCCAAAGAAATTTTCAGGTGGTATGAAGAGAAGACTTAACATAGCTTGTGCTATAGTTCATACTCCAAAGCTTATAATAATGGATGAACCTACTGTTGGAATAGATCCACAATCTAGAAATCACATATTAAATTCTATAAGAAAGCTAAATGGAGATGGATGTACTATAATATATACCACTCACTACATGGAGGAGGTAGAAGCTCTTTGTAGTAAAGCTGCCATAATAGACCATGGTAAGGTTATTGCAGAGGGAACATTAGAGGACTTAAAGACATTAGTCACAGATGTATCTACTGTAAATATAGGAATAGATGATACTTCAAATTGTAATGAGGAAGAAATTAAGGCTATAAAAGGAGTTTTAGATGTTTCAATTGACGAAAGTCTAGTATCCATAAGTAGCAAAAAGGAAGTAAATAACTTAGATAAATTAATAGGATATTTTATTAATAATAATATAAAAATCCTTTCAGTAGAAACAAAAGCACCAAACCTTGAAACAGTATTCTTATCATTAACTGGTAGAAAGTTAAGAGATTAGGGGGGAAACCTATGCTTAGTATAATAATAGCAAATATAAAGAGAAATTTAAGAGATATGAAAACTATGGGGATAATGGTTATAATGCCAATAGCCCTCATTGGAATGCTTGGGTCCTCCTTTAACAAAGATTCAGGCGAAGGTGTAAAAAATATAAATCTTGTATATTATTCAGCAGAGAATTCGGCCATTGTGAATAATTATGAAAACTTTCTTTCAGGAGTTTCTAAAGGAGACGCCTTTAAGGATTTTAAGTATACTAAGGCTGAATCCTTAGAGAAAGGTAGAAAGGAAGTTGAAGAAGGAAGAGCTCATGGTTTGGTAGTTATAGACGAAAAGGAAAAGAAAATAGATGTAGAGTTTAGTAAAAAACCACCTTTTGAGGCAGCCATAATAGAGATTTTAACCACATCCTTTAATGATAATATGGCATCTATAAGTACTATATATAAGGAAGATCCATCTTATGTGGAAAAAGCATTAAATAATTTTAGAAATAGTTATGTAGAACTTAATGGGATAGAGGAAGAAAAACAAATGAGTCCTATGGACTATTATGGTATAGCAATGATTACATTAATGATAATGTATGGTGCAATAAGTGGAGTATATGCAGCTAAGGAACTTAAGGAGAGTGTAGGAAAGAGAATTCTAATAGCTCCAATATCTAAGATGAGGATTTTTACTGCTCAGCTTATGGGAGTTGTATCAGTTACATCAATACAAATGATCATATTAGTCCTATTCAGTAAGTTTGTTTATAAGGTAAACTTTGGAGATAACCTAGCTTTAGTTTTCTTAATATTGCTATGTGAAATTATAATGGCATCATCTTTAGGTATAGCATTATATCATATATTTAGAAATGAAAATGTAGGAATGGCAATAGTTCAGATATTAATACCTATTTTAGGTAGTATTTCAGGAAGCTATATAGGACTTCCTGATGATAATCCATTGGCGGTTATAGGTAGATATGTATCTCCTATAAAATGGGCAAATATATCTCTTATGGAGTCCATACATTTAAATAAATTTGATAGTATTATACCCAATATTAGTCTTACAGTATTACTTGCAGTAATTTTTATATCTATATCAGCTTTAAGTTATAGGAAGGGGGATATGGCATAATGGAAAATGTATTTATGATATTTAAGCATAATATAAAAATGTATTTTAGTAAGAAGATATATATATTTTTATTTTTAATCCCTATACTCTCTACAGCGATTATAGTAAATATATTTAATAGCATAGGAGATAAAAACTATACCTTAGCTGTAGTAGATGAAGATAAATCTTATTTAAGTGAGGATATTATAGGATCATTACAGGGTCAATCTAAGTATGATTTAAAAGAATTTTCAAGGGAAGAGGCTAAGGAGAAGATAGCTAAAGGGAAGATTCAAGGAGCACTTGTTATAGAAGAGAATTTCAAGGATGATCTTATAAAAGGAAAGAATCCTAAGGTGTCTATACTAAGCCTTGAAGAAAATGAGAAAAAATATTATCTTAGGGAAGGATTAAATAGCTTTATAGGTTCTATTAGTTCTTTAAAGGACTTAGCTAAAGGAGATGAAGAGAAATTTAAAACTCTTTATAAGGATTATATAAATAATAAATTAGACTTAAAGGTCTCAAAGGATCTTCAGGATTATGAAAAAAATTCAGGGATATATAGAACAGTTCTTGGTATGTTTATAATGTTTATTATGTATACCGCAAGCAATGGAATATCTATTATTCTAAGGGAAAAGATTGATAAAACCTATGAAAGAATATGTAGTAGTCCAGTAAGCTCTAAAGCCTATATTCTTGGAAATATGATGGGATGTTATTTAATATTAGAGCTTCAAATATTGCTTCAGATTCTTCTTTTAAATATATTAAAGATAAGTTTACCTATATCCTTTATAAACCTATTTATAGTACTAAGTATTTTAGGGCTAGTTGGAGTGGCAATAGCCATGGTTATCCTTGTTTTCTCTCCATCTATGGATGCTCTTGGTATAATGTCAACTGTTATTATAACCCCTTTATCTATGCTTGGAGGATGCTTTTGGCCTAAGGAGTTCATGTCAAAGACTATGCAAAATATATCTATACTGTCTCCTGTAACCTGGGGAATGGATGCATTGACAGGTCTTATAGAAGGTAAGAAGCTTATAGATATAACAAGTAATATTGTTATAATGCTAGGATTTTCAATAGTATTATTCTTAATAGCTCAGCTTAAAATGAATAAGGAAGAAAAGGCAGTATATTTTAAGTAAAATATTATAATCATAGAGTATAAAAATCCCCATTGATTGTTAAAGGTTAATAATCAATGGGGATTTATTATAGAGTTTGCAGGTGAAAATTTAAGATATACATAGCTCTAGATGCTAATTAATCAAAGTGAAACTTTATATATAAGTTAAGAATTAAAGTAGGAACACTATATGAGAAGATATAGTTATAAAATTAATATTTCATTATCTTTAGCTTCATCTAATATACTTTTGGGAGGAGTAGCCTCTGTTATTATGCCATTAATATCATTTATAAAAGCAAATTTATGAAAGGAATCATAGGAAAACTTTTTATTTTCCATAACTATATATATTTCCTTTGAGTTTTTTATTATGGCTTTTTTAGTATTGCCATCCTCAATATCAGCATCAGTTAGGTAACCTTCAAATAAGTTTATGCCAGCAACTCCTAAAAAAGCTTTAGTAAATAAGTATTGATTTATAAAGTTAATAGTTTCACTTCCAGAAAAGCCATTAATGTCGTTAACATAGCTTCCACCAGTACATATTATCTTTATAGTTCTATGGTTTTTAAGAGCTAGAACTATATCTATCATATTAGTTACTACAGTAATACTTAGATTAGTTTCGGATAAAAGCTTAGCAAAAACCAAGTTAGTACTAGAGGTATCTAAGAATATCATATCCTTATTGTTTAAGAGGCTTAAAGCCTTCTTTGATATTATTTCTTTTGAATGAAGGTTTTCAGTATTTCGTTTCACTACATCAGTACATAAGTACTTTTGCCTTAAGGGTATAGCACCACCATAAACTCTTTTTAATTTGCCCATGGATTCTAATTTCTTTAAGTCTTTCCTTATACAATCCTCAGTAACAGAGAAAGTTTCACTTAAGTTTTTCACATTCACTCTACCTTCATCATTAAGAATAGTTAAGATTTTTTCTTCTCTCTCTTTGGCAAACATAGTATCACCTCCCATAAAATATTAGTAAGTGGTGGGAATTTATTAAAATCTTTAATTAAAATTAGGTTTTATTATTAGTCTTTCTTATTTCTTATTAATTTTTCTTGTTTTGTATTGATTTATAGTTTATCATAATATAAAATATATTTAAAGTATATAACTAAGATAGTTATTAAATAATAGTATGTTTGTAGTAAAGCTTTTAATAAGTTATATAAGAAATCTAGCGTTATAGGGTAATGCCTAGCGTAATAGATTAAGGCACTAAGATTTTCTTAGTGCCTTTAATAATGTAGTTAATAATTTTATTTAGTATAGATAAAATTAAGTATCCCAATTGAGTGTAGTTTTAATTAATTACATATTTGTGTAATATAAAATTCTATTTTTATATGTATTTCTATAGAAAATAGTAATAATATACATAAAATTAAGAAATTGTATTTACATATTATGTATTATAATATAATATGATATATAATGAAATATTACATTATATGTAAAAGAGGGATAATAATGAAAAAACATCTAATTTCAAAATTAATAATTTTAACATTAACTTGTTCAATAACAACAGCTGTTATTGCTCCAGGTACTATCGCTATAGCAGACACAGTACATATAGAACAGAATGCTATGACAGAAATAAAAGATATCAAGAAGATAGATGAAAATACAGTTGAAGTTGATGGAGTTAGATATAATTTGTTAGATATAGCAAATTATATTAAAGCAAGTTTAAATGATGATGTCACAAAAGAGTATAACGAGGATTTACAAAGGGCTCCTGGATCAAAGGTGACGAAAGAGACATTAAGAATAGCAGTAAAATGGTTGAAAGAAAATTGGACCAAAGTTTATGATAAATGTCCTAATTGGTTAAAAGGTTATTTAAAGTTTGATCTTTTCTTTAAGGCTGCAGATCAATTTATAGGTATTTCTGATACTATAGAAGATTTGATTAAGAGTGCGTTTAGATATATTGGAGTTCCAGAAACAGCTAATTGGGCAATAACTAATATAATAATGATACTGTTACCAATATAATAATAAGATGAGGAATGGAAAGATTTATTTATTTTAATCTAAAAAAATTAAGAACAGATTGTGATTATTTTTTAATTACTTTTTTATTTCTAACTCTTGTACAAGTAGTATGTTATTTTCCAATAAATAAATTAACCTTGAAGTATATAATACTAGGAATAATTCATAGTATATTATACCTATATATTATTTTGATGAAAAAGGAGTTTACCTTAAAAGATTTATGGAAAGGTATAAGTTAAAAATAAGCTTATATTTTAAAGAATTAAGGAGGGTAAAATCTTAATTTCTAGTAGTATAAGGTATATATATGATTTTATTTAAAAGAAGACTTATATTCTAAGGAGAAAACAAGCTAACCCTTAAGTTATAAGGGGTTAGCTTGTTTAATTACTCAAAATAATTTGTAAAGATATTCACAAACTCAACTCCATTAATAGTTTATTAGGAATATCTATATAAAACATGGTAAAGTATATTTATTTTTAATTAAATATGGTGAATTATGACATATAAAAAGAGATATGATAAAATGTATATAGTGATTGTGACGTTTTGAAATATATTAATAAAAAATTTATTAGGAAGTTAATATGAGTTTCTTATAGGAGGAATATATGGAAAGATTTCTTTGGTTTAATGTAAAGAAATTAAGAACAGATTGTGATTATTTTTTAATTTCTTTTTTATTTCTAACACTTTTGCAATTAATTTTCTACTTTCCACCAAGAGGAGAAAGCTTAAAACTTAAAATAATAGGAATAATCTTTAGTGTATTCTATATATACATTATTTTAATAAAAAAGGAATTTACCTTAAAAGATTTATGGAAATCTATGTGGTAGAAAAGGAGTATATTTTAAAAAAATTAAGCAATATAAAATATTAATTTTAGTAGGAGGCTATATATACTTCTTTAATATAATTCTTAGGAGTTAAATATAAAAATAGAGGCTAAACCTTTAAGCTATAAGGGTTTAGCTTGTTTAATTCCTCGAAACCAGTATCTAAATTTCTTTATAGTTTTTACTCAATTAATGAGATGCTTCTTTATGAAATATATAGGGGATTTCTTGAGATAGGATTTTAATAGCTGTAGGGGGAAGCAGATATACTAAATTAATACTAACTTAATTTATCTGATGGCTATAATCTTTAACACCCCCATCCTCTAAAAGGTGGGGGATAACAGTTGTTACGACACTAGATTAACTTATCTAACCTTCAGATGATGGAAAGAACACCATCTGAAGGAAGAACCGTTCTATAAAAATATTATAAGGTGTATAATCGGGGGATAAAATATCCTTAAGATACTAATACTATTTATAACTTTAAATATAGAAAGGATGGGTTATAAATGAGTATTTTATTAAGAGATATACCGCACTTAGGTCTTAAGGGAAACTTTTCATTAAATGAACTCTTTTTTTATTTTATAGTATATTCGTTTTTAGGGTGGTGTTTAGAAAATATATACTGCATAGTAGTACATAGAAGGCTTAAAGAAGATAAATTTCTCCAGGGCCCGTTTAAACCTATGTATGGCTTTGCACCAGTAATCCTAATAGTACTTTTAAATTATGTTTCGAACTGGTTTATGATTCTTATTTTAAGTTTTGTTGTACCCTCTTTAGTGGAGTATGTTAGTGGATTTTTACTGAAAAAATTTTTTAATAAACAGTGGTGGGACTATTCAAAAATGCCTTTATCATTAAATGGTCATATATGCTTAAAGTTTTCTGTGTATTGGGTATTCCTATCTTTTTTAACCATATATATTATACAGCCAAGGATAGAGCTTTTATATACTAGAGTCATGACATCATGGGATATATTAAGTCCTTTTATAGCAGTATACATGTTAGTAGATTTAGCTTATACATATATATATCTAAAAGCAAAAACAAGTCATACAATAGCTTAGGAGATTATCCCTATGGTGAGATTGAATCCATAGGGATTTCGCTTGTATAGTTATTATTACCCATGACCTTTAATAAACTTAGAATCAAGTTAGCAGAGTTATTGGAGGCTATAGCTTCAAATTTTTCATATTCCATTGAAGGGTTACCTTCATTATTATCAGAAATACATCTTATAATAATAAAGGGAATATTATTTATATAGGATACGTGACCAATAGCAGCTCCCTCAGTTTCAATACAATGGGGGTTGTAGTTATTTAATATTGAAGCTTTAGATAATTCATTCATTGGGAGGTTTTCTCCAGTAACAATTTTTCCATAATGAAGCTTGAAGAGCTTTGGGGTTAAGTTGTTATAAGCTAATAAGATTAGTTCCTTTAAATATTTATCTCCTTTAAAACTTTGTTTAAAAGGAAAATAGTTTTTCATTTGTATTATCTTTACGTCATGATAGGTTATATTATCACTTATAACTATGTCACATGTATTTATCTGATTTTTTAAGCTTAAAGCTATTCCGGTATTTATTATAGAAGTAACTAAAAATTTAGTGATGAGAATTTGGGTACAAGAGGCTGCATTAACCTTACCTATACCACAGGAGGTAAGGATTATATTAATACCATAGGCCTTACCCAGGTAGAATTTAAATCCACCATATCTTTCAATTCTTGAAATTTTCATATCTTCTTTAATGATTTCCATTTCTAAATCCATTGATCCAATAATTCCTAAAGCATTCAAGTTATAATACCTCCCATATAAAAAGGTAAATATATAATATGGTTTACCTTTGCCTAGATTTATAATGACATGAAACTATAAATTAGAACTTAGTACTATTACAAATGCTTTAAAAAATACCAATATATTTTTAAAATATTTATTACAATTAATAGTTTTATGAAACATTATGGTATATTATACCATAAAATTCGTCTATATACTCTAATTTTCAAAAGCATATATGAAAATTTAACAAAGATTTATCTGAAAAAAATAAAGTATATGATTAGGGATAATAATGATATAAAAAGTAAGAATAAAAGAATAATCATTATGAAAACACAAATTACAGATAAATACATTAGCTTATTCCCCCTTGGATTTTTCTTTAAAGTTATTATTTTTTAGTGTATAAAAAATACACTAAAAGTCCTAATATAACTAGAACTAACAGTAAAATAAAAGAAGTAATGTTCATAATTTTAAACATGGGTTTCACCTCACTTTAGAATACTGATAATCATTTTATAAGTTATATAATACTGTATTTATAGTTAATAGTAAATGCTTAAAAAGTATTAAATTATCATTTTAACTAATATATAGTACATTAACCAGAGTTTTTATAGGAATAGCTTAACTTTATATGTTATTTCATACCTATAGTTAGATTATTGGAGGAAAAGGATAAAATTTTTTCTCTTGAGTAAACTAAAGAGTATTAATACTTAGAAAATATAGTATTAGGTAATCTACAGAAGATATGGAGGTGGTATCATGAAACAAAGAAAAAGCACCTTAGATCAGGTTATAGTAGATGCATTAAAAAGTCAGGCATTCATAAATGCTGGAGCTATTAATGTCTATAATAATGAGATATTACCTGATGGAGAGGGGAACTTAAAGGACCAAATATACTCAGATAAGATTAATGTTCCAGAAAAAATAGAAGATTAATATAAAATTAAAAAACCATGGATAAATTTTCGTTTATCCATGGTTTTCTTTATGACAACTTTAAATACTTATTTTTAAAATACATTAACTATACGTGGTGTGCTAGTTAAAAATTTATACGTAAAAATAACTATATTAAAAAGTTATGTTCTATATAGTAGCTTTACTTAAGTAAGAAGAAAATTAATATTATTTTTCTAAAGATTGTATATATTGATTTGTATTTAAAAAGCAGTTACTCCTAATAGGTATAATAGCTATAATTATTTAAATGTATTTAAAATTTTTATATGTTTATACACAGTTTTGGTTAATTAGTAATATTATATAATAACCAAAAATAATATAGGGGGTGCTTTTTTGAGCTTCATAAAAATCCCTACAACAAATGATGTTTTTGTTTCCAGACATTTAAGTGACAAAAATTTTATAAGATCTCATTATTTGGCTGTAGGAGAAACAAAGATAAAATGTGTAATAGACTGCCTTCATACCTTAATAAAGTTTGATATATCAGATCTAGCAACTTGTGATTATATATTAAAAGCTGAGCTTAGATTACATGTTGACTCTGTTTCTTTATGTAATCATAGAGATTCAATAGGTCTTAGAGTATATAGAAACCTTGAAGATTTCAATAGTGAAGAAGTAACATGGAATACCGCACCTAATTCAACCTTTACTAATATAGAAAAATCAATAGGAAAAAATAGTGAAGGAAGATATATAGGTATAGATATAACAGAATTGGTTAGAGATTGGGCATATGGGATAGAAGAAAACTATGGTTTAACACTTAAGTCAAATTCTGACGAAGGTGCAGTAACGTTTTCTTCAAGTAGAGGAGAAAAGAGGCCTTATCTTATAATTCATTGTAGCAATATTCCATGTCCAGTATGTCCAACAGGAGCTACAGGACCAAGAGGACCACAGGGACCGACGGGACCGCAAGGCCCACAGGGATTAAGAGGAGCAACAGGTCCAACGGGACCACAAGGACCAAGAGGAGAAAGAGGTCCAAGAGGTGAAAGAGGGGCAACAGGCCCAACAGGACCAACAGGACCACAAGGAATTCAGGGGTTAAGAGGAGCAACAGGCCCAACGGGACCACAAGGTCCACAAGGGTTAAGAGGTGCAACAGGACCAACAGGACCACAAGGCCCACAAGGTCCAATAGGACCAACAGGACCACAAGGACCACAGGGATTAAGAGGGGCAACAGGACCCACAGGCCCAACAGGACCAAGAGGTGAAAGAGGAGCAACAGGACCACAGGGACCAGTAGGACCACAAGGGCCACAAGGAGTACAAGGACCAACAGGACCACAAGGAATTCAAGGGGTTCAAGGAATTCAAGGACCAAGAGGAGCAACAGGACCACAAGGACCACAGGGTGCTCAAGGGGTTCAAGGTATCCAAGGAGTGCAAGGTCCACAGGGATTAAGAGGAGCAACAGGACCACAAGGACCAACAGGACCACAAGGCCCAACAGGAGCACAAGGACCACAGGGACCACAAGGAGTGCAAGGAATTCAAGGAAATACAGGAGCCCAAGGACCAATAGGACCACAAGGACCACAAGGAGTAACAGGTGCACAAGGACCACAAGGAGTGCAAGGAATTCAAGGAGTGCAAGGGCCAACGGGACCACAAGGACCACAGGGACCAACAGGACCACAAGGAGCACAAGG
>NZ_KK366005.1:0-195276 GCF_000686705.1 Clostridium hydrogeniformans DSM 21757 | reverse complement strand
CAGGGACCAACAGGACCACAAGGAGCACAAGGTATCCAAGGACAACGAGGAAATACAGGACCACAAGGACCAGTAGGACCACAGGGATTACAAGGAGTAACAGGTCCACAGGGACCACAGGGACCGCAGGGTGTTCAAGGAGTACAAGGACCAACAGGACCGCAGGGACCACAAGGGCCAACAGGACCACAAGGTGCACAAGGAATTCAAGGTTTACAAGGAAATACAGGTGCACAAGGACCAGTAGGGCCACAAGGACCACGAGGCGCAACAGGACCGCAAGGACCACAAGGACAACAGGGGCCACAAGGACCGCAGGGAGTGCAAGGGCCAACAGGACCACAAGGTGTGCAGGGACCAACAGGACCACAAGGAGCACAAGGTATCCAAGGACAACGAGGAAATACAGGACCACAAGGACCAGTAGGACCACAGGGATTACAAGGAGTAACAGGTCCACAGGGACCACAGGGACCGCAGGGTGTTCAAGGAGTACAAGGACCAACAGGACCGCAGGGACCACAAGGGCCAACAGGACCACAAGGTGCACAAGGAATTCAAGGTTTACAAGGAAATACAGGTGCACAAGGACCAGTAGGGCCACAGGGACAACAAGGAGTAACAGGACCACAGGGTGTGCAAGGGCCTCAAGGAGCACAAGGACCACAAGGAATTCAGGGACCAACAGGAGCACAAGGTGTGCAGGGACCAACGGGACCAACAGGACCACAAGGAATCCAAGGGGTAAGAGGAGCAACAGGAGAGCAAGGACCGGTAGGGCCACAGGGGCCACAAGGTGTAACAGGACCACAAGGACCGCAAGGACCTCAAGGGGTACAAGGGGTTCAAGGACCAATAGGACCTAGAGGACCGCAGGGACCAACAGGACCAACAGGACCTCAAGGAATTCAAGGAAACACGGGAGCACAAGGAGTTCAAGGACCACAAGGAGTGACAGGACCAACAGGACCACAAGGACCACAAGGAATACAAGGACTTCAAGGAATACAAGGACCACAAGGAGTAACAGGACCACAAGGAGCTCAAGGAATTCAAGGGGTTCAAGGACCTACAGGACCACAAGGACCTCAAGGACCAACAGGACCAACAGGACCACAGGGAATACAAGGGGTCCAAGGAATACAAGGTGTGCAAGGAGCAACAGGACCACAAGGACCACAAGGAATTCAGGGTCTACAAGGACCGACAGGACCACAAGGACCTCAAGGAATACAAGGACCAACAGGGCCAACAGGATCAACAGGAGCTACTGGAACAATGTCAACTCCTAATGGAAGTCTTGTAAGAAGGACACCACAAACCATAGCTAATTTAGGAGCAGTTCAATTCCCTATGACTGGAGCAGTATTAAATAATGTAACCTTCAATGGTGTAGATGGATTTATAATCAATGTTCCAGGAAACTATTATGTCACTGCATTAATTATGCCTGTAGCATGTCAGGCAAGTCCAATAGGTCTAGGAATAGGACTTAATGGAAACCCATTACCAGCTATAGATGGAGCTACCTATGGAGTTTCAGTAGGACAACAAACCATAACCTTTGGAGTTACTGGTGATATACCAGCAGGAACAGTATTAAGGGTATATAATCTAAGTGGACAAACTATAACTATTGGTGGAGATACAGGAGAAACTCAAGTATCAGCTAGGTTCACCATATTTAAAATTTCTTAATTGATAATAAAGGTCTATTTAATATAAAATAAAAAAATATAAAAACCCAGTAGGATTCCATATTCTGCTGGGTTCCTTTTAGTTTTAAGTTTAATATTAGTTAAGATCCTTATCGCATTGGGGAAATTATATAAGCATTTATGAAGTACTATGCTTTTAATATATATTATTAGGTAAAGTAATTGAGGGAATAATAAGGGAAAAGTATTTTATTTAATGTGTATTTTAATAAGAGATATTATATTAAAAAATAAGAATTAATATGACATTAGTATTTATATATGAAAGAAGTTCTGCATAAATTATATTAAGGCAAATTCATATATGAATAAGGGAGTGTTAATATGGGTGAGAGAAAAAAGGTGGCAATATTAACTGGAGGGGGAGATTGTCCAGGGCTTAATGCAGTTATATCATCTGTGGTAAAGACAGCTATACTAAAATATAAATATGAGGTTATAGGATATAAGTTCGGGTATAAGGGACTTTATTTAAATGATTATGTGAAATTAGATTTAAATTCAGTTTCAGGAATACTTCATAAAGGAGGAACCATATTATATTCATCAAATAAGGACAATCTGTTTAATTATTCAGCTGAAGAGAATGGAGTTATGATAAAAAAGGATGTATCTAATGTAGCAGTTCATAATCTTCAGAAAGAGGGAGTGGATGTACTTGTAGTAGTAGGGGGAGATGGAACATTGACCTCAGCTAGAGATTTTTATAGAAAAGGTATAAATGTTATTGGAATACCTAAAACCATAGATAATGACCTTGCTTTAACAGATTATACCTTTGGATTTCAAACCTCTGTTAATGTAGTGGCAGAAGCTCTTGGAAGACTTCATACTACGGGAGAATCTCATCATAGGGTGATGGTACTTGAGGTTATGGGAAGAAATGCAGGATGGATAGCTCTTTATGGAGGACTAGCAGCCTCAGCAGATGTTATATTAATACCAGAAATTCCTTATGATATAACAAAGGTTGTGGAAAAGGTTAAAGAAAGGGATAGAAATAATAAATCCTTTACTATAATAGTTGTGGCTGAAGGAGCAAAGCCTATAGATGGACAGATAGTTGTAAGTAAAATAATAGAAGATAGTGAAGATCCAATAAGACTTGGAGGAATAGGGCAAAAATTAGCAATGGATTTAGAGAGACTTATTCCTCATCATGAAATAAGAAGTACAAATCTTGGACATATACAAAGAGGTGGAGATACAAGTCCTTATGATAGAATATTATCCATAAGATATGGAACTCAGGCAGTGGAACTTATTAAAGAAGAGAAGTATGGTAATATGGTTTGTTTAAGGGGGAATGAAATAGGATATGTATCTTTAGAAGATGTTATAGGAAAAATAAAGAATGTTAACGTAAATGGCAGTGTAATGAATGCAGCTAGGAGTGTTGGAATATCTTTTGGAGACTAAAACCTATAGAATTTGAATAATTTAAATTTTAGAGGGTGCCTTTTGGCACTTTCTTTTTGTTGTATTTAATATTAGATATACTATTATATTTTTAGAACTGAGATAACCAAGAAATTTATATTAAGGTATAAATGAAGAAAATTAACCATTATAGTAAATTATAAAATGAGTTTAGAGTTATATCTTAGGCTACAAATAAACAAAAAGGTTGACGAGGAAACAAAAAAGAATTAATATTGTTTACAAGGAAATAATAAGGAGGAGAAAACATGATAGATATAACTTTAGAATTAAAAAAGGATAATAAGATTTGGAATGGGGTAGGAGAAGATAAGGATAGGTTATTAAAATTAGGACATATTGGAACCCATATAGATGTATGTAATAAGAGTAAGGTTCCTTTAGATTATTTTAAAACAAGAGGGATACTAGTTGATTGTAGTAATTATAAGGAGAATGAGGAGATAGGTATTGAGGCATTAGAAGGTATAAAAATAGATGAGGCTGAATTTATTATATTTAAAACAAATATACAAGAAAAGTATGAGTATGGAAGTGAGGGGTATATAAAAGACCATTGTTATCTTAGTTGGAAAGTTTTAGATTATCTATTAGATAAAAAGGTGGCTTTTATAGGAATTGATTGTGCGGGGGTTCGTAAGGGGAAAGAACATTTTGAAGCAGATGTAAAAGCAGAAAAAAATAATACTTATATTATTGAAAATTTAAGTTTAAATACATTAAAATGTAAGAAGGGAGACAAATTCAATGTGTATACTATGTGGATAGAGAACCCTTTTTCTACAGGGCTATCTACTAGGGTTTTAGTAGACATAGATTAAGGAGTAGATATAATGAATGATAAGTTACTTTTAGAAAAATTAATAGAGGTATTTCAACTTTTTGATGAATATAATGAAAAAGGATTTAAGGAGTGCTATGATAATCTAAATGTGAATGAAGTACATACTATTGATTATATAGGAAGTAATGACTTTACTAATGTGACTAAAATTACAGATCACCTAAAGATAACTAAGGGTGGTGTGACTAAGATTACGAAGAGATTAATAGAAGGAGGATATATATATCAGTATCAGATAGAGGGAAATAAAAAAGAAAAGTATTTTAATCTCTTAGATAAGGGAGAGACGATATTTAAGGAACATAAAAAAATTCATATGGAAGCTATGGATGAGGATAAAAAAATTTTTGAAAAGTTAAATCTTGATGAAAAAAATACTGTTTCAAAATTCTTAGACTTATTAAAAACAGATTTAAATAGAAAACTAGGATCTCTTAATAAGGATATTTAAAGATTAGTATTTTTTATATCTTAACAATAGATATAAATACTCGTTAGATTAGTATCAGTTATAAGCTCTTAGGATGATATATTATTTATATTTAGAAGATAAATTTTCTAAGCTTTGGTTAAGGGTAGGTTCTAAGTTTAAGAAACCTTTCCCTAAAGCTTAGAATTTTTATATATTATTAATATTTATTTAGGGGGATATTTTAAATGAATCATATAGAATGGGACAAGGAGAAAATTAGATTATTATATGGTACTAGCAATCCTTCAAAATTAATGTTCATGAAGGAGATAGTTAAAGAATTAAATATAGAAGTCATTGGGTTAAAAGAGTTGAATTTAGAGTTAGATTCAATAGATGAGAGTGGTAATAATCCTTTAGAGAATGCTAGAATTAAGGCTTTAGCATACTACGAAGCTTATAAAAAGCCTGTATTTTCCTGTGATTCTGGACTATATATAGAAGGGATAGAGGAATATAGGCAACCAGGAGTCCATGTTAGAAGAGTTCATGGGAAGACTTTAAATGACGAGGAAATGATAGAGTATTATAGTGCTTTAGCTAAAGAACTAGGTGGGGAAATGAGAGTAAAATATAAAAATGCCATATGTTTAGTTATGGATAAGGAAAATATCTTTTGTTATGATGGAGAGGATATAGGTTCAGAGGAGTTTATCATAGGATCAAAACCACATAAAAATAGAGATAAAGGATTCCCACTAAATTCTCTTTCAATACATATAGACAGTGGAAAGTATTATATGGATATTAAGGAAAATGATTATGCTTTAAATAAAAACTGCAAGGAAAAATCTATGCTTCAAGACAATGGGTTTAGAAAGTTTTTCAAGTCATCTATATTAAAGTATTATAATTAATTATATTTAGGAGGATTTATGAAAAAGGATATAGTATGGAAAGGGTTAGAAGTATTATCTTTAGAACATTTAAATATAAACTATGAAAAGGACTATATAAAGATGGACTCAGTTATAGTTAAGGAAGATGTCCCATTACGTATATATTATGAAATTTATTGCAATACTCATTGGGAAGTAAAAAGAGTTAATATAAAGAGAAATGATAATGAATTAAAGAAGATATTTATAACATCAGAGGAACAAGGAATATGGAAGTATGAAAATGGGGAAGAGGTAAATGATTTAAAAGGGTGTATAGATATTGATATATCAGCAACACCTTTTACTAATACACTTCCTATAAAAAGGCTATCTTTAAATGAAGGAGAAAGTAGAAATATAAGAGTTGTTTATATTGATGTTGATAACTTTACTTTAAAATCAATGAAGCAGAGATATACCTATATAAGTAGTAGTTTAGAAGGCTGTAAATATAAATATGAAAACCTAGAAAGTGGTTTTAATGAAGAGATTATTGTGGATAAAGATTCTTTAGTTGTGGATTATCCTAATTTGTTTAAGAGGATTAAGTAAATTCTTTAAACTAAATTGTTTATAAGAATATAATGATTATTAGACAAATGAACTAATTTATATAAGAAAACTAATAGTAATTAAAAGAGAAATTGTTAATCTTAATAAATTATAAAAGTTTATTAGTTTCTTAGAACTTTTTATAATCTATAAAAGAAATTAAATTCTATAAACTTAAGAGGGATATATATGTTAATAAACGGAGGATAAAAGCACTATGAAATTTAAATATGATTTTTCAACACACTCACAAAATATAGATAAGCTAAATAAAATCATAAGGCTACTACAAAATAATTTAGAAGAGTACAATATTAAAAAGGCACTAGATTTAATAAGTAGTTTCAGTGAAGAGAATAAAGAATATATGAATTTAGATAGGCTCAATATGTTATTAGACAAGCTAGGTAATATATTGAGCTTATTTCATAGTGACAAATTTAATGAGAAATATATAAAGAAAGCAAAAGATATTATTTATGAGGATATATTACAATTTTTTAAGGAGTTCATAGAGGAGTATAAGGTGAATTTATGGTTTAAGGGAGAAGATAAATATAATTTAATTGGGGAAGTAATAAATAGTTCTATTAATTTTAAAGGAAATTATAATGAAGATTATCTAATAGATAAGAAGGATAAAGAATTTGATATATTAATCTTTAGTGAAAGGACATCTTCTCACAATGAGGAAAAAGAACAATTTGATCATATAATTTACTATGATAGATTAATAGATGAAATGTTCAATAAAACTTCTCAAATCTATAGTAGAAACCATGATTATAATTTTTTAGTTAATACAATTGAAAAGGCAAAGGATAAAAATACAGAGGTTATTATAGCAGGATCATCTTATTCCCTATATGGAATAGATGAAAAGCTTCTAAGTAAGGCTGCAGTTAATTTATCTTTACCATCACAAGATTTATATTATTCTCTAGAAATAATGAAAAATATAATAAAGGAAAATAATAATATAAGATATTGCATTTTAGGGCAATTTTATTATTGTTTTCATTTTGATTTATCCAAATCAATAAATAATGAGGTCTCTAGAATTGAAAATGTTTATTATCCAATATTTAAGGACAGTCATAACTATAATTATGGTTATGATAAAATAGAATATTTACACTATTATTGTGATGAGATAACTAAGTTTATTTTTAATTTAGAAGATATATATTATAAGTTTATAAAACTTATATATAAGGCTGATGGAGGATATTTTACTCCAAATTCCAATAGACAATGGACAAGTCTTTTAAGGGGGAGGGATTTAGTCTCTTTAAGTGAAGAAGAGAAGGTAGAAGGGGCGAAGTGGAGAGCTGGATGTCACAATAAAATGCTTATATATGAAGAGACAAAGAAGGAGAATATTGAAGTATTAAAGGTGTTTTTAGATTTTTGTAATCATAGAAATATACAACCTATAGTATTAATACTTCCAGCTACAAAATATTATAGAGATTATTTTAGTGAAGAATATAAGAAGCAATTTTATGAAGGAATAGAAGAATTACAAAACAAGTTTAATTTTAAACTAATGGATTTTTATGATTCAGAATTATTTCAAGAAGAAGATTTTGTAGATTTCGATCATATGAGCGATAAAGGAGCATATAAGTTAAGTAATATTTTAAATGAATATATGATATAGAGCCAATCTTCTTTCAGATGGTGTTCTTTCCACCATCTGAAGGTTAGATAAGCTCATCTAAAGTTGTCGCGACTGTTATCCCACACACCTTTTAGAAGATGGGGGTGTTAAAGCTTATAGCCATCAAATAAAGTTAATTGGAGCTGTGGCACTAAAAAATTTACATACAATATATTGTAGTATTTATTCTTAGTGCCACAGCCCCAATTAGTATAAATAGCAGTTAGTCACATTTAATTGACTCTACATCTATGCCATTAGATTTAAGTTTTTCTTTTGCTTCATTTTCTATTATATCCTTAAGTTCTATTAAGGCAGGTTCAAACTCTACATATTGTCCCAGCATAAAGCATAGACTATGTTCAATATCTATCCAAGTAGAGAAGTCAGCTTCGTTATGCTGCACTTGAACTTCTAATTTATCTAGAGCATTTGCTATTTTAGCCTCATAGGAAGTCTTGTTTTCGAATTCTATCCATATATTATATAGCTCTTCTCCAAGGTCCATGCCTAAGGTATTTTTAATATTTTCTATTGCTTTTAACTCATTTTTAGCCTTAAGGTTTTTTAATTCCTCATTATTCATTATATCAAAGGCTGGTACATCCCCTGCTTCAGCCTCCACAAGGTCATGGATTATAATCATTTTCAATAGTTTCTCCATATTAACTGGTTTAGATAAATTTTTTTCTATTAGTACTGCCATTAAAGACATTCTCCAAGTGTGCTCTGCTACACTTTCTTGCCTTCCACTTGAAAGCCAGCTATGTCTTAATTCATTCTTTAGCTTTTCAGCTAGGGAGATGATCTTAAATATATCCTTCATATTAGATTCCATAAAAAATTCCTCCTATATATCCCTAGTAATATACTTAACATAATAGCATATATAAAGCAATTTATACCAGGGTGTATGGTATAATATATGGAATAAATGCATCAAGTAGGGGAGTGAGGTAATGATTTATTTTGAAACTGAGAGATTAATATTTAGAAGTTGGAAGAATGAAGATTTAGAATTCTTTAAGGAAATGAATAAAGATCATAGAGTAATGAAGTATTTTCCAAAAGTTCTTTCTAATGAAGAAACAGAAACTTTTTATAATAAAATTCAGGATGAATTTAAGGAAGAAGGATATGGACTTTATGCAGTAGAAACAAAGGAAAAGGGTGAGTTTATAGGTCTTATTGGATTTCATAAAGCTACTTTTAAGGCAGAATTTACTCCTTGTGTTGAGATTGGATGGAGACTAAAAAAAGATGCCCATGGAAGTGGATATGCTACAGAAGGGGCAAGGGCTTGCATAGAATATGGATTTAGGGAGTTAAAATTTGAAAAGATATATAGCTTTACAGCTAAAATAAATCTCCCATCCCAAAATGTAATGAAGAAAATAGGGATGAAAAAGGTAATGGAGTTTAATCATCCTAATGTAGGAAAAGAGAGTGAATTATATGGACATGTACTATATGCAATAGAATTAAAAGATTGGAATATATCTGAGTAGGAAGTTTCTAAGGACAAGAATTATAGAGGTAAGTTTCTTATTTTGAACACTAATTTAAGTAAGAGATGGACTTATAAAGTTTTATAGATAAAGTGGAAGTTACTTTAGAGGATAGTTTTATTTAATATAAGGTATAAGATGTAAAGATATAATTAAATTATAAGAATTATGTATTTAAGATTACAAGGCATTCATAATAATATAATTTAGGAGGGCATATGTATATGATTAATTTTAAAATTGATGATGGGCTCTTTAACTTTAGGGTAGCAGGGATTTTAATTAAGGATAATAAGGTCCTTATACATAGGTTAACCAGTGATGATTTTTATGCTTTTCCAGGAGGAAGGGTGGAAATTAATGAATCAACAGAGAATACAATTATTAGAGAAATGGAAGAAGAACTAAACCTTAAAGTAAATGTAGATAGGCTTCTTTGGGTATGTGAGCATTTCTTTACCCATAAGAAAGAAAAATATCATGAAATTTGTTTTTACTATTTAATTCAAAGTGAAGATAATAGTATTCTTCAAAGAGGAGAAAGATTTAATCTAATAGAGGAAAATAGGGAATTTGAATTTAAATGGGTTAAGCTAGAGAATCTAAAAAATGAAGTTCTCTATCCTACCTTCATAAAGGACAGAATTGAAAACCTACCAACTACTATTGAAAGAGTTGTAGATGTGGAAAAGTAATAGGATTTGTGGACAAAAATTTTATGTTGTGGATAGTTTAAAGTTTAATTTATAATTGTGTGAGGTATTCTAATATGAATGAGAAAGAAACAAATTCTAAAGAGAGATTTAGTAATCGTGTAGACAATTATAGTAAATATAGACCTAGTTATCCTAATGAAATAATTGACTTTTTAAAGGAGACCATAGGACTTACTAAGAATTCAGTAATTGCCGATATAGGATCAGGGACAGGGATTTCATCAAAGATATTTTTAGATAATGGAAATACTGTATATGGAGTAGAACCTAATGATAGAATGAGAGAAGAAGGAAATAGATTCTTGGAGTCTTATAATAATTTTTACTCTATTAAAGGATCATCTGAAAGCACTGAATTAAAACAAGAATCTATTGATATTGTTGTAGCTGCTCAAGCTTTCCATTGGTTTGATCCTAAGCCAACTAGGGAAGAATTTCTAAGAATACTAAAGCCTAATGGAGTAGTTTTATTGCTCTGGAATAGAAGGATAGAAAACAGTGACTTTATGAAAGCCTATTTAAAACTTTTAAAGGAATACATGAAAAAATTAAAAGTTAGCTCAGATAGTAGAGTTATACCAGAGTTTTTTAAAGACAGACATATAGAGAAAAAGGTTTTTTATAATCCTTATAAATGTGATATTAAAAGGTTAAAGGGAGAATTAGCTTCTTATTCTTATATGCCAAATGAAGATGATCCAAGATTTAATTTTATGATGAAGGATTTAGAGAGCATATTCAATAAATATGAGTATAATGGAAGTGTGGTTCTAGAATATGAAACTGAGGTCTATTATTGTAATATAAAGTAAAGTTTCTCACTAAAAAGTATGTTATTTTGAAGGTGAAGCTAATAATATTCATGTTAATTTAAACTATATAGTTCTTATAATTATGAAGATTATAAATTAGATAGATATTCATTACAGATTAGAAGAATAATTCAGTGTAAAAGTTATATTAAGGCTTCGTTATAAGACTATATTAGAAAAGTTTTACTTGAATATAAGTATAATATAAGAAATAACATATAAATTTTATAAACTAGGTTTATTTTTCATGGAAGTTTGATATAATGATATTAAGGAAGTATATAGATTATAGAGTTTAAGACTTCTAGTTTTTAAATAAAAATGCTTAGTGCTGTAACACTAAGCATCCTTAGAACGTTTTTGGTTTTAGGGCTATCGGGTAAAATTAATTTTGAATATTAATTAAAAATAAAAGCACTTAATCTTCGTCGGATGGAGTGCTTTTTTCTTTGCTTTTGATTTCTATATCAAGACCTAAGATTTTCACTGTGATCTTCAAATAGCTGAAAAATATATTGTTTTTCAAGGTTATTATAATAAGAACGAGTATCATCATTCCTATAAAAAGCATCTCAAGCATACCCAATACCACCCCCTGAGCAATAAAATAATAATTAAATAGCCCAAGGAGGAAAACGTACAACCTCCACAGCCATCCCTCTGTGGTATCTGCATTCTACTAGGATATTATACCATAATTTGCTAATGGGATAAATAGACATATGTTAGCAAATTAAATCTGTACTTAATTTATTATATGATTAAGAGTTTACTATGGTGTTTTTATTATTAAAACTAGTCCTAGATATGAGGAGAATAAAGCAATTAGCTATTTTGTATAGTTGGTTAGTTTTATTGAATTTTATAGTTTTATAAGATGAATTTTACTCATTAGGAACTTAAGTGGGAAATTATAATTCCTTTAAAGATTAACTATATCCATAGGATAAAGCGAGTTTTATAGTGTATAAGAAATTTATAAATTTGTAATAATATTGAAATGGTATTGAAGTAACTAGAAAATATTATAGTTTATAATAAACCATATGCTAAGTTATATTTTAGAGATAATATTCCTAAATTATTTATTAAACAGCATGAAGATATGTTAGAAGATTTGCTTAATAATAACATAGGTGTATTTAAGTAATTGGAAGAAGAAAGTCATTAAAAAAATATATTTAATGGAATGGGGGGTAACTAGAAATGGAGGAAAACAGTTCAAATTCATTCTCAGAAAATAGAGAACATAAAAAGAAAAAAATGATAAAGATATTAGTCACAGCTGCATCAATAGTTTTCATATTTTTAGGAGCATTAATATATAACAACCCTGTATTTGCAAGCGAAATACCCTTAATAAATACTGTTATACTAAATACCTATAAATTTGATGAGAATGTGATTAAAGCAGATGGGATAAGTATTACAGATTTCTCAGAGATAGATAAGCCAATAGTACTTGAAGATAGTGGGGTAACAATAATGGTTAATTCATTGGTGTATGATGGAGATGTAATATATATGAATTATGATGTTATAAAGACAGATAAGGATGTAGAGTTTAAATATAAGGAAATGAGTAATGAAAAAGTTTACATTAATAACAGAGAGGTTTTGGGTGGAGGGAGTTACTTTTATGATTATGAGAAGGACAAGGTATCTATTAAAAGAGAGATAAGAATGGATGATATAGGGGAAAAGAAAATAGATAGTTTTAATTTTAGGATAGATATAAAAGAGATATTTGGAGTTAAAGGAGATTGGAGCTTTAATGTTAATTTATCTAATGAGAAGTTTAAAGAATCTAGTGTTGAAAGTGAAGTAAATAAGTTAATTAGATTAGATAACTCGGTTTTAGAGATAAAAAAGGTTTATCAAGACCCTATTAACACTAAGATAGAGTTTTATTCACCTAAAAGTTTTGGGGATAAGGAGAAGATTATAATAACAGCTAAGAATGGAAAGGAAATTAAACCTTCAAGTATAAGAGATAGAATAGAAAGCTTAAGTGGTACCAAAGGAGTAATAAATATAAGCACTAAAGATATCATAGAAGCTGGAGGAAGTGTCACATTAAATGTTATGACTAGTATTAAAAAAACAGATAATGAGGTTATTCCCTATGAACTGTCCTTTCATAAGTTTTATAACCTAAAAGAGGTTGCCTTAGGAGAAAAGAATATAGTTTTAGACCAAGGAGAATTTGGAGAGGTAACCGTAGAAGATACTAAAGTGGGAGAAGATAAAGTTTCCCTTGTAGTTAAGTGTAATAATGAAAATATTAGATATGTTATTAGGTCCCTTGCAAGATTATATGACAAGGCAACAGATGGGAAAAGTTATGATAACTATTCTAATTGTAAGGTAGATGAATTAGGGGATGGAAGATATTTGATTGAGCTATCCTTATATGCAATAAATAATAAAATGGCAGAAGGAATATCAGATAAAAAGATGAAGAACCCCTCCTTGGTGTTTACAAACCTTGGAGAGATTTATAATTATAAGCCACAAGTATTTACCATAGATTTTAAATAGGACTATTATATAGGATTCCTAAATATAAAATTAACTTATACATGCACTTAAATACTTTAAAAACTTAGATCTTAAGTAATGCATAAGATAAGTTTTGAATCAAAATCCCTATAATACCTATTTAAATACAATAGTTAGGCTTATTAAAATTAATATCTTTTATATTTATACAAAATATTGAAATATAATAAAATAATGGTATAATATAAGGTGTTAATAAAATTCTTATAAGGAGGATAAATAGATGTTAATAGTCACCTGCTAGTTAAACTTTGATTAAAAAGTTAAGAAATAATGTACATTACCTAACTATAATTAGGTTTATTTGAGTACTTTATTTTTAAAGCAGGTAGGTAACATCTTATTTATAGTCCTAAAATTCATTTGAAATATATAGGCATAGAATAATAAATTTTGTAATCTATATTTAAGGAATGGTTAATCTATCCTTTAAATTTAAGATGGATTATGGGGAAAAATTATTATATTTTGTTTGAGATTTTATCTGATGGATATAAGCTGTAACACCCCTAGCCTCTAAAGGTGGGGATAACAGTTTGTACGCCCCTAGATTAACTCATTTAATATACAAAATATGGAATAGAAAAGGATTTTCAGACTGTAAGATGGGTTAGTGCCTTCTTGCAGTCTTTTTAATTTTAAAGTACAAATTTGTACAACTTTAAGACTAAGTTAGAACAACAGATTAATTTAATCTATCAAATAGGAAATAAAAATAGGGGGTAAGATTATGGATAGTAAAATTATAGAAAAATTAGATAGTGTAATAGAAAGGTATATGGATTTAGAAGCATTTCCAGGAGTGTCAGTAGGGGTAGTTTATAATAAGAAAATTCTATATACAAAAGGCTTTGGGGTGAAAAATATTTCTACAAAAGAACCTATTACTGAACACTCATTATTTCATATGGCATCAGTATCAAAAACTTTTGTGTGCATTGGAATAATGCAACTAGCTGAAAAAGGTAAGATAGATTTAGATGGTGCTTTAGTAGATTATTTACCATATTTTAAGTTAGATGACTCAAGATATAAGGAAATAACTATAAGACAGTTATTAAGCCATACTTCAGGGATGCCAGATGAAGAAGACTATGAGTGGGATAAGCCTCAATATGATGATGAGGCTTTAGAAAGATATGTTAGAAGTATTGAGGGTAAAAAACTTATGTGGAGTCCAGGAGAAAAATTTGCTTATAGCAATATTGCTTATGAGATTTTAGGAGATGTTATAGCAAAGGTGTCTGGAATGTCTTTTGAGGATTATATGAAAAATAATATACTAAGTCCCCTTAACATGAGTGAAAGTACCTTCTTTAAGCCAGAAACTTCTAAAGATTTATTAACAACGCCTCACGTTATAGGAGCTAGGGAAGGGTATGTTCCAGTAGTTAGTGAGATTTTTCCTTATAATAGATATCATGGACCAAGCTCCACACTATATTCTAATTTAGTAGAACTTTGTAATTATGCCATAGCAAATCTTAATCATGGTAAATTCAAGGATTCTATTATACTAAAAGAAGATAGTTACCTAGAAATGTGGAAAGAACATAGTGAAACTGGATGGATAAAGAAAAATTCAAATGTTGGATTAACCTGGTTTCTAGGAGAATATAAAGGATATAGATTTATTTCTCATAGTGGATTAGATACTGGATTTATGAGTATACTGGCACTTGTACCTGAAAAAGGAGTAGCTGCAATTATAATGACAAACTCAGATTATATTGGCACAGGTGAACTCCTTAATAGTACTCTTAATATAGTTTTAGAAGAGGAAGAGTATATAATGCAAAAATCTCTTGTTCACCATCTTAATAGTGTGCTATTTAAGAGGGGACTTGAGGAAGCCTTAAAGGAATATAATAAAATAAAGGATACTTCTATGGAGGATTATTTCTTGAATGAAGGTGAGTTTGATTTTATAGTATGCAATCTTTTAGAGATAGGGCAATATGAGGAGTCAATAAAAATCCTTGAGATGGCAACTAAGATATTTAAGGATTCAGCAAATCTATTCTGTAGACTTGGGGAAGTTTATTTAGATCAGGAGAATAAAGAAGCAGCAATTATTAATTATAAAAAGTCACTTGAAATAAATCCTAACAACTTAGAATTAAAAGAATTGTTAGAAAAGGTTATGAGTGAGTAGTAAGTCCTTAAGATTATTTATCTTAAGGATAGGAATATAAGAAAAAATATTTATTAAGATAAATACTTTCAATTAGAATCTTTTCAATCAACAGCTAGAATAATAGCATGGACCATTTCAAATATTTTATTATAAGAAGTTAGGTGGCATATAAATGGAGCAAAATGAAAAGTTAGATTTATTAGAGTACAAGGTTAGACTTATTCATTCAATAATTACAAGTATGGATGATTTTAAACATGATTTTTTTAGTTTTATAATTGATCATAATCTAACAGAAAGCCAAACAAGTCTTATATTAAAAGCTTTATCTATATTAAAAGATAGAATAGATGATGGGGAGGTATTAGAAATTACCCGAAGCTTATATAGTGGAATAGAAGAATTGAGAATATTAATGATTAACAATAAACCATCTTTTAAGGAATTTCAAGATTTCATAAGATTGAAAGTAGATGAAGATATTAATACTGAATATTTACTTAAAAGTTTGCAAAGGCAAAAAATAAATGTTAAGGTTTGTGAATTTTTACTTGAAGATTGTAAAAATAAAAGTTAGATAATAAAATAGGAGGAAAATAAGTACTATATTTTCCTCCTATAAAATAATTTATATTCCACTAACTAATGGGGCAATAGGTCTTCATTCAAGCTAATGTAGTTATAAAATTGCAACTTATATAGATATAGCTTTAGCTACATATCCACTGAATAATATTCAACCCAAACTGGGACAAAACCAGATTTAAGAGCCACTGAGGTGGAGGCGAGATTAGCACTCCAGGTGGTATAGTAGGGTAACATACCACGTCTTTCAATTTCATCAGCTAAAGTTTTTACAAGGTAAGAGGCAAGTCCTTTATTACGATATTCTGACAAGGTATATATTCCAATTTGCCATAAGTTTTTCATACCATCATCAGCCCCTGCTAAGGTAACAAGCTGATTTTCTTTATATGCTCCTAAGGCAATAACATCATTTAGGTAGTTTAGTGCATTATCAAAACCTTTGTGTGCATATAGGGTATTAATATTAGTTTTATCAAAGAGTTTATATTGAAAGCTCTTAGGTTTATGAATAACTTTACTATTATCAAGATATAAGTATCTATTATGTTCACCAGCAAGCTTTTTATTAAATTCTCTTAGTTTTGTTTCAATAGTAAATAAATTTTCCCCATCCATTATATCCTGGCTAGAGGTCTTAGAAAAAGACTCTATACACCATTTATATATAGATGGATGTGCTTTAATAACTACATTTTTACCAAAGGTAACTATCTGAAAGAACTTATCTTCAGACTTAATAAACACATTTGGATCGCATTTCCATTTAACTGCAAGCTCCTCTTGTACTGAGGCTATCTTACTCCATTTATCCATTCTTTATTACTCCTCTTATATACTAATATAAATTATATTTATCTTGCCGCAATATAATAATTAAAAAGGGTACTTCATAACTATATTATCATTTTTATTATCTTCTTATCTATGGTTGTTTCTTTTCTTCATTATATAATAAATTTGCATTACAATATGGACATATTACCTCATCAACATTTTTAATATTAAATCTCATGGGCAATCTTTTTTTACAAAATGGACACCTCCAAAATACTAATGATATTAATATATATATTATTAGGAGGGTACTACCCATAATTGTTAATACTAAACTATTTGTAAGAGATCCCAAAAATAAAGCTATTATTGAACTAAATAAAAAATATAAAGCTACACTCCTATACTTTAATACATTTCTTGTTTTATTCATTTATAAAATCCCTCCCTTATACTTTATGATGAAAAGATTTAGCTACAATTAATCTTTTTAATTGAAAAATAATTCCTTATATATACTATTCTAATTTAAAGTTTATTACTATCAGAATTAATTATATATTCTTTATATTGGCTAAAATAATTTTTATAAAGTAGAAGATCCTATTATATTAAACCACTATAGTATAAATTTATCCTTGTAGTGGTTCTTTTGTTTATAGTATAGTTTTCTGTATAATACTATTATGAGTAGATACTATAGTTAGAGGTGTAAATATGAATGCAAACATTAGACCAGTATGGGCTGAAATAGATTTAGATGCAATAGCACATAATATGAAGGAAGTTAAGACATTATTAAAGGATAAAGAAATAATAGCAGTAATAAAGGCAGATGCTTATGGTCATGGAGCTATTGATGTGGCTCCAGTATTATTAGAAAATGGGGCTACAAAGCTTGCAGTAGCAGTTATAACAGAGGCTATGGAGCTTAGACATGTAGGAATAGATGCTCCTATAATGATATTAGGTTATACACCTATAGATTTTGCAAAAGAGTTAATAGAAAATGATATAGAACAATCTGTATATAGCCTAGACTATGCAAAAGAGTTATCAGAAGAGGCTTTAAGGAGAGGTAAGAAAGCAAAAATCCATATTGTTATTGATACAGGTATGGGAAGACTAGGATTTTTACCTAATGAAGAAAGCTTTAAAGAGGTTCTAGAAATATGCTCATTAGGAGGACTTCAAGTAGAAGGTATATTTACCCACTTTGCAAGTTCTGATGAAGAGGATAAGGAATATACCCATGAGCAGCTTAGAAAACTACAAGAGTTTTGCAATAAGCTATCCCTTGAGGGAATAAATATAAATATAAAGCATGCAGCTAACAGTGGAGCCATAGTAGATTTACCAGAAACCTATTTAGATGGAGTTAGGGCAGGAATATTGTTATATGGATATTATCCATCCCATGATGTGGATATGAAAAAAATAGACTTAAAGCCAGCTCTTACATTAAAGACTAAGGTTGCTTATGTTAAAAAGTTAGATAAGGATATGTATATAAGCTATGGTAGAACCTTTAAAACAGAGAGAGAAAGTATAATAGCTACTCTTCCTATAGGTTATGCAGATGGATATTCAAGGCTTTTAAGTGGAAAAGTTCAAGTTATAATAAATGGTAAACTTGCTAATGTAGTAGGTAGAATATGTATGGATCAATGTATGATAGATGTAACAGATATAGGAGAAGTAAAGGTTGATGATGAGGTTATACTTCTTGGACAATATGGAGATTTAAACCTTGATGCAGACTATATAGCAGATATGATGGGAACTGTTAACTATGAAGTTATTTGTATGATTAAACAAAGGGTTCCTAGGGTATATATTAAAAATGGAGAGATTACAAAGATTAGAAACTATTTTTAGTATATAGGTTGTAATTTAGAATTCATAATTAGAAGTTTTAAATAAAAGATAAATCCTAATGATTATTTTCATTCTTTAAATGCACAAGCTTTTATGAAATATATGTAGACTTATTTATAATATGAAGAGCTCAGTTCAGTTGCAGCCTGGAATTCTTAAAAAATTTATTAAGTATAGGTACTTAAAGATTAGAGTTAATGAATATATGATAGAATAATATATAAGGAAATTTGAAAATAACTAGTTTAGATACTAGTTATTTTCTTTAATATACTAGTAAAAATTAAATTATTATATTTTATAATAGAAGGAATCTTCCTTCAGGTGGTGTTAAAGATTATAGCCATCAGAGAAACTTATTTAAAGGAGGTGGGGAGATGATTTTTTCATCCTTTAAAGTTAATTCAGAAGAGAAAATAAATGTTCAAATAGAAAATCATATAAAGGAAAGTATAGAAAGTGGAATTCTACAAAAAGGAAGTAAACTACCTTCCACTAGGGAAGTAAGTAAACTTTTAAAGATAAGTAGAAACTCTGTGATTACTTCCTATGAGAATTTAGAGAGTGAAGGCATTATAAAAAGCTTAAAAGGAAGAGGAACCTTTGTAGATACTGAGGCTAAAACTCTTAAGGGAGATTTGACTATTGATTGGAATTCTATGATTAATGATTACGGTAATCTATGTAGAGACCTAGATATAATAAAAACTGAGCTTCCTTGGAAAAGAGGAATGATATCTTTTAAAAGTATTTCTCCAGATGAAAGTTTATTTGATCTAGAGGAATTTAAAAGGTCCTTTTTAAATGTGTTTTCAATGGAAGGGGATAAGCTTTTAAATTATGGTTATGCAAAGGGATATAAGCCATTAATAGATTACATTAAAGATTACATGAAAAGAAAAGGGGTAAATATTGAAGGTAAGGATGTTTTAATAACCAATGGGTTTACAGAAGGCTTTGATATATTATTAAGCACCTTAACCAAAGAAGGGGATATTATAGCCTGCGAAAATCCCACTCATAATACAGCCTTAAAGATAATGAAGGCTCATGGACTAAGTATAGAAGGAATTCCAATGAATTTTGATGGAATAGATGAAATAGCACTAGAAAAGACTCTTAAGGAAAAATCACCAAAGTTAGTTTATTTAATACCTTCTTATCATAATCCTACAGGTATAGTGATGAAGGGAGAGAAAAGACAGCAGGTATATAAAATATGTGAAAAATATAAAGTTCCTATACTCGAGGATGGGTTTAATGAGGAGCTCTTATATTCAAGCACCCATGTTCCACCATTGGCATCCCTATGCTTAAAAGGCAATGGAATAGTATATATAGGAAGCTTTTCTAAAATTCTATTTCCAGGTCTTAGAATAGGATGGATATTAGCAGATAGTAGACTTATAGATACCTTAGAAAGTGTTAAAAGGGGAAGAACTATTCACTCTTCTTTCTTAGATCAAGCAGTATTTCATAAATATATGGAAAGTGGAGCTTTTACTAGGTATATGAAAAAGATAAGAAAACATTATAAGGATAAATACAACTTTACCTTAGAACAGGTGAAAAAGCATATTCCCCATGATTATATATTGGGGGAAGGTGGACTCCATATCTTCATTAAGCTTAAAGGAATCAATGGACGTGAAGTTTTAAAGCATTGTTATGAAAAAGGAGTAGTGTTTATGCCAGGAGATATATTCTTTAATGATAATAAGGGAGAAGATACTATAAGAATAGGGTTCTCAAGGGTAAATGAAGAAGACATTGAAAAGGGAATAAAAATAATTGGAGATGTGGTTAAAAATTTAAGTTTCAAAGAAAATTAAAAAGAATTTATTTATATGAGTGTTTATTTCTTACAGCTTGAATATGAATTGTATGAGAAGTATTTAGAGCCATTTATAATGTGTAGATAAGATATAATATTAAAAGTTTTATATAAGATAAATAAGCTACTTAAGGGATAAGCATTTCTTAAGTAGCTTTTGTATATATGTGAAAGGGAATGACAAGAATATAGAAGTAATTCTATGATCATATTAGATAATTATGGATATAAATGAAGGATTATTATAGGGATTTATAGTATATAAGAAGTTATATATGGTATATTAATGGAAAATAAGACTTAGAGTTATATGATAACCAGGTTACATAATGAATAGGTGTTTAAGTTAAATGAGTAGGTTTAACTTATATGAGATTTTTATTTTATATAATACTTATTTATACAAATCTATAGGGGTTATGGCTTAAATTTAAAGTGATAAGAAAATTAAAGATTAAAAATATTTATAGAATAAAAGATTTATTAAGGAAGGGGAATTTTTATGAGTATTACAAAACTTACAGTTAGGTATGCAGAGACTGATGCCATGGCGGTGGTTCATCATGCTAACTATTATTTATATTTTGAGGTAGCTAGAGAAGATTTAATTAGAGAATATGGGATTTGCTATAAAAAATTAGAGGAAGAGGGGATCATGCTTCCCCTTGTAGAGACTCAATGTAAGTATATAGAAGCAGCCAAATATGATGATAAGTTATTGGTAGAAGCTGAAATAATCGAGCTTACTCCAGTTAAAGTAAGGGTTCAATATATAATTAAAAGAGAAGAGGATAATAGGATTTTAGCTAAGGGAACTACTCTCCAAACTGTGGTAGACAGGAATACTTTTAGAATTGTTAGTTTGAAAAAGGCTAATAAAGAAGCATGGGATAAATTAAGCAGTGTTCATGGGGAGAAGTAAATTAAGGAGTTATGCTGTATAGATTGTTTATGTATAATTTTAGGATTGGATATGGAGAACCATACCACAAATAAATGAGGTTTTTACTCAAAGATATTAAAGATAAAAGTAATATAAAAACTCGGATAATAAGAATATAGACTATAAATAATAAGTTTAAATTTAATAAGTCTTATAGTATAGAATGAGGACGTGAAATTCCATGGCTAAAATTGATAATATGATGGCAATTATTTGGATGTTGAAATCTGGAGAAAAAGTTACTGCAAAGCAAATATCTGAAAAGTTAGAGATTAATATAAGGACTGTTTATCGTTATATTGATACACTTTCAGCCAGTGGAGTACCCATTATATCGGATACAGGTTATAATGGAGGATACACTTTATTGAATAATTTTATTGAAGCGCCTCTCTTTTTTGATGTCGAGGAGCAAACATCACTACTTCATGCAGCTATTTTTGCAAAAGAAGCAGGATATTTTTTGGATGAAGCATTAGAAAGAGCAACATCGAAGCTAAAAATGTATTCAAATCAAGAGCAGGAAAGAATGCTTAAGCAGTATTTAGAAGGAGTTGAAGTAATAAGTTCAATTGGAAAACCGCATATAGAGCCAGTATTGAGGAAGTTAGAGGATAGTATAGTCAATGAGTTATCTATAGAAATTGAATATCATACAAGTAAAGAAGAACAGTCAAAGTGTAGAACTATTGACCCATATGGACTAGTTTACTGGAGTAATAAGTGGTATATAGTAGGTTTTTGTCATATGCGAAATGAAATCCGTAGTTTTAGAGTGGATCGGATTTATAATATTGCCCAAACAAAGATTAAGTTTAATCGACCACAAGGTTTTTCAGCAAGTAAATTTTTTATGGAAAAACTATTGGGTTCAGTAAAAGATGATAAAAAGTTTATTTATTTGGTTATTGGCGGCAAGGCAAGTTCATTAGATAATTTATGCCAACATTGGTTTTTAGGACATTATCTTAAAGAGCGAACTTCAAATCAAGCTATATTTCTACTTGAAGAGGAAATGATTTACACATATGTACCATCTTTACTTTTACCATATGGTAAATCTATTCAAGTAATTAAACCATTAAGTTTAAAGAAAAAAATTATTGAAACTTTACTAGGATTAATTAAATATTATAAAGTTTAACAACTTCACTGACCAAAACTGTCAGTGAAGTTGTTTTATAATAAGTTAAGTAAAAAGCAAAGTTATTTTAAATAAGATATAAAAGGAGCGTATATTATGAATACAAAAAAAGTTTATCTTTATGTTTTTGATACTATGTCAGACTGGGAAATAGGTTATTTAACTGCAGAGTTAAACTCAGGAAGATATTTTAAAAAAGGGGTACAACCTATACAAGTAATTACAGTAGGAAATAATAAAAGTCCTATTACCACAATGGGAGGGCTAAAAGTATTACCAGAAACTTCTCTTGATGAATGTAATCTTAAAACTAAAGATGTTCTAGTTCTACCAGGTGGATTTACATGGACAGAATCAATCCATGATACTATATTAGAAAAAACTGAAAAAGCATTAATGCAAGGTTCTGTAGTTGCAGCTATTTGCGGAGCAACAGTAGGACTTGCAAAGAGAGGATTGTTAAACTCTAGAAGCCATACAAGTAATGATTTAGAATATCTTAAAATGGTAGTACCTAATTATATTGGACAAAAATATTATAAGTTTGAATCGACAGTGACAGATGAGAACTTAATTACTGCATCTGGAATAGCACCATTAGAATTTACTATGCAAGTATTAAAAGTGTTAGATGTATTTAAATCAGAAACATTACAGGCTTGGTTTAATGTCTATAAAATTCAAGAGCCAAAATATTTCTTTGAATTAATGGATTCAATAAAATAAATTGGGAAGAAATTAAAAGAAAATCAATTTAACAAAACTCACAAAATATCATTTGCTAATTTACTCATAGTACTAGTTATATATTTATATAATTTACTGTAATAGTATTTATATGAGAAAGATTACATTATCCACATGTACACATATATTAAGTAGGTGTGCAGGTAGGTAAAGAAGTAGAGTAAGGAGAATGATGTTATGTTAGAAGGGAAATGTCCAATGACAGGAAGAGTAAGCAAAGGAATTGCAGGTGGAGGGACAACTAATGAGTATTGGTGGCCAAATCAACTTAAGCTTAATGTTCTTCGTCAAAACTCAGAACTAAGCAATCCTATGTCTAAGGGTTTTAACTATGCTGAAGAATTTAAAAAATTAGATTATTATGAATTAAAGAGTGATTTATATAAGTTGATGACAGATTCTAAGGAATGGTGGCCTGCTGATTATGGTCACTATGGACCATTCTTTATTCGTATGGCTTGGCATAGTGCTGGAACTTATAGAATTGGTGATGGTAGAGGAGGTGGAGGGCAAGGATTGCAACGGTTTCCACCACTTAATAGCTGGCCAGATAATATAAATTTAGATAAAGCACGTCGTTTACTTTGGCCAATTAAAAAGAAATATGGAAATAAAATATCGTGGGCTGACCTTATGATATTGACAGGTAACTGTGCATTAGAATCTATGGGATTAAAGACAATTGGTTTTGGTGGTGGCAGAGTGGATGTTTGGGAACCACAGGAGGATATTTATTGGGGTAGTGAAAAAAAATGGCTTGGAGATGAGCGTGATAAAGATCATAAAAAACTTGAAAATCCTCTTGCTGCTGTGCAAATGGGCTTAATTTATGTAAACCCAGAGGGACCAAATGGAAACCCTGACCCTAAGGCATCAGTCAATGATGTAAGGGAAACATTCTCTCGTATGGCAATGAATGATGAGGAAACTGTTGCTCTTATAGCAGGTGGACATACTTTTGGTAAATGTCATGGAGCTGCATCACCGACTTATGTTGGACCAGAGCCAGAAGCTGCGCCTATTGAACAGCAAGGGATGGGTTGGAAAAATAGCTATAAAGCTGGTAAGGGTCCAGATACCATAAGTAGTGGGCTTGAAGGTGCATGGAAAGCAGAGCCTACAAAGTGGACAATGGGTTACTTAAAAACCTTATTTAAATATGAGTGGGAATTAGTTAAAAGTCCTGCAGGAGCATATCAGTGGTTAGCTAAAGATGTAGATGAAGAGGATATGGTTGTTGATGCTTATGATCCATTAAAAAAGCATAGACCTATGATGACCACAGCAGATTTAGCACTTATTAATGATCCTATTTACAAATCAATAGCAAAGAAGTATCTAGAAAATCCAAAAAAATTTGCTGAGGATTTTGCCAAAGCTTGGTTTAAATTAACCCATAGGGATATGGGGCCAATATCAAGATATCTCGGACCAGAAGTTCCAAAAGAAAGCTTTATTTGGCAAGATCCAGTGCCAAAAGCTAATTATAAATTGATTAATAAAAAGAATATTTCAGAGCTTAAGAAAAAGATTTTAACTTCAGGCTTGTCAATATCAGAACTTGTTGTAACAGCTTGGGAATCTGCATCAACATTTCGTGGTTCAGATAAGCGTGGAGGGGCAAATGGGGCAAGAATACGGCTAGAGCCACAAATACAATGGCAAATTAATGAGCCGGAAAGGCTTAGCAAGGTGTTAAATGCCCTAGAAAGAATTCAAATGAGTTTTAATAGTTCACATTCAAAGGAGAAAAAGATCTCTTTAGCTGATATTATTGTATTAGGTGGATGTGTTGGTATTGAACAAGCTGCGAAAAATGCAGGGTACAACATTATTGTTCCTTTTACTCCAGGACGAACTGATGCAACACAAGAGGAAACTGATATAGGAGCATTTAGTGTTCTTGAACCTAAGGTAGATGGATTTAGAAACTATATAAAAGATGAATATGCAGTAACATCAGATGAAATGCTAATTGATAGAGCACAATTATTAACACTAACTATTCCAGAAATGACAGTATTAATTGGTGGTATGCGTGTGTTAAATACTAATTATAAACAATCAAAGGATGGGGTGTTTACAAAGAGAGAAGAATGCCTTACAAATGATTTCTTTGTAAATCTTCTTGATATTAATACACTGTGGAAAGTGTTACCTGAAAATAAGGAAAAATTTATAGGGTTTGATAGAGAAACAGGGAGTAAGAAGTGGACAGCAACAAGAGTTGATCTTATATTTGGATCAAATTCACAACTTCGCGCAGTTGCGGAGGTATATGCATCTAATGGCAATGGGGAAAAGTTCATAGAAGATTTTGTAGCTGCTTGGAATAAAGTAATGAATGCAGACCGTTTTGATGTTGAAGGATAATTGAAAATAAGAGATAATACGTAGAATATAAAGTTCCTCTGCCATAAGTTATAATGTGGTTGAGGAATTTTTCTATTTCAATGATTTACCAAGTAATTTATGTGAGATATAATTATATATAATAATTATTAATCAATTCATAGAAAATATAAATTAATTATGTACTCAAATATAGCAAGTCTTGCAGCATCATAATCAAAACACTTAATAATATGCTCTTCTATTTTCTTTTTTAGATGATGGAGACCTGTACTTTTTTATTGTTATAGATTTTATCCCTAATTTATTCATCAAACGTTGAGTTTCCTTTATGCTAATAGTTATCCTTTTTGCTTTTAGATCTTTATTTATCTTAGTTACTCCATAACGGTTTTTGATGTCTTTATGGATTTTTAGTATTTCTTTCTAAATATTTTGATTTTCTAATTCTCTATTATTAGGTTTCTTATGCAGATATTTATAGTAAGAACTTCTTGATTACCTATTACAAAGAAAGAAGTGTTTAAATGGAAGATATTATAGAACAACGTCCTTACCATGATGCTTATAAAGATATAACATGGGATGACTTATCGTTAAGAAAATATCTTAAGGGTGAATTTTATGACAATTTCAACATGTAAAAGCCGTGTACATCTTCGGGACTGACGGTAATATAGGTATCCAAGACAACAATATATTGAAAGGCAAAATCAGCGATGGCAAATATACAGGCGGCATTGGTACCGCTTTGTGGCTAAAGCTGGAATAATATATTTAAAAGGAGAGATTTTAAAATGATTAAATACGAAAACGCTATGAAACTTATGGAGGAACGTTGTGGAAATGGTAAAGAAGAAGTTATTGCCCTTGCCACAATATCACTATCCCCGAACGCTGCCGGTAATCCCCGCCCTGCTGTCCGCATGGTTTGCGCTTATTATGAAGACGGCGTATTTTATGTTTCTACGGACGCAAAAAAAAATAAAATGCTGCAAATTGAGAAGAACAACGAGGTTTCCGTTGGTGGGTTAGGTTGGTACGCTTTCCAAGGTACGGCTGAAAATCTCGGTTGGGTCAAGGACGAGAAGAATGCGGAAATCAGAGGGAAATTTAAAAAAATTTTTGATTGGTTCGATGAAGTTGGCGACGAAGACAATCCGAACTCAATCGTTCTGCGTATCTCCCTCACAGAGGGTACGGTTACTGACAACGAAAAAAAATACGGTGAATGTCAGTATGAAATTGATTTTATCAATAAAACGGCGAAATAAATCCGTGAAAAATAAGCAGTTTCTAACTTTAGAGCCTATAAAAAAAGTAAGAGATTCATCAAGAAAATATACAATGTCAGAAGATATATATAATGTACTTAGGAATTATTTTAGTTTAGATTGCGCTTGAGCATAAAAGCCGTGTTAGTAGATGATATAAAAGATATATATGATGCTTTAGCTATATTGCTTGTGTTTACTACTATATTAGCGAATAATAGTGAAAAAAGAGCTAGTGATATCCTTGATAGACTTTAATGTTTCAATGACATTATATATGTTTATTTGCATGATATTGCTATATTTTATAGCATCATACTTTGTATTAGCATATAAGCTATATAAACATCATAAAGCAATTAAAAAAGAACTTAATAAATTTAAGTAAGGTATATTAAAAATATACCTTCTTATTTTAGTTGAAGAAATATTAAATAAAACAAAAAGAGGATAAGAGGAGTTACCTAAAAATCGCACTTGATACCGATACAGAGAACCGTACCACAAGTAAATGAGGTTTATAGTATTAGGTATTCATATAACTTGCCTAAGGCTATTTTTATTAATAAGAATAATGAAATCTAAAAGCGTTTTAGTGGCATATATTCTGTACTTTCCTCTACAAACCAATATCCATTTTGCTGTATGTTCTCATTACAATCCCATGTGGTAAAAAACAATAATGAATTGTTGTTTGCATAGTTAATAGTAATTTGTTATGTTAAAATATGTAATATAATGTAAATTTGATTTGGAGGTAGAAATGAGCAAATATGAATTCAGATTAATTACTATTGATGATATATCTGGAATGGTTGATTTGCTAATAGATAGGCAAAATTTTGAGAGTAAAGTGTTTCCATTATTGAGGAACAGTTGCCTTAATACAAAATATATCACTGATTCACTTGAAAAATTGTTTACTAGTAGTAAAGTTATTGGGATAGGATCATTTGATAATGGTAAACTAGTAGGCTATATAATGGGAGAGGTAAAGAGTGATAATAGAAGAGGTAGGTATGTATGGATACCGTATGAGGGAATTGCAATCAGATTAGATCAATCCTCTGAGCTTATAAGGAATCTCTATGCGAAGGTCGCTATTTTATGGCTTGAACAAGGTTGCTTTATGCACTATACTATAATACCTCTTGGAAACCAGGTATATTATGAGGCCTTCTTAAAATTAAGCTTTTTTATTCAGCAAGTACATGGTGTAATGAACATAGAGGAATACAAGCCTTTTGAAAATGTATCTGATGCAGAGATTAGAGTTGCTAATAAAATGGATAGTGAAACAATGGGGAATATGTCCACTATAATCCAATCGTATCAAAATTCATCACCTTCCTTTGCACCTGCTTTACCTGAAGTAGTAACAGACATAAAGAACGGGTATAAGTGTGCTGTAGAGGATAATGACGCAATAATCTTTATTGCGGAAAAAGAATTGAAGGGGTTAGGATTTCAAGCATATTGGCCTATTACCCCAGATTTAATGGTACCTGATAATGGGGTGGAGTTGAGTATTGCGGGCACTTACTATTCCCAAATGGGAAATGGGGTTGGTAAAAAATTAATGAACGAAGGCTATAGGATTATGAAAGAAAAAGGGTATAACAGTATAATAGCAGATTGGAGAATAACCAACCTTACTTCCTCAACATTTTGGCCCAAGTGTGGATTTAAACCAATAGCTTACAGAATGGCTAGATGCATTGACAGTAATTTAGCATGGGCAAACTTTAACAACCCCAGTGTTAAGCAGTTGTAGCAAATTCATTTAACTGATTTTTATCATTTGTCACTGTTACGATGAACTGTATCATAAATAAATGCAGTTAAAAAAACTAGTGATAAAAATTATAAAGTGGATTAAATAAAAAAATTAAAAGGGGTAAATGGATGATTTATGTTGCTTTACTAAGAGGAATAAATGTTGGAGGAAAAAATAAAATCCATATGAAGCTTCTAAAAGAAACTTTTGTACGAATAGGTATGGAATCTGTTACAACATATATTAATTCTGGCAATGTGATTTTTAGAGATATGAAACATACAAAGTTAGAAATTACAACATTTATCCAAGAAGCTATATTTAGGGATTTTCAGTTAAAGATTAAAGTGTTGGTCCATAATATAAATGATTTTGAGAATATGATGAAAATCATTCCAGATAGCTGGAAAAATGATGAAAGCATGAGAAGTGACGTACTATTTTTATGGGAAGAAATCCATAGGGAGACATTGCTTGCTGAATTAAAAATTAAGCCTCAAATAGATACAGTTATCTATGTATCAGGAGCTATTTTATGGGCTGTTGATAAAGGAAATATTACAAAAAGTGGTTTGCAGAAGCTGGTGGGAACTTCCTTATATAAAAATATGACAGTGAGAAATGTCAATACTACTCGTAAAATATATGAAATTATGAAAGAGTTACATGAGATTTACTCAAAATAATAACAATGGTTTTGATTTACTAGACTCTTATAATGAACAAGAGGAGATTATTTTAGCATTTGAAGAACTTCATATAGTATAGATAATAGACTAATTAACTCACAAAAGAAATAATAAAAAACCTCACTTACTATCAATACAGGGAACTGTACTATAAATTAAGTAGATATTATGAACCCTAAAGAATCTTATCTAGATATGTTAGATTGGATCGTATCATAAATAAGCACAATTTATAATGAAATTGGATAGGGGAAGATAGAATAATATATAAATAATTTATATAAAATAATTATAAAGAAGTTAAACATATTAATTAAAGAAGCTAAATAAAAAAGTAGGCTTTCATAAAAGTTTAATACAAGAAAATAAAAGAAAAACTCCTATGTATGATGTGATTACATAGGAATTTTTAAGTTTTAATGAAAATCCAATGAAGAAGAAACATTAAGTATATTACTTACAACTACCATCTAAATCAGGATAATATTTAATAGACCAAGCTTCAAATTCTTTAATAAGTTTAGTAATTTCCTTCCCTTTATCAGTTAGATGATATTCAACTTTAGGTGGAATTTCAGCATATATTACCTTACCTATTAATCCATCTCTTTCTAATTCTTTTAAGTTTTCATTTAAAATTTTCTGGCTTATGCCTGTAACAATTCTTTGAAGCTCTAAAAATCTTTTAGGCTCATTATATAAACTACATAATAGAAGAGCTTTCCATTTACCACGTATAAAATCCATCGCAAAATCTAATAAACAAACATATTCTTTGTTATTGAAAGAAATCATAAAATTACCTACTTTCAAATATTTTTACATAAGACATTATACTAAAGTTATTAATATAAATAAAGAATAGGTATTATTTACATTAACAACTTATTTCCTATGTAAATAAGTTATTATAATAATTCTTACCTTTAGGTAAGACATCTAACTTAAAAGTGCGTACTTGTTAACTAGTATAGGTATTTATATAATGGGGACATAAGTGGGGAAATAAAGAAACACACATAAGTAGATTCAATATGAAGGTGGTTGCTTTTAATGGAAGTCCCAAAAAGAGGGGAATACATATAAATCAATAGAGCGTGTAGCAAAAGAATTAGAGAAAGAAGATGTTAAAGCACCAAAAAGAGAGAATAAGAATTTCATGAATTTCATAAGGTAAATATATTAATAAAAATAATTAAATGTTTGCAAGGAGAAGGATTAATATGATAAATAATATGAATAGTACAATTACTTTAAATAATGGTATTGAGATGCCAAGATTAGGACTTGGAGTTTTCAGAGTAGAGGATAGTTCAGAATTAATAAATGCAGTTAAAGTGGCAATAAAAAATGGATATCGAAGCATTGATGGTGCAGCTATATATGGAAATGAAGAAGCTATGGGAGAAGGAATAAGAGAAGGTATAAAGGAGGCAGGGATTTCAAGAGAGGACTTATTTATAACTTCTAAGGTTTGGAATGCTGATTTAGGATATGAATCAACTATAGCAGCTTATGAAGCAAGCTTAAATAGATTAGGTGTAGATTATTTAGATTTATATCTTATTCATTGGCCAGTAGAAGGAAAATATAAAGAAGCTTGGAAAGCATTAGAATATTTATATAAAGAAGGTCGTGTTAGAGCTATAGGGGTAAGCAATTTTCAGGTTCATCATCTTCAGGATTTATTAGGAGATGCTGAAGTAAAACCTGTTATAAATCAAATAGAATTACATCCTTACTTAAGTCAGAAAAATGTTAGAGAATTTTGTGAAGAAAATCATATTCAAGTTGAAGCATGGTCACCTTTAATGGCTGGTAATGGATTATTAGAGAATGAGATATTAAAAGAAATAGCTAAAAAGTATAATAAAACAGTAGCTCAGATAGTTCTACGTTGGGATTTACAAGGTCAAGTAGTAACTATTCCTAAATCTACAAATGAGAGAAGGTTAATTGAAAATATAGATATATTTGATTTTAATCTAAATAAGGTTGATATTGATAAGATAGATAGCTTAAATCAAGATTTAAGAGTAGGACCAGATCCAGATAATTTTGATTTTTAATTTATATTTTATTTTAGTAAGCTTAATCAGGATATACTGGAAGTGGCAAAGGTACTTCATATATTAAATGGTGATTTCATTATGCAGGACTTTGAAAAAATGGACGTATAAATGAAGAGTTTAGATATGTTCCATTTAAGGAATTAATGTGCTAGGAAGAAGCAAATGAGCTACTACAAGATTTTCTACAGTATGGGATAGGAGATTTACAGTATGAAATGTTAATTGATAAACTTAGAATAGAGCAATAGAGATTATTATATAAATTATATATGTTCTTAAAAGTTAAAGAACTAAATAGAAAACCACGACTAAAGTCGTGGTTTTCTTGATTTTAGGGATAATAGGTTATATTACTATAAACAAATATAGGTGAATGACATTTAGGCTCTCAATCCATTAATTGATTTATGTGTAAAATAATAGTAAAATCAAAGAGACTCATAAATATATTAAAATGGGTATCATAATTAAAGATTGAAGGTGAAAAAGTATGTACACGAAAACTGAAATAATTAGTATGGCAAAAAAGCAATTAGCTCTTGATTATAATTGTAAACCCTTAGACTTTGAAAAAGAGGGAAATACAATTACGGAAAATAAATGCCTAGAAGGTAGTCGTATATATGAAAGTGATGGATGTTTTCTAAAGATAATCAGTATAGGGGGACGTGCGGTAATCTTTGCCGATGAAAAAATAAGACCTTGGGTTGAAGAGAAAATTTTAAATCAGAATGCCAGCTGGTTATTTGACTATGGTAATCTTAGAGCTATAGATAATAAATTAAAAGAATTTGGGCATGAAATTGATGAGATGCCTCATTTTTATCTACCGAATCCAGTTGTTTGTGATGTAAAGCCCATTACGACAATAAAATGGTTTGAACAGCAAGATATCTTACAATTTAAGGGTGATAGAAGATTTAATGAAGCTTTCATTTTTAGTGATAATTACGCGGATGTTCTTGGTGTTGCTGCTTTTGATGGTGATATTATAATGGGGATGGCAGGAGCTAGTGAAGATAGTAAAAACTTATATCAAGTTGGTATTAATGTGTTGCCTGAATATAGAGGAAAAGGTATTGGCACAAATCTAGTTGCACTATTAAAACAGGAAATATTAAAGCGTGAAAAGGTACCTTTTTATGGAACTTCAGTATCTCATATAATTTCTAAGAATATTGCTATAAATGCTGGTTTTTTTCCAGCATGGGCAGAAGTGTATTCAAAAAAGTTAAAGGATTAAGTCTAATAATCTATTGGAATCCTATAAGGAAGTTACATTGAAAGATGAATTTAAAATTGATTATTTATTAATGTATCTTTTACTTTAAGAAACTTTATTGCCTTAGGAAGAGTTAATTTCTAGACTTTAGAAGGCTTTTACATTTAACTCTTAGAAATAGTTTATGCAATAATCATATGTCCTTTAAGAAATAACTTACAAAAAGATCTATGTTATACATAGAATATAAATATTTATATAAGGTACTTAATGGCTAAAACTCATGGTGGGAGGTAATATGATATATATTGAAAAAGCAAGAATTGAAGATGCTGAGAAAATTGTTGAAATTAAAAAGCTTGCATATAGTGATGAGGATATTAGATTTGGAGGTGGGGGAGGAGAAAATTTAAAATACATTGGAGATATAGGTTTTATTTCATGGTGTATGAATAGATATCTTCTTTATAAGATAATGTTAGATGGAATTATAATTGGAACATCCTGGTTAGATCATGAAACTGATGATAGACCTAACCATTTCGAGTTACAGGATTTTTGTATAAATCCTGAATACCATAATAAAGGGTATGGAAGTAAAGCTATTGAACTTATGGAAAATATACATAAAAATATTAACCTATGGTCACTTAATACACCGGTTTTTAGTGTTAGGAATCAATATCTATATGAGAAAATGGGATATAAAAAAATTGGGCAAACTAAGGACAAAGTATTCTATGAAAAAACTATAGAATGATGAGTATTATTGAAAAATGATTATGTAACTAAGGATTTTTTATTAAAGATAAAATATACCAAGGGAAGTGTAAGAAACTATTGAAGGAATATGGATCAGAAATAAACAAATATAAAGATAAAAAAGAAAAATAGATTTAAGCTACTACTTTTGTAATGGGTAATAGTTTTTTATGTAAAAAACAATATAGAAAAGTTTATTATCTTTTCTGTAAGTAATGGAAACTTTAAAATACTATTAAGAACATAATACATTTGTCATATAAAATACGATGTATTTGAGTTGTTTTTAAAATTAATATTATCTTTAATGAAGAGAGTTGTATGAGGTAAATGTATTAAATTAATAATTTAGGAGGAGAATATGAAAATCGCAACATATAATATTTGGAACTCCCAAAATGGAATGCCTGAAAGAGAAAATCAAATAATTGACGAAATAAACTCCTTGGATTCGGATGTTATTGTTTTACAAGAAGTAAGAAACAGAACCTTCAATGAAAAATTATTAGAATATACTGATTACAACAATTACTGTTTTGCTCCTCACAATGATGATGAAGAGGGTTTGGCAGTTTATAGTAAATATCCTATTATGTATTCTAAATACATTGACTATGCATTGATTGTTATTGTTGAACATATGGATAATTTGATTCTTTTTGTTAATGTACATTTACCATGGGATAGTATTATAGAAAAAGAAAAATGTATAGTGAATGTCATTAAAGAGATTTCAACTATCTCATCGGATTATAAATTTATTCTGGGAGACTTTAATTGTTCTGAAACATCCAGTATTCATCAATATTTATCGGGTAATAGAAGTTTAAAGGAAACAGAAGCTAGGCCATATTGGACTGATCTTGCGATGGTGGCCGAGGAGTCATTGGGTATAAAAAAAGAGATGACCTTGGATTTGATTAATAATCCTCGCTGGAAGGGAAAAAGTACAACAGATATTAGCTCAAGGGTTGATTGTATTTTTATACATGAGTGTTTTCCAAGACCAAATCCAGCATTGAAAACTTTGCGATATTTCGGAAAAGAGGTTAATGAAAAATCGCACATGTGTGCCAGTGATCACTATGGGGTATTTGTAAATCTTCAAATGCCATATGATTAAAATAAGGTTAGAATATATATAGCATAGATGCTATATATATTCTTAGGACATGATAGTAATAATTTTGATTATAGTAAACTTAGGGATATAGATAATAAATTAAGGGAGTTTGGTCATGCAATTGATGAAATGCCTCACTTTTATCTACCTAATCCTGTTCATGGTGAAGTGCATCTGTGGAGAACCCAAATTAGCAGGTAATTCAAAAGGGAGTAGGTTTATTATTTGATGAATTCGGTATATAATATTATATAAATAACTTTTTTAGGAGATAATTTATATGGAGAACAAGAATATTAATTTATACGATATTTTTAGAAGATATTCTTATAATGACATTATGAAATTACTTGAAAGCTCAAAAAGCAAAGAAGAACAAGATTTTTATGCGAATTTATCCAACATCATATTACAAAGAGAACAAATGAAAGTTATAGGTAAGTAGTATGAGAAATTATACTATATTTGCAGGGGTTAATGGAGCAGGAAAAACTTCTATATATCAATCTATTTATTATAATGAGAATATAGATGAGAAAAGAATAAACACTGATGAAATGGTTGCAAAAATAGGTTCTTGGCAAGATAATGATATTCAAATTAAATGTGCAAGAGAAGCTGTAAAATTAATAAAAAAATATATACTTGAAGGGATATCATTTAATCAAGAAACTACTTTATCAGGGAAGAGTATAATTAGTAATATAAAAATGGCAAAAGAGAAAGGATTTTATGTTACTATGAATTATATAGGGGTAGAAAGTGTTGACATTGCTAAAGAAAGAGTTTCAATACGAGTGAGCAAAGGTGGTCATGGAATATCAGATGAGGCTATAGAAAGAAGATATGGAGATTCATTAGCAAATTTGAATAGAGTAATAGGTATTTGTGATAAAATTAATATATATGATAATACGGAAATGTTCAAGTTAGTAATGGTTATTAACAATAGAGAAGTAATTTGGGAATATATGAATATTCCTAATTGGTTAAATATAGATTTATATAATAAGTAGTAAAAGTTCAGCAAACTTTACTGCTTATTTTTTATGTGAAAATTAATTAGAACTTGAAATTAAAAGATTATTCATTATATTGTATATGGGAAAATATAAAATTTTTACTTATGGTAAGGAGAACCATATCATAAGTGAATATAATTAAAAGCATAATTAACTGATACGTAAAAGTCAAAATCATTATATAGATATAATTTTAATAAACGAGAAAAAGTAAAGAAAATAGCAACTTTTAAAAAGAAAGTTTGCTATTTTCTTTATTAATTTATATACATTAAATTAAATCATCTAAGCCATTAACTGTAGTTTGTTCATCCTCATTAATAGGAATAACTATGCACTTTTGTCCATCAATTATTTGAGATTTTATTTGAGGTATTTTTTCAGGTTTTACTTGAAGTATAACGTCATAGTTAGGATTAACCTCATTATCTTCTAAATTTGTATCCTGAACTTCATTCGAGCTTGTTTCTAAAGTTTCTTCTAAATCAGTTTTTGAAGCTTCCTCTAAGTTAATATCTTCATTTTCTTCTAAGATTACATTGTCATCATTAGTTTCTGCAGGCAACTGGGTTTCATCGTCTACAGCACTCTCTTGTTTAATTTGTTCAAGTCTAGTTTGAAGTACTTCTACTTGTTTTAGAAGATGCTCTTCCTTTTTTCTTTGCTCATTTGCTTTAAGTGCTTTTGGGTCAATTAAGTTTTCAGCTAAAGGAAGATCATCACCAAAGTTTTCTACATAGGATTTTTCAATCTTAGTAGCAATTTCTTCGGGAACTCCGCTTTCTATTAAAAGGTTTTGTATATCCTTATTTGTTAAGCTTATAGGTTCACAATCTGTATCATCATACATAGAGTTGTATTCATCTATCATATTATTTAGATTTTCTTGTATTTCCATAAAAGTTTTATCAGCCTTATTTTCATCAGTACTAAAGGAGTCCTTAATAATTGATTGGAACGTCTCTTTTTGTACAGTAGCAGTTTGTCTTGAATAACAACCTAAAGCATTTTCCATTAATTCAGGATGGGTATCCTTTGCATTTTTTGTGTAATACATAATAGAGTTAACATCTGAACTACGGTCAATAAAAGCAGGAAATACAAATCCATTAGTTGGGGGATCCACCACCCAATCTCTAATACGTGCTTTTATCTTATTTTCTTCTTCAAAGTATCTAAGACCAGGACCAGAAAGAGAAACAGGGCATATAGCACATAGTACATATTCATATACTTCTTCAGATTCATCTATCTTTGAATTATCCTTAGTTTTAGTAATAACATCATAAGCATCATGAAAAATAAGTATTAAAAAGTTACCAGTATAATCATAATTATTTATAATCAATTCATAGAAATCATCAAGAAGAGCATCATCCTTTAATTGGCTATTTTTAAGCTGCATAAGGGAGACTTGTCTTTCATTTATAAGGTCTTCATTAGTTGGAAAGTTAAGTTCTAAAATATTATTTCCAATAGTTCCGGACAGTACTTTTTTAGCGATTTCTAAGTATTTAAAGTATTCATCCTCATCTAAATTTAGAAAGGTTTCTCTAAATTTTAAAATAGTATGTTTTTCTCCATTAACATAGCATCCGCACATCTTTGTGAAGGTGCAATGATCTTTCTTTAGACGTTTTTTTAACTCAAGTATATCTTTTTTTCTCATATAACCTCCTCAAGTTAGTATTTAATTAATATATTATCATTATTTAAGTATAGTATCTTTTTTATATTAATCAAAGGTTTTATTTAAGGTAATTTAAAGAGATAGTGTTCTTTCCACCATCTGAAGGTTAGAAGAGTTAATCTAGAGGTGTTAAAGTTTATAGCCATCAGATAAAGAGAGAAAGATAATAAATTTCAATAGAAAGTATTAGTATATATAAATAGGCGCATAGGTGAAGTCTTATGAGAAATGAGGAGAGAAAATAAAAAAATATACTTTTTTAAGAGCAGATTTAAATAAGTTAAAAATTATTTTATGTCATAAAAGTTTAAGTTAATCAGAATATATATGACCATATAATAGGAGAAAGCAATTCTTATATCCTCATATATTAATAGTAGTAGATAGATTTATTGTAAATCAGAATATTCTACTACAAAGGATGAGAATCATGGAATTAACTAAGGATTTGTGCTTTAATGGTGAAATTGTAACCCCTAATGACATGGAATATGAAGAAGATAGACAAATATGGAATAGGGCAATACAAAGGTATCCAATAGCTATATTATATTGTACTGGAGTAGAGGATGTTATAAGTGCCTTAAGGTTTTGTATTATAAAAAAACTTAAGTTTCGAATAAGGTCTGGCGGACACAATTATGAAGGTTATTCAATTGGAAATAATCTTATAGTAATTGATGTAAGCAGAATGAATAAAATAATGATAAATGAATCTAAAAGTACAGTAAGAATACAATCAGGAGTAGAAAATAGTGAACTCTATGAATATTTAGGTACAAGAGGATATCCTTTTCCAGGAGGGACTTGTCCAACTGTTGGAGTAGCTGGATATACCCTAGGTGGGGGATGGGGCTTATCTTGTAGATTATTTGGATTAGGTTTAGATAATGTGCTAGAATTTCAGATGGTAAATTATAAAGGGAAAATAATTACTGCAAATAGAGATTGTAATAGTGATTTATTCTGGGCATTAAGAGGTGGTGGAGGAGGAAACTTTGGAATAGTTACTTCATTAACCTTTAGATTACCACCTAAATTAAATAGGGTAACTTTTTTCACAATATATTATCAAAACACAACTGCTTTAGAGCAAGCAAATCTCATGGATGTCTTTCAAAATTTATATGAAACCCTAGATAGACGTGTAAATATGAGAGCCAGTTTTTATAATGCTGAGGATGAAGGGGTGGCGGCATTCTTTATAGGAATATTTTATGGAGATATAGAAGAACTGAAGGAGATATTAGAACCATTACTAGTAATACCAAAGGCTGAAGCTGAATTTGAATATACAACTTTCCTAAATGCTATAAAGCAGGTTGAAGCCATATATCCAGATAGTCAAAAATTTAAATCTACAGGTGGCTTTGCATATAGAATATATTCAAAGTGTGAGTTGTTAGAATTAGCTTTATCTATTCAAAGGAGACCTATAGGGTCAGTTTATGCCGCAGTTACTTTTTATGGATTAGGTGGGGCAGTAAAAGATAAAGGAAAGCATGAAACAGCTTTTTATTATAGAGATTCTAATTATATTATAGGAATACAATCAGTATGGGAAAACTCAGCTTATGCTGAAGATAATAGAGCATGGGTGGCTAGTAGATTAGATTATATAAAAACCATAACAAAAGGATTTTTTGTTAATTTCCCATACAGTCCATTAAGAAATTATGAAAGAGAATATTATGGTGGAAATGCATGTAGGTTACAATGTATAAGAGAAAAATATGATCCATTTAATGTGTTTAATTATCCACAATCAATAAAATAAGAATTTAATTTTAGGTGAGTTCTTATAAGAAAATATATATTAAGAAGATAATTTTTGTATTGTATGCAGAGATTATCTTCTTTATTTTGAAAATTTTCATAGTATCTTGGCATAGATTACATACATATTTAAGTTAGTAAAAATCAAATTAAAATTTAAAACTTAATAATAATCCTGTCTAATTACTAGACAGGATAAAAGTTTGTTACTGTAGCTTTTAAGGTATCACTTCCATTATTAGAATATATATGCTGATTAGAAGGGGAGAAGCATATAGAATCGTTAGGATTCAATTTATAAATTTTATTGTTTACTTCTAGTGTTAATTCTCCCTCTAACACCATAATATATTCCTGGGATTTTTCAGAGTGACCTAATGATGTATATGAATGACCTTCATCAAGTTCAATTTGAAAAAGTTCAAAATTACGGTATGGTGTACTAGTGTAGTAACAATATACCCTATAATGACCTTCATCACTTAACTGCACTTCAATATCACTCTTCTTTATAATAGAAGTTTCTTCTTCCTTTTGTTCAAGTAATGAGGTATAAGGAACTTTTAACCCATTGGCTATTTTCCATAAAGTATTTATAGTGGGGTTAGTACTACCTTTCTCAATCTGAGATAGCATGACTTTACTTATATCAGACAATTCAGCAAGCTGACCCAAACTTAAATTTCGTTCAGTACGTAGTCTCTTTAAGTTTTCTGAAATAATAAAATTTATATTCATTTAATGGGTAACCTCCTATAAGTGTATTGACAATTATAATTAACAAAAGTAAAATAAGATTAACGTTAAATATATTTAACGTTCGTAAAATATTATATAGTAATTACTTAAAATATACAAGAAAAATGAAAAATTTATTGTTACATTGAAGGATAGCATGATACAGTATTTAACTAAAAAGTTATTCTAATATTATATGTTTTAATTTTTAAAGGAGGATATTCTTATGATAACAAGACAAGAAGCATTGAACTTACTTACTGAATATAATAAAGAGGCATTTCATATACAACACGCCTTAACAGTTGAAGGTACTATGAAGTATTTTGCAGAAAAACTTGGATATGGAGATGAGGCTGAGTTTTGGGCTATGGTTGGATTACTACATGACTTAGATTTTGAAATGTATCCAGAAGAGCATTGTACTAAAACTCAAGAAATTATGAGAGCAAAAGGAATTGATGAAAGACTAATAAGAGCAGCAGCTAGCCATGGACATGGACTTTGCAAAGGAGATCAACCTAAGCCAGAGCATGAGATGGAAAAGGTATTATTTGCTACAGATGAGCTTACAGGACTTATTGGAGCAGCTGCAAGAATGCGCCCGTCTAAAAGTGTTATGGATATGGAACTTTCAAGTCTTAAGAAAAAATTTAAGGATAAGAAGTTTGCAGCTGGATGTTCACGAGATGTAATTAGGCAAGGAGCAGATATGCTCCAGTGGGAATTAGATAAGTTATTTGAAGAAACGATTTTAGCTATGCGTTCATGTGAGGAATATGTTAATAATGAAATGGAGAGCTATAATAACTAGAATGAACTTCTAGATACTAGTTATATAAACATAAAACAAGACTATCTTAAAAATAATTTTTATTTTAAGATAGTCTTGTTTTTTAAATAGATAATCTAATGGAAATAATAAAACTTATTAAATGAGATTTCTACCTCTAAGTAGAATTTTATCAAAACATGTGGTGAATACACTGATTTATTATATTGATATAAGTCAACTGTTTTAGTAATATATTACCAAAGAATGTTAATTTAGTTTAAGATATAATAACTTTTACTTTAATGTAAGTGTTAAATTTAAAAAATAAATAGTGAAAGATAATTTTATTTTCTTTAAAAAAGTCTAGGGGGGATAAAAATGTTAACAAAGTTAATTTCAAAAGTTTGTCCAATCTTTATGGTTCCTGAAAATAATCCAGTTAATGAGAAAAAGTATTTAGGAGATAAAAAGAATGATCCTTCAATTTATGAGGATAAAAATAATAAATATATTTATCCACTAGTTACCTTTAAGGATGATCAAGTAATAATTGAAAAACTTTGTTTAATAGATTTTAAGGGAGATAATATTTATAAAGGAATAGAATTACAGCAAGTAAAGCAGGGGGACATTATATACTACATTGTACTTATGGGAAGATGGGATGAGGAATCAGATATTTACTATACAAAAGGGGTAAACCTTGATGAAAATAAATACAAGTCATTACTTAATAAAGTAACATTATATGAATCTGACTCTATAAATGTAGAATTTTATGTGAATGAAAAAGGAATAGATGTATATCTATCTTTAAGGGATAAGGAAAATAGACTTATAGAGTTTAAAATAAAGGAAAATAAGAGGAAAGTAGATAGTTTTGGACTTATAGCGCCAGTAGGAATTATGAGTAATAATCCAGATAAGTTTCCTATTATATATCTAAGAAAGTTTAATATGGTGGAGCAGAAGGGGACAGATATATTTGTAAAAGTAGATGGAAAGAATTTGGATCCTATTAAGCTTTTTCCTTTATGTAATTTTAAAAAGGTTTATTTAGCTAGGTATTCTTATTTTAATAATATTAAAGAGCTAAATCATAACTTTAAAGGTATCATGGAACCGATAGAAATTAATAATGATGTAGATGAAATAAATATAAATCAGTGTATTTATTCAATTAATATGAATAATGGACATCCTGAAATAAAGTATGTAAAAAGAGTTAGTAATAATAGTGAGATGAGGATAACTTTTTCTCCATCTATACCAGATATTATTTCACTAAAGGATAATTCAGAAGTAAGAGGACATTTTTCAGTATCAGATGATGAAGTTAGAGGCATTATGGGAGGAGTTTATTTATTAAAGAGAAATAAGGATTCAATTAATTTTCAGATTAACCCCCAAAAGGGATGGCAACCAATGCCAGGTAAGCTGTGGATGAAGACTTACTTATGGAATTGTGATATAAAAATCCTAGATGAAAAATTACAAGTAGAATCAAAGTGGAGTCGTATAAGTTAGTTTAACTATTTAATTTGGGATAGTATGAGCTATTAACTTATCAAATGATAAAAATGAAAGAGCATAATTGCTCTTTTTTAGTTTTAAAATCAAAAACAGCAACATATTATAGATTAGTTACTATGCTTGCATTTTTGATGAAAGGTTAGAATGATATGAGAAATATTAATATAAAAAAGTTCTTTAAAACTAGGATTATGGGAAATATTATTATTTTACTAGCTTCAATTGTATTGATATATTTACTTATCTCAATATATTTTACTAAGTATTACTTCTTTAATACCGTAATCAATGGTGTTAATGTTTCATTAAAAGCACATGATGATGTAGAGGATAAAATTAAAAGTTATATTAAGGATTATAAGTTACAGTTAATAGAAAGAGATGAGGAAGTAGAAGAAATAATAGGACAAGATGTTCAGCTAAGATTCAATGAAAAAAGTAGTATTTCTAAGATTTATGAAAGTAAAAACTCATTTAAATGGATAAGTTCATTATTTAAGAAAGAAAAATATTATATAGAGGATTTATTTGATTATAATAAGGAGACCTTAAAAAAGAAAATAAATGAATTAAATTGTTTAAATAAAGAGGTTATAGAACCTAAGAATGTAAACTTTAAATATTCCAATGGTTCCTATGAAGTGGTCAAAGAAGTATATGGAAATAAGGTAAACAAAGATAAGTTAAAGGAAAATATAGAAAGTAGTATTTTAAGAGGGGAAACAAAGTTAGATTTAAATAAGAATCTTTGTTATGAAGATCCTAAGTATACCTTGGAGTCTCATAAAACTCTTGAAACTAAGAACTTACTAAATAAATATATAAAGACAAGGCTAATCTATGTGTTTGGAGAGGAAGATGAAGGGTTAGATAAAAATGAAATATTAGATGGAAATATAATAAATCAGTGGCTTACTGTTGATGAAGAATTAGAAGTAGTAATTAATGAAAAAGCAGTTTTAGGATATGTAGAAGAACTAAGTAAAAAGTATAACACAGTTGGTATAGTGAGAAATTTTAAAACAGCTTTAGGCAAAATGTTAGAAATTAAAGGTGGATTTTATGGGTGGAAAATTAATATTAGTGATGAAAAAAAAGAGCTATTAAAAAATATAAAACAAGGTGAAGTCATTGAGAGAGAGCCTATATATATTCAAAAAGCTATAACTAGAGGAAAAGACGATATAGGTATTACCTATGTAGAGATTAATGTAACAAGACAACATTTATGGTTTTATAAAGAAGGAAGAGTTATAGCTCAAGGAGCTGTGGTAACAGGGAATCCTAATAGAGGAAATTCTACAAATCTTGGAGTTTATATGCTTAACTATAAACAGAAGGGTGCCACCTTAAGGGGAGCGAATTATGAATCAGAAGTTACTTATTGGATGCCTTTTAATGGAAATATAGGTATACATGATGCAAGTTGGAGATATTCCTTTGGTGGGAAGATCTATAAGAGTAATGGAACTCATGGGTGCGTAAATACCCCATTATATTTAGCTAAAACAATTTTTGAGAATATTGAAGATGGAACTCCTGTTATTTGTTATGAAGAATAGTTACATGATTAAAATATATCCTTAGAAATAATTTGGATAATTATATGATGTTCAAATTCAAGTGTTTATTCTAGAAGATTCCGCAGAATTATTTTTATAGTCCATAGTGGGTTAGTATCTGTGTATATTTTTGTTTATTGAGTGAATAATAACACAGAATAATACACTATTGATTTTTATATTTTTTATTAGTTCAATTTTATTTTATCTGATGGTTATAAGCTGTAACATCTCCATCCTCGTGTAAGGTTTGGGATGGCAGTTGCTATGCCCCTAGATTAACGCATCTAACTTCAGGTGGTGGAAAGAATACCACATGAAGGAAGATTCGTTCTATAATCAGTCTTTAGCTTAATTTCATTTGAAGAATAGTATTTTATAATATATAAGATAAATGAAAGTATAAATAATAATAATTATTATTTGACAATGAATATAATTTGGAGTAGTATATAAGTATAATAATTGCAGAAAAAAGTAAAATATATAGATATTAGGGAGAGAAGATTATGAAAAAGTTATTTAGATGTAATGTTTGTGGATATGTACATGAAGGACTTGAAGCACCAGAAGTTTGTCCAAAATGTAATTTAGGAAAAGAAAAGTTCGTTGAACTTAGCAGCGAAGAGGCAGAAAAAATTTATGCTTCAGATAGAACTAACAGTATCCATGCGGAAATCATTTTATTAGCAGAAAAGATTGCTAAGCTTTCAAAAGAAGGTATAGAGATAAACCTAGATCCAAAATGTGTATCAGGTTTTGAAAAAGCAAAAAATGAAGCTTGGGTTATAAAACAAAGATGTAAAGCAGAACTTGCAGGACATATAGCTAACGGTAAGTGGTAAAATTATATTAGGACTGTATATTGTAATATTACAATATACAGTCCTTTTTTATTTGCTTATAATTAAGCAAAATTCAATATTTTAAAGGTAGATAAAAAAGTGATGAATTGAATTTATTTAATTAATAAGTATCACTAAAAGTGAAAATTAAAATCTTTGATTTTTCCATTGGAAATTTATGGGAGTAGGATTATTTATAATATATATGGATTAATAAAGTAAAAAAACTCACTTATTAATAGGTGGGGAGAACTATATCACAGGTAATAATATTAAATGATTTCAATATACAATATTTACAAAAAATGTTATACTCAGTAATAGATTATGTGTTGTAAATCTACATTCTAAATATAAATTTGAAAAGGAGAATTAAGGTGAAATATTTATGTACTGTTATATCTGTAAGAGATATAAAATCATCTAGAAAATTTTATGAGGATTTATTTGGATTAGAAATATACCAGGATTATGGGATAAATATTGCTTTTACATGTGGTTTAGCATTGCAACAAGAATTTGATTGGCTTGTAAATCTTCCGAAAGAGAAAATACTAAAAAGACCTAATAATATTGAACTATGTTTTGAAGAAGAAAACTTTGATGACTTTTTGAATAAACTTGATGGGTATCCTGATATTCAGTGCTTAGGAGATGTTATACAACATAGTTGGGGGCAACGTGTTGTGAGATTCTATGATTTAGATGAACATATTATAGAAGTTGGGGAATCTATGAAAGATGTTATTAATCGTTTTATATCTTCTGGTGTATCTATGGAAGAAATCTCAAAAAAAATGGGTGCATCAATAGAAGATCTGGAGAAACTCTTAAATAGTTAAATTCCAATTTCTAGAGGAGCGAAGAGTGATGGGAAGTAAGAAGAAAATAGTTCTCGTAGCAAACTTAGTTTTACTGTGTTGGTTCTTTTTAGATATGATTGGAATGAGTTTTGGCACCAGTATCTTAGTTACAAGGTCATATCAAGATGATGGAATTTTCTTTGTAATCTTTGTTATAGTTATTATGTGGTTTTGGAAAAGCGAAAGAACTGGCAAATATGTTTTATCAGTATGGCTTATACTATGGTTCTTTACACAGTTCTTTTCCCATTGGTATTTTTCGATTTTCGGACCGTGGTATGGGAAAAATAAATATTTTTCAGGAACATTAAAACTAGTACCATCTAAAGAGGTTTATATTCCTGATTTATATCATATCATTTTACATTTATTAATTTTAGTATCTTTCATTCTAACCGTAAGATATCTCATTTATAAGAAAAGACATTGATAAGTTCTAATTTAGTGATGTAATGGGAGGATGGGAAATGAATCCAATAGAAGATAAGCGTAATAAATTTGAGGAACAAATTTTTTCTTATAAAGTAACAAAGGATAATAAGGTATTTATATATTGGTATAAAAAACAAGTTACTATTTTAAAAGGAAAAGAAAGCATAATGTTTTTAGACAGAATAACAAAGGCAGATTTTAAGGAATCGCAACTAATTATGGCAAAAGTAACTGGAAACTTTAAGCATGGAAACGAAAGGAAGAAGTAGGAATAGGATTGGTAGTGGTAATAGGAATTATACAAATATCACTCATTCATAATAATAAAAAGATTGGACTGTTTTTGTAATAAATAGATAATTAAAGTTTATAAAGGGAGGTAAAAATATGAGGTTCATAGATGCTTTAAAATTACATCTTAATTTTATTCAGAATAGGGATTTAGCTAGCTTTAGTTCTACAATTAGCGAAGATTCAATAACTTTAATAATGATGAATGGTGTAATAATTGATAATAGGGATAAATTTATTGAATTTCATAGGGAGTGGTTTAATGATAGGGATTGGAATCTAAGTTATAACATAATAAAAGTGGATGAAACTGAAAATATGGCCTATGCACTGCTAGATGTTAATTATGAGGATATTGATATGGAGGGCAGACCAGTATATATGAAGTATTATTTAAATTTAATTTTTAAGAAGTATGGTGATAATTGGCTTTTAGAATTTGATCAAAATACCAGTTTTAAGTATTAAAATTTTTTAAATAAAAAGGGGGATAAATTAATATGTTATCAGATAATATTATTACTGAAAGATTAATTCTTCGCGATATGGTACAAGGTGATGCTAGAGATGTTTGGGAGATATGGAGTAGTAGTGAGAATGAAAAATACATGAGCGATCCTGTTGAATCGCCAGAAGAGATTATATCTATATGTGAGAAAAACAAAAATAGTAATGTATATTTAAAAGCTGTAACTTTAAAATATACTGGTGAGGTTATTGGGACTTGTTGTTTCGGTTGCACAAATAAAAAATATGAGTGGGGATTTGGATATTCAATTAAAGAAAAATGTTGGGGGAAAGGTTATGCTACTGAAGTCATAAAATCAGTTATTGAGTTTGGATATAACTTAGGAATAACAGATTTTATTTCAGATTGTGCTATAGAGAATATTGCATCTGGGAAGGTTTTAGAGAAATGTGGAATGCATATAGACCATAAAAGTAGCTTTAAGCAGCCTAAGACCGATATAGTCTATGAATCACATGTTTATAAGTTACATTTGGATTAGCATTGAACTTTTCACAGAGATGTGCAAAATTGCAATTTTAAATTTGAGTAATATATATTATATGAAGAAATTAAAGAGCATGATATAACATAATTATTTGAGACTTGATAATATAGAGAAAGTAGTAAAATACATAGATTATATGGGATATGGAATTAATGAAAAATATCATGATAATAAAATATTACATAAAATTATGTAGACCTATTAAGCAAGTGGCAAAAGAAGAGGGATTAGAGAGGATAATAATTACATGTAATCCTGATAATTATACATTATTAGGAAAGAAGGTGTTGCTTAGTATGAATGAGATTTCTACAAGTGAGTATTTAGATTTACAAGTAAAGTTACCACAGGGAATTTTCATTAGACAGTTCAATGAAAGAGATTTTCCTTTAATTTAAAATTTGTATGAACAAGAGGGGTGGATGACTTTTATAAATAGAGAACATGAGGCATTGCAAGCGTGGAAGAATTCAACTATAACACTTGTTGCTCTTGATGGTAATAATGTAGTTGGATTAGTTCGTGCATTAAGTGATAAAAAAATAACTACATATATAGCTGAAATTATAGTTGATATTAACTATCGTGGGAAAGGTATAGGTAAAGCATTATTAGAAGTATGTCATGATTTATATCCTAGCACAAGGTTTGATTTATTATCATCTGAAGATTCAGATGAGTTTTATAAAAATAATAAGTTCAGAATATTTACAGGGTTTAGAAAGAGCACAAATAAATGATAAGCAAATTTTTAAGTATAAGATAAATAGTAAATTTGAAAAGGAAAATTAATATGGATAGTGTATATGTAAGTTGCCCCGAATTTGAAAATAAACGATTTAATTTAAGATTTATTTCTACAAATGATTGTGATGACTTGTTAAAGGTATATTCTGATAAAAAAGCAGTTCCTTTATTTAATAGCGATAATTGTGGTGGAGACGATTTCTACTATAATACACGTGAGAGAATGAAGCAGGCTCTTGATTATTGGAAATTTGAGTATGAACGAAAAGGTTTTGTAAGGTGGTCTATTATAGATAAAAAAGATAATACTGTAATAGGAACAATAGAATTATTCCATAGAGAATCTAAAGATTATTTTAATAATTGTGGACTTCTTCGTTTAGATTTGAGAAGTGATTATGAAACAAAAGCCAATATAATAGATATTTTAGAATTAATAATTAATAAAATTTATCAATTATTTGAATGTAATATAATAGCAACAAAGGCACTTCCTATTGCAAGTGAAAGAATAAAGGCTTTAGAGGAATTAGGTTTTTCATCTACTGAAAACAAGTTGATTGGTCATGATGGGAGGGAATATTCATCATATTATCTTAAAAAAAGATAAATTTACTAATTGAGATTGATTAATATAAATAGTAATTTGTAGAGATGGTAGAAATGAATAATGTTATAAAAATGTTATCAAAAAATAAAGATTATTGATTAGATTTAGAAAAGAGGTATTACTATGAATGATATTAAGGTAATTACAATATGTGGGAGTATGAGATTTTCAAAAGAAATGATGAAAATTTCAGAGGAATTAGAATTAAAAGATGGATATGCAGTAATTCAATGTGTCTATAATGCGGATGGAGAAAAATATGAAGGTCTTGACACTGAATTATTAGGCAAAATCCATCGCAGAAAAATAGATATAAGTGATGCTATTTATTTAGTCAATGTTAATGGTTGCATTGGTAATAGTACAAAAAATGAAATCATATATGCAAGGTCATTAGGTAAAGAAATATTATCGCTTGAACCATTAGAATTGGAAGGAGTAAAAATACCCCAATGGGTGTGATGGGATAATTCTGATAAGTAATACAAATTACAATTTATGATTGAGTAATATAAATAGTGAAGTTTAGGGGGGAATGAATGCCTAGCTATAGTGAACAAAATAAAAAGCTTGACAAACACCGTATCATAAGTAATAAAATAACTAGGTTTAGCATAGAAGATTTTTAAAATATGTTATGAATTGAAATTTGAAAGGATATAGTTATGGAATTATGGGATGCATATAATGAAAATGAAATTAAAGTGGGAATTGACTTAATTAGAGGTGAGAAAATAGATAAAGGACTATTACATGCTGTAGTTATAATTATTGTTTTCCATGAGGATGGAACTTATCTATTAACGCAAAGAGATTGGAATAAGTCCAAGTTTCCAGGTCTTTGGGAGGCTGGTGCTAGTGGCTGTGTTTTAAAAGGTGAAAGTTTTTTAGATGCGGCAAAAAGAGAGTTAGTTGAGGAAACAGGCATAGTCACTAAAGATTTGAAGTTGCTTTATAGCAGTATTGATAAAGATATAAATGTATTATACAAGGTGTTTTTATGCACTTGTAATATTGATAAAAGTAAGATTGTACTGCAAGAAGGAGAAACTATTGATTTTAAGTGGATTTCTTCAAAAGAATTGATTGATATTATAGGTTCAGAATATTTTATAAATCCTTCACCAAAAGAATTAATTCAGTATGTTATGTCTAATCAATAAATTTCTAATTTTTAGAACAACTAAATAGATATTTAAGCAAGGCAGGTATAGAGGGACAAGTAATAATTTAAAATATACATATAGGAGGATAATATGTTTCCCAATAGAGAAATAGCTGAAAAGGAATTAGAAATAGCAGGAAAACTAAATCATGGACCATGGATAGAACATTCTATGAATGTAGGATTAGCGGCTCAAATCATTTCTGAAAAATGTGGTAATCTTAATCCAGATAAGGCATATGTGTTAGGACTTCTTCATGATATAGGTAGAAGATATGGAATAAGTGCAAGGAGACATGGTATTGACGGATATAAATTTATGATAGAAAAAGGTTGGAATGAAGTGGGTAGAATTTGTTTGACACATTCGTTTCCAGTTCCTGATTTTCACAAAGAAATAGGCAAAAATGATATGAGCCACGAAGAAAGCGAATTTGTAAGAAAATATTTGAATTACATAACTTATGATGATTACGATAAACTGTTGATTGTTTGTGATTCACTTGCAGATGCTCAAGGTTTTTGTATATTAGAAAAGCGATTTGTTAACACAACAAGACGCTATGGAACATTTCCATTTACTGTGGAACGTTGGAATGCAACATTTGAAATGAAAGAGTATTTTGAACAACAAATGAATTGTTCTATATATGATATTCTTCCAAATGTAAAAAACACTACATTTATAGATGTGCCACTATGGACACCACCAGTAAAATAGAGAAACTTTAATTAAGAACTCATTAATATAAATAATAAAAGCTTAGTGCTCAAAACACTAGGATAAGTCTTATAGTATTTACTCGGTTTTAGAGCTATTGGTTAAAATAGGTAATTATCATAAAGTTTTAGCATCACATGTAATGTACAAAGCAAAAGATGATGAGCCCAAATACTGGTTGATTGGTATTAATAGTGGAGGATTTTGGGGAGAAAAGTCAATTGTACTTGGTTGGTATAGTGATGAAGAAAAAATAACAAAGGAAATGGATGAAATTGCAGAAGCAATTAATAAGGGTGTACCAGCATATGAATTAAAATATGGAGTAAAAGTTAAGAATAAGATATTAAGAGTAAAAATAGATGAGGAGTAACTAAATTTTTATATGATAAATGAGAATAATTTAGAGTTTAACACACCAATTTTATATTATTGAAATTAAAGTTTTTAAATAGAAAAAATTATATAGGTTTATTTTTTATAAAAATTTGATATAATAATATTAGAGAAACTCCACAGTGAATCTGAGGAGTACAGAATTCTAAAGAAACAAGTTTCTAAGAATTCTAGTAAGAAAAGCTTAGTGCGCTAACACTAAGCAATCCTTAGAACATTTATTTTGTTTTAGGGCTATTGGATTAAATTAATTAAAGATTAATTAAGAAAAGGTGCTACTCTTTGCAGGATGGGGCACTTTTTTCTTTACTTTTAACTTCTATATCAAGACCAAGAAATTTAATCTTAATTCTTAAATTATATATAAAAAGATTATGTTTTAGAATTAATCTAATTATATAAATAACTGATATACACTTTATAAAAGTATCAAACATATCCAATACCACCCCCTAGCTATAGTGAAGTAATTCACCAATAACCCAGGAGGATAAAATGCTCAAAACCCCCGCAGCCATCCACTACGGAATTCTTAATTTCTACTTTAGAATTATACCATAATTATGAAGAATATATACAGAGGAATAAGATGGAAAAATATCGTTTAGATAAGATAGAGATAACTATATCTTAAGCAAATAAGGTTCATGGCCTTAGACATTCATATAACTTGTCTAAGATTATTTTTATACTTAAAAAGCCGCATTATAAGCAAGGTGTTATTTACAGAATATGTTATAATTAAGAGGTAATAAATCCTTTATGTATAAGATAATTAGAAATTGTAGTTTGGAAATTTATCTTGGAGGGATATTGGTGTTTAAGATTGGGGAATTTTCAAAGTTAACTCAGGTTTCTATTAGGATGCTAAGGTATTATGATGAGATTGGACTATTAAAACCTGCTGAGGTTGATTTATTTACAGGATATAGAATGTACTCTGCAGAACAGATACCCATACTACAAAAGATTGTTTTATTAAGAGATACTAAATTCACCACATTAGAAATAAAGGATTTAATACAAAGACTTAAGGATATAGACATATTAAATGAATTAAAAGAAAAGAAAATACAGATTAATAATGAAATAGCAAAAGAAAAACAGAGAATAGATAAGATAGATAGTGCAATAAGAGAAATACAAGAGAAAAAATTTAAAATACATTGTAATATAAACTTTAAGAGGGTAGATAAGATGCTTATACTATCTATAAGAGATAGTATGCCAACATATTTTCATGAAGGACTCTTATGGGATAAACTATTTGATTTTATTAGAAGAGAAAATATTTCTGTAAAGCAGGATATGTATAATAATATTGCTCTTTATCATGATATAGAGCATAAGGATAAAGATGTAGATGTTGAGGTTGGAGTAGTTGTAAATAAAATTGGAGAAAACAAAGAAGGATTTATATATAGAGAAGTTGAGGTTGTTGAAAAAATGGCTTATGCAATGGTATATGGACCATATACCAATTTATCAAAAGCATATGAAAAACTAGCATATTGGCTTGAAAATCATAATGAGCATATGGAAGATAAACCTTCTAGGCAAATATGCCATATAGGCGTTGATGATGTAGAGAATCCAGAAGAATATCTTACTGAAATACAAGTTCCATTAAAATAATCATATTGACTCTCACATTATGTGAGGGTCTATTATCTATTTATAAGATAAATAGGAGGTATTAATTATGGAGTTAAAAGAAATTGGTAGGATTAAAGTTCAAGGAGAAAACATGTTTCTTAAGCTTAATAAAGAGTATATAAAAGGATTGCAAGGGCTAGAATCTTTTAGTCATATTAATGTGATTTGGTGGTTTGATAAGTGTGATAATGGTAATAGTAGAAGCATTTTAGAAGTAAATAAACCTTATAAAAATGCACCTGAAAGGCTAGGAGTTTTTTCTACTAGATCTCCTGAAAGACCTAATCCATTAGCCTTGTCTATCACTCAGGTAACACATATAGATTATGAAAAAGGAATAATTTATATTACCTATATTGATGCAATGAATGATAGTATTATTTTAGATTTAAAACCTTATACTCCAAGTTTGGACAAGGTAGAAAAGGCTGGTGTTCCAAAATGGTGTAGTCATTGGCCATTATGTTATGAAAAGTCTGGTGAGTTCAATTGGGAAAATGAGTTTTTATTTTAATGAAGATAAAATAGCTTATAAAAATTTAGTTTTATAGAAGATTTAATTAGGGATGAAGCACTATATTTGAAGTATAGGTGCTTCTTTTCTTTCGAAATTAACTGTTCTGCTATAGCTATCCATTTAGAAGTTCTAACATATTAACTTAATCTATTGTACTATTTAAGTCTTAAATAAAGTAGCTAGAATTTACGTTTTTAGATTATAAAGTTTTAAAATAAAAAATCTACTAACTTAAGGATTTTAATTTAATCAAGACAAGAAGTTAATTTAGAATTATATCATAATTATACATAACTTTTTAAGTTTTATCATCAGTAGATAGTTGCGTTAAGAAATTAAAACTACAAGGATAAATCCATAGAGGATTATTTGTTAAGTATGGTATAATTGTAAATATAATACGATAAATTGTAAAAATTGTATGATATATTTTTATAATTTATTATTAAATTTATATCATTCTTAGGAGGTAGTTAATAGGAATGGAATATCTGTTAGCTATTACCTTGAACATACTTTATAGAAGTAAGATCATATCATTAATAAAATCTTATGCACTATATAAGGTAGACAAGTAATTGACCAAAATTGAAAGAGTTTTAAAGTATAAAATTATATCTATCAAACTTACAAAAAACTTATAATTGGGAGGGTCAAAATGAGCTATAGTAAGACTAATCAGGAACACTGGGATGCAGCGGCTACTATACACGAAAATTCACCTAAGGGGTATTATGATATTGAGGGATTCAAGAATGGTGGATTATCACTAAAAAGGACTCATATTGATGAACTTGGGGATATTAGAGGTAAGAAAATTTTACATTTATTATGCCATATAGGATTGGATACTTTATCATTAGCTAGATTAGGAGCTGAAGTTGTTGGAGTTGATATCTCACCTAAATCCATAGAAATTGCAAAAAAATTGGCTAGTGAGAGCAACTTATCAGCAACATTTATTTGTAGTAATGTCTATGAAATTACAAAACTATTGGATGATAAGTTTGATATAGTATTTGCATCACATGGGGTAATATGCTGGCTAGAGGATATTAAGGAATTTATGAGAATTGCAGAGGGCTATTTAAAGCCAAAAGGTTATTTTTATATGATGGATGGCCATCCAATAAGTATGATTATGACTAATGAACCTAACGGTAAAGATTTGAAGGTGGAAAGGCCTTATTATAGATACAGTAATGAGCCAATACATTGTGAACCATCAGAGGATTATGCTAATAAGGAAGTGTTAGTAGATGCACCTACATATGAATGGCAGCACTCTTTAAGTGATATTATAAATGCAGTATGTTCAAGTAATATGAGACTAGAGTATCTACATGAATTCCCATTTTGTGATGATAATTATTATATTAATATGGAGAAGGATAGTGAAGGTTGGTGGAGATTTAAATCTGGAGATATGATTCCATTAATGTTTTCTTTGAAAGCTACAAAACTTTAGTATTTATAAGATAGTTATAGTGATTGTTTATTTTTTATGAGAAAGGTTCCTATATACCAAGGAAAGATGATAATTATAAAACTTGGGGAGAAAAAAATGGTACAAAGGATATTTTATCTGATTTTAAGTAGACATTATAAGTTGAATCTTAAATCTTATATAGTGTCTTATTTTTAATCAGCATGCTAGTTAAATAAAAATTAGCATGCTATTTATTTACACTTATATTATAAAAATAGGGGATGAGATTTATGGAAATTAAAGTGGTTTTAGCAAAAGAGGAAAATAAGAATATCATAAAAAACCTTTATCCATTATATTTGCATGATTTATCAGAGGTTTATGGAAATCTACCAAATGAATATGGTATTTATGAAGAGGAGCCTATAAAAACATTAGCTGAGCAATATGATGTTCAGAATATTTGGTTTCAGAATCCTGAATATTTATTTCCCTTTATTATAATGGTAGATGGAAAGCCAGCAGGATTTGACTTAGTTGCGACTGGTAAATATGCACCTAAAGGACTAGATTATTACGTTTATGAATTCTTTTTATTAAGACCCTATAGGGGAATAGGGATTGCCCCTAACGCAGCAAAGCAGGTATTTGATAAGTTTTATGGTAAATGGGGGTTATATGTAGCACCCTCAGGGAAAAATCTAAGAGCAGAGAAGTTTTGGCGTAAAACTATTAGTGACTATGCAGATGGAGTCTTTGAAGAAAAGCAAGGCCCAACATTTGATGGGGAGAGATTAATATTTACATTTAATAATACAAAAGTTTAATTATATAGTGTATAAATAGATAACAATTTAATCGTATAATTTAATTATTACAAAGATATATAATGAATTTGCCATAAGCTATGTAAAGTTTATATAATATAAATAAGAAATACAGAAAATAAAAGGTAGGGTACTGAAGTACTCTACTTTATGCATATAGGAGACAGGAATGAGAATTTTATTAATAGAAGATGATATAAAATTAAAAGGATATATTAGTGAATATTTAGAGGCATATGATTATAAGGTTACAACCATTGATGACTTTGATAATGTAATGAGGACAGTAGAAGAAGTAGAGCCTAATCTAATAATATTAGATATAAATCTACCTAAGTTAGATGGATTTTATTTTTTAAAACTCATTAGAAAAAGTTATAATACACCAGTGATTATACTTTCAGCTAGAAGTGATGAAGGTGAACAGATAAGGGGAATGGAGCTTGGTGCAGATGATTATGTTACAAAGCCTTTTACTATTGGAATATTGCTTGCTAAAATTAATGCATTACTAAGAAGAACAAATGAATATATAGATAGTAGGGAAAAAATTAAAGAGACAAGTATCAAAGATGAAAATATATTAACACTAATTCATGAAAGTATGAAACTAAAATATAAGGAAGAAATTATTGAACTTACAAAGAATGAATACAGGATACTTAATATACTTTTAAACAATGCAGGAAATATAGTAACAAGAGAGGATATACTTGAAGCTTTATGGGATGATACAACATTTGTTGATGATAACACCTTAACGGTTAACATGACAAGGGTTAAAAAAAGACTAAGCAATTTAGGCATTGAAAATGCAATTGTAACTAAAAGAGGAGTTGGGTATGTATTTAATGGAATTGATAATTAAAGTAGTAAGGATAAAGGCTAGAGATCTAATAATACTTTTAATAAATACATTAGTAATAATAATGTTTTATTATTTACTATTTGAAGATAGTGAAGTTATATATCCATTAATGCTAAGTGCTTTTGTTATTTTAGTTTATTTTGTTATTGAGGTTATTAAATACAAAAGTTTTCAAGAAAAATTAGAGGATAGTAAGAGAAGTCCAAGTTACACTAATTCTAATCTAAGTTCAAATGAAGAAGAGGTTTTAGAAGCAATTAGTACTATTCATAATGAGTATTTAAATAGATTACATACATTAAATCAGGAGATAAGAAATAGAGAGAATTTATTCTCCCAATGGATCCATAATATGAAGACTTCCATAACAGTTATAGATTTAGCTTGTGAACATAGTATTTTAAGTAAGGGAAATGACAGATATATTGAAGATATAAAAGAAGAGAATAGTAACTTAAAAAAGAACTTAGAAGAGTGTTTAAATATATTGAGATTAGATGATTTTTCTAGGGATTATATAACTACTTCTTGTAACCTAAGAGAATTAGTTAATAGTGTAGTTAGCTCAAAGAAAAGAGACTTTATATATAAAGGGGTATTCCCTAAAGTGGATATTGATGATAATATATCAGTTTATACTGATAAAAAATGGGGTTCATATATGTTATCACAGATAATATCAAACTCTATTAAGTATTCTGATGCAAATAAGAATAACAAAGTAGAAATATTAGCTATAAATCACAATAATGATGTTGAATTATTAATAATAGATTATGGTATTGGAATAGCTAAAGAAGATTTACCAAGAATATTTGACCCATTCTTTACTGGAAACAATGGAAGAAAAGAAAGAAATTCATCTGGAATTGGACTGTATATGGTAAAGATTATAGCTGAAAAACTTGGTCATGAAATTAAAATAGAATCTGAAATAGGTATTAGAACAGTAGTTAAAATAAAGTTTAAAAATGAAGGTATTATTTAAAAAATTGATAACCTTTCAAAAATGTAAGGTTATGTAAGGGGAATCCATTAGAGAAAAGTGGGTTTCCCTTTATACTTATATTATAAAATATGTAGATACTTAAGACGTAGTATAAACTTAATATAAGAGAGGTATATAGATATGAAGAGTTTAAAGGTAAATAATTTGACTAAGATTTATAGTTCATATAAAGGAGCTAAGGAAGTTACAGCTTTAGGTGGAATTAATTTAATGGTTAATAATGGAGAATTTGTTGGGGTAATGGGACCTAGTGGTAGTGGAAAAACTACTTTACTTAATATACTGTCTGGGGTTGATAAGAGTACTTCAGGAGAAGTTTTTATAAATAATAATGAGATAAGTAAAATGAAAAAAGATGATTTAGCTTTATTTAGAAGAAAAAACATAGGATATATATTTCAAGATTTTAATCTTTTGGATAGCTTAACTCTTGAAGAAAATATATCATTACCACTTATTCTAGATAAGAAAAATCCTAAGGAAATAGAAAGCAAAGTTAGTGAGCTTATGAATTTCTTTAATATTGGAGAGCTAAAGAAAAAATACCCATATCATATTTCAGGAGGACAAAAGCAAAGAGTAGCAGCCGCAAGGGCGTTAATAAATAATCCAGCTATAATATTTGCAGATGAGCCAACTGGAAATTTGGATTCTAAGTCATCTAACAATATAATGACAACTATAAGTAAAATGAATGATGAAATAAAGAGTACTGTTTTAATGGTAACTCATGATCCTTTTGCTGCATCTTTTTGCAAAAGAATTATATTTATTAAAGATGGTAATATAAAAATGGAGATTACATCAGATGGGGATAGAAAGAAATTTTATGATAAAGTTCTTGAAGTTCAAGGGTTTATAGGAGGAGAGAACTAATGACTTTTTCTTCTATAATACGAAAGAATTTTACTTATAATTTTAATAAATACATATCATTTTACTTTGTAAATTCATTAATAATAGCCATGCTATTTATGTATGGAAGTTTAATATATAATCCAACTATAATAAATGATATAGGGAAAACATCAGTATATGAAACAGTAAAAATGGCCTTAATGGGGATAATAATATTTTCAATAATTTTTATTACCTATACTAATTTGTCTTTTTTAAAAAATAGAGGTAAAGAGTTTGGAATGTATTTGACCTTAGGTATGACTACAAAAGATTTAACAAAACTTATATTTGTAGAAAACTTAGGAGTAATGGTAGCATCATTAGCTACAGGGATTTTAAGTGGAGCTTTGTTTGGCAGATTATTTTATATGGGACTTAATAAAATATTAGTAGGAAGTAATATTCTATATAAACTTAACTACAAGAGCTTCTTATTAAGTGTAGGGATTTTTGTATTAATATTTTTAGGAAATGTTATATTTAATATATTTTATATAAGAAGAGTATCTATAATTGATGCTATAAAGGCAGATAAGAAAAAAGAAGTTGGAAAAACTAATAATATAATAGGATTTGTATCATTGGTTCTACTAATAGTGTCTCTGTATTGCTTACCTAAAACCTTATTAAAAGAAATATTTAAGAATCAATATTATATGACTGAAGTGTTTATAGGTTTAATAATTGTATCTACCTATGTGGTAATTGGTTCATTAATTGTTTTAGTAAAGGGGATATTTAGTAAATCTTCTAAAGCCTATAACAGAAACTTATTAGTATTATCAAATCTATCTCATAGATTTTTAGCTTATAAAAATATCTTATATATGCTTTCATTATTGGTAGCTGGAGCCATGTTCTTTGTTGGATATAGCTACTCTATGTACTCTTCAACAGTAGAATATGTAAGTATGGATAACCCTTATGATATTATGTTTGTTGAGACAAGTGAATATAATAAGGTTGAGAAAAACAAGGTGGAAGAAGTTATAGGGAATGGAAAAGTAGAAAAATATAAGGTATTAGAATATCTAGAAGTACCTGTTTTTAGAGAGGATGGAGATAGTCTTTTATTATGGAGTAATAATCAGCCCGTAATAAGTAAATCAAATTACAATAAACATATGGGAGAAAATGTAGAGATTAAATCAGAGGAGGCTATTAATATAACAATATATAATGAAAAAAGAAATTATGAGTATCCATCATCTATTTTAACAGCTATGGATGAAAAACAGTCAGAGAAAATTAGAAATATAACAGTAGAGAATGATTATAAATTAAGTAAAGAAGAATATGAAAAAATTCTTGGAAAAAATACTAAGTTAAAGTTAGAAAAGAATAATATAAAAGAAGAAAAAGGAATCCCATTTACAAACCGTAGAGATACAAAAAACTACTCTTTAGGAACAGCATTAGTTGTAAGTGATAAGGAGTATGAAGTATTAAAGAAAAGCACAAGAGTATCTTCAATAAAAAAACTTCATCTTATTAATGTAAATAATGGAGAGGAAGCATTTGACGGATTGATAAGTTATTTAAGGGATGAAAATGGATTAGACAATTCCTATTGGAATGAAGGAAGTCTCTCAGGATTAACATCTAATGATGAAAGAGGGGACAAGGAATCATATAGACCAGTGTATAAAGGTGAAATTTTAAAATTAAGATTAAATGATAATGGGATGATATTATTTACTATGATGTTTATAGGATTATTATTTATATTAGCCAATGGAATAGTTTTATATTACAAGGTATTATCAGATATAGAACATGAAAAAGAGAGAATCACATCATTAAATAGAATCGGGGTTTTAGAAAGAGAGATTAAATCCATAATTAGCAAAGAACTAGCAATAACATTCTTTATGCCTATTTTTATTGGAGGAGGCTTAGGTATATATTTCTTATATGTAATGGTATCTAACTGGCAAATCAATGGATTACTCATTAAAAAAGCAATAGTAGTGCTTTTAATAGGTGCCATAATTCAAGGAATAGTATACTTAATTAGTAGAAAAAAGTATATTAAGGAAATGGTTAAATAGTATTAGGTTAGAAGCTTCATTGGTGAATTTATACAACATATTAATAGTGTATTAGTAATGTAGTAAAAATTTTTACTTATAGGGTTTTAAGTTTTAAAGTTGATTTATCCATCTAGGTAAATCAAGACAAGTCAATGATCTTTTTAATGGATAAGTTAAGGGATTATATTAAAATCCTATATATTAAATGTTACCCTATAGAACAGGCAATAAGAAGTATGTTCTATAGGGTATTTTTATATAATTAAATTAAGGTCTCTAAATTTTCTTATGTATTTTTACATACATAGACTTATTTCTTTAATCCTCCTTTAGATCCCCAATATTCACGTTCGCACTTTTTTACTATAGCTAATGGTGTTGTAGGTTATTACTGATTAGTAAAATATAGTATATAATAAAAAGAAATGAACTGGGGTGGATAGTGTGATTACAATAGGGAGAAGTATAAGGTGGTTTAATGACTATAAAGAGGAGGTTCAACAGATAAAAGATCTGGAGTAGAGCATGAACATTTGCCATTAGGTATGGGGGATATAGATTATAAAAAAGTTTTTTCAGAATACTTAGGGGGTTTTGATGGTAGGATAATTCTTGAAATCGTAGAAAATGATGAAGTAATTATAAATTCTAAAGACTTAATTTTAGACATATTAAACGCAAAATAATTTTAATGCTTCAGAAATTTATGATTTATTAGTAGAAAGCATTAATTATATTATAAAGATTAGAATTAATTGAAAATACAATAAGGGGTAGTGAAATATGAAAAAAATTTCAGATGTTATGAGTTGTGTAGGTATGACTATATTTATGATTATAATATGGTGTTATGGGATGCTAGTTTCTAGTGATAGTCCAGTGAATGTAACTTTTAATGAATTACTTACAATATTGATTTTACTAGTTGTATTTCTTATAATTTATAGTTTATATGTTAGGAAAACAAGATATCCAATAGTAAATCTTATATTTTTACTATTTCCATTAGAGTTATGGTATATAGGTATGACGCAATCATTGAAATATAATTATCATCCATATACAACGGTAGTTGATATTAGTGGATTTTTTATAAGCCTAATTGCTTTTGTGCAATGTATTATAAGAAAATTTAAAAATATAAAAGGGAATAGGGATTTAAGGCAGGGGTAATTAAACATATAAGGGGGGATTACTATAAAAGATAAATTAACATTTATTTTGATGTTTTTAGGGTTAATAATTTTATGAGTATTCACGACCGAAAGCCATGAGTTTTTACTTTGGCTTATGCTATTCTCGTGTACTTTTATGTGTATATAATCGGAAATGAAAATATAAAATTAAAATATGTTGTTATTGGATGTATCCTTAAAGGAGTAGCTATACCAGCTAGTTTTATTATGGGGGGCTATTCTGATTTATATTGGATCTATTAGTATTCTTAGAACTATAAGAATACTAATAGTCTTTATAAATAAAAAGTTCTACTAAGAAAGATGTATCCATATCCATTATAACTTTACTTTTAGTGTTACAATTCTTCAAAGAGAACATGGCTTAATATCTGTTATAGGTTCGTATGGAATAATAGATATAATTATATATCCCGAATTTTAGTGCAAGTTAGAAGTGTCAAATATAATAAAGTGTCGATTTTGTTAAGAGATATCACAAAATATGGTATAATATTGCTTGATGTGGAAAATAATGTACTAATTGGGGGATAGAGTATGTCGTTCTTAAAAGATTTATTTAATATTAGATATATTGAAAAGCCAGAGTTTTATAAGGAATTTAGAGATGGTAGTAATCAATTAAATGATTTAGAAGACCTTTATAAGAAAGTGAAAAGTGAAAAAAATAAACTTATTATGCGAGACATAAGAAATATTAAGATAGGGTTAGAGGGGGAAAAGGCTGTATATTATGAACTTAAAAAATCTTTTATACCAATGATATGTTTTCATGATATTAGAATAGAAGATACTGGACATGTAGCCCAAATGGATTATATTTTAATAACTGAGTATTTTATTATGGTATTGGAAACTAAAAAACTGAATGGTGATATAGTTATAAATGAATTAGGTGAGTTTATAAGACGATTTAAAACAAAAGAAGGTAGAGTGTATAAACAAGAAGGAATGTATAGTCCTATTTCTCAGAACTTAAGACATGTAAGAATACTAGAAGATTATCTTAAGAAAAATAAAATGATGAAGAGCATACCAGTTTATTCTTCAGTAATTATTGCTAATCAAAAGTCTATTATTAATAGAAGCAAAGCTCCATATACAATAAAAAATAGTATCTATAAATATGATCAGATAACAAATATTCTTGAAAAACTTATAAAAAAACATGAAAAAGATGGCAAGATAATGGAAAGCCAAATGATTAATATTGCAAATTTTTTGCTTGAAAGTGATAAAGAAATAACTTATGACTATTATTCAAAATATGGATTAGTAGAAGAGGATTTTACATATGTAAATAATGAAATCAAAGATGATAAACCTAAGTCAATAGATATTGAAGGCAAAGTCGTAGAGACTAGTTTAATAGGAGAAAATAATGATGAAGAAAGTTTAGTAGAAGTAGCTCCGAAGGAAAATAAAGGATCTATACAAACAAATTCATCTAGCAAGACAAGAGAAGAAGAGGAAGACAATGATGGGGAGTTATATGAGAAATTAAGACGATATAGGCATAAAAAAGCATTGGAAGAAGGGAATAAACCTTATTTTTTATTCAATAATAATACTTTAAATGAGTTAGTAAAACTAAAGCCTAAAAATAGAAATGAATTATTTAAGATATATGGTTTTGGAAGTGTTAAGGTAGAGAAATATGGAGATAACATTATAGAAATTATAAATAAATATGTAGAATAAAATTTTAAGAAAATTATGTTAAACTATAGCATAATTTTCATGAAAATAATAAAAAAGCTATGTACCTTAAAACGTATATAGCTTTTTTATATTATATGGATTGTATTAAAAAGTTCTCAAATAATATTAGAAAATAAAAATATATGTTGGATAATACAGTGAGTTTGTGGATATTTATTTCAGCTAAAGATTTAATCTAATTTACTACGTATTGATATAGTCCTATATATTTTATATAAATGGTGAATTTACAGTATTAATGAAACTATTCCTAAAGTAAGAAAAGAGCTAACAAATAAAGTAGTAATAATCGATGGTAATATAGCTATACCTTTACTAATTTTACCTTTTTCACTTAATCTTTTAAATATAAAAAAGTATGCAATTATATATGTAAATACCCAGCAGATTGTAGGTATCATAAAGTTTAAAATTTTCATCATAATATAATAGCCCTTCTTCTTTGTAATGTTGATATGAGAAATGAATTATATACTAGTGAATTGTTTTCAAATGATAATTATAGTTTTTTTATGAACTGCAGTAAGTATAAATAAAAATATTACGTAATTTTAATAAAATGTATATGATAGAAACTATTTATAGAGAAATTAAATTTTATATAAGAGAATATTAATGTATTTATATAAGTACAAGAAAGTAGAGACTATAGAAATAATAGGTGGAGAAATTATATAATTATTGAATTACAATTAAAATAAAAAAATGGAAAATAACGATTGATATATGGTATTATATAACTTATAATATAATAAATGATATTAGTAGTTGCAAATAATATTTATTATAAAAAGTTTATCCTAATATTAGATAAGATTAATTAAATCTTAGGAGAAAGGAGATTGATAAATCTTGAAGAATATGATTTTCTTTTTTAAATTATAAGTTTTAATTATACAATCCAATTTTAATAAAGGTTAAACTATAAGAGGGAGGAAGGGTAGCATATGTATAATATGAATACAATAACAATTTATTTTATTCTAGCTGTTCTTTATTTCTTAGGATTATTTGTTTATAAAGTTGAAAGGGAATCAATATTATTTGGAGTTAGGATACCACCTGGATATAAAGATAGAAAAGAATTTAGTGAACTAAAAAGAGAATATAGGAAGAGACTTAGCTTAGGATATCTTCCTCTTGTTTTAATATATATTATTTTAAGTCTAAAAATCAATCCAGTATGGTCTGTAGTCTTAGGTGATACATTAGTGTTTATAGAGATGATCGTAGTAGGTGCAAACTACTATAAAATGAATAAAACAATTAAATTATTAAAAGAAGCCGAAAAGTGGGAAGTGATAACTGAAGATAAGTCTATAGATGATGAGGATTATATTATGGGATTCATATATTACAGCAGAAAGAATCCTGCCACTTATATATTTAATAAAGAAGAGGGGAAGCTTTATTTCAATTTTGCAAAACCATTAGTTAAAATATCAGCTTTATTTTTAATAGGAGTATTAATTTTTATATTTTCAACAACATTAACCTTTCCATGGATTTTTAAGGATAGAAAAGTAGAGATATTAGATAACAGAATAACCATAGAGGGGAAATGGGGAGTTACTCTTAATAAAGAAGAGATAAGTAAAATATCATTAGAGAGGAATCTGCCAATGCGTATTAGAAGAAGTGGTGGAAAATCTATCAACAAAATGATAATGGGTAGTTATAAAGTTTTTAATTATAAAGAAGGACATTTTTATATAATGGATAGGAGTAAACCCTTTATTTCTATAAATACAAAAGATAATAAGGTTATAGTTATAAACTATGAGGATACAAAAGAAACAGAGAGCTTATATGAGTTATTGAATAATAGGTAATTAACATAAAGTTACTTAAGAGTAGGAGTTGGGTTAATGATGATTGCTATAATTCTAGCTTTATTTTAAAAAAAGATTACACATTCCAGGTAGGGCTTATATTTTTGATTCAAACATACCGACGGTTGGTTTTAAAGGGAATAATAATTTCTATTTAAATAATTATATGATTTTATAAAGTGAAAAGACCATTGTATATAGGATTTAATACCTATATACAACGGTCTTTCATATTTATTTATTAAGATAAATTAATCCATTGGCTAAGGTTTCACCCCAACTTAAGTAATCATGTCCACCCTTGAATTCTGAGTATTTTAAATCATAACCTTTTGATAGAAGAGTATCTCTCATATTTATACTTACTTTTCTCATACTTCCCACAAGGAAATTCTCAAGAACTCCAGCTTCTAAATAAAACTTTAAATCTAGTTTTTCCTTTTCCATGACTAATCTAGCCATCCAAACTGGTTCTTCGTAGTCATCCTTAGTAGAGTTATTTGGAGACCACCAGAAGGATCCAGATTGGGATAAAACTTTTCCAAAAGTATTAGAATAATTAAGACCTAAATAAGCAGCAGTTAAACCACCAAGGCTTACACCAGCAATTATACTATCTTGGGCATTATGTGAGATATTATAATTACCCTTAGCCCAAGGCATAAGTTCATCAGTAACAAATCTGCAGAAATTCTCATTACAGGATAGCATCTTAAGTCTATTATTTTTACTATCTATAAAAATTGTCACTGTCGGAGGAATTTCTTTTCCATAAGTTAGATTATCTAATAAAGTTGGAGTATTAAGAGCATTTATATATTCAAACCCATCAGTTAAAACCAAAGTTTTGTAAGGGTTAGCTTTAGTTGAATAATTTACTGGGGTATAAACCCAAACTCTGTAAGAATCATTTAAAATATTGCTTTTAAATCTTATTAATTCTATATTTCCTTTAGGAGTACCTTCCTTAGAGATTGTCCATTTTTTAGGATCAGCATTGCTTAGTTCAACAACGTTTCTTATAATATCAGGTCTTTTAGGATTTTCTTCATCTCTAGGAATAATGACTTTGTGGTTTGCAAGAGGGTCAGGAACTATGCTCTTCATCTTTTCCATACGATTATCATTTAAGGGGTGGTTTACACATAAGTTATAATCAAATCTAAGATCATTTCTTGCCTTAAATGATTTATACCAAATATTTGTATCTAAAAGTTTTTCCATCATACCTAAATTATGGTCATATAAGGAAAGCCCTGATAAGACCACAACGTTTTTAGTATCTTCATTTCCTTTATATAAAAACGTTACTATTACATTATCATCATCACCGTCTATTTCTTCAATAATAGGGGTATGATTTTTTTCAACATAAGTCCAAAATTCATTTATTTTATGTATATCTTCTTCTAATATATATTTTTTAAGCTTATTAATCTTATAACTTTCTATAGTAGTTTTATTCATCATAAAATCCTCCTCTTATAGTGCATATATGAATTAACATTATAGTTAAATTTTAAAATTTATTTTATACTATAAAGTCTATAAATAAGTATAGAATCTAATTGATATTTATTAAAAAATCATACACTTTAAGCGTGATTACATATAGCAATTAGGGCATAAGAAGATTATAAGAGTTACGAGAAATATATTAGTATATACCTATATTTATAATCCACTTTGATACAGAATTGTTTATCACCTTGAGGCTTAGTAAAGTAAGGTGATATGATTTTCATGTAGTTAGCACACAATAATAAATTGATTTTTGAAAGTATAAAACAATAAAGATTATATAAAGTATATGAGAGGTAGATGGGGAATGAAGAATGATTTTGATACATGGCTAAGAGGAAAAATGTTAAAGGAAGATATAACAAATCCTAATATTAAAGTTGGGGAGTTTACATATTATTCAGGGTACTATCATAAAGAAAGATTTGAAGATATTTGTGTAAGATATCTTTTGGGAGACGGAATTACTAAAAATTATAAAGGGATTTTTGGAGAAAATTATGAGTTTGATAAATTACAGATTGGAAAGTTTTGTTCCATAGGTTCAGGAGCAACATTTATATTAGCTGGAAACCAAGGACATAATCCTAAATGGATTTCAGCATATCCCTTTGATCCTAATATTTTTTCAAATTCTAGAGATGGATATAAGGGAAAAGGAGATACTATTATAGGCAATGATGTTTGGATAGGGACAGAGGCTATGATTATGCCAGGAATAAAGATTGGAGATGGAGTTATAATTGGAACAAGGGCAGTGGTAACTAAAGATGTTGAACCCTACACTATAGTTGTGGGAAACCCTGGAAAGTCAATAAAGAAAAGATTTTCTGAAGAGGAGATTAAAATGCTCCTAGAGATTAAATGGTGGGATTGGACTGTAGAGAAAATAAATCAGGGAATTCCTTATATTTGTAGTGAAGATGTTTTGGGATTATATAGTTTTTATAAAAATAATATAAAATAACATAAAGGTTTCTAAGTGATAATTATGAAAAGGTGAAGGGAAGAGAGAAGATAGATTCTCTTTTGCTAAAAGCTATATATCATGTCAAAGTACTAAATAATAATAAAAAAACTACCACTAAATGAGGGGTTAACTCAGATTTAGTGGTAGCTATTTTAATATCTTTATGAATAGAAATTACTATTTTGTATAGTTATCAAAATATCCTTGAATATATATAATAGGGGTTCCCTTATCTCCGCTTCCTGAAGTTAAATCAGAAAGAGAACCAATAAGGTCAGTAAGTCTTCTAGGAGTAGTACCTTGAGCTTCCATGCTTCCTACAAGGTCTTCTTCCTTATTTTTAATATATTCAGATATAGCTTTTTTAAGCTCTTCTCCCTTTAAGTCAGCAAAGTTATTATCAGCAAGATATTTAAGCTTTACTTCATTAGGAGTACCTTCAAGTCCAGCAGTATAAGCAGGGGATACCACAGGGTCAGCAAGTTCCCATATCTTACCTACAGGGTCTTTAAATGCTCCATCTCCATAAACCATTACTTCAACAGTTTTTCCAGTCTTTTCTTTTAAGGTAGCTTGTATTTCATCAACAACAGGTTGACAGTTACGTGGGAAAAGCTTAACGCTTTCTTCAGTAGCCTTATTTGATCCTAAAAGACCATATTCAGGATTGAATCCACTTCCATCAATAGATTCTGATAATATATCATCAAGGCTATATATTTTTTCTCCACCGTTTGCTTTTAGTATTCTCTTAGTTCTCATTCTTGTGTGGATATCACAAGCAAGAACATTTTTAGTATAATCTAAAATAGTTTTTGGGTTATTTGAGAATATTATTTCACATTCAACACCATATTCTTCTATTAAGGATCTGTAGTAATCAATATAATCAACACCTGTAAATGTATGTTTCTTATATCCAAAGTGATTACGGAAATCTTTTTCTGTTAGAACGTCAGTCCAAGGATTAACACCTTTTTCATCAAGTTCATCTATATCTACTAAGTGGTTACCAACTTCATCAGATGGATAACTAAACATTAATACGATTTTCTTAGCTCCCTTTGCAATACCACGTAAACATATAGCAAAACGGTTACGGCTTAATATAGGGAATATAACACCAACAGTGTCATCACCAAACTTTGAATTTACATCCTTAGCAATTGCATCTATACTTGCATAATTTCCTTGAGCACGAGCAACTACTGATTCAGTTACAGTAACTACATCTTTGTCATTAATAGAAAATCCTTCTACTTCTGAAGCTTTTAATACGCTATCTACAACGATATCAGCTATATTGTCACCACTATTTATAATTGGTGCACGAAGTCCACGAACTACAGTTCCAACTACTCTTTCCATTCTAAAACCTCTCCTTATTAATTCTATGTAGCTAAGACTATATAGAATTTATTTAACTATTTAAATTATATTTTTATAAACATAGTAATCATTTATAGTGTCCATATTATTAATCTTATAATAATGGACATCATGTTAATGGTTAAGTGCTTCTAATCATAATTATGACTAAGAGGATTGTCCCTCTAGTAAGTTAACACTTAAGTCTATAATAAAATAAATTTCAATTAAAAATTTACTTCTATACTTTTACTATATACATTTTTATGATATAAGTAAAATAAATAGATATTATATTAGGTATAAGGAGTACTTATATGATAAACAAATTAGATTTATATAAGATATTTTGTAAGGTAGCTGAACATAAAAGTTTTTCTAAGGCAGCAAAAGACCTTTATATGACACAACCAGCTGTTAGCCAAGGTATTATGCAGCTTGAGAATCAATTAGACATGAGACTTTTTACTAGAATACCTAAGGGGGTTACCCTTACTAAGGAAGGACAAATTTTATATGAATATACAAGCTCAGCTATTAATTTAATTAGTGTTGGGGAGAAGAAACTACAGCAGGTTAAAAATTTAATGGTGGGGGATCTACAAATAGGAGTGGGGGATACAATTTCAAGATATTTTCTACTTCCATTTTTAGAAGAGTTTCATAATAGATATCCAAATATTAAACTAAAAATAATTAATCGTACTACACTAGAGCTTTGCTCTATGTTAAAGTCAGGAGAGATTGATATTGCCATTGGAAATTTGCCTATTAAAGACTCATCACTAGAAATAAGAAAGTGTTTAGATATTAGCGATATTTTTGTATGTGGAGAGAAGTATAAAGAGAAGTTTTCAGAACCATTAAGCTTTAAAGAATTATCAAAACTTCCTCTTATATTACTGGAACCCAACTCAAATTCAAGAAAATATGTAGAGAAATATATATTATCAAAAGGTGTTAAAATAAGTTCTGAAATTGAGCTTGGATCTCACGATTTATTACTAGAGTTTGCAAAAATAAACCTAGGTATATCCTGTGTAGTTAAGGAGTTTTCTAAGGAATATTTAGAAAAAGGACTAGTTTATGAAGTTAAATTAGAGGAAGATATACCAAAGAGAAGTATAGGTATTTGTTTTTTAAAAAATATATCTCTATCACCAGCATCCACAAGGTTTGTAGAGATATTAGAGGAAAAGTAAAATTCAGATGGATCAAAGTTTCCATCTGAATTAATTTTAATTACTTTAATTATAATGAGAGATTATTGTGGGAGTTTTACTATACTACAAAAGGTGTAAATAGTTAAAAGTGTATTTATAATCTTTATAGAATTTGCTTAAGATACTCACAGAAAGTATGTAAATTAAATAACACTTAGGTATGTAAATATTTACTTTTAATACATTATAATCTATTATATTTCTTTATTATAACAGTTATATTGAGTATAATATTTATATTAATACTTTATATTTTTTCTATAACTTAGAGATATAAGGAGGGAATTATTTTCAGTATAGAGTGGTGTAGACAGGGGATATTTATGTTTTTAAAATCTATTGTATATTTAAAGCTTGAAAGAGTAAGGGGGCGGATAAATTGAAGGAGTTATTACTTAAAAGAAGGGGACGGTTTATTCTTTATGTAATTGCTTGTTTTATACCAGTTATAGATCAGATGCTATTAAATACTTCTATGGCATTACTTATAGGAAGTATAGAAAAAGGAAGTATGGAATACTTTGTAAAAATATTTCTATTTTCTATTGGAGTAGTAATTTTAGGATCAATACTGTATATTATCTCAAGGTTCATGAGGATATCCTATATGAGGGATACTCTTTTAGATATTAGGGTAAAAGCCTTTCATAAGATATTAAAATCTTCTTATAAAAACTTTAGTAAAAAATCAAAGGATACCTATATATCAAACTTAATTAATGATATAAATATTTTTGAAAATACATTTTTCCTTAAGCTAATAAATATTATATTTTCTAGTGGAATGTATATTTGTTCTACAGTTATATTATTATTTATTGACTATAAGTTCGCTATAGTTATGACTGTTATTTCTATAATATTATTTTTTGTAGGCAAGGCTTTTGAAAATAGGACTGTTAAATTCCAAGAGGAAATTTCAGAATATAATGAAAACTTTGTGGTGGATATTTCAAATACCTTTAATGGATTAGAAATACTTAAGCTTAATAATATAGAAGATAAGTTTTTATCAAAGGTTTTAAAATCCACAATTGGACTGGAGAGAAGGAAGTTTAAGTATACAGTTTTCACTGATGTTCAGCAGAGAATAATGAGTTTTTTAGGGTATATGGTTTTTATTGGTACTTTATCTTATTCTTCACTTTTAATTTATAATGGAGCATCTATAACTAAAGTTGCCTTTTTAATACAAGTATCTAATGGTTGTGTGTGGCAACTTCTCACAGTACTACCTTTGTTAAATGAGTTAAAGTCAGCATCTAAAATATATAATAAGATTACATTTAGCGAGGAAGAAAAGGATGATAAAGAAAATAAAGAAGATTTCTCTTTCAAATATGAGATTTGTGTTAAAGATTTATATTTTAATTATGATGAAAAAGAAGTGTTTAAAGGGGTATCTTTTAAAATAGAAAGGGGTAAAAAATATCTACTAAAGGGGGCAAGTGGAGCAGGGAAGTCAACCTTAATTAAGTTATTATCAATGGTATATGAAGATTATGAAGGGAGAATAACTATAGATGGAGTAGATTATAAAAGTATAAAAGAGAGTAGCTTAAATGAAAATGTTTCTTTTATATATCAAGATGTTTTCCTATTTGAGGATACCATATTTAATAATATCGCTTTATTTAAACCCTTTATGGAAGAAGAAGTTTTAGAAGCAGCTAAAAAGGCGGGTCTAGAAGAATTTTTAAGTAAAAAAGAGAATGGACTAAATGAAATGTTAATGGAGAACGGGAAAAACTTATCTGGAGGGGAAAGGCAGAGAATATCTATTGCTAGGGCAATAGCTAAAGATTCTAAGATATTATTTGTAGATGAGGGAACCTCAAGTTTAGATGAAGAACTTGGAAGGAAAGTTGAAGATACAATTTTAGATATTGATAGCACAGTGATAGCTATTTCTCATAGATATTATGAAGGAATTACTGAAAAGTATGATTATGTTTTAGAGGTTAAAAATGGAGAGGTAAATCAATATAGTGCTGAGGAATACTTTGAGGAGGTGGCAATATGAAAAAGTTAATTTGGAAAGCGACCCCTTTTTTAGTATTAGCTTTAGGTGTAGCTCTTTTTAATCTAATAATAGAGGGTATGATTACCATCTATCTTATGAAGATAATTGATACTGCTATTTCAGGAGATAGAACCTTACTTTTAGAATTTGTAAAAAAGCTTTTATTTATGGCAATAATTTTTCTACCTTCAGGGATTTTATTATCATATACTAAAGGACTTTATAAGGTAAAAGCTTTAACTTCAATGAAGAAGGGATTTATAGATAAGGTTTTCCATAAAAATATAAATGAGTTTCAAAAGGATAACAATGCTAAGTATGTGTCTTCTTTAACTAATGATATGAATACAATTGAAACCAATTACGTTGCTGCAATTTATGAGGTGGGATATAATATTATATCTTTCATAGTTGGGTTTATTGTAATAGCATATGTTAATATTTACGCATTAGGTTTGGGTATTCTTATTGGAGCTATTACTACAGTAATATCTATATTTATAAGCAAGCCACTACAAAAGCATCAAAAGCATAGAAGTGATTTGTTTGAAGGGTATACTACTTATATAAAAGAAGTACTTAGTGCATTTCAAATTATTAAAGCAAATAACTTAGATACTAAAATTCAAGAAGAGTTTTATAAGAAAAGCAAGGATATACAAAATAAGGGTTATGTTATAGATAAAATTCAAACATACATCTCATCTGTAGAAGGTCTTATAATTAAATTATCTTTTGTTTCACTAATAGGGGCAGTAGTTTTTATGACCATAAAGGGAGATTTAACCTTTGGAGGAACCATTCTTATACTTAATAATATGGAAAAGGTATTAATGCCATTAATGACATTTTCTGAATGGCTTCCTAAGGTTTTATCTGTAAAGACTTTATTTAATAAGTTAGATGAGATTTTAACCAATCATTATAATTATGATGAAACAATAAATTTAGAATCTTTTGGAGAAAGCATTGAATTTAATGATGTTGCCTTTAGTTATGAAAATAATGAAGTTCTTAAAGATGTGAATTTTAGAATTAATAAGGGTGGAAAATATTTAGTGGTAGGCCCTAGTGGTGGAGGAAAATCTACCCTATTAAAGCTTCTTAGAAAATACTTTATTCCTAATAAGGGAGATATTTTAATAGACGGAGAAAACCTAAAGGATATAAAAAAAGAAAGTTACTTTAATCATATATCAAATGTAGAGCAGCAAGTATTTTTATTTGAAGATACTATTAGAAATAATATAACTTTATATAAGAATTATAATGAAGAGGATATCTTAAGTGCCATAGAAAAGTCAGGATTAAGTGATTTTCTACAGAGCTTACCAGAAGGGTTAGATACAATAATTCTTGATAATGGTAAGAATATATCTGGTGGAGAAAAAAGTAGGGTAGCTATTGCAAGAGGACTATTGAGAAAAACAGATATAATATTTTTAGATGAGGCATTTGCTAGCCTTGATTCTTCAGTGGCAAGGGAAATAGAGAATACATTGCTTAGCCTAGAAGGAATCACTGTTATTAATGTGAGTCATGTTATATTTAAAGAAACTAAGAAGAGATATGATAAGGTATTTGTTGTTAAGAATAAACTTGTTTGTTAATGAAAAGGTAGTTTAAGAAAGTTAAGAAAAGGGACTGTGGTACAAAGAATAAAAACTACACTATATTGTATTAGATTTCTAAATTCTAGTACAATATAGTGTAGTTAGATTTCTTAATGCCATAGCTCCTTTTTATATTTTATTGTAGTCATCATAAAGTATTAAATTTCTATAATCAATATAATTATTAAGTAGTCCTTTATGTGTTCCAATATAAGAGGTGTTATTATTAATAAAAATTACGTAATCTAGTTTTTCTAAAAGTTCAAAGTTATGGGTTACAAATACTATTGTGCTATTAAGAGATAATAAGTTATTTAATATAATATTTTGAGATTCTACATCTAATGAGTTTGAAAATTCATCTAAAAGTAATATCTTAGGATTTCTAATTATTGCTCTTACAAGAGCTAGCTTTTGCTTTTGACCACCAGAAAGGTTTTTTCCGTTTTCATGAAGCTTTGTTTCTAGGGAATTTTCTAGCTTTTCTATATCAATAAGGAAATTACAAGTTTTAGAAACCTTTAGTATATCTTCGGTAGTATAGTCTTCACCTAGAGATATGTTATTGAATAGGGTATCAGTGTATATATATGGTTCTTGAGGTGCATAACTTATGTTTCTTCTAAGTTGATTTTCTTCTATATTTTCAATATCTACCCCATTTATTGTAATATTTCCGCTAGTAGGCTTGTACAAACCTACTATAAGCTTTAATAGGGTACTTTTTCCAACACCATTTTTACCAACTATGGCAAGTTTCTTTCCGCAGGGAATATTCATTGATAAGTTGTTTATCAGCGGAGTTTCTTTATAAGAAAAGTATATATTATCTAGTTGAATACACCAATCATCCTCATTTATATTAGTTTTATCATTAGGAGATTTAGGGATATCTTCTTTGAATATATTATTAAACCTTGCTAAGGAACTTTCTAAAATATTAAAAATCATAATATTATTAAACACGTCCATTATAATCATAAAGATACTTCCAGAGTATAGTAACAATGAAGTTATATCTCCTGATTTAACCAAACCATTAGAATTTATAGCTATTATTAATATTATAGCTGTGATAACTATACCAAAGGAACTCAAGGATAAAAGGGATAGGGAAGAAACTATATTAAATTTAATCCTACGTTTTTTCCAATCATTCTCAAGGGATTTATATTTATTAACTGTATAGTTTTTAGAGTTGAAAATTTTTATAACGTCAAAACTTGTTACAATTTCTTGGATAAAGTCTTTAACATTAGATCTTGACTCTATTTCATCTTTTGAGAGGATTTTTTGTTTCTTAGATATGAATTTTGTTAAAATAGCCATTAGTATTATAAAAGGTATAATTAGTAGAGTTATTAATTTATTGATTTGTAACATAAAATAAAAGGTGAATATGAAAGTTGCTAAGGATTTTCCTAGCCAGTCTACAACATTTAGTATGGCCTCAACTAATTTTTCAATAGCTTCAAATATTCTAGTAACGTATTGAGTTGATTGTAAGTCTTTTAGTCTTAATAATTCCATGGGAAGTAGCTTTTCAACAGATTTAACTCTTAAAAGATTCTCTAATTCAGATTTAACAACTTCTTGAAAAGAGTTGGATAAGAAGGTTAGAAGTAGGTTTATAACTCTTATAAGAATATATAGGTAGACTAAGTTTAGGGCAACGGAACTTAGTTTATTATTGTCTTTAATTGAATCAACTACGAGTCCAATTATTTTAGTAGGATATGTTCTAGTAAAAGAGATAGCAATAAAGATTATTATTATAATTATTAGTTTAAAAGTATATTTTTTTATTATATCCTTAAAATCTTTGTCTAGGTTAGTTATTTCATTTAATCTCATTTTAAATAATTTCACCTCTCTATATTATATTTTAAGCTTTATATGGGATTTATTTAAATTAAAGGAAAAAAATACAATAGACATATGAATAGGATATAGATTTAAAACAATGATGTCAAGGGATTTATATTACTCACTATTTATTATTTTTTTATATGTAGTTTTTTAGGTAGATCTACAACATGAATTTAATATTAGGAATGAAATTAATAATTCATATAAAAGAAATGAAATTGTTAATGATTAAGAGGATATGAATATTAGAAGTAATATTATTCAGTTATTTAATTCACTAATGAGGATAAGTTTGACTATACAATAAGGGCTGTCACACTAAAGAATTTACATACAATATATTGATTTGAAAATTTAAAATTAACACAATATATTGTAGTATTTATTCTTAGTGTCACAGCACATTCTTTTCTAATAAAAGTAACAATAACCAAAGGATCAAAATTAGAAAATAATTTAGTGAAACTTTTTATTATATACTATAATGAGTTCTATATTAAAAATTATTTACTTATTATTTCCACACCATCTTCAGTTACTAATAACATATGCTCCCACTGAGCAGAAAGAGATCTATCTTCAGTAAATACTGTCCAATCATCATCAGAGTCTATTACTATCTCATAAGAACCAGCATTTATCATAGGCTCTATGGTAAACATCATACCAGGTACTAACATCATACCAGTTCCTTTTTTACCACGATGAGATACAAAAGGTTCTTCATGGAAGTCAAGTCCAATACCATGACCACCAAAATCTCTTACTACTGAATAGCCATGCTTTTCAGCATGCTCTTGAACAGCAGCTCCTACATCTCCTAGGAATCCCCAAGGCTTTACAGCCTCTATTCCTTTATCTAGGCATTCTTTTGCAACTTCTACAAGTTTTTTTGCCTCTTCAGAAGCTTCCCCAATTATAAACATTCTTGAAGCATCTGAATAATATCCATCTAATATTGTAGATATATCTACATTTATTATGTCACCATTTTTTAAGATAATATGATCACTTGGAATACCATGGCATACTTCATCATTTATTGATGTACAACAACTTTTAGGATAGCCCTCAAAATTAAGAGTTGCTGGTATAGCTCCTTGAGATACTGTGTAATCATGTACTAATTTATCAATTTCAGAAGTAGCCATTCCCTCTTTTATATTTTCAGCAACTAAATCTAATACAGCATTATTAATTTTAGCACTTCTTTTAATAGCCTCAATTTGTTCCTTTGTTTTAATAATGTTTCTTGAAGGAACTAAAAAACCTTGTGCTTTTAAAGATGCTAATTTTTCATCAAACTCAATATGACATTTTTTATATTTTGCTCCACTTCCGCACCAACATTGGTCATTTCTATTTAAATTCATATTAATCTCTCCTAACTTTGTGTATTTTTTAGTTATATAATAATGATATCTAAGTTCATATTTTAATATATGAAGTGATATAAAAATTTTAACTTAAAACTTATCTTATATAATGCTTAAAAGCTATATCTCTAAAGATTCAAGGTATGCATGAGTTAAGCTTTAATATTAAATACTTATGCTATAACTAGTACCAATAATATTTTTAGGTATCTAATTATTTTTTCAAGGTACAATTTTAATTATACCTCTATAGCTCTAAGTTTTAAACATTGAGAAGGAAATTTATTATTAAAGCTTCTTTAAAGACTGAATAAATTAAGGAGTAGAGAAGGAATTTCATTTTGTAAAATATACATATATATTTACTTTATATGTATATATGATAAAATCAACTTGAGGTTAAAAACTAGCTTAATAATTAAGAGGGGCATTGAAAAAATAAAGTTATCTATAGATATACCACATGATAATTTAAACTAAATCACCATTTATCATTATTTAATGTGTATTAAAAGAGTGAGTCTTAAGGTGGGTTATCTATAATAAGAGAACTTTATTTGAATATCTAAGAACAACTTATAACAATGCTTAGATATATACCTTTAATTTTAAAAGTTAAGGTATTATAAGAAGGGCTAGGAAGAAAGATTTATAGGAGGTGTATATTATGAGAGATAAAACACAATTAACTGCGGTAGTAGGCTCTGTGCAAAGACCACATGAAACAGAGAGAACAAACTTTGTTCAGAGCCTAGATTTAGTAAATTAATTTAGGATAATATAGTTTTGTGTGGTTTTTGCTTCATTATTTACAGATTAAAAGTAGATAGGAGCAATAGCTATGAGATATGAAAAAGCACAAAATATATTGCCACAGCATATAATTGAATTGATTCAAGAATATGTAGATGGAGGATATTTATATATACCAATAAAGAATGAGAATAAAAAAGCTTGGGGAGAAAATAGTGGTGCAAGGGATAGCTTAAAGGAAAGAAACAGAGAAATTTTTGATAAATATAATGAAGGTATTTCTATTAAGGAGCTTACTGAGCAGTATTATCTTACTGACCATAGCATTAGGAGAATAATTAGACAAGAAAAGCAAGAAATATAAATACGAATGGGTATTTTTAATGATAATTAAATATAAAGCTTTTAATTATAGGATATTATATTTTTACACTAATATGTGAAAGTATAATATCCTATTTTATTTAATAGGTAATAGCTAAGATTTTATTATATCTAGGTAAGGGTTATATCTTGATTTAAAGTATAAGAAGGAATTATTTATTCTAGGAATATAGTGTTTATCTTATGTATATAAGCTTTAACACCCCCCATTCTCTAAAGGTTGAGGATAACAGTTGCAACAACCATAGATTGACTCAACTAACCTTCAGGTGGCGGAAAGAACACCATCTGAAGGAAGATTCATTATATAAGAAAGTAATATAAAAGGTTTAAAATCTACTTCTATACAGAATCAACTATGAACTTGAGGGTATAGAAAGTAGGATGCTATGCTTTTATTAGAACATTTAGTTATTTAGGAGTTTATCATGGTTATATTTATAGTTATTATAAGTAATACAAAAGATTAAGTCTTAAGATATATGGAGAAAATCGGTATATCATATGTAAACTAATATGTTCTTAGAAGGAAGATATAAGGAGTATAGCAATGAGTATTTTAACTATAAAAAATATGAGTCATAGTTTTGGAGATAGAGTAATATTTAAAGATGCTTCCTTTAGATTTCTAAAAGGAGAACATGTGGGACTTGTAGGAAGTAACGGAGAAGGAAAATCCACATTTATGAATATAATAACTAATGAATTAATAATTGATGATGGAACTGTGGAATGGAGTAGTAAAGTTAAGATTGGATATATGAATCAAAATATTGATTTTCAAAATGAAAGCACCATAAGAGAGGTTTTAAGAGAAGGATTTTCAGAATTATATGATATAGAAAAGAATATAGAAGATTTATATAAATCTATAGAAAACCTAAAGGAAGAGGATATGATAAAAGCCATTAATAAAGGAACTAGGCTTCAAGAAATTTTAGATAATAATGAATTTCATTTAATAGATTCCAAAATAGATGCTGTAGCAGGAGGACTTGGACTTAAGGCTGTAGGTTTAGATAAGAAGGTTAAGTATTTAAGTGGGGGACAGAAAACTAAGGTTTTATTAGGTAAGCTTTTGTTAGAAACACCAGATATACTTTTATTAGATGAACCTACAAATTACCTGGATGAAAACCATATAAGATGGTTAAAGGAATATTTAAAAAGTTATAAACAAGGATTTATATTAATATCCCATGATACAGAGTTTTTAAATAGTGTGGTCAATGTAATATGGCATATTGAGAATAAAAACTTAACAAGATATATAGGGGATTATGATAAGTTTATAAAGGATTATGAAATAAAAAAGGATTTAATAAAGGGTGAATATGAAAGACAACAAGAAGAGATTAGAAAGCTTGAGGACTTTGTTAAGAAGAATAAGGCAAGGGCAGCAACAAAGGGACTGGCAAGTGCTAGGCAGAAAAGGTTAGATAAAATTCAAAGAATAGAGATTTCAGGGAAGAAACCAAAACCACACTTTAACTTTAAAATATCAAGACCTTCAGGGAAAACAATTTTTGAAACCCAAGATTTAGTTATAGGATATGGTGATCCTCTAAGTAAGTCATTAAACCTAACTATGGAAAGAGGACAGAAGATTGCTTTAATTGGAGCTAACGGTATAGGAAAATCTACTTTGTTAAAAAGTCTACTGGGGTTAATTAAACCATTAAGTGGAGAAGTTGTATTAGGAGAATATCAAGATATAGGATATTTTCAGCAAGAGGATAGGGAAGTAAGTAATAAAAGTGTCATGGAGGAAATGTGGGATGAATTTAAGGAATATAATAGATATGATATAAGAAGTATTTTAGCTAAGTGTGGATTAACTAAGGAACACATTGACAGCTCAGTAGACAGATTAAGTGGAGGAGAGCAGGCAAAGGTAAGACTATGTAAGCTTATAAATAAACCTACAAATATATTGATTTTAGATGAACCAACAAATCATTTAGATGTGGAAGCTAAGGAGGAACTTAAAAAATCTCTAAAGGAATATGAGGGAAGTATATTATTAGTATGTCATGAAGCAGAGTTTTATAGGGATATTGTAACACATATATGGGATTGTGAGAGATGGGAGAGTATTCTACTCTAAGGATAGAAAATAGAGTTCTTTATATTGAAAAGTAGTTTTAAATTAATATTTATCTATATGGATATTATTTTAATATTAATTGTTTTATTATATGATAGGATATATAGTAATTATTTGTAAAAGGAACTTGATATTATGATAGGTTTTAATATGCAAGGAGAGAAAATGATGAGTAATAATTTATATTTTATAGATAAAGAAGATGGGCCTACTTCTTATTATATAGCTGGTGAAATGAAAGCGGATTTGAGTAAAGATAGGTATAAAACAACTCATATACTCTTAATACCTGAAAGTGAGAGAGAATTAGAAATCTATAAATTACTAGAGAAAAATTGTGATTTATTTTTTTGCAGAGATAGTGAGGCAATTAATTTATCATTTAAGTGTAGAGAAGAACTAGTAGTTTTTGCTACCAATAGCAGAGGGGGACTATATGTAAATATTGGAGGGTTCGGGAATATAGATGAGGATAATTATCCTGTTGGATATATTAGTTCCAAAGGAGAAGCTACTAAAATATCAAATAACCTAAGGGAGTTTATAAAATTAATTACCTTCTATCCTTTTTGGATAGACTTATTAAATTGTAATGGAGATGAAATAGAGAAAGCAGTAGAAAACTTGGAGAAAGAATTAGTTAGGGAAATACCAAGTTATTTTAAATATCAGAGAAAAATAGCAGATTTTTTTCATATTAAAAAAGATGAGAAGGCTATTGATACTTTATTTTCAAATATAAAAGAACAACCTTATTTTACTGTTTATTTGATGGCTACAAACTGTAATACCCCCATTCTCTAAAGGTGGGAGATAACAGTTGCTACGCCCGAGATGAGCTTATCTAACCTTCAGATGGTGAAGATAACACCATCTGAAGGAAGGTTCGTTCTATAAATTAGATAAATGATTACAGAACCATGATAATTTATTATGATTATCATGGTTCTGTAATCATTTAAGATTATTATGGTTTTAAAGTATCATATATAGTCTTAAAATCTATTGTTTTTATTAAACTGCTAAACTTAATATTTGAATGGTATGAAGGAATATATAGGAACTTATATTTTTTATTAAGCTTCTAAACCCTTTAATGATATTAATATAATAGCGATTTATAAATAAATTTACAATCTTTAATTGTAAGGTTAAGTTGACATTAGTATATTATAGATATATATTTAATGTGTAAGGTTAACCTTACATGGAGGGGTAAAATATGAAAAATAAAGTTAGAGAATTTAGAGAAGCAAGGGGACTTACTCAAGAGCAACTTGGTAAGCTTGTGGGGGTATCAAGACAAGCTATAAATGCTATTGAGACAGGTAAATTTGAGCCATCCATATGGCTTGCTTATGATATTGCTAGAATATATGATAGCAACATAGAAGAAATATTTCTTTTTGAAGAAAGTGAAAGAAAGCCAAATAACAAGCGGGCTTTAAAGGAGGTAATTTAAAATGGCACTAAGACAAATAAGACTCTTAGGTGATGATATATTAAGAAAAAAGTGTAAGAAGGTTGAAGTTGTAGATGATAGGGTTAGACAAATTCTTAATGATATGGCTGAGACTATGTATAATACAGAAAATGGTGGAGGTCTTGCAGCTTGCCAAGTAGGAATTCTTAAAAAACTTGTGGTAGTTGATATGGGACAAGGTCTTATAAAATTAGTTAACCCACAAATAATTAAAGCAGAGGGTGAGCAAAAAGCCCTTGAGGGATGCTTAAGTATTCCAAATAGATGGGGATATGTTTTAAGGCCAAATAAGGTTACTGTAAAGGCCTTAAATGAAAATGGTGAGGAAATAATAGTAACAGGTACAGGAGATTTAGCAAAATGTTTCTGTCACGAAATTGACCATTTAGATGGAGTATTATTTATTGATAAAGTCATTGAGTATATAGAATAAAAGAGTGAATTTTATTTTATGGTTAATAAGATTAAATTTATACTATATTAAGGATTGGGATAAGAATTAAAAAGAGTAAAAATTAATTAAACTAAAATTCAGTTGGGGTAAAAACTTCAGCTGAACTTTAGTTTAAACTATAAAGAAGGTGGAAAATGAACAAGGATTATATTATTGAAGAACTAGGTAGATTAGGTACAGAGCAAACGAAGAAAACATATATAAGACATGGAGCAAAGGAACCCTTATTTGGGGTAAAGATTGGAGATATAAAAACTTTAGTTAAATATGTAAAGAAGAATCAGGAGTTAGCACTAGAGTTATATGATACAGGAATTTTTGAGGCAATGTATTTGGTTAGCCTTTCTATTGATCCAAAGTTATTAACTAAAGAGGAACTTGAGAGGTGGATGAGTAAATCAAATTGGCCTTCTGTTTCAGAGGATATTATAGCAAAGGTGGCAGCTGAAAGTAATTTTGCATTAGAGCTTGCATCAGATTGGATAAAATCAGAAGATGAACTAATTGCCATTTGTGGATGGAATACTTATAGTAATTATTTATCTATTACAAAGGATGAGTTATTAAATTTAAGTCACATTAAAAGGCTCTTAAATTTAATAGAAGAAACCATACATGAAGAAAGAAACCGTGTAAGATACACTATGAATAACTTTGTAATTAGTGTTGGAGCCTTTGTTAAGCCTTTATATAATGAAGCTCTGTCTGTAGCTCACAATATAGGAAAGGTAAATGTGAACCTTGGTGAAACTGCATGTAAGGTACCAGTTGCTACAGAGTATCTTAAAAAGATAGAAGAAAGAGGAAGTATTGGTAAAAAGAAAAAGACATGCATATGCTAATAAAAGGAGATGAGAATCATTTCTTTTAGAAACATAAGATGAGAATTGGTCCATTAATTAAAAATTTATCTGATGGATATAAGCTTTAACGCCTCCAGCTTTTAAAAGATGGGGATAACAGTTGCTAAGAATAATTATATTTATTTCAATTAAAGGAGCATATTGAAATGAAAAATAAAAAAACAATCATCTTATCGTATCTCATCCCTATAATATCATTATTAACTTGCATTATTATAGGAGTAACTAAGCGAAATAATATTTATATGGAACAAAAAAACTATCCTACAATGTTTGGAGCTATTACTCAAAGTATTTGGGCTACACGTGGTATATTACTTATGGTATTGTTGTTTGTAATTTTAAAAATATTATTTTCTAATTTAGAATCATCTAAAAAATATATTTTTATATTATTATTACTGTTGTTTAATATTCCTCCTTTGTTTTTTATGCATATAACCTTTTCATTACTAGGAATTCATATTATTTTATCATTAATAGATCTATGTATTTTGTTTGTATTTTTAAAAAAACAGTCAAGCATTAACTGAAGAAATAAAGAGAAACCTATAAGTAGCATTAATGAGAAAGATATTAATTTATTGATCCATAATCCCTGATTTAATAAATCAGGGATTATGGATCAAGTTTTAGTAAACTAGAAGTTTAGAGTAAGTATTATAGGAACTTTAATATTTAGTGGAATCAATTTTATATATGTCTACTTTACAAAAGTAATATTCTTAAGGTGAGTACAAAAGTATTTCAATAAATGTTAAAATATAACTAAGAATGTATAATAAGTCTTTTAAGGTAGACGTAATTAAGGGGGGGGACCTTATGGGTAAATATACTGCTTGGAAGCTATTTTCATTATCATAGCAAAGACTGCTATGATAATGAAATTTACTTTTAGAATATTATAAAATCTTAGGTGAGATAGATTATAGTTTACCTAAGAGAATATTATTATGTGTATAAAATTAAATGGTACATTTAATTATTTTAAGTAGTCTTTGCTTTAATCTTTATATTTTATAAGGAGGAGCAAGACAATGGCATATGTTAAGGCTCAGAATGTAATACCGGAAGAAATATTAAAATTAATTCAAGAGTATGTAGATGGAGAATATATATATATTCCAAGAAAGAGTGGTAATGAAAAGTCTTGGGGCGAAAAGAATGGTACTAAAATTAGTCTTAAAGAAAGAAACCATGAGATATTTTACAAATATACTAAAGGAAAAACAATATCATCCTTATCAAAGGAATATTATCTTTCAGAAAACAGTATAAGAAGAATAATAAATAAGGAAAAATTATAATAGTTATAGTTATAAAGGAGTCTTTATTATCAGGTGTTGCCTTGGTAATAAAGACTCCTCTTCAGTTTTGAAGCCTTAGGTATTAATACATTATTAAGTATAAGTATAATCAAGTTCTCTTCTGAACTATTTAAGAGCTTTTAACACTAGGAGGGTGGTGATAGAATTAAATTACAAATATTAGCATTTAAATTAGCAGGTTTGGAGGGAGAGCTATGGAGTTTTTTTTAATAAAGAGAACTGAAGGCCATACTAAGGAATTTTTAAACTGGTGTTATGAGGGAATATATTCATTTTATGATAATAATATTCAGAAAGAAAAGATTGAGAATATTATTAGTTTAACAGGATCAGATATGGCCTTCACAGTAGTAAATGAAAAGGGAGAGTTGGTAGGGAACTGTGAATTTTATGATGTAAGTGATGAGGATGAGGAGACTATACTAGCAGTTGGAGTTCAAATGAAACCAAGCTTAACTGGAAATGGATATGGAGAAGAGTTTTGCAGAGCAATCATTAATGGAGGAAGAGAAAAGTTAAACTACAAGTATTTAGAATTAGCAGTAGCTGACTTTAATAAAAGGGCTAAAAGAGTTTATGAAAAGATTGGGTTTAAAGAAATTAGAGAAGAGTATTTTGTAATTAGGGGGGATAAGTACAGATTTATAATTATGGGGAAAACATTTAATTAAAAGCATTATTTTATCCTAGTTGAGTTAAGTGATTACTGGCAAGTGATAAAAGGGGTTATAAATTTTAGAAAGGTATATTCTTAGGGGGGATAGTTATGAAATATCTAAAAAAGCTAGTAGGAGAAAAGTGTTATCTTGCTCCAATAATTTATGAGGACTATGAAAAGTTTGCAGAGTGGTTTACAGATATTAAAACAGCTATTGGATTAGGTGATGCTGGTGGAAATTATTCTGTAGAGAGTACAAAGGGTTTCTTTGAACAATCTTTTAGTAATAATTCTAATCGGTTTTCTATAGTAGATTTAAATGAAGACAAGCTTATCGGTTTTTGTTGGCTTAAATCGATAGGGCATATAGATAGATCTACAGAATTAGCTATACTAATAGGAGATGAAAATTATAGAGGAAAAGGATATGGTATGGAGGCAATGAATCTTATTATAGATTATTGCTTTAACATATTAAATCTTCATAATGTAATGGTTGTAGCTTATTCTCATAATGAAAAGGCTATAGGAATGTATAAAAAGATAGGGTTCAAAGAGATTGGAAGAAGAAGAGAATCTCATTTTATAGGTGGAAAAGCTTATGATGAGGTTTATATGGATATTTTACCTAAAGATTATAAAGGGAAATCTGTAGTAGATACATATTTCTTATAGATTTATAAAAAGTATGTATTTAGGTCTTAAAAATCATATTTTTATCTGATGGTTAGATGAGTTCTATATGTATAAGTACTAGAAATCTAGGAGTATGAGTTCATTAGAAGGTGATGAAGATTTAAAGTAAGTTTATATAACTAGTAGACATCACTGGATAAATGAATACATATGAACTTATATATTAATAACTATATAACTGAGATAATAAATCTAGTGGGTATAAATTAACAAGACCACCATAAGCTTTAAAAAACTTATAGTGGTCTTTTAATTACAAAAGTTAAATAATAATCTTAATATTTTACCATTCTCCTGGATAAGCAAGAATTTGAACTGTTACAGATCTTCTTCCAAAAGCATAGCATTCTGCAGTAGAGTTCATGTATAAATCTATTTTATTTTTCTTTATAGCGGAACCGGTATCTGCAGCTATGGCAAGTCCATATCCTGATACATAAAGTTTTGTTCCTAAAGGTATTACAGATGGATCTACTGCTACAGTACTAATACCAGAAGGGTTTCTTACTGGCTTTAGTCCAGAAGCTGTTAAAAGACCATCATAGTAAGCTGTTGCTTCCATTGTTAAAGTCTTCTTAGCAGAACCAGTACCACGGTCAAAGTTAGTAGAATTATTATTACCTCCTACTGAAGGCTTTTCCATGGATTGTAGCTTGCTTGTACCCTTACCTATTGCCTCATTAGCCTTACTCTTAACGGATGAAGAGTTTAACTGAGGTAATAAGGATTTTAATGTGGATATAGCATCTCTAATATCATTTGCAGAAGCATTAGAAGAGTTTATTGTTGAAACTCCGTGAGATATTAAAGTATTTTCATTTTCTTCTATTACAGAGGAAGCATTTTTCTTCTCTGCATTTAGTTTATCTATAGCAGATTTTTGCTCACTTTTTTTACTTTCTATTTCATTTAGAGATTGTTTAGTTGACTCATGTAGTGAATTAAGCTCGTTCTTTTTGTTGTTTAATTCATCTACAGTAGAATCTAAGTCTTTCTTTTCAACATCTAAATCATTGATTAATTTCTTATCTAAGGAAATTACCTTTGTTACTGCATATGCCTTAGATACAAAATCAGAAAAATTTTCTGAAGATAATAAAAGTAGTAAAGGATTAGATGAGGTTTCGCTTTTATACATACCTCTTATTCTTTTACCTAAAATAACTTCCTTATCTTCTATATCTTTTCTTATCTTACTGATGTTTTTTTCAGTATCCTTTATCTTCTGTTCAGTAGTTTCAACTTCAGCTTTATTTTCTTTTAATTTATCATTTAGTCCGTTAATTTCAGCATTTAATTTAGATAATTCAGCATTTAAATCCACTATTTGCTTGTCCAATTCTTTAATTTGAAGAGCACTTTTTTCAATAGCGTCTTCAGGGCTAGCATTAGCAACAGCTGTTAAAGATAAACTATTGCACAATATAGCCAATGAAGTAAATGCTACTAAAATCTTTTTATGCAAATTTTCGTCCCCCTTATATTTCGTGTATTATTTAATAAATATCTTATATTTAAATAAGCCAATAAAAAGCTTATTGTATAAGTATATACAAATGAATGGAATTTTTCTAATTATATTTTTCTAATTATACTAAAAAATAACATATTATATGACTATAAAAAAATAAAAACAACAGTTAATTGCATACGATTCACTATTATTTTTAGGCTATAATATAGATATATCAATGGGTTTATAAAAATCAGGTAAAGTAAGGAAAGCTTATTTTATTTAACATATAATTCTAGATGTAAGAAAATTTACTTAGGAATATTTTTAAAAATATATGGTTATTTAAGAAGGTTTAACATAATATTTACTCTGAAATAAACCTTAATTAGGAAAAGTTTAGTTTAAATTTTAGTGTTGACTGAAGCCTTGGGGAACAGCTTATTATTTAAATAAGGGGTGATAATATGAGGATTAATCAAGTAGTAATAGAAACTGGATTAACAAAAAAAGCCATAAACTATTATGAGGAACAGGGGCTTATAAATGTGAAAAAGGATGAAAATAGCTATAGAGTATATACACCAGAGCATATTAAAGTATTAAAGGAAATAGCTTTATATAGAAAGCTTGATATATCAATTGGTAACATTAATAAGATATTAGAAGCTAAGGATAAAAAGTTAATATTGGATAAAATACTTAAGGAAAAAGAAAGTGAAGTTGTTAAAACAAAAATACAACAAAAATATATAGAAGATTTAATAAGGTCAAATGTGGGGGAAGAGGATATAAGGTTAATAGATGAAGAATTTAATCAATGGGAGAATAAAAGAGGTGAGTTTATAAAAAATGAGTTAGTAAGAGCTTTTCCTACAGGACTTGGAATGATTTTATCAATTCATTTTTCACCTTATTTAAATGAATCACTAGATACAGAGGAGAAGTATAAGGCTTGGATTAACATTATTGAGTTTTTAGATAATAGTGATGATATAACTGTACCAGAGGAATTAAAGAAGCATTATGAAAGCTTAAGTGAAAAGGACTTAGAAGTATTTACCCATACAAATAAAAAACTTATGGAATTTTCTTATGCTAATGAAAAGGAACTAGAGGAGCATAAAAAGGTTATAATGGAGACTGTGAAAAACACTGAGAGTATTTTAAATAGTGATGATGATTCAATAAAGAAGGCTTTAGAATCAGTGAATAAATTAAAGACGCAGCTAAAGAATTTTTTTCATAGCAGTGGGTATTATGAGGTTTTTATTCCTAATATGAAAGTCTTAAGTAAAGATTATAAGGAATATCATGAAAAGTTAAACAAGTTAAATGATAAATTAACTAAGGAGCTTGGACTTGGATAGAACTTCCTCTATGAAATAATAAATCTTATAAGGTAATATAAAAATAGAAAAATAAAATCCTATATTACTTAAATTTGTAATAAAGATAATGTAGTAGACAAATCTATAAAATTATATTAAAATAAGAACAAATGTTCTCGAAGAGGAGATGAAATAATGATAAACAAAATAGGAAAAATAACAATATACGTAAATGATCAAGAGGAAGCTAAGAAGTTCTGGACTGAGAAGGTTGGATTTGTAGTTAAATTTGAACAAGAAATGGCACCAGGAATGAAATGGCTAGAGGTAGGTCCAAGTGAAGAAGAATTTACAACTTTTGTATTATATAATAAAGAAGCAATGAAGGCACAGAATCCTTCAGTTAGTGTTGGCCACCCATCTATATTATTAAGTACTACTGATGTAGAGAAGGCTTATGAAGAAATGAAAGAGAATGGTGTAGAGGTAGGAAAGCTAATGGCTATGCCTTATGGAAAGATGTTTTCATTCAACGATCAAGATGGAAATAACTATCTATTAAGAGAAGATAAATAATATATTTATAGAATGAATCTTCATTCATATGGTGTTCTTTCCACCATATGAATGTTAGATAAGCTCATCTAGGGTTGTCGCAACTGTTATCCCTAAGCTTTAGAGGATGGGGGTGTTAAAGCTCCTAGCCATCATATAAAGTTAAGCCTAATTTATATGTGATTTTAGATTCAGCTTAACTTTATATAAACTAATTATAGAAGTTTATATATTACATTTAGATCATTGAAAGTATTTAAATTTATATAGATAAAGGCTTATTAAAAAAGGCTATCTCAAATTGAGATAGCCTTTTTTATGGTAATATTATTTAGGAGAATTAATTGAAGTAATTTCCTTTTTTTATATAGTTATAGATTCTGAAGGACTGAAGTTAATGATTAATAAGTTACCATAAATAAAAAAGAGTGTTAGGGATTATAACAATAGAATAATAGATATGTGGAAATCATTAGAATAAGTGATATAATAAATTAACTAAATTTTGTTAAGAAATAGAGATATTTAATATAAGATTAAAATAATTTTATATATAAAAAGAAAGGGGGGAACTTTAGTGAGTAAAAGCAATAGGCTTCATCACTAAAGGATATTTATGAATAATATAAATATATTAGTTGTAGAGGATGATTTAGATATAAATAATCTTTTATGCAAAATATTAATTAAACAAGGTTATAGTATAAGATCTGCATATTCAGGATCAGAGGCTAAGATGTGTATAGAGCAGTATGATTTTCACATTATACTACTTGATTTAATGTTACCAGGAATAGAAGGAGAAGAGATTATTAGATATATAAGACAATTAAAAACTATGCCTATAATAGTGATTTCTGCAAAGGATAATCAGGATACCAAGGTAGAGGTATTAAGACTTGGAGCAGATGATTTTGTTTCTAAGCCTTTTGATACCAATGAAGTTTTAGCAAGGGTAGAGGCACAGCTAAGACGATATATGGTGTTTTCAAATTCTAAAAATAAGGAAAGAATATTAATGTATAAGGATTTAGTTTTAAATAGAGACACTGTAGAGGTTACCTTAGATGGAAATAAGGTTTTACTTACAGCTAGGGAGTTTTGCATATTAGAACTTTTAATGGCAAACCCAAATAAAGTTTTTACAAAATCAAATTTATTTGAAAAGGTTTGGAATGAGGAATTCTTAGGTGATGATAATACAGTTAATGTTCACATAAGCAATCTTAGGTCAAAACTTTCCAAAATTCAACCCGAAGTTGAGTATATTCATACAGTTTGGGGAATTGGTTTTAAGATAAGTGATAGAAATTAATACTTTCTTAAGTTTTTCTTTAAGTTATCTTGTAAGTTATATTTTAATATATAGTTAGGCGCTTTCAGAGAAATTAATTAATTATTTTAATATACCTTATTCAAGAAAAGGAGAGGAATTTAAGTTATGGATACAGTACTTAAAACTAAAAATTTAACTAAAAAGTATCATAATCAATTAGCAGTGAATAATGCTAATATGGAAATAAAGCAAGGCGATATATATGGACTTGTAGGAAAAAATGGGGCGGGAAAAACAACTCTGCTTAGGATGATAAGTGGGCTTACTATTCCAACGAGTGGAGAGATAGACTTATTTAACGAGACTTCTCCAAAGGGATTAAATAAAGCTAGAATGAGGACAGGTGCTATAATTGAAACTCCAAGTTTCTTTCCTTATTTATCTGCAAAGAAAAATCTAGAGTATTATAGAATACAAAGAGGAGTAGTGGAAAAAGATTCTATAGATTATGCTCTAAAACTCGTAGGATTAGATGATACAGGAAATAAAAAGTTTAAGAATTTTTCACTAGGAATGAAACAGAGGTTAGGGTTAGCTCTTACCATAATGTCTAGTCCAGATATACTTATTTTAGATGAGCCTATAAATGGACTTGACCCTACAGGAATTGTAGAATTTAGAGAGATATTATTAAAACTAAATAGAGAAAAAAATACTACAATACTTATATCAAGTCATATATTAAGCGAACTTTCTCAACTTGCAACTGTTTATGGATTTATCAATGATGGGGTATTTATAGAACAGATATCTTCTAAGGATCTAGATGAAAAATGTAGAAGATCCCTAGCCATAAAAGTAAATGATGCAGGGAAGGCAGCAGCTATTTTAGAGAGAGAGCTTGGATGTAGTGAATATGAAGTTTTAAACAATAATGAAATAAGATTATATGACCTTATAGAGTCTCCAGAAAAAGTATCTAAGGCTCTTGTAATTAATGATATTATGCTTTACTCAATTAGTTCAGTTGGAGTAAATTTAGAAAACTACTTTATAGATTTAATTGGAGGTGGACATAATGCTTAATTATATAAGAGCAGATCTTTATAGAAACTTTAATAGAAAATACTTTTGGATATATACAGGGATATTATCTCTAATAGGATTTTTGACTATAATTCTATTTAAAATGACAGGAGCTCTTCCAAATAAAGATCTTAACTCAGCTCTTGGAGTCATTACATTAGTTCTTATTATACCAATATACTTAATACCAGCTTTTATTGAGATGGTTACTAGTGATGAGCAGAAAAGTCAAACCTTTAAGAATGTGGTATCCTTTGGGGTTACAAGAAATACTTTAGTAATCTCTAAAATTATTTCTACAATTATTCTTGCTGCATCATCAGCTTTTATTATATTATCAGTGTTTTTAATAAGTGGACTCATAGTTTTAGGTGGACCTAGTAATTTACTTTTAGAGTTTACTATAAGATTTTTAGCGGCTAGTGTATTGTGGATAGGAGCAATAGCTGTAGGAACATTTATGGCATTAATTTTTAATAGCAGTAATATTTTTGCCTTTGCATATGCAATGATATTTTTAGTTACAAGGACTGTAATTGGGTTATTAGGAATATTTATTTCTGATAAATTCAGCTACATTAATGATATACTTATTACAACTAAGTTAGATGCTTTAATTAAGCTACCTTTAAGTAATGGTACTGTAAGTGATGCCATATTATTAGGAGCTGCATATACTGTGGTCTTTACTGTACTAAGTATGATATTATTAAAAAATAAAGAAATTAAATAATATATCTAAGGTTAAAAATATTAAAAGAAAGGGGTGACCTATATGCTTATAGTAATAATTATTTTTCTTACAATTATAACGGGTATATTTGCCACCCTTTATTTTTTCATAAGGGAAGAAATAAAAAGCGTAAAAAATCAGCTTAACTCTATAAATAATATCAAAACAAATTCAAAGGTATTGTTAAGAACAGGAAGAAGTGAAATTGAAAAATTAATTTTAGAAATAAATAAAACCATAGAGTTAAAACAAGAAATTGAAAGTAACTATAAGAAGATGGATTTAGAGATTAAACAATCAATTTCCAATATATCTCATGATTTAAGAACTCCTCTTACATCAATAATGGGATACCTTCAGCTTATGGAAGATACTAATATAAGTGAATCAGAAAGAAAAGAATATATGAATATAGTTAAGGAGAGAACAAAGGCTTTACAAATGTTAATAACTAGTTTTTATGACTTATCAAGACTAGAAGGAAAAGAGTATAAGTTTCAGTTTGAATTAATCAATTTATCTAATTTACTATGTGATTCCATGGCATCATTTTATAATGACTTCATAAATAAAGGTATTGAACCTTCCATCGATATAGAGGCGGAGGCCCCTATGATTCTTGGAGATGAGAATGGGGTAAAGAGGGTATTATTTAATTTAATACAAAATATATTAAAACATGGGAATGGTCCAGTAGAAATAAGTTTGAAAAAAGATGGTAATAATATAACTACTACCTTTACTAATGAAGCTAAAGACTTAAGTGAGGAAGATTCAAAACTTTTATTTCAAAGATTCTTTACAACAGATCGTACTAGGAGCGGGAAAAGTACAGGAATAGGACTTGCAGTAACAAAGGAACTGGTTAATCAGATGGGCCATGATATTCATTCTGAGTTAAAGGATGGTAGGCTTAGTATAATTATAATATGGAAGATAAAAGATATAGAAAATAACAGTAGTAGCAACTAAATAGTAGCTACTATTTTTTTATAAACAGTATTATTAATTATATTGACAATGAATAGTAAGAAAAATTATTCTATAATAAAGAATATGTATTTATTATATTTGATATAATTATGTAAAGAATAGATATAGTATAATCTTGACCTTAGAAAGAATAATTGTGTGTTAGTGATTGAGGTGTAATTATGAAAGTTAGAAGTATAATAGACAAGCTGTATAAAGAAAATAATGCTACTAGTGAAGAGCTTTTATTTATCCTAAATAATTTGAATCCAGAGGATAAAGAATACCTGGTAGAGAAGGCTCATGAAACAAGGATGAGAACCTATGGTGATAAGGTCTATATGAGGGGACTTATTGAGTTTACTAACTATTGTGTACGTAATTGTGTTTATTGTGGTATTAGGGCAGAAAATAAGGATGCAGATAGATATAGACTTACAGAGGAACAAATTTTAGAATGTGCAGATTTAGGGGACTCTCTTGGGTATAAAACCTACGTACTTCAAGGGGGAGAAGACCCTTATTTCACAGATGAAAGAATGGTAAGTATAATTAAGAACATAAAAAAAAGACATCCTAAAAACGCCATTACTATTTCATTAGGAGAGAGAAGTTATGAGTCCTATGAAAAGATGTTTAAGGCTGGAGCAGATAGATATCTTCTAAGACATGAAACTGCTTCAAAAGAATTATATGATAAATTACATCCTAATGCTACCTTTGAAAATAGAAGAAAGTGTTTAGGGGATTTAAAGGAAATAGGATATCAAATTGGGGCTGGGTTTATGGTAGGAATACCAGGACAGACCAATGAGGATTTAGTAAAGGACCTTTTATATGTAAAGGAACTTCAGCCTCATATGTGTGGAATAGGGCCTTTTATTCCTCATAAGGATACTCCTCTTAAGGATTATGAAGGGGGAAGTCTTGAGGATACTACAACAATGCTGGCCTTAATTAGGCTTTTACTACCAGCTGTATTGCTTCCAGCAACTACAGCTCTTGGAAGCATTGATCCACAAGGAAGAGAAAAAGGAATAAAGGCTGGAGGAAATGTAGTTATGCCGAATCTTTCTCCAACTAATGTACGTGAAAAATATTCCTTATATGATGGAAAGATATGCACAGGGGATGAAGCAGCAGAATGTAGAAAGTGTATAGAAGGAAGAATTAATAGAGCAGGTTTTAAGGTGGAGATAACAAGGGGAGACAATGTTACCTTTGCACAGGAAAATAATATAGATCAAAAACCAGAGCCGGTGAATAATATTAATCTATCTTTTGTGAAGTAATATAGTGGTATTATGTTAAATATTAATTTATACTAATGAGATCTGATGGTTAAGTTTCAATTATCATATGGTATATCTATAAAGGTTTTTTAATTTAAATATGAGTGTAAGTTAAGGACTATGGAGTGACTTTAACTATGAGAATATGCATTTATTATGAATATTTAAGGGAAAGGGTAAATTTTTAATATTTTTATAGAAGTCATATTATCTAGAGAAATTATAAATAAAGTAGAACCAGCTATATTTTAGTATTATTAAGATTACTAAAGTATAGCTGATTTTTATTACTTAGATTTAGTATTCATCTATAATCTTAATTAAGAAGAGGGCTGTCTCAAGATTTTAAAACTCATTTACTAATAATTAAAATCTAGTAAGTGCAACATATTAATAAAGATTCACTTTATTTTTTATTTTTTGATAGATATGTATTAGAGTAAGAAAGCTATTTTATGATTTATTAATTTCTAGAGAGTAATATATGACTAGCCTTTCTTATTAAATTAAGTATTGATAATATCTATAGATAGTATATGAATTATTTAATAAAAGAATAACTGATTCTTTTAAAAGATGGTATTATAAATAAGGAATAAAAAATAAATTAAAAAGGATTAATAATAATAATATCTTTAAATATGATTATTAAGTAGCTTATTTAATTTTTATATTTAAGGATATAAGATACACTTTAGAATTTTTTATTAAGTTTAAAGTTTTAGGAGGAAATTACGGTGAGTAAAACAATAAGAAGTTTAGCTGTTGTTTTAGGATTGTCTTTAACTATATTTGCTTTATCTGCATGTGGTAAAAAAGAGGAGCCTAAAGTAGAAGTTAATACAAAAACAATCTCTACTAGTGATCTTAAAGATAAGGTAGGCAAAAGTGATTGGGTGATCGTAGATACAAGAGAGAATGATGCCTTTAATGGTTGGAAACTTGATGAGGTAACAAGAGGAGGACACATAAAAGGGGCAACAGATTTTTCTTCTGCTTGGCTCAAGGTGGACTCTAAGGAAAAGGATGCTACATTAGATGAGGCTTTAAAAACTAAGGGAATATCAACTGATAAGAATGTAGTTCTTTATGATGCCAATGGAAAAGATGCTAAGGAAGTATCAGAGTATTTAGCTAAAAAGGGATATAAAAATTTATATACATATGACGTTAAGGATTGGGCTAAGGATACAAGTCTTGATATGGAAGCTTATCCAAATCATCAAATGGTAGTACCTGTATCATGGGTAAAGGACTTAGTAGATGGAAAGAAACCAGAAACTTATAATGGAAAAGATTTCAAAGTATTTGAGGTTAGCTGGGGAGATGAAACAAAATCACCAGACTATTTAAAAGATGGTCATATAAAAGGAGCAGTACATATAAATACTGATGAAATTGAAGAAGGACCTCTTTGGAACCGTCTTTCAGATGATAAGCTTATAAAATTTGCTGAAGGTAAGGGAATAACATTAGATACTACAGTAGTATTATATGGGCCAGATAATACAGCAGCATATAGAGTTGCTTCTATATTAAAGTATTTAGGAGTTAAAGATGTTAGAGTATTAAATGGTGGAACTGCAAAATGGAAGGCAGCTGGATATGAGCTAGAAAAAGAGTCACAAAAAGCTACTCCAGTAGAAGCATTTGGAACAACTACACCATTAAATAAGGGATATATAATTGATATGCCTCAGGCTAAAGAAATATTAGCTGATAAAGAAGGCAGTAGATTAGTAGATATAAGAGCATGGGATGAACATATAGGTAAAATCTCAGGATATGATTATATTAAGGCAACAGGACGTCCAGCAGGAGCAGTTTGGGGTCATGCTGGTAAGGATTCATCAAGCTTACAAGATTACAGAAACTTAGATAACACTATGCGTAATAAAGATGAAATAATAGCTATGTGGAATGAATGGGATATTAAACCTGATCAAAAACTATCCTTCTTCTGTGGAACAGGCTGGAGAGCAGCAGAAGTATTATTATATGCTGATGTTATAGGAGTTAAGAATGCTTCAGTTTATGATGGTGGATGGAATGAATGGAGTGGAAACACTGGAAATGAAGCAGGTCCTGTAGAAACAGGAGAGCCTAAAAAACAACAATAGTCAATATAAAAAAAGTAGCTGACCTTTAAGGTTTAGCTACTTTTTTATATTAACTGTTTTTTATTTTTATAAAGGCAGTATTTAAGGCAGAATCTATATTACCATTGTCTTTTCCACCACCTTGGGCTAGGAATTCACTTCCACCACCTCTACCATCAATTAAAGTAATCACGTCCTTAAGAAGGGTGTTCATATTAAAGTTTTTTATATCCTTTGATTTTGAAAATATTAAGTTAGCCTTATCAGAAGATTTAACTGCTATTAAAGCAATGGTTTTAGGGTTTTCTGTGATCCTTGAAACTAGCTTATTTATGTATTTCATATCCTCATTATCATATATTTCTTTAACTATGGATATATCATCTATTTTCTCAGCAGAATCTATGATTTCACGAGTTTTATAGTTAGTTAGCTCTACTAAGGATTTTTTATTGACTTCTATAGCGTTTTTAAGTTCTTCATGTAAGCTTTTAATTCCCTTTATAGCATCTTCTTCGTTGGTATTTAAATATCTACATATAAGATTCATATAATGATCTTTTTTTAGAGAGTCCTGAACAGCTCTATTACCTGTTAAGAATTCTACTCTAGTAGCATTCTTATGTTTTTCCCATTTTCTTATTTTTATAGTTTGAAGTTCTAGGGTTGAGGAAGGGTGGACTCCACAGCAAGCATTTATATCTAAATCTTCTATTATAACTACTCTTATTTGCTCATCTGTTTTTGGAAGATCTCGTCTTAGATTTAGTTTTTTTAGTTCTTTTTTATTTGGTGTTAAAAATTCTACCTTTATATTACTGTGAATAATCTCATTTGCCATAGTTTCAGCTTTTCTAATGGTTTCTTCATCTAATATACCTTCTATATCTACTGTACTAATATCTTTACCTAGGTGAAAACCACAAGTATTAGCATTAAAAAGTTTAAAGAAGCATCCGGAAAGTACATGCTGGCCTAGATGTTGCTGCATACCATCAAATCTCTTTTTCCAATCTAGAGAGCATTTAACTCTATGAATTTTAATAGGCTTTTTTTCAGTAACATGATATATAACTCCATCCTTTTCATAGATCTCTATAACTGGAAGGTTCTCTATAAGTCCTTCATCACAAGGTTGACCTCCTCCGCCAGGAAAGAAAGCTGTTTTATCTAGAACCACGTGAAATTTATTATCTATTTCTTTTATATCTAAAACCTCTGCCACAAACTCTTTAATATATTGATTTTCATAATAAAGTTTTTCCACTTAACACGACTCCTTTATTAGTTCATTATGTAATTAATACTATTGTATCTATAAATTGAAATTAATTAAAGTCTAAGAAATATATAAGAACATAAGATGAGGTATATAAGATAAGACATATAAGGATAAAATTGGTACAATAGAGATGTATAGTATAAGTTCTATTCTTAAACTGTAAGAGTCAATGTATTTAGATAAAGAAAGTTTTAGGTAAGATATTAGGAGGGAAATATGTTTAGCATAATAAATAAATATAAAATATCTATTCTTTGGACAATAAGTCTAATAGTATTGTTTGGAAGTATATTAATAGCTCAGTTTAAGCCGTTTAATCAGGTAGCATCAGCTGTAATTATATTTATCTCATTTGGTTCTGCACTCCTTGCAATGATTTTTATGAATTTAAAAAGAAATAATAAAGATTCAAGAATTAAGGTAGTTATATATGCTATATTAATAGGAATTCTTTTTCTAGAACGAATCTTCCTTCAGATGGTGTTCTTTCCATCATCTGAAGGTTAGATGAGTTAATCTAGGGTTGTCGCAACTGTTATCCCCAACCTCTCAGAGGATAGGGGATTACAGGTGGTAGCCATCAGATAAGAGCATTTATAAAGTTATTTTAAGTAGCAATGAATAAAAGAGAGGTATTTATGAGAACTATAGAAAATATATTAAAGGAATTTAAAAATAAATATTGTAATATACTTAGAGAAAACCTTGTGGGTATTTATCTTCATGGTTCGTTAGCCATGGGATGTTTTAATTATTACACCAGTGATATAGATATTTTAGTAGTGGTTAATAAAGATATGGAATTAGAAATTAAAAGAAAACTTATTAATGTGATCTTAGAATTATCTAAAGATGGGCCTGAAAAGGGATTTGAAGTAAGTGTCATCCTCTATAAGCACAGTAAGAATTTTATTTATCCAACACCTTTTTTACTTCACTATTCAAAGGAATATAATTATAGATATTTAAGTGATTCTGAATTTATCTGCGGGAATTCTGTGGACAAGGATCTAGCAGCCCATATGGTGATAACAAGGAAAAGAGGGATTTGCCTAGTAGGAAAACCTATAGAAGAAGTATTTCAGGAAGTTCCAAAGGAGTATTATATTGATTCTATTATAGGAGATATTGAAGGGGCAAGGGAGAGTATAGTAGAGAACCCTATATATAATATTCTTAATTTATGTAGAGTATTATATTACTTAAAAGAAGAAGCCATATGCTCTAAAAAAGAAGGAGGACAATGGGCTTATTCTAATATGAATAAAAGATATAAGGAAATTGTAAAGTCAGCTATGGAATTGTATGAGAATAAGGATAAGAAAATAGAATTTAGTTCAGAGGAATTAGTTGATTTTGCAGATTTTATCCTTAGAGAAATTAAAGGGCATATAAATATTATTTAATATGTGTTTTATATAAGAGGAAATAATTAAGGTGTATAGAAATTACATAGTAAAATGTAATCTTAAAAATTAATTATTTAAACAAAGGGGAAAAGAGGGGGAAACAATGGAAAAAACTTTAGCTCTTATAAGTAATGCCTTAGAAACAGCTAATGTATATTGTGAGCAAATAGAAAGTTTATTTGAGAATAATGTTAGGGTTAATAAATATATAATTAATGATAATGCAATTAAAGATAATTTAAAGGAAGATTTAATACTAATTCCGTCTTATGACGTATTTCAAAGGATAAAATCTAATATAAGTTCTAGTAGTCAGGTTTTATTTTATAAAAGAACCATTTCAAAAGAAGGATTAAAAACCTTAGCTAATCTTGAAAAAGATACAGAAATAATATTTGTAGATGAAAATATAGATATGGCAACTGCAATGACATCAATAATTTATGAAGTAGGACTTAGAAGATTAAATATTATACCAGTATCTTTAGAAGAGAGTAAAACTCTTGAAAATAAAATTATAGTAACTTTAAGTCACTTAAAATCTAATATTATTAAAAGAAATAGGGTAATAAATATTGGAAGTAGTTTTTTAGATGGTATTACCATAATAAATATTGGATTTAGATTAAACCTAGATCATATAATAGCTAGAAAAGATATAAGAAGAAATTATAAGGATTTTGTTCCAGCTAATATTGGACTTCAAAGGGTACTTACTAAGCTGAATAAATTTAATGGACAGTTAGAGGAATTACTTAAGGTTATAGATGATGGGGTTATAGTTATAGATCCAAAGGGACATGTACTTTCTTACACAGAGGGAGCACAGGAAATAATGAAGGTTAGTGATGAGGAAGCTTATAGTAGAAATGGGATAGAAGTATTTTCAGATATACCTTTTCTAGAGGTTATTAAAACAAGAAAAGAAATTAAAGATAGACTTATAAAAATACATAACCACGATGTAATAATGTCAGTTATTCCTATAATTAATTCTAAGAGACCTTATGGTGCAGTAGCCATTATTAAAAAATTTAGTGAGGCAGAATTAAAGCAGCATAAACTAAGAGTTGCTTTAATTGGAAGGGGATATAAGGCAAAATACAGTTTTAATAATATAATTGGAGAAAGTGAAGTTATAAAAAAGGCAAAGGATGATGCCTTAAAGATGGCGAAATCTAACTCTACCATAGTTATAACAGGGGAAAGTGGTACTGGTAAGGAGCTTTTTGCCCAAGCTATTCATAATAGTTCTAAAAGGAGAGAGTATCAGTTTGTAGCTGTAAATTGTGGAGCATTGCCTGAAAGTCTTTTAGAAAGTGAATTATTTGGGTATGAAGATGGGGCTTTCACAGGAGCACGTAAGGGAGGAAAACCAGGACTTTTTGAATTAGCTCATAGGGGAACTTTGTTTTTAGACGAAATTGGAGAAATGTCTTTAAATATACAAGCAAGGCTTTTAAGAGTTCTTCAAGAAAGAGAGGTTATGAGAATAGGTGGGGACAGGATGATAAATGTAGATATACGTTTAATAGCAGCCACCCACAAAGATTTATTAGATATGGTGGATAAGGGGGAATTTAGGGAAGACTTATATTATAGATTAAATGTACTTAAACTTCATGTGCCTAGATTAAATCATAGAAAAGATGACATAATGCTTCTTATAGAAAAATTTAAAAGAGAATTTAGATTTGACTTTAAGTTAAGTGATGAAGCTAAAACAGCTTTTTTAGAACATAACTGGAGAGGAAATATTAGAGAACTTAGAAATTATATAGAACATATAACTAGCCTGGAAATAAGTGAGGTTAGTGTAGCAGATTTACCTTTTAATGTGGATAAGTCTTTTAGAGACTATAAAAAAGAGAAAAATAAGAATTTATATGAAGATAGAAATAGAGAGATATATGAAGATGAAGATAAGGAGCTATTTAATAATATAGCTAAGAGTTTAGGAAAACATTTCAATCGACACATACTAGTATTAGAGGAACTAAAAGAAGGTTTTTATAAAAATAAAAGATTAGGAAGAAGAAGTATTTTAGAAGGGCTTAACAATAAAAATGTTTTTATAACTGAACAAGAGATAAGAGGAATACTAGGAAGCTTAGAAGAATATGGAATTGTTGAGATATTTAAAGGAAGAGGGGGAACCCTTATAACAGAGTTTGGAATAAGCTTTTTAGACTATATGGAAAATAGATAGGCTTATTAAATATTTTAATATATAAGCTAAAGGTTTATCTTATAAGAATAATGTAAAGATAATTGGAAAGGTAAGTTAATAATTAAGAAGTGTTTATAGGGAAATTAAGGACTATTTCATAATGCATAGATATGTATTATGAGATAGTCTTTTTTATGGGGTAAAAGGGAGAATAATATAACCCATTGAACCTATTGAACCGATTACATAGACTTATAATCAGAAAGCTAGGAAAAATCCATATAAAAGATAAAGTTTTATTAAAAAAAGTTTCTTATTAGTTTTATGTTTATTGGAAATAAGTTTAAGAAGAGATAATGGGAGAGAAGAACATTATAACCTTGTATTTAAGAGATTTATGATGAACTTAAAAAATCTATATATAGACACTATTTTCTAAGTTTGTGGAATTAAAAGGAAAAAGTTTTAAGTTTCAAATAATAAATTTTGAAAACTATTTCATATTGGCATAGGAGTTGCTTTAGTATTTTACAGATTATGAATACAATGAAGTTTTTATAATCACACCTTAGACATGTTTAAGGATAACTAATGGCTAAGTTAGTGTATTTTGTGTTATGGAGCTTTAAAGATTTATTAAAAAGTAAACCTTTAGTTGTAAGATTTAAGATAGAGTATATTTATTTAAATACACAGAATGCATTAGCTTTCTTTCATTAAGTGTTATCCATCTGTCTTACATAAAATAGTGATTTATGAATGATTAAAGGGGAGTGTTTGTATGAAAAAATTACTTACAGGTAATGAGGGAATCGCCCTTGGTGCTTATGAGGCAGGAGTAAGCTATGCTAGTGCATATCCAGGAACTCCAAGTACAGAGATATTAGAGAATATTTCTGCATATAAGGGAGAAATAATAGCTGAATGGGCTTCAAATGAAAAAGTTGCTTTAGAGAATGCTATAGGAGCTTCTATTGCAGGAGCTAGAACTTTAGCAGCTATGAAGCATGTTGGAGTAAACGTTGCAGCAGACCCATTATTTACTTTTGCTTATACTGGAGTTAACGGGGGACTTGTTTTAATATCAGCAGACGATCCAGGATTACACTCATCACAAAATGAGCAAGATAACAGAAACTATGCAAAGTTTGCTAAATTAGCAATGTTAGAGCCAAGTAACAGCCAAGAGAGTAAAGACATGGTTAAGGCTGCTTTAGATATAAGTGAAAAATTTGATACACCAGTACTTTTAAGAATGACTACAAGAGTATGTCATGGTAAGACTCTTGTAGAAGAGGGAGAAAGAATAGCACAAACTAAGAAGCCATATGTAAAGAATCTTCAGAAGTTTGATGCTGTACCAGCAGTAGCTAAAAGGTTACATGTTGTGGTAGAAGAGAGACTTAAAACATTAGAAGATTTCTCTAATAATACTGAGTTAAACTATGTAGAATTTAATGATAAAAAGATAGGAATAGTTGCTGCAGGAGTAGCTTACCAATATGCTAAAGAAGTCTTTGGAGATAAGGCATCTTACTTTAAGGTAGGATTTAGTTATCCAATGCCAATGAATAAGATTAGAGAATTTGCATCTCAAGTTGAGAAGTTATATGTAATAGAAGAACTTGAGCCATTTATGGAAGAGCAAATTAAAGCTTCTGGAATTCAGTGTACAGGTAAAGAATTAATTCCAAGAGTAGGGGAGTTAAATCCAGATATAATTGCTGAGGCTATTTTAGGAGAAAAAAGAGAAGTAATTGAGTACGATAAAGAATTAGTTGTAGGTAGACCACCAACACTTTGTGCAGGATGTCCTCATAGAGGATTCTTTGTAGAACTTGCTAAAAAGAAAAATGTAATGATAACAGGAGATATAGGGTGTTATGCATTAGGTGGTATGGATCCTTTATATGCTAAGGATACTTGTATATGTATGGGAGCTAGTATCAGTATGGGACATGGTGCTCAAAAAGTATTCAATAAATTTAATGAGAATATGAGAACAGTATCAGTTATAGGTGACTCTACTTTCTTCCATACAGGAATAAACAGCCTTATAAGTGCTGTTTATAATAAAAGCAACACTGTAGTATGCATACTTGATAACAGAATCACTGGTATGACAGGTCACCAAGAAAACCCTGGTACAGGTTATACCCTTCAAGGAGAAGAAACTAGCATAATAGATATAGAAGCATTAGTAAAAGCTGTTGGGGTAGAACATGTTAAAACTGTAAATCCTCTTAACTTAGAAGAAGTAAGAGAAACTCTTAATAAGGCAATGGAATTAGATGAGGTTAGCGTAATAATAACTAGATGGCCATGCGTATTAAAGAGAAAGTCAGAGGCTGATAAGAAAGAATTTGGAGATAAGTTCTCAAAATGTGTGGTAAGTGATAAGTGTGTGGGATGTAGAGCTTGCGTTAGAACAGGATGCCCTTCATTACACTATGATAAGGATACTAAGAAGGTAACTATAGATAAGAACCAATGTGTTGGTTGTGAAGTTTGTAAGCAAGTATGTCCAGTAAAAGCTATAAGTAAGGTTGGTGAATAAGATGTCAGATATAAAGAGCGTATTATTAGTAGGTGTTGGAGGACAAGGAACAATATTAGCAAGTAAGATATTATCTGCAGGTCTTTTAAAGGCAGGATATGATGTTAAGATGTCAGAGGTTCATGGTATGGCACAAAGAGGGGGAAGTGTTACTACTCAAGTAAGATATGGCAAGGAAGTTTTCTCTCCTATAATAGGAACAGGACAAGCAGATATAATAGTTTCCTTTGAAGCAATGGAAGCCTTAAGATGGATTGAAAATCTAAAGGTTGGAGGAAAGGTGGTAGTTAACGATTATAAAATACCTTCAGCTCCAATACTATCAGGAAAATTTGACTATCCAGTTAATGTTATAGATGAATTAAAAAGAAGAGCTAATACAACAGTTGTAGCTGCATCAAAGCTTGCAGAAGAAATTGGAAACATTAAGACTATGAACATCATTCTTTTAGGGACATTAATTAAATCTATGAACCTAACTGAAATAGAGTGGGAGAGCATAGTAAAAGAAAATGTTAAAGAGAAGTTTATTGATATAAACTTAAAGGCTTTAAAATTAGGTATGGAATTAGGACAATAAAAATTATTTTAATAAATTAAAAACTTATAGATAATTGGGGATTTTATGCTATGTGATTAGTTATAGAATGATTTCAAAATTTACTAAAAATAGTTACATGGTATAAAGCAACCCCTATTATCTAAAGAGTATTTTCTACTAGAGGGTAAAAAGGAGAAGGATTATGGCTTTAAAGGATTTTAATGAATTAATAAAAAAAGTACAAGGCTTTACAGCTAAGAAGAAAGTAGCAGTAGTTGTAGCAGAAGATGAGCATACCCTAGAAGCTGTTTTTCAAGGGGTAGATAATAATATAGTAGACCCTATACTTATAGGGAATAAAAAGGCAATAAAAGAAGTTCTAGATAACTTAAATAGAAATATAGACCATGAAAACATCATAGATATATGTGACCATAGTGAGGCAGCAGAAAAAGGTGTAGAACTAATAAACATAGGTAAGGCAGACTTCTTAATGAAGGGTAAAATTCAGACTAAAGATCTTTTAAAGGCTGTAGTTAATAGAGAAAAAGGACTTAGAACAGGAAGCATAATTTCTCATATAGCTATTAATGAAGTACCTACCTATCACAAGATTTTAATAACTACAGATGGGGGCATGAATCTAAATCCTAGTCTAGAAGAAAAGAAACAAATCATTGATAATGCAGTTAATACTTTATTAAACCTAGGCTATGAAAAGCCTAATGTAGCAGTTTTAGCAGCAGTTGAAAATGTTAATCCTAAAATGATTGAATCAGTGGATGCTAAAGCGTTAAAGAATATGAATGAAGATGGAGTTATAAAAAACTGTTTTGTAGAAGGACCTATATCTTATGATTTAACTTTCAGCAAGGAAGCGGCAGAGATAAAAGGTTTTTCAAGTCCGGTAGTAGGAGAGGCTGATATTTTAGTAGTTCCTAATATAACTGCAGGAAATATTCTAGGAAAGGCTCTTATTCATTCTGCTAATGCTAAGATGGCAGGGTTAATTGTTGGAGCTAAGGTTCCTATAGTTCTTACATCTAGAGGATCTAGTGCAGAGGAGAAATATTTATCTATTGCCCTAGCAGCAGCAGTATCAAAGAAAGATTAGGGGGATTACTATGAGTTTTAAAATACTTGCTATAAATCCAGGATCTACATCCACAAAGGTTGCTGTGTATGAGGATAATAAGGAAGTTTTTCAAAAGAATATAGAACATGCCTCAGAACAGCTAGCCAAGTATGATAATATTGTAGATCAATTTGAAATGAGATATGAAGAAATTCTAAATATATTAAGGGAAAATAACTTTGATATAAATGAATTATCAGCAGTAGTTGGGAGAGGGGGACTTCTTCCGCCTGTAAAGTCAGGAGCTTACAGAGTAAACGAAGCTATGGTAAATAGACTTAAATACAACCCAGTTGTGGAGCATGCTTCTAACCTAGCGGCTATAATAGCCTTTAGTATATCACAAAAACTAGGAATAGAATCTTATATTTATGATTCCGTAGCTGTAGATGAATTAGAGGCCATAGCTAGAATTTCTGGAATGAAGGATATTGAAAGAAAGAGTTTTTCTCATGTATTAAATATGAGAGCAGTGGCTATGAAAGTATCTGAAACCATAGGAAAGCCTTATGGAGAATTAAATCTTATTGTAGCTCATTTAGGGGGAGGTATATCTATTAGTATTCATAAAGGTGGAAAAATAATAGATATAGTTTCTGATGATGAGGGTCCTTTTTCTCCAGAAAGGGCTGGTAGGGTTCCGTGTAAAGATTTAATAAGCCTTTGCTATAAAAATGATGAAAAGATTATGAAGAAGAAGCTAAGAGGAAAAGGTGGACTAATATCTTATTTAGATACTAGTAATGCTTTAGAAGTAGAAGGAAGAATAAAAGATGGAGATGATTATGCAAAGCTTGTGTATGAGGCTATGGCATATCAAATTGCCAAAGGAATTGGAGAACTTTCTACAGTTGTTAATGGAAAAGTAGATGGGGTAATAATAACTGGAGGAATAGCTCACTCAAAACTTATGACTGGTTGGATTAAGGACAGGGTAGAATTTATTGCCCCTACTTATATTGTACCAGGAGAAAATGAACTTGAATCCCTTGCTTTAGGTACATTAAGAGTTCTTAAAGGGGAAGAAGAGGCAAGAGAATATAATCTAGATTAATAAAAAATAAAATTATTAAAGCCCATAAAACTTAATTTTCACAAAGATATATTTTAAATTTCTAAGTCTCCCTTATAATGTTAGTATCTTAGGGGTTTATCCTGAAAATTTATGTACTCACATTCATCTTATGGCTAGGGCTGTAACACCACCATCCTCTAAAGGTAGGGAATAACAGTTGCTATGCCACTAGATTAACTCATCTAACCTTCAGATTGTGTAGAGAACACCATCTGGAGGAAGATTCGTTCTATATTAAAGCTCAGTAAAATTTTCTACATCCAAGGATAGATCATAAATAGAATTCTAATAATTTTATAAGGGAGATAAACAATATTTTAGAAAGATAGTGTTTAAAAATATAATAAGTGAATAACAAGGATTAAAAATAGATAACCACTTAAAGTTTATAAAATTAGGGGGAAGTGTTATGACACAGGTTGTATTTGCTATACTTATATGTATAACTTTATATTTTGGAATATTATTTGTAAAAGATTTCATAAAAACTAAGAAGGAAGGTAAGCTAGAAAAGGGAAACTTTTTAGCCTTAGGTCTTTCAGGACTCATAACAAATTTTTTAGGAGCCTTAGGAATCGGAGGGTTTGCAATATTAATGGCAATACTTAGATTCTTTAAGTTATCAGAAGATAAAACCCTACCAGGAACTCTTAATGTATCTTGTACTATCCCAGTAGTTGTGCAAGCTATGATATTTATAACTGTTATAAAGGTTGATGCTTTAACCTTATTTTCTATGCTAATATCAGCAGCAATAGGAGCTTTTGTTGGAGCTGGAATAGTGTCAAAGTTTGATGAGAAAAAGGTACAAATAGGTATGGGAATAGCTTTGGCTATGGTTGCATTAACCATTCTTTTAGGACAACTTAACCTTATGCCAGTAGGTGGAACAGCATCAGGATTATATGGTGGAAAGCTTATATTTGCTGTAATGGTAAACTTTGTACTTGGAGCATTAATGACTTTAGGTATAGGTCTTGTAGCACCTTGTATGGCTTTGGTATGCGCCCTTGGAATGGATCCAAAGCTTGCATTTCCTATAATTATGGGATCTGCTGCTTTTGTAATGCCGGTTGCTTCAGTTAAGTTTGTATCAAAGGGAGTATATGATAGAAAAGCTTCCATGGCAATTACATTATTTGGTCTTGTAGGCGTATTTATAGCTGTTTATCTTGTTAAAAATATGAATATGGTAGTGTTAAAATGGCTTGTAATAGTTGTTTTAATATATACTTCTATAAATATGTTTAGAGCAGCTGTAAAGAATAAAAGAAAAAAAGCCACTAGTTAGTAAATATAAACCTCTATAAACCGATTTATGGAAATCGTAAGAGACTTTCTATAAGAGATAGTTCTATTGATTTGAAGATTAAAACATCTTATTTTTAGGTATGAAAATAGTAATGGTTATATTATTAGTATTTAGAAATTAAATACGGCAGTAATGGGATAAGCACGGTATGAATTTATGAAATAAAACTTTTTATAAAGTAAAATATATGATTGAATTTTGATTATATATGAAAGCCTATATATTAAATTGCTTTGCAATCTAATATATAGGCTAATTTATTTTATATTAGGTTTTAGTAGTTAAGATAGAATAATAAATAGATTTTTAGAGTCCAATATGTTAGGAGAAATTTTCTGAATTAGAATAAAGAGTCTACTAGCGCTTCAGTAGAAATCTAGAAAGACAATTTATTTGAAAAATATTGAAAATAAATAATAAAATGGTATACTGTTTTTAATGATTTAACATTAATTGGTTGCATAGAGAGGGGAATACACTTGAAAAAATATTTGTATCAAATAAAGTTTTTTATTTTTATGAGGGTTTTATGTGATGGAATTATGGCATTATCCATAGCGGCATTACCAGCACTACAAAAACAGTTATTTGATTTGTTAACAGGTGATGATGTGAGAATAAATTCTTTTGTTACAATAATAGTTATATATGCTATATGTCTGTTATTAGAAGTGGTGTTTTGTTATTTATCAATGATTTTTAACTGGAAGGGTAATTTGAAATTTGAGCAATCATTAAAAAAAGATTTCTTTAGATCGATTTTCAGTTATAAATATGAGGAGTTTTCTAAAAAGGAGATTGGAGAATATATATCTATTCAAGGAAATGATATAACAGCTCTTGAACAAGATTATTTAACACCCTTGGTAGATATAATACAAGCTACTAATAAAATTATAATCTTTGGTATATTTTTATTCTTAAATGTAGATTGGAGAATTTCAATTGTAATACTTTTAGGATCTGTATTTACCATAATAATCCCAAAGGTTGCTTCAAATCATTTAGCTAATAAACGAAATGCTTATTTAAATCAAATGGGTCTTTATGTTTCAAGAATTAAAGATTTTCTTGAAGGATTTAAAGTTATTCAAAGTAGAACAAGAAATAGTATGAATATAGAACATGAGAAGTCATTAAATAAAACAACTGCTATGAGATTTAAATATGGTAAATTTAAATGTTTAACAATGGCTTTAGAGCATTTAAGTTTAAACTTTGTAAGTGCAGTTGCTTTTATAATTGCAGCAGTTTTATTATTTAAGAAGGAAATAACCCTAGGTACATGTGTAGCCACCTTTGGTTATATTAATAGTTTTATTGGACCTATTAATGATTTTATGTATGATTTTAATGCTGTAAGTTCTTTAAAGCACACAAAAGAGAAAATACTTTCCTATCTAAAAGAAATTCCAAATGATAACTTAACTATTAAAAAGGAATTTAATGACCATATTATATTTGAAAATGTAAGCTTTGATTATAAAGGTTTTTCATTAAAAAATCTTAGTTGTAAATTTGAAAAAGGTAAGAAATATGCATTGATTGGACATAATGGTTCTGGAAAATCCACTTTAATTAATATGCTTATGGACTATATTACCCCAACCTCTGGTATCATTAAAATTGATGGAGAAAATATAAATTCTTTAGATTCAGCGAGTATTATGTATTGCCTTAATCAACATGAACATATATTCTTAGGGGACTTTATGGACAATGCCACAGTGTTTTCCTCTTACAGTGAATCAGATGTAAATAACACAACTAATAAATTAAAACTTAATATAGTAGATGTTATAAGATCTAAAAATAATTCTGATAAGTTAAGTGGAGGGGAGAAACAGACATTAGCAATTATAAGAATGCTCACTGCAAATACAGATATATGTCTTATGGATGAACCTTTTTCAGCCATTGATGCAAAAACAACTGAATTATTAGAGGATACTCTTCTTAATATGAAGGATAAAACTATAATAATGGTTACTCATAAATTATCGGAGGACTTACGCAAATTTGATGAAATACTTCTTATGGAAAATGGAGAAATAATTCAAAAAGGGTCATTTGAAGAAATTTACAAAACAGAACAGTTTAAAAATTTAAAAAAAATTTCTTGAGTTCGAATATGAGTAATCAGTGTTAGTATAATAATGGTATATATAATGAGAAATACAAAAGAGAGTAAGAGGTAACTTGTATTACTTAGATTACTCTCTTTAGTTTATAAACTTTTAAAAGCACATAAAAACTTATTTGAATTTTTTAAATATATCTATGGGAGTATCTTCAGAAAATCCAGTAAACTCATCTATGGTATAGTCATATACTAATTCATTTTTCATAACTATAAATAGGGCAGAGCTATCTGCTTCTTCTTCTGGAAGTTTAGGTATATATAAATAAACTTTTTTTATGGATTCTTTGTCTTTATATATTTCTTTATAGGTTACTTCATAGGTAGGATTACCAAAGGTATTTAGTACAAAATCTTGAGATTTGCCAATAAGATCTTCTTTAGCAGTCTTATTAAATTTTTTAAGGTAGGTTTTAGGAATTGGACCATTTATAAAGTGCATACTTTCCTTAGCAATATAAATTTTTTCTAATGGATTCTCTTCAGTGCTTTCAGCAAGTAAGGTTTCAGGTAAAACATTTAAATCTGTAGGAACAAAAAATATTAGATATCCACTTATTATAATTAATATTATAAATATACTTAGCAAATACTTTTTTGCTTTCTCCATAGGGTACCTCCTAATAAATTTTTAAAATATGAATTAAAACTAAGTTAGATAAGATTAGATAAGTTAGAAATATTTTATTTAAATAAAGAATTTACTATGATTATAGCCTTAAAATTAAGAAATATAAGAGAGAAGAATATGATTTAGATAATATTATTGTACAATATAATAACATATTTTTCCAGTGGATAAAATTTTATATGAGTAAATGAGGTGAGAATTAATTAAAAATATATTTTACTAATCATATTATGAATTAAGTATATAATAGGACAACTTCTTTATATTTATATATAATCCATTAGTTTATAAATGAGACTATGATATGAATGGGTATAGGGTTTAGATATTTATATTTAAGGTATATACCTCTTTAATGATTATAAGGAGGTATATACCTTAAAAGATAGAAGAAATTATATAGTTACAAGTATAATTAATCAAATATGGTGTCTTTATTAGGATCAGTTAAAAAGTCGAAAATCATCTCTATTTGAGTTCTAGTATTTCTACCTAATGAAAGAGGAGGCAATTCCTCTAGGGAGAAAAAACCTACATCACTGGTTTCAATGCCAGGGCATATCTCTCCAGATAGAAATTCACATAATATGAAAAGTTTATATGTATGATAAGGGGATGGCGGGTGAGGATGACATTTTTTATCAAGAACAGCAAGAAGCTTTTTAGGCTTTGTTAAAATAGATGCCTCTTCCTTAATTTCTTTAACTATAATTTCAGAAGGGGATAGTCCCACATCAGCCCATCCTCCAGGTAAGGACCATTTATTATCTAATTCTTCTTTAACCATAAGAACTTTATTATCCTTAAATACAACCCCTCTTATATCTACTTTAGGAGTTGCATAACCAGTTTCTCTAGCAAATAAGTCTTTAATTTCTTCTATGGGAGTGTGAGAGATTTTATTCATAATTTCAGAGCTAAGATATCTAAGTTCTTCATATCTCTCTATATCATACTTATCCTTACAATAAGTCAGTCCAGATTGAGATAAGGCTTGAAGTTTTTTAGCTACTTCTATTAAATAATTACTCATAAATTAACCCTCCAATAATTATTTTCAAATTTAACATAATTTAATTTCTTGAGATAGTTAAATTAAGATAATCTATAAAATCCATTATTTTCACTACAGTGAAATCCAAAACTTTTATAGAATTTATCTAGGTCTTTAAAGGCAATCAAGCCAATAATGGCCTCCTTTGAATAATTGGTTTTTATATGATTTATTAAAGCATTCATAATTTTACTACCTAATTTTATACCTTGGAACTTAGGGTCTACTATTATATCTTGAATATAAAATACAGTTCCAGAGTCTCCAATAATTCTTCCAAATCCAATGATACTATGATTGTATTCTAAGCATATACAATATAAAGAGTTTTTAAGACCTACTTCAATACTTTTATCATCAAGTATTTTCCAACCTACAGATTTTCTTAATCTTATGTATTCTTCCCTAGAAGGAGTTCTTTCCTTTAGTGTTATATTCATAATTAAAACCTCCATAAGCATATTTAAATATTATTCATAATTTTACCATATAGCGCAATACATTGGAACTTAGGATCTAGGATTATATTTAGAATATAAAATATAACCCTGTAACATCCAAAAAATGTATAAAATCAATGGTATTAAAATTATATTTTAAGCATATATAATTGTCCATAATCTGAGGATCAAGCATTTTCTCACATTTATGTATCCTTTATTAGAAAAAATCACTTTTTTAAGCCATAAATTATACATTAAAGCCTGAATGAATATTATTACAAAATAAATATATTATAATGATATTCATTTCATAATAATATCTATTTTATAATAATATTTATTTTATAAAGAGATTAATGTGAATATTATAATGAAATGGGTTTTTTAATATTAATCTTTAAAAAATATGTAAATGGTTGGGATTTTTGTAACAAATATATTGACAGGTATAAAGTTATTAAGTTACTATATGTATAGTGAAAAAACACTGATAAATTGCATAATTATGGAAAATATCGACAAATTATGCATAGATATATAGCTTAATATAAGAAATAATATATTTAGGGTATAAATCCTATGGATTTATACCCTGTTTTATGGAATTGTAGAACAGCATAAATTTTAATAGAACCAATTTACAGTGTAGTATTTATGAAAAAGTAAATTAAAATTAAATCTAGAAAAATCATATATAAGATTATTATAAAAAGTATAAGTAGTTATATGTTTTTATAATAAAAGTACACTTGATAGGTATAAAATAAAAAATTAAATAATATAGATTTTAGCTTTAGACTTAGATAGAGATGACTTGAATAGTATAATAATCTATTTAATAAGGAGGTTACAATGAAAAAAAGAGAACAATCTATAATTGCTATGTTGCTTGTCTTTATTTTTCAATTTTCAATTATTGCTCCTACAATTAAGGTTAATGCAGAAGGGTTTTCTAATACGTTTCAGTTTATAACAGGTATAACCTTAACTGATGAAAAGGGAAATATTATTGATGGAAATTCTAAGGACATATCAAAAAAAGCAGAGATTATAATAAGCTATAAATTCGAAATTCCTAAAGGTGTTTCTGTAAAAGAGGGAGATATATATAATATTAAAATACCTAAGGAAATAAAGATTATAAAAGAAATGAACTTCGATATAACGTCGGATGATGGTGAAGTTATTGGTAAATGCACCATTGGAACTGATGGAAAGGTTAATATTGTCTTCACAGATTATGCAGAAAATCATTCAGATGTTTCAGGATTCTTTTATATACATACACAGTTTGATGATAAGAAAATAGGTGGTAAAAATCCAGTACCTATAGAGTTTGATCTTGGACAAGGTACAAATCCAATTATAATTAACGTAAATTTTGAAAAACCAGTAGTACCAAAGACTTCTATTAAAAAAGAGGGAAGCTATGATTCGGTTAAAAATGAAATAACATGGAAGGTAACTACGAATCCAGAGAATGTAGAGGTTAATAATGCACAAATTATTGATAGCATAAATGAAGGACAGGAATTTATAGCTGGCTCTGTTGAACTAAATGGAGCTAAAGCAGATGAAAATAATTATACTTATGATCCAGAAAGTAAAAAATTAGTATATAAGTTTCCAGAACTTATAAATAAGAAACAGGTTTTAACTTTTAAGACAAAGGTCACTGATCCAAAGGCTTTTGATTCAGAGGGAAAGAAAACTTATCAGTATAATAAGGCTACTTTGAGTCATGATGGAGAGGATAAAGTTTCAAATGAGGCTTCAGTTGAAGTAGTGGCAGATTATATTAGAAAAAATGGATCCTATGATCCAAATACAAAGAGGATAAATTGGGTTATTGATGTAAATAACAACTCAAGACATATACCTAATGCAGTGGTTATAGATACAATACCAGATGGACTTACCATAACTAATGGATCTGTAATGATTGATGGAGTACAAACTAATGATTATGAGATGGAAGGACAGAAGTTCATATATAAGTTTAAAGAAGAGATTAATGAACCTCATAGAATAACATTTTCAACAGATGTTACAGATGAAGAAGCTCATAATTCTAATACCTCAAAGAGATATAATAATACAGTAAAAATTACGGGAGATGGGGTCCCAGATAATGCAGTTGATTCTAAGATAATAGGAGTTCCAACTAGTATAATAAAAAAACAAGGAGTTGGATATGATTCTTCTACAGGAGAGATAACTTGGAAGATAACAGTAAATTCTAATAAGATAACAATTAATAATGCAGTGGTTACAGATAATATTAGAGTAGGGCAAGAGTTTGTTGAAGGATCAGCTTCTATAAGTAATGGAGCATCAAATGATGGTTTTACATACACTAAGGCAGCAGAGGTCGATAAAGATAAGACAGGAACCCTTACTTATAAATTTGATAAACCTATATCAGAAGTTTATACAATAACTTTTAAAACCAAGGTTACTGATCCTAATGTCTATGCAGGAAATAGAGATGAAAATTATTATAATGTTGCTACCTTAACAGGAGATAATATCAGAACCTCAAATGATCAAGGGGAGCAAAGGGTATTTAGCCGAGTGATTGATAAGAGGGGGAGTGACTATGACTACAAAACGAGAGAGATTACTTGGAGGGTTGTAGTTAATGAGAATAATACAAAACTTCCTAATGCTTATATTATTGATACTATAAATAGTGGACAAGACTTTATTCATGATTCACTAACTTTAAATGGAAGTCCTGTTAGTAGAGATGATTATTCCTATGATGAAAAAACAAAAACTTTAAGATATAACTTTAAAGATACTATTACCACAGAGCAAGTAATTACTTTTAAAACAAAACTTACAGATATATCAGATTTCAATACTAATGGAGAAAAGGTTTATGAAAATAGTATTAAACTAATTGATGACTTGGTTCCAGGTGGAGTAGAAAGTACTGGATATATAAAGGTGAAGAACACCATAATTGGAAAGAATGCAGAATACACTGAAGGTAATTCTTATATTGATTGGAATGTAAATATCAATACAAATGAAATTTTAATAAGAGATGGATATATTGAGGATAATCTACAAGAAGGTCTTCAATTAGATACTACTTCAGTAAAATTATATAAGCAAATACTAAATTCTGATGGTTCGCTTACAAAGGGCGAGGAAGTTGAATTAAATGAAAATAGTGTTAAATATGATTCACAAACAAGAAAGTTTATATTTAACTTACCTAGTGAGATTAAGGAAGGATACATTTTGACATTTAGAACAGATGTTGCAGATAAGTCAAAATCCCCATTTAAGAATTCAGCTTCTTTTGTTGGAACAGGAACTACAGAAAGTTCTATCTCTGCTGATGTTAACGTGAAATTCCAAGGTGCAGGTGGAGGAGGTGGTGGAATAAGTGGAAGCATTAAAATTATAAAAGTTAATGCGGATAATTCCACTGAAAAGCTAGAAGGGGCAGTTTTTGAGTTAATTGATAGATATAATAATGTTATAAAAACTGCAACTACAGATTCGAATAATGGAGAAGTTGTATTTGACAAAATTAGATTAAATATGGATTATTCCATTAGAGAAAAAACACCTCCAGTAGGATATAAATTAAGTAATGAGGTGTATAAGTTCCAAATTACAAAAGATAATAAAGATAAAAATCTTGTATACACATATAAGAATGAAAAGATTAGAGGAAACATAGAGTTCCAGAAGAATGGAGAAAGCGGAAAGCTACTTCAAGGTGCAGAATTTAAACTTTATAAAGACACAGATACTGATTTTAAAAATCCAATAGATGTTGCAACTAGCGATGAAAATGGACAAGTACATTTTAAAAATGTAGACTATGGAGATTATAGGATAAAGGAAACAAAAGCACCAGAAGGATATAATATTTCTGATCAAGTTATAACTGCAGCTATTCGTGAAGATGGAGCTACAGTACATGCTGATCCATATATAGTTAATAATACAAAAATAAGAGGAAATATTCAAATTGAAAAACAAGATGAAGAGGGGAAGCCTCTTAAAAATGCAGAATTCACATTATTTGATTTAAAGGAAAATGAAATTGCTAAATCCATATCAGATGGAAGTGGAATTGCAGAGTTTAAGAATATTGAATATGGAAAATATATAATAAAAGAAACAAAGGCACCAGAAGGATATAACCTTTCAGAGGATAAGGTAACTGTAGAGGTCACTGATAATGGAAAGGTTCATAAGGCAGGATATATTGAAAATGTAAAGATTAGAGGATATATTCAAATAACAAAAATAGATCAGGATAAAAATAGAGTTAAGGGAGCAGAATTTACTCTATATGATCTAGATAAAAATGTTATAAAGACTGTGGTATCAGGGGAAGATGGAATTGCACTCTTTGAAAATATAGACTATGGTAGCTATATAGTAAAGGAAACAAAGGCACCAGAAGGTTATATTGGATCAGAGGAAGAAATAAATATATCAGTTGTAGAGCAAGGCGTGGTTTATGCTTACAAGGTTGATAATACTAAGATAAAAGGAAATATTCAAATTAAGAAGACAGATAATAGTGGAAATATTCTTCAAGGAGCAGAATTTACCCTATATGATTCAGAGAATAATGTTGTAAAAACTGCTATATCAGGAGAAGATGGACTTGTAACTTTTGAAGATGTAGATTATGGAGACTACACAGTAAAAGAAACAAAGGTACCAGAAGGCTATGTAGCATCAAAGGATGAAATAAAGATAGAAGTTAAAAATCATGGAGCTATTTATTCTTATGATGTTGAGAACACTAGAATAAAAGGAAAAGTTCAGATTAAGAAAACAGACAACAGTGGGAATGTTCTTTCAGGAGCAGAATTTACTCTTTATGATAATAATGGAAATGTAGTAGAAACTGCAATAAGTGATAACAATGGAATGGTCACTTTTGAAAATGTAGATTATGGGAACTACATAGTAAAGGAAACAAAGGCACCAGAGGGGTATGTAGCGTCCGAGGATGAAATAAAAGTAGAAGTTACAGGACATGAGAAAGTTTATTCTTATGATGTTGAGAACACTAGAATAAAAGGAAAAGTTCAAATTAAGAAAACAGATAACAGTGGGAATGTTCTTTCAGGAGCAGAGTTCACTCTTTACGATAGTAATGGAGATGTAGTAGAAACTGCAATAAGTGATAACAATGGAATGATAACTTTTGAAAATGTAGACTATGGAAACTACACAGTAAATGAAACAAAGGCACCAGAAGGTTATGTAGCATCAAAGGATGAAATAAAGATAGAAGTTACAGGACATGAGGCTGTTTATTCTTATGATGTTGAGAACACTAGAATAAAGGGAAAAGTTCAAATTAAGAAAACAGATAATAGTGGAAATGTTCTTTCAGGAGCGGAGTTTACTCTTTACGATAGTAATGGAAATGTAGTAGAAACTGCAATAAGTGATAACAATGGAATGATAACTTTTGAAAATGTAGACTATGGAAACTACACAGTAAAGGAAACGAAGGCACCAGAAGGTTACGTACCATCAAAGGATGAAATAAAGATAGAAGTTAAAGACCATGAGAAAGTTTATTCTTATGATGTTGAGAACACTAGAATAAAAGGAAAAGTTCAGATTAAGAAAACAGATAATGGTGGAAATGTTCTTTCAGGAGCGGAGTTTACTCTTTATGATAGTAATGGAAATGTAGTAGAAGCTACAATAAGTGATAACAATGGAATGGTAACTTTTGAAAATGTAGACTATGGAAATTACACAGTAAAGGAAACAAAGGCACCAGAAGGTTATGTGGCATCAAAGGATGAAATAAAGGTAGAAGTTAAAGATCATGAAGCTGTTTATTCTTATGATGTTGAGAACACTAGAATAAAGGGAAAAGTTCAGATTAAGAAAACAGACGATAGTGGAAGTATACTTCCAGGAGCAGAGTTCACTCTTTATGATAATAGTGGAAGTGTAGTAGAAACTATAGTAAGTGATAGCAATGGAATGGTAACTTTTGAAAATGTAGACTATGGAAACTACACAGTAAAAGAAACTAAAGCACCAGAAGGCTATATAGCATCAAGTGAAGAGATAAAGGTAGAGGTTAAAGATCATGGAGCTGTTTATTCCTATGATGTTGAAAACACTAGAATAAAGGGAACAGTTAAGATTAAGAAAACAGACAATAATGGAAATGTTCTTTCAGGAGCAGAATTCACTCTTTACGATAATGGTGGAAATGTAGTAGAAACTGTAGTAAGTGATAGTAGTGGAATGGTTATTTTTGAGAATGTAGACTATGGAAACTACACAGTGAAGGAAACAAAGGCACCAGAAGGTTATGTAGCATCAAGAGATGAAATAAAAGTTGCAGTTACAGAACATGAGGCTGTTTATTCCTATGATGTTGAAAACACTAGGATAAAGGGAAAAGTTCAAATTAAGAAGACAGATAATAGTGGAAATGTTCTTTCAGGAGCAGAGTTTACCTTATATGATTCAGAAGATAAGACTCTAGAATCTAATATATCAGGGGAAGATGGACTTGTTACCTTTGAAAATGTGGACTATGGAAACTATATAATAAGGGAAACAAAGGCGCCAGAAGGCTATGTAGCATCAAAGGATGAAATAAAAGTAGCAGTTACAGAACATGAGGCTGTTTACTCCTATGATGTTGAGAACATTAGAATAAAAGGAAAAGTTCAAATTAAGAAGATAGATAATGGTGGAAAACTTCTTGAAGGAGCAGAGTTTACTTTATATGATTCAGAGAATAATGAAGTAGCAACTTCCTTATCAGGAGAAGATGGACTTGCAACCTTTGAAGATGTAGACTATGGTAGTTACACAGTTAAAGAAACAAAAGCACCAGAAGGCTATATAAAATCTAATGAAGAAATAAAGGTAGAAGTTAAAGAACATGATGAAGTTTACTCTTATAATGTTGAAAATACTAGGATAAGAGGAAAGATTGAAATTAAGAAAACAGATAATAAAGGAAATGTTCTTGAAGGAGCTGAATTTACCTTATATGACGCTAATGGTGAAATAGTAGCTACTTCAATAAGTGATCATAATGGAATGGCTATATTTGAAGATGTAGATTATGGAAACTATATTATAAAAGAAACAAAAGCACCTAGGGGATATATCTTAAGTGAGAATAATATAGAGGTTAAGGTTCATTCTACAGAAACACAAAGTTTTACTGTGGAGAATCAGGAAGAATTTGTTCCTATTGGGAAGACTCCAGGAATATTAGGACTTCCTCAGACTGGAAGTCTTATAAATACTACTACTTTAATAATAATAGGAGTTTTATTAATTCTTTTAGGAAGTACTTTTGTTTTAAAGAAAAGAAGATAATTATATTCTATAATTAAATGTTATTGTAGAGAATAGCCTAAATATTACAGTAGGGTGGGTTAAGTTTATTTAACCCACCCTACTGTTTTTATTTTATGGCCAAAATATATTCTGGAAAGTAAGGTGAAATACAATTTTTAATAAGGCATTAACTTACTCATTAGAAAATCTTTGATTGATACTGATTTATACAATAGTTAAATCCAGCAATTTAAATGAGTTAACATCTGTATAAGTTATAAGATAAAAATCCTATATAGGTTTTTGATTTAAAACTTATCTTATGCACTACTTAAAATCTAAGGTTTTAAAGTATTTAAGTGCAAGTATAAGTTAAGACTCAAGCTAAAAATTCTATAGAAATTGATTAATTATAGATTGTAACTAATTGATAAATACTTTGCAATTGATAACCAATATCGGTATAATTATAACTATACTTTTAAGAAAGGTTATTTAAAAATGGATAGTGTTAATAAGTTTCAAAGTTTAATTATATTAATTATGGTGGTACTGGGGATAGTATTAGGTCAGATTTATGTAGTGCAAGTTTATTCTGAATATGTAATAATGCCTGCATTAATGATAATGCTATTTTTAGTATTTATACAAATACCATTAAAGGATATTAAAGACTCATTTAAAAATATAAAATTTACAGTGACATCTATATTAATAAATTTTATATGGACACCCATTATAGTATTTATTTTAGGAAAAATATTTTTAAATAATAGTCCAGAGTTATTAATAGGATTTATAATGCTAATGGTAACTCCATGTACTGATTGGTATTTAATATTCACGGGAATAGCAAAGGGCAATGTTGCTCTAGGAGCATCAATTTTACCATTAAATTTTATACTTCAAGTACTTTTACTTCCTATTTATGTACTTTTAATTGGAGGATCAAGTGTAAGAATTAATATGGTAAATCTTACAGAAGGGGTTGTTATAAGCTTATTTATTCCTCTTTTATTAGCAACTGTATTTAGGAAAGTTATTAACAATAAAAATGGACTAAAGTATTTTGAAAATAAAATACTTCCAAAGGCCTGTGATTACCAAGGATATTTTTTGAATTTGGCTATAGTTTCCATGTTTGCATCTCAAGGAAAAATATTATTAAGAAATCCACAAGTGCTTTTAAAACTTTTGCTTCCTGTATTATTATTCTTTGCAATTAACTTGATTATAGGACAAGTTATTGGAAGAAAAATAAAACTATGTAGGGAAGACAATGTTGCTTTAAATTTAGTTACATTAGCCAGAAACTCTCCTATAGCATTAGCTATAGCAGTTTCAGCTTTTCCTAATGAGCCTCTTATATACTTAGCACTTATAATTGGACCATTAATAGAACTGCCAGTGCTATTCTTAATTTCTAAAATATTGTTAAACATAAATAATAGAAATACATAAAAAAGGTTAAATAAAATAATGTTTGGAGTTTCCAAGCATTATTTTATTTAACCTTTCATTGGATTTAATATTACTTATCTTCTTTTCTTAATCCATAAAATGCAGTTATAATTCCTAAGAGAAGAAAGATACTAGAAAAAACTATTAAAAAGAAAGAATCATTGTTATCCAACATAGGGTTATTAGATATAACTCCAATACCTATTCCCGTAAGGGTAAATTCTATACCAAGTATCATAAGAGTCTTAGCACTTTTGTTGTTAAAAAAGCATATAACAAATAAGTAAATAACAGCTATTACGGAACATAATATAAAAATAAAAGCCATAAAGCCACCTCATGTATTTTTTTCTAATTATATCATGATTAGGAAGTAAGGTTAAGATATTTAGTAAAGGTTATAGGAAAGGGATAAGGTTATATGTTACAATCATTATAGATACTAATTGAATAATAATTGTAGTAGAAGTATAGAATTTTCATGAAGTATCTTAATATAGTTTTTATGATTATTGTTATATTAATCCTAGGATTAGTTATAATACTAGAATATAGATAAGTAAAAAGTAAGAAGAGCTTTAAAAATTATAGAGGATGTTAGAGGCTCATAATTGAGAGAGTACTTTATATAATAAGAAGAACAAAGTGACACCTTTAATATAAAACTAAAAGATGAGGAGTGGTAGATTTGATTATAGTAGATAAAATAATAAATTTCTTTACAAATCCTATAAGAGAGTTTAAAGGATATAAGGAAAGAAAAACTGTAGGAGTGAATCTTTTAATAGTAGTAGTTTTTAGTGTGATTTTAGCACTTTTAAGACCAGCATTAGCATTAAGGGACAGTGCAATAAGTAACCTTGATGAAGAAGCAAGAAAAATGGTAATAGAGTTCTATGAGAAGGCAAGTCGTCCGCAGGTATCAATACCAACAACCATATTTGCTACCTTAATAGCTATTATTATAAGTAGCTTTATATATTATTTATTTGCAAAAAACTTAACTGAAAATAAGGAAAGAGTTATAGGATTTATTGATACATTAGAGGTTTACACATTTTCCTATATAGCACTTTTAGTAGGTGATATAATAATAAGTTTAGTAAAGGTAGAACTCCTATCTATACCATTTCAAATTTGGTTCTATATACTTTTGGTTTTAGGCTTTGAAAATGCACTAGATGTACCTAGGAAAAAGTTTATATGGGTTGCAGCAGTACTATTTATATTAACAAATCTTAGAGTGTTTTACTAAGATAAAAATAGACTTTAGATTTATATAGGCATTTATAAGGATTTATATTAAACTAAAGCCTAGAAGATAAGTATATATTTAGGTTAGAGCATTATATATGGTTATAAAGAAAGTAGTAATTAATTTAATAAGATAGATAAACTAGGGATATTTCTTAATAGATTTATAAGAAATATCCTAGTTTTTTTATAATAAGTAAATCAAAAAGTAAATTAAAAATTTCTCATATAGGATTCTAAGTTTTAAAGTTAATTTATACGCCTATTCAAAGAAAGATAATTCAAGGATATTTTTAATGAATAAGTTAATTCTTTATATTAAACCCCTATATAACCTGTAAGAAATAAGTTAACTTACACATGTCTTAAGTTTTTGAAAATATAGAGTTTAGATATTGTAAAAATAAGTGTTGAGTCAAAAATCCTATAGTTATTTTAGATCATAGGTGATTTTTTCACTGGATTTATCCACCTTCATAAAGAAAATAAATCCAAGAATAAATAATACTATTAGACTAAGAACACCAGATCTTGAGTTACCAGTTACCTGGCTTGTTATTCCCATTAAAAGAGGTCCAAATATTGAAGAAAATCTTCCGAATATATTATATATTCCAAAGAACTCTGTAGACTTTTCTTTAGGGATAAGTTTTCCAAAGTAAGATCTGCTTAAAGCTTGAATACCTCCTTGAGAGCTACCTACAAGTAAGGCTAATATCCAATAGTCAAGCTTAGTAGTTATAAAATATCCATAAATAGATATTATGGTGTATATTATTATAGCAACAAATATCATAGTTCTAGCAGAAAACTTCTTTGATAGCTTTCCATAGAGAATAGTAAAGGGAAAGGCAACAAATTGAAGAACAAGTAATATAATCATTAATGTAGCTCCATCTATGCCAAGGTCAAGCCCATAGGCAGTAGACATTTTTATTATAGTATTTACTCCATCAATGTAAAAGAAATATGATATTAAAAAAAGAAATATATTTTTATAGCCTATTATATTTTTGAAAGTATTAAAGAGACTTGAAAAACTATCTTTAATAATATGTTTTGAAGGTTCTATATAGTAAGTCTGGTTAACATTTTTAATCATAGGTATAGAGAAGAAGAGCCACCAAAGGGCAGTGATAATGAAGGAAAGTCTTGTGGCAGAGGAAGTAGTTAATCCTAATAAGCTAGGATTCTTAATAAAAAGTATGCTTATTATAAATGGTATACAGCTTCCTATATATCCAAAGGCAAAACCATGAGAAGAAATCATATCCATGTTTTCTTCAGAGGTTACATCAATAAGAAAAGCATCATAAAATATATTGGAGCCTGTAAATCCTATAACACTAAAAATATATATAAATATACATAATATCCAATTTCCTTCTTGTACTACTGAAAGTAGTGCAGTGGACATAACTCCTAGTATAAGAAAAGAGGAGAAGAATTTTTTCTTTCTACCTTTATAGTCTGCAATAGCTCCTAGAAGCGGGGCTAGTATTGAAATGATTAAGGTGGCAATGGAGTTGCTATATCCCCAATAAGCTGTAGAGGTAGCACTATTAATATTATTTGCAGCTACTTGTTTAAAAAATACTGGAAGTATAGCAGTGGTAATTACTATAGAATAAGCAGAATTTGCCCAATCATATAAAATCCAACTTTTTTCTTTCTTGGTCATAAAATACCTCCTAAAATATCCCCTTAAGATTAATCAATATAATTATATGTGGATATTAATATAATTATATTACATAGATATTTTATTTAAACAATATGTAGAGGAATTAACCTTAAGGCAGTAAGACTTAACATTTATAATAAGGATGAAGGGATCAAAATTTTTAAAATTAAAGGGATAATAAATAATGGAACTAAGTCTTTAAATCGTCTTAATTCCATTATTGTATAGACAATATTAATAAAAGCACAAAAACCTACCTCTCTATTTAGAAATGTTTATACCATAAAATATTTCAGCCATTTCCCTATTTAATTTTTCTATTATGTTATCTCTTTCAGTAGGGGATAACTGTTCTTCATCTAAATCAAAAAGATAGTTAGGAAGATTCATAGCTTTTATTTTCATTTTAGTGTGGAATATATTAGATTGATACATGTTAACATCTATTAGATCATATCTATTTATGGTTCTTTTAGCTATATAGTTTTGAATAGAATTTATGTCATGATCTATATAATGCTTCCTTCCCTTCACATCCCGAGTAAATCCACGGACTCTATAATCTATGGTGATAATGTCAGAGTCAAAACTATCTATTAAATAGTTTAGAGCTTTAAGGGGGGAAATCTCACCACAGGTAGACACATCTATATCCACTCTAAAGGTACTTATATTATTTTGGGGGTGGGTTTCAGGATAAGTATGAACCGTAACATGACTTTTATCAAGGTGTGCTACCACACTACTTGGTAGTGGAGATAATCCACTATTTATAATACCTTTATTACAAGAGGGGTCAAGTACATATAAGGGAACTTCTTCTTCTGATATAAGTAGTGTAACACTTGCACCTTGAGGATCATAATCTTGTTTTGCTACATTTAAGACGCAAGCTCCTATGATTTCGGTAACGTCACTTAAAATTTTAGTAAGCCTTTCAGAATTATACTGCTCATCAATATATTCAACATATTTCTCTCTATCTTCTTTAGTTTTAGTGTAGCAAATATCATAGATATTAAAACTTAAGGTTTTGGTTAAGTTATTAAAGCCGTATAGTTTTAGTCTTCCTCCGGGTTCTTTTTTCAATTAATCCGTCAGCCTCCTTTAATAAATTATAGGATTTAATATATGAAATGAAACTAAATTTAAGGTAGTTAGGAATTAACTCTATTGAATATTAATGAGTAGGTCACTTTAGAATTCTTAGGTTAAGCTTTGATATAATTTGAATTATAAATTTTATTCTTAATAGTAGTAAAGAGAAGTTTCAAAATCACAATGTTATATAATTTTTAATTTTCACAATTTAAAATTATACCTTTACCCTACATTTTGTCAATATGAAAATTTTAGTATCTAAGGTATAAAAAATATACCCTAGAGCCTATTACTCTAAGGTATATCTTTTAAGGTATCTTTATTTAGAATTTTCCTAATAAAAGGAAGAAGTTAGCGGTTTAAAATAATACATTGTATTTAATAATTCATATGAAAGGTTTATTAATAGATGATAATATATATTTAAATATATATAACTTATAAAATAAAAAAACCTTTGCTTGATTCTAGCAAAGGATATAAATCTAAGAAAATTATTTATGCAAAGGCATAAATTTTTACATATATCCTTACCAGTCTCTCGTACTGAATTAAAGGTAAAATATTAAATTATAGCTTAATATTATCATAGAAAATTTTATAATGTCAATATATGAAAAGTAATATTAATAAAGTTATTCTAATAATATTACTTTTTATATGAAAGTAAGCCTGAAATGATAAATATGATTAGATCATTTCAGACTTATTCTAAAAGTTATCCATGGGTTTGTTATAAATATTATAGTCCAGGATTTAATATTTTATAAATCTTAGCTCTTTTCTCTATTTTAGGAACATAGTATTTTTGGGAATAGTCTTTCATAAGCTCTTTTCTTTCTTCTTCTTCTGATCGTATAGTCCAGTTCATTACCATTTTTTCTGTAGTTTTATATTGAGATATAAAGAATGCTCCAAGCTTTATAGAAACTTCAGGGTTAGCTAGAGTTTTAGGATCAAAATTCTCAATACCTGCCTTATTTGCAAGATCCTTTGCGAAGTCATCTCTCATATTTAATATACCATTGCTTTTTCCAGCCTCATAATCTTTCTTTTCGAACCTAGTTTCAAAGTTTATAAGAGAAGCTAGAATGGATGGATCTATATTATATTCTTTAGAATATTTTTTTATATCATCTTTAAAATCTATTGGATAAATTGCAATTTTTGCAACTAAACCTCCACCTATTAAAAGTACCAAAATTATTGATATTATAGAAATTAATTTTTTCACTATATGTCCTCCTTACCTTTTTCTTAGGTATAGTTTATCAAAGATTAATTCTATAAGACATTTAATAAGATTACAAAATATATTATAAAACTTACATTTTTGTAATGTTAATAATATATTAAGAGGATAGAGAATCAGATAGAGATTTGTAATAAATATTTGTATAGAAATATATTATTATATTAATAAAGTTTTCATGGAGAACATATGGAAAAAACATAGTAGGTGAAAGAACGTTAAATTATGTAAGGTACTTATTAAAAATATATATGAACTAGGATAAAGATTACACATATGATAAACTATGTAAAAGAGTGTTGCTTAAAATAATATATTTTAAGGAGGGATAACTTGGTTAAGAGAAAAAGGGTTATGATGATAACAATTATAATAATATGTATTACACTAGTATTTTCAGGAGGAATTTATATAGTTTTTAATAAAGTGGTAAAACCATTTAATACCTTAACTTATAAGGAAATTGTTAAAAATAAGGTAAGAGATAAGACTTTAAGTTATAGTTATTTTTCAAGTAGTAGAAAGAAGGAGAATAATAAAAATTTAATAACACAAAGCTTTAAAAGTTTTTCAGGAGTAGATGAATTCGTTAGGTTTTCTGGAATTCAGGGTTCAGATATAAAACTTCATTATGATTCTAATATAGAAAATGGAGAATTTAATATAGTTTTATTAAATGAAGATTTGGAGATTATATCAGTCTTAGATGGTAACCGTAAGGATTTATATACAATAAAAAATGTAGTAGAAGGAAAATATATAGTAAAGATAACAGGAAAGGAAGCTAAGGGAAATGTTGGTATAGAATTGATATCTAATAGTCCTGTGGTTTTATATGATGATAATAAATAATAAGTAGTATAAATAAAAGAGACATGTTTCCATAAAGCTTGGGGGAACATGTCTTTTTTATCCTATATTAATTAGGTATTGACTTCCATTACAAGGTTTAGATACAAATTAAACTATCCATTAGTGGAGAATAAGAATATCTTCATTAATGGATAGTTTAAATTTATATGATGGCTATAATCTTTAATACCCCCATCATCTTAAAAGGCGGAGGGTAATAGTTGCGATAGCCCTAGATGAGCTTATCTAATCTTCAGATGGTGGAAAGAACACATGGTTGAAGAAAACCCAACTAGTGAATCTTTAACATCTAACATTCAGATGGTGGAAAAACACCATCCGAAGGAAAATTCCTTCTATTCTTTTAAGATATAATTTATAAGAAGTTTTAATGTATTTTCTATGGAAGATATATGAGTTCTTTCATAGTGGTGGGTTCCATGAACCCCAGGACCTACTAAGGCTACCTTCATATCAAGGCCACGTGAAATAGCTTGAGAAGCATCAGAACTATAGCTATTAAATACATCTATAACATAATCTATACCAAAATCTTCAGCTATAGTTATAAGATCATTGGTAAAATCATAATCATAGACAGTATGCTTGTCCTTAGCTGCTATTGTAGTTGAATATTCACTGGAATTTTGACCTTCTCCTACAGGTGCTATATCTATTGCTATAAGTTCTGTAGTTTTTTCAGGAATAAAGGAAATACCATGACCTATTTCTTCATAGTTACTTATTATAAAATTTAATGTGTGTTTTGGAGTAAGCTTATTTTCTTTAAGATATCTACATATTTCAACTGCCATTGAAACAGCACATTTATTGTCTATATATCTTGATTTTATAAATCCACTTTCAGTTACTTCGAAACCTGTATCTATAGATATAATATCTCCTACATTTATGCCTAATTCTAAAACGTCATTTTTACTGCAAATTCTCTCATCTAGTCTTATAAACATAGTATCTTCATTTCTTTCCACAAGAGAAATTGACTTTCCGTATATATGGGTAGAACTTTTAATAGGCATTATAGATCCTCTTATTTTCTTTCCCTTTCTTGTTATTACATTACAGTTTGCACCTTCTATGGAGTTATATATTCCTCCCCCTAGTTTTTTAAATTTTATTTTACCATCAGGAAGGATTTCTTTAACCATAGCTCCAAGGGTATCTATATGAGTACATATTGTTAGTTCTTCTTTTGTATTTTTACCAATAAGAGTGGCTATTAAAGCGCCTTTTTTAGTAAAAGATGTACTAAGTCCTAGTTTCTCAAAGTCATTTTTAACAGCTAAGATAGCATTTTTAGTATAGCCTACTGGACTTTCTATATCTAAGTATTTTTTCATATTTTCTACAACGTTTAATAAATCTATCTTCATTGATTAAGACCCCCTTAAGTCTAAATGTTTCTAAATATATATTACTATAAAAAGGGAACATAAGAAAGGATGTACACATATAGCTTATATAAGATATAAAAAGTATCATATTATTTTTAATAAAAATATAGAATAGTTAAGGAATTTCAAGCATAGATTTAAATAAATATAAATCATAGTTAATGCTTAAAAAGGTACTATGGAATAGAAAATAGTATAAAGACTTAAGGAAATTTATAGAAGTTAATTAGGGGGGATATAATGATTTATTTTATGAGTGGAGAAATAGATAAGAAAGAGGTTGAAGGAAATATTTGGAGTTACATAGAAGGTAAGTATAAAAACATAGAGGAAATAGAGAAGCATAGCTATAAAAGAGGTGAAGATTTTAATCATACTACAATCCTGTCTAGAAGCGAAGCAATGGAGGATATAATAATCCTATTTCAAGCTATATTATATAATTTTAAGGGAATAGAAAAATTATTTTATGTTTTTACAGATATGAAAGAAAAGGTATTAAAAGATTTAAATAATATAGAGACTATAACTAACTATGATTTTGAAAAAATACTTTTTAGGCATTTAGAAGAATATTGTAGTAAAAATATTGGCATAAATGATTTTAATCCAATATCCATTAAAAAGACTTATTATTACTATAGTGAAAAATACGAATTTTTAATGGATTATAAAGGCTACTATACCTACTTAAATGGAGATAAGTATTATTTAAAAGAGAGGGAAAAATATAAGTCAGTAGACTATATAAAAAAGTCTATAAATCCTAAAGGAGAGATAGTTTATTATATAGGTAAAAATTCAAGTGTAAAAGAACCATGGATTAATGAAGAAATAGTTCTCTTAGGTGAGGAAGAAAAATATATAAACTTAAAGCTTTTAAGAGCAAATTCATATGATTATAGAGAGAGGTTCTTAGAGGGAAAAATATATAATCATATGCCAATTGTAACTTTTAGGGATTTACAAGGAATTTACAAAGGTAAGGGAAGTTTAAAAGAGAAAAATACTAGGTTTCTTTTAGTAGATAGCTATTATAGATATATGGATATAGAAATATTAGGAGAGATTAAAGCTTCAAGTAATATAGTATCAGTAGGAACTAGAGGATTTGGAGAAGGATTTTTTATAAATACTAAGGCATACACTTTGCCTAATTCTAATACCTTATTAACCCTTTATAATGATGCAGGTAATGAGGATAGATTATATTTTAAGCCAGAATTATATGTGGATCCTAATAGGGTTATGGAAAGGCTTAAAAGTCTATGTTATAAAATATAAGACTTATATAATTAACGGGTTGTGCTAGTTAAAAAATTCTACGTAAAAAACTCTAACAAAATTAATTAATAAAAATAAAGGCTCTAAGTAAAATTACTTAGAGCCTTTATTTTTATTGATCTACTAATCTTTGTAGCCTTTGAACTTTTTCAGCTAGTCCAGGAATCTTTTGCATAGCCTCAACCTGAGCTTGAGGATTCTTCATTCTACCTATTTCATTCATCTTAGCATCTATACCTGGAAGAGCCCTAATCTCAGCCAAAAGTTTAGTTATTTCTTTAGAGATTTTAGGATCATTAAGCTTAGCAGCAAGTTTACCCATATTTAAATTATTGAACATATACAATCCTCCATAATATTATTATGGTATAAAATACCTATACTTTATATTATTTGTAAAATAATAATTGGTGAATTATATTATAAGTAAAGTCTTAAATATATTTATTTTTTTTAGAGGGGATAATTTGAATATACTAGAGGCTTATACATATTTTAAATTAACGAAGTGTAGTAGCTTATAAAATTAAATGCTTTAAAATAAAAATATATTAAAAAGTTAATTATATAATAGAGTTTTTAATATAAGGATACGGTTGACTAATATGTAAAATTTTTATAATATTATCATAAGCTTTGTAAAGGTTTTATCTTAACTTTAGTTTTAGGGTAAACAATTAATTACTAATCTAAAGGGGGTTCAAAAACATGGATGGATTAATGATGGGTGCAATAGTTATGGCACTGATAGGGACTGTATGGACTGTGGTCAGTGCCAAGTTAGCACTTATATCTTGGGTAGGTTTCATAGGGTGTACAAGCTATTTTGCATCTGGAGGGGGAAAGATAGGACTTAAAAAATCCATTATAGCAAATCTCACTGGAGGATTATGGGCAATATCTATAATAGCTCTTCAAAACTATTTTGAAATAGCTAATCCTTCAATCATAATAACTGCTATATTTTCCTTTATAATGGTTTTTCAATGTAAAATAAAAAGCTTATCCTTTGTACCAGGAACTTATTGTGGTGCCTGTGCCATATTTGGAACTAATGGAGATGTAAGAGGAGCCTTTATTGCTTTGATTATAGGTGGGGTAATGGGATACGTTTCAGATACCCTGGGAAAATACCTATATTCTTTGATAAAGAATAATAAGAGGATAACACCAAGTTCTATTGAGTAGGAGTTAATCTTAAATAGTATTGTTAAATGATATAATACTTAGAATTTAAGGGGGAAAAGTGTTGGATAAATATACTGTAAGGTGTTTTATAATAGCAGGGATGGCTACTTTATGGGCTGTAGTAAGTATAAAACTAGATATTCTAACATGGGTTGGATTTATAGGATGTGCTAGTTATTTTGCATCTAAAGGAGGAAAAGGGGGATTAAGGGATTCAGTAATAGCTAATATAACTGGAGTTATTTGGGCCATGGTTATGTTGAACCTTCCTAGTAGGTTTGACTCTCAATACTCTTATATAATAATAACGGCGATTGCATCCTTCTTTATGGTTTATCAAGCAAAAATTAAGTCTTTAGCTTTTACTCCAGGAACATTTTGTGGATCGTGTTGCATATTTGCAACTGGCGGAGACTGGAGGGGCGTAATACTTGCCTTATTGTTAGGAGCTTTTATAGGATATATGGCAGATTGGGTATCGAATTATATGGGGAATATTCTAGAGAAAAAAGGGTTTATAAAAATGGAGTCTCCAAATATATAAAAGATTTAATGAAGAATATGATAATTTAAGGTGATTAGGAACTATTTTAAAATCAGCATATGTTTTAAGGTAGTTATGAAAATATATGAATTTTTAGGGGCTGAGGCACTAAGAATAAATACTACAATATATTGTATGTAAATTCTTTACTTCTACAGTCCCTAATTAGCGTTCTAATAATATATTTCAATAAATATTTATACTTATATTAAATTAGTATTTATATAGAAATCTATTATAGGATTCCTAAATCTAAAATTAACTTATACATGTTATTTATTCATTTATAAGTAAGACTTTTAAGGTATTTATAAGTTAAGAACTCACATATTAACCCTATATAAGATCTAAATTATTAAAGAGTATATACTATGAAAGTAGTTATTATTACAAGTAATTAATATTTTTATTTATAAATAATAGGAGAGAATTATAGCCTTCAATATAGTATCTTTTTATCTATTGGTAAGTGAAATAAAGGTTATTCACAAAGAATAAAAATTATCCACAGAATTTTGCGAGAATTCTAATAAAAAATAATAAAACTGTGGACAACTTTTAGGAATTCCACAGTTCTATAAGGCTTTTTTAAAACATACTTAAAAAGTGTATCACAGCTATTTATTAGTGTAAATAAAAAGTTTAAGCTTTAGTCTAGTACTTAAAACATAGTAGTTACCTTAGTTAATATTCCATTAAGTTCTGCGATTAAAACACCAAAGTTAGTTATAGGAACATTTTGTTCTTTGCATCTACTTAATCTTGAAAGGAGTTGTTTCCTTGTGAACATACAACTTCCACAGTGAACTATAAGACTATAAGGAGTTAAGTCCTTCGGAAAATCTCCTCCAGAAGTAACATCTATTAGGATTTCTCCTCCAACTTTTTCTTTAAGCCACATAGGGATTTTTTCTCTTGCTATATCATTTTTCAAGGCATGATGGGTGCAGGCTTCAGCTATAAGAATCCTATCTCCAGGCTTTAATATATTAACTGCTTTAGCACCACTGGTAAACATGTCTAAATCACCCTTGTATCTTGCCATAAGAATAGAAAAAGATGTTAAAGGAATGTCCTTTGGTAATATCTCATTAACCTTCTTAAATATTTGGGAGTCTGTAATTACAAGGTCAGGCTGTTTATTTAAAGAGTGTAAAATACTTGGGAGTTCACTATCTTTAACTGTAAGAGCCATGGCATCATGATCTAAAATATCCCTTATAACTTGAACTTGAGGAAGAATAAGACGCCCTTTGGGCGCCTGTATATCCTGAGGGGCTACCACTACCACCATATCCTTTGCCTTTAAGATATCTCCAACTATTGTGTCTCTTTCAAAGTCAGAAGGGGCATTTTCAATTATTGCTTCTTTTAATTCCCCTATATTAATTTTATTTTTAGCACTTATTTTAACAAAGGGTATTTCAAATTTTTTCTTTAAATCTGTATCATCTATATTTAAAGAATCTATTTTATTAATTACTCCAATGGTAGTAATATTTCTTTTCTTTAGTTCTTTATACCATTCCTCTTCCATTAAGTAGTCAGAAGATGAGGTGAATACAAGAAGAGCAATATTAGTTTTATCCATTATTTCATAGGTTTTATCTATTCTAAGTTTTCCTAGAGCTCCTTCATCATCAAGACCAGCGGTATCGATTATAACTACAGGTCCTAGGGGAAGAAGTTCCATAGACTTAAGTACTGGATCTGTAGTAGTTCCAGGAGTATTAGATACTAGGGAAAGTTCTTGATTTGTAACTGCATTTACAATACTAGACTTACCAGCATTTCTTCTACCAAATAAGGAAATATGAAGTCTATTGGCTCTTGGAGTATTAATCATATTTAAATTTCCTCCTTAATATATGATGTAGCATAAAATTTACAACTAGTTTTTTAACTTATATCATGGTTTTTACCCCATCTAAATTATTATAAAAGCATAGACTTATTACGTTGAATCTAAAAATATAAGAAATCTAGGATCTTAAAAATAGTGATACTTAATACTTATAACTAAAATCTTAAGTCTCTTTCTCCATTTTCTATCCTTGTAAGTCTTTCTTTAGCTACTTCTCTAGCTTTTTCATTTTTAATTTCTGAAAGACCTTTTTTTATTACATCATCTCCTAAAGCCTTAGCTTCATCATCACCATAATCCAGAAGATATTCCTTAAGTGTAAGAAGGGCATTAGGTTGACACACATTACATATTTGTCCACTCTTAGCTAAATGCATGAATCTATCACCAGTTCTTCCTTCTCTATAGCAAGCGGTGCAGTAACTTGGAATATATCCATCCTTACATAAATTTTTGATAACCTCTAAAGGACTTCTATTATCGCCTACTTCAAATTGAGGCTTTTGTTCAGTCTCTACTCTTTGGGAATCAGCATATCCACCAACTCCAGTACATGAGCCAGAGCTTATCTGGGAGACTCCAATAGCCATAACTTCTTCTCTAAAATCAATATCTTCTCTTGTTGATAATATTATTCCCACATAAGGAACAGTAAGTCTTATTACTGCTACTAATTTCTTAAAGTTTTTATCATCTACAAGATGAGGATAATTTTCAAGGGACACATTTTCAGCAGGTCTAAGTCTTGGAACAGAAATGGTATGAGGACCAACTCCTGTTTCTTTTTCTAAATGCTCTGCGTGAAGTAGCATAGCTATGGTTTCATATTTATAATCGTATAATCCATATAGAACTCCCATACCTACATCATCAATACCAGCTTGTCTTGCTCTATGCATTGCAGTGGTATGATAATCATAGTTATGTTTAGGACCCTTGGCATGAAGCTTTTCATAGGTAGCTCTATGATAAGTTTCTTGGAATAGGATATAAGTTCCTATGTCAGCATCCTTAAGTCTTTTGTAGTTTTCAATTGTAGTTGCAGCCACATTTACATTTATTCTTCTTATACTTCCATTATCAAATTTTAGGGAATAAATTGTTTTTATACAGTCTAGTACATAATCAATAGGGCAATTAACTGGATCTTCTCCAGCTTCTAATGCAAGTCTTTTATGTCCCATGGACTCAAGGATTTTAACTTCATCAGCCAGTTCATCCATAGTAAGTTTCTTTCTTTTAAAGGAACAGTTAGAATGCTTGTATCCACAGTATTCACATTCATTTACACAATAATTAGAAACATATAAAGGTGCAAATAAAACTATTCTTTTTCCATAGATTTTATCTTTTACTTCTCTTGAAATCTTGTACATTTCAGAAAGTAAAGTCTCATCTTCTATATTAAGTAAAATGGCAGCCTCTTCATGGGTAAGACCAGAAAAAGTTTTTGCCTTATCTAAAATACCTTTTACATAATTCATATCCTTTGATAGTTCCTTAGATTTTTCCATAGTATCCTTAATATAAGAGTCTACTATAAAATCATCAGCTTTATATTCTTTCATAATTACACACTCCTTCTAAGACTTTAATTAAATTACACACTTTTAAATTTATTTCTTAGTAATTGCGGATTTTACATTAATACCTTCTATTTTTCCAAGCTTTCCAGTAAGAGAGCTTATATCATCTGTAGTCCCATCTACTATTAAAGAGATAACAGATAGATTCTTTTCTTTATAAGGTACTCCCATTCTTCCAACTATTATATTAGAAAAGTTATGAAGAATATCATTAACCTTTGGGGCCATATCTAATTTCTCCACCACAATTCCAATAACGCCAACTCTTTTTTCCATAGTAAAAAACCTCCAAAATCAAAAAACTTCTTCCAATATGGAAGAAGGAGATAATCTTTAAAAGTTTTTCTTAAAAATTTTAATTCAAAGCTATTATTACTAGATTAAGTATTCTAATAGGTTAAAGGGTTTAATCTAGTAAAATTTTAGTTTTATAGCTAATATATTTTGTTAACTTCAAAACTATCTAATAATAATAAAATATATTTAACTAAATAAACTGATACTATAAGTATTTTAAATTAAACTATTTAAGAAACTCTTATATTTATCCATCTTCCTTTTATTAAGATTTAAATCCTCATAATTAGAATTGGTATTTAAAAATATCCCTTTACACAGAAAATACTATGAAAAAGAGAGAATTAATGAAAAAATTTCTATTTTAATTATAACTCAATTAGTTTATGCCCTCAATAAAAACTAAATATATGGTTAATGAAATAACAATTAAAAAATATATTTATAAAATTTTTATGACATTTCAAGTTTAATTATGTACATTTTAAGGAAAATCTATGGATATAATTGTAATTTCAATATATTATAATTAAGGGAAGTAGATTATTATAGAGATAAGCAGGGAAGGATTATGAGGAGTAAAATTAGGGTATTATGGGTTTTATGTGTGATTATATTTATTACTTTTACTATTTTTATATGTTTAATTAATTTAGGATGTGTAAGGAATATTGTATTTCATTGGCTTATTAAATTAGTGAGACACATTAAAAGAATATATGCATTTATAGCTATAAAAAGTGAATTTATAATATTTAAGAAGGCATTTTATAAAATTTATGGATGAGCCTCCTTTATAAAGTAGAATACCTAGGCAAAAAATGGTATACTTTACTTATAAAGGGGGTTTTATTATGAAAAAAAATAAAAAGCTAATATTCACTCTTTTAGTATGCTTAGCAGCCTTAGGAGGCATTATATACAAAAATTTCACCAGTGATAGTCCAGGGGTAGAGGTAATTATATATAATGAAACCTCAAAAGATATGGTTAATATAGAGATAAATTATAATCTATCAGAGGGACCTATACCCGTAGAGAAAATAGAAAAAAGAAATAATAAATCTATAAATATAAATCCTAAGGAAGAATTTACTGAAAGTATTTTAAAAATGAAGATTCCAGAATATAAGGATGGGGAAGAATTTATTTTAATTAAAGACTATAAAAAGAAAGATAAGGGGAAGCTTCAGGTTTATATAAGGGAAGATAAAAATAGCAATATAAAAGTAGATGTTAAGGAGAAGTTTTTAAAGTAGAAAGGAATATATTTAAATATAAATAATACATAGGATATAAGAATTAATAAGGGGGAAGTTATTCAGTGGGAGTGGGGAGAAAGAGGGTTTGCCTTGTTGGATCGGTTATAATTCTTTTAATCATATTATTATATTTTAATTTAAACAAGGATGGAAAGGATATTCCACTAAAAGCTTACAGGGAAATGAAAACTATGAAAATATATAAGGGTGGTATTAGTGGGAAGACTTTAGATAACAAGGATGATATTAATGTTTTCTTTAATGATATAACTAAACTAAAGAAAATTAAGCCTTTAGAAAGGGATAACAATAAAGAGATAAATATAGAAATCTACTCAGAAGAAAATAAGTATGAAACCTTAACCCTTGGGGAGGAGTATTTAGTTTATAAGGATAAGCACTATGGAGGAAATGATATAAAAAGTCTTAGAAACAGAGCGAAAAATACTATAATATCTAAGGGGAATTTGGAAGATGTTTTAAAACAATCAAATACTATATTAATAGCAGAGGATATTAGTGCTTATGGTGAACATTTTAAGGAGAGGTATTTAAAAGATATTTTTAAGGATAAAAATATGGAGTTTAAGGAATATAATGAAAAACTTAAAGAAGAGTGGAGGTTTCCAAGATATAAAATAGTCACTAGAATAGATTTTAATAAAAATTTAGGATTTGATCCTTTTAGTAAGACTTTAATTGACAGTGAGGAGAATACAGTTCTATATGTAATAGATAATAATAATATACTTATAGAAAACTTTTTAGGGGAAAACTTTACTTTAGTTGGAGAGACCGGTTTTTATAATATTATAAAGGATAATATTCTTAGTGTAAAAAATAATAAAAAGGGTGATTTATATTATTTATTTGAAGGAACAAGCCTTAAGGTAAGATTTGGAGAGAAAACCTTAGATTTAATTAAAGATAAAGAGAAAATAACTTCAGTAATTACAGGGGTTACAAGAGAAGAAGTGAGTAAAGACTATAAGTATAAAAATGAAAGTTATACACTATGGTATAATTTTGAAGATAATAATGAGATTGAAGTTAAGGTTTATGATAATTATGTAGAATATGATAATCATAAGTATGAAATAAAGAACGTTTTATATACCCTAGAGAATTTATTAAAGAAAGTAGGGGGGATTTAAAATGTTCATGAATAAAAAAAGAGTTAAAATAACTAAATCCCTTCTTATTATATTATCCTTAATAATAATTGTTACAGGAGCTATGATTCTATATAGGAAACCTAAAGAAAAAGAGGATTTAAGAGATAGAGTGGTTTTAAATCAGGAGACTGTAGCTTATAATAGTGAAAGTATTAATAGAGCTTTAAAGCTTATGGAGGATCTTGAAGGTTTTAATGGAGAGGAGTATGAACTTTCAAAAAAACAGGAAGATTTATTTGCTCCTGGTAAAGAAGTTTTTACTGTCTATAAAAACAATAAAAGTTATGCTATTAATTTAGTTACATTAGGAACAGATGAGGATAGATATTATATCTATAGCATAAACTCAAGGTATTATAGGCTTGAAGAATCAAAAGAGATACTAGAGTATTTTAGTAAGTTTTATAATGAAGTCCTTAATATAGCATTTGAGACTAACATAAGATTTATAGAAGAAGTAGAAGAGATTTATTTGAAATCTCCATTTCTAAATATGAGGGATATGAAATTAGAGGAAGAAAATTTTAAAAAGGTAAAAGAGGTTTTGATAAAAGAGTATGGAAATGGAGTAGATACTGATAGAGGTTTTAGATTTGGCAATGAGAAATATACTATAACCCTAAAGAAAAAGGACGGGTATAAAAAGGTGAATTTATACAATGATTCTGAAGCGTGTTTCTATACCAATTCTAATTTTAGTACAGCCTTAATTTTAAGTAGGGAAGTTCATAATATTGTAGAAGACATACTACCTATTAATATAGATAAGGATAACTTAAACTATATATTACTTTCAGATAGCCTAAAGCTTTATGTTAATGGTAAGGATAGTGGGCGTGATGAGTTAGATGAGTTCTTAAGGGATAATATATTAAAAACTATATGTAATGGTAACTTTTTCGGGAATGAAGATAAAGAAGAAATAAGTGATAATATGGAAATAATTCTTAAAATAAAGGGAGAAGAAGTTAGGCTTAAGGTTTTACCTAATTCAGTGGTTTTTAATAGTAAAACCTATAAAGTAAATGGGATATACGGATTTTTAAAAACGTATATAAAATAAAAATTTTAAGATATTAGGAAAAGAAAGTCTAGAAATCCTAGACTTTCTTTTTATTAATTGAAGTATTTAAGAGAATAAGGTTTAATATATATTGAATTTAGGAGGTAATTATAAGTTATATGTTTAATTAGATGAACTTAACCTTAGATGAGATTATAATACGTACTCTACTCATTTAAAGGTTTTATGTCAAAGACTTTACCCATCTTTTTCTCCCTCTTTTTAAGGAATGGAGTGTTATAGCGGGAAATCTAAGACAAAGTAAGTGAAAGTTTAATTTTTAGCTAAGACTTAAACTAATGAGAAAAACTAAATTTAAATAATTTAAAAAGTATTAAAGTGAGAGGTTATTTCCTTTTGAATTCTTTTTAAATCTTTCTGCCTTAATTTAGTCTCTCTTCTTATTTCATTCCAGTCGTCACCAGCTATTAGCATTTCTCTAGCTTTAGATTTACTATCTTTATCTCTCATTTCATTTAAATCAGCCATATGCTTCATCTCCTTTCACAATATTATATTGTGTAGAAAAGCATTTTATATAACAAGAAAAAATAGCTAGTAATTGAGATATGAAGGGTTTTAGGATTAAGTTAATAATAACACCAAAATTTTCAAAATTACTTTTTTAATATTTCATTATAATAAAGGTAAATTTAATTTATCTGATGTCTATAAGCTTTAACACCCCCTGAAGTAAGATTCCTTCTATAGGGTTTTAAATTTAATTTATGTATTAATCTAAATTTAGGTAAATGGAGTATAATTTTAATAAATAAATTAAGAACTTATATTAAAATCCTAGATTTTAAGAAAAAAAGTAAATCTTAAAACTTTAAAGTATATTTATAAATAATTTAGATATATTGATACATAACATGACATAAGTTTTCTTATAGGTTATAATGTATATATAATTAAATCAGTGCTAGAGGGGCTAGTATAGGCTAGCTGAGAATGGAGACCATATTTCCTGACTCTTAACACCTGATCTGGATAATGCCAGCGTAGGAAAGCAACTTATAATTATAGTTTAATTCTAAAATTTTGTAAGCTAAATAGACATAGGACATTAGCTTAGGATATGTAGGTTTTAAATCTTATACTTTAATTTGTAATATCCTAGGATAGGTTTTATTTATAAAGGAGTTAAATGGTTAGTTATACAGTCCCTCTAAGATAAATTAGGGGGTTTTTTAAATGAAAATTACAAATCAAAATGAACTTAGCAATGTATTTGGAGAAAAGAAGGTATATAAGCTTACCCTAAGTGCTTTATTTATAGCAATGGGAACTCTAACAGGGTCTTTGTTTTATATACCATTTTTGGGTGGTAAAATGTTTCCTGTTCAACACTTTCTTAATGTGATAGGGGGCGTATTACTAGGTCCTTATTATGGAGTTTTAAATGCATTAAGCATTTCATTGCTTAGAAATATTATGGGGACAGGATCTATATTAGCCTTTCCAGGAAGTGTATTTGGAGCTTTATTAGCAGGACTTTTCTATAAAAGATTTAAAAACATATATTTATCTGCATTAGGAGAGGTTATTGGAACCGGAGGAGTTGGAGCAATTTTAGCCTATCCTTTAGCAACTATTGTTATGGGAAAAGAAGTAGCAGGTTTAGCTTTTGTATTTCCATTTTCTTTAAGTTGTATTGGAGGAGCTGTTTTAGCTTTAATATTATTAAATATTCCTATAATAAGAGGAGTAATTAATAATAAAGCTAAAGAGTTTTAGGTAGGTGTACCATAGATGAAGGAAATAAAGGAAGAACCTAATATAGAGGATTCTACTTTAAAAAATAATAAACACTATGAGGTTAGAGAAATAAAGCTTAAGTTTAAGGGAATAGATAGAATAAATGATATGGAACCGCTAGTTCATATAATTTCTAATTTGGTTACCATGAATGATGTGGCTCAAAGTCTTTCTTTTTTAGGAGCAAAGCCAATAATGCCTCACTATTATAAGGATGTACAGTATATTACAAAAAATAGTGATGGATTGGTTATAAATTTAGGTACTATGGATAGCTTTAGGGAAGAAGGAATATTAGAGGCTGCAAATATAGCAAATAAAAATTCTATTCCTTGGGTTCTTGATCCAGTAGGAATTCATGGATCATATTATAGGCAATCTACAGCAATAAATTTAATAGAAAAGTATAAGCCTTATGTTATTAAAGGGAATTTAAGTGAGATTAAGAGTATTTTAAATAAAAATAGTGTATATAAAGGTATAGATTCCTTAGAGGATTCTTTGCTTTCACAAGAAGACATCCAAAAATATATAGAAGACTATGCAAGACTTAATAATGTAGTAATTGCAGTTACTGGAGAAGTAGACTTTATAACTGATGGAAGGAAAAGTTACTATGTTCACAACGGAAATAAGGCAATGAGTAGGGTTACAGGTACAGGATGTATATTATCAGCATTAATTGGGGCTTTTATATCAGTAGAAAGAGATGACCTAGCCTTAGCCGTGGTAGAAGCCATTTCATTTTGGGGGATAATAGGAGAGATTTGCAGGGAAAATCTTAAAAATAATGAAGGTTTAAATACTTATAGATTCAAATTATTAGATAAAATTTCTATAATTTCTAAAGAAGATTTAATAAGAAGAGCTAGGGTTACATATAGATGTATAAGGTAGATAAATTTTTTTATACATTGAAATATTATTAGCTTTTATTATAATATATTAATATTAAGACTTTATGAGAAAAATAAAAAAAGCTTTAGGGAGGTGAGGTTTTAATGTGGTATGTAAAAAAGGTGTTTAATAATAATGTTGTTCTCATAGAAGAAGATAACAAGGAGAAAGTTATATTTGGGAAAGGTATAGGCTTCGGAAAGAAAATTGGAGAAATGATAGGTAGAGAAAATGTGGATAAGATTTTTTCCATTGAAGATAATCAAAATGGTAAAAACTTTAGAAATCTTATAAGCTATGCAGATAGTAATGTAGTGGGAATGTGTGAAGAAGCTATATACATGATAGAACGGGAGCTTAATGAGAGTTTAGATGAAAAGATTCATATATCTTTGACAGACCATATTGCTTTAACCTTAAAGCGACTTAAAGAGGATAAGGAAATCCACAATCCATTTTTAGTAGAGACAGAAACTTTATATAAAAGGGAATTCGACATAGCAAAAAAAGTTGCAAGATTTATCGAAAAAACTATGAAGGTAGAAATCCCAGATGGAGAGATAGGTTTTATAACCCTTCATATACATTCAGCAAGGAATGAGGGAAAGTTATCTAATACTATAAAATATACTTTCCTGGGAAATAGTATAGTAGAGTATATAGAAGACACTCTAGATATATATATAGATAGACAAAGCCTTGATTATGCAAGATTTTTAACCCATGTAAGATTTGCTATAGAAAGAGTAATGGCAAATAATATGGTTAAAAATGAACTTTTAGATGTTATAAAGAATACTTATAAAGAATCTTTTAAAATAGCAAAGGGTGTAGCTAAGATAATAGAAGAAGATGTAGATATGAGAATTTTAGAAGATGAAATTGCATATTTAGCACTTCATGTAGAAAGACTTAAAAATTCATCAAATAAATAAAATTTTAAAAAGATGGATTTTAGAAGTAATATATATCTTATAACTTTTTTAAAGAAGCGAAATAATTTTTAAAATTTAAAGTAGAATATTGGATTAAGAAAAGGTATGAGATTATATAAGTCTCATACCTTTTTTATGATTAAAAGTCATTCCATAAGTTTTAATATTTGAATACAAAGTTTGTATAACTTTCTAGTATAGTTGAAAGTCATGTATAAGTTACAAATATTAAAATATATTATTTTCTATAAGTTACTATTTCGTCTTCACCAGCAGTTACATCCTTACCAGTTAAGCTCTTTATTTCTTTTACTGAATCAGGGTTAGTTATTAAAACTGGAGTTGCAAGGGATAACCCTTTGCTCTTTATAAATTCAGCATTAAACTTTATAATTGGAGTTCCAGCTGTAACCTTAGTTCCTTCTTCTGCTAATCTTTCAAATCCTTCTCCATTTAATTCAACAGTATCTATTCCAATGTGAATAAGAAGTTCCACACCATTATCTAAAGTCATGGCAAAAGCATGGTTAGTCTTAAATATTAGAGTTAGAGTTCCATCACAAGGAGCTACAGCAACATCACCAGTTGCCTCTATTGCAGCACCATCACCAGCCATTTTTTGAGCAAATACTGCATCTGGTACTTGAGATAAATCTATTGCTTTTCCTGATACAGGAGCTACTAATTTCAAATCTTTTTTAAATAAACCAAACATATAAATTACTTCCTTTCATAAATAAAATTTATCTTATAGATTTAGTAGTTAATATTCATCTTATGTAAATTAGATATTAAGTAAAACGTGATTATAATAAGATGAGTTTTAGTTTAATAAATTAAACTAAAGAAAACTTAACTTAATTTATAGGGTTTTAAGTTTAAAAATTAATTTATACACCTTGATGAATCAAGATAAATCAATAAAAATTTAATAAATAAGTTAAGATTTAATATTAAAGCCTTATAATAATGCTTAAAGTAAGTTTTAAGTTTTAAACTTATAAATAATTATAATAGTATTATTTATATTTTCTACATTATAAATACAAAAAAAGCATAAGTTTTAAAATTTAAAACTTATGCCTGATTTAACAGTAACACGTTTAAATAAATTATATTAGTTAATAAAATTTGTGTCAACCATGGTAAGGGTAGTGTAAAGGTTTAATAATATGTCTTAAGTATTAATTTATTAAATATATACAATATTAATTTTATTTTAAATAAGTCATAATAAAATTAACCAATACTTACATAGAAATACATTACTATTCAAAAAACTTACATATCATGATAAAATACTAAAAGAAATGTAAATTTAGGTAAATTAATATTATTACTGGTTAAAGTAAATTATCAGTAAGGAAGATGATAATATAGGACAAGTATCTTAAAGTCTATATTATAAAGAAAGCAAAAGAAAAGTTATTTTAATGACAAGAAAACAGTTGTGGGGGAGACAGAAATTTGAGTTCTATAATTAGCTTAAGAGGAAATGGAGTTATAGGAATATCCTATGGTGAAATGGACCTATTAAAATCTAGTTTAAAAGTAGCAAGAGATAAATCAGTAGAAGTAAGTAGACAAGTAAATAGAGCAAGGACTAATATAAAGATAGACAGAAGCTCCTATAGAGCAAAAATAGCTGAGGATGAGTTATCGAGAATTTATAGAGAAGCTTCAAAGAATCAACAAGACCTTAATAGAGTTATAAGCAATGTAGAGTATGCAATAAAAAGCTTTAAAAGAACAGATGAGCAATGTGCAGCAAGGATAAGATTAATAGGTCATGGATATGAAGTGGAAAACAAAATAGATGGATTCTTAGAGGGAGTAAAATCCTTATGGAATTCTGGAAAAGAAGCCTTTTTTAAAATGAGTGATTCTGTAGAGGCGTGGATGGATAGAAACCCTTTAGTAGTGAATCTTGTATGTGTAACAGGAGATGCATTGATATTGGGGGGGACGATAGCAGGAATAATAGCTTCAGGAGGGACAGCATTAGGTTCACCAATAACCTGGGCAACCTTAGCTGATTCTGGTAATAGCTTTATAGATAGGGCAGTAAAAATATATAATAATATAGCTAATGGAAGTAATGAAGGGTTTAACCTATTGGAAACTTCATCTAAGTGGGCATTAGGTGATGATTTAGGTGGAATAGTATATGATTCCTTTGAGAATATAATGATGGTAAGTAGCCTTGCATCTCTGGGAAAAGGAGCATTAAAAATAGGTAAGAAGCTACCAGGTATGATTAAGAGTGGAGGAGACCTAATTAAAAATGGAGGAAAAATATTTGATAAGTTAAAAGATATAGGTAAAATAGGATTAGAGAGTATAACCTCAACCTTTTCAGATTTTAAAACTAACATTACTAAAGCTGGAAAGGGTATAGAAAAATCAGTAAGTCAGTTTAAAAATGTGAATAAAGAGAGTCATTTTTTATTAGACCCAAAAGGAAACCGCATACCTTTAAATGAAAATGGTGAAATCATAAAAGATGGTAAGGGATTTTATGAAAAGTTTAAAGGGATGCTTGATGGATCCTTAAAGGTTGAATCTAAGGTAGTTGAAACTGCAGATGGTAGACGTATAAATGCAGAGTTACATATAGTAGAAAATGAGAAAAAAGCAATAGATTCGATTAAATTTAATAAGATTGATGAAGGTAAGGCTGTTGGGAATATTGAGGGGGCGGCTGAAGCTGTCAATAGATTAAAAAATGTTGGAGATGATATTTTAGATGTGATGGAATCTTTAGGAGGGCATACTTTAGATAGACATGTAGGAAAGTCAAAAGAATATTTAATAGAAAGGACTAAAAAGTTGAAAGGAAAAGGAGCAACAACATATATAAGTAAAGAGACTGCAACTAAATCAGTAAAGGAAGTATTATCTAAAAATTCAAATGATATAGTTGAATGGTTAAATAACTCGACTGACGCGAGATTGACAATAAAAACAGAACATTCCTTTGATGTAGGAAATGGAGTATTAAAGAATACTGACACATTAGCTGAAGGATTAAGAAAAACTGTTACTGTTATAGAAAGAACAAATGATAATGAATTAGGATTTAGGATAATAACAAGCTATCCAGTGTTTAATTAGGAGGAAAGTATGAGATTTTCAAATATAATATATTTTTGTGATTGTTATTTAATAATGTTAGATTATGAAGAAGAATTAGAAGATATAATAGGAGATTTTGCTAAGAAGGAAAATAATAAAAAAATAATACAGTTAAAAAATGAATGTGAAGAAATTTTAAGTTTAGACAATATTATGAAAGTAGAAGAAACAAAAAAAATAATAATAAATTGTGCAGATTTAGATATAGAAGTAGATGAAATGCTGGAAATATTAGAATGTGTATATACAAATTTATAAAATTGAATGCAAAATAAAGATTAGATTAACTGCATAAAAGCTAATTATGTCATAATATAGTTAAATCAATAATACTAAGAAAATTTAAGACTGCATAATCTAAATAATGCAGTGAAAGAAGTTAAAAAGGTTAATGTTTCAGTGATTGGAGCATTAATCTTTTTTTCTTGTAATGCCTAATGTAGAAACAAAAGAAGTAGCGTGATAAAATAAGGATAATAGATTGAAGGAAATTAATGTTAATAATCTGACTACATAACACTAAAAATGGTAAGTGATTAAAAGTAGTTAAAAAATAGTGTGAAATATTTAAAACACTAGGTTGATAGAAAAGACAGACTCTGCCCCAAGGGGGTAAGAGATCCTAATGTAATAGAGGTTGAAATTTCAAGAAGTAAATACCCAGAGTCGGCAAAGCATATTGAGGATGCAATAGCTAATGGGCAACCAGAAGTTTTAACAATTGATAGAGCGGGCTCAAAATCTAATCGTAAGGCATCATTGAAAGGCATAGATAAAGTTCCAGGAAAGGATTTAGACGAATATCAACCAGCTATGTTCAAAGAAGGCGGGAATGGAGCAAGTGTTAGACCTATTAATCCTTCTGATAATAGAGGGGCAGGGTCAACTTTCGGACATAAGTTGAGACCATATCCGAATGGAACCAAAATCAAGTATAAAATAACTGATGACTAAATTTTAAAATATAGGAGTAAAAATGAGTAATATAGATAATAATTTATGGCAAGAAATAAATAACATGTTCATAAGCTCTAATAGACAATTAGTATTAAATTCAGATGAATTAGAGGATGGGATAAAATCACTTGATGTTTTACAAATAACATCAAAATCAGCATTAGGTTCAATAATATTAAATACATCTGGGATAGGAATTGATAATTGGATTAGAATACTTGGACACGACAGTAATATTAACAGAGGTATACTGTCATATAATTCGATTGGAGAAAATGGAGTTGCAACGAAGGTTGATAAAATGTTAATAGTTGCAGATGATGTTGTTGGAGGTCTTTTTGCATTAAATGCTGGAAAATTCTCTGAAGGAATAGGAGAGGTATGGTATTTTGCTCCAGATACGTTAGAGTGGGAGTCATTAGAAATGCAGTATTCAGAGTTTATAGCTTGGATTGCACAAGGAAATGTAGATGAATTTTATAGTACTATGAGGTGGAGTACATGGAAAGAAGATTGTAAAAATGTTAAATTTAATGAGGCTATATTGATATATCCATTTTTATGGTCTAATGAAATACAATTAGAAAAAGCAGATAAAAAAATAGTGCCAGCTGAAGAATTACTAAAAATAAATCAAGAATATAGTAAGAAGTTTAATTTGAGTTAATAAACGATAGAATGCATAATAATTAAAAAAGTAACTGCATAAAAATGTTATTTTATAAATCATTGTAATATGAATAAAATAGTAGAATAAATTGATAGCATAATTATTATAATGTAGTGAAATAAATTAAAAAGGGTAATGTTTCAGTAATTGAAGCATTAATCTTTTTTCCTTGTAATGCTGAATGTAGAAATAAAAGAAGTATCATGATAAAATAAGGTTAATAATCTGGATACATAACACTAAAATGGTGAGTGAGTAAAAGTAGTTAAAAAATAGCGTAGAGCATTGAAAACACTAGGTTTATAGAGAAGACAGACTCTGCCACAAGGGGTCATCAGATCCTAAAAAGATAAAAGATATTTTAAATGGAGGATTAGATGTACATGAATCAATGGGAGGCCATCTATTAGAAAAACATGTAGGGAAATCCGAACAAGAGTTATTGGAAAGGTTGAAAAACCAACCTAAAATATCAGGTTCATCTTCTTTTTCTGATGAAAATATAGCTGAAGATGTATGTTATAAAATATTATGTGATAAAAATAATAAGATTAAAATTAATGAAGGGTTATCAGATAGTAAAAAAGGAAATAAATTAGTATTAGACTATAAAGAGATAGAAGAAGTTTTAATAGGTATTGGGGTTAAGAGAGGGAGAGTTAAGTAAAGATATGTACAATGGAATGATTGAGAGAAGTAATAATAATGTGTCAAATAGGGTAATAAATACATAATAAAATATAAATTTTTATTTATACAAATATGTTGACAGAGAATTTGAAATGGTCTACAATGTGATTATAGAATTATAACTTAATAAAACTTGCACAGCGTGTAACCGCAATTAAATTAGTGGGCAATAGCTGGAAAGGATATCTTTATAGATAGTGTATCCTTTTCAGCTTTTTTTATTGCTTTAAAACGGTGAATCTATGAGCGTACGGCATATATTCATAGAATGAATCTTCCCTAAGATGATGGTTCTTTCCATCATATAAAGTTTAGATGAGTTAATCTAAGGGCGTAGCAACTGTTATCACCTACCTTTTATAGGATGGGGTGTTACAGCTTATAGCCATCAGAGAAAGAAGACGGCGAGTTATAAGTTAAGGTATATTTTCTTTAAGATTAAGTAATATTAAAGTCATAGTACATTAGTGTAATAATATTTTGCATTTATTTTAGGATATGATTATAAAGGAGGATTAGAAATGGCTAAAGGTAATAAAGTATTAGCAGCGTTTCAAAAGCTTGGTAAATCCCTTATGACACCAATAGCAGTTTTACCAGCAGCAGGTCTACTTTTAAGATTAGGCCAAGAAGACGTTTTAAATATAACATGGATGGCTGAAGCAGGTAATGCCGTTTTTGGAAACTTACCACTTATCTTTGCTATAGGTATATCAGTAGGTTTTGCAGAAGAAAATAATGGAGTTGCAGGTATAGCAGCGACTGTTGGTTATTTCATATTAACGAAAGTAGCAGTAACTTTTGATAAGACTATAAACATGGGAGTTCTTGCAGGGGTTATAGTAGGTATAATAGCAGGACTTTTATATAATAAATTTAAAGATATTAAGGTTCCACAATTCTTAGGGTTCTTTGGAGGTAAGCGATTCGTTCCTATAATAACATCTTTAGTTTGTTTATTATTAGGATTTGTAGCTGGAGGAGTATGGCCAGTTATACAAGGAGCTTTAAATAACTTTGGTAACTGGATAGTAGGACTTGGAGCAGTAGGTTCATTAATATTTGGATTACTTAATAGATTATTAATTCCAGTAGGATTACACCATGTATTAAATACAATATTCTGGTTTGAATTTGGTACATTTACTAATGCGGCAGGAGAGTTAGTTAAGGGAGATATAGGAAGATTCTTTGCGGGAGATCCAAATGCAGGTAACTTTATGTCAGGATTTTTCCCAATAATGATGTTTGCATTACCAGCAGCATGTCTTGCCATGATAACAACAGCTAAAAAGGAAAAGAGAGCTGCTGTTGCAGGTATGCTTGGTAGCTTAGCACTTACTTCATTCTTAACTGGTATAACAGAGCCAATAGAGTTTGGATTTATGTTCCTTGCACCAGCTTTATATGCAGTTCATGCAGTGCTTACAGGAATTTCCCTTGCAGTAACTACAGCCCTTGGAGTTAAGTCAGGGTTTACATTTTCAGCAGGATTTATAGATTATGTTTTAAGTTATGGTAAAGCAACTAAACCACTTTTATTAATTCTAATAGGTCTTGTGTTTGCAGTGATCTACTATGTAGTATTTGTCTTTATGATAAAGAAACTTAATCTAAAGACTCCAGGTAGAGAAGATGATGATGAGGATGTATCAGTTGTTAAATCTTCAGGAGGAGATAAAAGTTCGGATTTAGACATGAAGGCAGTGGCTGTACTTGAGGCTATAGGTGGAAAAGAAAATATAGAAAATATAGATGCTTGTGTAACAAGACTTAGATTAACTTTAAAGGATGGATCAAAGGTTGATGAACCAGCTCTTAAGAGACAAGGAGCTTCAGGAGTTATGAGACTTGGAGATAAAAATGTTCAAGTAATAATGGGAACTCTAGCAGATCCAATAGCATCTAAGATGAAAAAGTTAATGTAGATTTATATATAAGAAAAATTATTATATATCTATTAATAGAAGATACTTTCTCTTTATAATTTAAGCAGAAAAAGATTAGTAGAAAAATATAATATAAAAGAAGAGGCTGATATACATGAATTAATATAATCTATGTATGTCGGCTTCTTTATTTCAAGAAAATACTGGGGAATTAATTTAAATAGATTTTTTAAATTACTAATAATTTTATATTTTTGTTAATATAAGATCTATTAATGAATAAAATACTAATAAGTTTTTAAGGAAAATACAAAAATGAAAAAGATATATTAATTTCTTTGAGAAAAATAAAATTATTATTATAAATTGTAAAAAATAATTAAAAGTTATTTACATATGTAGAAAAACATAGTTTTTAGGTATATAATACTAATATAGGAAGAAAATTTTATAGAAACAAGTAGATTAAAGTCTAATTGTACTGAAGAAATGATTTAAATTAATATATAGAAAAATTTAAATCTCAAGATAAACTCTATATAAATGATAAAGGAGTTTAAGAAATGTAAAATCTTAAACCCCAAACTCCATTACATTCACTAAACCCTTATTAAGTTTTTAGCTTAATAAGGGATTTTTTTTATTATTTAAGAAATACTATATAGGTAATTTAAAACTTAAGTAGAAAAACGAAGAAATTCTAATTTAAATTTATATTGAATTTATTTAATTTAGCCTATTCATTTTATAATTATTAAAAAATGAAAAATAAGGAGATAAAATCTTGAATAAAAGGCAAATATAATGGCATATATATGATAAAAATATAAAAAAATTATAATTATTAGTATAAATTTTCAGTGGTTTTTAAAATAGTTGAAGTAATAGCATAAATGAAACGGTTTCCAATTATTAAAGGCTCAAAATTTGTCATTTCAAATAAAAAAAGTATTAAAATTGTAGCCTGGACTACTGAATTTTTTTTTAGCCTTTCGTATAATTTAAATTATAAGATATGAAATTTTCTAAAAATTCATAAAGAAGGGATGTAAAGGCATGATAAAGTTAATAGGTGTTTTAATTGTTGTTTTAGGATTCGCTTTAAAGCTTGATATTATTGCTGTAGTTTTAGTTTCTGGACTTGCTACAGGCCTTGTGGCAGGAATTAGCTTTACTGAGATTCTAGAGATCTTAGGTAAATCATTTGTAGACACTAGGTATATGACCTTATTTGTACTAACTCTTCCTGTAATAGGAATATGTGAAAGATATGGTCTTCGTGAAATGGCTACTGAATTAATTTCAAGAGCTAAAAATGTTACTACAGGTAAACTATTAAGTCTTTATACTTTAATAAGAGAGGTTGCAGCAGCTATGTCTTTAAGACTAGGTGGACATCCTCAATTTATAAGACCTCTTATAAACCCAATGGCTCAAGGAGCAGCTATAAGCAAATATGGAGAAATAGATGAAGAAGATGAAGAAAAGATAAAAGCACATGCAGCGGCCATGGAGAACTATGGTAACTTCTTTGCTCAAAACGTATTTATAGCTAATGGAGGAGTACTTTTAATAGTTTCAACTCTTGAAAAGTTAAATTATGCAGTAGACCCTTCAGATATAGCTAAGGCTTCTATTCCAATAGCAATATGTACATTTGTAGTAGCAGCTATATTTAACTATATCTTTGATAAAAAACTTCAAAGAAAATACGGAAGTAAAAAGTAAGGAGGGGTATTCATGGATGTAAAAGCATTATCAGCTTTTCTTTTAGAAAGCTTTTATGTTTTAACTGGAATATTAATGGTTTTAACAGCTTTATTTGTAATAAAGGATGATAAACATACAGCTAAAATAGGAACAGCATTATTTTGGATTATACTAGGTGCTATATTTATTTTTGGTAAATATATTCCACCTACGTATGTAGGAGCCCTAATACTTGTTTTAGGAGTATTAACTGTAACTAAACAGGTTAAAATGGGAACATTATCTCAACCATCAGATGAATTTAGAAAAGAAAAAGCTAAAAAAATTGGAGGGAAAATATTTGTACCTTCAGTAACACTTGCAATTTTAGCTTTTGGAATAGCTCAATATACTAAGCTTGGAGGTCAGGTTGCTATAGGTATATCTGCACTAGGTGGACTTATATTAACCTTTATAATAACAAAAGCTCCTGTTAAATATGTTGGAGTTGATAGTAATAGAATGATTCAACAAGTTGGACCGTCTAGTATATTACCACAACTTTTAGGAGCACTTGGTACAGTATTTACTGCAGCAGGAGTTGGAGAGGTAATCTCTTCTGGAATCTCTTCTGTAATACCAGAAGGTAATATATTACTTGGAGTAATAGCTTATTGTGTAGGTATGGCAGTATTTACAATGATCATGGGAAATGCCTATGCTGCATTTGCAGTTATAACAGCAGGAATAGGAATACCTTTTGTATTTGCTCAAGGAGCTAATCCAGTAATTGCTGGAGCTTTAGCATTAACAGCTGGATATTGTGGAACACTTTTAACACCAATGGCGGCTAACTTTAACGTAGTACCAGCAGCCCTTCTTGAAATGAAGGATAAAAATGGTGTTATAAAGGCTCAAGCACCAGTTGCAATAACATTACTTATAATACACATACTTATTATGTACTTCTTTGCATTTTAATCTAATAGATTTTAAAATATGAAGTAATATTAAACTTATGTTTAGAGTTAAGTTATATTTATTAAAAAATAGTTCTAAGATATAACTATTCTAAGGGTTAACTAGAGTAAAGCTTAGGGTATTTACTAGGATTAAAAATTTTATTTTAAATATAATAGGAATAATAATGTAATAGATACATAATTAAATTGTTATAAAACACATTTAATTATGTAAAAATATAAAAGAGGTAGTGTTTAAAAGTACTACCTCTTACTACACATTTTGAATGGGGGTAATTATATGAAAAAAGTTTTAATAACTGGATTTGATCCATTTGGAGGAGAAGCAATAAATCCAGCTTTAGAAGCAGTTAAGAATCTAAAAGACGAGATAGCAGGTGCTAAGGTTATAAAGGTAGAAATACCAACAGTTTTTAGAAAATCCTTAGAAGAATTAGAGAAATCAATAATTGAGCACAACCCAGATATAGTTATCTGTATAGGTCAAGCTGGTGGAAGATTTGATATAACTCCAGAAAGAGTTGCTATAAACATGGATGACGCTAGAATAAAAGATAATGAAGGGAACCAACCTTTAGATCTTCCAATATTTGAAGATGGAGAAAATGCATATTTTTCAAATTTACCAATAAAAGCTATGGTTAAAGAAATACAAGAAGGTGGTATACCAGCTTCAGTATCTAATACAGCAGGAACTTTTGTATGTAACCACATAATGTATGGACTTCTTTACATGATAGATAAGAAATTTAACAATGTAAAAGGTGGATTTATCCACGTACCATTTATCCCAAGCCAAGTAGTTGATAAAAAGAATGCTCCTTCAATGTCTCTTGAAAACTTAACTAAAGGATTAGAGTGTGCTATTAAAGCTGCTGTGGAAAATGATTCTGATATTAAGGCTGTAGGCGGAACTATTTGCTAATGAAAAAATATTTATTTGTTTACGGAAGCTTAAGAGATGGATTCTTTAACTTTGATAAGTATTTAAAAGATGAAATCATATCAAGAAAACTAGGAAAGATAAAGGGAACTCTTTATCATATGCCAAACAAAGGATACCCAGCAGTACTAAATGGAGATGAAGAAATAATTGGAGAAGTAATTGAAGTAAAAAATTGGGATAAAAATCTTAAAGCCTTAGATGATATGGAAGGTTACATATCAGAAGGAAATAAAGATAATGAATATAATAGAGAGTTATTAGATATAGAAATAATAGATAATAATAAGGGAGAGAAGGTTAAGGCTTTTTCTTACTTATATAATATGAATGATAAAGAAGAATTTGAAAAACATTCAGTATATATTCCACATGGAGATTGGAAGAAGTTTATGCTTGAAGAAAACAAGTAATAAAAAGCTCTAGAAGCATAGGTTTCTAGAGCTTTTTATATTAGTAAAATTAAAAACTTCAATATATTATAAAATTTAGAGCATTTTAATTAATCCTATATATAATTCTATGATATAAGGGAATATTAATAGAAGCTTATTTTACTGTGAAATCTTAATATAATATAATATATTACTATAAGATTTTAATATAGAAATAATATATCCATTCATAGAGTTATGAGGTAATATTGTATGTATGAACAAATATTCGATAGAAAAAAACAAAAAGCTATGAGGGAGTTTTTTCTGAAAGACTTAGCACCTTTAGGTAAGGAAAAAGAGATTAAAAAGAATGAAATCCTTAATGTAGCGGAAAACAAGTCACTAGGAATCGTAACAAAGGGTAAGCTTAAACAAATTCTGTATCACTCTAAAGGAGATGAGAAACTCATGTTTTTTTTATCTCCAGGAGAAATATGTGGTGAAGGAGAATATTTTGTTGGAGGCGGTATGCCTGTTATGATAAAGGCATGTTGTGATTCTAAGGTTTCTATAATTGAAAAAAACTTATTAGATAGATTTTTAGAGAATAATACTAATGCATATGGATTCTTTATACATAGTTTAACTAGAAAGTATAGAATATCTGTAAGTCAAATGCATGATATATTATTTACCTCTTCCAAGGAAAAGGTGTGTAATACATTATATAGATTAGTAATTCAAGAAGGTATAGAAACTAATAATGGTGTGGTTATAGATATAAAATTAACCCATCAAGAATTAGCAACTTTAGTGGGAGCTTCTAGAATAACTATAACAAGGATTATAAAAGAGCTCAAAGAAGAGGGGATAGTGGATAATACTCAGGATAAGAGGTTTATCATAAAGGACTTATCTAAGCTTAAAGGTTATTTAGAATACTAAGAGCTTCATGTTTACAAAATAAATAATAAATGCTATTATTTAAAAAAGAGTGTTATTACTATTAGAGTATTATAAAATATCAATATATCCATAGAAGGTAGTAAAATATCTAGGGATTATTTGTATATTACTATATAAAGTAAAGCTTACTTTAGGTGGTATTTTGGTTTAATAGTAACTAGAAAATTTTAGGATTTAAAACTTTAATTCAGATAATACATTAAGATTATAAAGTCTGAGGATAAAACTAATTAAAGAATATAATTATTCTTAAGGTAAATATACACTATATTCTTAAAGTTAGAAAAGAGGGATTTATTAATGAAGGTTTATACTAAAACTGGTGATAAAGGAACAACGGGAAATCTTCTTGGTGAAAGAATAGCTAAGGATAGTACATTCTTAGAACTTCAAGGAGATATAGATGAGGTAAATGCACAATTAGGATACTTAAATGCCTTACTTCAAAATAATACTAATTTAAATTATACAGAAAAGAAAAATGTAATGGATTTTATAGTTCATATAGAAAATGCTTTGTATAACATGGGAGTAGAAATATCTTATAATTTTAGTCAATATAAAATAAAGGAAAGCCATGTTAAGGAACTTGAGAATGAAATAGATTTAATGTTAGAGAAAACACCGCCACAAAGACATTTTATACTATATAGTGGTTCTTTAGAGGGAACTTATGCTCAAGTATGCCGTAGTACTACAAGAAGAGCAGAAAGAGTTTTTGTTAAATATCTAAAGGAAGGAAACTTTGATTCCTATCCTCAAAGCTATTTATATATTAATAGATTATCAGATTATTTATTTGTGTTATCACGTTTTATTAATTTTAAATTAAATAAGGAAGAAACCATAATGAAGCAATGGGTATAATAGTTTTATTTAGGGAATCACAGTTTTAAATATCTGTGATTCTTATTTTTATATTAAATTATTAGTAAAAATATGGTTATATATCCTGTGAGATGGTAAAATTGAATTGCAGAAATACTAATAGGAAATTTTCAAAAAATATTAGGATTCAGAAATTAAATTATAACACCAAAGCTTACGAATATATACCTATATGTTTTAGAGAAGAGAAAACCAAAGGGGAAATTTTTAGATATAGAGTATTCATATAAAAGGAGTTAAAAATGATAGAAAAAGAAAGAAGTATTTATAAAGTTAATTTATTTATCTTATTAACTATAGTTACTAGTATAATATATCAAATACTACCCCTTAAATTAGGAGAGGGATTTTACCAATATATATGTTTTTTATTACCGTCAGCAATCTATCTATTTATAAATAAGAAAAATATAATAGAAACTCTAAACATAAAACCATTAAAGCTTAAAAATATACCTTATTTAATAATGCTATATATTTTTTTATTTCCTTTCAAGGGAACTATTATATATATTTATACAGCTTTGTTTGGAGACAAGCTACCTAATGTTATAGTAGAGAGTCTTGCTTCTAATCCAAGTCTTTTAGAAAATCTATTTCTTACAGTATTAACCCCTATAATATGTGAAGAAGTTATAATGAGGGGGATAGTATTAGATGGATATAGAAAGAAGTCCATACATATAGTTGCTATTATGAATGGACTGATATTTGGTATGCTTCATATGAATAGTTTTCAATTTTTTCATACATTTTTTACTGGTGTAGTACTTACTTATGTGGTTTATATAACGGGGTCTATTTTTTCTTCTATGATTATTCATGGAATTAATAATGGAATAGCAGTATTTTCAGAATACTTTAGTAGAAGTAAGGAGGTTTTAGAACCAGTTAATGAAGAGACTAAAACAGCTTTAATCACATCTTTTAGTGGCTTTTTAATATATGCAGGAGTGCTTTTAATCTGTGGATTTATAATATATAAGATAATAAAAAAGCTTATAAAAATAAATAATTTTGAGTATTTTAGATATACCATAAGTAGAAGTGATGAAAGGATATTTAATTTACCATTAATTTTAACTATAATATTATTTTCTATTGTGAGTTTATTAATTATTTTATCAGTAAATCTAGCTTCTTAAAAGTAAAAAAAATCCCCTGACTTTTTAATCAGAGGATTAGGAAGAGTGATTGTTATGTACTTTATTTCAAGTACCTTTCTCTATTTTTAAGGAACAAATTTGTATTACTATTCTGTATTCATATTAATTCTATAAGAAAATATATACAAATTAAATATAGATTGCAAGAATTGTCCTTAAAATGTCATACTTAACCGATTTTTCTTGAATAAATATATATTTATTCAAGAAAAAGCAAAAATATATAAATTTTTTAAAAGTTTATATAGATATTAAAAGAGTAAGAAAAGTTTTTGTAAATATGTGATAATTATAATGATAAGTATGATTATTATAAAAAAATATATAAAAAATATAAAGTTTTTAAGATAAAAGGAGGAGAGAAAATGCTTCAAGTTGTTGGGTTGTCTAAGGAATTTAAGAAGACAAGAGCTGTAGATAAGATTAGCTTTACAGTTAATGATGGGGAGGTTGTTGGTCTTCTTGGGGAAAATGGAGCAGGAAAAACAACTACTATGAGAATGATATCTACCATGCTGAATCCTACAGAAGGAACAGCTAAGGTAAATGGTCATGATATCATAGAGGATGGAAAAGGAGTAAGAAAAGAAATAGGGATACTTTTTGGAGGCGATGTAGGTCTTTACGAAAGATTATCTGCTAGAGAAAATATATCTTATTTTGGGGAATTATATGGAATGGACAAGGAGTCCATAAATAAAAATATAGATTCCTTAGCTAAAAGTCTTAAAATGGAAGAATATATAGATAAAAAGAGAGTAGGAAGTTTTTCAAGAGGTATGAAGCAGAAGGTATCTATTGCAAGAAGCATAGTTCATAGTCCTTCAGTTATGCTTTTTGATGAACCAACTACAGGTCTTGATGTTAGTGCAACAAGAGTAATTCATGACTTTATATTAAAATGTAAAGAAGAAGGTAAGACAGTACTTTTATCAAGCCATTCTATGAAGGAAGTTGAGAAGCTTTGCGATAGGGTTGTTATTATAAATAAAGGTAAGATTGTAGAAGAAGGTACAGTAGAAGACCTTAAGAATAAATACAATAATGAAGATCTTGAAGAAGTCTTTGTTAAGCTAATAGGGGGTGAATAGAATGAAGGAAGTACTAAGTATTTTTAAGAAAGAGATAATGGATATTTTTAGAGACAAGAAGACAATTATAATGACTATAATTGTTCCTATGATATTATATCCAGTTTTATTTGGTGTTATAAATTACTTTACTCAAGATTCCATAAAAGATGTTGAGAAGGGAATTAATATAGGTATTGTAAGTAAGAATAATTCAGCAGCATCACTACTTAAGAGTCAGCCTCAAATTACTGTTTATGAGGGGGACGATTTAAAAGAGAAGCTTAAAAAAGGAGATATTTCGGCTATAGTTGAGATTCCTGATGATTTTCAGGAAAAGCTAGATAATGAGAAACCAGCAGATATAAAAATTATTGTAGATAATGATTCCAATAAATCAATCATGGCAACTTCATCAATTAAATCCATGTTTGATGAATATTATAAGGCTATAGTGACAGAAAGAATAGATAAAAGAGGAGTTTCAAAAGAAATTATGAATCCCTTTGTAGTGTCAACCTCATCACTAGATAAACCAGAAAGTAGTGAAAAGGATAATGCAATGGGAGGTATGCTTATTGGAATGATTCCTTCATTTATAGTTATACTTATGATAAGTGCAACCATGGCAATATCAGCAGACCTTGGAGCAGGAGAGAAAGAGAGGGGAACTCTTGAACCTTTATTATCAACTTCAGCTAATAGAATGTCTATACTTTGGGGAAAAGTATTAGCTTTATGTGTGATAGCTGCAATTACCCTTATAACTAGTATGACAGCAATGGTTATGTCCTTCCAAAAGATTTATGGGCTTAAGGAAGGGATAGCATTAACTCCAGAGACTCTTTTAATAATAGGAGGAGTTAGTTTATTTGTTCTTGTATCAATATGTTCTCTTCAGATGGCAATAAGTATATATGCTAGGTCTATGAAAGAATCTAACTCTTACTTAAGTGGACTTTTAATGCCAGTTATGATACTTTCTTATTTTCCAATGATGATGGATGCAAAGAGTATAAAGTTTATTTACTTTAACATACCAGTTGTAAATGCAGTAGCCTTAATGAAGGAGGCTATAGTTGGAATATATGATATGAAGCATATAGGAATAGTTGTAGCATGGCATATTTTATATACAGGAGTATGTTTATTTATAGCTAAGTATATGTTCTCTAAAGAAGAGGTTATCTTTAGAACTTAACTAATAGACGCGTAAAATCAATAAATTAGGTTTATATAAGTTATAAAATAGTGGCTACTTGAGTAAATGGCTATTAGCAGAAAAATTATAATTTTAAAATATAAAAATAGACTTGCCTAAAAGGCGAGTCTATTTTTTTATATTAGGTATATAGTTACTTATTTAACCCCAATCTTAAATACATAGGTATCACTATGATTTTCATATATATTAAGAATAAGCTCTAATACATATATTCCAGTAGCTTTGGGGGCTATGATTGAGCTATTTTTAATCTCTACAGGGGTGTAGTTATAATTTTTAAGAGTGATACCCTCTAAAGGGGTTATAGATTTACAGGTTAATGAAGTATGATATCTTTCAAAGTCTTGTAAGACGAAATCAATGGAGTCTCCACTTAGTACAAAAGAGGGAGTATGTTCAAGGATATAGGTAGGTGAAAAATAAGCTTCATTAGTATTTTCTTGATTTTCACTATTATTCCACACATAACTTCCTAATTTATAAGGAATATTTTGTGAATTATAGGTAAGAATTAGAGATGGAGGATTATGACCAAAGGTCTTTTCTTTATTAACATAAGCTAATAGTGAAGTAATAGGGAACAGTAAGATGAGTAATATTGTAAGGAGTTGTATAAACTTTTTCATTGAAACCTCCTAATAATAATGAAAATATGATTAAGTATTGAGTTGATACCAATATTATACAACTGCATTACGGATGGTGTGTTACATAGTTGTTAAAAATATTTATAGAAATAAGGAAGATAAGTAAGTTTATAGAAGAATAGAAATGTGTAATATGGAAAAATTAATTAATAAATATTTAAGGGATATATAAGAGAATACTAATAAATATATAGGAAGCTTCTTAATATCTATTTAGTAACATTAGAGGTATATATTTAAATAAATTAATGTGGAGTATAAAAGGAGGGGAGACAATTGAAAATCTTAGTTATAGTGCCTGCATACAATGAAGGAAAAGCAATTTATAATGTGGTTACATCTATATTAAGAGAAAAAATACATGGACTTAATGTATTAGTAGTTAATGATGGTTCATTAGATAATACTAAGCAGGAAGCTGAAAGAGCAGGAGCAAAAGTTATAAATCTTCCTATAAACCTTGGTATAGGAGGAGCGGTTCAAACTGGATATTTATATGCTTATTATAATAACTATGATATAGCCATTCAGTTTGATGGAGATGGACAGCATAGAGCAGCTGACCTAAGGAGAATTATAGATCCTATTAAGAAGAATAAATGTGATATGGTTATTGGCTCTAGGTTTGTGGAAATAAGTGAATATAAACCTAGCTTTTTTAGAAGTGTGGGTATAAAGTTTTTTAGTAGTCTTGTGTCTAGGCTTTGTAATGAAAAGGTATATGACACCACATCTGGATATAGGGCTATAAATAGTAAGGTAATAGAAAGCTTTGTTAATTACTATCCAAAGGACTATCCAGAAGTAGAAACCATTGCTTATTTAATTAAAAATGGATTTAAAGTAGAAGAAATACCAGTTGTCATGAATTATAGGACTGAAGGAGTATCATCAATAACACCTATAAAGTCTATATATTATATGATAAAAGTTACACTAGCTTTGCTTATACTCCCTAGGACTTCTATTAACTAATAGGGGGAGGGTATTTATGTATATGTATTGTTTTATAATAGCCATAGCATTTTTAATGCTAACAATAGTTTTTATTAAAAAGAGATCATTAGATATAAAATTTAGTTTTATATGGATAGCAGTTGGAGTAATAATGGCTATATTGTCTTTAAATAGCAGTATAGTAGATAAGGTAGCAGAGGTGTTTGATATAAAATATCCACCATCTTTGTTATTTTTAATAGGAATATTATTTTGTTTTATATTAATTTTTAATTTAATAGTTGTAATATCATCTCTTCAAGAAAAGATAACTAGACTTACTCAAGAGATAGGGATACTTAAAAACTTAAGGGAGAGGGAGTAATTTGTTATATATTCTACTTTTTGTAAATATAGTACTTCTCGTCACAGGACAGACTCTTTGGAAAATAGGGCTTAAAGGTAATACCATGGAATTATCATTTAAAGGAATTATAAATTTAATTTTTGATCCATATATTTTTTCAGGAATTTTGTTATACGGTATTGCCACTATAATTTGGTTTTATATTTTATCTAAGGGGGATTTATCCTTAGTATATCCTCTCCAAAGTCTTTGTTATGTACTTGCTATATTTGTTGCTATGTTCATATTCAAAGAGGTGATACCAATAACAAGGTGGATAGGGATTTTATTCATAGTTATAGGAGCTTTTTTTGTGGCTATAAAATAATAAATTTAAATCTTATCTTTAGGGGTAATTTTTAACAATTTAAGTGAGGTCTTTCAAAAGTAATAGGTTACCTTTGAAAGAAAAGTGGATATTATTATATTTAGAATATATAAAAGCTATTTTTTTATATGAATATAGGAGGAGAATATGTTTTCTTTAAAAGGTGAAAGACCATGGATAAGAAATACAATATTTATTTCAATATCCATATTCTTTTTATTTTGTCTTTATACAGTTCTTGTTCATGGGAATGAACATTTACTTGGAAGTTTTGTAGAATTTGATAACGATGATGTTAAGTATGTTAGAAGTGCGTGGACACTCTTAGATAAGGGGATATTTACGTACCATGATGTAAATGAATCAACGGTTTTTATAATGCCAGGACTTCCCTTTGTTATGGCTGGGTTTATGAGTATCTTTGGGAAGTGGGGAGGAATAACTGCATTTAGAGTATTTCAAGTGGTCATTCAAAGCCTAAGTTTATACTTAATTTTTCTTATAGGGAGAAGGCTATTTAATTCTAAGGTTGGAGTAATAAGCTTAATACTAAGTGCACTATATCTACCTAATATATGGACACCTAATATATTACTAACAGAGGTTATATTTCACTTTTTATTTTTATTATTAGTGTATATAACCATATATGCAGTGGAATGTAATAAACTAAGTTACTATATAAGTGGAGGTATAGTACTTGGAATTACAGGATTATTTAGGCCAACCATAGGAGCTTATCCCATAATAGTACTTATACTTTGGATTTATAATAAATATACATTTAAAGATATGGTGAAGCTAACTATAATTGTAACCACTGTTTTTGCTTTGGTTATGAGTCCATGGATTATAAGAAATTATAAAACTTTTAATAGATTTATTCCCTTTACATTATCTTCTGGAAATCCATTAATACAAGGTTCTTATATAGATTATAATGAGGAAATAGATTTTTATCCTTGGGAAAATGTTGATGATAGGGTAGAACAAGAGAAATATTATAAAGAAAATTTTAAATATAGATTTAAACACTATATGGTAAAGAGGCCGTTAGCCTATATAAAGTGGTATCTCTTAGATAAGAGTATTGAACTTTGGAAGTACCCTTTTTACTGGGGACAAATTTATAGCATAAAATTTTCCTATATAGAGGTATATCATGCATTACTATTAGTAATAGGAGCTATTGGTATGGCAAAAATATATGTAGGATATAAGGAGAAGAAGTATAAAAGTACAGCCTTAATATTGTTTCAGATTTTTGCTTATTTTACTATAATCCATATACCCTATGTTACTTTTTCAAGATATTCATATCCTCTTATATGGATTTTTATAATAGGAACCTCTGTAGTATTGGAAAAGGTATTAGATTTATATTATAAAAGTAAAAAGGAAAGCTCACCAGGGCATAAAATATAATTTTAATTAGTATATTGAGCTATTCCTATCCTAAAGAATCAATTGGTAATTCAAGATAGGGGTATAGGAATTTAAATATAATAGAGACATAAGAATTTTTATAAAAATATCCTAAATAATATAATAAAGTAAAGTATGAGGTCCTACTGTAAGTTACAGTAGGACTTTTATATAGGGTAAATCTTATGCCTATATATTCTAAGTTGGTTAATTGAAGAGCTAGAGACTATAGTATAAATAATATTTAATGTTATATGAGTTAATCTAGGGGCGTAGCAACTGTTATCCCCCACATTACACGCTGATGGGGGTGTTACAGCTCTGGTAGCCATAAGATAAAATAATCCGATATATTGTAAACTTGATAAACAAAAATGATTGACAATACATTTAGATTCTATTAACATTATTGTTAATGAGATAACATTCGAAGGTTTACAATGATTATTTTAATGGGAGGGAATAATGAAGTTTACAGTTAAGGAAATGATATTAATAAGTATATTTGCGGCTTTAACAGCTATAGGGGCATTTATAAAAATACCAATGCCTTATGTACCATTTACTCTTCAATTATTTTTTTGTTTAATGAGTGGATTGATTTTTGGAAGAAAAATAGGTCTTTGGTCTCAAGTCTTATATGTATCTTTGGGACTTATAGGTCTACCTATATTCACTGAAGGGGGAGGAATATACTACATATTTAAACCAACCTTTGGATATTTAATAGGTTTTATATTATGTGCTTACATAGTTGGAATTCTTAGGGATAAGTATGGTAATAATGGAATGAACTTAGTTAAAGCCTTTATGTTTTGTGTGATAGGCCTTAGTGTGGTTTATAGCCTTGGAGTATTACATCTTTATTTAATTTTAAACTTTTATATTGGAAAAACCGTAAGCATTTTCTGGGCAATAAAATTTGGTGCCTTACTTTTTATAGGGGGAGACCTTTTAGTATGTGCATTAAGCTCTTTATGTTTTAATAAGTTAAAGAAAGTAGTAACAATTAGTATTTAAGGGGGAGTATAAATGATAAATGTACTTAAAAATAAGGTTTTAAATGGAGAAGAAATAAGTTTTAGAGAGGCTAGGAAATTATATGATTTACCGCTTTCAGAACTTTTAGAAGCAGCAAATGAAATAAGGGAGAAACTTTGTGGGAAAAAGGTGGATCTTTGCTCCATAGTAAATGGTAAGAGTGGAAGATGTAGTGAGGATTGTAAGTATTGTGCTCAATCTGCTCATTATAATACAGGAGTGGAGGAATATGATCTTTTAAATGGAGAGAATATATTAAATCTTGCCCTTGAAAATCAAGAAGCTGGAGTTCATAGGTTTTCAATAGTAACCAGTGGGAGAACTTTAAAGGGAGAAGATTTTGATAAGGTTGTAGATATATACAATATTTTAAGAGAAGAAACAGAGTTAAAGCTATGTGCATCTCATGGAATAATAGGAGAAAAAGAAGCAAAAAAGCTTAGGGAAGCTGGAATAACTACATATCATCATAATCTAGAAACAAGTAGAGAATTTTTTAAGGAAACTTGTACAACCCATACCTATGAAGAACGGATAAGTACTATAAGGGCATGTAAAAAAGCAGGACTTAATATATGCTCAGGGGGAATTATAGGAATGGGGGAAAGGATTGAGGATAGATTATATATGGCATTTGAGCTTAAAACTCTTGATGTAATGTCAGTTCCTATAAATGTATTAAATCCCATAGCTAATACTCCTCTTCAGTTCGTAAAAAAAATAGAGGTAGAGGATATTTTAAGAACCATTGCTACCTTTAGATTTATACTTCCAAAGGCTTATATAAGATATGCAGGGGGAAGGGCATCCCTTGGAGATAAGGTGAAGGATGGATTTCTAGGAGGGGTAAATTCTGCACTAGTTGGCAATTACCTAACCACTCTTGGTAATAAAATAGATGAAGATATAGAACTTATAAAATCTTTAGGAATGGAAGTATAATATGGGAAAAGGATTATTTATAGTAGGTACAGATACTGATGTGGGAAAGACTCTTATTTCATCTATTATAGTAAAAAATTTAAAAGATAGTGGGGTTAAGGTAGCATATTATAAACCCGTAGTTAGTGGGGGAACTTGTGATATGGATTTTGTTAAAGCTTTTGCAGGACTTAAAGAGGATATTAGTTATATGAATAGCTATACTATGGAAAAACCACTATCTCCCCATTTAGCAAGTAATATTGAAAATATAACAATAGAATCTGATCTTATAAATAAAAAGTTTAAGAGTCTTATGGAAGAGAATGAAGTGATGGTTTGTGAGGGAGCAGGAGGAATTAAAGTTCCTTTAAACTATGATGGATTACTAATAGAGGATCTAGTAAAAGATTTCAATATACCTGTGATAATAGTTGCACGAGCGGGACTTGGAACTATAAATCATACCCTTATTACTATTGAAAGTCTTAAAAGAAGCAATATAAACATTAAGGGCATTGTAATAAACGGATATGAAGAGGCAAATATATGTCATATAGATAATAAAAATACTATTAAGAATTTAATTGATGAAGAGATATTAGCTGTAGTTCCTAAAGTTAAAGATACTAATGACCTTAAGAATTTTAAGATTTTAGGAGGACTAATATGAATTTAGTAGAAAAAGATTTAAAATATATATGGCATCCTGCTTCTCAAATGAAGGATTATGAAGACTTAAATCCTGTAATTATAGAGAATGGGAAGGGAGCTTATTTATATGACATTCATGGCAATAAATATTTAGATTGTATATCCTCTTGGTGGGTAAACTTATTTGGCCATTGTAATGAAAGAATAAACAATGCTATAAATAAACAATTAAATAGTTTGGAGCATGTTATTTTCGCCCATCTTTCAAATGTGCCTGCAGTAGAGCTTTCTGAAAAACTTGTAGATATAACTCCAGAACCATTAAAGAAGGTATTCTTTTGTGATAATGGATCTTCTGCAGTGGAGGTAGCTCTTAAAATTTCTTATCAGTACCATAAGCAAAAAGGTAATCAGAAAAAAACCAAATTTGTTGCCCTTGAAAATTCATATCATGGGGAAACTTTAGGGGCACTATCTGCATGCAATGTGGGATTTTTTAAGGATACCTATAAGGATATAATAATTGAAACATATAAGTGTAAGTCTCCAAATTGTTATAGATGTGAATTTGGTCTTAATAGGGAGAGCTGCAGTGCAGAATGCTTTAAGTATATGGAGGAATTAATTTCTAAATATCATGAAGAGATATGTGGAATAATTATTGAACCTATGGTTCAAGGTGCTGCAGGAATGAATATATATTCAAAAGAGTATTTAAAAAAGTTAAGAAAATTATGTGATGAATATGATATTACATTTATAGGGGATGAAATTGCAGTGGGATTTGGTAGAACAGGTAAGATGTTTGCCAGTAACCACAGTAATATAAGTCCAGATATTATGACCTTATCTAAGGGAATAACTGGCGGATATCTTCCACTTTCAGTGGTTATGGTAACAGAGGAGATATATAATTGTTTTTATGATGATTATGAAAAACTTACAGGTTTTTTCCATAGCCATAGTTATAGTGGCAATGCTCTTGCATGTGCAGCAGCAGTAGAGACTATGAATATATTCCATTATGAGGATATTATAAATAAAAATATAGAGAAGTTTAATTATATGAAGGATTTATCAACAGAAGTTTTTAAAGATATTAAAAATGTTGGAGAATATAGGCAATTAGGATTTATAGGTGCCATAGAGCTTGTTCAGAATAAAGATAATAAGACCCCAATTCCATGGGAGAAAAGAGTAGGATATAGCATATATAAAAGAGGATTAAAAAATGGACTTTTGCTAAGGCCTATGGGAAATATTATTTATTTTATGCCTCCTTATATAGTAAATAAGGATGACTTAGATTTTATGATAAAGGGAACTTATAAGTGTATAAAAGAGGAATTTAAATTTTAAGGCTTTAAGAAATATTTCCTCATAATTATTTCACTTTGAGGAACAATATTAATGCACCCTCACACTCTAAGAAAGGAGCTTCATTTATGCAAACTGGAGTCGTTAAATGGTTTGATAATAAAAGAGGTTACGGATTTATATCTGGAAACAATGGAATGGATGTCTTTGTTCATCACTCTCAAGTAAAAGAGAAAACTCATGATAAAGATTTACATGAAGGAGAACAGGTTACCTTTGATACAGTAGATAAACCAAAGGGACCACAGGCAATTAATGTTCAAAAGCTAGAGTAATATCTTTCCTCTCAAGGAAAAGGTTAAAGGATACTAAATATAGTACTTTAACCTTTTTGTTGTTTATGTAATGAGTAGGTTGCCTGTGTAGGAAAAGTATGGAAGTGATAAATTATACACCTTAAAAATTAGATATTAGGAATAATAGAGCATAAAAATAAATAGAATTTAAATAATATTAAAGATTTCATTTGACAATAAATTGGAAACTGTATAAAATAATTATAAAACATCGTAAGGAAAAAATAGGAAGATATTAATAGTGTAAGGAGGTAGTTATGAAAAAGTATTATAAGTTTATAGGTATAGGATTAGCAGTATTAGTTATAGGTATTACTATATTTATAAGCTATAAGAGTTTTAATAATAAGGATAAAGGCAAAGATAACATTAATACTATAGATGCTAGTACATATATTCCTGATGAATATAGTTATGAAAATATAGTAAATAAAAATTATGTTATAAAGGTATATAAAGGTTTAAAGAGTGAGGTAATTAATTTAAGCATTATAGAAGATTTTATTAAAAGCTTTAATGATAAAAAGTCTAATGAAATTTTTCTAATAGAATACTTAGAGAAGGATAATATTAAAAAGGTTAAGACACTTATAAAACTAGAATTTAATGGAGAAGAAGGCACAATCACAAAATATGACGTATCTGACGAGAAGAAGTTTAATGAAGGAAGTAAAGAAAAGTTCAAAAAGATAGTGAAGTCAGGGGACAATAATGATGCAAGTATAGTGATTTTAAAGGATGAACTGCAATCACCTTTAGATGGACAGGTTATACTAACTTATGAAGATGGTACTTCTAAAGAATATAAATAAGAATAAAGCATTCCTTTTTAAAGGAATGTTTTTATATATGAAATTATATATAAATTTATTAAGGGGGCTTGATAATATGAATCAAAGCTTTAGAAGGGGTATGTCTAAAGCCGTGTCAACTATGCTAGTAGCAGCTATGACATTAGGAATATCTCCTAAGGTTGCAAGTAGTAATGAAGAAGGAAGTATAAAAGATCTTCTAAATATGCCACTATCCAAGGAAACTAAGGATAGTATATTAAAGGAAGTATCGCCTTACTTAAAGGAAGCTGAAAATAGTTATAAGGATACAAGGGATAAAAATGAATTAGTTAGAGTTATAGTAGAACTAGAGGGGAAATCTGCGGCAGAGATGGTTATGAGGGGCACAAAACCAGGAAATGCAGAGGTAAGTAAAGTAGAAAATAGCCAAAAATCTGCGAAGTTAGAAGCGAAAAATCTTGAAGGCGCATCTATAAGACATTCATACACTAATGTAATTAATGGATTTAGTATGGATGTTAAGAGAGGAGAAATAGACAAGCTTAGAGATATAGAAGGGGTAAAAAGTGTAATAGAGTCAGACAAGCATGAAATATCAATGAATTCAGCTAAAACTTTAACCCAGGTTGAGAATATTTGGAAAAATTATAGTTTAAAAGGGAATGGTATGGTTGTAGCTATTTTAGATACAGGAATAGATTATAATCATAAGGATTTTAGAACCCCAGATAATAAGGAAAAGCTTAAGCTTAATAAAGATTCTGTAGATAAGGTAAAGGCAACAGGGATATTAAAAGCTGATAAGGTGGCGGATACTTATTTTTCAGAAAAAATACCTTTTGGATATAATTATGCAGATAAAAATAATGATGTAATAGATAAAAGAGATAGTAAGTCTCCTCATGGAGCTCACGTGGCGGGAATTGTAGGTGCTGATGGAAAAGAGGAAGAGGTTAAAGAAAATAAGGCCATAAAAGGAGTAGCTCCGGAAGTACAACTTCTTGCAATGAAAATATTCTCCAATGGACCATTAGGAAAATACACCTACGCTGATGATCAAATAGCGGCTATAGATGACTCAGTAGCTTTAGGGGCTGATGTTATAAATATGAGCCTTGGATCTCCAGCGGGATTTAGAAAAGATGATGACCCAACTCAGAAGGCAATTGAAAGGGCTACTGATGCAGGTGTAATGGTAGTAGTATCTGCTGGAAATAGTGGATATTCAACAAGTCCTTTTGATAATTTAAAGCTTAATGATGTAGGTGTTGTGGGATCACCAGCTTTAGCTAAGGATGCATTAATGGTTGCAAGCTATGAGAATTCAAAGGCTATGGCTAATAATATAAAGGTAAAAGATTCTAAAGGAGATATACTAGTAGAAGGAGCATATTCACCTCATCAATATAGTATGGCTGAAGTTATAAATAAGGGGAATGAAATATTAGATTTTAACTTAGGACGTGTAGATGACTTTAATGGTAAGGATGCTAAGGGAAAGATAGCTCTTATAAAAAGAGGGGATATAGGATTTACTGATAAAATATTAAATGCTCAGAAAAATGGAGCTGTTGGAGTTATTGTATATAATAAAGATAAGGATGAAGGTCTTATAAATATGGCAACTGATCCTAATATAAAAATCCCTGCTATATTTATTCCAAATAGTATTGGAGAAAGTATTTACCAAAGACTTGCTAGTGAAAAGGTATTGTTTAATGGAGATATAGGAATGAAACCTATGGATAACTCATTAAAAGATGATTATTCTGACTTTAGTTCTTGGGGACCAGCTCCTAGTCTTGATTTTAAACCTCAAATATCAGGACCAGGAGGAAGAATATATTCAACTCTTAATAATAATGAATATGGAAATATGAATGGAACATCCATGTCAGCACCTCATGTATCTGGAACTTCAGCACTACTTCTTCAAGGAATAAAAGAATATGCACCGGAACTCTCAGGTAGGGAAAAAATAGATTATGCTAAAAATATATTAATGAACACAAGCTCTGTAAGAATAGATAAGTATGGAGAGGATGTTCCTTACTCTCCAAGAAGACAAGGAGCAGGACTTGTTCAGATAGAAGATGCAGTTAAAAATAGGGTAACAGCTACCTATAATGGTGCGGCATCTGTAGCTCTTAAAGAAATAAAGGGAAATAAGGCTAAGTTTACAATAGACCTTAAAAATCATGGAGATAAAGAGGTGAAGTATAGCTTAGGGGTATTAGGTGGAGTTCTAACTCAAAGTGAAGAAGCATCACCTAATAAAATGGTTCATGATATAATTCTTGATGAAAAAGATGCAAGTGTTGAGTTTAATAAAGAAACAGTTACTTTAGCGCCTAAGGGTAGTGAAAAAGTAGATGTAACTTTAAATATAGGTAAAGAATTAGGTTCTGAAAAATTCCTTGAAGGTTATGTGACATTTAAATCAGATGATACTAATATACCTTCATTAAATGTACCTTTTATGGGGTTCTATGGAGACTGGTCTAAGGAAAGTATAACAAGTAATAATGCTTGGGATAAAGAAAAGCATCCACTTATAAAAGCTTTACTTGAAAATGGGGACTATTCAAAGGTATCTGTTGAAAATTTAATGCTAAGTTATAATGGTGAGGGGGAATCTAGGGGATTAAATATTTTAGGGGTAACATCAACTAATAAGGATAAGACGAAAAACTATGATAAAAATAAAATAGCTATAAGTCCTAATAAAGATAACTATAATGATAGTTTAGTACCAGCCATATATCTTATGAGAAATGCTAAATCCATAGAAGTAGATGTTCTAAATGAGAATAAAGAAGTTATAAGAAGAGTTGGCAATGTAGATGAAGTTAAAAAGAAGATATATGAAGCACCTGATGAGGCAGGTAAGGTTCCACAAATAATTGAGAAAATAGGATGGGATGGACAAGTCTATAATAAAAACACCGGGAAAATGGAAGTTGTTAAGGATGGACAGTATTTCTACAGACTTAAGCTAAAGGTAGATATTGAAAATGCAAAAGAACAGGTTATAGAAGTTCCAGTAAAGATTGATACAGAATCTCCAAAGGTTAATATATTAAGATATGATAATATAGGAGAAGATTCAGTTAAGATATATTTTAAAGCTGAGGATGGTTTATCAGGAATTAATGAGAATGGATTGTTCCCAGTAGTTGTTAATGGAGTTTTAAATGTTGAAGCTACCAAGGAAAAGTCAGAATATATTAAAGAAGAAAATGTTTATACTAAGGTTATTAAAGGACTTAAAGCTAATAGTATAAATGAGATACAGATAGGAGCTTTTGATTATGCTAATAATTTAGGGGGAGCAAAGGCTATTCTTAAGGTAGGACAAGTTCCGCCTGCTGTCATAAAATTTGATGATAAAGATTTTAAGGAAGGTTATATTAAGGTAAAAACTTCAGAATATAAGATTAAAGGTAATATTTCAAGATATATAAAATCCCTTACTGTAAATGGTAAAGAAGTAGAGTTATCAAAACTGAACGATAAAGGTGAGGTTTATTTTGAAACTATAATAAAACCAGAAGAAGGACTTAATACAGTAGATATTAAAGCAGTAGATTATGATGGACAAGAGATTATGAACTGTGTATATAAGATATATAAAGATACTGTAAAACCATTAATAGAACTTGAGAAAAAGATAGGATCAAAAGAAGAAATTGTAGTTAATGGTAATAATTTAAATATTAAGGGGAAAGTTTCGGATAATACCTTTGGATATAGTTTCTATGTTAATGGAGAACTTTATAAGAAGGTAAGTAACTCTACGCCTGTAGGTAATAATGGTAATGAGTATAACTTTAAGTTGAAATTTAAAGACATAAAGGATGGACAAATTATAACTTTAAAAGCAGTAGATGATTTTGAAAATAGTGAAGAAGTTAAACTTAAGGTAGTGAAGAAGTAAGATTTAAAAAACACCATTTATAGATAAGGAAACTTTTCTATGAATGGTGTTTTTTTAGAACTTTATGGTGAATGGTGATAAGAGAGAAGACATAAAAGTTGGATAAGTAAGAGAATTGTAGAAACATATATGATAAATGTAAAAGTATATGGGATAGAAGAGGAAGAAAGATTGTCATTTATTGAAGATATAACTTTTAATGGGATTAGATTAGGATAAGTTAAGAAGTTCTTAACAAGTTATCAATAAGTATTAACATAGATAACCACAAAAAAGCCATAGTTAATAACAACTTGTCCACAAGAAATGTGGATAAGTTCTATTAAATGTGGACAATATAAAATCATTATGCACAAAAATAAGATTAAAAAATTTGTAGAACCCTATAAATACAAGGATTTATAAGGATTAGACAGAATTCTCTCTTTTTTTCATAAGCTTATCCACAGGTTGCGCACATTGTCCACAAAAAACATAATTATGAACAATTAATAATATTAACCTTAATTATAAGAAATAGGTTTACATAGCCTAGAAACTTCTAATATTTCTATATTTTTATCACAAGAGATATTAAGTATCACAGTGTTTTTAATATATTAAGATAATAATCTAGAGGAATATAGATTTATTAATAATCTTAGATTATGTAGGGTTTTATACTAGGTTAAACTTTGGATAGAGTAGTGTTTTATTTTAGATATCATATATAAGTTTAAAATTCATCCTAGGATTTTAGGGTATATAGATAAATCTTATAGAAATAAAAAATAATTTATTAGTATAAATATATTAATCTAGTGCATGAATTATATCTAATAGACAATATTAAATTATTTTATACACCCATCTAAATCACTATAAGTTGAAGATATTTTAATTTAGATTAATTATATTTTTAGTCATAGTAGAACCACAGAATATTTATTCAAAGGCTTATACTATAGGATTTTAAGTTTTAAAATTAATTTATACATCTATCTAAAGCAAGATAAATCAAGGATATTTTTAATAAATAAGTTGAAAAATTGTATAAAAACTATATATGGTTTTTAACTTGAATTTTAACTTATACATGGACTTAAACCCTTTAAAATCTTAGATTTTAAGTAATGAATAAGATAAGTTTTGAATCAAAAACCCTACAATATTAGAGTTATAGGTTACTACATAAAAATACTGATAGTAGAACAAAAGAATAAATGATAAAATGTATTATATGAATCATATAAAATTAAATATATAATGGCACATATTTTAAGGGAGGTATTATAGATTGAGTTTAGCGGATAAGAAGTATTTAGATATAGTAAAAGAGATATTAGATGAAGGTTTTTATGAGGATTCAAATAGAACAGGAATACCTACATATAAGCTTCCACATAAGATAATGCAATTTAATTTAGAAAAAGAATTCCCAATACTTACTACAAAGTTTGTAGCTTTTAAAACTGCTGTTAAAGAGCTACTTTGGATTTTTAAAGATCAATCTAATGACGTTAAGAAGTTACAAGAACAAAATGTTCATATATGGGATGAATGGATGATGGAAGATGGAACCATAGGAACGTCTTATGGTTGGGTTGTAAAAGAATATGACCAAATAGATAAGCTTATAGAGGCTTTAAAGAATAATCCACAGGACAGAAGAATGATGATAAACCTATGGCAAATACCACATTTAGCTGGGGGAGCCTTAGCACCTTGTTGTTTTTTAACTATGTGGGATGTAACAGATGGAAAACTTAATTGCATGCTTGTTCAAAGAAGTGGAGACGTTCCTTTAGGGGTACCATTTAATATGACACAGTATGCAGTACTTGTTCATTTATTAGCTCATGTAACAGGGCTTAAACCAGGATTATTTACTCATGTAATAAATAATGCTCATATATATGAGAATCAAGTAGATGGAATGAGAACTCAAATTGAAAGAGAAAATGAGGCTTATGCAGCTCCAAAGCTTTGGATAAATGAAGAGATTAAGGACTTCTATGATTTTACAATAGAAGATATTAAACTTATAGATTATAAACATCACCCATCCATAAAGATGGAAGTTGCTGTTTAAATAAAGGGTCTTTAGAGAGGATACATATGTTTAAAAGTAATATGTATTTTATGATATTATTTTTTAATACATATTCTTTTATATATAACACAAAGCTGAATTCTACAATGTATATTGTTATAAAAATATTATTTAAGGGGGTGGAGGTAAATGCTTAGCGCAATAGTTGCTATTTCAAGTAATAATGTTATAGGAAGAGAGAATAAACTTTTATGGCATATTAGTGAGGACTTAAAGAGATTTAAAAAGATAACAGAAGGCCATACAATAATTATGGGAAGGAAGACTTTTGAATCACTTCCAGGGGTTCTTCCTAATAGGCCTCATATTGTTCTTACAAGAGATAAAGATTATGAAATTCATGATGAAAGAGTTAAGGTAGTTCATTCTTTAGATAGGTTACATTCTTTTATAGAAGGGGATGAAGAGGTTTTTGTAATTGGTGGAGGAGAAATATATTCTTTACTTATGCCATATACAAATAAAATATATTTAACAAAAGTTCATAAGGAGTATGAAGGTGATACAAAGTTTCCAGAATTAGATATGAATATTTGGGAAATAGCTGAAAAAACTATGAAATGTGATGAAAACTTAACCTATGAATTCATAACTTTAGTTAGAAACAAATAAAATAAAAAAGAAGATTTTGACAAAACACTAATAAACCTTTAATATATAATTATGAACATGTGTTATTACCAGGGAGGTTCTTTTATGAAAAAAAACATATTTAAAACTTTTCTCTTTGGAAACATATATTGTGCACTGTTCTTAATAATAGGTCTTATTTTTAAGATGCCTGTTATTAAAATTGCTAATGGACTATTTTACTCCATGGCAATTTATATAATAGTAGGATTAATAGCCTTATTAAATCCTAAAAAAACTTTAAATGAATCTAAAGATGAAGAAAAAGCAAATTCTTCTTTAAAGGATAGGCTTTTTAAGGGTAATGACTTGGTTTCACAGGGATACAGGGTGTTTCTGTATTGCTTTGAAATATGCATCATCATAATAATTTACTCCTATTTCGTATATGAGGTTGGTGCTAAAAATCTTTAGCTAGAAGAGGGTGGAGAGGTTTCTTTAAGTTACCTCTTCATTTCTTTTTTTGTAATATATATAATCTAGTAAGAGTTACTTATATAAGTAACAGGGTTAATAGTATTATTTAGAATATAAATCTTTAAGATAGATATAGAATTATTTAAGCTCTCTATAGTATATATGTTGAGTTAAACAAGTTGGGTTTCATTGCTTTATTGCTCAATAAGTTTTCATTGAATCTAATGTAGTTTTAATATTACAACTTATATATATCATTGTTTTATGTAAATTAAAATTCTAAAAGGTATAAGATTAGGCATATTTATATAAAGAAGATATTTTGGGAGGATTATTATGAACAGGGAAAAAAGGCGTTTAGTTGTTATATCTTTAGATGCTTTCCATACAAAGGATTTAGATAAAATTAAGGACTTGCCTACCTTTAAAGAAATATTAAAAAGTGCTTCTGTTATAAAGGCTATGAAGGGGATATATCCATCCCTTACCTATTGTAGTCATGCAACTATGTTAACAGGGAACTATCCAAAGGATCATGGAGTGTATAATAATGAATTTTGTAACCAGTTTGAAAAGGTAGATAGATGGTTTTGGCATTATAAAAATATAAAATCTCCTACATTAGTAGATTATGCCTTAAAAGAAAAACTTAAGGTGGCATCAATTCTATGGCCTGTAATGGCAGGTGCTAAAATTTCAATTAACTTCCCAGAGATATGGTCAATAAATGGAGAAAATCAAGTTTTAACTACCTTAAAAAATGGAACACCTTTTTATATATTAAAGGAAGTTTTAAGACATGGGAGAGTATTAAAAGGAAAGAAGCAGCCAGCTCTTGATGAGTTTGTTACTAGATTTTCAGAGGATGTAATAAAAGAGAAGAAACCTAATCTTACTTTAATCCATCTTCTATATTTAGATTATATAAGACACCATAAGGGAGTGTTTAATAAAGATGTGGACAATGTACTTATGGAATGTGATAAGAGGATTGGAAGAATAATAAAGGCATGTAAGGATGCAAAGATATATGATAGTACTAACTTTGTTATTGTGGGGGATCATGGCTTCAATGATATAGAATATAAGTCTTATCCTAATGAAGTTTTTAAAAAGGAAAATCTTATAATATTAGATTCTAAGGGAGAGTTAAAGAGCTTTGCAGCCTATTCAAAAAGTTGTGGTGGTTCAGCTCAAATCCATGTAAATGGAGATAATAATACAAGGAAACAAGTATTAGATTTGCTAGAAAGATATAAAAATCATCTTAGAATAAAGAAAATATATATTAGAGATGAATTTATAAAAAAGGGTTTAGATGGTCCTTTTGATTTTGTAATTGAAGGATATTCTAATACATGTTTTTCTAATGATTATAATAGTGGAAGTTATATTAAAAAAGTTGAGCATGAGGATTATAGAGGAAATCATGGTTTTGATCCAGATACTACAGGATATACAACACCATTTATAGCCTTTGGTCCAGATGTAAGAAAAGGGATTATTGTTGAAAGTGGAGTAATAACTCAGGTTGGATCTACTCTTTCAAGGCTGTTGAATATAAAAGGGTTAAATGGTGAAGGATTTAAAGAGATATTGAAAAGTTATGAAAAGTAGCTTAATATATGGGATATAGTGTGGTTAAATATATAGAAAAATATTTCTTTATAAAGAGAGGATAATATGAAAGAGATTTTGTATAAATGTAGAGAGGGATTAAATAAGGTAAAAGATTGGTTAGTTCTATTTTTTAAGAATCCTAAAAAGAGAAATCTAACCCTTATTATTGGATTTTCTTTAGCTTTAATTTTTCTAGGTGGAATTATATATAATATAGTAAATACCTCAAGGGATTCAGTGATTAAAAGATTTGAAAATACAATAAATAGCAGTAATCCTTATAGAGTTTATAAATACATGAAGGTAGAAGGAAGCAATACTGAGCTTAACGAAGAGAATATAAAGCCACTAGTAGATTACCTAAAGGAAAACAAGTCTAGACAAGATGAAGTTATATCTGTATTAAGGTTTAAAGATTCATCAAAGGATCTTCTTAAGTTAAAAAAAGAAAAAGGTTTTATGGGTGATAGATATTATATTGGTATAGAGGAAGTAAATCTTAAAATAGTTGTTAATTTAAAAAACACTAATATACTATTAAATGATAAGGTTATAGAAAAAACCAATGAGGATAATAAAGTAGTAACCATAAATAGTATTATACCTGGTACTTATAATATAAAGGGTATATATGAGGGCGAGTATGGGAATATAGAAGATAATGAAACCGTGCAGTTAGTTAATAAGGAAAATGAAAAAGAGCTAAAGCTTAAGGGAGTTACCCTTACAGTAGATAGTAATTATAAGGATGCAAAGGTATTTATAAATGAAGAGGATTCTTCAAGAACTGTAGAAGAATTTAAAGAGATAGGACCAATGCCCTCAGATGGATCCTATAAAATATATTTAGAAAAAGAGTTTCCATGGGGAGTAGTTAAAAGTGAAGAGAAGGTTATTGGAGACTTAGCTAAAATTAATCTTCAAATAAATCCTTTAACAGAAGACCTAAAGAAGGAATTAGAAAAAAATTATAAAGAGTTCTATGATAACTTTTTTAAGGCACTTAATGAAGGGGATAAAGAATATATAAAGAATACTACAGAAGAAATTAGAAATAGGATATACAAAGAGTATTACAGCAGAGGTATCATAATAAAAGATAGCTATGATTTTAAGAATCTTAAATGGCAAAAAGATGCTATATCAATAAAAGAAGAGAAGGGTGAATTTAAAACTTATGCTATTGCAGAGGTAAGTTTTAAGAAGCAAAAAAATATATTATTTCTATCCTATGAAAGTGTTGATGTTAATAAAGAGTTTATAACGGAGCTTACATATATAAAAGACTCAGGGAAGTGGATGGTAACAGAAGTTAAGGAAATAAATTAGTATAAAAATTATAATTTTAGTGGGATTCCACACTTTTTAGTGGGACACATCCCTAACTAAATATTTATAAAGATTAAAATCCCCTAGGTAGATATAATAGGTTTACCTAGGGAATTTTATATTTAACTAGATTTAAGTTTTTTATATATATTAACGTCAAGAAGAACTTCTAGTTTATCATCTCCTTTTATTGAGATGCTATCACTTACTATGGTTATAACTAATTCATCCTGGGTAATATTCTTATGTTCATTAGGAAGAACTACGTAGATATTAAGCTCTTTCTTATGTAGATTTATCCTATCCATGTTATCCTCTCCTCTTAGTTTTATAAGAAAGGTGAGAATTAGTATCTTTTTTGTTTTAGCTATATTACTATCTGAGGATATACTTTCTATAAGCTTAAAATTCATAGGAAATATATTATAATAATAGAGCTTGCTTAGGCTAAATTTATCCATATATATAATTGATGATTTTTCAAAGTTTTTTACAAGGCAGCAATGAACATAAATATATATGCCATTGAAATCTAAGAATTTTTCTTCATATATCAAGTCTTCTCTTAGGTATTTAAAGCTTATTTTAGGAAGAAGTGTCATAATAGAGGCATCTATTTCCCGTAATTTTAATACTAAGGTTATTGAAACCTCTTCCTCCTTTTTTAAGGAAGAGATTTTAATTTTATTTTCACCGAGCTTAAAATTAGAGTCATTAATATAAAATTCCTGAAGATTACAAAAATCACTCCAAAAGTCCAGTAATTCTATATCCTTTACATTTACAGTACCAATATTTTTTATGGATAATTTTATTTTAAATAGGTCATTTAATGAAATATCAGAAGGTACATCTAATACTTTTAGATTAAGTTTTAATATATCTAACTTTAATCTTTTAAGAAGAAGATTTTTTTCTGATGAATTATCAAGACTTTTATATTTAATCCTTCCTTTAAAACTTATATGTTTTTCACCAGTCAATACTTCTATCTTTTGCACATAGGTAATGGATATGGTTTCATTCTTTTTTAGGTTGCCTAAGGAAATTCTAGAATAGCTTCCTTTAGCTAACTTATCTCCTCCAACTTCTATGCTTCTAGGGATAACCATAGTTCCTATACATGGCAGTATATAAAATTCTAAATCTTTTATATCAGTAGCTTCATCATTAAAAAATTCTATATTGAATCTAACTAGTTCTCCTAAAAATACTATATTTTTATCTGTATTAACATCTACCCTCACCTAATTATCGCCTCCAAGAAACAAGATTCATTTTATATAATATGGTAGAGGGGATAATTTTGATACTTTTACATAATTATACTTATAACCTTTGAGTATATTTTAGAATATTATATGATAATACATACTTAAGATAATTCCATATTTTCCACATGATAAGATATGGAGAAGGTGGCTGTTAGGAGATAACACATGAAAAAGGGAGAAATATTCATAAATGTAACACTAGGCAGTTAATTACATATTATATATTAGAAACAATGAATATATTTTTATTCTATTAGAGTAGTTGGAGAAACTAATATAAGAGACGTAAAGAAATAACTAATAATTACACTAGTATATTTTATGTCATATTGCATTGAAAAGAAGGGTGTACAGAATAATAATCATCATCATAAGAGGTTTTCTTTTTAGAAAATGAACATGACATATTTAACTAGTTATTTTATTTAAGATGCCTAAAAGGTACAAAAGATCAATAATTTAAGAAGAGGTGGAGAAGAGTGAAGAGTGATTGTGGATGCAATGGAAAAGACAATAATTATGTGAATATAGACAACTTAGAAATAGACTACAATGAAGACACTGATAAAGACACATTTAGTAACTACTTTAAAGAGAATAAGTATAGTGAAAATCGCAATATAGAAGTTGAAATTTATGATGATGGAGACTTTGACGTATTAAATGATGACTCATCTAATGTTGAGTTTAGTACAAAGGATAATAAGGGTGATAATGGTAATAATTGGGAATGCAATACTCCATGTAAGTGGGATAATCCATGTAGTAATGACCCATGCCACAATGATGACCCATGTAAATGGGATGATCCATGCCATAATGAGGATCCATGTAATAAGCCATGTAATAATGATATAGCAAGAATAGTATTAGAAAAATCAGTTGATAAAAACTTTGCATTATATGGTGACACCTTAAGATATTGTATATTAGTTAGGAATATAGGAACAGTTAACGCATGTAATGTAATTATAAGAGATAATATTGATGGATGTTTAAACTTTATAAAGGGAAGTCTAGAGATAAATGGAGTAAGAACAGAAGCTCATAATCTAGGAGAGTTTAAAATAGGAACAGTAAGACCAAGCCAATGCGTAATGATTTGCTTTAGTGTAAAAATAGAGGACTGCTGTCCTGAAACAATAGAAAATACTGCTACAGCAGAATACTTCTATCTTACTAATGGAGGACGTAATAGGGTATTTGCAGAGGCAGAAAGTAATACTGTTACAACAACTGTAGTTTCAGTGTGCTTAGAAATTGAAAAGTTTGCAGATAAATCCTCTGTAAGAGTTGGAGAAGAGCTTATTTATACTATAAAAATTAGAAATACCTGTGAGTTCCCGGTAGATAACTTTGTATTAAGAGATGAACTTCCTAGGGAATTAGAATGCTTAGAAGTGACTGCTAGAAATAGACACTTTAATTGCAGAGAATTAGATAGAGGAATAAATATAGGTGCTATACCAGCAGGGGATACAGTTGTAGTATGTATAAAGACAGTAGTTAGAAGATTTGGTGATTGTGGAATAATTACAAATATAGCTGTAGGAATAGCTAGTTTTAATGGACAAGTATTAGATCCAATAAGATCTAATGAAGTTCAAACAAGAATACTATTCTTTGAATGCAGGAGTTTTTCAGTTAATGATGTGGTTAAATTATCTTGTAATCAGGGACCTGCTGTAAGGATATTAGATGTAGAGTCAGATGTAGAAGTAGTTAGAATAGAAGAATTAAGACCTTGCAATAATGTAAAACGTGTAAGGGTAGAAGGGGTAGTTATATTAGATTATCTAATTGATAAGGGAGTTACTTGTAGTGAGAGTGTTGTAAGTAGAGTACCTTTCTGTGTAATTTTAAAACTACCAGAATATATAACAAGTTGTGATAACTTATCTGTTGATATAGGAGTTGTTGATGTAGACTCCAAGATAGAGTGTGGATTCACAATATTGTCAAGAATCAAGCTAGAACTTTGTATAAAAAGTAAATAGATCTTAATAAAAAACCCTTAAGCTTTTTAGCTAAGGGTTTTTTAGGTTTTATAGCATGCTGCACGCTTTTAAAATAAAATTAATCAAGTAAAAAGTTAAATTTGTAAATAAAAAAATACAAATAAAAACCACTAAAGGGGGAACTTTAGTGGTTTTTAGGGGTAAATTTATTACTCATCTTAATCAAGTTTATCTCATACCTGATTTTGGAGAGTGAGTGTAAACAAATAGTGTTTATGGCGAGTATAGGTGAAGGGGGAATCTATCACTCTATACCACAATATTTAGGGTTTGTGTGTTACATATAAAAATATGTCTTAATTTGGCTACAAGTTTATGTCTTAAAAAATGTTTTAGTATTTAAATACAAGTTTAGTTTTTAAAATTTAGATTTAGTTGGTACAAGTTTAAATTTTAAAAAAGTATTTTGGTTTTAAAGACAAGTTATGCTAAAACCTTATATTTAAATCTAAAATTTATCTTTAGTGTTAGGAATTTTTTAAATCCTTTTCTATAATCATATTATAGTACAAGTGAAAATGATTTTCAATATCTTTTTGAAAAAAATATAAAAATTTTTAATACCATACTTATTTTAGCTAGAAAGTTACAATTAAATAAATAATATTACCTTGTATTATAGGCTTTAGCCTGGAGAAAATAATATTAGGTGGTGAAGATTATGGAGGGAAAATGTGAGCTTTGCTGCAGGAAGGGTGTTGAATTAACAGAACATCATTTAGTTCCTAAAGAGTATGGTGGAAATGATTTTGATAGGGCTATGCTATGCATTCCATGTCATAAACAGATTCATGCATTGTATGGAAATAGAGAATTAGCAGTTAGATTATATAATATTGAAAAATTAAAAAATGATTATAGAGTAAAAAAGTTTTTAAGGTGGATAAAAAAGCAGCCTATAGCTAATATAGTAAATGTAAAAAAATCTAAGCATAAGAGAAGGACTAAGAATTAAGAATTAGGAATTGAGTAAGTGCATAAATTTAAGTAATATTAGCATAAAGTATAATGTTTAAAATCAAAAATATTAAAGATTATACTTTGATAAATTAGAAATAATTATTCTATTATCCATAAAAATCAATTGTTTTAAGTAAAAAACAATTGACTTAGAGAGGAAAATAAATAATAATAGAATAGTTGGAAATATGTATATTTATAAATTAATAATTGATAGAGGTTGCGGTAATTAAGATTACTATGCTTGAGGTAAGCACTATGACAGCTTAGGAAAGGATTTACTGCCGAAACTACTGATTTATGCTTTAAGATCAGTGGGTTGGGGATACATAGAATATATGTATCACTGTCACAGAAATATTTGTGATGAGCTATCATTCGAGGTATAATTTTTGATAATTATATGCCCTGAGTGTTTTGCTTAGGGCATTTTTTATTTACTCAAATATATTATTAAGTTAAGTACATTTAGAATGAAGTTTAGGAATTAGTATAGAATTAATTTTAGGAGGAAAACAATGAACAACATAAGTGAGTCACCTAAGAAAAAGATGTCATTATTTGTGGCAACGGCTCTTGTAGTTGGAAATATGGTAGGGTCAGGGATATTTATGCTTCCAAATACCTTAGCTCATGCAGCGGGACCAGGATCTATAATTCTTGCATGGCTTTTTACAGGTATTGGATCTATATTTTTAGCGTTAAGTTTTGCACGACTTGGATCAGTAATACCAAAGACTGGAGGACCATATGAGTACTCTAAAGAAGCCTTTGGTGATTTCGTAGGCTTTAGTAATGCTTGGCTTTACTGGAATGGATCTTGGATTGGAAATGCTGCAGTTATAATAGCTATAGCAAGCTATGCAGGAGCGATATTCCCAATAATAAATAATAATAGCACAGTTGGATTTTTAGTGTGTTCTGGAGTTTTATGGATTGTTACATATGTTAATATAAAGGGTGTAGAACTAGCAGGAAAGGTTGGAAGTGCTATTACAGTATTTAAGCTTTTAGTACTGCTTTTATTTATAATAATTGCTGCTATAAACTTTGATTCCACTAATATGACACCAATGTTTCCTAGTGGAAAAGGGATAGAGACACTGCCAGCAGCTGCAACTATAACTTTATGGGCATTTGTTGGACTTGAAACAGCAAGTATTACTGGAGGAGAGATAGAGAATCCTAAAAAGAATATATATAAGAGTACTGTATATGGAATTTTAATAGCATGTATATTTTATATAGCAATAAGCTTTTTCGCTATGGGGGCAATGAGCCAGTCGGAGATGATGACAAGCTCAGCACCTATATCAGATATACTAGTAAAGTTCTGTGGTACAGGCATTATGAAGTGGATAAATGCATCTATTGTAATAGGTATAATTGGAACAGCAGTAGGTTGGGTTTTATCTTCTGCAAGAATTGCTTTTGCAGCTGGTGAAGACGGTACATTTCCAAAGTTTTTTGCTATTAAAAGTAAGAAGTATGGTACTCCAGCAGTAGCACTTATAATAAGCTCTGCTTTAACAAATGTAGTTTTACTTATGAATTTTACTAAAGGGTTTTCAGAAGCTCTAAGTGTTATAACATTATTAGCTACATTATCCTATCTTCCTATATATGCTATAACGGCAGTGTCAGATATAATTATAATGTCTAAAAATGAGAAACTATCTTTAGGATATGTGTTAAAAAAAAGTATAATACCTATGTTAGGTTTTATATATGCTATGTGGACTATATATGGATCAGGAGCAGAAACAGTTATGTATGGATTCTTGCTTATGATGTCAGGAGTTCCTGTATATGCTTATATTAGGATAAAACATAGTAGAAAAGCAGGTAATTCATAATTAAAAGAATTTACTTATTAGGAAAAATTTAAAATTTATATTAGGTTCTTATATTTAATAACTTAACCTCAATAACTTTAACTATAGCAAGTAGTTAATTTATTGAGGTTAAAACTTTTATAATATATATATTGAATTAAGTAATTTACATTTCACTGATTAATGACTCGATAAGTTTCAACTGAAGCTAATGTAGTTTTAATGGTAAAACTTATATATATCTATCTTTTATAAGTTATATGTAGGCCATATTTATATAGGGATTAAGCCTTTGAAAGCCTTTCTATATCCTCTTCACCAAGTCTATAAACCGTCCATTGATCCATAGGTTCTGCTCCTAAGCTTTTATAAAAGTCTATAGAAGGTGTATTCCAATCTAAACACCACCATTCGAATCTTTTGCAACCTCTTTCCATAGCTATATTTGCTAGATGAGATAACATTTTTTTACCTATTCCATAGCCTCTAAAGCTAGGGGATACATATAAGTCTTCTAAATATAACCCTGATTTTCCAATAAAAGTTGAGAAGTTATGAAAGAAAAGTGCAAAGGAAATAGGAGTATTCTCATACTCGCCTATTATAACCTGAGCAGATTTTTTTTCGAATAGGGATTCTTTTAAGGTTTCTTCAGTTGCAATAACCTGATCTAAAAGATTTTCATAGGAAGCTAATTCTTTTATAAACTTTAAGATGGTTGGAATATCCTCTTCTTTAGCAAAACGTATTTTAAAGTTTTTCATGTGAATATTTGTTTTCTTATCCATAAATCCTCCAAGTAATTCTCTAGAAATAAATTTTTATGTAAGTATAAACATTATACCACTTATTTAATAAATAAAAACATAAATGGAATTTTATCCTTATTTATTATAGACAATAAGAGAAGAAATGGAATATAATTACATGGAGACTGTGCTTAGTGAGGTGAATTATGGAAAAAGAGAATACAATGAAAAACATACCTAGGGAAAAAAGAAAAATAAATCTTAGAGATAAAACATGGGTTTCAGTAACAATTATATCTATAGTGGTTATGTCAGTTATAATTGGAACTTATTGTTATTTTAAACCGCCTAAGTTTAGCTATCCTAAGGCTATGAATACTTATAAAATAAGTGCTAAAAATAATAAGTCAGATATTGTAGTGAATAAACTTTTATATTCTATATATAAGAATGAAGTAGATGTATGTAGGGAGATATTAGGAGTACAGTTTTTTAATGATTATGGAGTAGATTATTATAGTGGAGTTTTTGATGATGATAAGGTAAGGTATCTCTTAACTAGAGCAAATGAGGACTTAACTAAGGAGTATGGGGAAGGCTGGTATGATAATTTAGTTGTGCAAGGGATAGAAAATAAAGAGATTGATAACTTAGTTCACTCAACAGTTAACATACTACATAATGGAAAAGAATTCACTTTTGGAAATAAAGCTATAGGATTTAATGACAAATATGGCCCAAATACCAAAGACATAAAAAAGGTTTTTGATACTTATATGTTAGATGATTCTAGAAGACCTAAAAGTCCATATAAAAAGTAGAAGAAATCTTTTATCTATGGCTACCAGAGCTGTACTACCCCCATCCGAGTGTAAGGTGAGGGATAACAGTTGCGACAACCATAGTTAACTCATATAATTTTCATGTGGTGGAAAGAACACCACATGAAGGAAGATTCATTCTATATAAAAAACGCTATCAAGTTTTAGGTTTGGTAGTGTTTTTTATATTTAAAGTAAATAAAAAAAACACCACAAAAGCTTCAGGTTTTCATGGTGTGAAGTGGAATGTTTTTTTATTTTATATAAAAATATCTATATCATTAGCATACTAAAGCCTATAACGGGAAGTGTTATAGAAAGAAGGACTGAAAAAGTCTTTAGGTTACCTCTCTTAGAATTAAGAAACAAACAATACAAAGCTCCAATAAGTATTAAAGTAAAACCTAAAACCCTGTTTAAAGCACTAACTAACATAACATTACCTCCTAGACTGAATTATTACTATAAATATATTTTATTATTAAATCAGTTGGACAACCATAACTTAAGGTTACAAATATCATGTATAGCTTACATTTTTGTAAGTTCAATTACTTTTAGAGAAATTTAGTATAAAATAAAAAGTGTATTTTAATAATCATATTAAAATAGTATTATATGTATATGATTTTATTCTAGGAGGGGATTATTTGAGTAAAAAAAGTAAGAGAATATTAAATTTAGCACTGCTTGTAGTATGGCTTATTGTTATATTTATGTATTCAAGTCAACCAGGAGAGGAGTCCAGTGAAAAGAGCCAATTAGTTATAGATATTTTTTCTTACATAGGTATTGATTTAAATAGCACCTTAGGAAGTATGACAAGTTTTGTAGTTAGAAAATCAGCTCATATGACAGAATACTTCATCCTATGCTTTTTAACCTATAGGGTCTTAAGAGGATATTCACTAAAGAATGCCCAGTGGTATGGTGTGATTTTTAGTTTTTTATATGCATCTACTGATGAATTTCATCAGACCTTTATACCGGGAAGAACAGGATGTTTTCAAGATGTATTAATAGATACTACAGGAGCATTAATTTTTGCTTTATTTATTACCCTGGTAATAAGGGTTAGATATAATAAGAGTAAAACTGTAAAAGGTAAGTTATAATGGTTAAATCAATATAAAAAATATATAAATTTCTAGAAATATGTAGATTATTTTGGAAAAAATTAATAGAATATAAGGTAAGTAGGTTTATAGACGGTTAAATTATTTAGGAGGAAAAGTTAGTGAAGCAGAAGGGTTTTATAAGTATAAATGCAAAGATATCTTTTATAATATGTCTCCTATGTATTATGTTAACCTTTAGCTTTGTCATTAGCTCAGGATTTTTTTCAATGGATATCTTAAAAAAGAATATAGAAAAAAATGCTGCTGCCGATACTTCTATAATGGCTAGAAATATAGGAGAATGGATTAATGAACGGGTAGGGGAGGCCAAAATATATTCTAAGAATGAAACTATAATTTCTATGGATTCTAATAGAATTAAGGAATATTTTATAAATGAAAGCAAAGATAATTCAAAGGAGTATGGAGAAATCTTTGTTGCTAATGAAAATGGAGCTGTTATACGAGCTAACGATACATACCTAAATATAAGTGATAGAGAATATTTTAAGAAAGCTTTAAGTGGATCTATAACAATATCAGAGCCAGTAATCGGAAAAACTAATAAAAAAGAACTAGTAGTTGTGGCAGTACCTATAAATAAGGATGGTAAAAATTTAGGTGTTTTCGGATTATGTATAGATGCAGAGAAAATTTATTCTAATTATTTAAATAATGATGGATTAGAAAAGGATATAATTATAATAGATAAAGATGGAAAAACAATAGTTCATCCATATAAAAATAGTAGCGAAAATACAGAGGTGTACAAGAAGAGCGAATACTATGGAGAAGATGAACTAAATAATATCCTAATGAATCAAAGTGGTAATATAGAATATAAAGTAAAAGGTGAGAATTATAAATTATATTACGGATCAATACCTAATACTGATGGATGGAAGTTAGTAACAGTTTTAAATAGTAAAACTATGACAGAGCCTCTTTGGGAGCTAGTAAAAAAGCTTAGTATAATAGGAGGAATTGGCATTATTCTTGGAATCATATTAAGTGCCATTTTATCTAATACTATATCAAGACCTATATTAAACCTGACAGAGGTATTTAAAAGAGGTGCTGATGGAGATCTGACAGTTACAGCTGATGAGAGCTATAAGGATGAAATAGGAGAGGCAGCTAAATCTTTTAATAAAATGATGAAGACTGTTAGCAATATGACTTATTTAGATCCATTAACAGGACTTTTAAATAAAACATCCTTTGAAGAAGTTTTAAAATATGAAATAGAGATAAGTAAAGGCAGTGGAGAAGAATTTTCTGTTATGAGTATTGATGTGGATAATTTTAAGAACTTAATAGATATCTATGGACTAACTGTAGCAGATATGGTTCTTAGGGAAATATCCGTTAAAATAAAAGACCTTATGGGTAAGGATGTAATTTTAGGAAGAATAATAGGAGATGATTTTTGGGTTCTTATTCCAAGTATTGAGTCAGAGCTTCAAGTATCTAATATGGCTAGAGGTATATTAGATCTTTTTAAAGAACCTATAATTGTAGGAGACAATGATATTTATATTAGTTGTAGTATAGGTATAAGCATATATCCTACTGATTCCGAGGATGAAACTGACTTATTACAAAATTCTAGAGTAGCTCTTTCCAAGGCTAAAAATGGAGGGAAAAATAATTATAAGTTTTATGATGTTGAAACCAACAAAATCTTAAAAGAGCAAGCAACCATGGATTCTATGCTACACATGGCATTAGAGAATAATGAGTTCGAAATTTATTATCAGCCTTTTGTGTCAGTGAATAGTGGAGAAATAGAAGCGGTGGAAGCACTTATAAGGTGGAATAGTCCAAAGCTTGGAAGAATATCTCCAGGGAGATTTATACCTAGGGCAGAGGAAAATGGACTTATAATACCTATTGGGGATTGGGTTATGAAGGAAGCCTGTATACAGAATAAAAAATGGCAGGATAAAGGATATAAACCAATATCTATTAGTGTAAATGTATGTGCAAAACAATTTGAAGATCCTAGTTTTGTTAGGAAGGTAAGAGATGTTTTAATAGAGACTGGATTGAATCCTAAATATTTAGAGTTAGAAATAACAGAAACAGTAGCTATGGGCAATGTAGAAGATAAGATTAATAAACTTCTAGAGCTTAAGAACTTAGGAATTAGAATATCTATTGATGATTTTGGAGTTGGATATTCATCTTTAAATTATTTGAAGAGATTTCCAATAGATAATTTAAAAATAGATAAGTCCTTTGTAATGGATATAGAAAATGAGAGTTCTAAGTCGATAATTAGTTCAATAGTTTCCATAGGTAAGAATTTAAAACTTGGAATAGTAGCAGAAGGGGTAGAAACTGCAGAGCAATTTGAATTTATAAAGAGCCAAAATTGTAATAAGATTCAGGGATTTTTATTTAGTAAACCCCTAAAAAGAGAAGGTTTTGAAAATCTTCTAAAGGATAACAAGAGTTTTTATTGAACAATTAACAATAATTATTAAACATAAAACCACTATGAGATTAAATAGACTCATAGTGGTTTTATGTTTGATTTTATATAGAAGTATAAATTTTAATCCTAGAGAGACTATTGAATAGGATTTATATATTAAGTATTTAAAAAGTATTTTTATAATAGTGAGGAGAAAACCCTAGCAATACCCTCTAATAGTTTTTCTATTTTTGTAGAAGATTCAAAGTCGTCCATACACATCTTAGTACTACATTTTAAATCTTCAAAGAACTGAGATTCAAGCTTTTCAGTAATATTCTCATTGTAAATTATAGCATTAAGTTCATAGTTAAGTTCGTAACTTCTTCTATCCATATTAGCACTGCCTACATTGGATAGCCTTCCATCTATAGATAATATTTTTCCGTGAACAAAGGCATCTTTTCTATATAAATAAATTTCTCCACCGCATTTTATAATTTCTGAAAGGTAGGTTCTAGAAGCAAGGTATACTGTTAAGTGGTCAGGGGTTGCAGGAACTAGTATTTTTACATTTATTCCTGATAGTATAGCGGTTTTTAAAGCCTCCATTACGCTTTCAGATGGAACAAAATATGGGGTTGTTATATATATGTGGTCTGTGGCCATGTATATCATAGAGATTACAGACTGCATTATAGCTGGATAGGTTGAGTCAGGACCACTTTTTACTAGCTGCATTACTGTAGAACCATTACTTTCATTGTTGGTTGGAAAGTATGCACTAAATTCTTTATCATAAAAGGTATACTGATTATTTGCCTTTTCTATGGTAAGAAAGTCATCTAGAAATACGGATTGTAGTCCTAGAGCAAAATCTCCTTTAATCATAAGGTGAGTATCACGCCAAAATCCAAGAGGACCATTGCCAAGATATTCATCTCCTATATTAATACCACCTAAAAAACCTACTTTACCATCTATAATTACTATTTTTCTATGATTTCTATAGTTTATCTGAGTATTAATTCTTCTGAGAATTGGGGCAAGAAAGTAAGAGTATTGTATAACTTCAGCTCCACTTTGCTTCAATTCTTTAAGATAACTCTTTTTTATCTTAATAGATCCCACTCTATCCATTACAAATCTTATTTTAACCCCTTCTTTTGCCTTCTTCACAAGGATATCTTTAATTTCATTACCTATGGTATCACTTTTTACTATATAGTATTCTAAATGAATATGATGTTTAGCTTTAAGTAATTCTTCTTTTAAAGCAGTAAATTTTTCCTCACCATTATTGAACACTGTAATTTCATTGTTCATAAATATAGGGGACTGGCTGTTATTTGCCACAAGCTCCATAAGATTTCTATAAGACTTATCTTTAACTTTTTCTATAACAGGGCTTATAAGATCTTCAAGTTCTTTAGGAATACCTGTGTTTAATTTATTTAATTTCCAGTTACGTCCAAGAAAAATATATAATATAAGGCCAATAGGGGGTAGTAGAATAAATACTAGAAGCCACGCTATAGTTTTTTCAGGTTGCTTACGTTCAAGAACAATTATAGTTACTGAAATAACTATATTGATTATAAAAATAATATAAATTAAGTTATTTAGTATAAAACTTATTATACTCACCTCCTAAACTTATTTTATATGTATAGTATATTCATAAATACTAAAGATGTTATTTTGTTCATTAGATATAGTGGTAATTATGCTAGGATTATATCTTTATTATACTATTTAAACAACACTATAACATATTTTAGTATTTAAAAGAAAAAATATTTTTTATGAATATATCAGTTATTTCAGAAAAGTGAATAAAACATAAGTAAATTATTCAAGATGTTAATATAATAAGTTTAATTTTAATATATTGTTACCAGAAAAAAGCCTTAAAAAACTTAATGTAAACATATACAATTTGAAAAAGGTGTAATAATGATGTATAATTTGTCTTTGAATGGATTTTTAAATATAAATTTAATTTTTTTAAAATTACAACAGGGGGGATTTCATTGGGAAAAACTAAAAAAAGGACCTTTACCCAAAGGTTTCTAGACGTACTTGAAAGGGTAGGAAACAAACTGCCACATCCAGTTACCATATTTTTAATTTTATCTGTAATAGTAGTCATTGCATCTCATATATGTGCTAAGATGGGTGTAAGTGTAACCTATGAAGGAGTAGATACTAAGACAAATGAAGTTAAAATGCTAACAGTAAATGCTATAAGCCTTCTTACACCAGAAGGTATAAGGTATATGTTTACTAGTTTTGTAACTAATTTTACAGGTTTTGCGCCACTAGGTACTGTTTTAGTAGCTTTACTTGGAGTAGGACTTGCAGAAGGTTCAGGACTTATATCAGCTTTAATAAGAAAATTAGTGTTAAGTACTCCTAAGAGAGCTATTACAGTTGTAATAGTGTTTGCAGGCGTTGTATCTAATATAGCGTCAGATGTAGGATATATAGTATTAATACCATTAGGAGCAATTATATTTATGAGTTTTGGTAGACATCCTATAGCAGGGATGGCTGCAGCCTTTGCAGGGGTATCAGGAGGGTTTAGTGCAAATATTTCTCCAGGACCTACGGATGCACTTCTTGGAGGCATATCTCAAGAAGCGGTAAAGTTTGCAGATGCAGGATATCAGGTTAGTATAACAGGAAACTGGTATTTCTTAGCTGTATCAACTATCTTAATAACTATACTTGGTACAATAGTAACGGAGAAAATAATTGAGCCTAGATTAGGAGAATATAAGGGAGATGAAAAGGAAGAATTAAAAGCTTTAAGTAAGGAAGAGAAAAGAGGACTTTTATTTGCAGGAGTAGCTTTTCTTGTAACTTTAGTTTTAATTGCCGCTACAATAGTTCCTTATAACGGAATTTTAAGAGATCCTAAGACTCATGAAATTCTAAAGTCTCCATTTATGTCAGGAATAGTTGTTGTTATAATGATAGCATTCTTAATACCAGGAATCGCTTATGGTATAGGCGCAAAAACCATAAAAAGCGACAGTGATGTAGCTAAGTTTATGTCAAAGGCTATATCAGGAATGGGTGGATATATAGTTCTTGTTGCAGTAGCATCTCAATTTGTAGCTTATTTTGGATATTCAAAGCTTGGAACTATAGTTGCTGTTAATGGAGCTAACTTTTTAAGCGGTACTGGTATGACAGGTATATCAATAATTCTTGGATTAATTGTTGTATCAGCATTTATAAACTTATTTATGGGTTCTGCTTCAGCAAAGTGGGCTATAATGGCACCTATATTTGTACCTATGTTTATGAAATTTGATTTTTCACCGGAGTTTACTCAGTTAGCATATAGAATAGGAGATTCAACAACTAATATAATATCTCCACTTATGTCCTACTTCGCCTTTGTAATAGCATATTTCCAAAAGTATGAGAAAGATACAGGGGTGGGAACTATAATATCAACTATGTTACCATATACTGTAGCATTCTTAATAGGATGGACAGTACTTCTTATAGTTTGGTTCTATCTAGGGCTTCCTATTGGACCAGGAGTGGAAATGATGATACCTAGGTAAATTATTAAAATATAATTTAGCAAAAGTAATATGCTTTTAATATAAGTTTAATAAGGATGATTTATAAATAATCTATCTTTATTAAACTTATTATTTATATATAAATTTAGCTTTTTTTAAAATATAAATAAAGTATAATTAAAGGTAATGTACAGTAGTACTAAAACAATATAAGTTTATTTTATTATTTTAATAAAATAGGAAAGGAAGGACTTATGATAAATAGAAATAGAGTAGTTGAAGAATTTATGAAGTATGTGCAAATAGACAGCGAGACTAAAAGTGAAGGAGAATTTGCTAAATTCATAAAGAAGGAATTAGAAGCTCTCGGAGCAGAAGTTACAGTAGATGGAGCAGGAGAAATAGTAGGTTCCGATACAGGAAATGTTATAGCAAGATTTAAAGGAACTAGAGAAGGTGAGCCGATATTATTTAGCTGCCATATGGATACAGTTACTCCAGGAAAGGGCATAAAGCCTATAATAAAGGATGATGTTATATATAGTGATGGTACTACCATATTAGGTGGTGATGATAAAGCAGGAATAGCAGCTATATTAGAAGCATTTAAGGTTATAAAGGAAAATAACATAGATCATGGACCTGTAGAGATTGCATTTACAATCTTTGAAGAGGGGGGACTATTTGGATCAAAAAACCTAGATTACTCTAAAATAAATGCTAAACATGCTTTTGTTTTAGATAGTGGTGGAAATCCAGGACAAATAGTTATAAAAGGACCAGCTCAGGATAAAATAACTGTGAAAATAACAGGTAGACCTGCTCATGCAGGAGTATGCCCAGAGCAAGGAATAAGTGCAATACAGGTGGCATCTCATGCTATAGCAAATATGAAACTGTTAAGAATAGATGAGGATACAACAGCCAATATAGGTACTATAAGTGGTGGAACAGTTACTAATATAGTATGTCCAGAAGTAAATATATTAGCAGAAGCAAGAAGTACTGATATTAAAAAATTAGATGTTCAAACAGAGCATATGATTAACTGCTTTAAAGATGCAGCAGAGAAGTTTGAAGCGGTAGCAGAGGTTAAAGCAGAAAGAATGTATGGTCCTTTTGTAGTGGATGAAAATGAGCATGTGGTAGAAAAGGCTAAGAAGGCTTTTGAAAACCTTGGAATAGAGTCATTTACAGCAGCTACAGGTGGTGGAAGTGACACAAATGTTTTAAATAATAATGGAATAAAAGCTGTAAATTTAGGAATTGGAGAAAGAAAAGCTCATACTTTAGAAGAGCACTTAAGAATAGAAGATTTAGTTAATATTTCTAAAGTTGTAGTAGAGTTAATTAAAATATCATAGATGACTTAGACCTTAAAGTTATTTATAATTTTACTAAAAATGAATTGGAGATAGATTAGTTAAGGAGTTTATAATTTCTATGGTCGGTATTTAAGGAAATAAAGATTAAAATTATAGAGTTATTATATAAAAGACAATGTGTTTTAGAAGGAAGGTTAATACCTTCCTTCTGATTTTCAAATAAAGTATTGATTATTAGTGGGAAAAGGTATACAATAAGTTTGTAAACAAGAAATTGCAATGCAATTTTTTTTATGGCTATATATAAGATAATCTTATGTAATATAAAATAATCTTATTTGTAAAACTGTAGCCATAATTTGAACTCCAATTAACGTATTAATTTACTAATTTTTAAGCATTTTTAGTTTATTTCCCCTATTAAATAAATTCAGATGCTTAAGGAAAGGCTACTTTTAAGTAGCTTTTAACTACTAGTGAGGAAATTATAAAACTTATATATTATATAGGTTTTATAATTTCCAATTTTTTTTATAGGATTCCTATGAAATACTAATTATCTAAAGAATAATTTTTTATCCTTAAGGTAGACTATTAATACTTAGATAAATTTAGTAAGGAGGAAAACTTAAAGTAGATATTTTAAGTTAGTATAGAGTTATGATGAGAAAAAGAAAGTCAGTTTCAAAAGGAATGATGCTTTTAGGTGTTGGAGCTGGAGTTAGTATTGCTGCAGGAGCGTTTTTAGCAAAAAAGTGTAAGGATTTATCCAAGGAAGATATAATAAAAAAGTTCGATGAATACATGGATAAAATAAAAGGCGGTTGCAAGGAAGAAGATTTGGACTGCTGTGAGAATAATATAATATTAAATAGATGTAGTAATGATTATAGTGATAAAGAAAGCAAATATAATACTACAATTATGTATAGAAGAGATAGGGTAAATAAAAAGTTTCCTAAGGGTATAAAAGGGCAGAAGATGTTTTACTAAGTATATATTTTAGCGATGTTATCTGAATTTAAATAGGATTTTAATAGTAATATAAAAAATACGAACACTTAATATATGAAAATATATTAAGTGTTTTATAAAAAATATGAAAAAACATAGTTCATTTATAATAGTAAAATAAGTATTTTGATTATAAATATATAAGATACTTAGGTTGATTCTTAAATAAAAAACTTATATTAAGTAAGCTTAGTGTCTTTAACTTAGAACTAATAAGTTAAGGATACAGGAAGATATAAATAATAACTTTTAATAAAAATAAAAAAAGTTGTTGACAATGAAAAAACAAAGTGATAATATTAAGAAGTCGCTTGAGGGCGGCATGGTCTTTGAAAATTAAACAGATTAAGATAAAGAACCAGCAATTCTTTTACAGTAAATAATTAGCGAAAAGCTAAGATTAAACTTTTAAATTGAGAGTTTGATCCTGGCTCAGGATGAATGCTGGCGGCGTGCTTAACACATGCAAGTCGAGCGAGAGAGTCTCTTCGGAGACAATCTAGCGGCGGACGGGTGAGTAACACGTGGGCAACCTGCCTTGTAGTGGGGGATAGCCCTCCGAAAGGAGGATTAATACCGCATAATATTGCTTTAAGGCATCTTAGAGCAATCAAAGGAGTA
>NZ_JMLJ01000003.1 GCF_000686705.1 Clostridium hydrogeniformans DSM 21757 | reverse complement strand
ACTTATAAAATGCCTGTTAATATAACAAGATGTTCAAATAACTATGGACCATATCAGTTCCCAGAAAAACTTATACCACTTCTAATAAATAACTGTCTAAATCATAAGGACTTACCTGTTTATGGTGATGGACTTAATGTACGTGATTGGCTTTATGTAGAAGATCACTGCAAGGCAATAGACATGGTTATAAATAGTGGAGTAGTTGGAGAAGTCTACAATGTTGGAGGTCACAACGAAAGAACTAATATAAAAATAGTTAAGACTGTTATAAATTATATTAATGAAAATGTTGATAAGGAAGTAACAGAAAGCCTAATAAAATATGTGGAAGATAGAAAGGGTCATGATAGAAGATATGGAATAGACCCAACTAAGATAAAAAATGATCTTGGATGGTACCCAGAAACATCCTTTGAAGAAGGAATAGTTAAGACTATAAAGTGGTACTTAGACAATAAGGAATGGATGAATAATATAACTTCAGGAGATTATCAGAACTATTACAGTGAAATGTATAAAAATAAGTAAATGATCGAAAAATTAATATAAACAATACTATGGAAAAATGAATTAATTATATTAATCGTAACTTTAATGAGCTTTATAATATTTATTAATACATTCAATTGGTTGTTGAGAGGTGATATTTATAAATCCCTCATATAGATAATAACTTTTAGAGAAAATTTTATATACATATAAAATTATTTTGGAATGTACTATAAAACTGTAATAATTGATATATATTTATTATATAAGGACGTGATTAAATGACTAAAATAAGAAAAGCAATAATACCAGCAGCAGGACTTGGAACTAGATTCCTACCAGCAACAAAAGCTCAACCAAAGGAAATGCTTCCAATAGTTGATAAGCCAACTATACAATATATTATAGAGGAAGCTATAGCTTCTGGTATAGAAGAAATACTTATAATAACAGGAAGAAATAAAAAGTGTATAGAAGACCATTTTGATAAATCTTTAGAGCTTGAGATGCAACTTGAAAAGGGTGGTAAAGATGAGCTTTTAGATTTAGTTAGAAGTATATCTGATATGGCAGATATTCATTACATACGTCAAAAGGAACCTAAGGGGCTTGGGCATGCTATTTATTGTGCAAAGACATTTGTAGGAGATGAACCTTTTGCAGTTCTTCTTGGGGATGACATAGTATATAATGAGGAAAAACCTTGCTTAAAGCAACTTATAGATTGCTATGGTGAGTATAATACTTCAATATTAGGAGTTCAAACTGTTCCAGAGGCTGATGTTTCAAAATATGGTATAGTTAATGGAATACATATAGAGGATAGAGTGTATAAGGTTAAGGGATTAGTAGAAAAGCCATCGGCTGAAGAAGCACCAACTAATGTGGCTATTCTTGGACGTTATATTATAACTCCTAAAATATTTGAGATCTTAGAGAATACAAAGCCAGGTAAGGGTGGAGAGATACAGCTTACAGATGCTTTATGTACTTTAATGAATCATGAAGCTATGTATGCTTATGATTTTCAAGGAATACGTTATGATGTAGGGGATAAGCTAGGATTCCTTAAGGCTACTGTAGAATATGCTTTAAGAATGCCAGAACTTAAGGATGGATTTACATCATATTTAAAAAATATTATTGAGTAAAGAAAATATAGTAGGTTCTATGAGCCTACTATATTTTAGGTGATATATTATAAAGTTATATGGAGGGAATAATGAAGATTTTAGTTACAGGGGGATGTGGATATATAGGTAGTCATACTGCTACCGAGCTTTTAGAAGCAGGCCATGAAGTAATTATAGTAGATAACTTTAGCAATAGTAGTCCAGAGGTAGTAGATAATATAAAGGAAATCACAGGGAAGGATTTTGAATTTTATCCCATAAATTTATTAGATGAAGAAAACTTTGAGAATGTATTTAAGGAAAACTTTATAGATGCAGTTATACATTTTGCAGCTTTAAAGGCTGTGGGAGAATCTGTAGAAAAGCCTTTAGAGTATTATAACAATAATATAGGAAGTACATTAGTATTATTTAGATTAATGAAAAAATATAATGTGAATAATTTAGTATTTAGTTCTTCAGCTACAGTTTATGGAAATCCAATAACATGTCCAATAACAGAAGAATTTACATTATCAGTAACAAATCCATATGGAAGAACTAAGCTTATTATAGAAGATATGTTAAGAGATATATGTAAAGTAGATAAAAGCTTAAATGTAGCTATTCTTAGATACTTTAACCCGGTGGGAGCTCATAAAAGTGGAAAGATAGGAGAAAATCCTAAAGGTATACCAAATAATTTAATGCCTTATATAACAAAGGTCGCAACAGGTGAGTTAAAGGAGTTAAATGTATTTGGAGATGATTATGAAACCCATGATGGAACAGGGGTTAGGGATTATATTCATGTAATTGATTTAGCTAAGGGACATTTAAAGTCTTTAGAAAAGCTTAATGAAAATCCAGGTCTTGTAACTTATAATTTAGGTACAGGAAAGGGATATAGTGTTTTTGATTTAGTTAATACTTTTAGTAGAATAAATGGAATAGATATACCTTATAAGATAGTAGGTAGAAGACCAGGGGACATAGCAGAATGTTATTCAGATCCTACAAAGGCTAATAAAGAATTAGGTTGGAGTGCTAAATATGGAATAGAAGACATGTGCAAGGATTCTTGGAACTTCTATAGGGGCAAATAGGATTATATTATAAAGTTTATTGATAAAATAAAATTATAATTAGAAAAAATGAAGCAGAAATTAAAATATACATCTATAATAAAGTAACTTTTTATTAAAAGTCACAGAAAATCATAGGATAAAAATAATTTTTTATCCTATGGTTTTTTATATTATTAGGATAAAAATAGGATATATATGACTAAGAGGCTATTTTATATATATTATTAAAGTGCTAAAGATTCAAAGACTTTCTGTACAAATTTTAAATATACTATATAATTATAGTAAATAATTTAACTTTTTACTAAAAGGTGTGAGTTAACATGAGTAAAAAAGAAGAAATTTATGATATTTTAAAAAGATTATATAATGAAACAAATAAAGGGATAACAGCAGAAGAAATTGCAATAGAACTAAAGGTAGACAGGTCTAATATTAGTACATATTTGAATAAGCTTACTACAGAAGATTTAGTTGAAAAGATTAAATCAAGACCAGTTTATTTTATACCTAAAGATAAGTATGTTTCCACATTAAACAATGAAACAGTTTTTAATAAGAGTTTTTCAAACTTTGTAGGAAAGAGACATAGCTTAAAAACTGTAGTAGAAAAGGCGAAGGCGGCTATGTTATACCCAACCTATGGGCTTCACTCCATAATATATGGAGAAACAGGGGTTGGTAAGAGTCTTCTTGCAAGAGAGATGTATGATTTCTCAGTGGAATATGGTATAAGGGGCAGTAATTCACCTTTTATAACCTTTAACTGTGCAGACTATGCAAATAACCCACAGCTATTAATGGGTCATATATTTGGTGTTGAGAAGGGTGCTTATACAGGAGCAGAAAATTCAAGAGTAGGATTATTAGAAGGAGCTAATGGAGGAGTATTGTTCTTAGATGAGATTCATAGGCTTCCAGCAGAAGGACAAGAAATGCTATTTACTTTTATAGACAAGGGAAGTTTTAAAAGATTAGGTCAGGCAACTAAGGAAATAAAAGCAGAGGTTTTAATAATAGCTGCTACAACAGAAAACCCTAAATCTACTCTTTTAGATACTTTTAATAGAAGAATCCCTATGGTTATAACTATTCCACCCCTTAGGGAAAGAAGTATGGTAGAGAGAATAGAACTTGTGAAAAGGTTTTTTAGGGTAGAGGCAAAGAAGGTAAACAAACCAATAAAGGTTCATAGGGAGATTATGAAGTCCTTATTACTCTATCAATGTAAAAATAATATAGGGCAGCTTCAAAGTGATATAAAGTTAGCTGTTGCTAATAGCTATTTAAAATACATAGAAAATCCTAAGGAAATATTAGATATTAAACTTCAATATTTTGGAGAAGTATTAAAAGAAACCAGTGATGACTATAAGGGAAAGAAATATGAAGTTGAAATATTAGTACCTAAGGACTTAGATTATTATTTTTTTAAACCCTCAGGAGAAGAAGAAAATGTTTCTTTTAAAGAATTTTATGAGGAGGACAATGAGGAAAGTAAAGCAAAGCTTTCTATAATAGGAACAGGATATAGGGAAAATGTTATTATAGAAGAGATGTTTATGGACACAAAGTTTTTTAAAACCTGTGAGAGTATAAGGTCAATCATAGAGGAAGAATTAAACATAACCTTAAGTGAAAAAAAGTTTTATTACATAGCTTTATATATTAAATCTGTAATAGATGAAAAAGCTTTTAAAGGTAGCTCTAGTGACTTAGATATAAATAGTATAAGACAAAATAATAAGGAAGAATTTAAAATAGCCTTAAAGGTAGCTACTTTAATAGAGAGTGAGTTTAATATTTTTATGCCTATAGAGGATGTGGCTTATCTTACCTTAGTTATTACTAAAGATTATAATGAAAATAAAGAAAAAGATAAAGGAATAGAAATAATAGTGGCTATGCATGGGGAAGGAACAGCAAGTAGTATGGTAAGAGCTGTTAAAGATATTTTAGGAGAAGGGAATATATATGCCTTTGATATGAAGCTTAATAAAAGCTATAAGGAGTGTGTAGAAGAATTCAAGGAAACTATAAAAGATATAAGTAATAAGGAAGGAATACTTCTCTTTACTGATATGGGATCTCTTAATTCCTTTGATAAAATAGTTAAGGAAACTCTTAATATAACAGTTAAATCCATATCTATGGTTACTACATTAATGGTACTTGAGGCGGTTCAAAAGATAAATATTGGATTCTCTCTTATAGAAGTATATAATTCCATAATGGATATGAGCTCCTATAATTTTAAAAGAAGTGGAACTGAAAGTATTAATAAAATCAATAATGCAATAATAGTTGGAACTGGTTATAATGAAGGCACTGATAAGAGCAGTAAAAGATTAATAAAAGATAAATTATCTTCCTATATAGAAGATATAGAACTTATATTCCTTCCATATAAGACAAAGGAAGACTTAACCATGAATGTAAAGGGGCTTAATAAGGACAATAATATTATAGCTTTAGTAAATGATTTTCCATTAGAATCAGAAGAAAGTATAGATTATATAAATAAAAATGAGTTAGTATCTTCTGAAAAAATGGAAAAATTAAAAACCTTAATAAGAATAAATAAGGGCTATTATGATATGTTAGATGGGTTAAGATCTTCATTAAAATATACTAGCTGTTATGAGGTATTAGAAGATACTAAGAAGGTAATAGATAAAATACTTAGGAGACTTAATATACAAAAGCAATATGATATGTATATAGGTTTTACTATGCATATGGCATTTATGATAGATGGACTTGTGGGGAATATTAGAAAAAGTGAAGTTTTTAAAAACCATAAGTTAAAAAACTTTAGTAAGGAAGTAACTATAATAGCAGAAGAACTAAAAGGTTTAGAAAGAAAATATAGTATAACAATAGACATAAATGAATGTTACGGAATCTTATATATTCTTTATGATGATATTTAGAATTGTGTTTTAATAGAGGGTAATATTTGTAGAAGCTGTACTAAAAGATAAGTGGACATATCTTTTAGTACAGCTTTTTATATTTATATATATTTTTTACTAAGATATGTTTTATATATCTTTTGTGTAAATACGTATATTTTTCTTTGTTTATTAGTTTATCTGTTTTATAAAAAACTATTTTTTTATAAATACTAGTAGCTATAATATTGTCATAAGAACCTATGAGTTTTATTGAGTAGGCTTCTCTAATGGTTTAGATTCAATATATCAAACTTAACTTTATTTAGAATTTTATATAAAGATGAATACAAGAGATGATACTCAGTATTTTGATTTAATTGCATTATCATATTCATATTTAAAAGCTATTTAAACACATAGGATAAAGTGTTTAAATAGCTTTTGAATAGGTTAAACACATTGAAATTAATTAAACAGATTTTTAGTATTAAATATTAAGTCCAGGAAGCATAAGGGTTAGAAGGGTTAAAATAAACTTGGCACAGTAGTTGCTATATATATTATCAAAAGAGAGGGGGAGCTAATATGAATATACTTTTAGTTTGTGCAAATGGAGCATCTACAGGGGTTTTAGTGAGAAAGATGAAAACATTTACTGAGGAGCATGAAAAGCTAAAACATAAGGAAATAAATATAGATGCAACATCTATTGAAAGTTTAAGAAACTATCTTCAATCTCATAAAATAGATGTGGTTTTAGTAGCACCACAAATAAGATTTAAGGAAGATGAAGTTAAGGAAATTTGTTCTGAATATCCTATAGGAGTTGGAGTAATTGATACCCAGCATTATGGAAGAATGGATGCAGCCTCTGTATTAAAACAAGCAATTAATTTATTTAAAAGTAAATAATAAGGAATTAATAGGATAGATATAAAAGAAAATGAGAGGAGAATAACTTATGAAAAACAAATTTATACAAGACCCTTGGGCAAGAATAAAAACTCGTAATGGACTAAATGGAGATGAGGTTATATCTTCCCTTCAAAAATCAATAAGAAGAGGTATGGAAGAAAAGGCATGTGAGTTTGCTTTTGAAATGTATATAACATCCCCAGAGATGGAAGAAAAATTATGGAGAAGATTAATTACTATATCTGTGGAGGATATAGGTATGGGAGACCCTAATGCAGCTATACTTGTTAATAGTTTAAATCAGATGAGAAAAGAATTCCCTTATGCTGATGGAGACAGACCTATATACTTTATACATGCTATTAGATATCTTTGCCAATGTGAAAAGGATAGATCAAGTGATTTATTAAAGAACATTGTTAGTAAAGGATTTGCTATGGGATATGTACCAGAAATACCTGATATAGCATTAGACAAGCATACAGTTAGAGGAGCAGCTATGGGACGTGATTCTTTCCACTTCTTAAATGAGGCAAGTATAGTAGTACCTCAAAAGAACGTAGACAATGATTATAAAGAGCGTTATGGAAAGATTTTAGAGGAATATGATAAGGACAATGTGGCAGAGTCTACCTTTAAATTTAATCCATGGCAGTATTAAAGTCCTATATGATTTTTAATTCTAGGTGGAATATTGAAATTAAAACTTTATTCCACCAAAGGATTACGATAACTATTTCTTAATTATATATAAAACCAAGAGATAGAAAAAATTTTATTTTATAAAGGAGGGAATAACATGAGTAGCAAAAGTAATGGTTTTCAAGAGACGCTTAAAAAATATTTAGTACCAATAGCTAATAAAGTAGAAAGACAGCCTCACCTTCAAGCAATAAAGGAAGGTATGATGAGTATAGTTCCTATAATTATAGTAGGTTCCCTATGTTTACTATCCATAGCTATTATGAATATGTTACCTAATGGGGGAGCCAAGGACTTTATAGGAAGCAATTTAGATAAATTTATGTTACCTTTTAATTTCACCATGGGAATAATATCACTTTATGCAGCATTCTTTATAGCAGAATCCCTGGCTAAAAAATATAAGTTAAATTCTTTAGAGGTAGCTATAACAGCAGTAATTATTCAATTTATATTAGGAGCAGAGGTTGTAGATGGAGCTATTAAAACAGGATATTTAGATGCTCAAGGACTATTTGTAAGTATAATAGTTGCAATTTTAGTAGTAGAAATCACAAGATTTATGAATAGAAAGGGAATTGTATTAAAACTACCTAAGGAAGTTCCAAGTGTGGTAAGTAAGAGTTTTAATAACTTAATTCCAATGATATTTTGTGTAATATTATTTTCAGGGCTAGCAGTACTTGCTAAAGGGGTTACTGGGGATCCAGTTCCTAAAATAATAATGTCAGTACTTGCACCAGCTATAAATAGTTTAGATAGTGTATTTGCAGTAATTATAATATTATTAATAACTCAGTTATTATGGTTCTTTGGATTACATGGAGCTGCAATAACTTCAAGCATATGGATGCCAATTGCAGCAAAATATATTTCAGAAAATGCTTCTAACATAGCTGCAGGAGGACAAGCTACTCATATATTTACCATAGGATTTTATTATAGTTTCCTACAGGTAACAGGATCAGGTATAACCCTAGGTCTTGTAATACTTATGATGAGAAGTAAGTGTAAGAGCTTAAATAGTGTGGGAAAGGTATCTATAATACCATCAATATTTGGGATAAATGAACCAGTTATTTTTGGTGCCCCATTAGTTATGAATCCATATATGTTTATACCATTTGTATTTGGACCAGTACTTGTAGGAGCTTTAGACTTTTTAGCATTCTCCAGTGGACTTGTGGGTAAACCAATCATAGAGCCACCTGGATTTATGCCAGCAGGAGTAGGAGCATTTTTACTTACATTAGATTGGAAGGCAGTAGTTTTATGCCTTGGTAGTATAGTACTTATGACATTAATATACTATCCTTTCTTTAAAATAATGGAGAGAGAAGAACTTAAGAAAGAAGCAGAAGCTTCAGCAGTAATAAATGATGAGGATTTTGATTTTTAATATTATGAGGTGATTGTTATGGAAATAAATAAAGTAATGAATGAAAAATTAGAAGAACAAGTTTTTTCAATAATATCTCAAGCTGGAGACGCCAAAAGTGACGTAATGTATGCTTTAAGAAAAATCAAAAATAGAGATTATAAATCAGCAAGAGACCTTCTAAGTGGAGCATCAAATAAGCTTCAAGAAGCATCAGAAGTGCATATGGAGCTATTAAGTTCAGCTATGTCAGGAGAAGAGTCTACTACTAATTTTTTAGTAGTACATGCTGAAGATCATTTTACTAATGCCTCTTTTGCTCACTCTTTAATTAGTGAGTTAATAGATATATTTGAGGAAATTGATACAAGAAAATAATGGCAAAGGAAGTGGTTTGCAATGAAGAAGTATAATGTAACCATAATAGGAGGAGGAAGTGGATATACTCCAGGAGTAGTAAATAGTCTACTTGAAAAGAGAGAGAGCCTTCCTATAAACAAAATAACTCTTATGGATAACGATGAAAAGAGACTTCACATCATTGGAGACTTCATGGATATCTTGATTAAAGAAAGAGCGCCAGAAGTTCAACTAGTATTAACAACAGACAGGAAAGAAGCTTTTGAAGGTATGGATTTCCTTCTAGCACAGATAAGATCAGGTGGATTAAAAATGAGAAGCCTTGATGAAAAAATACCTATGAAACATGGGGTAGTAGGGCAAGAAACATGTGGACCAGGAGGATTTGCCTTTGCAATGAGGGAAATACCTGAAATGGTGTCTATAGCTAAAGATGTATTAAAATATGCACCAGAGGCTTGGATATTAAACTATAGTAATCCTACTGCAATTATAGCAGAGGCTATAAAAAGAGAGGTGCCAGAAGTTAAAAACATATGTATATGTGATGTTCCACCATGGCAACAAAGAGATATGGCATTTATGCTAGGGGGAGAGCCTAAAGATTTTGAATATAGGTATTTTGGACTTAATCATCTAGGTTGGTTTACCCATATGTATGATAAAGAGGGGAAGAACAGGCTTCCAGAGTTAATTAATATGATAAAGGAAACAGGACTACAATCTAAAACCTATACTGATCCTTATTGGGAAAAAACAGCTAAGAGATTAAGACAATTTGTAGGACATTTTGAAGATTCTCTTCCAACTAACTATCTTCAGTATTATTACTACCCAGATGAGATGTTTAATGAGGAAGATCCTAATTATACAAGGGCTGATTACTGTATTGATCACAGGGAGAAGGAAACTTTTGACCTTTGCATAGAGGGAGTTAAAAAAGGAACTGCCAAGGGAAATGATCTTACAGACACAATACATGGGGATTTTATAGTAGATATTGCGTCAGCTATAGCTAATAATACCAATGAAAAGTTTATACTTAATGTACCCAACAATGGAGTTATAGAGAATTTTTCTAAGGATTCTATAGTTGAATCCATGGCAATTGTTAATGCTACAGGATATGAACCCATATCAGTAGGAGAGATACCAATATTTCAAAAGGGACTTATGGAAGTTGTTAATGCTTACGAGAAGTTAACAGTTGAGGCAGCTTTAGAGGGCTCTTATGAAAAAGCTTTAAAAGCTTTAACCTTGAATCCGATTGTGCCATCTACACATGTGGCTAAGAAAATATTAGATGATTATATTAAAGTAAATGAAGGATATTTTCCAAAGCTAAGTTAATTAATAGTGTAAGAATCTTTATATATTTAAAGATGAAATAAAATATAATAGTAAGAATTAATTTAAAGAATATTCTCTGTTAAGTAAGGTAAAAGGTATACTTGATACTTACTTAATGGGGAATATTTTTTATTAACATACTAATTCTAGGCTTTTAATGAGGTTTTCATATTCATGATAGAGATAAAAATAAGTTAACTAGTAGAATTGAAACCAATATTTTTTTAAAACTTAACTATACTTATAAGATAAAAATTTAGAGGTCTTAAGTATTTAACTTGCATAATTATTTCTTCTTATTTAGATTAATTTTTCATAAGAATTCTTTAGAAAAGACCTTGCCTTAGAATCATAGGAATATATTATAGTGAAGGTAAAAAAAGAAGATAAAAATAAGAAGAGAGAGAAAAATAGATATATTCCCCTAAATACTATCCCTCTATTTTTTGCAAAAACTACGTTCCTAATTTATAATTAATAAGGCTACATATTGGGTGCTTGAAAACAATAACACACAATATATTGTATTAATAACCTTAGGTTATACTATGGTCATTTAGGTATAGTGTTAAAGTATACTTTATGAGTATAGATTTACTTTTTTAATAAAAATTAGAGTCTTTATAAGTTGATATTTACATATTAATTTCTTAGTACATAATATTTTATTTGATGGATAGGAGCTTGTAATATCCACATCCGCGTGTAAGATGGGGGATAATAGTTACTACGCCACTAGATTAAGTAATCTAACCTTCAGTTGATTGAAAGAACATTAGCTTAAGGAAAATTCGTTCCATATAGAGTACTTTAAAAGCGTAGAAATATTTATATAAATGTCTATAGTTCTACAGTAATGACTAAAGGTAAAAATAGAATTAAATAATGAATTAATATTATATAATAAATATCTTAATAAATAGTAAACATAGAATTCATATAAGGGAAAATACATATTAGAGGATAATGAAGGGAGCAATAACTGTGGAAAGCTTAAAGATATCAATGGAAAACTTAATGGAAATATGCCAGTTTGCATGTAATGAAATATATTCAAATAATGAGGATTATAATCCATTAAAATTACATAAAGCTTTAGAAAATATAACTAGAGAATCCATGAATGAAAATGAACTTATAGATGCAGTGATACAAAGTGCTTTAGAACTTACCACAGCAGTAGAACCAAAGTGGGAGTATGCTGCAAGTAAGTTATTTATATATAACCTTTATAAAGAGGTAGGAAAAAATAGAGGTGTAGATAAGAAGGATTATGGATATAGTAGTTTCTATAGCTTAATAAATGAATTAACAGATAAGAATTTATACGGTAAGTATATTCTTGAAAATTATTCAGAAGAAGAAATAGAAGAGTTAAATAGCTACTTAAAGCCAGAGAGAGATTATTTATTTTCTTATAGCGGGATAAATCTTGTATGCAAAAGGTATTTAATACAAAATGGAGATAGAAAAACTTTAGAGCTTCCTCAACAAATGTTTATGGGAATATCCATGCATCTTGCTTTAGCAGAAAAGAAAGAAAATAGATTATACTGGGCAAAGAGATTCTATGATGCCTTAAGTACATTAAAGGCAACTATGGCAACACCAACTATGTCTAATGCAAGAAAACCTTTCTGTCAGCTTAGTTCATGCTTTATAGATACAGTAGGAGATAGTCTACAAGGTATTTATAAGAGTCTTGATAACTTTGCAAAGGTATCAAAATATGGTGGCGGAATGGGAATCTACATGGGAAAGGTTCGTGGACTAGGTTCTGATATAAGAAGCTTTAAGGGAGCCTCAGGTGGAGTTATACCTTGGGTAAAGCTATTTAATGATACAGCTATTGCAGTGGATCAATTAGGAATGAGAACAGGAAGTGTTTCCATATGGCTTGATGCTTGGCATAAGGATTTACCAGAATTCCTTCAATTAAAAACTAATAATGGAGATGACCGTAAGAAGGCTCATGATGTCTTCCCAGGAATATGTTACCCAGATTTATTCTGGAAGATGGCTGAAAATGATATAGAAGGAACATGGAATATGATGTGTCCTCATGAAATTAAGAAGATTAAGGGATATGAGTTATGTGACTTCTACGGAGAAGAATGGGAGAAAAGATATTTTGAGTGTTTAGAAGATCCAAGGATAGAAAAAAGAGAAATGAAGATTAAGGATCTTATAAGACTTATAATAAAGAGTGTAGCAGAAACAGGAACTCCTTTTGCATTTAATAGAGATACAGTAAATAAGACTAATCCTAATAAGCATAAAGGGATGATATACTCTTCTAACCTTTGTACAGAAATCATGCAAAATATGAGTGAAATAGAATTTATACAGGAAGAAATAATAGATGAAAATGGTGATGTTATAATAGTTGAAAAGACAAAGCCAGGAGATTTTGTAGTTTGTAACCTTTCATCTATAGTTCTTGGGCGTGTTAATGTTTTAGATGATGAAGAACTAGAAACCTTAGTTGAAACTCAAATAAGAGCTATGGACAATGTTATAGATTTAAACTTCTATGCTCTTAAGTATTCAGAGCTTACTAACAGAAGATATAGATCCATAGGTCTTGGTACTAGTGGATATCACCATATGTTATATAACAACAATATAGATTGGGAAAGTGAAGAGCATGTAGAGTTTGTTGATAAGCTTTATGAGAGAATAAACTTTTATGCAATAAAGGCTAGTAATAAAATAGCTAAAGAAAAGGGAAGCTATGAATACTTTGAAGGATCAGATTGGGATAATGGAGATTACTTTAATATAAGAGGATATAATTCACCTAAGTGGAATGAACTTAAAAAACAGGTTCATGAAGGTGGAATGAGAAATGCCTATCTTCTAGCTATAGCTCCTAATGGCTCAACAGCAACTATTGCTGGAACTACAGAAGGAATAGATCCTATAATGGAGAGATTCTATTTAGAGGAGAAGAGAGGAATAATTACTCCAAAGACAGCTCCAGATTTATGTTTCGAAAAATATGACCTATATAAATCTGCTTATTCTATAGATCAAAATTGGTCCATAAAAGCAGGTGGAGCTCGTCAAAAGCATATAGATCAAGCTCAATCCTTTAACTTATACATAACCACAGAGTTTACTATGAGACAAATATTAAATCTTTACGTAAACGCATGGAAAAATGGAGTAAAGAGCATTTACTATGTTCGTTCAAAATCTTTAACTGTGGAAGAGTGTGAAAGCTGTTCTATATAGTAATAAAAATAATTGCTATTTTAGGAGGAATAATATGTTAAATAAAAAACCCCTATTTAATGAAAATGGAGATACAGAAATCTCTAAGAAAAAAATGATTAATGGAAATACTACAAATCTTAATGATTTTAATAATATGAAATATTCTTGGGCATCAGATTGGTATAGACAGGCAATGAATAACTTCTGGATACCAGAGGAGATAAACTTATCCCAAGACTTAAAGGATTATAAGGCATTAACAGATGATGAGAGAGTAGCCTATGATAAGATATTATCTTTCTTAATATTCTTAGATAGTATACAAACAGCTAATCTTTCTAATATAAATGATTATATAACTGCTAGTGAGGTTAACCTATGCTTAACCATACAAGCTTATCAAGAAGCTATACACTCTCAATCCTACAGTTATATGCTGGATACTATATGTCCTCCTCATAAGAGAAATGAAATACTATACCAGTGGAAGGATGACAATCTACTTCTTGAGAGAAATAAGTTTATAGGAGACTTATATAATAATTTCCTAGAGGACTCAAATCCTAAGAATTTGCTTAAAACATTAATGGCAAACTACATATTAGAGGGAATATATTTCTACTCAGGATTTATGTTCTTCTATAATCTTGAGAGAAATTCTAAGATGCCAGGTTCAGTTCAAGAGATAAGATATATAAATAGAGATGAAAATACTCATCTATGGCTATTTAGAAGCATAATTAGAGAACTTAGAGTGGAAGAACCAGATCTATTTAAGGGTGATATGATAAAAGAGCTAAGAGAGATGATGAGGGATGGAGTAGAGAACGAGATTAAGTGGGGTCATTATGTAATAGGAGATAAGATCCAAGGGCTTAATAAAAAAGGAATAAGTGATTACATAAAGTATCTTGGAGATTTAAGACTAAAGCATCTTGATATGGAGCCTTTATATGGGGTAACAGAAAACCCTCTTCCATGGGTAGACATATATGCAGATGCTAATCAGGTTAAGACTGATTTCTTTGAGGCAAAATCTACAGCTTATGCTAAATCAGCTATCCTTGTAGATGATCTTTAATTTAATGAAATTTATTATTAGTATTTTTATATAATACTAAAGAGGTATTACAAAGAAGAATGTAGCTTTGTAATACCTCTTTATTTATTATTAATTATATATTTTAATCTGAGAGTTTGTTAACAGTATATATAGGGTTCCTCAATATAAAATTAACTTATACATGTTATTCATTTATTGATAAATCAGCTTTTTAAGGAATGAATAAGTTAAGAATATAGGAGTTTCCTAAATCAAATACAAAGTATTATTTCTATTTATTATATCTATTATTAAAATTAATAGAATACTTCTAACCCTTAGTATAACTGCATAATATATCTATATATTTTAATAATATTAGTTTTTTAAAGTTTAAGATTATATCTTTTTGGTGGATCTTTTTAATCTAACATCTGGCTCAGAAGGTAGCCTAAATAAAGGAACAAATCTATCTAAGCCTGTTAATGTTAAAAATAGTATGGATACCACAGCTATCATTGACATAAAATTAAACTTTACAAGATCTAAAGGAACAAATTTATGAAGAGGATAAACAGCACTGGCAATGCCTGTAAAGAAGGCAACATAAACGTGCCAAGGTATAAGTAGGGCACCGAAGACTCCAAGAGCATCGCTCATAGTTGCGTTTCTAAGTCTTAACTTATATAAATCCTCCTCAGAACCTTCTACATTTTCATCTGTAAGTTCCTTAATTATTGGACCTACAGTTACTATTTGAGCCATTTCATCTGACAGGGCTATATTTCCAAGAAGGCAAAGAATACCATTTAAGAAAGAAAGCTGACGTACATTTCTTGCAAGACCTGAGAAAAACTTAGAAATTGGGGCAAAGGCATTCATCTTAGCCATAATTCCCCCAAAAGCACCAACCCACATCATCATAACGATTACCCAAGAACCAGCATCAGCAAAACCAGTTTGAACTAGAGTTAAAAATGAAGAAAGACTATCAACTGTACCTGCAAATAATCCTAAAATAAAAGAAGAAATGATTCCTACAAGGAGACATAATAGGGTTTGAACACCCCTAAAGGCACATATGATAACTAATATTAATGGAATAACCATATAATAAGGAACACCTGATTTTACTTGATTTAAGAGTTCAATAGCCGCAGGTTTTTCTACTGCTAAGGTTTCAAAGGCTTCTTTAGGAATGGAGTTTATGGCATCAGCAGCATTGCCGACGGTAGTGGGAAGTCCCATATAAAGACTAACAAGATAAAAGGTTATAGCGGATAATACAAGACACATTAAAGACCAAACACCTTGATGGCGTATTCTGTGCATAACTTCTACTTTTTGAATACCAGAGCTTACTATGGTGGTGTCAGAGATAAGTCCTATGTTATCCCCAAAACATGCCCCACCAGCAATGGCAGCAGTAGTTAAAAGAATATTACCATCAACTATGTGATTAAGCCATAAAAAGATAGGAGCACAAGCTGCAAAAGTTCCCCAGCTTGTACCAGTTGCCACAGAAAGAATTCCTGTAACTATTATACCGGTAACTGCAATGGTTCTAGCGCTTAATCCTAGGTTTAAAGAAATATTTATTATGGAGGCTCCAACCCCGGTGGTCATAAAAGCACTAGCCATAGCATAGGCAAGCATTAGAATAAAAAATACTATTTGCATTTCTTTTACATTAGTTATAGCAGCATCAAAAACGTCTTTAGATTTTAACCTATCCAGTACCATTGCAACTAGAGCTGCATATATGGTGGCTATAGGGGCTGCCGTTAAAGCATTAACTTTAAGTATCATTAGTGTTGCCAGTAGCATAACTGGCGAGAGTTTAATGAAACCCTTTACAAAATTCATTATATACCTCCTCAAAATATTTAATATTAAAGAAATTATACACTAAAGATTACATGAATTAAATGAATAATATGTTAAAAATAAACTTATAATAAAGAATATTACTGCTCACATACTTTATTAATATATGCTGCAATAAAGAAGATTTACTTTATAATTCTAGTATATATTAGGATATGATTAATTTATATATTAGGTTAATTTTAACATAATGTAAATTTACTCAAAAATATAAGACAAATTTAGTGATTATATTACATAATTATTAGTGATGAAAAAATATGTTAGAAACTTATAGTAAATAGTTGAAATATATGTATTGATATTACAGGGATTCTGTTTAAAATTTAAAATAATAATATAATATTTATGAAATATAGTAATAGTTAATAAAATTTGTAAAATAATAAATTAATATGATATAATTTACTAATAAGGATACAAAAGAAACAAAATGGATTTAACATGGATTTAAGTTGGAAATAGGATGAAACCTAAATGATAAAAATTTTTACTAATTATAAAGTGTACATAAATTTGGATTAGCTATTTAGAATTAGTATACTAATTTTTAACTTGGCTATGGTTAATAATGGAAAGTTTAAATGAAAATTGAAATTTGATTTATGTGTAATATAAATATTTTAAAATTATTTATAAGAATGGGTTATGGTGAAACTTTTTAATGGGGGAATATAAAAGAAGAGGGAAATAAGATGGAATTATATAAGGAATATATAAACTGCATCCAAGGAAGAGACCTATTTAAGTTATTAAAGGGTGAGAATTTTAATGAAGACTATAATAAAAATAGTAATATTATGTTCTTAGTAAAGAATGTAGAATTCTATGAAGATTTAAACCTTAAGTCAGAAATATATAAAAATACAGTTCATAGGGATGTGTTAAGAAATAGGATAAACTATGATATACTAGGTTCAAATATGAGATACATATTTAAGGAGGTCAATTTATATTTAAATAATAATATATATAAATATAATAATAAGAGGAATTTAAATAGAAGAATTTCAGAAATAGTAGGACACATTATAAAATTAAATGGCTGTGGATTAATTTCACAAATAAGTGGAAAATTTATAGTTAAGTTTTTAAGGGGAATAAAATTAGAATTTGCTTCTTTAGCATTGGCTTATGCAATGATAAAAACAGGAGAAAATATATATTCCTTTGTAAACGGAATTATAGACTACCATTGCTTTGTTGAAAATCTACATAAATATATATTATATGATATAGCTCCTGTTTATATAAAAATAGGTATCAAAATAAATAGGGATTTAGATATAGAGGAGCTTTCCAGTATAATAAGCTATACTATGTACTATTATGTATATGCATGGTGTAAAGAGATGCTAAGAGATGAGAGTATTAGAAGCCATGAGGAAAACATAGTAAGGATAATATATTCAGAGGTAGTAAAGGCCTTGAAAAATCAAAGACAGCTTATGGAGAAAGCATTAAAGGGAAGCAGTGAGCAGTGTGATAATATAATGAAAACTTTTATAATAGATATGGATAAGGCAATTACAAGAAATAATTATGATAAAGCTATAGCTATTCTTGAGAGAATGGCTATGGATATAGCAAGGGATCCAGTTTAATATAGCTGGGTCTTTTAGTTTATAAGTTAAGTTTTTATAGGGTTTTTACATAAACACTTAACTTATCTCTTAAAAATATCCTTGATTTATCTTTCTTTGGATAGATGTATAAATTAAGTTTAAAACTTAAAACCCTATAGAAGACTTAAGTTTTAAAATATTATAGTGACTTTTGGAATAGGTCTAATTTTAAAATTAAACAAAGTTTTTAAAATTATTTAGTAAATATAGTAAGGTTCCGTATAGCTAATAAGTGAAAGGAGTTGATGAATATGGCAAATTCAACAATATCAAAAAGCTTATTAAGTTTAAAGGTGATAGTAGGTAAGGATGAAAAAGGAAAGGATAAGTTTAAAAAGGTAAGGATAGGGTTTTTAGAAGATGGAGCAGATGACAGTAAAATTTATGAGGTTTCTAAGGAAATAGAAAAGTTCCTATCATATCCACTGGGAGAGATAGTAAAAGAGAATACTTATAGTATTGAGAAGTAGGGTTAGGTTAATAGTTATTAAAAAAATATTTAAGGAGGGGTTTTCATGGATAATAGAACTTTAGTTTTAACTTTTATAAATTTATTAGGAAAGAAGGTAAGGGTTAATATATCCCCAGTAAGGGAAAATATTTTAAAAGATGAAGTTACAGCACTTATGGACAAGATAATTACTACTAATGTTTTAACTTTTCAGGGAGTAGGACTTAAGGAAAAGGTTGAGGCACAAATAGTTGATAAATCAGTAGAAAAAATAGATTATAGTTTTTAAAAAGTGATGACTAATTAGTAAAGATCTATTACAGTTGGTGTCTCAACTATAATATTAAATACGGCCCTAAATCCTAAGAATAAAACAGAGGTTTTTAGGGAAAAGACTTTATAGAATTTAAATGAAATATAAGAAAAATAAATATACCTAGGGAATTAACCCTAGGTATATTTTATTTATTAGATTTAGTTTTTTCTTTACTCTTAGTATACTCATCATAAGACTTAACAGTAGATTTATCTATTTTAGGTAATGCTATAGCCTTATCATTATAGTAAATTAAATTAGAATCCATAGTTACCTTCATTTCAAATTTATCGTATGACATAACCACAGAAATATCTGTACTCTTTATTATATCATCCTTGTTAATATAAAAAGTTATATTAACATCACCAAAGGTAAGCTTGGATAAGAAAGAAGCAAGTTCTTCTTTAGTTTTAAAGTCACCTTCTAAGGTTCCCTTAAACATTTCTATTAAGTCATCTCGAGCATCCTTACCAGGAATAGTAACATTTACAGTTTTAAAATTTAACTTTGTATCTTCTATAGATTTTGTTTTATCTTCAAACTTTAAATCTTTACTCTCATTAAGTATAGCATAAGCCTTTTTTATAAGCTTGCTACTAGAAAAAGTACCGTTTCCTGAGTATACATCTCCAACTATTGCTGAATAGTTAGCTGTATTAGTTATATCTAAGAAGTTTTTAGAATCACTAGGCTTAAATAAAAGAGTAGTTTCATCCATATATACTTCAGATTTTAAGGATGGCATATCTTTTGAAGTATTACTAATATATAGGTTCTTTCCTTTATTTGTAGTTGTAAGCTCTGTAGTTAACTTAGTAGTTTTTGGATCTTTATTATCTTTCTTTGTATCCATAGTTATGTAAGTCTTGCTGTAGAAACTCTCTAGAGACCCATTTTTATTTATTATATTCTGAAATGGACCTTTTTCACTTGTGGTAGTTTCAGAAGTTACTACCTTAGGTTCATCCTTTTTATTAGTACATCCAGCAAAAAGAATGACTCCTGCAAGGACAGGTACTGCGAATTTTAAAAGTTTATTCATTTTAGATATTACCTCCTAACCTTATATAAAAATAATATTACAAAATAAAATTAATTTCAACATTATCGTACTTATTTTAAGCTGACTTTATATATAATTCATTAATTTAAGAAATTATGGTAGAGTTTATTGTATTTTTTATGAGAATTCTACACATACTTTACAATAGTAGCCTTATATATTAAAAAGATAAGTATATTTTTATAGGTTTACTAAGAAAATTTTATGTGATAGAATTTTATTAAATTAAGATGAGAATAATTACTACTTAAGGAGAATTATTATGAATGAAACAGTTAAAAGTTTATTAAATCATAGATCTATAAGAAAATATAGCAGTAGGGATATAGAAGAGAAAGAGTTAAATTATATATTAGAAGCAGCTCAGTGGGCACCAAGTTCAATTCATGGTCAAGGGGTATCTATAATTGTTGTAAAAGACAAGGAGAATAAAGATAAGCTAGCCCATTTAGTGGGAGATCAAGGTTATGTAGCTGAGGCCCCAGTATTTTTAATATATTGTATGGACTTTAATAGAGCAGCTAAAGCCTGCGAAAAGAATGGCTTAGAGATAAAAATAATAACTAGTGAGGAAGCTAACTTAGTTGGGGCGGTAGATGTTGGTCTTGCCATGGGTAACTCAATAGTTGCAGCAGAATCTATGGGACTTGGAACAGTTCCTATAGGAGGGATAAGAAAAAATCCAATGGATGTTATAGAGATGCTAAACCTTCCTAAATACGTTTATCCTATATGTGGATTAGTAGTTGGATATCCAGAGGAAAATCCAGATCAAAAACCAAGAATGCCTAAAGAACTTGTTGTTCATAATGAAAAATATAAAGAGATAAAAAAAGAACAACTTGATTCCTATGATGATTTAATAAGTGATTATTTGAAAGAAAGAACAGGAGGAGCTGATAAGAGTCAGTGGTCTCAAAGAATAAGTGGAGTTTATAAGAGTATATACTACCCAAGGGTTAAAGAATCTCTTGAAAATCAAGGGTTTACGGGAAGAGAGTAAAATTAGAATTAATACAATAAAACCCTATGGTATTACTTAAGCTTAGTAATACCATAGGGTTTATTTTATTCTAAATAAAATACTATAGAAATTTATTAATGATAATATCTAGGGTTAAGTAATAGGCAGAAAAATTATTTTTTATTAGAAGTTTTCTATTTTATTAAGAAGTTTTTCTAAATATTAATGAATATTTACATTTGATGTTTACAAAAGAAATGTATCTAAATTATATTTTTAAGGTTGAAAGTAAAAATAATAGGTGTATTATTTTATATAATATACAGCACTTATTGGAAGCTAAATCCATATATATGAATATTATGATAAATAAAATATTACTAGAATAAACATATAGGATAATGGATTATTCTTAGAAATTAAAATTAATTAATTTAAAAAAGGAAGGTGTTAGTAAATGGAAAGTTGGTTATTATATGCTCTATTATCAGCTGTTATGGCAGCTTTAGTTGGGATTTTTGGTAAATTAGGATTGAAAGGAATAGATTCTAATACAGCCACAGCTATTAGAGCGGTTATAATGGCAGTTTTTTTAATGGTGGTGGTATTTGCTCAAGGAAAGTTTAATGAAATATCCACAGTACTTGCAAATAAAAAAGCTATGTCATTTGTTATACTTAGTGGAGTAGCAGGAGCTTTATCATGGCTTTTTTATTTCCTTGCATTAAAAAATGGAAAGGTATCTCAGGTTGCACCAGTGGACAAGCTAAGTGTAGTCTTTGGTATTATCTTAGCATTTATTTTCTTAGGAGAAAGATTAAGTAAAGGTGGTATTCTAGGAGCTATCTTCATATCAGTAGGAGTTCTTTTAATGGCAATATACTCTTAAAAACATAATAGTTTAGAAAAAAGTTATATGCTATATTTTAGTTATATAACTTTTTTTAAAAAAACTATTGAAAACAATATCACTTATTGTTATAATAAAAATACAAACAATGTACAAAAAAACGTACATTCATAGAAAAGAGGGAAATTTATGACCATAAGACAACAATTAATGCAAAAAAATGGACTTATGGCTATGAACCTAGCTAAGGAATTTCTAACCTTAGAAATAGGAGATAGAATAAGTACTGTTGCAAAATTTTCAGAGAAATATTCCAGTGCTAGAGGTACAGTTCAAGTAGCACTTAAAATTTTACAAGATATAGATTGTATAAGGCTTGACCCAAGAGGACACCTTGGAACTTATATTACCTATATAGATTATGTAAAGCTTTTAGAAGTTGCAGATATAAGTAATATAGTTGGGGTTATGCCACTTCCTTATTCAAGGATATATGAAGGCCTTGCTACAGGAATATATAATAGTAAGTTTTCTCAAAAATTTGCTTTGAATCTAGCTTATATGAGAGGGGCTTCTAATAGAATAAAAATGCTTAAGGATGGTAGGTACGACTTTGTTGTTATGTCAAAGCTTGCAGCTGAACATCATATAAAAGAATATAATGATGTGGAGATAGCAGTGGATTTTGGCAACATGAGTTTTGTTAAAGAGCATATTTTAATTTTTAATAGTAAAGAGGCAAAACACATAGAAGATGGAATGAAAGTAGGAATAGATTACTCTTCAATAGATCATAAGATTTTAACATTAAATCAATGTGAAGGGAAGAGAGTGGAGTTTAAGCCAGTACTCTATAGTCAACTATTAAATAATATTTTAAAAGGTGAAATAGATGCAGCAGTTTGGAACATAGATGACATTAAAGATAACAATATAGGTGTTAACTATAAGTCTATAGATAATGATATTTTTAAATATAAAGATACAGAAGCAGTAATTGTTGTAGATAATAAAAGACCTGAAATAGGAAAACTTCTAAAACAATTTATAAATGTTGAAGAAGTATTGAATGTACAAAATTCAGTAGTTCAGGGAAGGCTTATCCCTAACTACTAAAATTTTAGAATTAATGTACAAAATATTGTATATTGTATAATGGAGGGTAACATATGGATTTAAAAATGAGATTGGATATTTTAAAGGAAGCAGGTCAATTGTCGGAAGAGAATTATATAAACATTTTTAAGATAATTGAAGTTGTAGAAAGTGAATATAACACTCATCTCACAGAAGAAAACGGTTCAATGTTTGTAACTCATATGGTTATGGCACTATCTAGAATAGAAAGAGATGAAGCGGTGAGCCCCATGGATGAATTTTTAATAGAGGAAATAGTGAAGAATGAAAACTATGAAAAAGCTAGGGTAATTATTAAGAAAATAGAAGAAATAATAGAAGAAACCCTTCCAGATAATGAAGTGCCTTTTATAGGAATGCATTTATGTACTTTGTTTTCTAAATAATAAAAGCAACAGGTTAAAAGTCTTATAAGAGTTATAATTATTTATTTTAATTAATGATTATTCCATATATAGTTTTAATATTATTAATACTAGTAAGTGGATAAAGAAAAGTCTTATTAAAAGTATTTTAAGTATATAAAATAATAAAAGTTTAAAAATAAATTATTTTAAAGTTATAAGGAGGATATACATAATGGTAAGAATAGTTATTGGTGGACAAATAGATAAGGAAAAGGTAGCAGATATTACAAGAAAAATAGCAGGGGATAGGGCAGTGGTTACAGTTAAATCTGACCTTGAGGCAGCTATGGATGTAAAAACAGGAGCAGCAGATTATTACTTAGGTGCATGTAATACAGGTGGCGGTGGAGCCCTTGCTATGGCAATTGCAATGCTTACCATGAGTTTATGTGCAACTGTATCAATGCCAGGAAATATAAGATCAAATGAGGATATAGAAAAAGAGATAGAAGCAGGAAAGAAGGCCTTTGGATTTACTCCTCAGCATGCAGAACAAGTTATTCCTGTGATTTTAAATAAAATACTTTAAAAATAAAGTTTAGAGGGGATGGATAAAATGAAACTTGTAATAATGGGTCTTTTAGGTGCCCTAGCAGCAATCCTTGCAAATAAAGGAGTTGCAGTATTTAATGATGGTCTTAGACCTATAATTCCAGAATACCTAGAGGGAAGAATGGATAAAAAAGCTTTAGCAGCAACTTCCTTTGCTTTAAGTTTCGGACTTGTTATAGGGTTTGGTATACCAGTTTCTTTAGCGGCAACAATTATATTAGTTCATAGTATATTACTTGGAACTGACATTATAGGAACTTGGTCACCAAAAGGTACAAAAGGTCTTATAGTTGCAGGAGTAGTAGGAGCGGCTTATGGTATAGCTCTTGTCTTAGGACTTCAATTTATAGTAGATTTATTTGCAAAACTTCCAGTAAATTTCTTAGATAGTATGAAGCTTGTTGGATCACCAGTAATAGCAGCCTTTGCTATATTCCCAGCTTTAGTTGTAGCTTATCAATACGGACTTTTAAAAGGAGCTATAACTTTAGTAGTATCTTTTGTAGTTAGACAACTTGTGCTTTATTATGGAAAGTTTAATTTCAATGGAGCAACTATAAAGCTTGATCAAGAAGGTATGGCATTACTTGTAGGTATGATTATTATGTTATTCTTTGCCATAAGAGAAAAGCCAGATGAGAATGCACCTAAGGTAGACTTAGTATCAATCTTTGGAGAAAGAGTTAAAAAGATAAAGAAAAATCTTCCTATACTTGCAGTAATGGGTGGATTAGTGGCAGCAGCTACAAGTCTTTCACTACTTGCAGGAGACCCAATATCATTAAATCTTTTAAAAGAAGGTAAAAATATAGAAGCAGCTATGACAAGCTTTGCAAGAGGAATAGGATTCATTCCATTAGTTGCAACTACAGCAATAACCACAGGAGTATATACTCCAATAGGAATGACATTTATATTCGTAGTAGGATTACTAGTTAAGAGCCCGATTTTAGCCTTTGTTTTAGGAGCAGCAGTTATGTCTTTAGAGATATTACTTTTAGATGTACTTGCTAGAATGCTAGATAAATTCCCAGGAGTGAAAAAGTGTGGAGACAATATAAGAACTGCTATGAGTAGAGTTCTAGAAGTAGCACTTTTAATGGGTGGATTTATGGCAGCTGATGCTATGGCACCAGGACTTGGAATATTTGTAGTAATAGGAATATATGTACTTAACAAAACTTCTAAGAAACCAATAGTTGATATGGCAGTTGGACCAGTTGGAGCAATAGCAGTTGGAATACTTATAAATATACTTTATATTTTAGGATTATACTTACCTCCAAGATAATATAGAAGGAATCTTTCTTCAGATGGTGTTCTTTCCAATATTTGAAGGTTAGATGAGCTAATCTAGGGGCATAGCAACTTGTTATCCCTCACCTTTTAGAGGATGGGGGGTTACATCCCCAAGTCATAAGATAAAAATTAAAATGTTTATTTAATGTAATTTTAAAATAAACATAGATTATTCTTTGTTATACAAAATAACTTAATATTTTAACATATATTAAAAGCCTAAAAGTATGAATTTAAATGTTTAAAAGTTTGTCCCATTACCTTTTAGGTATTGGGACATTATGTTTAAACTTAATTATAAGGTTGAGTGAATAAAACAAAGTATCAGTTTATACTAGTTAATTTAGATAATAAGTTATTTTATGAAAAAGATTTATAAGATAACTTAAAAGGAACATTTTAAAAAGGTATTTGGAGAATATTCAATAGATAAGGTGGGGTAAACCTATTAAGGAGATGGTAATAATGAAGCTTTTAGATGGAATAACTTATTCACACGAACATGTAAAAATAGACCTCTCAGGAATAAAGAAAAACGAAGATTGTAGACTAGATACTTTTAATGAAACCATTGAAGAATTTAAGGAATTAAAATCTAAGGGAGTAGCTAATATTATTGAAGTTACAAATAGAGGAATAGGAAGAGATATAGAATATATAGACAAAGTAGCAAAAGAAAGTGGACTTAACATTCTTTGCTCAACAGGATATTACAAAGAACCTTTTCTTCCAAAGGAAGCTTATGATTTAGATGAAGTAGGTCTTTCAAGGATTATGATAGATGAAATTATAAATGGAATTGAAGGTAGCAATATAAAGGCATCAATTATAGGTGAAGTAGGAACCAGTGTAAATGTAATAACTCCTATGGAGGAGAAAATTTTTAAAGCATCATCAAGGGCTCATGTAGATACAGGGGCACCTATTATAACCCATACTTCTCTTGGAACTATGGGAATAGAGCAGCTTAAGATATTTGAAAGTTATGGTATTGATTTAGATAAGGTTATATTAAGTCATGTAGATCTAACTGGGGACTTAGATTATATATTAAGTCTTATTGATAGAGGATGCAATGTGGCCTTTGACACTATAGGAAAAGAAAATTATCAGCCAGATGGCCTTAGAATAGATTTACTTTATGAATTATGTAAGAGAGGATTAAGTGAAAAAATACTTATGTCCATGGATATAACAAGGAAATCTAACTTAAAGTCTAGAGGGGGTATAGGATATGCTTATGAGCTTGATGTATTCATACCTAGGCTTTTAGAAAGAGGAGTTAAACAGTTACACATAGATAATATGACTAAAAGTAATATAGTAAGAATTTTAAAGTAGTAGGAGTTGAAGAAAATATGAACACATTTCCATTGGAATCAATAAGTATTGAAGAAGCTATGGATTTTCAATTTACCCTTATAGATAAGGTGACGAAACAGTTTAAAGGATCAGATATACTATCCTTAGGTGATTTAGGAGTGGTTAAGGGGTTAAATAAGCCTTTAACTACAAAAAAGGTAGAGAAGGTAATAGCAGAGTTTTTTAATGCAGAAGAAGCAATGCTTGTTAGAGGAGCTGGAACAGGAGCTTTAAGATGGGGAATTATAAGTTTCTTAAAGCCGGGAGACACAATCCTTGTCCATGATGCTCCTATTTATCCAACTACAAAAACTACCTTAGAGACTATGGGTATAAATGTAGTCAATGCAGACTTTAATTCCTTAGATAATATAAAAGAAGTATTAAAAAGTACTAAGGTTCAAGGAGCTTTAGTTCAATATACAAGACAAAAGATAGAAGATAGTTATGATATGACAGAGGTTATAAACATAATAAAAGAATGTGATAAGGATATAAAAATAATAACTGATGATAATTATGCTGTGATGAAGGTTAAAAACATAGGAGTTCAATGTGGAGCAGATCTTTCAGCATTTTCATCCTTTAAGTTACTTGGACCAGAAGGTGTTGGGATTTTAGTTGGGAAAAAAGAATTAATAGATAAGGTTATCTCTTTAAATTATTCAGGAGGAAGCCAAGTACAAGGTTTTGAGGCAATGGAAGCATTAAGAGGTCTTGTTTATGCACCAGTTTCATTAGCAATACAAGCTAAAGTAAATGAGGAGCTAGTTACAAGATTAAATAATAAGGAAGTGGCAGGAGTTAAGAAAGCATTTTTAGCTAATGCACAATCCAAGGTTTTATTAGTGGAATTAGAAGAAGAAATTGCTGATAGAGTTTTAAGTGAAGCAGAAGCTTTAGGAGCGGCACCAAATCCAGTAGGAGCTGAATCAAAATACGAATTTGTACCAATGTTTTATAGGGTTTCTGGAACCTTTAGAGCAGCAGATAAAACTCTAGAAAAGAGAATGATTAGAATAAATCCAATGAGAAGTGGAGCAGATACTGTAATTAGAATATTAAAAGAGGCTATAGATAAAGCAATATAAGAAAGAGGTGAAACCATGTTCTTAGATATAACATTACAGAAAAATCCAAAGCTTATAGATGCAGCTATAAAACTTCATAGAGAAGGTAAGATACTACCTGATACCTATGTTATAGACATGGATGCTTTCTTATATAATGGAAAAATTATTAAAGAAGAAGCTGATAAATATGGAATAAAGCTTTATTTTATGACAAAGCAAGTAGGACGTAATCCTCTTCTTGGAAAAGAACTTATGAAACTTGGTTATGAAGGAGCAGTAGCAGTTGATTATAAAGAAGCTAAGGTTCTTTCAGATAATGGAGTGAAACTTGGTCATGTAGGACATTTAGTACAAATACCAAAGTCATCCTTAAAAGAATTAATTAGAAGAGGAATAGATTATATAACAGTATATTCAGTGGAAAAAGCTAAGGAAATAGATGAAGTAGCAAGGGATTTAAATATTACTCAGAAGATAATCCTTAGAGTAATTGATAGAAATGATATTCTTTATCCAGCACAGTATGGCGGATTTTACTTAGAATATCTTAAAGAAGCAGCAGAAGAAATAAATAAATTACCAAATATAAAAATAGATGGGGTTTGTTCTTTTCCTTGCTTTCTATACGATGAAGAGGCAAAAAGAATTAAGGAAACCCCTAATGTAAAAACAGTTTTAAAAGGAAAGGATATATTAGAAGATTATCTTAAAAGACCTTTAGGAGAAATAAACATGCCTTCTGCAACTTCAGTTGAAAATATGAAGTTAATAAGTGATTTTGGAGGAACTCATGGAGAGCCAGGCCATGGACTTACAGGAACAACGCCTTATGGTGCTTGTAATGATGACTGCGTGGAAATCCCCTCTATGGTTTATGTTACAGAAGTTTCCCATAACTTAGGAGAAGAAAGTTTTGTTTATGGTGGTGGTCATTATAGAAGATCACACATGGAAAATGTTTTAGTGGCTGATAAAAATCACAATAGAAAAAAACTAAAGGTAGAAGAGCCTTCTTTAGAATCTATAGACTATTATTTTACCTTAAAGGGTAACAGTGAAGTATCTAGTACTGCCATAATGGCTTTTAGAACTCAACTTTTTGTAACAAGAAGTAATGTGGCAATAGTAAAAGGAATTAAAGATAACAAACCAGAGTTAGTTGGAATATATGATGTATTTGGAAGGGAAGTATAACCTTTCAAAGAAAGGAGATACCAATGAAAAGATTTATTGTAATTGTACTTGATGGTTTTGGAATAGGATATATGGAGGATGCAAAGGTGGTAAGACCTAGTGATGTAGGTTCTAACACATTAAAACATATATTAGATAAAGTAGGAGGATTAAAACTTCCTAATTTAGAAGCTTTAGGGCTTATGAATGCCCTAGGAGAAGATTATAAGGAGATGAAAAAGTCCACCTTGGGAACCTTTGGTTCAGCTAATTTAACTCATTTTGGAGCTGATACCTTTTATGGTCATCAGGAAATCATGGGAACTAATCCTAAGATGCCAGTAAAGGAGCCTTTTACAAAAAATATAAATAAAGTAAAGGCAGCCTTAGAGGAAAAAGGTTATAAAGCTGAAATTCATAAGGGTAATGAAGCAGAATTTTTAGTTGTTAATGATGTATTAACTGTAGCTGATAATATAGAGGCGGATCTTGGACAAGCTTATAATATTACTTCTGCTTTAGATTATATAGACTTTAAAGAAGTACTTAAAATAGGGAAGATAGTAAGAGCTAATGTAAAAGTATCAAGGGTTATAACCTTTGGTGGAGAGGAGATAGATATAAATAATATCTTAAATGCTGTAGAGGAGAAACCAAATGGATTTATAGGAATAAATGCACCTAAATCAGGGGTATACGACAATGGATATCAATGCATACATCTAGGTTATGGAATAGACCCAGAGGTTCAGGCTCCAACTATTCTTGGAAGAGCAGGTATAGATGTAACTCTTCTTGGAAAGGTTGCAGATATTGTAAGTAATGACTTTGGAAAGAGTATATCCTGTGTAGATACTGAGGAGGTACTAAAGCTTACCTTAAAGGAAATGGATGAAATTAAAGAAGGATTTATATGTACTAACGTCCAAGAAACTGACCTAAGTGGTCATGGAGAAGATGCTTTTAAGTATGCAGAGAAGTTAAAAATTGCAGATAAATATATAGGTGAAATAAAGGACAAACTAAGTGAAGAAGATATACTATTAATTATGGCTGACCACGGTAATGATCCAACCATAGGACATAGTAGACATACTAGAGAAAGGGTTCCTCTTCTTATAACAGGACATAAAATAAAGAGTGGAATAGACCTAGGTACTAGGAGAACTTTATCTGATGTAGGGGCAACTGTACTCAATTACTTTAATAAAGAAGGTAATGAGAATGGAGAGAGTTTCTTAAAAGACATATTAAAGTAGGTATATATTGTAAATGCTCCCATAAAGTAGATAGAACCTAAAAATCTATTTAAATCTACTTTATGGGAGTATTTTATTATAGAAAACTTAAGTTAATTCATTGTGCTAGTTAAGTCTTTAAAGTAGTAAAAAATGTGTTTCTAAATTATAAAGTTCTGAAATTAAGAAACTAAAAGTTACTGGCTTAAAGATAATATGATTAAAGGAAGCTAAAAAGTTTTAAATAGTATATAATATTATTTAGTGAATATTATTCAATAATTATAGGGTTTTAAGTTTTAAACTTAATTTATACATCTATCCAAAGAAAGATAAATCAAGGATATTTTTAAGGGATAAGTTAAGTGTTTATGTAAAAACCCTATAACTTACTTTAACTAAAGATATTTTTGGTGTTAATGATAAAAGAATTTATTAGTACCACTGAAAATTTTAATTATACAAGGAGGCAAAATGACTACTTTATACTTAACAAGACATGGACAAACTATGTGGAATTTAGAGAAAAGACTTCAAGGAACACAAAATTCCCCATTAACTAAGGCGGGAATAATGCAGGCAGAGGATTTAAGAGATAGACTTAAAGATGTAGACATAGATGTAATATATACAAGTCCTTTGGAGAGAGCTTATAAAACTGCAGAGATAATAAGAGGGCATAAGGATATTCCTTTATTAACTCATAATGGCTTAAAGGAAATAAACTTTGGCGCATGGGAGGGGATGACCCTAGAGGAAATAGAAGGAGTAAAGGAATATAAGGAAGAGTATAAAAAGTTCTTTAATACACCTTCTAAATATACCCCTTTTCAAGGAGAAGTGGTGTTAGACTTTGTAAATAGAATACAACATGCAATTATAGATATAATAAATAATAATAAGGATAAAAAGGTATTAATAGTCACCCATGGAATGACATTAAAGTTCTTAATGACATTATTTAAAAATCTTAATATAGATGATATAGTTTCTCTACCAGTTATGGGGCAAGCTACCTTAACTCATATAGAAGTAGATAATAACCAATATAATATACTTCTAGAAGATGATAGGAGTCATTATAGACAAGAGTTTATAACTAAAGGATGGTAGTTACATATTAAGAAGTTCTAATCTTTAAATATTAGATTAGAACTTTTGATTAGTCTATATTATTATATAGAATATTGAGTACAAAATAGGGTAAACCTTAATATATAACATTAAAAATATAAATAATAAAATATAATAAAATGATTTTAATTCAGAATAAAATATAATATAATAAATTTATATGTTTTTAGTGAATGATGGGGATAATTCGACTAAATTATAAAGTTTAAAACATTTTTTACGATTATATGAGTATAAATTTTTTTAGTTTTGGAGTGGGATTTTTCATGGAAATATTAGAAGAGTTTAATAATTCAGACGATTTAGTATTGATTAGGTGTGTAATCAATAAGGATTGTGGTGATCACTTTAAAGGAAAGGATTACAACGGGAAAAATTATATAATAATGAAGACTGAAGCAACAAAAAGGTTCAAAAAAGGAACAGATGATACCTTTTATGCTATAAAAGAAGTTAAGGGATTAGTATTAAAAAAAGAAGTATATCACCCGATAACAACTAAAGAATATGAGAGTATAAGAAAAAATTTAGGAATATAAAAGATATTATACATAAAAATAATGATAAATTTGGTTCAGCTGAGGTATTTACTCCAGCTGAATTTTATTTTAATAATTTTTAATTTAAGATATATTGAGATTTTAGCATATCTATATAAAAATATACGATTATGCTTTCAATAATGTATAAAAACTATTAATTAATAATTTTTATACATTGTTTAAGGCAAGTTTTTTTATTAATAGAAGATAAAATATATAATAAAAACATAGATTATAGAGAATATTAAAATGTATAAACTCACTACATCTTTTAATTAATTTATGATCTATAATAAGACCCTTAATAAAATTAAAACATCCTACATATTAATTAAATACTAAGATCCTATATAGATAAGGCGGCAGATTTGTCGTCTTATTTATATAGGATCTTATAATAATTTTAAGTTTAGCTTATCCTAGGACTACAAGCTGGAATAGCCTATTTTATTAGGAAGCTTATATATGACAGCTGGTAGTCCTAAGATAAGTTCATAGAGGGTTAATTACCAGAAAATCTTGCCTTATCATATAATGATACAAGTTCTTTAAGTTTTCTAACAGACACAAGACATAGATATTTATTATTTATTTCAGCTGTGAAGTTTTTAATATTAATCTTAGATACATGGTCTATGTTAACTACAAAGGATCTATGACATCTAAAAAACTTTTCATCAAGTTTTAAAGAAAGGTTTTTTAAGCTATCATAAACTTCATATTCTTCATAGGGTGTATGTATAATTATTTTATGAGTATTTTCAATAGATTCTATATACAAGATATCTTTCATTTCTAAAGATAGAATTCTTTCCTTGGTACATATGTTTAATAATGACTTAGAAGGAAGAGTATTATAATAGGTGGATAGTTTTCTCTTAACAGAAAATAAACATTTTTTAAGACGATTCTTAACATCCATTTCTATCCCTTTTACTATAAAATCCATTACCTCTAAGTTATATAAAAATACATAATTCATTATTTCAGAATGTCCCGTCAGAAAAATTAAGGTTCCAAAGGGGTCCATATGTCTTATCTTTTCACCTAAATAAAATCCTAACTTTTCACTTTTTATATTTATGTCAATGACATATATGCTTTTAGAGTTTGGATGAATGCTAAGATAATTTTCAATATCCTCAACATCCTCAGTGGATAATTCAAGGTTGAAATCATCATCGAAGTTATTTTCAATTATTAACTCTTTTAAGGTATCTTCTATAAATTTTCTTTGAGTCTTGCTATCTTCAAGTAATATTATGTTATTCAAAACAAAACCTCCCTAGTTTACTTTAACTAAAATATAATATATATAAAAGTAGGAATAATGTCATTAATGATGTATTTTAAAATTATTAACTGATTTAAGGATAGGATACTATATTGTTATTAATATTTTGTAAATATAATATAGTATTAAATATACAGTACAATATTTAATTAATTAGAATAAATCATAACATTACCTATAAAAATATTTCACGGTTATGCAATCTTAAGTGTATAAGTATTATCATATATAGAAAAAATTACGACTAATATGTCGAAAATAAAATATATATAACTGGAGTGTTTATAATAAAAAATGTAAGTTAAAGGCTACCCACCACAACAGAATAAGTATTTTTTTATATCAGTTATGTATTTAAAATTCATTAACTGTAGTAATTAATAGTGATTTATTCAAAGCTTATAACTTATAAAAATCCTTATGTAATAAACAACCCAAATAACTTTTTTAGTAGTTTTATTAAACCATTTAATCAAACCCAAAAGTAATATTAAATAAATAGCATGGCATGTGCCATGCTATTTATTTTTGAAAAACTTTATATTTTATTATATACTATTAATGGGGATTTTTAAATAATAAAGATTATTAGTAAGTAAAATAATATATTTAAGTTTATAATATATTTGTGAGGTGAAGATTATGATAGCTATAATTTCTCCAGCTAAGACCTTGGAGTATGATAAAAAAGTATATACAGATATTTCTTTGGAACCACATTTTAAAAAGGAAAGTGAAGAGATTGCTCATATATTAAAGGGGTATAGCCCAGAGGATATAAGTAGCCTTATGAAGCTTAGTGAAAAACTTTCAGAACTTAATTTTTATAGGTTTCAAAAGTTTGGAATGAATGATAATGAAAGAAGACAAAGTCTTATTGTATTTTCAGGGGATGTTTATAAAGGTATTAATGTTATGGATTTTAAAGAAGAGGATTTTATTTTTGCAAAAGACCATTTAAGAATTCTTTCAGGAATATATGGGATACTAAATCCCTTAGATAATATAGAACCCTATAGGCTAGAAATGGGAACCAAGCTTAAAAACCCTAAAGGAAAAGATTTGTATGATTTTTGGAAAGAAAAATCTACAGCTTTTATGAGGGAGGAACTTAAGAATCATAAGGAAAAGATACTTTTAAATTTAGCTTCTGAAGAATACAGTAAATCCATAGATTTTAATAACTTAGGAAAAGATACTAAGGTTGTAAATGTTGCTTTTAAAGAGTTTAGAAATGGAAGTTATAAAATAATAGCCTTATATGCTAAAAGAGCAAGGGGACTTATGAGTAGATATATAATTAAGAATAAAATAGATAAGTTAGAGGACATAAAAGGCTTCAATGAGGAAGACTATAAGTTTAATGAAGAGCTTTCTTCAAAAAATACTTTAGTATTTACAAGATAAGTTTAACATTAAATATAGGACGTAATTATAAGGGTTAAAAAAGCTTTAAAACAATATTTAGAACATATTTAATAAAAATTAAATATTTAATTTTATATTATTATAAAGGCACCATGAATTTAATATTAAAATTCATGGTGCCTTTAAGCATATATATATATATTAGGATAAGGATTTGTGTACTTCTACTATTAATGATTTATAATTAAAGACAGATAATATAAAAATTCATTATAATTACATAATTTAGATTTAAGATATACATATTAAAAATAAGGACTAAAATTTATACATTAACTTTTGCTTTAGTTAACTTAAAGTCTTTAAGTCGGTGGATATTAGATTCTTGATTCTAAAACTCTATACTTTAAGAGCATAAATTTTTACTACTTTAAAGACTTAACTAATACTGTAGATTACAGTATTAAATGTAGCATAATTCCCTAATAGATAATTAAAAAACAATAATTATAAAGAAAAATATAAAAAACTATTGATATAAATTATCATTAGTGTTATATTATAAATATAAAGCACCCCCCAGGGGGGAGGAGGTAATAAAATGAGCGATGAAAGAAAAAAAGCTCTTCAAGCATTAAAGACTGCTAGAGGACAGATAGATGGAATAGTAAAAATGTTAGAGGATGATAGATATTGTATAGATGTATCAAATCAAATTATTGCAGCAGGGGCTCAGCTTAAAAGAGCAAATATGATAATTTTAGAAAATCATATGAATCATTGTGTTAAGGAAGCTTTTTTACATGAAAGTGGAGAGGAAAAGGTAAAAGAGCTTATGCAAGTATTAGACAAATTGATTTATAAGTAAATTAATAAATTCATAAGGGTTAAGGAGGTTTTTAGATGATTACAAGTACTTTTAAGATAGAAGGAATGACTTGTGCAGCTTGTGCTAAGGCAGTGGAACGTGTTAGTAAAAAGCTAGATGGGGTAGACAGTGCATCAGTAAATATAGCCACAGAAAAATTAACTATATCTTATGATGAAAAGAAGGTTAAAAAATTAGATATAGAAAAGGCTATAGAGAAAGGTGGATATAAGGCTATCTCAAATGATTTAACAAAAGTATTTAAAATAGAGGGTATGACCTGTGCAGCATGTACTCGTGCAGTAGAGAGGGCAGTTAAAAAATTAGAAGGGGTAAGTGAAGCTAGTGTTAATATAGCTACAGAAAAGCTTACTATAAGCTATGATCCTTCCAAGTTAACTGAGGTAAATATTAAGGAGTCAGTAGAAAAGGCTGGATATAAAGCTTTAACTGATGATATAACAAGGACTTTTAAGATAGAAGGAATGACATGTGCTTCTTGTGCTAAGGCAGTAGAAAGAGCAGTTAAGAAATTAGAAGGAGTAAGTGAGGCCAGTGTTAATATAGCCACAGAAAAGCTTACTATGTCCTATGATGGAAGTGTTTTAAGAGGGGCCGATATAAAAGCAGCAGTAGAAAAGGCAGGATATAAGGCTATAGAGAACACTAAAGAAGTCAATGATTCTCACCAAGATAAAAAGGCGGAAGAAAGTAGAGAACTTTGGAGACGATTTATTGTATCACTTATTTTTTCAGTACCATTATTGTATATAGCTATGGGTTCTATGATGGGACTTAGTGTACCAAGTTTTATAGACCCTAAGGTTAATGCTTTTAACTTTGCGATAGTACAAGTTATACTAACAATACCAGTAATGTATGAGGGAAGAAAATTCTTCAAGAGTGGATTTAAGGCCTTGATTGGAAAGAGCCCTAATATGGATTCCTTAGTATCTATAGGATCTATAGCAGCTTTTTTATATGGAATTTTTGCAATTGTTCAAATAGGAAAGGGATATCATCATTATACTCATGAACTATATTTTGAATCTGCAGCTACAATTCTTACATTAATAACCCTTGGTAAGTATTTAGAAAGTGTAACTAAGGGAAAAACTTCAGAGGCAATTAAAAAACTTATGGGGCTGGCACCTAAAAATGCCATAATAATAAAAGATGGTAAGGAAATATCTATACCTATAGATGAAGTTATGGTAGGAGATATTATAGTTGTAAAACCAGGAGAAAAGCTTCCAGTAGATGGAGAAATAGTTGAGGGACAAACTTCTATTGATGAATCTATGCTTACAGGAGAAAGTATTCCTGTAGATAAGAAGGCGGGAGATAAGGTAATAGGAGCTTCTATAAATAAAAATGGATATATAAAATATAAGGCAACAAAGGTAGGGGCCGATACAGCTCTTGCACAAATAATAAAACTTGTTGAAGAAGCGCAAGGGTCAAAGGCACCAATTGCAAAATTAGCAGATGTTATTTCAGGATATTTTGTGCCAGTAGTTATTGCTTTATCTATAATATCTTCTTTAGCTTGGTTTATAAGCGGTAAAGATCTAGTCTTTACATTAACTATATTTATTTCTGTTCTTGTTATAGCTTGTCCATGTGCATTAGGACTTGCTACTCCTACAGCTATAATGGTTGGTACAGGAAAGGGAGCAGAAAATGGAGTGCTTATTAAGAGCGGAGAAGCTTTAGAAACTGCTCATAAAATAGATACTATTATCTTTGATAAAACAGGTACTATAACAGAAGGTAAACCAAAGGTAACTAATATTATATCCCTAAAGGATGGAGAAAATGATGATATTTTACTTTCTTTATCAGCTAGTTTAGAGAAGGCTTCAGAGCATCCTCTTGGAGAGGCTATAGTAAAAGAAGCTGAAAATAGAAATATAGAATTTAAGAAGGTTGAAAGCTTCAACTCTATATCTGGTAAAGGTATAGAAGGAGTTATTGAAGGAAAGAACATTCTAATAGGTAACTTAAAGCTTATGGCAGAAAATAATATAGATATAGAAAAGGCTAAGGCTTTAAGTGATGAACTTGCATTAGAAGGTAAAACTCCAATGTTTATGGCAGTTAATGGAGAGTTATATGGAGTTATAGCAGTAGCTGATACTGTTAAAGCTAGCAGTAAAAAAGCTATTGATGCTCTTCATGGTATGGGAATTAAAGTAGTTATGCTTACAGGAGATAATAAGAATACAGCTAGAGCTATAGCAAAGGAAGTAGGAATTGATAAAGTTGTAGCTGAAGTTCTTCCAGAGAATAAGGCTGAAGAAGTTAAGGCTCTTCAAAATGAAGGAAGAATGGTTGCTATGGTAGGAGATGGAATAAATGATGCTCCAGCACTTGCAGCTTCCCACATAGGAATTGCCATAGGTTCAGGTACAGATGTTGCCATTGAATCAGCAGATATTGTTCTTATGAGAAGTGATTTGATGGATGTACCAACAGCTATAAAGCTAAGTAAGAAAACCATATTAAATATAAAGGAAAATCTGTTCTGGGCATTTGCTTATAATACCCTTGGAATACCAGTAGCTATGGGAGTATGGTATGCATTTGGTGGTAAGCTTTTAAATCCTATGATAGCAGCCCTTGCCATGAGTTTTAGTTCAGTATCAGTTCTTTTAAATGCTTTAAGACTTAAGAGATTTAAGGCATATAAATAGAAGGAATCTTCTTTCAGGCGGTGTTCTTTCCACCAACTGAAGGTTAGATAAGCTCATCTAGGGTTGAGGCAACTGTTATCCTACAGCTTCTATCCATCAGATAAAATATTAAAAATGTGCCATGACAAGGGGCATTGTACCTTGTACAGTATATATTTAAAGGAGAGATATTTATGAAAAAGGTAGTAATAGAAGGAATGAGCTGTAACCATTGTGTAGGACACGTTAAAAATGGTTTAATGGAAGTTGAAGGAGTAACTTCAGTAGAGGTGGATTTAGCTTCTAAGACAGCTACAATAGAGGGAGAAATCTCTGATGAAAAGATAAAAGAAGTTATAGATGAAGTAGGATATGAAGTTGTATCTATAAATTAATATAAAATTGTGGCTGTGGCACTAAAGAATCTACATACAATATATTGATTTGCAAATTTAAAATTAGCACAATATATTGTAATATTTATTCTTAGTGCCACAGCCCTAAAATTTTATCATAATGAGCTATGATAATTAATGATTTTAAAATTTTATAATCTAATAAAGATTATAAAAAAGAAATAGGGAACTATTGAGTTCCCTATTTCTTTTTATATACTCACTGAAACAGCGAGAGAATAATTAAATTTTAGGGGCGATGTATAATGCTATTATAGATTTTTATGTGTATTATACATCTACTTTTCCGTATAAAGAAGCTATGGTATCAAATTCTTCTCCATCTGTAATTTCACCATAATCATCTTCAGATATTCCAGGGTAATAATGAAGTATATATTTATCACTGTTATCCATAACATTTTGTATTACTATATACCTTTTTTCATCTACACAGTCTTCCATAGTAGCCATAACCTTATATCTATCTGTACGACCAGTTCTATTATTAGTAAGTTCTATATTAAAGTTTCCATGCTTTGTAACATTATATCTTTCATGGTCACAGTAGGCTATAAATGAACCAGGTCTACAGCCTTCACAAGAGGCAAAATTACATTGAGCAGTGCAGTTTAAACAGGTACATTTACTACAATTCTCTAACTGAATTAAGCTATCCTTATTATCTCTTTTAAAGCTTTCAACTAGGGGAGTAACCTTATCCCCTTTAAACATTGACATAAAGCCAGAGGATTTTTTTGCTTCTGATTCAGCTCCCTCTAAAACATCAATATATTTTTTTATTACAGGAAGTTTTACTGTGTATTTCCTGTTTTCTAAAACATCTTTATCTAGAAAAGGGCTTACATTATCTATAGCATAGCTTACATCTACAAATATTTTGCCATAATGGCTTTTTTCACTATTTATGAACTCTAAAGCTTTAGACATTACATATCACCTATTTATTTTCTTTATATTTTTCAAGCTCACTATCTAGCTGAGAAGCTGGTTTTTCACCGCCATTTTTATATTTTTCAAGTTCTGATTCTAAATCAAGATTATTTAATGCCTCAAATTCTTTCTCTAGGCTGTTATCTTCCCTAAGATCAGCAAGACCTTCAGCGGTAGATTCTTTTCTTTGAATCTTTCTTTCTATATCATCTATATTTATCTTATTAGATGAGGTCTGCACGTTAGCAAGAATTTCATTAACTTTCTTTGATGCTTCAGCGTTGTTATATCTAGCAGCAGCTTCATCTCTATAGGATCTAGTCTTTTCTATTTCTTCTTCAAGAGATCTTAGGTTTTTCTTTATGATTTCAGCCTTTTCTTTAGCCTCACCATGACTCTTATTTAAGCTTTCATAAGTTTTATCTGCCTCAAGCTTCTTAGCAAGAGCTTTTTTAGCTAAGTCTTCATTTCCTTTAGATAATGCAAACTTTACCTTTGAATCAAAGTCTTCTGATTCTTTCTTAGCAGCAGCCATTTTCTTCTCTATTTCATGAACATTACCAAGAATTTGTGCTGATGAAAGTTTCGCTTTACTTAAGCTATCTTCCATATCTCTTATCTTTTGATCAAGTAGTTCTATTGGATTCTCCATTTCATCTAAACTAGTGTTTACCTTTGCTCTAAACATATTTGATATTCTATTAAATACTCCCATTTTAAAATCCTCCTTAAATTTTGGCTATTTATATTTTCTATCTATAAATTTTTTTATAAGTTTTATTATTATAATGATTATTATTAATGTAATAATGAACCCGAAGATTCCACCTAAGAAGCTAGAAGATCCACGAGATGATCTAGGTCCTCCAAAGAGTCCTCCACCTCCACCAAAAGGAATTGGTATTGGTATAAAAGAGCGTTTCTCTTTCTTTTCGCTACTGGATGAGGATGAACCACTGGATCCGTTATTTTCAGTAGGCTTTGAGAAGCTACCTGACTTTGTTCCACCAGAAGATGAATCTCCTCCAGAAGGTTTATTAAAAGACCCTGATTTAAAACCACCACTGGATGATTTACTACTTGAATTATTAGTAGAAGACTTACTGCTGGATGATCCAGAAGAAGATTTACTACTAGATGAATTACTAAAAGATCCCGATTTAAAACCACTACTAGATGATTTACTTGAAGAAGATTTACTAGAGGAGCTGGATTTTGAGCTTCCAGAACTTTTAGCTCCTTTTGCCATAGCTACTTCAGTATTATTAATGTTTAGCGGAAAAAATTCTAAATCAATATAACTAGTTAAAGTAAAGATAAAGACTAAGAATAAGCTAAATAAAAAGCGCTTTTTATTTTTTATTATCATCACCCCCTAAAATATTAAATTAAAAATCAAATTAATATTACAGATAAGTTATCCATGAATTAATTATATGGTATATAACACCATTTATCAAAGTCTAAAATAAGCTGAATTAGCCTAAAAAGCATTATATTATTATAAATACCTCAATAGATAGTTTAATATCTCTCATTTACTAGATATATTAAACTTTTTAAACGGTATTAGATAACCTTTAATCCTGTATCTTGTTTTTACAACAATATAGACTAATAGTTCTAATATATACTTGTATTTATTTCTTAGCTTTCATTTATAGCTTTATTACCTTACTATAGAAGTTAAAGGCATATTTTACTCTAGACAAATAATAATATGTTATATATATAATATATTATTATGTTATATATATAAACATAAAAAGAGGTTATTTAAGAAAAACTTAAAGAACTAAGGAATTAAGTTGAAATTACTTAAGAGTCTTTTGTAAAATGAAAGTATAAAGTATTAAGGAGTGATATTATGACTAATGAAATGTCTATGGAAGAGCTTTTAAAAGATTATGATTTAAAAACTCTAAGGGAAGGAGAAATAATAAAGGGAAAGATTTTAAGTGTTACTTCAAATGAAGTAATAGTAAATATAAATTACATGAAAGATGGAATAATTCCAAAGAATGAGTATGTATATAATGAAGAGGAAGACCTTCAAAATATAGCTAAGGTGGATGATTCCATAGAAGTTATGATACTTAAACTAAATGATGGAGAAGGAAATTTAATACTCTCTAAGAAAAGAGTAGATGTTATAAATTCTTGGAAGGACTTAGGAAAGAACTTTAAAAGTAAGGAAACTTTAAAGGTAACTCCAAAGGAGGAAGTAAAGGGTGGCCTTATATTTTACATAGATAATATAAGGGTGTTCATACCTGCTTCTCAATGTTTTAATGAAAGAGGTAAGGATATTAAAACTCTTATAGGAAATGAAATAGAAGTTAGGATAATAGAATTTAATGAAAAAGACAAGAAGGTTGTGGCGTCTAGAAGAGTACTTTTAGAGGAAGAAAGAAAAGATAAAATAGAAGAGGTTTGGAAATCTTTAAATAAAGGTGAAAAGGTAAGGGGAAGAGTAAGTCGTCTTGTAAACTTTGGAGCTTTTGTAGATATTGGAGGATTAGAAGGACTTGTACACTTAAATGACTTAAGTTGGAAGAGGGTTGTAAAGCCTGAACAAGTGGTTAATCTAGGTGATGAGGTAGAAGTTTATATATTAGATTTTGATAAAGAAAAGAATAGAATATCTTTAGCTTTAAAGGATATATTAAATGATCCTTGGAATACTGCACAAGAAGATTTAAAAGTTAATGATGTAGTTGAGGGAACTATAGTTAAATTCATATCTGTTGGTGCTATTGTAGAGGTAAAGGATGGAATAGAAGGATTAGTTCACTTATCTGAAATAAGTGAAGAAAGAGTAGTTAAGCCTTCAGATGTTTTATCATTAAACCAAAAGGTAAATGTAAAGATATTAGACATAAATAAAGAAAATAAGAGGGTATCTTTAAGTATAAAGGATGCTATAGAAAGACCTAAGGAAGATTACTCAGAGTTCTTAGATAAAGAAGATGGAGTAGCACTTGGAGATATTTTTGGAGATAAATTAAAAAATCTATTTAAATAGACTTATGGGGATTTAATATAACTTTTTAACGTATACATGTGATTTATTCATTAATAAATCAGACTTTTAAGGTATGTATAAGTTAAGAACTCAAATAATAATCCTATAATATAGGGTTTTAAGTTTTAAAGTTAATTTATCCATCTGGCTAAAGCAAGACAAGTCAATGATATTTTTAATGGATAAGTTAAGAACTAAGATTAAAAGACTTTACTTGAAAATTAAGTAAAGTCTTTTGATTTTTTTAATTTATTTATAGATATATTTAATAAATTATTTATATCTATAGGAATAATCTATGGAAGTCTAGTAAAATCCATCTTAAATTGCTTTTATTTCCTAAAAAAAATGGTAAAATATATTTGTTAGACAATAAACGACATAGAGATGTGTTGTGAATAAAGGAGGGTGTCTATGGGGGCTTTAGAGATACCTGTTTTAATTTCTATTTGGAGTTCAGTTTTAATGTATTTAGTATTTATATACATAAATATGATAAAGAAGGATAAGTTCCTGGAATGGGGTAAAAAAATAATAATTTTTAGGATACTTGCTCATTTTATAACCATAGCTATTGTTTATGGATGGATAGAGGAAAACTCTACTTTTGTTTTCTTTAGAGGGGCTTTTAATATAGTTAGCTATAATATTCTTATATACTTAATTAATGAATTTTTTTATAAGGCTTTTCCAACATGGAAAAAAAATATCTTTTATATAATGTATATTTTGGCTTTTATGGCTTTAATAGTTCAAAGCAAGACACAGTGTTTAATAGATATAACTGTATTTATTATGGGAGTATTATTTTTATATGAAGGGCTTAGGTTAAGGAGAAGAAAAATAAGTTCTAATATAATTAAGAATTTTATAATAACACTTATTTTTGGAGGATTCTATTTTATAATATTTTCAATATTTGCATTGAATAAGAAATATTTACCCGTGCTTTATATATTAAGTATATCTTGTCAGGTTAAGTTTTTTATAGAGCTTGGGCTTTTAAGCTTAGAAAAAATGTACATAGATATTTTAGATTTAGAACAATCAGTTAAGCACAAGGAGTCTAGACTTCAGGATATAATATCAAGTCAGAGAGATATTATTTTTGAAGTAGATAGGTATGGAAAGTTTACCTTTGTTAGTGAAGCAGCAATTGAGATTTTAGGGTATAAGTCAGAAGATATGAGAGGAGAGCATATTGAAAACTTTATAGATATAGATTTTCAAAAGTATTTTTTTGCTGGAGATGAAAGATATTTTGATGTTGAGGTTATAGGAAAGTCTTGTAATAATGATAACATTAATCTTAGAATGAGTTTTAAAAATAAAATTGGGTATTATAATAGTTTTAATGGTGCAATAGGATCTATTAAGGATATAACTGAAAAGAATAGAATGGAAAAGGTAATTGAGGATGAAAAATATAAAATAGAGTTTTTCACAAATGTGTCTCATGATATTAAGACTCCATTAAATGTAATAAATAGCTCTATTCAAATGTTAGAGCAGAAAAACATCAAGGAGAGTAAGAGAGAAGAATATATAGGAATCATAAAAAATAATACTTTTAGACTTATTAAGCTTTTAAATAATCTTATAGATTTATCTAAAATAGAAAGTGGATACTATGATTTAAATAAACAACAAGGAAATATAGTTTATACTGTAGAAAATATTTGTGATTCTCTGATTCCATATATAAAGTCTAAAAATATAGATTTTATATTTGATACAGAGGAAGAAGAAATTATTACGATTTTTGATGAGGATGTTATAGAGAGGGTAATGCTAAACCTAATCTCTAATGCAGTTAAGTTTACAAATAATAACGGAAAGATAAAAGTTTATATAAAAAAGAAGAAAGAAAATGTGATAATAAGTGTAAAGGATAATGGTATTGGTATATCAGAAAGTAAGTTGGATACAATATTTGATAGATATGTTAAGGCTCATAACACTTGTGGACATTATGGAAATGGTGTAGGGTTATCTATAGTTAAATCCTTTGTAGAACTTCATAATGGAAGTATAAAGGTTAGTAGTAAAGAGAATAAAGGAACAAAATTTATTATAACTTTACCCATAATCCTAAGTTAGAATTATGGGTAAAGTTATTTTCTAATTATAATACTATAGGACTTATTTATCCTTGAATTCTTTAAATTCAGTTTTAAGGTGAAGAAATAAAGTTTTTAATTTTTAAATATAAAATTCTAAACCTATATTTATAGAATATCTATTTAATAGTTATATTTTATGTAATAAAAGTTAATTTATAAAATATTATATAGAGTGAAGGTCATATTTTATATTTTATAAATTTAATTATAATATCTTAAGAAAATGTTTACATAAATTTGATGCAAGTGATATAATTAGTTAGAGTTAAGAATAAAATAACACTATAAATGATGAAACACATATTAATATGTGTTATATTATTTGTTTAATTCTATATACTAATTGGGGTTTTTCTGTTATAATAAACTTGATTTAGAAGATAAACAGAATTTGATTATATATTATCATTTATTATTTAAGGAGTGAGAGGTATGGAAAATAGAATATTAGATAAAGTGAGTAGCCTTGAAGTTTTTAAGTATTTTGAGGATATCTCAAGAATCCCAAGGGGATCAGGAAATGAAAAAGAAATAAGTGATTATATGGTGAGCTTTGCTAAGGATTTAGGGCTTTTTGTTATCCAGGACGAGGCTTTAAACGTAATCATAAGAAAAGATGGAACTAAAGGATATGAGAATGGTCCAAGAGTCATATTACAAGGACACGTGGATATGGTGTGTGAAAAGAATATGGGGACAGACCATGATTTTCTAAAAGATCCTATAAAGCTTAGAGTTGATGGAGATTATATATATGCTACGGATACAACTTTAGGGGCAGATAATGGTATTGCAGTTGCTTATGCTATGGCAATTCTTGCTTCTAATGAAATTGAGCATCCACCTCTTGAAGTATTATTCACAACAGAAGAAGAAACTGGTATGGGTGGAGCTATAGGATTAAAAAGTGAGGATATAGAAGGTAAAGTTTTAATAAACATAGACTCAGAAGAAGAAGGAAAGCTTTTAGTAAGCTGTGCAGGAGGACTTAGAACCCATGTTAAGCTTCCTATAGAGCACATAGATTCACCTTTAAATGAAGGTACTGATTGCATTATAAAGGTTAGAGGATTAAAGGGCGGACACTCTGGAATGGATATAAACAAAGAAAGAGGAAATGCTAATAAGATAATGGGAAGATTCCTAAATAAATTAAATAGACGTATGGATGTTTATTTATTATCCTTAAATGGTGGAGCTAAAGATAATGCTATACCAAGAGAATGTGATGCAACTATTAAAATATATAGCAGTTCTCTGGAGTTATTAAAAGAGAGAGTTGCAATGTTTAATGAAATAATAAAGAATGAGCTGAACACATCAGACAATGGAGTGTACTTAGAAGTGGAAGTTTTAGATAAGGTAAGTGGTAAGTGTTTATCTAAGACATCTACAGAAAAGGTTATAAAGCTTCTTTATTTAATGCCAAATGGAATAGAAACTATGAGTATGGATATAAAAGATCTTGTTCAAAGTTCAACTAATGTGGGAGTCGTTAGAACTTTTGAAGATTATATAGAAATTAGTAGTGCAGTTAGAAGTTCTGTAGAGTCTTTAAAAAGAGATATAGTAGATAAAACAAAGGCTTTAGTAAGTCTTTTAGGAGCTACTGTTGAAGAAGTATCTGATTATCCAGAATGGCAATATGATAAGGACTCACAAATAAGAGATGTATTCATAAAGGTATATGAAGATATGCATGGAAAGAAACCAGAAATAGCGGCACTTCATGCAGGTCTTGAGTGTGGATTATTTAAGAAGAAGTTAGAAGATGTAGATATGATATCCTTTGGACCTAATCTTTATGATGTTCATACACCAAATGAGCATATGAGTATAGGATCAGTGGAAAGATGCTTTGAATATTTAGTTAATGTATTAAAAGAAATAAAGTAAGCTTCTTAATAGAGGATTACAATGTGTATATTATTCTTTTAATGACTTTAATATAAAGTTCTAAAGAGGATTAAAATTTAGATTAAGTATTAGAAGTAGTAGCTATTTCATAGTTATAGGAATAGTCAGATGAGATAAAAGGAAGGACGTATAATAGTTCTTCCTTTTATATTTATAAATAAATTAAGTTTTGCAATTAAGATTTAAATATAGGGTATTAAGTTTTAAACTTAATTTATACATCTACCCAAAGAAAGATAAATCAAGTATATTTTTAATGAATAAGTTAAGTGCTTATGTAAAAATTCTATATTATAATGGTTAAATTTATGTAAGAGAAAATATAGGTTTTATATGATTAATTTACAATAAGTAAAATTTTACTTATAATATACATAATAGACTCTTTGGAAGGAGGGAAATTATGAATTTATTAGATAAGCTTGAAAAAAAGTTTGGTAAGTTAGCTATAAAAAATCTTATGAGTTATATTATAGCTGCTAATGCCGTAATATATTTTCTAGTAGTATTTATGAATAGACAGGATATATTGAATTTACTATATTTAGATTGGAACTTAGTTATGAAAGGACAGGTTTGGAGATTAATTACCTTTGTGTTTATACCCAAATTCACAAGCCCGTTTTTTTATATAATTTCTCTTTATTTTTACTACTTAGCAGGTAATGGATTAGAGCAGTATTGGGGTTCTTTTAAATTTAACTTATTTTATTTTTGTGGAATTGTAGGCATAATGATATCTACATATTTAACTAATGGGGTGGGAGATTCTACATTTTTAAATTTATCTCTATTTTTAGCCTTTGCTAAAGTATATCCAGATTATAGTATACTGTTATTCTTTGTCCTTCCTATTAAGGTTAAATATATAGCTATATTTAATTGGGTGGTCATAGGATATAATTTTATATTTTTAACTAATCAGTATAGGGTATTAATAGTCTTCTGTCTTCTAAACTATTTTATATTCTTTGGACGTGGAATTATATATGGAATGAAGAATAAAAAGAGAAGATATGAATATAAGGCTAAGACTATTGAGGTGAATTTTAAGAATCATGTTCATAAATGTGAGATTTGTGGAATAACAGAAAAAGAAGATGAGTATATGGAATTCAGGTATTGTTCAAAATGTGAGGGATTACATGAGTATTGTATGAACCATATAAACAATCATGAACATAAAAATGAGGAATAGATAGTAGATTAATAGAAATATATTAATGATGTTTGAGAAAAAAGCTATGAGATTTATTGTTATAAATAAATTTCATAGCTTTTTTCTTAACACTAGAGTGTTTATGGAAAAATATTAATTTCATATTATTATATATTAAATTAGAAATATAGATAGTAAGTATAAATTTAATATACTTTATTGTAATAAATTAAAATCAGGTTAAATTAAATTTAAGTTAAAATTAATTTTATAGAAGAAAAAGCATTTGGGTTAAATTACCACTATTTTACTCATAGAAATTTAGGGTAAAATAATGAAATGTTTTACAATTTGTAATAAAATAAGGAAGGGGGAGATTAAGTATGGAAAATTTTACTGAAAGATTTAAGAATAGCTTAACTTTAAAGTTAATACTTACTATTTCAACAATACTTGTATTTTTATATAGTAATCTTATTAATCCTAAAGATATACATATAATTTTAGAGGGATTCACTTTAGTTGTAGGTGTAAGTGCTTTAATTATATGTATTAATACATATAAAATATCAAGTAATGAATTTTTTACATTTTTAGGATTTGGATATGGATGTGTTGTTATCTTTGAATTTTTCCACCTAATAACATTTAATGAAAATTCAATTATATTTACAATAGATGGAGATATAGCCTTAAGTTTTTGGTGTTCTGCCAGATATTTAGAAGCACTAACATTTATTTATGCTTTTAAGTTTATAGGAAGAAAAATTAATTGTAACAAGATTTTTGTAATATATTATGGAATTATTCTAGTAGACATATATTTGACTTTCAAAGGCATGTCTTTTTATTATATTTCAAAGAAAATCTTAAAAAATAATGTGTTTCAAGTCAATCAGTTAATTATATTTATATTATTTTTAATAGGTTTAATTTATATTATTAAGAATAGTAAGTTTTTTGATAAAAAGGATCTTATAATGATTAACATCTATATGATTACAAATATAATCTCTCAACTAATCCTTGTTTTAGGTAGTAAAAGGTTTGGAATCATAAATGATATACTTAATTTAATATCCACTATGTCTATTTATTATGTGATAATCAATCATTCCCTTACTAATCCTTTTAAAAATATTTTTAAAGGATTAAATGACAAGAATACAATGATGGCTTTAATAAATAAAGAACTTTATAGTAGAAATGAAGAGCTTAAAAAAGCAAAAAAGGACTTAGAAGAGAGTGCTGATAGATATAAGGAACTTTTAGGTTGTCTTCCAAATGCAGTTATAAGAATTAAGAATAATAATATAAATTATGTTAATAAACAAGCTTTAAATCTATTTGAAGCAAGCAGTTATGATGAAATTGTGGGTAAGCATATACATAATATAATTCACGAAGATTTTAAGGATATAGTGGATAAAAGAATGGAGATGTTAAATAAGGGACATGAATATCTTCCAATAGTTGAAGAGAAGATGGTTACCTTAAGAGGAAAGTCTATAGATGTAGAAGTTACATCTATAAAACATATTTATAATAATGAAATTTATATAATAGGGGTACTTAGAGATTTAACTTTTAGGAAGAGGATGGAAGAAACCCAGGGGAAGTTACTTAAAAGTCTTGCAGAGGAAAGAGTTAGACTTGAACTTTTTTCAAATATTTCTCACGAGATTAAAACGCCCATAAATGTTATATATAGTGCTCTTCAGCTTCAAAATATATATACAGATAATGAAGATACAGCTCAAATGAGAAAATACAATGGAGTAGTTAAGGTAAACTGTTTAAGACTTCTTAGGATGGTGGATAATCTTCTTGATAAAACCACCATAGAAACTAGATGTTATAAGCCTATAATAAGAAACTATGATATAGTTCCATTAGTTGAAGATATAGTTATGGAAGTATCTAATTATTTGAAGAAGTATAATATAGAAGTTATTTTTGATACTGAGGTAGAAGAAATAATAGTACCTTGCGATAAACATATGGTTGAGAGAATAATATTGAACTTATTATCTAATGCAGTAAAGTTTAATAAGGACAAGAGTAGGATAAAGGTAAATATTAAGAATAATGAAGATTCAATAAAGATATATGTAAAGGACAAGGGGATAGGTATACCAGTTGATAAGAGAAAAGAGATATTTAAAAATTTTAATAGGGTAGATAAATCTTTAAGAAGGAATGTAGAAGGAAATGGCATGGGACTTTCAATTGTTAAGGGTTTTGTGGAACTCTTAAATGGAAGGATAGAAGTTTCAAGTAATAAAAGCCTAGGAAGTGATTTTATAGTTACATTTTATAAAAATTATTTCTATGAAAGTATAGAAGGTAAAGTAGCTGTTATTGAAGATAGAAATCTTAAGGAAAAGGTAGAAATAGAGTTTTCTGATATATATCTTTAAGGAGTAGTATTAGTAAGTTATTTTATAATTCTAATATACATTTTTTAAGGAAAGATAATAGTTTTAAATTAATAAAAATTACTTTATCTATGGCTTCGATTAGATAAAAATTTTATTGACGAAATGTAATTAAGCTCATATTTATTTTATTAAAGATGAGTATCCTAAGTAGCATAGTTAAAATATATTAAAAGCCCTATGTAAATTAAATTACATAGGGCTTTTGTAAATCATAAGTTTTAATTCATTGAAATGTTAAAGGTACTTCAATAAATAGATTTTTCCCATTCTTTTAATAGGAGTATTTTTAAATTTTAGGATATATTACTCATATCTAAGAGATTCCACAGGATCAAGTTTTGCAGCCTTAGATGCAGGAAGTATTCCAGCTAATATAGATATAAGTACTGCAAAGCCTATGGTTCCAGCTATAAGCCAGATTGGAGTTGAGAACACTTGAGGTACATCAGTTATACCTTTAGAATTTAAATATATTTTAAGTACTACTTTTATTATTCCAACATTTATAGTACTAAAGAGTAATCCAAGAAGTCCACCTAAAAATCCTATAGCACCAGATTCAGTTAAGAATAATAGCTTTATATCAGTTTTAGAGGCACCTAAGGCTTTCATTATTCCTATAGAACGGGTTCTTTCATAGATTGCCATAGTCATTGTATTAATAACTCCAAGGGATGCAACAAAGATAATTATAACTCCAACCACTGAAAGAACACCTTGTATTACAGAGAATGTAGTTTTTATACCACTTATAAAACTTTGAATATTAGAAGTAGCATACCCCATATCCTCTATGGATTTAGACACATCTGTAACATCAGTAATGTTTTTAACATCTACATTTAAGGCTTCTACACCTTTTTCTTCAAAGTACTTATCATTTGCATTTAAGTAGTTTAAAAAGTCAGCAGCTACATCTAAAGAAACAATAATTTTATCCTTAAGAGGGAATTTTTCATCTATAACTCCAACTATAGTTACAGTTTTGTTTAGAGGATTAGCTTTAGGGGTATTATTATTTGTAACTACTTTAACAGAGTTCATAGGGATTTCAGAGTTATTATTAGGGCTCACAGGTTGAGCTGTAGCACCTAACTTAAGTTCCTTACCTATGGCATCCTTAGGATTTTCAACTCCTAGCTTTTTAAGATATTCAGCACCTATTATAGCTGAGTTTTTATCTTCTTTATTAAAGGCTCTACCTTCTTTTATTAACTTTAAAGAAGAATCCTTTTCTTTTAATTGTATGGATTCTATTTCTCCCTTAGTTAAAATTGAATATCTTGTATCTATACCTGTTAGAGTTGGATTTTTTCTAGTTTTGTCTCCAAGAGATATTGTATTTATTTTTACACTAGATTTTAATGAAATATCACTAACCTCATTCATTTTAGTAATCTTATCTACATTTTCATCACTTATTTTAGTAAATTTAGTCTTTGAAAGAGAAAATACACCATCCATTGCAGGGGCATCATCATCATCATCATTCTTAGCTTTTTTTTCTACTTCTTCTTTAGAGGAAGTATCTACCTTATTAGGGGATACAGATATTAGAGTTGCAGAAGTGCTCTCTTTTATAGTATTTATAATAAGATCACGAACTCCGACTCCAAGGCTTACCATAAGTATAATAAGCATAGTACCTATAGACACTGCAAAGGAAGTTAAAAAAGTTCTCATCTTCCTTCTTCTAAGATTTCCAAAAGCTGTTTTTATATAATCAATAAATCTCATTATACTTCCTCCTCTATAGCACCATCTTGAATTTCAATGACCCTATCTGCATAGGAGGCTTCCTCTGGATTATGGGTTACCATAACTATAGTATACCCTTGGCTTTTAAATCCCTGAAGTATGTCCATTATATTTTTACCACTTTTAGAATCTAGATTCCCAGTAGGCTCATCTGCAAGAATTATTTTAGGATTAGTAACTAGTGCTCTTGCAATACTAACTCTTTGGCGCTGTCCACCAGATAACTCAGTTGGTTTGTGTTTTCCTCTATCTGAAAGTTCCACAAGGGATAAGGAGTTTATCGCACGTTCTTTTCTTTCTTTTTCTGATGTACCAGAAAACATAAGAGGTAGCATAACATTTTCAAGGGCTGTAAGAGTAGGTTCTAAATTAAATGATTGAAATACAAATCCTATTTTATTATTTCTAAACCTAGACATTTGTTTATCATTATATTTACTAATATTCTCCCCATCTATAAAAACCTCTCCCTTTGTAGGGGTATCTAGTCCACCTATTATATTCATAAGAGTAGATTTACCTGAACCAGAAGGGCCAACTATGGCTACAAATTCACCCTTCTTTATGTTGACAGAAACATCATCAAGAACCTTAAGTTTTTCAGTTCCCATCTTATAAACTTTAAAAACATTTTTAATATCTATCATAATTCTTCCTCCTAAAAAATTGAACATAATATAAAGCCTTGAGAAAATTAACTCAAGACTTTATACATAACTCTTTAAATAAGTCCGTAGATGTTAATATATAAATATTAACATACTTAACTTAACTCATTCTTATAATATACTTAAAATAATCTTAAAAATATAAAAATTAGAAATAGATGGTTAAATTAAACCTATATAATTGAAAAATATATGGTGAATTCAGAACCTTTGTTAGTATCACAATTAAGTCCTATGGTTCCATTATGCTTTTCTATTATATCCTTAGTAATGGTAAGACCGAGACCGCTTCCTCCACTTTTAGAATTTCTAGATGAATCAACTCTTGTAAATGGTTGAAATATATCTTCTTTAAGTTCCTTTGGTATTCCTATACCATTATCTTTTATTTTAACTAAGAATTTATTTTCAGACTTATATGCTCTAATTAGTAAAGAGGTTCCAGGAGGGTTGTATTTTAATGAGTTTGATATTATATTACGAAAAGCTCTCATAAGGTGCTTTTCATCCACTTGTAAGTAAACGGACTCCTCAGGAATATCAAAATCATAAGTAAATCCTTTCTCCTCAAGTTCAGGTATATATTCCGCTATAATTTCTCTTAAAAACTCACACATATCTACTTTATTAAAAGTTAGCTTAAAATCATTGCTTTGAAGCTTTGAGAAATCAAATAAGTCTTGTATAAGACCATTAGCTCTTATACTATTGTTATTTATTATTAGAAGATACCTATCTATTTCTTCACTGCTTAAGTCATTTTGTTTAAGCAAAAGATCAGAATAACCAAGAATGCTAGAGAGAGGATTCTTTAAATCATGAGATATATCAAGGATGAGCCTTCTTCTCATCTCTTCAGATTTTATATTTAATCTTTCTTGTTCTTCAATTTTCTCTGCCATAGTGTTAAATGCATCCCTAAGCTCTCCAAATTCATTATTAGATTTTAAATAAATTCTAGTGGAATAATCTCCGTTAGATACCCTTTTTACACCCTCCATAAGAGCCTTTAAAGGTTTAATAAAAGCTCTAGAAGAAGTTTTAGAATAGATTATAAAAGATATTAAAAATACCAGTAAAGAAAGTGTAAGAGAGAAAATAACAAAGCTACGAGGCTTCATTCTTCTTTTAGGTTTTATTATAGGGCTTTGTTGATCCTTAGGTATACCTATAACTAGTAAGAAGTTTTTATCCTCATTATACTCAGTTTTATAAATATATTTAGAATCAAAACCATCATAATAATTACTTGAAAATACAATACTAAAGTCTTTAGTACTGTAGTTAGTTTTATCATTAGGCCTACTTCCTTTAGAATAAATAACATCACCTTTATCGTTTACTATATCCATGTAGCCACCTTTTTCAACAAGCTTAGATATGTCTATCTGTGTGTAATCATCCTTCATATAGGTAGAGGCATTGTCAACTAAATACTCATCATCCATATAAAGATAAGCTGCAATTATTATCAAAATAAAGGCCGTTATCATAAGGATAAATGTAGTTATTAAATAAGATAGAATATAGTTTCTAAATAGGAGATTTGATAACTTGCTTTTTTTATTTCTATTAAAGATAGACATATTAAGCCTTCTCCAATTTATATCCAATGCCTCTTATAGTTTTTAAGTATTTAGGGCTTCTTGGATTTTCTTCAATTTTATCTCTTAAGTGACTTATATGAACCATTATGGTATTATCATCTCCATAGTATGTATCCTGCCAAACAGTTTCATAAAGCTGTTTTTTAGTATATACCTTACCAGGGTTATCCATAAGGAGTTCTATTATCCTATATTCTTTTGCATTTAACTCAAGTGAATTATGATTTTTATAAACACTACAGCTATCTTTGTGTAATACTAAATCCCCTACAGTTATTTCAGAAGAGGTTTTAGCATTGCTATATTTATAATATCTCCTTAGTTGAGCTTGGACTCTAGCCATTAATTCTATTGGAGAAAATGGTTTTACTACATAATCATCAGCCCCAAGGCCAAGACCTAAGATTTTATCCCTATCCTCACCTCGAGCAGTAACAAATATTACTGGGATTTCAGAAACTTCTCTAATATGTTTTAATATTTGAAACCCATCCATATAAGGCATCATTACATCTAATATGGCAAGGTCAATATTATTATTCTGAAATAAATCTAAGGCTTCGGCACCATTAGATGCACTGAGAACATTGAAGCCTTCTTTTGAAAGATGAAGCTTAACTAAATCTCTTAAATCTTGTTCATCTTCTGCTATTAAAATATTCATGAAATAATCAGCCCCTTATTTATAAAATCAATTAAAATTATCATATCTTATTATATTATCACATAAAAACTTAATTAATATATATGATTAAAGAAACTTTTTTTATTTAGAGTAATTTATCTTTAAATGAGAAATTAATACATAGTGTAGCTTTAGTAATAAAATATAGGGATATTTAAAACATATTATTTCCATTAAAATTATAAAAATGAAGTTATTAAGTATTAAAAACCCAAAAATAAAAAAGAAATAACTAACAACACATAAATATGCATTATTAGTCATTTCTTTTTTACTTATAAGTAAGATTCTTAGTTTAAAGATTTAATCCAACATAAGATATCATTTATAACTTCAGTTTTATTTATTTCATTTAACATTTCATGTCTACCATCTTTATATAATTTGTAGTTTACATTTTTTATTTTAAGGTCCTTATACATATTGTATAAATTAATTATTCCTTTTCCCTCATAACCAACAGGATCTTTATCACCAGCAAATATAAATATAGGTAAATCCTTAGGTATGGTTTCTAAGGTTTCTTTTTTATGAATATCCTTAAGACCTCTCATAAAGTCATAGAAATAAGAAGAGGTAAAGGTTACTCCGCAATAAGGGTTAGCTAAATATTTATCAACTTCATGTTCATTCCTTGATAACCAATCAAAATTAGTACGAACAGGATCAAATTTTTTATTAAAACTGCCAAAGGATAATTTATCTATCATAGAGCTTCTATGAGTTCTTCCTTTAATTTTCATCTCTATATAGGAAAGAACTATACCAAAGTTAACAATTGAACTTTGTTTTCCATTAGTTCCGGATAAAATAACTCCATGAAGCTCATTTCCGTACATACTTATATACTTTTGGGATATAAAAGATCCCATGCTATGACCAAATAAAATTATAGGTAAATTAGGATGATTTGTCTTTATATATTCATTTACCTCTCTTAAGTTTTTAACCATAGCCTTAAAGTTATCATCATCATGCATATATCCTATATCATCTAAGGTTTCAGCAGTTTCACCATGACCTCTATGATCATGTCCATATACAATATAGCCGTTTTCTGCAAGGATTTTAGCAAATTCATCATATCTAAATATGTTTTCTGACATACCGTGAGAAAGCTGAATAATTCCTTTAGAATCTGTATGTTCTTTTTCCCATCTATAACAATTTAAGCTTACGCCTTCACTATCTGTAAATTTAAAGTTTTCGGTTTTAACCATAATGTCCTCCTCATGATATCTCTTATTTCATAATATTAACTTAAGTTAATTATAAAATTCATATGGATATAAAGCAAGAAAATTTATACTCGTTAGTATAAGTGTTGTAAGCTACAATATTTAATAATAGAAGAATTAATAAATAAAAGAACATAAGAAAACATCTATAAAAATATAATTATAGATGTTTTTTATTCTTTTAGTTAAGATAAAAGTTTAATTATATTATTCTTAATTTCTAAAGGTATGGAAGAAGTCAAAGCTTTTTCAAAGATATCTTTATTTTTAATACCATATCTTAAAAGTCCGTTTTCTACAATAGCCACCTTTTTTTCTCTATTATCCATTAAGCTATATAATATATACCAATCCTCTAAACTGGTTAAAGGGATTTTACAGTTATCAATGACTTTAAAATCTCTTATAGATGATTTATTAAACTTATATTCATAAGAAACTTTATCATAATTTATTATAAAACCTGACATTAAGTCTATATCGATTCCATGAACCATGTACTCATAGAAGTATTTAGTAGAATACTCCTTAATCCTAGGTCTTTCTATTTTATCCCCTAAGGATCTTAGTATAGAGTCAGCTTTTTCAGCATCTTTTAAATCTACAATTATATCAATATCATTGGGATTTTCAACTAAATTATAATGGTTTAACATCATAGAGGCTCCTAATGCCCAGATAATATTTTCCTCATTTAATTTTTCTCCAATAAGTTTTAGTGTTTTAAATAACATGAATAATCCCTCCAAAGCACAAGAAATTATAGAACTATAGATTTAATTTTATCATAAAAGAAACTTAGTTAATATGAACTTCTCTGCAATATATATTATTTATAGTTAAAGTATGTGGTTAAACTAGTTATGACTTTATAGATATTATTTTTAAAAGAATAATGGAGATGTAGTATAGGTATTATCATTAAAGATTTCAGTATAAAGGTTTTTATAAAAGCATAGTATTAATATGAATAAACTTAAAATCAATATTGCCTAGGAAATGAGGAGGATGGAAATGAAAAATATTTTTAAGGTAGATGGAAAATTTAATTTAGGAAGTCTTATAATAAGTATATTAATAGCAGAGGCTGTAGGTATTATTGCAGCATTTTTTACAAGAACAATGATACCTAAGTATATGGAACTAAGTAAGCCGTGGTTTTCTCCACCCCCATATGTATTTACAATAGTTTGGCCTATTTTATATCTTCTTATGGGAATAGCAGCATACAGAATATATCTTAAATATAAGGAAGGAGAAGGAGATAGGAGAGCATTAACTTTTTATGGAGTTCAGCTTTTACTTAATTTACTTTGGCCATTTCTTTTCTTTACATTTAGGCTATATGGACTTTCTTTTATTGAAATTATAGTATTACTTATTTTCATAATATTAACTACAATAGCATTCTTTAAAAAGGATAAGATAGCAGGTTTTTTAATGATACCATATATTTTGTGGGTATCCTTTGCTTCAGTAATAAACTTCTTTATATGGATGTTAAATGAGATGTAATATGATAAAAAAGGTACATATATTGCTATATATGTACCTTAATTAGAGAATATATAGATTTATTTCATATATTTAATAGAGCATAAATGTACCTTAATTAAAGCATATATATACTTGTCCCATATCTTTAAAAGAATATATAATTATATACATTGAGAGTATTATTTCAATAATAACTCATGAATGAAGGAATGTTTAAATTTTAGGAGAGATAGTAATATATTATAAGTGAAAAAAGCTTATATAAAATTATAGATAATAAATAAGACATACCTAAAATATAAGGTAATATTCTAAAAGATATGTTAAAGAAATGAGGATATAGTATGATTAAATCTATGGGGATAACAAAGGAAAATTGGGAACAATGTATAATGTTAAATCCAAATAAAATGGGTAAAGTTAATGTGGTTAATAAATTTGTTGATTCTGTAGCTTATTCTTTGGTTTGGGGTTTTATGGAAGGTCTCACGGCTAGAGCTATATATGATGATGAAATTCTTGTAGGATTCACAATGTATGGATTTTGTGAAGAAGTTTCAGATTATAAGATATATAGCGTATTAATAGATAAAAACCATCAAGGAAAAGGATATGGAAGAAGGGTTTTGGAACATTTAATAAATGATATTAAAAAAATTCCTGGTTGTAATGATATTTACTTAACCTTTAACCCAGAAAATCTAAGAGCAAAAGGGTTATATGAATCCCTAGGGTTTAAAAATACAGGAAAGAAATTTAGGCTTCCAGAGTTAGTTAGGAAAGATATATATGGAGAAGAGTATGATGATAAAAATGATGAATATCTATACTCATTAAATATTAGGTAGAGATATTATGATAGAATAAAAAGTCCAGAAACAAATGTTTCTGGACTTTAGCTCGTAATAGTTTAAAATTATTCATGTTATTTAAATATAAATTTTAAGATTAATTTGAATTTGTTAACTTAGAATTATTATTACTTTTTTGTTGCTTTTTTAGAATAATATAACTAAAAATCAAAGCAATCATATATAAAACAATAAAAATTCCAATGGCATAAATACTTGTAGGATAAGGAGAAATCACTTGTCTACATAATAAGGAACTTACAATAGAAGTTGGCATAAATAGTCCAATAGCTAAATTAGCGAAGCTTATTCCAAATGGTATTTTTGATTGAGAATATATCTTTCCAATAAAATAACCTGTAACACCAACAACTTGTATAATCATTCCACCAAAAATAGTTTCAGCAGATTGTTCTACATACCAACCACCAAATGAGCAAAATAAACCTATTGCTAAAAATGCAACAGAAGATATTAATAAAATTTGTGCAGTGAAAGGATTTTTGTTATTTTGAAGTGGAGTTTTATTTATACTACTATTTTGTTCATCTTTCAAAAGGTAATCTGTTGTTACATTAAAAACGTTACTTATTTGTACAATTTTTTCTAGCTCAGGGTTTGATTCTCCGAGCTCCCATTTTGAAACAGATTGTCTTGATACATTAATTTGTGTGGCAAGCTGTTCTTGTGACATAGATTTAGATTTTCTTAATAATTGTAGTTTTTCTCCAAGTGTCATAAAGACCACCTCCTGTTTTCTTGTTTTTAGTTTAGCATTTTCATCAGTTGCATTCTACCAATAGTATATTGAACTTTCGCAACTGACAGTTGCAGGTCTTATTTAAAGCTATTTTCGGATAATTATTATGCAAAAAATCTATTTGTATGACTACTCCATAAATTTTTATTTTTATATACTAAAGGTGCAGTATTAGGAAAAATAGATGAATATGCTTATTATAAAGATATTGAAGATAGAGATGAGGTTCAACTTATATGGTATTTAGATTTATAAAATTATATTAAATATAATATACAACATTTTTAAAGTATAAATTAAGGGAAGTCTCTGAAAAGAGGCTTCCCTTAATATTAGTTATATTATCAACATTATTCTAAAACATAGTCTAATTTTTTTTATTTCTTCTATATATAGCATTTTTATTATATTAACTATAATGAATTTCTTAAGCTTATTATGTTGCTACGGTACAGAAAAGTTAAGTTTTGCAAGGATAATTACTAGATATCATAGAATAATCTTTTATTAAGGAAGTAATCTTATTTAAATATTATAATTGATATTACAAATGTTTAGTAAAAAGGGGGATAAGTATGTTAATTAAAAATGGAAAAATCTATACCATGGCTGGAAAGGTCTATGAAAAGGGAGACATATTAATTGAGGATGGGAAGATAAAGGAGATTAGGGAAGAGATAAAGGGAAATTATGAAAAGGTTATAGATGCTAAGGGTGCAACTATAATTCCAGGTATGATAGATGCTCATTGTCATTTAGGATTATTTGAGGGAGGAAAAGGATTTGAAGGAAGCGATGGAAATGAGATGACAGATCCTATAACTCCTCATGTAAGAGCAATAGATGGAATTTATCCAATGGATGAATACTTTGAAAAGGCAGTAGAAGCAGGGGTAACCACTGTTATGACAGGACCAGGAAGTGCAAATGTTATAGGTGGACAATTCTTAGCTATGAAAACCTATGGAAGATCTGTAGATGATATGGCACTTTTAGAAGTAGGTGCAATGAAAATAGCCTTTGGAGAAAATCCAAAGAGGGTTTATAATAGCAAGGGAAAAATGCCTATGACAAGAATGGCAACAGCAGCTCTTTTAAGACAAACCTTAATAGAAGCTAAAAACTATAAGGCTAAAAAGGAAGCAGCAGAGAAAAAAGAAGAAGCTTTTGATATTAATATAAAGATGGAATCTCTAATTCCAGTTTTAGATAAAAAAATACCACTAAAGGCTCACTGTCATAGGGCCGATGATATATTAACAGCCATAAGAATAGCTAAGGAATTTGATTTGAAATTAACATTAGATCATTGTACAGAAGGACATTTAATACCAGAGTATGTAAAAGAGTCTAAGGCGCCTGCAATAGTTGGGCCAACTATGAGCTTTAATTCAAAGATAGAGCTTAATAATAAATCCTTTGAAACCCCAGCTGTTTTAATGAGAGAGGGAGTAAAGGTAGCCATAATGACAGATCACCCAGTTATAGAGATTCAATATCTTCCTATATGTGCAGGTCTTGCGGCTAAAAATGGGAATTTAACCTTTGAAGAGGCTCTATCTACTATAACTATAAACGCAGCAGAGATATTAGGTCTTTCTCATAGAGTAGGATCCCTTGAAGTAGGAAAAGATGCCGATATTGTAATAATAGATGGTAATCCTTTTGATTTATACAGAAATACATTATATACAATAATAAACGGAGAAGTGGTTTATAAAGGATAAGAGAGAAGTTTTGAAATACTTATTATAAAAAAGTATTTATCTGATGGCTATAAGCTTTAACACACCCATCTTCTAAAGATGGGGAATAACAGTTGCTACAACACTAGATGAGCTTATCTAACCTTCAGATGGTGGAAATAACACCATCTGAAGGAAGATTCGTTTTATAATTATACAAGGTTATAATAGATGGTCTCAACATATAGATTAAAAATATATTTGATCTATATGTATTTAGGAAGAGGTACAAATTAGTTTTAAGACTTGAGACTCTATAATAAGTTTTAGTAGGATGATGTTACTCTAGGGCTTGGAATACTTTTGGTTTCCCTGACTTAGGGTCTTTTAGTTTAAAGAGGTTATTTATAAAATAGGGTTTAACTATATAGGGTTCAAAGTTTAAAAATTAATTTATAAACCAGCTTAAAGAGATATAAATTAAGGATATTTTTAATGAATAATCTAATGCTTTATATTAAAACCCTATAACTGTTTATTAACATAAGCTTTTACTTTAGATAGATGTAAAAACATAAATTGTATTTTTATAATAAGGTAAAGTTAACTTAATTTTTTATAAGAACAAATATTTTAAAAGAATAGACTTAAAAAAGACTAAAATAAAAACAGCTTACAAATACTGAAACCATTGGGGATAGGTTTCCTATTATGAAAGCTGTTTATTATATGGAATTAAAAAAAATTAATTAGGGCCTCATTATAATTAAGCAAAACATAGTTTATATATTTATTTAAAATCAAAGTAAATACACCTACAGCAACAGCAAGAAGTCCAGAACCCATAAGAGCCTTGAAGTATACTTTGTATTTTGTGTTTTTTTGTATTTTCATAGCTTTTATAATATTAATTATTCCAAGACTTAAAAGTGCAGTAGCAGTGGAATAAGATGTAGCATTCCCGTTAAAAATATTAAAAACTATAAGGGCAGATAAGAATAAAATAGATGTTGAGAATAAAAGATTTAGAGTTTGATAAATGTAATTACTTTTACAACTTAAATTCATTTTTTAATACCTCCTTAAAAATCAAATAATATAATCCATATACTGGATTATATTATATATATTCTTCATTTTTATGTAAAATCCTCCTTTTTAATAAAAGAATTTATATTTAATAAAAAACAATAGTAATTAATAATGATTTTAAGTTAAATTAATTGTATAAGTGATAAAATGCCATATTTTTTTAGTAGCTATAATAATCATTAGATAGAAATTTTTGTGTTATATTTATCCTATGGATATTAACATTATTAATTTTTTTATGAAGATTGGAATAAAATTAGGGTTATTATAAAGTAAAACTTGAATTAGGTAAGGAAACATGGATATAATTATCTTTGAGAAAGTTTAGAAAAGGTGAGTGTATGAAAACTTTAATTTTAGCAGAAAAGCCATCTGTAGGTAGAAATATCGGTGACGCATTAAAGTGTAAAATTAGAAAAGATGGCTACTTAGAGGGGGAGGATTATATAATAACCTGGGCATTTGGTCATCTTCTTACCCTTTATGATTGTAAGGATTATGATAAAGTAATGGAAAAATGGGATATGAATAATTTTCCTTACATACCTAAGGAGTTTAAGTACAAGGTAAAGACTGTTTCAGGATACAATTCTAAGGCTGATACTGGAGCTAAAAAACAACTTAATATAATAAAGGCTTTAGTTGAGAGAAATGATGTGGAAAAGATAATAACAGCCACAGACTATGATAGAGAAGGGGAACTTATTTCCACTATAATATATAAATATATTAAGGTTAATAAACCTATATATAGAATACTTATAAATGAGTGGACGGAGGATGAAATAAAAAGAGGGTTAAATAATCTAAAGACTGATAAAGATATGGAGAATCTTCAATATGCTGGAGTTTCAAGACAATGGCTTGATTGGGTTATAGGTATAAACTTTACCACAGTGTCTACCCTTAAATATGCAAGGGGGAAGGGCAATGTTTTGAATATAGGTAGAGTTGTAATGCCGACCCTTAAAATGGTTTATGATAGGGAAAAGGAAATTGAAAAATTTAAATCAGAAAGATATTTCGAGCTTTATGTAACATTTAAAAGTCCTAATGGTAAATATAAGGGGAAGTTTTTTCATGAAAAATTAGAAAAGTTTCCGAAAAAGGAAAGTGTAGAAAAGCTTAAGGAAGAGATAGAAGGAAAGGAAGGGATTGTATTATCAGTTACGGAAGAATTAAAAAAAGAAGTTCCTCCAGTACTTTTTAATATGACTAACCTTCAAGGATATATGACTTCAAAACATAAAGGATGGACTGCTGATAAGGCATTAAAGGTAGCCCAAAGTCTTTATGAGAAAAAGCTTATAACCTACCCAAGAACCTCAAGTACTGCTCTTGAGGAGAGTTTAAAGGATAAGGCAAAAAAGGTTTTAGATGTACATAAGAAGGGATTAGATTGTGAAGAGGATATAAAGTTTTCAACTAGTAAAAGGATATTTAATAATGATAAGGTTGAAAGCCATAGTGCTATAATACCAACTTATATAATACCTAAAGCGTTAAATTTAGATGAAGTAAAGCTTTATGAGGCAATAAAAGAAAGATTTCTTGTTCAATTTATGGAGGCTGCTGAATTTAACATAACAGAGGTTATAACTAAAATACAGGGGGCGAACTTCCCAAGATTATTCAAGACTAAAGGTAAGGTAATGGTAAAAGAGGGATATCTTAAGCTTTCTTCAGAAAAGAAAAAGAAGGATGAGATACTTATACCTCTTGAGAAAGATATGGTAGTTAAAAATATTTCTTCTAAAATAGAAGAAAAGTCAACAAAGCCACCAGCCCATCACACAGAGAAAACTCTTCTTAAAGCAATGGAAACCTGTGGAAAGAACAGAACCTCAAAAGATGAGGATGATAAGGAAGAAGAGGCTACATTAGAAGTGCTTAAGGGGTACTCAATAGGTACAGCTGCTACAAGAGCAGAGATCATAAAGAAGTTAAAGGATGCTAAATATATAAAAAGTCAGGGTAAGTCATTGCTTATAACAGAAAAAGGTAATAAAATCATTGAGATTTTTCCAATAAAAGAGCTCTTAGACACAGACTATACAGGAAGAATGGAAAAAGCTTTATATGATATTGAGAAGGGTGAAATGGATAAAGATGTATTCCTAAATTATATATTCAAATTTACAAGAGGTGGAGTTGAAAAAATAAAAAGGGATAGATTTGTAACCATAGGAGTATCAGAGACTCAAAAGTTTTAAAGATATATAGGGTTTTAACATAAGTTATTAACTTATTATTTAAGAATATCCTTAATTTATCTCATGGCTAGGAGCTGTAACACCCCCATCCTCTAAAGGTTGGGGATAACAGTTGCAACAACCCTAAATGAGCTTATCTAACCTTCAGATGGCGGAAAGAACATCATCTTAAGGAAGATTCCTTCTATTTTGTTTTAGAGAGGAATAATTAATCTTTAAATCTAAAATCCTATATTATAGATATAGTGCTCCATGGCTATAAAGGAAAAAAATAATATTCCTTTATAGCCATGGTTTTTGTTTATAATATATTCCTTATATAGGGTTTTAAGTTTTAAAGCTGATCTATCCATCTAGGTAAATCAAGACAAGTTAATGATATTTTTAATGGATAAGTTAAGGGATTATATTAAAATCCTATATATAGTTAAAAAAATAATTATTATAAGAGAAAATATTCTAGTGTAGTTCAAATACATGGCATAAATTTTATAAAAATTAACTGATATATATTATAAAAATAGAAAAAATTATTAATATGCTTTAATACTGAGTCATAATAAAGGTTTTAAAATCAAGGGTTTATCTTATTAAGTGGGTTTAAGGTGAAAATATTTATATGATAATAATCTAAGTTTTACAATTGATAAAAATTAGATTATATATTGACAAAGTTTTCAGTAACATATATTATATAAATATGATAAATGATAAAGATTATCATTTTCAATGAAACATTTAAAGGTGTTAAATAAAGTGAAACTTAACTAAAATAGAATTTTTATTTTGGATAAGATGACTTAATTTAAATTAATAACCTTATAACTTCTATATCCAGGTTTAGGATAGGAATATTAGAATTGAAAGATAATTGATTAAGGTTTTAACCTTATTTAACCTACTAAGGATAAGATTTATACATTATGTGAGGAAATAAAGGAGTGAGAAATTCTTACTCTTATAAAAAACTTAACATATGGATAATTAAAAAAAACTAGTACAGTATATAAATAATAGTATTTATTTTATTACTAGAAAGTAAAGTAGGTTAATAGAGCCTCATATTAAATAGATATATTATTAATATATAAAGGAGAAGTAGACATGAGTGAAAAATGTTTTGCTAGTTATTTAAATGGATTAGATGAAAAAGAATATTTAATAAATATGTTAACCTTTAATATTTCTCCTACTATTTATGGGTTAAAGCCATCAACATTAATAACCCTATCTGATAAGAATAAAAATTTATATACTAGTTGGATGAAATATGGAGAAGAATTTCTTGAAAATCTTAGTATAAATGTATTAAAATTAAAACAAGGTGAAGACTATTGTGTTTTACTATTTTATGATAAGATTTTATTAGAAAAATCCATAAGAAATGAAAAAGTTCAAAGGTTTTTATCTACCTTAGGATATGAAGTAAAAGAAAATTTACAAAATATATTGCAATATTTATCTTTTAGATATAATATATATAATTGTCCCCATGAAATTGGAATATTTTTAGGAATTCCAATAGAGGACGTTGAAACCTTTATAAATTGTAAGGATAAGGAATGCTTGGCCTGTGGATATTGGAAGGTATATCATAATAAAGAATTAGCTTTAAAAACCTTCAATATCTATGATGCTTCAAAGCAACATACTGCAACCTTGCTTATGCAGGGTATGGACCTAGGGTCTATATGCAGTACAATAAAAATTTAATTTGTATGCTACTGACCAACCCTTTATATAAAATAAATTCATACTTTAGAAAGGTTCTCATCCTTACTATAAGATTGAATTTATGTGAGCCAAACTAGATATCCCTTATATTTAGTTTTGGGAAAAACCGCTGTTATCCCTTTATAACAGTGGTTTTAATTTTATAACTAAAAAAGGTGGGACTGTGGAACTAAGAATAAATGCTACAATATATTGTATGTAAATTCTTTAGTGCCACAGCCCCTCTTTTTTATTTTCTACCATTGATTTCCTTAATTTTACATGATATAATATGGAAAATGTGAGAGTGTATCTAGGGTTCCAGTGCTAATAAGAATAATATTTTAGCATGATTGGTCCAAGCGATACAGGATTTTAATCTACACTTCTGGGATAAAAGCCCAGAGGAGGAGTCTCTATAAGACTTCTTCTCTGGGCCTTTTTTTATTATTTTTTATAAATTGACCATAGTATTAATAGAAAAGATAAAATTTTAGAGAGTAGGAGGGATTATTATGACAGTTATTTCAGTTAATAATCTATATAAATCTTTTCAAATTAAAACTAAGACCCCAGGACTTAAAGGAAGCATTAAATCCATGATTTCTCCTAGTTATAGGAACATAGAGGCAGTAAAAGATATATCTTTTAAGGTTGATAGGGGAGAAATTTTAGCTTTTATAGGGCCTAATGGAGCTGGTAAGTCTACTACCATAAAAATTCTTACAGGGATACTTTATCCCACCAATGGAGAAGTTTCAGTTCTTGGTTTTAATCCTTTAACCGAAAGGAAAAAGTTATCTTACAAGATAGGAACAGTATTTGGACAGAAGTCTCAACTTTGGTTTCATCTCCCTCCTATAGATAGCTTTAATCTCTTAGGAAAAATATATGATATGGAAGAGAATAAGATTAAGAAGAGAATAGACTTTTTGAAAGAAGTATTTGAAATAGAAGAACTTATGGATGTGCCAGTTAGAAAATTATCCCTTGGTCAAAGGATAAGATGTGAAATAGCAGCATCTTTAATCCATAACCCAGAAATAATATTTTTAGATGAACCTACCATAGGCCTTGATGTTATAGTTAAGCAGAATATAAGAGACCTTATTCTTAGAATTAATAAGGAGGAAAATAGAACTATATTTTTAACCTCCCATGATGCAGGAGATATAGAGCAACTATGCAGACGAGCAATCGTAATAAATCACGGACAAGTAGTCTTAAATGAATCCATAAAAGCTCTTAAGTATAACTATTTAAATAAGAAAATAATAGAAGTTAAATTTAAAGATCAAGTTAATATAAATGAAAATGAGTTTAAGGTTTTAAAAAGTAGTAAATATGGAGGAAAGATAGAAATAGATACAGAGAATGAAAATATAGATGAGGCCTTAGCAAAGCTTATAAGGTATGGAAGTATATTAGATATAAATATTTTAGAACCACCCATGGAAGAAATAATTTCTCATATATATAAGAATAATATGGGAGGGGTTTAAATGAATAAGGGAAGCAAATACATCCATATATTTAAGACAAGTCTTAGTAGCAACCTAGCTTACTTTGGAAGCTTTATAATTAAAAACTTATTTTTGGTTCTTATAATATTTGTATATTTAATGCTTTGGGGAAAAATATATAGCCAAAAAGGAGAGGTGATATCAGGGTTAACCTTAAATAATATTATATGGTATTTAATAGTTACAGAAATTATAGCCCTATCTAGAAGTGATTTCTATCTTAAAGTAAATGATGAGGTTAAAAATGGTGATATAGCTTATGGTATAAATAAACCTTATAACTATGTTCTATATTGCTTTTTTAATTCCTTAGGAGAAATAGTAGTAAAACTAGGCTCTAACATGGTTTTAGGACTGATTATTGGGATAATTTTTATAGGATCTTTAGAAGGTTTTAATATAGTAACTATTCCTTTTATATTGATTTCTATTTTAGTAGGATCATTTATAAATGTTTTCATATACATTAGTTTAGCATTAACATCCTTTTGGGTAGAAGAAAATAAACCCTTCTTTTGGATATATTCAAAGCTTATATTCACCCTAGGAGGGATGTTAGTCCCCTTAGATTTGTTTCCAACATGGCTAAAAGAAATATCAGCTTATCTACCTTTTGCTTATATAACCTATATTCCAGGAAAGTTAGCTGTAGATTTTTCAGTTGAAAAGTTCTATAAGGGATTTGGAATACAGGTAATATATTTAATTTTATTTATGATCATAGCCTTAGCTATTTATAGGAAGGGGGCAGAGAAATTAAATGTTAATGGAGGTTAAAAAAAATATAAAACTCATAGGTTACTATTTTAAATTTAATTTATCAGCAGCTATGGAGTATAGGGTTAGTTTTATTATACAAGTTGTAGGAATGATAATAAATAATGCCTCATTTATATTTTTTTGGTGGATACTTTTTAGTAATGTAGGGGATATAGGAGGCTATGGATTTAAAGATACCTTAATGCTTTTTTCTATTATGTCTACATCCTTTGGATTAGCCTTTATTTTATTTGGAAACATAGGAACAATATCAAAAATGATTATAAATGGAGAGCTAGATTCATATCTTCTTCAACCAAAGGACCCCTTAATGAATATAATTTGTTCTAAAAGTATAGTATCAGCCTTTGGAGATTTTGTTTATGGCATAATATTATTTATTATTTCAAGTGACTATACATTAAAATCTATAGTTTTATTTTTGTTTTTCTCCCTTCTCTCCTGTATTATATTTTCAAGTGTTATGATTCTTGTAAGTTCGTTAAGTTTTTATATAGGAAATGGAGAAGGGGTATCAAATCTTATGGGAGAGTTCATGGTAAACTTTAGTATATATCCAAAGGAAATATTTAAAGGAGGAGTAAAGTTTATAATATATACAATAATACCTGCTGGATTTACTTCTCATATACCAATAGAACTTATAAAAGACTTTAATATTAGGGATTTTCTTATGTTAATTGGGGTTACAATTATTTGGAGTGTATTAGCATATATGATTTTTTATAAGGGACTTAAAAAATATGAATCAGGAAACTTAATTACCACAAAGATTTAGATATTGTATACAAAACTTAAATTAATATTAATATAAACTAAAGTATATTGTGTATAGTGCTGTAAGTAAGTATAATGGGGTAAAAGAATTACATTAGGAGGACACTGAATGAGAATACAGACCAATCCCTTTTTAAAGAAGGGACTAAATAAAGCAAGAGGATATTCAGGGAATAAGGTAATGACAATTTCAGGAGCTTATTTTAAGACCTTTATACTTCTTATGGTACTTTTAGTTGGATTTATATATAGCTGGATAAATACTAAAGAGATTTCTTATATGATAGAAGGAACGGGAAGCTTTTTAATAGTAGCAGGAGTAAGCTTAATAGGGGCATTTATTCTTTCTCTTCTTACTTCATTTATTCCAAGGATAGCATATATAACTGCACCTATATATGCTTTAGCAGAAGGAATTGTTCTTGGTACAATTTCTAAAATAGTTGATTTTCAAAGACCAGGAGTTGTGTTATCAGCAGTGCTTTTAACCTTTGCATTGGCATTAGCTGCACTTTTAGTATATAGGTCTAATCCTTCCATGGGAGCTAAAATAAGAAAGGGAGTATTTATGGCTGTTATGGCTATATTTATGGTACAGCTAGTAGGTTTTGGTTTTAGTTTCTTTGGAATAACTCTTCCAATATATAAAAGTGGAACTATAGGTATAATATTTAGCTTAGTAGTGATTATTATTGCAACCTTAAATCTTATAGTTAGCTATGATACTGTTATAGAACTATCCAATATGGGGGCACCAAAGTATATGGAGTGGTATTCAGCTTTTGGAATAGTTGTAACTTTAGTATGGCTTTACCTAGAGGTTGTTGAGCTTCTTATTAAGATTACAGGGAAAGATGAATAATAATTAAAGTTAAAGGTTAGTTTATTAATATAATTAAGTTAAGCTTGGTAAAATTATTGAAGTTATATAGGGTTTTATTGATTTTAATATTGAAACTTAACTTATTCAGATTTAACTCCTTGGAGTTGGAGATTTTAATTGTTGTATAAAATAAGTTTTAAATAAAAAACTATATAAGAGAAAAAGGGATGAGGGGAAAATATTTTATAAAAAATACTTTCCTCTCATCCCTTTATATATTTTAGGGAATTATAAAGAAATAAATTAATAATAATATATATTGCATAAAAGTTTGTACATTTAAATAATAAAAACAATAATTGTATTTTATCCTTTATTTTTATTCTTTAATTGTAATATTTAAATTGCAACCTATATAATCCATTTAAGTATTGAATATTAGAATCCTAAAATGCCTCCAAGAATTTTTAGTATAAGTGGTGCTAAAAATACTGTGAATAATCCTGCTATACCTATGGAAAGACTACTCATAGCACCCTCTGTTTCTCCAAGTTCTAGAGCTTTTGTAGTACCTACAGCATGGGATGCTGTTCCTATAGAAACACCAACTGATATTTTGTCTTTAATTTTAAATATTTTACATATAGAAGGTCCTATAACAGCTCCAAGTATTCCAGTAACAAGTATTGCCACTACGGTTATGGCAGGTATACCTTGAAGTTGATTTGTTATCTCAACCCCTATTGGTATAGTTACTGATTTTGGAGATAAAGATTTTACAAGAATTATATCTAGTCCAAAAGTATAGGCAAGTAATATAATACTTATAATTCCAACTAAAGAGCCAACAAATATTCCAATAAGTATAGGGAGGGCATTAGATTTTAGTAGGTCCATTTTCTTATATAAAGGAACAGCAAGAATTACTGTAGCTGGTCCTAAGAAAAATGATATAAGTTGTCCACCTTTATTATAATCCTCAAAGCTTATGCCAAATATCATAAGTACAGCAATAATTAAAACCTGGCTAACTAATAGAGGATTTAATATAGGTGTTTTAGCCTTTTTAGATAAAAGTAAGGCAAATTCAAAGGAGAATAAGGATAAAACAATACCAAATAACGGAGACGAAATAACCTGATCCATTTATTTTTCCTCCTTGCTAAATTTTTTTATGAGGTCTATGGTCTTACCAGTTACCACCATAATAATTACCGTAGTTAGAAAACAAACAAGTAGTATCTTATACCAAGTTCCTTTTAAAATATCTAGGGATGTCATAAGACCTACCCCAGCTGGTACAAAGAAAAATGCTAGATGATCCAATAAAAAAGTGCTTATATTCTCTATATGATGAAGTTTTATTACCTCAAAGCATAAGAATAAAAGTAAAATCACCATTCCAAGGATATTTCCTGGAACAGGAAGACTTAGTCCTTTAGATATAACTTCACCTAAAAAGAATATGGCAAGGATTAATAAAAGTTCTCTTAATAGTTTCATGCTCAAACCACCTCTATATAACTTTATCATTAAATTCATCAAAAAACACGTTTGTAAGAAAAAAAAGAAAATTTTAAATTATAGATATAAAGTTTAAAAAGACTATAATTGTTAAAAAAATCTTCGTTAGACAAGGGTTTGTAGCAATGGTATAATATTAAAAAGATTCTAAAAGTTCTAATAAAAGGAGTGGTTTTTACCATGAAAAACTATGGATTTATTAATAGTAGTTTAGATAAATCACCAATGAAATTAAGAAGCGTAGATATAAAAGGAAACATTTGTGGAGAATTTTCTCAATTTACCATAAGTCAAATTTATGAAAATACTGGAGATGACAATATAGAAGGAGTATATACATTTCCAATACCCGATACAGGGATATTAAGTGGGTTTGAGGCAAACATTGGGGGAAGAACTTTAAGAGCTATAATAGAGGATAAATATAAAATAAACAAAATGATAAAAAAACAAAGCTATAAGGCCATGACAAAATTAAGTCTTGAAGAAGATGAAAATATATATAAAATCACCATTGGAAATATAATGCCAAATGAGAGGATTGTAATCAATATATCCTATATAGATCAGCTTGAAAGAGAAAACAATAATCAAGTTCTCACAATTCCATTTATAGAAACTCCAAGGGCAATGAATTATGATGATATAAATGAAGAGGGAGAAGTAAATGAGGAAAGATATGACCTTTCCATGAACTTACTTATAGAGACCTTTAATAATGTTAAGGTTTCTAGTGATACCCATAGGATAAAAGTAGATTATGAGACTCCTACCTTATGTAAGGTATCTCTTCATGAAGAAGAGAACTTAAATAGAGATCTAGATTTAGTTATAAGAGAGGATAAGTCTAAGGGGTTTTATGGAATGTACTACTCTTTTCCAAAGCATGAGAGTGATGAAAGCCTAATATACTTAAAACTATATCCAAAGCTTGAGAAAGTTAAAGAAGATAAGGGTAAAAACTATGTATTTTTACTAGATACTTCTCAATCTATGAGGGGAGAAAAACTAGATGATGCAAAAAGTGCATTAGAGCTTTGTCTTAGAAATTTAGATGAAGGGGATACTTTTAATATAGTGGCATTTCATAAGAGTCTTACTATTTTTAATAATGATGGAAATGTAGCTGTAACTGAGGAGAGTATAAAAAGTGCTTCTAAGTGGCTTAAAGCGTTAAGTTTTGGTAGAGGAGCTAATATATATAAGGCATTAAAGTGGACCTTAGAAAAGTCTATTAAAGAAGATCCTTCTATAATATTATTATTTACTGATGATGAAGTTGAAGAAGAAAATGAAATTTTAAGTTATGTTAAGGAGAATATAGGAGATAATAGAATTTTCCCTATAGGTATAGATACATCTGTTAATAGTTATTTCATAAATTCCCTAGGGATTTTAGGATATGGAAAACCAGAGTTTATTTATCCAGGAGAAATATTAGAAGATATGGTCCTTAGACAGTTTACAAGGATAAACAGTCCAGAAGTGGATGTGAGGGAAATAATTTGGGGTGAAAATAATTCAGTAATAAATACATTCCCAAGAACCATAGAGTATTTATACGATAGGGAAGTGTTTACTGCCTTTTGCAGAATTAAAGGTGATGTTAAAGGGCCAGTTGTTATAAGAGGTTTTGTAGGAGATACACCTTTTGAAAGAGTTATAACTCTTGAAAACTTTGAGCTTAATGATAATGCATATTTAATTGAAAAGGTGTGGAGCAGAAAAAGAATAGAATCCCTTGAAGAAAGAATCCTTGGAGAAAGAGGAGAAGTAAGGGAAGAGCTTAGAAATAAGGTTATAGAACTTTCTAAGGACTTTAATATAATAAGCAGCGAAACAAGTTTTATTATGCTAGAGGAAATGGATGATCCAGTTCTTGGAATGGCTATGAGAAAACTTATACCAATAGAGATGTCAGAAGAAACTATGTTTAATCTAAGCTATGCTTATTTTATGGAATCTCCAGCATTCTTATATAAGGTAAAAGCTAAAAAGGAACTTAAGCAGGGAAATGTAAATAAAGAGAACATAAAGAAGGCAGTAAAATATAATAGAGAAAATTTAGTGAGAATTATAGCTAAATATCAGAATCCTGAGGGAGACTTTAATGGAGATCTGGAAATTACCTTAAAGGCATTAATAGCAATGCTTATAGGAAAGGAAGACATAGATATATATGTAAATCAAATAAATAAGGCTATAAACTATATAGTTAATCGTATAGGTGATGCTAGGGAATTAAATGAAAAGAATACCCTATTATATCTTCTATGTCTTCAACTTGTAGATATAAAAGATGCAGCAACAGAGGCGAATGAATCAAAGGTAAGGCACTCTCTTGAATGTATAAAGGAATTAATTGAAGACAATGAGTATATATCAAGTGCATATTTAAATGAGGAACAAGATTTAAATGATATTAAAGAATCCATTAAGTTTATGTTTAGTTTAACTTGTCCATTGAATATAGAGCCAGAGAAAATTGATAAGTTAGTAGAGGAAGAAAACTTAGATGAAATATTAAATATTGCATTATGCAAAGTTATGTAAGGGGTTTAGATAAAGTAAAACTAATCATAAGTGGGTGAACTTTATTATGAGCTTATGATTAGATTAGTTAGTAGGACTTTTATGGTGAAAATCCCTCAAATACATTGAGTATTTTTCTTTAAACTTTCATGTAAGAGGATTCACGCCAATAGATTGATAATAAACTTTATTTAGTGGTTTAAAATTTTATAAAATAAACTTAGCTTCATATAGGTTTTAGGCTTTTAATGAAGCTAGGTTTTATTTTATATAAAGAATCAATCCATAAGGATCTGAGGTGGAATTATGAAAAAGAATAAAAATAGAATATGGATAATAGGTGGGGGAATATTCATAGCTGTAATTTTATTTTTAATATTTGGAACATCATCTTATAGAGCTATGAAGATTAAAAATATAGATACAACCATGGTAGAGGAGAATTTAAAAAGTATTTCAGAAAAGGATAAAGAAATAAAAATAAGTGATTTTACAGATTTTCAATGGGACAGTGCATATGTATTTCCATCATATTACTCACAAGAAGAAATTTATGAAAAGGTTGGGGTGCAGTGGACAGAGGCTAAAACTTTTTTAGGATATTTATTTTCTAGAGACATAGAAAATGGTGTTTTAAATGAAAATCAGTATAGGATGATTTTTAAAAGAGGAGATAAAATAATTTCATCTAAGGTTTATGACTTAAAAGAAGTTCCAGTGAGTTTTAAATTACCAAACTATGAATTCACCTATGAAAGTTGTAAGTTTCAAATTACCACTAATGAAGAGGGATATAAGGAGCTAACTCTTAAGGACTATAATTAATATAGATTTATCATAACATACTAGAAATTAGATATTTATACTATAGAGGAATATTTCATATTTAGGATTTATTAAGAAACTATTAGAGAATAAGGAGGATTATAAAGTTAAGTTATTAAGGAAATAAAATAAGGATAGGGGTTTAATATTTAAACTATATAAGTTCCAATAAATAAAATTCATTAATATGCCTTAGTGTAATCTAGGATTGTAAGCAAATTTAATGTAGAAACTTTGATAAAACTTATATATATAATTTTTTATAGGATAATTGATAAATTATATAGTTTAATAAGTTAACTTTTTTTGGTGAAACCATATATTGGGTTTATAGCATTTTAATATTAAATATTACTTTATTTATTAAAGGTGTTTTCACTGGTACTGCTCTAGGTATACATAAATTAAATTTAAAAATTTATAAACCTTATAGGGTGTTGATATTAAGTTCTAACTTATTCATTAAAAATATCTTTGATTTATCTTTCTTTTGATAGACGTATAAATTAAGTTTAAAACTTTATAGATTTCTGCATTGAAAACTTTAATTTATAACTTAGTATAACCTAATGTTAAGAATATTAAGGGGGATTAATATGAGACTTCAAGGAATATATGTGCCTCTTATAACACCTTTTAAAGAGGACAATGTTGATTTTATATCTTATAAAAAACTTATTAATAATTATTTAGATAGTGGGATTAATGGGTTTATACCTCTAGGGACTACTGGGGAAAGCCCTACTATTTCAGACTATGAATTTGAAGACGTTATAGAGAAAACTATAGAATACACAAAGGGTAAGCTACCGATTTATATTGGGGTAGGGGGAAATAATACAAAGAAGGTTATAGAGCAAATTAAAATTGTAGAGAAGTATAAGGTAGATGGTATTTTATCAGTGACTCCTTATTATAGTAGACCAGATCAGAGAGGGATATATGAGCACTTTTTAAAAATTTCTGAATCCACACCATTAGATATTATTCTTTATAATATTCCTTATAGGGCAGGAAGAAATATTGAGAATAATACAATATATAAGTTATCAGAACTAAAAAATATCATAGGACTTAAGGATTCTTGTGGAGATATAAAGCAAACCACTGATTTATTATTAAACCATCCAAAGGATTTTTCTATATTAACAGGAGAGGATGCTCTTTTTTATACTACATTAACCTTAGGAGGTCATGGAGGAATATTAGCCTCCTCTCATTTAAAAACAAAAACCTTTGTAGAGGTATTCAATCATATAAAAGATAATAATCATAAATTAGCACTAGAAAAGTGGAAAGAGTTATATAGGTTTATCCCTCTATTATTTCAGGAACCTAATCCAGCTCCTATAAAATATTGTCTAAAGAGGTTAAGTCTTATTGAAAGTGATGAGGTAAGATTACCCTTAATGGATATTACGGAGGATTTAAAAAATAAATTGGAGAGAGTTATATTTTAAGTTAATGAAAGAAGCAGTTATGGGGCTGTGGCATTAAGAAATCTAACTACAATATGGTGTATTAGAATTTTAAATTTAATATACCATATTGTAGTTTTGTTCTTTATGCCACATCACCTTGTTTAAGTCTATAGATTGGACAAATTATAAGGTTTATCTAGGGCTTTATTTGTATATAAAAAGATAAATAGTATTTTTATTATATAAATAGAAGGATTAGAATATATGATATTTTGGATTATAGATTATTTGTAAAAGATAAGGTTTAAATATTTATCAAATGAATTATTTGGAAGTAATAGAAAATAAATGGTATATTTAAGAGGATTATACTTGGGGGTAGGAGGGAAAGCATGTATAAAGTAATGATTATTGAAGATGATATAAAATTAAGTTCCTTCATAAAGGAGAACATAGAAAAATATGATTACTTAGTTTATGAAGCTACAAATTTTAATAACATTGAAGAGGAGTTTCATAATATTAAGCCAGATTTACTTCTTTTAGATATTAATTTACCCTACTATGATGGATTTTATTTTTGCAAAGCTATTAGAAGAAATTCTAATATACCCATAATAATAATTTCAGCCAGAAGTAATGAAATGGACCAAGTCATGGCAATTGAACTTGGAGCAGATGATTATGTGGTGAAGCCTTTTAAATTAGAGATACTTATATCTAAGGTTAAGGCAGCTCTTAGAAGAGCCTATGGAGAGTATTCCACCAAAGAAAATAAGAATTTTAATATAGGTGATATCTGTATAGATGAGGATAATTTTAAGGTTTTATACAAAGATAATCATATAGAACTAAGTAAAAATGAGCTTAAGTTAATGAAAAAGCTTATAGAAAATAGGAATAAAATTGTTTCAAGGGAAGAGCTTTTTCAAGAACTTTGGGATGACTATAATTTTGTAGATGATAATACTTTAACTGTAAATATTACAAGGCTTAGAAATAAGTTTCTAGAATTAGGGGTTGAAAATATAATAAAAACTAAAAGAGGGGTTGGCTATGTTCTTGATTATAGTAGATTAGAGGGAAAGAATAATGATTAAGAATATTATAAAAGACTTCATAAAGGACAGGCTTTTATATATAACTTTTTATATGCTAAATACTTTTATTATAATAGGATTTTTTTATTTAATAGGATTTTCTAAAGGTGAAATAGCTTATCCTATGGTAATATCTATATTTCTCCTTATTATATTTATAACTGTGGAAGGAATTAAATATTATATATTTAATAGTAGTTTACAAGAGGCTTTATTAAAGAAAAGCAAAACATTAAAACCTGTTACTAATGAGGAAATAAATGTGGATAAGCTTATAAGGAAGTTAAAAAGTGATGAGCTTAAAATAAGAAATAATATCATAGGAAACCATGAGGAAAAGAATCATATTATTTCTAACTGGATACATAAGTTAAAAACACCTATATCTATAATAGACTTAATTTTACAGCAGTATAAGGAAGGGAATATAGAGCTATCTAAAGCTATTGAGGATATAGAAAATGAAAATTATAGATTACATTGCAGTACAGAACAGTTATTAAATCTTATAAAACTTGATAGTTTTGAGAAAGACTACAATATAGGTATTGTGGACATACTTTCATCCTTAAGAGAAATTATAAATAGAAATAAAAATCAATTTATATATAATAATGTTTTTCCTGTTATCCAATGTACTACAGAAGAGACTTTTGTTATATCTGATATGAAATGGAACGAACTTATCCTTCAACAAATAATTTCTAATGCCATTAAGTATTCAGTGAAAGGGAAAGAGAGTAAGAAGATATATTTTAATATAAACATACAAGAAGAAACTACGGTTTTATCAATAAGAGATGAAGGCATTGGTATTGAAGAGTATGATTTAAGAAGGATATTTCAGCCTTTCTTTACAGGAGAGAATGGAAGAAGAGTTAGAAATTCTACAGGAATTGGACTTTATATAGTAAAAGAGATTGCAAATAAGCTAGGACATAAAATAGAAATTAAATCAAAGCCTTTTAAAGGAACAGAAGTAATTATTACATACCTTTCAAAACTGTAAGGTTATTTTAAGATAAAAGAATGGTTCATTGAAATTATATATCTTAGAATATAGATGTAAATAAAATACAATTATAAAAATTATTAATACCTAAGGGTTTAGAAAGGATAGGGGTTATGGCTGTTTTAGAAGGGGAGAATATTATTAAGATATATGAAGATATAAGAGGAGGATGTGAAACCAAAGCGCTTAACAGGATAAGCTTTAAGATTGATGAGGGAGAGTTCGTAGGAATAATGGGACCTTCAGGAAGTGGAAAGACAACTTTACTTAATATATTAAGTGGAGTTGATAAAATAACATCTGGAAAAGTGAAGATATGGGGAAAAGACATTAATAATATGAACAAAAGTACCTTAGCTATTTTTAGGAGACAAAATTTAGGTTTTATATTTCAAGAGTTTAATTTATTAGATACTCTTACCATGAAAGAAAACATTATGCTTCCAATGCTTCTAGATAAAAAGGCCAAGGCTTATATGGATAAAAAGGTAAAGGATATTATGGAGGCTTTTAATATTTATGATATAAAAGATAAATATCCTTATAATGTATCTGGAGGTCAACAGCAAAGGGTCGCTATAAGTAGGGCCATTGTTAATGATCCTAAAATAGTGTTTGCAGATGAACCAACAGGTAACTTAGATTCTAAGTCAGCAAAGGATATAATGATGTGTTTTGAAAAGATGAATAAAGAAATGAATAATACCATTTTAGTTGTAACCCATGATGTTTTTGCTGCAAGCTATTGTAATAGAATTATATTTATAAAGGATGGAAGGCTTCATTCTGAAATAGTTAAAAAGTCAGGAAGAAAAGAGTTTTTAGAGGATATAATGAATTCCCTTGCTGTTTTGGGAGGTGATAGATGTGACTTTTAATCATATTGCCATAAAAAATTTTAAGGGAAATATAAAAACTTATATATCTTATTTTCTTTGTAACACCTTTTCTATAACTGTATTTTTTCTATATTCAACCATATTATTTAATCAGGACTTTTATAATTCTACGGAAATTGAAAAAGGTGTTATGAACATAGCTGTTATACCTACAGTAGCTGTTGCAGTATTTTCAATATTTTTTATCATTTATTCTCACTCTACTTTTATAAAAAGAAGAAGAATGGAATTTGGATTATTTATGAACTTAGGAATGGGGCCTCTAGATATAGCTAAACTGGTGGTAGTAGAAAATACCATAGTATTCTTTTTATCTATAACCTTAGGAATTATAACTGGAACCATATTTTCTAGGATATTCTTTCTTTTTATAGTCAACTTACTAGAGGTGACTACAGTTAGTTTTAATCTTACTATGAAGAGCTATATTGTTACTATATTAGTATTTTCATTCATGTTTATTATATCTATTTTAATAAGCATAATTGAAGTTAATAGATTTCAAATTTCTCAGCTCTTAAGGTTACATAGGGTTTCAGAAGAAAATTTAAAGAATAAAGTATGGTTTGGAGCTTTGGGAGGTAGTGTTGTAGTTTTATCTATGATAGTTCTTTATATAAAGTTTGGAGAAAGTGATAGTAAGAATGGTGAACTACTTTTATTTTGTACTCTATTCTTATTTATAGGCTTATATATTGCCTTACATGGATTTGGAGGACTTGTACTTAATATAGTGAAAAAAAGCAAAGAATTATATGGAAGTTTGTTAGTTGTAAGTAATTTAAATCATAAATTTAAGCAAGTAAAGAACATAATATTTATTGTTACAGTACTTGTTATAGTTACCATATGGTATAGTGGCATGTTATTAAGTATGCAATTGACCTTAGAAAAAACAGCAGAAGAGATGAAGCCCTATGATATTACTTTTTTAGAGACATTAGATAACAAAGATATAAACTACATTAATGATATATTATATAGTGAAAATAATCCAGTAACTAAGTATGAAAACCTAGAATTTATGTACTTTAATGTAGAAAATGAGAGGTACGATAGTAATATTATAGGGAGCGACAAATATAGAGAAGTTAGGGTTATATCTAATAAGGAATTTAATAAATTAAACTATAAAACATATAATTTAGATAAAAAAACTTATGTTAGTGTTGTTCAGAAGGTGATAGCAGATAAAGAATTTAAAGAGTCATATGAAAAAAGGCCTTTAATTATAGAGAGAAGTCAATACTCTAGAGAAGAAATTGTTTTTGACATAGTAATTAACACCCTTAGCTACTTAGATGATGATATTATTATATTAAATAATGAAGATTATAATAATATAAAAAATAGTAAATATTATATTGGCAATGAGAGAATGCACGTAGTGAATTTTAAGCACTGGAAGGAAACAAGGAATGTAGTAAATAGGTTAAATGAAATGAAATATAAGATAAATAATAAGGAAGATCATAATCTAAAAGGAAGTTCTAACTATATCTCTTCAAAAATTCAGGTTTATGATTATAATAAACAATCTGGGAGCCTTATTTTATATCTAATAACCTTCATAGGGATTTTATTTTTTATATCTATTTGTGTAGTGTTATTTTTAAAATTATTCTCAGATATTAATAATGATAAGGATAGATATAAAAAGCTATATAAAATAGGAATAACAGAAGAGGAAATAAAAAAATATATTTCTAAAGAAATAAAATTTATATTTTTTATTCCTGTAATAATTGGAATACTTATATCCTTTACTTATACCAGAGTTTTTTATAAAGGTTCAGAGTTATATTTATATGGATTAAAAGGAAACTTAATTATAGGTGGAATTTATATAGGGTTCCAGAGTATTTATTATATTATATGTAAAGGAGTTTATACAAAGGAAGTACTGAGAAGTATATAGTTATTTATAAATTTATTGAGGGATATAATGCTTTAAATATATAAGATATTTATGAATATATGTGATTTATAAATATTATGAGAGATAAAAGGTTTTGCATAGAATTATTTATAGTAATAAGGTAAAAATACTATTAATGGACATTAATGGTGAGTTAAAAAACAGGTATCTATTGAGTCTAAACTAATTCAATAGATAGTTATGAGGCTGTGGCATTAAGAAATCTAACTACAATATATTGTCTTAGAATTTAAAAATCTAATACAATATATTGTAGTTTTTGTTGTTTATGCCACAGCCCCATGGTAATTATATTTATTAGCTTTATATATTAGGCTTCCTCTACATTGCTATCTACTTTTAGGTTGTAAACAAGGCCTAACACAACTAAAGAACCACCTAGGATTTTGCCTAAAGATAAGGATCCTAATGTATAATAATCAATAATAATACCAGAAAAAAGCTGACCAATAAATATGATTAAGGTTAGATAAAAGGCAGATATTTTGTGGTTTATAAAGCTAGACATACCCACTACCATAACTCCAACTATTCCCCCAAGATATGCAAGGGAAGGAATTGAGGAAAGAGTAGAGGAGGATAAAAATAGTTGCTCTTTACTAATTAATAAGAAAAGAAAAGATACTGTGAGTCCTGTAATATAGTTAAAAAATGTACCTTGAAATAAGCCAATTCTATTTGCCAGGTTAGCATTTATTATTCTTGCAATTACAATAGAGGCTCCAGCTAGTACAGCAAGTAATACGTTTACCATAAAAACCTCCTAATAAAAGGTCATTATTAATATACCTATGGATATTAATATAAGACCAAGAATTTTTTTCTTTTTAAATTTAATGGTTTTCATTTCAAGTAAGCCATAATGGTCTATTACTATGGAGGCAAAAGATTGTCCAAGAAGACCTAAGGCAATGGTTAAAGATATTCCAATAGTTTTAAAGGTCATATTATTAGATACTACAGTAAATACCCCTATAGTTCCAGCACTATAAAGATATAATGGAGCTTGTTTTTTTATTGATAGTTTACTTCTTGTAATAATTAAAAGTAGGATAATTCCAACAAGACCAACTCCATGGATAATAACACTTCCTAAATAGTTTCCAGTATATTTAGATAAGGTTCCATTAAAGGCCATCATTATAGATATAAGAACCCCTATAATTCCAGAATATAACTTATACATAGTACACCTCCTAAAATATCTATTTAAATTTATCACATAACTTAGAGGTTGTATTATGACATATGTCATAGTATGATAAATTAATAAATGGAGTGGGAAAAAGGGGAATTTATTATGGAGAAAGTTAAGGATAAGAAGAGGCTGGAAGAATATATTTTAAAATATAATATAAATAAAATCTTTACAAAGGATATGGAGCCTTACATGGAGCTCTTTTTCTTCAAAAAGAATGAATACATATGTAAAACAGATGAAACCATAGAATACCTTTATTTATTTGTGGAAGGTAAAGCAAAGGTATATAATTCTTTAAGCAATGGTAAGTCTATGCTCTTAAGCTTTTATAAGCCTTTTATGGCTATAGGAGATATAGAAGTTATTAAATATGAAAAGGCTCATTCTAATATTCAGACCATAGAGGATAGTTATTGTATTGCCATATCCTTTAAACATATAAGAAAGTATTTATTAAAGGATTGTGAGTTTTTTAAATTTATATGTGATTCCTTAGGGTATAAGCTGAATAAACTAAGCAAGGATAGCTCTATAAATATTCTATATCCCCTTGAGAATAGAATAGCTAGCTATATATTAGCTATTGTTTCTTATAGAAAAATTGAAGAGGAAACAATAATGACTTTTGAGAGTAATCTTACGGAAATGTCAGAGTTATTAGGTTCAAGCTATAGACATCTTTTAAGAACCTTAAATAATCTTTGTTTTAAAGAAATTATAAAAAAGAGAAAGGGATTTTATCAGGTTATTAATATGGAAGTTCTTCAGGAACTAGCAGGAGACCTATATGAGTTTTAAAATAAAAAAGAACTGCCTTAATTTTTAACTTAAGGTAGTTCTTTTTGTTAAAGAATAATAAGTACATTCTTCTTAAAATAGTTTTTATTTCAAGAAGAATATATGAGAATCTATCCGTTAACTACAGCCAGAAGAGTCTCACCTTCAGTTAGAAGTCTAACTCCTTCTGGTAGTTTAATATCTTTAACAAATATTTTGTCATCATAATTGTTTTTCGAAACATCTATTTCTATATATTCAGGTATTTTTTCAACCTGTCCTTGCATTTCTATTTCATTTAAGAATGATTCTAAAACCAATCTTTTAAGTTCTAAGTTTTCAAGACCTATAAAGTTTACAGGGATTTTCATCTTTATAACTTCATTTTCTTTAACATATTGGAAGTCTACGTGGATAACCTTACCTGTTATAATATCCTTTTGTACTTCTTTAACAACGCAATATTTATGAGCGTCATTAAGATCTAATTTTAAGATAGAACCCTTTGAGTTATATCTTAATAACTTATTTAGTACAGAGTTATTAACTTTAATGGGAATAGACTTGTCTAAAAACTCTCCGTATATTATTCCAGGAGTTTCTCCATTTCTTCTTATAGATTTAGAATTTTCATTTATTTCTCTTTCATTTATTTTAACTGCTAATTGTGACATAATAACTACCTCTTTCCTAAAGTTTATATTTAGAAATCTCGAAAAAATAAATATAGACTATTTATTTTCTCTAAGATGCTTTATTAAAAGCCCCTATAGCAATAAAATATGGTTATATTTATACATTAGGAGCTAAAAACCTACTAAGTAATAGATAGGAACTTTCCCCCATATGCATCATCTCCTTTTAACCTTTTACACCATTGTATATCAAATGTTGGAGTATACAAACCATTTATTCAAATATTAACCAATTATTCAACTATTGTTTAATGTGCGTTTACATTGTTTAAGAATATTAACAAAAGTTTAAATTGTGGACAAGTATTTCATAAAACCTATTAACTATTGAAGGTTTATAATGTATAATTTCTTTATGGGGGAATTTGTATAAAAAAATAGAAAAGAATGGAAAAAGAGGGAGGATTAAAATGAATAAAACTAAACTACTACCTATTATAATAGCTAGTTCTATAACTGTTTCTAGTATTGTAATAATAGGGGATACTGCCTATGGTGCTGAGGGTGTGGCATCAAAATCTTATGCAAGTGTAACATATAATAAAAGCAATAATATAATGGGTAATTCAGAAGCTACAAAGGCTCAAATGAAAAAGTATTTTAATGCTTTAAATAAGACAGACTATCAGCTTCAAGTATCACCAGAAGACTTTATAGATATAGCTTATGAAGAGGCAGAACAAGAGGGTGTAAGGGGAGATATTCTTGTTGCTCAGGCTTTTCATGAAACAGGATACTTCACATATGGATATGGAAAAGGAATAGTTAAGGCTGATTATAATAATTTTGGAGGTATTGGAGCAGTTAATGGTGGGACAACTGCTGCTATTTTTAAAGATGTTAGGGAAGGATTAAGAGCTCAAGTACAGCACTTAAAAGCATATGCCTCTACAGAACCTTTAAAAAATGCCAAGGTGGATCCAAGATTCCATCTTGTGGCTAGAGGAAGTGCAAAAACTTTAGAACAGCTTGGTGGTAAATGGGCTTATCCAGGATTTGATAGAAATAAATATCCATCCTTTGAAGAAGCACTTAAGGCTGGGGATACCTATGGCCAAATGATATATTCAATTATAAAGAGAAGTTTGGGGACAAGCAATAATAATGGTGGTAATACAAGTAATCCAGAAGGCAACGATAATGGAGTAAAGCCAGAAAAACCAGTAACTCCAGAAGAAAATAAAGGTCCAAAGGGAAAGGTAATTAATGTAACAAGTAACCTAAGAATAAGACAAGGTGCAGGAACAAATACCTCCGTTGTAGGATATTTAATGAATGGAGAGACCTTTGAAATAAAGGGTAAAAGTGGAGACTGGTATCATATAAATGCAAATGGAAAAGTTGGTTATATTCATAAAGATTATGTAGAAGAAAGTAAGGAAAATAAACCAAGTAAACCAGATGAGAAACCAATAACGCCAGAAGAAAATAAAGGCTTAAAGGGCAAGGTAATTAATGTAACTAGTAACTTAAGGATAAGACAAGGTGCAGGAACAAATACCTCTGTTGTAGGATACTTAATTAATGGTGAAACTTTTGAGATAAAAGGTAGGAGTGGGGATTGGTACCATATAAATGCAAATGGTAAAGTTGGTTATATTCATAAAGACTATGTAGAAGAGAGTAAGGAGAATAAACCAAATAAACCAGAGGAAAAACCAGTAACTCCAGAAGAAAATAAAGGCTTAAAGGGCAAGGTAATTAATGTAACTAGCAACCTAAGAATAAGACAAGGTGCAGGAACAAATACTTCTGTTGTAGGATATTTAATCAATGGAGAAACCTTTGAAATAAAGGGTAAAAGTGGAGACTGGTATCATATAAATGCAAAGGGTAAAGTTGGATATATTCATAAAGATTATGTAAAAGAAATTAAAGAATCTAAGGAAATAGAAACTAAGCCAGAAGTAAAACCAGAGGAACCAAAAACTCCAGATGCCAATACTTTACCTAAAGGAAAAGTAATAAATATAACAAGCAATTTAAGAATAAGACAAGGTGCAGGATTAAATACCTCTGTTGTAGGATATTTAAATAATGGACAAACCTTTAATATAAAAGGTAAAAATGGAGATTGGTATCATATAGAAGTAAGTGGTAAGGTTGGATATATACATAAAGACTATGTACAAGAAATTAAAGAGTCTAATCCAAGTAAACCAGAAGATAATAATAAAGAAAAAACATTAATGGGTAAAGTTGTGAATGTAACTAGTAATCTAAGACTTAGAAAAAATCCAAGCACTGATTCTAGTAGTACAGTTGTAGCTTACTTAATGCCACAAGATACCTTTGAAATCATAAGGGTAACAGGAGATTGGTATAATGTAAAGTATAAAGGAAACCTAGGATATATTCACAAGGACTATGTAAAAGTTATTTAGAAATTATATTTTATAGGTTTAATTAAGGGTAGGATTATCAAAAGGTAATCCTACCCTTTTTGTGAGTAAAACTAGTAAGATAAAAAAAATTTATAAATTCTATTGACATATTTATTAGTTGTAACTATAATGATTACAACAGGAGTGATAAAAATGAAGATAAGCAGTAGATTTTCTGTAGCAGTTCATATTTTATCTATAATATCCATGGAAGATACTAATTTATGTACTTCAGAGTGGATTGCTGGTAGTGTAAACACAAATCCCGTAGTAATTCGTAGGGTTATTGGAATGCTTAAAAAGTCACATTTGGTTGACGTACCTAAAGGGACAGGTGGAGCATATCTTTTAAAATCCATAAAAGATATTACTTTGCTAGAGGTTTATAGAGCAGTAGATGTGGTTGAAGAGGGGGAACTTTTTCAAATCCATGAAAATCCTAATCCTAAGTGTCCAATAGGAGCCAATATCCAAGGAGTTCTTGAGATTATTTTGTTTAAGGCTGAGAAGGCTATGGAAGATGTGTTAAAAAATGTGACTATGGAAGATATAGTTATGGGACTTAAAAGAAAAATTGAGTAATGCCTATTCAATTTTTTTAATAAAGTTGTAACAATTATGGTTACAACATCCTATAAATCTCTATAGGAGTAGTAAATATTTTTTTATACCAGTTGTAACTGAAGGAGTTACATTAATCTATGAACACATTAGAGAAAGTTAAGGGAATCAAATCTAATATTTTTTTACCTTGATTGTAACTTGTATGGTTACAACTGTTCTAAATCACTGTAATAAGAAAATTTAATAGTAATATTTATGGATATAAATATTACATTAGGAGGAGTTAATATGTCATTAAATATAAAAGTATACACAGATTTTGTTTGTCCATTTTGTTATTTAGGAAAAAAGGTTTTGCATGATGCAACTAAGGAAAAGGATGTAACCATAGAGTATATGCCTTTTGAATTAAGACCTATTCCATCACCAAAACTTGATCCTTGGGAGGATAGTATGAAGGTTCAGTCTTGGGAGAAATTTATTAAGCCTATGGCAAATAAGCTTCAGTTAAACATGAACTTACCTCACATTTCTCCTCACCCATATACTAACTTAGCTTTTATAGGATATCACTATGCTAAGGAGAACAATAAAGGAAATGAATATGTGGATAATGTATTTAAAACTTTCTTTGGGGAAGAAAAGGACATTGAAAACACAGAGGTTTTAGTAGAAGTTGCAAAATCAATAGGACTTAATGAAGAAGGGTTTAGGTCAGCCTTAAAGGATGATAAATATAAAAATCTTCAAAATATGGCATTGAAGCATTCTTATGAAGAGGCTGAAATAAGTTCTGTGCCTACCTTTGTAATTGGAGATGAAATTATTTATGGTGTTACTAGTGTAGAGGACATGGAAGCTATAGTGGATAAGGAGTTAGCTAAGAGTGAATAACATATAATCCATTAGAGATTTTTAGTAAATAAAGAAAACTATATAAATTAATAAGAGTAATGATAATTAATTTTAGTGACAAAACAGTATTACTTAAAGTCACATTGATGATGTAGAAATAAATTAAAATATAATAATTTAAAAGAGAGGATGATATATATGAAAATAGCATTAATAGGTGGAAGTGGGAATGTTGGAAGTAATATTTTAGATGAGGCTTTAGAAAGAGGACACGAAGTGGTAGCTCTAGCTCGTGATTTATCTAGAATAACTAAAACTCATAATAATTTAAAAGTGGTTCAAGGAGATGTGTTAAATGAGGAAAGCTTAGCAAAAGCTATTGAAGGTAGTGATGTAGTTATAAGTGCATTTGGACCAAAGGTAGGAGAAGAGGAAACTCTTTTAAAGGCTACTAGTAGCTTAATAAATGCAGTTAAGAAGAAAAGAATCCCTCGTATTATATCTATGGGGGGAGCTGGTAGCTTAAAACTTCCAAGTGGAGAAAGAGTTTTAGACAGTGAAGGATTTCAGGAGGCATGGAAGCCAATAGCTATAGCTCATAGTAAGGCTTTAGACCTTTATAAAGCTGAAAAGGAGATTAAGTGGACAAACTTAAGTCCAGCAGCTCTAATAGAACCAGGAGAGAAGACTTATAAATACCGTGTAGATGAAGAAAATTTAATATTAGATGATAATGGAGCAAGTAGAATATCTTATAAAGATTATGCCTTAGCTATTATTGATGAACTAGAAAATCCTAAGTTTATAAATAAAAGATTTACTGTTGCATACTAAAATTTTATAAAGGAAAAATAATAATTACTAAACTTAAGATATAGGAGGTGAAGCATTATGATACCAAGTATTTTTTTAGGACATGGAGCACCTACTTTAATTCATGAAAATAATGAGTATACAAAATCAATTAAGGATTATTTTAAAAATCGTAAAAATCCTAAATCAATTTTAATTATATCTGCCCATTATGAAAGTCATATGCAAGAGATAGGGGTTATGGATAATTTCACTACAATATATGATTTTTATGGCTTTCCAAGGGAGCTATATGAGGAAAAGATAAAAGCAAAGGGTGATAAGTTATTAGCCTTAAGAGTTAAAGGGCTTTTAGAGGGAATACTAAAACCTAATGGCGTGAATCTTTCTATTAATAATAACAGGGGACTAGATCATGGAAGCTGGTCACTACTAAAACTTATGGACCCAGAAGGAAGTATTCCTGTAGTTCAAATGTCTATAAATAGAAATCTTTCTATGGAAGAGCAATTTAATATAGGGAAAGCACTGGAACCTCTAAAAAATGAGGATGTTCTAATTATAGGAAGTGGTGGAATAGTTCACAATCTTTACTTTACAGAAATGAATTCAGGAATAAATGAGGATATATCTCCTTGGGCTGAGGAATTCCATAATAGTGTTATTAATAATTTAGAGAAGTTTAATATAGAAGGGGTTTTAAATTACAAAGAAGCACCCTATGGAAATAAAGGTGTACCAACCCCAGAGCATTATATACCTTTGGTCATATTAATGGGGACTGGAAGTAAGAATAAAAGGTGTGATATAGTAAAATCTTATTTTCAATTTTCTAATTTAAGTTTAGATCTTATTGAATTTCACTAAAAATTAAATTTGGGCGAGTACTAGCTGTAGAAGATGAAACTAGAAGAAATTATTTAGAAGAAGTTAAAAGTGTTATTAAAGAAAGACTTTAACTCATAATAATCTAAATTATAAAATAAAAATAAACCATAGTGAGTTTTTATGTCACTATGGTTTATTTTATATATTAAGCAGCAGTTTTATTAGATGAGTTATTTGAAACTACTGTTTCTATTGCTGTCTTTTTATTTGATATTAGCTTGTATCCTTGAAGGATTATAAATGGAGCTAAAGATAGTCCATATATAATAAGGAACTCATTACCGCTAAGTTTACTTACTTCAAATATTCCTCTTAGAGGTTCTATAAGTTGAACAGCAGTTAAGAATACAAATCCAAGGAAGAAAGCAATCCAAGAATACTTATTAGAGAATAATCCAATTTTAAATACAGATTCTTTAGATCTACATGTAAACCCATGAACTAATCTTGCAAGACATAGGGTAGAGAAGGCCATAGTACTTCCTAAAAGCTCATCCCCATTATTTAAACCTATGTGGAAGGCAATCATAGTAGCTGTAGCTATAAGAATACCTTCAATTAGAACTCCCATAGTAAAACCTTTATTAAGGATAGGGGAGTGTATATCTCTAGGTCTTTCTGACATAACATTCTTATTATGAGGTTCAAGACCTAAAGCTATAGCAGGTAAGCTATCTGTAAGTAAGTTTATAAATAATAAATGTACAGGTGCAAAAGGTATAGGTAGAGCAGCTAGTGACGCATATAAAACAGATAAAATTCCAGCAGTGTTTCCAGAAAGCAAGAATTTAATAGAGTTTTTAATGTTAGAATAAATGTTTCTACCATTAGCTATAGCTTTTACAATAGTTGCAAAGTTATCATCTGTAAGTACCATAGAAGCAGCATCCTTTGCAACTTCTGTTCCAGTAATACCCATTGCTATTCCTATATCAGCTTGCTTTAAGGCAGGGGCATCATTAACTCCATCACCAGTCATAGCCACAACATTACCTTTTTCTTGCCATGCATTTACTATTCTTATTTTATGTTCAGGAGATACTCTAGCATAAACAGAGTACTTTTCCACAGTGTTTTTAAGTTCTTCATCACTTATATCATCAAGTTTAGCACCTTCAATAGCTTCACTTTCATATTTAAGTATTCCTATTTCACGAGCTATAGCTGCAGCTGTGATTTTATGGTCTCCAGTTATCATAATAGGTTTAATACCAGCTTTTATACAGTCTTCTACAGCTTTTTTTGATTCCTCTCTTGGAGGGTCAATCATAGAAATAAGACCAACAAAGGTTAAGTCATTTTCATCTTCTAAAGTTAAATCTGTGATTTCATTTATTTCTTTATAAGCAAATGATAAAACCCTAAGACCATTTTGAGATAATTTTTTATTAACTTCTTCTATAGATGCTTTATCTTCTTTAGTTAGTTCACGAACTCCATTAGAAGTCTCTATTTTTATAGCTCTATTTAGCATTACATCTAAGGCACCCTTAGTAAACATAAGAGTTTGTCCATTTATTTTGTGAAGGGTACTCATAAGTTTTCTATCAGAGTCAAAAGGTATTTCACTAAATCTCTTATATTCATTTCTTATAAATAATTCATTTAATCCATACTTTTGACCTAAGTTTACAAGGGCAACTTCTGTTGGGTCTCCAAGTTCTGCATCCTGAGAAGATGTAGCATCATTGCAAAGTATACTCATTAAAATTAATTTGTTCTCTAATTTATTATTAGTTTGAATATTGTTTTCTTCTATTAAATTATTATCTACATATATTTTTTTAACAGTCATTTTATTTTGGGTTAGGGTTCCAGTCTTATCAGAACATATTATAGATACACTTCCAAGACTTTCAACAGCTTGTAACTTTCTTATTATGGCATTTTCCTTTGACATCTTCTGAGTACCAAGAGCTAGTACTATGGTAACTATAGAACTTAAGGCCTCAGGAATTGCAGCTACAGCTAATGCTACTGCAAACATAAAGGAATCCATAAGTGTATATCCTCTATACATGTTTAAAGCAAATATAATTGCACATATTATAAGAATTATAACGGCTAATTTTTTACCAAAGTTATCTAAGCTAACTTGAAGAGGAGTCTTCTTTTCCTTAGCTCCTTCTAAAAGCTTTGCAACCTTTCCAAGTTCTGTTTCCATACCTATAGATGTAACTATAACTGTAGCTCTACCATAGGTTACAAGGCTTCCTGCAAAAACCATATTTTTTCTATCACCTATAGGAACATTGTCTTCAGCAATAAGGTCAGGATTTTTTATTACACTTAAAGACTCACCAGTTAATGAACTCTCATTAACTTGAATGCTGTAGTTTTCAATTATTCTACCATCAGCAGATACGAAATCTCCAGCTTCTAAATATAGCATGTCTCCTACAGTAACTTCCTCTGAAGGAATCTCAATTTTCTCACCATTTCTTAAAACCTTAGCCATTGGTGAAGAGAGAGCTTTTAAGCTATTAAGGGATTGTTCTGCTTTAATGTGCTGAACAGTACCTAAAATTGCATTTAGAACTATTACTGCAAAGATAACTATAGCACTTTCAAAGTTTCCTAAAAACATAGATATGGTTGCTGCAATTATTAGTATGATAACTAAAAGGTCTTTAAATTGCTCCATAAATACTGCAAAAATAGATTTTTTACTACCTTCATTAAGCTTATTTAAGCCATAAGTAGTTTTGTTTTTTGTAACCTGATCACTAGTAAGGCCACTAGGACTTAGGTTTAACATGGACATTAATTCTTCTTTTGATTTTTTATAGACTTTTTCCATTTTAATATTACCCCTTTCGAATTTAAGAATAAAAAAAACAAGACCTTTAATATAATTCTAGACACTAGAATCATATTAAAAGTCTTGTAACCAATTAAATTGGTATATAATACCAGGTGATGTTACTCACCGTTCTGTTGATAGTATATTTACTACTACTCCCTTTTAATATCGACCACAAATATTATAATAATTGAAAACCTAGCCAATGTCAATATAATTTATTTACTAATATACAGTAAAACTATGAATTAATTTATAATAATATATGAATCTTTTTTCATACTCTCCACCAAAAGCTATTTTTAATATCACTAATTCATCAAATTAATAATACAGGATCTAGAATAACATTATATATGAGATTTCTTAATATTAAATATTTAAATTAGGAAAAGATTAATTTAAAGAGATAGTCTAAATCCTGTATAAAAAAATAGGTTTATATTTAAACTTCAAACACAGTTTTATTTTTTATATTAGCTATGGCTATAGAATTAGCAGCAGTTCTTGCTGTAGATAAGGCTCCCTGAATCCAACCATGGGTAGGGGATATATGTTCACCAGCAAAGAAGACCCGGTCGTCATATTCTGGCTGGATAATATCATAAGCAAAAAGCTGTTTTTGCCAAGGTGCCATTATGCAAAAGGCTCCCTTAAAGTTTGGAGCTCCATTCCAATTATAGCTTTTATAATCGGTAACTAAATCTTCTAAAAAGCCATAAGGTAGGCTGTGAACTCTTTCCACTGACCTTTTAACAAATTCTATTTCATTATTTGATGTCATATTTCCAACTCTTGTGGAATCTAGTCCAAGATTATAAGCAGCTAGTAATACTCCAGGCTCATCTAAGGAGTAACTCTTTTTATATACGTGATCAGAGGGATATGCTATGGTTTGGATAGCTTCATCAGTAGAAGATATTCCACCTTTTATTCCACCATAGGGCATATCTTCTTCCCAAAATCTTTTCTTGCAGTAAAAATAAACCTTATGAGAGTTTTCATAGGTTACTTCTCTAATAGCTTGCATTTTTTTAGGAGAGAATCCTGGATTTAAGGTTACCTCCCTCAAAATGCTAAATGGAATAGTACAGATTACATAATCAAAGGATTTGAATCCATAACCACTATCATTATTATTTTTATATTCAATTAAAGTTTTATTATCCTCATGGGTCTTATATATTCCAGTAACTCTATGGTTAGCTTTAAACTCACATTTACCTAGGGCATCAGAGGGAATATTTTTATATTCTTTAGGACAATCTGATTTTAGACTATTATAAAAGGCTAATGGAAGGTTGACCATACCACCTTTAATTCTATAAAGGTTAGAAAATTCAAGGGTGTAAGTTCCCTGCATTGTTTCTCCATTTGCTGAGTAGAATAATGCTCCTAAAAATGGATCTATAGAGGAAATAAGCTCTATGGCTGATTCACTTAAATTAAGAGAGGTTAAAGCACATCTAGTATCTAGGGTACTATACTTATTATATAGAGGAGAATATTCTTTAAGTATTCTTAGATTTTCTGTTCTCTCATTAGGTGACATAGTTTTAATGAAATAATTTGAAGCATAAGTAATAAGTGTGTTCCAGGGAGTATTTTTTTCAGTTTCAGATAGGTCAAACAAAGGATATATATATTTTTGTATATCCTTAGGATTATTACGAGTTCTAGTTCTTCGTATCCATAGAAAGGTATTAGGATTAACTTGTACAAATGGCAGGGTTTCTAATTTAAATAGATTAATGTAAAACCAACTAGTCTCATGGGATACAGGTACTCTCATAGCACCAAGTTCCCCATAATGTTTTTTATTTTTATCAAAATAATGGGTGTATATACGTCCACCTATTCTATGATCTTCTGCTTCATATATGGTTATATCTGCTCCTAGTTTTCTAAGTTCAAAGGCTGAGGCAAGGCCAGAAACTCCTCCTCCAATTATTCCAATTTTAACACCTTTTAAAGATCTTAAGGGAGCATATTCGGTAATATCCTTAGAAGGGCCTAAAAGCTTTATTACATTATCAAAATCCTCTAAGCGATTAGTTTTCTTTAGTTCTTTTTTAAACATTGCATATCTTTCTTCATCAGTAGGATTAAGAGGATTAGTACTAACAATAGTATCCATAATAACTACTCCATAAAATTCTTTACTAACATAATATTATAAGGAATATGAAGTGTTACAAAGGGCTAACATAGTTAATGTATCTAATTTAGTGATATTTTTAATATCTAAGACTACCATGGAGGGATATACATATTGAAGAAGATGATAATACTATTATTTAAGAAGGTTAATTAAGAATGGAAAAGTTATAAAAATCTTGTTTAATATATTTTTAACTGATAAGCTATACTTAACCAGTGAAGAGTAAAAGGAGTGAAAGGGATGAAGGTTACCATAAAAGATGTTGCTAAAGAGGCTGATGTGGCACCATCTACGGTATCAAGGGTTTTATCAGATAATCCTAAAATAAGTGAAGAAACAAGAAAAAAAGTTATGAAGGCAATAAAAAAATTACAATATAAACCTAATGCTATTGCAAGAAGTCTTGCTAATAATAAAACTAGAATTTTAGGAGTTGTCCTTCCTAATGAAGCTCAGGATTTATTATCAAATCCATTCTTTGTGCAGGCTATGAAAGGGATGAGTTTATATGCTCAGAGCAAAAATTATTACATAACCTATGCTTTTAGTAAGGATGAGAATAGTGAAAAAGAATATATAAGAGATTTTACCACTAGTAGATTAGTAGATGGAATATGTCTTCTTAGGGCTAAGGAAAAGGATGAGACTATAGAATATTTAAAAGAAATAGATTTTCCTTTTGTTGTCATAGGAAGACCAGAGGATTCTAATAATATACTTTGGGTAGATAATGATAATTTTAAGTCTATGTATGATTTGATAAATAAACTTATAGAAAATGGAAATAGGGATATTGGATTTATAGGAGCAAGGGAACAATGGAACGTATCAAAGGATAGATTAAAAGGATATAAAATGGCGGGAGAAATTAATGCTATAGACTTTTCAAAGGAATATATAATCCATATGAAAGAGTTTAATGAAGAGGAAGGATATAAGGCAACAAAAGAAATATTAAAGATTCCATCAATCTCTGCAATAGTTGCCACTGATGATTTATTAGCTTTTGGTGCTATAAAAGCTCTAAAGGAGAAGGAGATAGGTAATATATCTGTAGTTGGGTTTAATAATACCCCCTTAGCTGAATTCCAAAATCCACCTTTAGCATCAGTGGATATAAATGCAGTGGACCTTGGATACTATGGAATTAAGCTCTTAATAGATAAGTTAGAGGGAGAAGAAATTAAAAGAAATCACTATATTGTAGATACTAAATTTATAGAAAGAGAATCTTTTAAAAGGTAAGAAGTTAAAGAATGCATCTTAATATTATATAAGAAGTAAATAATTATTGCAAATAAATATTTAAAGTAGAGGTAAAGATATATAGGAGAGGAATAATCCTATTCTAATAATTTTTATCATAGGAAAAGTTTATAAAAGTTATTTACTATGATGCATAAGTATCTTCTTTTCTTTTAATAGCCAGGCAAACGGTTGCATAAGAAAAAACTTAAAAATAGAAGATAGAGAAAGAAAGTCTATAAAAAAGCAAAAAATATAATAGAATTTACCTGTTGTAAACTTTTACTTTAGTTGATATACTTAAGGTGTAAAAAATAGAAGGTTATATTTTAAAAATGAAATAAAATTTAATTAATAAATGAATATATATAGTGAATTTAGCTTAAACTAACCATAGAGAATAAACTTATGTTAAAACTAGATTTAATATAGATAAAAAGTACATCTGTAAATTCTATGGGTTAATTATTATAGTTTAAGAAAAATTTTTTAACATTGAGGCAAACGGTTGCACAACTCTAAGGAGGGGTAAGAATGAAAAAGACATGGTGGAAAGAAGCAGTAGCTTATCAGATATATCCAAGAAGCTTTAAAGATTATAATGGAGATGGAATAGGGGATATTAAAGGAGTAATTTCTAAATTAGATTATTTAAAAGATTTAGGAATAGATATAATTTGGCTAAGTCCAATGTATAAATCTCCTAATGATGATAATGGGTATGATATAAGTGATTATAAAGATATAATGGATGACTTTGGAACTATGGAGGACTTTGATAACCTTCTTAGAGAAGTTCATAACAGAGATATGAAGCTTATTATAGATTTAGTTGTAAACCATACAAGTGATGAGCATAAATGGTTTATTGAATCAAAATCCTCAAAGGATAATCCAAAGAGAGATTTTTATATTTGGAGAGAAGGTAAAGAGGGAAAGGAACCTAATAACTGGGAAAGTATTTTTAAAGGTTCAGCATGGAAATATGATGAGGAAACAAAAGAATATTTTCTACATCTTTTTACTGAGAAACAACCAGATTTAAATTGGGAGAATCCAGAGGTTAGAAAAGAAGTTTATGAAATGATTAATTGGTGGCTTGATAAAGGAATCGATGGATTTAGAGTTGATGCTATAAGCCATATTAAAAAAGAGGAAGGCTTAAAGGATATTCCTAATCCAAAGAACTTAAAATATGTTTCTTCCTTTGAAAAGCATATGAATGTTAAAGGTATTCATAAGTATTTAGAGGAACTTAAAGAAAATACTTTTAGTAAATATAACATTGTAACTGTTGGAGAGGCTAATGGAGTAAAGGCAGAAGATGCTGATCTTTGGGTTGGAGAAGAAAAGGGAAAGTTCAATATGGTATTCCAATTTGAACATTTAGATCTTTGGGATTATGAAAAAAATAAAACCTTTAATGTGGTAGAACTGAAAAATATTCTAACTAAGTGGCAAAATAGCTTAGATGAAACAGGCTGGAATGCTTTATTTATAGAAAATCATGATATTCCAAGAGTTACCTCTACCCTAGGTAATACTAATGAGTATTTAAATGAAAGTGCCAAGGCACTAGGACTTATGTATTTTATGCAAAAGGGAACCCCTTTTATATATCAGGGACAAGAAATAGGAATGACTAATGTTAAATTTAACTCCATAGAGGATTATGATGATATTAAAGGGATAAATATATATAAGGAACAAATAGAAAATGGAGCTTCAGAAGAAGAAGCAATGGAGGCTTTATGGAAGGTTTCTAGAGATAATGCACGTACACCTATGCAATGGAGTAGTTCAGAAAATGCTGGTTTTTCTAGTGGCACTCCTTGGATTAAAATTAATCCTAATTACAAAGATATAAATGTAGAGGCTGAAGCTAAAGATGAAAATTCTATATTTAACTTTTATAAGAAAATGATAGATATTAAAAAGAATAATCAGTGTCTTATATATGGCAAATATGAATTAATACTAGAGGAAGATAAAAATATTTATGCCTATACAAGAACCTTAGAGGATGAAAAATTTATAATAATATGTAATCTTACTAATGAAGAGGTAGAGTACAGTTATGAGAATCTAGATTTAAATCATAAGAAATTATTATTATCAAACTATCAGGTTAAGAGTCATGAAATATTAACTAGCTTTAAGTTAAAGCCTTGGGAATCAAGACTTTATAAAATTTAGCTTAGATGTTTGTTTTAGTTAAATATAAAACTACACAAGAATTTATAATTAGAATAAATTAATTAATCTGTAGGTAGAGAGTGAGGTTCAAAATAATCTCTACCTAAGATTAAGATTATCATAGGAAAAATAAAAAATAAAACAGAGGTGATTATATGAAAAATAATAAGATATTTTCTTTTGATTTTTGGCAAAAGTTTGGTAAAGCATTATTAGTGGTTGTAGCTGTTATGCCAGCAGCAGGACTTATGATATCTATTGGTAAACTTATAGGCATGTCCTTTGATGCAGCAATTATTCATACCATAGCAAGGGTTATGGAGGATATTGGTTGGGCTATTATTGGAAACCTTCACATATTATTTGCAGTAGCTATAGGAGGATCTTGGGCTAAAGAAAGAGCTGGAGGAGCCTTCGCAGGATTATTAGCATTTATTTTAACTAATAGGATTACAGGAGCTATATTTGGGGTAAATGGAGCAATGTTTTCAGATCCTTCAGCCACTGTAACATCAATGACAGGAAAAGAACTTGTAGTTAAAGATTATTTCGTATCAATACTTGGAGCACCAACCTTAAATATGGGAGTGTTCATAGGAATAATATCAGGATTTTTAGGAGCCTACTTATATAATAAATATTATAACTTTAATAAATTACCAAAGTCTTTAGCTTTCTTTAATGGAAAACGTTTCGTTCCTTTTGTAGTTATATTAGGATCAACTGTAATGGCAATACTTTTATCTTTAATTTGGCCATTTATCCAAGGACTATTAAATTCCTTTGGACAATGGATAGCAACATCTAAGGATACAGCACCAATAGTTGCACCATTTATATTTGGATCCCTTGAGCGTTTATTACTACCATTTGGTTTACATCATATGTTAACAGTACCTATAAACTATACAGAGCTTGGTGGTGTATATACTATATTAACAGGATCTGGAGCAGGTACAGCAGTTGCAGGACAAGATCCACTATGGCTTGCTTGGGCTAATGACCTTATTAATTTAAAAGATTTAGGAAATATGACAGATTACAATACCTTATTAACAACTATTACACCAGCTAGATTTAAAGTAGGTCAAGTTATTACCTCTTGTGCATCATTAATAGGGGTAGCCTATGCAATGTATAAAAATGTTGATGAAGATAAAAAATCTAAGTACAAGACTATATTCTTATCAGCAGCTTTAGCAGTATTCTTAACAGGGGTTACAGAACCAATAGAATTTATGTTTATGTTCATATCCCCAGTGTTATATGTATGTTATGCATTGCTAACTGGAGTAGCATTTGCTTTAGCTGATATAATAAACTTAAGAGTTCATGCTTTTGGATTTATAGAGCTTTTAACTAGAACACCTATGATGGTTAATGCAGGGATTACAAGAGATCTTATAAACTTCATTATAACATCCTTAGTATTCTTCTTCTTAAACTACGGAGTATTTAGTATATTAATAAAGAAATTTAAGATACCTACTCCAGGACGTCTTGGAAATTACATTGACTCAGAAAATATTGAAGAAGATAAGGGAAACAATAGTAGTAACCATGATATGTTAGCAGTAAAAATAATAACTTTACTTGGAGAAAAAGAAAACATAGTGGATGTAGATGCTTGTATGACTAGACTTCGTGTTACTGTTAAGGATAAAAATTTAGTGGCTGAAGAAAAGTTATGGAAAGAAAATGGAGCACTAGGTCTTATTGTAAAAGATAAGGGAGTGCAGGCAATATATGGACCAAAGGCTGATGTTTTAAAATCTAATATTCAAGATATTTTAGGAGTGTAGTTTTGTGAAATTACTTACTTTAAATTGTCATTCATGGCAGGAAGAAAATCAGCTAGAAAAAATAAAATACTTAGCAGAGGTAATAAAGGAAAGAGACTATGATGTTATAGCTCTTCAAGAGGTTAGTCAGTTAATTAAAGAAGCTAAGGAATTTAAAAACATAAAAAAAGATAATTTTGCCTTATTACTTATAAAAGAACTTAAGAAAATTGGAGTTAATAATTATAGCTTTACATGGGACTATTCCCATGTAGGCTATGATATATATGAAGAAGGGCTTTGCCTTTTAACTAAATGTAATATTATAGAGGAGGATTCCTTTTTTATTTCAAAAGGAGAGGATTTAAACTTTTGGAAAACAAGAAAAATAGTTAAGTTAAAGGTAAACTATAAGAATACTCCTATATCATTATATAGTTGTCATTTAGGATGGTGGAAGGATGAGGAAGAGCCCTTTAAATACCAAGTAGATAAGCTTTTAGAGACTCTAGATAATGATGAGATTTCAATTTTAATGGGAGATTTTAATAATAGTGCCACCATTAAAGGAGAAGGATATGACTATATTATAGAAAAAGGCTTATATGACACTTATTATTTAGCAGAAACAAAAGATAAAGGTATAACTGTAAAAGGAAAAATAGCAGGATGGGAAAAGAACTCTGAGGATTTAAGATTAGATATGATATTTAGCAATAAACCATTAAAGGTTAATTATTCAAATGTAATTTTTAATGGAGAGAAGAAAGAAATAATATCAGATCACTTTGGAGTAGAGGTGGAGCTAGATTTATAATAAGAATAGAAGGAATCTTCCTTCAGATGAGTTAATCTAGGGGCGTACCAACTGTTATCCACTACCTTTTAGAGGAGGAGAGTGTTAAATATCCTAGCCATCAGATAAAATGGTTGATAAATAGTATAATCAAAATATATTTATAAATTCAATAAAAATCATGTATATAAGGAACGAACTTTCCTTTGTACATGGTTTTTATTTTATTAAAGGATTTATAATGGTGAGAAGTAGCCTCTATGTCTCTTCTGTGAATTTGTTGGTATAATAAAATTACAAAGGGAAGATTAAGGCTTAGTATATTTAACATAATATTAAAACTGTAAGTAAATAGTTTTATATGTAAATTAGTTATGTAAATCAATAAGAATGTGGGGGATAAACTATGGATAAAAATCGCTTATGGTATATTGAAAAACAAGTAGAAAGAGTTATTAAGGGATTAAATGGTAATAATATGGATGGATATTTTGTTCAAGATGAGGATGAATTAACTAATAAATTAAAAGAATTTATTAAAGAAGGAGAAACTATAGGGGTAGGAGATTCAGTCACATTGGATGAAACAGGAGTATTAGATTTTTTAAGAAGTGGAAAATACATATTTCTAGATAAATATGATAAGAATCTTACTAAGGAAGAAAAGAAGGAGATTTATATTAAAAATTTTTCTACAGATACCTTTCTTTGTAGTACTAACGCAATAACAGAAAGTGGAGAACTTTATAATATAGATGGGAATGGTAGCAGGGTAGCACCTATTATATATGGACCTAAACAGGTAATTATAGTTACAGGAATAAATAAAATTGTTAAAGATTTAGAAGAGGCAAGTAGGAGAGTAAGAAGCTTTGCAGCACCAATAGATGCTAAAAGGTTAGGGAAAGATACACCTTGTACAAAACTAGGTTATTGTGTAGATTGTAAAAGTAAGGAGAGAATATGCAATAGCTTTGTAACTATTAGTGGACAATTTATTAAAGGAAGGATAAGGGTAATTATAGTTAATAAGGACTTAGGATACTAAAGGATTAATTAAGAGTGGTAGTTAATTTAGGTTCTTTAAATCAGCACCTTTTAGTTAATTAAGTTTATGACTTTACAATTTGAAAGCACAAATTTTCACTAGGTTAAGATTTAACTAAAGCAACAAGTTATAGGGTTCATGATTGATTTCTTAACTTATACTTATTACATTTACTTTGTGAAAAACTGTTTTAATTTATCTATAACTTAAGATTTTACATATAAGGCCTATAATTTAAACATAAAATAGAAAATTATATAATACCAATTATTACATAACAAAAAAGAAAAATAAATTTTAATAGGAGGTTGACAATATTACTAATTAGTAATATTATAATAATATGAAAAACAAAAAATCCTATGGAGAAATAAGTGACTTAAATTTAAAGACTTTAATAGTATTAAGTAGGGCAAAGCAATCTGTTAATAAAAGAGAGCAAAAGATTATTAAAGAGGCTGGATTAACCATATCTCAATTTGGAGTTTTAGAACTTCTCTATCATAAAGGTGATTTTAGAATTAATGAGATAATAGAAAAAACTCTTTCCACGGGAGGAAATATGACTGTGGTAATAGATAATTTAGAGAGGGATGGACTTGTTACTCGTTATAAAGATCCTAAAGATAAGAGAGCTTGTCTTATTAGCCTTACATGCAAAGGAAGAGAAATTATAGAAAGGATATTTCCATTACACGTGGAAAATTTAAATACTGTATTTAATGTCCTAACTAAAGAAGAAAAAGAGATGCTTATAATATTATTAAAGAAACTAGGTGGTGCATAAGCTTACCACCATTTAATTTAAGAATATACTACTAATTAGTACTAAATTACATCATAGTTAACTAGCTTATATTTAATTAAAAAATTTTTTTATTTAAATACTACTAATTAGTATTAATCATATAAGGGTTTAAACAAAGGAGAAAACACATGGTTAAGTTTATAAAAGAATTATTAAAAAATAAATCAAAGAAAGAAGGAACAAATATGAATAAAAATATAGTGCTTTATATAAAAGGAAATCCAAGTGATGAAATGGATTCTTATAGCTTATCAGTAGGAAGAGATTTCATAAATAAATATAAAGAAATAAATCCTAATGATGAAGTTGTTGAAGTAAATGTTTATGAAGATAATATACCTATGATAGATAAAGATGTTTTAAAGGGATGGGGAAAGCTTCAAAGTGGAAAAACAATGGAAGATTTAACTAAGGAAGAAAGAGAAAAAATAGTAAGAATAGATGAACTTACTGAACAGTTCTTAAAGGCTGACAAGTATGTATTCTCAACTCCAATGTGGAACCTAGGATTACCTCCAATGGTAAAAGCTTATATGGATACAGTAATTGTAGCAAGAAAAACATTTAAGTACACAGAAAATGGTCCAGTAGGATTATTACAAGATAAAAAAGCAATCCATATTCATTCTACTGGTGGAGTTTATTCAGAAGGACCAGCAAAAGACTTTGTTCATGCTCATAGTTATATGGAATCAGCTTTATCATTTATGGGAATACAAGATATAAAGAGTATAGTAATAGAGGGTACTGCTTATATGCCAAAGGATGAGCTTAAAAATAAGGCATCACAAGATGTTAAAGAGGTTGTTAAAAACTTCTAAACTATCTTTAAACTATAAAATAATTTAAAAGGGTGAGAATTTATGATAAGAAAAATATATAGAGAAAACATGGGAAAATCAAATCTTGGATGGTTAAAATCTAATTTTCACTTCTCTTTTGCAGAATATTATAATCCAAGTAATATAAATTTTGGTGTTTTAAGAGTATTAAATGATGATGTAATAGATGCAAGAACAGGCTTTGATACCCATCCTCATAAGGATATGGAAATAATAACTTATGTTATCAATGGAGATTTAACACATAAGGATAGTATGGGAAATGAAAAAAGTATTTCTCGTGGTCATGTTCAATATATGAGTGCAGGAAGTGGAGTATTTCATAGTGAGTACAATCTAGGTGAAAAAGAACTTAGACTCCTTCAATTATGGATATTCCCAAATGAGAGGAATCTTACTCCAAACTATGGAGACAATAAGTTTAATTGGGAAGATAGAGAAGGAAAATGGCTTCATATGGTTTCAGGAAAAGAAGGGGATGCTGAAATCAAGATAAATCAAGATGCAAATATATACTCTCTTTTCATAGAAGAAGGAGAAAGTATAGATTTTAAACTAGATAAAAACCGTCAAGGATATTTGGTTCAAATAGAAGGCTCTGCTAATGTAAACAATGAAGTTTTAAATCATGGAGATGCCCTAGAAGTAGTTGAAGAGGATATAAATATAAAGGGCATAACTAAGAGTCATTATTTACTTGTTGAAATGAAAAAACAATATTAATAATAGCAAAACATAGGTATATCTATTAGGAGTAGTTTGTCCCAATGATATACCTATGTTTTCGTAAATATAAAAAGAAATATATCTAATAAGGTTTAGAAAAGGTAGAATTAACGCAATTCTACCTTTTCACTTATAATATTTTTATAAAAGTATATTTGGGATTTACATAGTATAACATTTAATAAATTCGTGGAATAATAGCTAAAGTGTTATAAGAGAAAATCTTTTTTATAATTTGTGATTAGATGTTGTAATACTATATTTATAAAGATGTTCATTCTCTTCCTCATCGAAAATTCTTCCTAATAGTTTTCCATTACTTTTTTCTATAATCTTTTTTGAATATACATTATCTATGTTACAAGTTACTATTACCTCTTGTATCCCTAGGTTAATAGCCTCTTTTAATGCTAATTGAAGAATTGCAGAACCATAGCCCTTATTCCTATAAAATGGAGATATGTCATAGCCTATATGGCCAGAATACTCTACTTCTTCATGTCTAATTCGTAATACTCCTACTACTTTATTATTATCAATTAACCAAAATGTTGAGGTTATAACTTCTCCTTGAGATAAATCTATTCCTTTAGAATAGTTATATAAGTCTTTTAAATATTCATTAAAACTGTCCAGTCCCTTTTTATATTTATTAAAATAATATTCATCATTTGATTCCTTATAGGCTAACACATAATCTTTAAAACTCTTTTCATAATCACTATTTGGACTAGATAAAAATAAATTTTTCATAAGTTATCCCCCATTCTTATATATAGGAAGTAGAATATTTATATACATTCCTATCCTCCATAATATTATGACTAATATTAACATTATATAGGAACATTGACAATATATATCAATATAAAACTTGAATTATGTTTATATACCTTACTTAAAAATTTGTCTAACTATTATGATATAATTACCTATATAACCAAAGAAATGAAGTCTTGTAAAGAGGATATACAATACTAATATTTTATATGTATTAAGAATTAAAAATAGTTATAAAGTTTACATATTCTAAGCTAGGAATGATTTAATGGAAACTTTAAAAATTAATTTTTATCTTAATTTTAGGAGGATGAACATGGATAAATTTACTGTTCTTATGTATCATGAAATTATAAAGAAAGAGGATTATAAAGAAGATAATAATTCAGAGTTATTAGTAGGGGATGGGTATAGTGATATACTTCCTAAGCCTTTATTTGTATTTCTTAATGAATTTGAAAACCAAATGAAGTATTTATATGATAATAATTACTCAATCATAACATTAAAAGATGTAATAGATTTTTATTATAATAATAAACCATTAAAAGAAAAGTCGGTGCTTATAACCTTTGATGACACCTATAAGTCTTCTTATATATATGCTTACCCTATATTAAAAAAATATGGATTCTCGGCAGTAGGATTTATGGTGCTAAACTGGGTATTTGAAGATAAACAAGAATATAATCCTTTAAAAAGTGTATGTGCTTCAAAAGAAGAACTTGAAGAAATGAAGGATGTATTTACCTATGCTAACCATACAAAATCATTACATAAAAGAGCAGATGGGATTACTGATCTTCTAAAAGTGGACAAAGACACCTTTATTAAGGATATAAGAGAATGTGAAAGCTTTGTAATGGCGAAAAAGGTATTTGCTTATCCTTTTGGAGTATTTAAAGAGGAAATAGTAAATTGGCTTTATGATGAAAAGTTTTTATTGGCCTTTACCACAGCACCAGGAATTAATACAAAGGAAGATAATCCATTAAAGTTAAAAAGAAATGCAGTAGATTTAAATTGTAATCTGGAAAAGTTTAAAAGCTTATTGACTTAACTACCTTTATTGAAATAACCATATTTCATAAATAAAGATTTTTTATTTTCTAAGTTAAGACTAAAGCCTATGATTACTTTGATTTTTAAAGAGAGTAAGAGGAGAAGAAGAAAATTACATTAATTGTAACTTAATAAAATCCACATTCATATATTACTAGGGGAGGTAGGGATATATGAATGTGGATTTAGTTTTTGAAGGTGGTGGGGTATTAGGAGTAAGCCATGCTGGAGCTTATAAGGCTATTGTAGATGGAGGATATAATATTCAAAGATGTGCAGGAACTTCAGCAGGAGCAGTGATGGCAACACTTATAGTGGCAGGTTACTCTAGTGAGGAGATAATAAAAATTCTTTATAGTATAGATTTTAAAACCTTTATGAAAAAGACTAAAACTAGTAAAATATTTGGCATAGGAAAGCCATTATCTCTTATTTTCAATAAGGGAGTATTTGATAGTACCATTGTAGAAACCTGGATGGCTGCTTTACTTAAGGATAAAGGTATTAGAACCTTTAGGGACATAATGAATAATGGAGAAAGCAGGGTTAAAATAATAGCTGCAGACATAACAAGAAAAAAGATGATTATACTTCCAGAAGATCTAAAGGATTATGGAATAGATCCTCTTAGTTTTAGTGTGGCAAAGGCTGTAAGAATGAGTTGTTCTATACCATTTTATTTTACTCCTGTATTATTAAAGGATAAGGAAGATAAGGAATATTTTATAGTTGATGGAGGGCTTTTAAGTAACTTTCCTGTATGGATATTTGATAGGGAAGGGATACCTAGGTGGCCTACCTTTGGTATTAGGGTGAAGGATTTAGAAAGTGAGACAGAGAAGGGAAAGAAGGGGATATTGTCCTATACTAAGGACGTATTATCAGCACCCTTAAATCAAAGTGAGGACAATTTTATAAGACATAGGGATTTTATAAGAACTATTATCTTAGACAATGATAACAGCATCAAATCTACAGACTTTAATGAAGCTAATAAATATATAAATCATTTGTTTACTATTGGATATAAAAGCACTATAAAGTTTATTGAAAGCTGGGATTTTCAAAGATATAGAAGAGTTTTTAAGAGTATATAATAAAATTTTTTATTATATATAAATATATATTCTAAGATATGAACATTATTAAAGAGAGTGTTAATAATTAAGTTATTTTAAGGTGGAAATCAATTTAGATTTCCACCTTAAAATATTTATATATTCTTTTTCATATAATAACGTTTATGTTCTGTTGGACAATTATCTAATACACCAAAGATTTCATATCCATGGTTCAAATAAAAATCTTTTGATTGAAAATCAAAGGCTTCATAGTAAAATATAAACTTTGATTATTTACTGTATATATAAGGGGTTTTGTTGAGTTAGTATAATTTATGTAAAATTTAGAGGGGGTTTACTATAAACAATAATAATAGATAAACGAAATTATATTGATATTATCTATAACGGCTATAATATATATTTGATATAATTAATAGTGGTTTATGGAAGTTTAAAGTGAATTAAGGAGAAAAATAAATATAATTGGAGGAAAAATTATGAATAAGAACATAAGAAAATTTACTATTATAGTATCTTCTTTAATTATAAGTGCATCATTATTTGCAGCTTGCGGTAATAAAAATCAAATAAAGGAAAATAATAAAACAACTAAAACAGAATATAAGTCTGAGGGTAATGAGTATTTTACAGATATTAAATGGCTTGAAGAGAATATAGATAATGAAAAGTTAGTTTTATTAGATGCAAGGAATAATAAAGATTATGATAAAGGTCATATTAAGGGAGCAATAAATGCACCATGGCAAGGGTTTGCTAATATGACTGGTAAATCAGGAGATAAGGGCTGGGGTGTATTACAGGATGAGAAAGCCCTTTCAGAAAAATTCTCTAAGTTAGGAATAGATAAAACAAAAAACGTTGTTGTTTACGGAAACAAAGATGGTTGGGGCGAAGATGGAAGACTTGTATGGATGTTTAAAATGGCTGGAATAGATGCAAAAATGTTAAACGGAGGTTTTGATCTATGGAAGGCAGAGAAAAAAGAAACAACTAATGAAATTAAGGAGCCAAAATCTACTAACTATAAGGTAGAGAAGTTAAATAATGATTTTACTATAACTACTGAAGAGCTAAAGAGTAAGGCAGATAAGGTTAAAATAATAGATACAAGAACTAAAGAAGAGTATGAAGGAGCTACTAAATTTGGAGAGGCTAGAGGAGGACATCTTCCAAAAGCCATATCATTACCATTTACTGAAGTTTATAATGGGGATGGAACAATCAAAACAAAGGAAGAACTAGAAAAAATATTTAAAGATGCAGGACTTAAGAAAGAAGATGAAATAGTTACTTATTGTACAGCAGGTATACGTTCAGCACATTTTGCATTAATTTTAAAAGACAATGGATATGATAAGGTTAAAAACTATGATGCTTCTTTCTATGAGTGGGCAGGAGATAGTAGTAATCCATTAGAAAAATAATTTAAGGAGTGTGGGGAAAATAATTAAGTTTAGTAAATCCTTTTTAATAAAGTTATTAGTATTATTAACAATAGTGGGAGTATATTTATTTGTACCACCTGTTAATAAAACCATAAATCAGATGGTATTTTACTTAGGAATGTTAGACTTAGAAGCTTTAAAGAAATATATATTATCCTTTGGGGTATGGGCACCAATAATATCTTTTACATTAATGATATTACAATCTATTGCGGCACCATTACCAGCTTTTATGATAACTTTTTCTAATGCCGCATTATTTGGATGGTGGAAGGGAGCAATCCTTTCTTGGGTGAGCTCTATGGCAGGGGCAGCTCTTTGCTTTTACATAGCTAAATTATTAGGAAGAAACACTGCAGAAAAACTTACCAGTAAGTTTGCCTTAGATAGTATAGATGACTTTTTTAAAAAGTATGGAAAACATACAATACTTATAGCAAGATTATTGCCATTTATATCCTTTGATGTAGTGAGTTATGCAGCAGGACTTACCTCTATGAGTTTTATATCATTTTTTATAGCAACAGGTATTGGACAACTTCCGGCTACTATAATATATTCTTATGTTGGAGGTATGCTAGTTGGAGGAGCGAAGATGATGGTCTTTGGACTACTAACACTCTTTGCTTTATCAGTTTTAATATTTGTGGTTAAAAAGGTTTGGACTGAAAGACAAAAAAGTAAATAACTTAAGAATATGGGTTGCTTCAAAAAGGCAATCCATGTTGTTTTGTAGATATATAAGGGGGATATGGTGTGGATAAGATTAAATTAAGTAAGGATTTAATAGAGAGCATAAATTATAGTGAAAAGCAATGTATAGATTGTAAGAAGTGCATGAAGGTATGCCCAATGATGAAGGACTTTATAGAATCCCCTAAAGACTTTTTAGGTAAGGTTATAAAGGAAAATACAATAGATAAAAACATGGCTTTTTCTTGTATGCTTTGTAATAGATGTACCATGGAATGTCCTAAGGACATAGATTTTAAGGATATATTCTTTAATTCAAGAGAGGATATATTTAAGAATAATAAAGAGGCACTTAAAGAGTTAGGATATAATACTGTTAGATTTCATCAGAAGAACAGTTTTTCACCTTTATTCACCTCCGAGATTAAAGAAAAAAACATAAAAAGAATCTTTATACCAGGATGTAGTTTAAGTTCCTATGATCCTAATATAATTTTAGAAACTTATAGATATTTAGAAAAGGTAACAGAGAATATTTCTATATTATTTCAGTGTTGTGGAAAACCAACCTTAGACATGGGAGATATAGAGGGGTTTAAAAATTACTATTCAGGACTCAATAAAATCATAGAAGATAATAACATAGAAGAGGTAATTGTAGCCTGTGAAAATTGTTATAAAACTATTAAAAGTAATAGTAATGTTAAGGTAACCTCTTTGTGGGAAGTTATAGGGGAAAATGGAGTTCCAGAAGAAGTTAAGGGGAAATATAAAAATATAAAGGAAACCTTTGCCCTTCATGATCCTTGCCCAATTAGAGAGGAAAAAGTAATACATGAAAGTGTACGAAAAATATTAAGGGAGCTTGGAGTAAATATAATAGAGTTTGAAAAAAATAGAGACAAAACACAGTGCTGTGGAGCTGGTGGTATGGTATGTGTAACTAACAATAAGCTAGCGTTAAGAGAGATGAATAATAGGGCAGAAGAAACAGAGGCTGACTATATAGTTTCTTATTGTGAGTCATGTGTTGAGTCTATGATAAGAGGTGGAAAGAGTTCTCTTCATATATTAGATTTTTTATTTAATCCTAAGGTTATAAATGGAGAAAAGTTAACTCAGGATATTGAGGGAACTATAAAAAAATGGACTAATAGGTATAATGTAAAAAGAAAAGTTAGATGAGTTAATTTAGGGGCGTAGCAACTTTAACACCCCCACCTTGTACGAGGATGAGGGTGTTAAAGCTTATAGCCATCAGATAAAAGGAGGAAATATGAAGGAAAGAAATTTAAAAATATTAAAGGGGTTACTGAGTGTTCTGATTTTAGTAGGTATTATATTTATTATAAAGAAGCTTAATATATTTTCAGGAAATTCTACAAAAAACATAGAGGATTTTGTTAAGTCCTATGGATCATTAGCACCTATTATATATATAATAATGTTTGCTTTAGTACCTTTAACCCTTTTTCCAGATTCTATTCTTGCAATAACAGGAGGGATATTATTTGGACTTTTAGAAGGGTATATATACACAACTATTGGAGCTATGATAGGTGGGAGCATATCTTTTTATATATCTAAAATTTTAGGGCGAGATTTTATAAAAAACATAGCAAAGAATAAATTAGATAAATTAGAAAAAATTATAGAAGATAAAGGCTTTGTTATAGTAATTTTATTGAGACTTATACCACTATTTCCTTTTGATGTTATAAGTTATGGGGCAGGACTTACTAGTATAAAGTATAAGGATTTTATATTAGCAACTTTAATAGGAACTATACCAGGAATACTAGTGTTTACAAATATAGGAGCTCAATGGGTAAATGTAGGTAAAAGTAGCTTCTACTTATCTATAGCTATGCTAATAGGACTTATTGTAATATCTATATTTATGAAAAAAAGATTCTTAAGTAAGGACTTAAGAGAGGAATAAAAGCTTTGTATAAGAAATAAGTAAGGAAAGTAAGCGGTGTAAAAGTAAGATCCCATCTTATTGTAGTAGTGAAGCCTTATTTATAAGGAGAAAATATATTCATTTTCATGTATACACTATTCTGAAACATGTGCTATTATATACCATATATAGGAAGTGGATTTCTAATAAGAACCTATAAAATATGGTGAAATAGAAAGGGGATTATTGTATTATGAATTACCCAGTTCATATTGTTGCTGTTGGTGGACTAATAGAAAATGAAGAGGGAAAAATACTTATGATGAGAAATCCAGATAGAGGATGGGAGATCCCAGGGGGACAAGTGGAGCCTGGAGAGACTCTTACTGATGCATTAAAGAGAGAAGTAAAAGAAGAAACTGGAATAGATATTCAGGTTGGGGAGTTAAGAGCAGTTCATTCAAATATAGCAAAGAGGCTTCAACCTGATGGAGTTAGTCCTATTGGTTCAATTGTAAGCTTTGGATTTACTGGGAAAGCAGTTTCAGGTGAGCTTACAACAAGTGATGAAAGTCTTGAAGTAAAGTGGGTCCATAGAGAGAATATATTAGATATAATAAATGAAGAATTTATGAAAGATAAGGTTGATATATGCTAAATTATAATGGGAAAGTTCCCTATGTTGTGTTTTCACGTGATCCATATATTCTTTATGAAGTACAGTATCTTTAATATTTACTTCTTAAGTACCTAGAAACAAAGTGTGGGAAGTTAAAATGGCTTCCTTAAAATTTACATAGAAAATATAAATACCTTATGAGGGGACGGAGATTTTAAGTATTATTCTAATATAAAAACAAATTCAAAGGAGGAAAAAATGCTAGATACATATGGAAGAAAATACGTGAATCCACTAATAGAGGTGGGGGCAAAGTTTTTTCTTAAAATGAGACTTAAAGCAAATCATATAACTTTCCTTGCACTGTTAATAGGAATATTAACATTTATATTTATATATTTTGATATGAAGTACTTGGCTGTTATAGTGCTTTGGATATCTGGGTATTTAGATGCTGTAGATGGTGCTATGGCAAGAAAAAGCAAAAATACTACTGACTTTGGTACTTTAATGGATATAACTTTTGATAGGATAGTTGAAATATCAGTTATACTAGCTTTAGCTTTTAAGTTTGAAGGTATAAGGATGAATCTTATAGTATTAACTATGTGTATATTAATATCCATGACTATATTTTTAACAGTAGGTGCCTTAAGTGAGAAAAAGGGAATTAAATCTTTTTATTACCAGGCTGGGGTTGCAGAAAGAACAGAAGGCTTTATATTATTTTCCTTTATGATAATATTTACCAACTATGTGGGATATATAACCAATATATTTTCTTTAATGATAATAGTAACGGTAATTCAAAGGATGTTAGAGGCAAAGAAAATCTTAGATAAATAGGTATAAAGTAAAAATAAACACTATGAATTTATTGGGTTTCAATAAAGTTTCATAGTGTTTATTTTTGAATTACCATAATTAAGAAGTTCTTCTTTTATTATAGTAATTATTTTAATATAACATATCATAGTTATACAACTTTTCTTAATTATTAGTTTTACTTTTTAGAGAGAAAAAATCTTTTATCCTACATGTTAGCGAAGAATTCTCTACTTTCTCACTACTTTTTAATTCTTTTAAGAAAGCTACAAGATTAGCAAGCATAATTATTGAAAATGGTAATGCCATAATTATAGAGGCTGTTTGAATCATTTTAAGACCACCAGCAAATAATAAGGCTATGGTAAGTAAAGATTGGATAACCCCTAAAATAATTTTCTTACTAGTTGAAGGTTTATTATCACCATTACTTGCTATCATAGCTAGAACAAAGGTAGCAGAGTCAGCACTAGTTATAAAGAATGTAAATAGAAGGAGTATAGCTAGTACAGAAAGAATAGAACCTAGATGATACTGATTAAATATCACAAACAATGCAGTTTCTACTTCTTTAATAGCTTCCATAGCAACAGCAGAATCCACATTAAAGCCTAGGGTACCAAATACTGAGAACCAAATAAGACAGAATCCAGCAGGAACAAATAATACTCCGAGTATAAATTCTCTAATGGTACGTCCTTTAGAAACCCTAGCTATAAAGATAGCTACAAAAGGAGCCCAAGCTATCCACCAACCCCAGTAGAATAATGTCCATTGTTCATACCAAGAACCACTTACAAATATATTTATTTGTGATAGTAGGGCACCAGGATAAGCCTTTAATCCTGTAAATAAATTTAGGATCATATCCTTTGTTGGGCCAATAACTATTGCAGCTAGAAGTAGTAATACTGCAAGTAACATATTACCATTAGAAAGTATTTTTATACCCTTTTTAACTCCAGTAGATGCTGATATTAAAAATAGTACAGTAATTATAGCTATAATTACTACTTGAACAATTTTTGAGTTTGGAATATTAAATAGATAGTTTAATCCACTATTTATTTGAAGGGTTCCAAGTCCAAGAGATGTTACAATTCCAGCTATAGTTGCGAAGATAGTAAGTATATCTACAACTTTACCTATTATGCCTTTGGCAGCTTTTTCTCCTATTAAAGGGATTAAAAGTGAACTTATTAAAGCAGGCTTTCCCTTTCTAAAATGCATGTAAGCTATGGAAAGAGCAAGGGATGCATAACAAGCCCAAGCTGATATTCCCCAATGTAGGAAAGATTTTTTTAAAGCAAAAATTTTAGCAGAAGCTGTGCCTCCATCTTCTCCTAATGGACTCATAAAGTGAGTTAAAGGTTCAGCAACTCCCCAGAATACAAGACCTATACCAATACCAGCACTAAATAACATGGCGAACCAAGATAGGTTAGAGAATTCAGGTTTTGAGTCATCTGATCCAAGCTTTATATTTCCATATTTACTAAACAATAAGTATAAACAAAATACAAAAAATCCAATCATAAGAACCATATAAAACCAAGAAAAATTAGAGGTTATAAATGCTAGTGATTTATTTGTTGAACTTTCAAAGGCATCTTTAAAAAAGAAACCCCAGATAAATAGTATTACAGAAATAACCATTGAACTAAAATATATAATATTTTTATTTATATTTTCTTTACGTAAAAATTTAATCATCTAAGTCCTCCTTTACTACCAACTTTTCATTTGAAATAAGTTGTCAGTTTTGCGAAAATAAAAGATGAAATAAGTTTTTCTTATTTTCATCTGCCAACTTATTATAACATAAGAGTTGGCAAAAAGAAAGATGTATTAACTATGTTTAAAAATTATAAACTTTATGATAAAATTCAACTTAGGTGTTACAGTAAAGGAGAAGATGGTAATGGCTAAAAGAATCAGCATGCCAAGCTATATAAAAATAGCTGTGGATGTAGCTTACAGAATATCTATTGGAGAGTTTCGTGAAGGGGAAAGGATAAGTGGTAGATCTACCCTTGTTAGTATATATAACGTATCTCCAGAAACTATAAGAAGAGCAGTTGCTCTTTTAAAGGATACAGAAGTAGTAGAAGTAACAGAAAAAAGTGGAATAATCATTAGAAGTAAAGAAAAAGCAAAAGAATTTCTAGGTAAATTTAAAACTAAAAGTGATTTTAATAATTTAAAGGTGGATACTTTTAACCTTATTAAAGAAAGAAAACTTATAGATAGTAAGATAGAAGAAAATATAGATAAGTTAATTGAATATTCTTCTAGTGTTAGAAGTAATGGATTTATAGCAACCTTCGAAAGTAAGGTGGAAAATGGTAGTATAATAGTTGGAAATTCCATAGGAGAAATAAACTTTTGGCATAACACCAAGGCAACTATAGTGGGAATAAAAAGAGGGGAAGAAATGTTTTTATCTCCAGGACCTTATTTTGTTATAAAAGAAGAAGACATAATAGTGTATGTTGGTAGTGATGAAGTGCTAGAAACAGTAGAAAAATACATAAAATCTAGTAAATAAACATAGGAAAAACCCCTATGTTTATTTACTTTAAGAGTTTCAAAAAATTATAGAATTATAGGTTAAATATAATTTGCATATGGAAAAGTTTCGCTCCTAAAATATAAAATATATGGTGCTAACTATATTTTTCTAGCATAGATTTACTATCTTCAATCATTCCTTTTATAAGAAGGTTTGTTTCATTATCTCCATTCTCATAGGAGGATAGAAATCTTTCGCTCATTTCTATACCTGTTTTAATAGATTTCTTAGCTTCATTTCTTATTTCCTCTGGATTATTACCAAAAATATTTTTTATTTCATAAAAGGTTTCTGTAAGCTTTCCAAATAGTCCAGAGTTATTACTGGTTTCTATACCACTAGAGCCTAACTTATTTTTCAAAGTATTTTTATGACGTTCGTACATTAAAGAAGTTTCAGTTAGTAAAGATTTTAATGATGGATCCTCACATTTTTCAGATAGATTAGAAAAGGTATCTATACCCATATAAATTCCTTTCATAAAATCATTTATATTATTACTCATAAAATCACCTCATTATAGTTTGTGCATAAGTATATAAATTATTATTAATTCAAATTATCATTATCAATTGATAATGAATAATAGTAAAATTTAGTGGAACAAAATGCTTTTAATAGAATATTATAATTATAAATCTTATATATATTAAATAAAATCAATTGATAATGGAGGATTCAATGAGTAAAGAAAAAGCTTTAGGAATAAGAATAAGTTTTGTGACCATAGTCATTAATGTACTCTTATTTTTAATAAAAACCATAATAGGTATCCTAGGAAAAAGTACGGCAATGATAGCTGATGGGGTTCATTCTTTATCAGATGTTCTTACAACAATAGGAGTCATTATAGGTCTTAAGCTTTCTAGTAAACCAGATGATAAATGTCATCCTTATGGTCATGAAAAAATAGAGAGCTTAGCTTCTATTTTTCTTGGGTTTTTATTATTATTAGTTGCATTAGGGATAGGTTACTCTGGAATTAAAACAATAATAAGTGGTAACTATAATGAACCAAAGTCCATAGCTATATTTGGAGCAATTATATCTATATTAGTTAAGGAATGGATGTATTGGTATACCATAAAATATGCTAAGGTCATAAATAGTACTTCTATGAAGGCTGATGCATGGCATCATAGATCAGATGCTATATCGTCAGTTGGTGCTTTAGTAGGGATAATTGGAGCTAGAAGTGGGTTTCCTATTTTAGATCCTATGGTTTCCATAATAATATGTATTGTAATAGTTAAAGTAGCCATATATATATTAAAGCAAAGTACCCATGAGATTATAGATAAGTCAGCAGATGAGAGAGTAATAGAAAAAATAACTAAGGAAATTTTAGAAATTCAAGGTGTGGAAAGGATAGATAGTATAAAAACAAGGATACATGTAAATACCCTCTATGTGGATGTAGAGGTATCAGTAAATAAGGATCTTACAGTGGAAGAATCCCATAATATAGCTATAGAAATTCATAGAGAAATTGAAGATAATAATAACGTTAAGCATTGCATGGTTCACATAAATCCATTTAACCCTAAATAATTTATATAGAATAAAAATTATTATATTTTATAATCATCCTATGTATTTTAGCCTAGAGGATTAATCTTAATTAAGAGGCATTAAGTTATTTATAATATAAGATAAGGGTAATTATATAAACTACTAATGTATTTAGAACAGTTGTATAATTACTCCTATGTATTTATAATGTTAAATATAAATACAAGAAAAGATGAAGAGAATAAAGAGGATAACTATGTGTTATGTATATATATTAGAATGTAATGATAAAACATTATATACAGGGTGGACAACCAACCTAGAAAGACGATTAAAGGTTCATAATGAAGGGAAAGGAGCCAAATACACTAGGGCAAGGCTTCCAGTAAGTATTTTATATTATGAGGAATTTGAAGAAAAAATTGAAGCAATGAAAAGAGAATATGCAATAAAGAAACTAACAAGAGAAAAAAAGATTAAATTAATTAATGAAAGAAAAACATAAAACTTTTTATTGAATTCTTTAATACTTTAGTTTAAGGAGTTTAGTAAAAAGTTTTTTGAATTCATAATAAATATAATTTACATAAGAGGAGGAAAATATGGTTCACTTAATACCACTAAAAACTGCATTTTTACTATTTCCAATTGTTGCATTAATAATAAGCTTACCCTTTATGATATATCAATATAGGAAATATAAATATTTTAATAGAATTAGAGCTCTTGTTATATATAGTTTTATACTATTTTTAATGTCAGCCTTTTTCTTAGTAATTCTGCCATTACCATCTACAAGGGATGTGGCTAGTTTGCAAAAACCAGGAACTCAGCATTATCAGTTAGTACCATTTCAGTTTGTGAAGGATTTTATAAGAGAAACAAAGGTGGAGGTATCACACCCATTAACTTATATAAAAGCATTAAAAGAGCCGGAATTTCTTCAAGCTGCTTTTAATGCCATATTGTTGCTTCCTTTAGGAGTATATCTAAGATATCATTTTAATAAAGGGTTAAAAGCCACAGTTATAATTACTTTCTTAACCTCATTGTTTTTTGAAATAACTCAAGGGACAGCGCTTTATGGATATTATAATGCTCCCTATAGATTATTTGATGTGGATGATTTAATTTTGAATACATTAGGAGGATTTCTAGGATATATTATAGCTCCTTTATTCACTTTTTTCTTGCCAAAGGCAGAAGACATTGATAAGTCTATAAAATTAAATGATCTTAGTGTAAGCTTTATAAGAAGAGGAATTGCCTTTTTTATAGATTGGACTATATTATCAATAATCTTAAATTTTATTAGTGGAGATATAAAGTGGATAGGAAGAATAGTTTTAATATTTATCTACTTTATAGTAGTGCAATCCATAACTAAAGGAAAAACCCTAGGGAAATCAGTAGTTAAAATAAAGGTTAAGGGTAAGGGAAATAATGTTACCTTTAAAGAGCTATTTATAAGATATGGGTTATTATATTATGTTATATTAGGAATACCTAGTATTTTAAATTATTTAATTCAGCTTCAAAATATAGGAGAGATACCTTCCTTTGCGTACTTATATATAGGAATATTTATAATATATGGAGGATATATTATTTTACTTATAATACATTTTATAGCTAATATATTTAGTAAAAATAAGGTTTTAATATATGAAAAGATAAGTAAAACTAAAAATGTAATAGATACTAATTAAATAAATAGCTGTTTCACTTTTATTACCTTAAAAGTCTAATTTATCAATGAATAAATAATATGAATAAGTTAATTTTAGATTGAGGAGACCTGTAAAAATTTACTTGTTAGAATTATGTTAATCTTAGTATTCCTTAGCTAAAAAGAAGAAGGATGTCTAGAAATTATTTTTAGTAATTTCTAGACATCCTTTATTTTATAGTGCTATAGAAAGAATATTATATATATCATCCCTAGTTAGTTTCTTTAATGAGCCTAAAGGACTTTGAATAGAAGCATTATCAGCTATAAAATCTAAGTTTTCCTTTTTCACTCCAACTTCTGTAAGAGTTATAGGAGCTCCCATTGATTTATAATAATTTCTTAAGGCTTCAATACCTTCAAGGGCAATTTTCTCAGGAGATCCTTCAGTTATTCCAAAAATATTTTTTCCCATTTTAGCAAATTTTTCAACGTTTTCTTTATAAAGATATTCCATCCAAGCAGGCATTATTATTGCAAGGCCAGCTCCATGAGAAATATCATTGAACACACTTAAAGAGTGCTCTATATCATGGGAAGCCCAGTCTCCAACTCTTCCATGGAATACTAAACCATTAAGTGCTAATGTAGCAGCCCATGCCATTTCACATCTAGAATCATAATTATTAGGATCATCTATAAGAACCCTTGAATGTTTAATTACAGTTCTTATGATACCTTCTGAAATTTCATCAGCCATATCAGTTTTTGGTGTTCCATCAAAATAAGCTTCAAAAACATGGGTTATAGCATCTACAGCCCCATTTACTGTTTGAGATTTAGGTAAGGTACATTGTACAGAAGGATCAAGAATTGATACCTTTGGATAAAGAAGAGGAGAGCCAAATGCCCACTTTTTACCTTCTTCTTCATTGGTTATAACTCCACCACAATTCATTTCAGAGCCTGTAGCTGAAAGGGTAAGTACTGTAAAGACTGGAATAGCATTATTTAGCTTACCCTTACCCTCAAATAAATCCCATACATCTCCATCGTAAGATGCACCAGCTGCTATGGCTTTAGCAGAATCTAGTACGCTTCCTCCACCAAGGGCAATAACACCTTGAAGGCTATGGTCATGAACTAATTTTATACCTTCCTTTACCTTAGATAATACAGGATTAGGTTTAACTCCAGAAAGTTCGATGAATTCAATACCATTAGCTTTTAAAGACTCTGTAGCAGAATCATATACTCCATTTTTAAATATAGAACCTTTCCCATAAAGGATTAAGACTTTAGAAAGTCCTGACTCCTTTACATAATCACCTAATTTACCTATTGTGTCTTTTCCAAAAACTAGTTTTGTAGGGTTTTGGAAAGAGAAATTTAACATAAAAAAACCTCCTTAGAACTATACTATAGTTTGTTTGATAATTTTTCTAAGATTATGATAAGTTATTTTTAAAATATATGTGTTCTAACATTAACCTTAGAATATCCTAGAAAGTCAATGATAACAGCTATATACATCCTTTTATTAAGATATATTATTTGCATTAACATTAACATAAAATCTTATATGTAATTATATCAATAATTACAACTTATAAATATATATGTTTTTAATTATAAAACATGTTCTTTCATAAAAGGTAGTTTAAAAGCTTATAATTAACATTGTTAAGTTATGGTAATATTAATCAGCTATATAAATTTCTATAAGTAGAAATTATAAAGAATTAAAATTTAATTTATAGAACAAAGATTCTTTCAAGTAGTGTTCTTTTCACCACCTGAAAGTTAGATGATTTAATCTAGGGTTGTGGCAACTGTTATCTTCCACCTTACACCAGGATGGGGATGTTACAGCTTATAGCTATCAGATAAATTTAATGCATACAGGGCTAGGAACCCTTAAGGGATCATCAGTAGGAGTTAAACTTCCCTTATTTTTATCTATAGAAAAACAACTTATATTATTAGAATGTTCATTAGCAGCAATAAGGATTTCTCCACTAGGATCTAAGGAAAAGTCACGAGGACCCTTTCCAAGAGTTGAATGATGGGATACTAGTTTTAATTCATAGGATAAGGAATCTATAGAAAATACACCTATGGAATCATGTCCTCTATTAGATACATATAAGTAAGTTCCTAGTTTATCTATGTGAATAGCAGCTGGATAGTTTTCACCACTATAATCCTTAGGAAGGGTGGAGATAGCTTGAACAAATTCAAATGAGCCACTAGAACTTGAATAATTTAATACTATTACTTCAGAAGATAGCTCTGTTACTATATATGCAAATTTACCATTAGGATGAAAAATCATGTGTCTTGGACCAGAACCTTTAGGAAAGTCAAAAACTGATACAAGATCACCTATTTTTCCATCTGTAAATCTATAGGTAATTAGTTTGTCTAAGCCAAGATCCACAGAGAAGATATAATTTCCATCATTACTTATACTAGAATAATGAACATGAGAAGTAGAATTATAAATAATGTTATGATTTTTTATAGAGCTTTCATTACTTATACATCCATTCTCATTTAAATTAAATAATTCTAAGGTACCCCTATGATAATTAGAACATATTATATTTTTTTTATTATTATCTAAGAAAATATGACAGGGAGGGGCACCTAAAGAGATATTATTATTTAAGCTTCTTAGAGAATAATCATTAGTCTTTAAAGAAAAGGATGCTATGCCGCCTTTAATATTCTCAGAAGATTTAGAGTCTTTCATTACAGAGTAAAGAAGTTTCTTATCATCACTTAGTGCTAAATAAGTGGGATTTTCTATTTTATATGCTAAAGATATCTCTTTAAATTTAAGAGATTGTATATCTATTAACACCTTATAAATACCCTTACTTTCTCCTTTAGTATAGGTACCAATAAAACATGTTATATATTTTTCCATAAGGAATACCTCCAGATTAATAAAACTTTAAACTATTGAAAAGATTGATTTTAGTATAGGAAAACCACTGTAATACTTCTATTATTACAGTGGTAGACTTGTTTTTATAATTAATTGATTTTAGGTAATTTACTTTTGATGATTTCTTTAACCTTATTAGGAAGTAAGGTTTCATCTTCCTTAGTTAAATCTTTAGTTTCTACCATAGGATGAATATATACATTAACTTCTCCTGGTTTTATCTTATTGCCATTGGCCTCCATTAGTTTATAAGATCCATCTATGGTTACTGGAACTATAGGAACCTTAGATTTTGTTGCAAGTTTAAAACTTCCTGCCTTAAAGTCCCCTATATTATCTCCTTTGCTTCTTGTTCCCTCAGGAAAAATTACTAAGGAATAACCAGATTTTAAAATTTTAACCCCATCTATAATTGCAGATGCAGATTTTCTAAGATTATTTCTGTCCATAAATATACAATTCATATATTCCATCCAAGTTTTAAGAATAGGAACCTTTTGCATTTCAATTTTAGAAATATATCCTTTAGGTTTATCAATATAACTCATAAATATTGCAATATCAAAATTACTTTGATGATTACTTACAAAGAGTACGGGAATGTCTTTTGGTATATTCTCTGCACCAAAAACATTTATTTTTGCTCCACTGAGTTTTATATGAGACATGGCCCATTTTGATGTTACTTTATGTACATACTCTTCCTTTTCCTTAGTAAGCCCTTTTTTATCCAAGGATTTTACCTTATATATACCAGGGATTTTTCCAATAAGGCTTGTAGCAAAATGAGTATACCATGCTATAGTTCTTAACATAAAATATTTACCTCCACAAACTATTAACTCCATTATATTTAAAAGTATATTACAAACCTTGGTAATATTAAAGTATATTTTAGTATTAACCTGGTAGTCATATAAATTTGTACTATATGTTTATAAAATATAATCATAAAATATAAAAAAATTGTAACAAAAGTAATTAAGAAAAGGATTAAGAATAGGTTTTCATTTATAGAATTATGGAAGAATACAAATAGGAGTTTTAAATAAAATATAAGTTATAAAATGAACAAAAGAAAAATAGAAAATATAATTAGGCGACTAACTAATTACTATAGCATATCTAATAATATGAACCATATTCATATTAATCTAATTCTCTATAAGTCAACATATATGTTAATAAAATAATAGTTAAAACTTTATTAATAAAACTAGAGAGGGACCATATTGACTATAATAATTTTAAGATGGTATTATATTTTTAGTTAGCTGACTAATTAAATGAGGTGAGGAAATGGAATTTTATAATTCAGATTCTTTGTACTATATTTTTGGAGAGGTTATAAAACTGCATTATTATAGAGCTCATAAATCCCTTGAAAAGGTAGGGCTTTATCCAGGGCAGCCTCAACTTTTATTTTCTTTATTAAAAAAAGATGGTCAAAGTCAAAAAGAATTATCAGGAAAATTGAAAGTAAAACCAGCCACCATTACAGTGATGATTAAGAGAATGGAAAAGGCAGGACTTATTTATAGAAAATCCGATGAAGAAGATCAAAGGATATCGAGAGTTTATTTAACGGATAAGGGGAAAGAAGTTTCTGGAGAAGTTAAGGAGTTATTTAAAACTATAAATAAAGAATGTTTTAGTAACTTTACTGATGAGGAGCAAGTTATACTTCGTAGATTACTACTTCAAATAAAGGAAAATTTAAAAATAGGATTAGAAGATGAAAAGTCTAATAAACTTTAGTTGTTTTTCTTAAAAGTATTTATGATGTAAAAGTAAAAATTATAGTTTAAGGAATTCCTATATACCTGGGTAATTATATTAAAGCTAAAATTTTATTAAGATTTAATATAAGAAAAGCTCATAATGAGAATAATAAGATTTAATGTCTTATTAGAAAGTATGGTTTTAAAACTTATGGATATGGGATAAATAAGAAAGATTATATGAAGTAAACAATAAATAGAAAGGAAGATGACCATGGGAAAGCTATTTAAACACTTAAAAGATTATTGGTATCTTATAGTTGCTATATTGGTATTAGCGTTTTTTCAAGCAATAGCAGAACTAAATTTACCTAATCTTATGTCAAACATAGTTGATACAGGAATAGTAAAGGGTGATGTGAACTATATATTAAAAATTGGAGGATACATGCTTCTAGTAGCACTAGGGGGAACTATATGTGCTGTATTTGTAAGTTTCCTTGCATCTAAGGTTGCATTAGGATTTTCAAGAGATCTTCGTGAGAAGGTGTTTAAGAAGGTGGAAAGTTTTTCATTAAATGAATTTGATGAACTTGGAACTTCTTCTCTTATAACAAGAACCACTAATGATATAAACCAGGTTCAACAGGTAATGGTAATGCTTCTTCGTATAGCGTTATTTGCCCCTATAATGTTTATTGGAGCAATGATAATGGCCCTTTCAAAGGATGTTTCACTGTCATCTGCATTTTTAATTTCAATACCTTTACTTTTAATATTAATTGGAGTCATAGGTAAGATGGGGCTTCCTCTATTTAAGAGTATACAGAAGAAAATAGATAGCTTAAATAAGGTAGTCAGAGAAGGTCTTATAGGAATTAGAGTAGTTCGTGCTTTTAATCGTACTGAATATGAAGAAAAACGATTTGATGATGCAAGTAAAGATTTGATGGAGACTTCCATAAAGGTTAATAAAATAATGGCAGTTATGATGCCAATGATGATGCTTATATTTAACTTTATGTCTATAGCTATAATATGGTTTGGGGCGAAAAGAGTAGATGCAGCAGCTATGCAAGTTGGAGATTTAATGGCCTTTCTTCAATATGCTATGCAGGTTATGATGGCAGTAGTTATGGTTTCAATTATATTTATAATGATACCTCGTGCTTCAGCTTCAGCAGAAAGAATTAATGAGGTTTTAAACTTAGAACCTGTAATTGTTGATAATGAAAGCACTAAAACTGCTAATGAGAAAAGAGGATATTTAGAATTTAGGAATGTAGCTTTTAGGTATAAAGGAGCAGAAGAGCCGGTACTAAGTAATATATCTTTTAGTACAAAACCAGGAGAAACTACAGCTATAATTGGTAGTACTGGATCAGGTAAGACTGCCTTAGTTAATCTTATACCTAGGTTTTATGATATAGAAGGTGGAGAAATTCTTATAAATGGAGTAGATATAAGAACTATGTCTCAAGAGGATCTTAGACATAAAATAGGAGTAGTTCCTCAAAAGGCAGTACTTTTTTCTGGAACCATAAAGGATAATATAAGATATGGAAAAGAAGATGCTACAGATGAGGATATTATCCATGCAGCAGAAATAGCTCAAGCTACAGAGTTTATTTCAAATATGAAAGATGGATATGATTCAGAGATAACCCAGGGAGGAAGTAATGTATCTGGTGGACAAAAACAACGTTTATCAATAGCGAGGGCTATAGTTAGAAAACCAGAAATATATATATTTGATGATAGTTTTTCAGCTCTTGACTTTAAGACTGACGCTAAGCTTCGTGGAGCTTTAAAGGCTGAAACAAAGAACTCCTCAGTTATAATAGTCGCTCAGAGAGTTAGTACTGTAATGGATGCAGATAGAATAATAGTTTTAGATGAAGGAAAAATCGCTGGCATGGGAACACATAAGGAACTTTTAGAAGAATGTAGTGTTTATAAAGAAATTGTGGCATCTCAGCTTTCAGAGGAGGAGATAGCATGAGTTTAGGAGAAAAAAAGGGATCATCAGGACATGGAAAAGGACCTATGGGACCAGGGGCAGGAGCTATGCCTGTTCAAAAAGCTAAGGATTTTAAAGGCAGTGGGAAGAGATTATTAAAGTATATAGGAAAGTATAGAGTTAGACTATTTCTAGTCCTTGTTACAGCTATAATAAGTACCATATTTAGTATTGTAAGTCCTAAGATAATGGGTAAAGCAACTACAAAACTTTTTGAAGGATTAGTTGCTAAATTCATGAATGTTCCGGGAGCTACCATTGATTTTGATTATATATGGCAGATAGTTATAATCCTTATAGGGTTATATATTGTAAGTTCAGCTTTTAGTTATATTCAGCAATATATAATGGCAGGAGTATCTCAGAAAACTGTTTATGATATGCGTAAAGAGGCTGAGAATAAGCTTGGACGTATGCCACTTAAGTATTTTGATTCAAATCCTCATGGGGATACCTTAAGTAGGTTTACTAATGATATGGATAATATAAGTGCAACACTTCAGCAAAGTATGACTCAGCTTATAACTTCTGTGGTAACTATAATTGGAATCCTTATAATGATGCTAACTATAAGTCCACTTATGACATTAATTGCTTTAGTTGTACTGCCAGTAGCTATATTTTTGATTAGACCTATACTTAAAAAATCACAGAAGCATTTTGCAAATCAACAAAAATATTTAGGTGATTTAAATGGTCATATTGAGGAAATTTACACAGGACACAATATTGTAAAAGCCTTTGGCCAAGAAGACAAAGCTATAAAGGAATTTAAAGAGGTAAATGAGAAACTTTATAACGTAGGATGGAAGGCTCAATTTATCTCAGGGCTTATAATGCCTTTAATGAGCTTTATAAATAATATGGGATATGTAGCAGTATGTGTAACTGGTGGATATTTAGCAACTAAAGGAAGGATTAGCGTTGGAGATATTCAGGCATTTATACAATATATGAGACAATTCTCTCAGCCTATAAACCAAACAGCTAATATTGCCAATATTATTCAGTCTACAGTAGCATCAGCAGAACGTGTTTTTGAAATCTTAGATGAAGAGGAAGAAATACCAGATAGTGAAGATGCAGTGATACTTGAAAATCCAAAGGGTGAGGTTAAGTTTAACCATGTTAATTTTGGATATAAAGAGGGTGTTACTCTTATAGAGGATATGAATATAGATGTTAAGAAGGGGCAAACCATTGCCATAGTTGGACCTACAGGAGCAGGTAAAACAACTCTTATAAATTTATTAATGAGATTTTATGAAATTAATAGTGGAGAAATAACTATTGATGGAGTAGATATAAGAGATATGAAAAGAGATCACCTTCGTCATATGTTTGGTATGGTACTTCAAGATACATGGTCCTTTAATGGAACCATAAGGGATAATATAGGATATGGTAGGGATGGAGCTACTGATGAAGAAATCGTAGAAGCTGCAAAGGCTGCTCATGCGGATCATTTTATAAGAACTCTTCCAGAAGGATATGATACCATATTAAATGAAGAAGCTTCAAATATTTCTCAGGGACAAAAACAGCTATTAACTATAGCAAGGGCAATCCTTAAAGATCCATCTATATTAATTCTTGATGAGGCAACAAGTAGTGTTGATACAAGAACAGAGGTTTATATACAAAAGGCCATGGATAATTTAATGAAGGGTAGAACTAGTTTTGTAATAGCACATAGACTGTCCACAATTCGTCACGCAGACTTAATTCTTGTAATGAATAAAGGAAGCGTAATAGAGCAGGGAAATCATAAAGAACTTATGAGTAAAGGTGGTTTCTATGCAGATCTTTATAATAGCCAATTTTCTAAAGGAAATATAGAAGAGGCAATTTAAATAGAAGAAATCTTCCTTAAGATGGTGTGTTCTTTCCACCATCTTAAGGTTAGATAAGCTCATCTAGGATTGTGGCAACTGTTATCTCCCACCTTTTAGAGGATGAGGGTGTTACAGATTATATCCATCAGATAAAATTAAAATTAAGCTGAAGTTTTTGCTCCAGCTTAATTTATTTAAAACAATTTAATTAGTCTTAATTTTTATATAGCTATAAAGGAATAGATATTATTTGGATTATAAAATATATAAGGTACTATAAATTTATTTTAAGTTTATAGTACCTTTATATATTATTACAGTAAAATTGAATGTTTTGAGCTGCTAAATCTAAGTTTATAGGATCACTTAATGCAAAGGAATTATTACCAAAGAACAATGCAGGATCATTTTCAAGGGCATGGAGTATTAAAACTATATAAAAGCTAAGAGGACTTATTGCTATGGTTTCACTGTAAGCTGGTAATATGGCATTAGTGTTTCCAAGGACAAGGATTAAGTAAGGGGTAGAATTTGAAATAAAGTTAGGCTCACTTTGTAGTAATTTATGAATAATATTATTATATTCACTATTAGGATGAAGGGTTGAGTTTTCATCATAGGGAATTGAACCCTTTTGAATTTCATCTATAAATAAGCCAATAAGAAAATTAGTTTTACTAATTTGCATGTTTATAACTATAGAAGGAGGAGGGGGTTCATTAGAGGTAGGGGTATTTGATGTACTATTTAGAAAATAGTACAACCTATTAAAATTACGATAAATTATTTTTCCGTCCTTTATAAAAGGATTAGGATTATTTAAAAACTCACTTAAGGAAGGTATTTTACCACCTTCATAAGGATCTATAAAATTTGACATGGAAAATCACCACCTAAAGTAAATAATTAAACTCCCTATTCTTCCCCAGCACTAAGGTTTGTACCTGTAAGTGGTTGATAAAACTTTAGTAGTTCAATTACACCAGTCTCTCTTGAAAGCCTACTTAATACAAAGATTCCATTGGAGGTCTCTACAGCATTAGCCTCAAGTTTATGTAGGGCAAGAACTATAAAAAAATTTAATGGAGTAATATTTATAACTTGAGTATAAATAGGAAGAACAGCAGCTGCATTACCATAAACGAAGGTTAAATTAGGTATTGTCTCCATAGTCCTTGGGACATTTTCTTGAAGAGTGTTATGAATAAACTCATTAACTTCTTCACTAGGATGAAAAGTTTCATTCTCATTATAACTACGCTTTCCCCTTTGAATTTCATTTATTATTAATCCTATAATAAAGGTATTTAGACTTATCTCTAAGTTTATAAATGTGGTAGATAAAATTTCTAAATTATCAGTGGTAGTGGTAGAGGAATCAGCAGATGAAGTATCTCTACTAATAGAAGTTGTGGTGATATAACAAAATATTTTATTAGATATATCCTTTTGACCAGTAGTTCTTCTATTAATATTAGGATTAAATGGCCCAAAGTCTGCACGATTAAAGAAACCCATAATAGCCCCTTCCTTATATAGCTTATACCTTTATGATATGCCATAAAAAGTAAAAAGTGAATTATTTTACCGTGGAACTTAAATGATCAATTATTATATCCATACCTTTTTCTATGTCTTCACTATTAGATTTAGCTATGCTAATTCTTACCCCATTTTTTTTATTCTCAAAATAGCAAGAGTCTGTAGAAGATAAAATGACTCCCTTAGATTTTAATGATTTTATAAAGTCAGTATTTTTAATTTTAGTAGGGAGCTCTATATAAGAGTAAAATCCACCTTCTCCACCTAAAGTTTCTATGGAAAGAGAATTAAGTTTAGATAATTTATTATTAAGTACCTTATTACGTTTTATATATTCCTTAGTCAATATATTTATATGCTTCTTTAACAAGTTACTTTTTAAATAAATCTCAAGTGTGGCTTGGGAAACTAAAGAAGCTGAGAAGTAAGAGGAGTAATAAGAAAATTTTCTATATTGATTAAAGGTTGAAAGAAGACTATCGGGCATAACAGTTATACCTATCCTTATCCAAGGAAGAAGTTTAGAAAAACTTTTTAAATATATATGATGGCTATAGTCACCAAAAGAAAATATAGGATCATACTTAGGATCAGTAACAATATCTCCAAAATAATCATCCTCTACTATGTAAACATCATATTTAGATGCAAGATAAGCTATGGACTTTATATAATCTTTTTCATAGGTAGTACCTAAGGGGTTATGAAACCTTGGTACGGTATAGAAAAACTTAATTTTTTCATTTTTAAATATATGTTCTAGCATATTAAGATCAATTCCCTTAGAGGCTCTATCAATACTCATAGAATTTATATCAAAGAACTTTAAATATTGTAGAAAATATTTATAAGTAGGATTTTCAACAAGAACTATATCCTTATTATTTGGAAAGGGCATTGGAGATAATATACTAAGAAGCTGTTGAATACCAAGGTTTAAAAATATATTATTAGGTTTAGTAAATACATGAAATTTGCTAAGATAGCTTGGAATTAGATTTCTAAGGGAGTCAACTCCATAGGTGTTATCATTTAGGGAATTATTGCTATATATATCAACTGCTATATCTAGACTATGTTTAAGGTCAGGAATATTCATATCACCTATATTAGGATTACCTGTAGAAAAATCAATAAATGGAGAATTAGTAGTATTTTTAACTAGGGTATTTTCTAGAACATAATATCCACTTTGAGGGATTGAGTATATTATGTGATTATTTTTTAAGGTTTCTAAGGCTTTTACCACAGTACTTTTACTGCAGTTATATTTGGCAGCTAAAAATCTTATGGAGGGAAGTTTTTTATTAGATTTATAGGTGTTATTTATTATACTCTTTTCTATGTCATCCATAATTTTTTTATATATAAGACTCATGGTATATCACTTCCTTAATTAGTTAAATAATTTTATATATGAATTCACTTTATAGTTTTTTTACATAAACACTTAACTTACCCATTAAAATATAATTGATTTGTTTTGCTTTAGCCAGATGTATAAATTAATTTTAAGACTTAAAATCCTATAATATTCTTATTTCCATAACATATAGTCTTAAGAGAATCGAATATTAGAACTATATGTTTAAGAAGAAAAAAGTTAAACAGTCAAATAGAAATATATATAATAGATAGGTCTCAATAGTACTATTATAGGATATAAAAGAGAAATGTACTAGTACAGTTCATGTTTTAAAATTTGAGTAAAAAAACACCTCTGTATATAATTAAGTCATAGATTAAGAAAAGGTTTTAATAAATGATTAAATATTAGAATGTTTTAAGATTACACTGTTTATATAAAGGAGGATTTAGTTATGAAGGGATTAAAAATTGTAACTATAGGTGGAGGATCAAGTTATACACCAGAGCTTGTGGAAGGTTTTATAAAAAGATATGATGAGCTTCCAGTTAGAGAACTTTGGCTTGTGGATATAAAAGAAGGAGAAGAAAAGCTTAATATAGTTGGAGACCTAGCAAAAAGAATGGTAAAAAAAGCTGGAGTTCCTATGGAAATACACACTACTTTAAATAGACGTGAGGCCTTAAAGGATGCTGATTTCGTAACTACTCAACTTAGAGTTGGTCTTTTAAATGCAAGGATAAAGGATGAGAGGATACCTTTAAGCCATGGATTAATTGGGCAAGAAACCAATGGAGCTGGGGGAATGTTCAAGGCTCTTAGAACTATACCAGTTATTTTAGATATAGATAAAGATATGGCAGAACTTTGTCCGAATGCTTGGCTTATAAACTTCACTAATCCAGCAGGAATGGTTACAGAAGCACTTTTAAGACATGGAAATAATAAAAAGATAATAGGACTTTGTAATGTGCCAATAGGAATGGAAATGGCAGTTGCAAAACTTTTAGATGTGGATCATAGCAGAATAAGAATAGATTTTGCAGGACTTAACCATATGGTATTTGGAAACAACATTTACAAAGATGGAATAAACGTTACAGAAGAGGTTATAAATAAAATAGCTAATGGAGAAATGGGAGGAGTAGTTAAGAATATTAAAGACTTTGATTGGATGCCAGAATTTATCAAAGGACTTAATATAATGCCTTGTCCTTATCATAGATATTACTTCCAAACAAAAGAAATGTTAGAAGATGAATTAAAGGAATTCTCCAAGGGAGAAACAAGGGCAGAGGTAGTTAAAAGATTAGAGGATGATTTATTTGAATTATACAAGGATGAAAACCTTAATGTTAAGCCACCTCAATTAGAAAAAAGAGGAGGAGCTTATTATAGTGATGCAGCATGTAGACTTATAAGCTCTATGTATAATGATAAAAAAGATATTCAACCAGTTAATACTAGAAACAATGGAGCTATTAAAGGAATAGATGAAAATTCAGCTGTAGAAATTAGCTGTATAATAACTAAAGATGGTCCAAAGCCTATACAAGTAGGAGAAATGAATGTTCAGGTTAATGGATTAGTTCAACAAATTAAGTCATTTGAAAGATTAGTTATAGAAGCAGCTGTTACAGGAGACTATAACAAGGCGTTAGTAGCTCTTACTATAAATCCTTTGATACCATCAGATAAAATGGCTAAAATAGTTTTAGATGAATTATTAGTTGCCCATGAAGATTATCTTCCACAATTTAAAGAGGTAATAGAAAAATTAAAAAAGGAAAAATAATATAAGATAAAAACTAAAGTAACTTATTTTAATAGAGTATATAAGTTGTATATAAAGAAAAGCACTAAGAGGGTAATTAAATTTACATACCACCTTAGTGCTTTTTTATTTTTAGATATAGGATTAAAAGCTTTTATAGTGTTTTAGCATAAACTCTTAACTTATTTATTAAAAATATACTTAGTTTCTCTTTCTTTGGATAGATGTATAAATTAAGTTTAAAACTTAAAATCCTATATATAGATTTAATATTCAAACCTAAAATACTATAAATATATTTGTATATTACATATAAATGCTAAAAAATTTTATTGTTAAAACTTTCTAGTACTATTTATTTTTAAAATCCATTAAAAGCTTTTTAAGCTTTGTAGCTCTTATAAGCTTTTTAGCAGAGAAAAATATTTTAAGCAAAGTAGATACAACAATTATTCCAAAGGCTAAACTCCCTGCACAAGCTAAGGTATCCATGGTCATATAAAGAGCTGTACTTGCATTACCATCCACAGCTTCATACATGGTATAATACATGGCACCACCTGGTACTAAAGGTATAAGTGCAGATATTATAAATGTTGTAACAGGAGCTTTATACACCCTGGCACAGGTCTCAGAGTATACACTTATTATTAAAGAGGAGATAAACATGGAAGTAACTTTAGTAAGTCCATGGCCTAGAAAAAATTTATAAGAAAGCCATCCAAGGGCTCCTCCTATGGAGGCTATAATAAGATTTTTTCCACGAATATTAAATATTATAGCTATTGCTAAAGTACCTACAGCAGCTGCTAGAGTTTCTATGAACATAATTATATACCCCCAAAAATATTTATCCATATGGTAAATACAAAACCAGTACCCACAGCTATAGATATAGCAATAAGGAAGGCTTCAGCAGCCCTAGTTAATCCAGAGAGTAAGTCCCCAGATATTGTATCTCTTATGGCATTCGTTATTACAAGGCCAGGAACTAAAAGCATTATAGAACCTATGGTTACCTTATCTACATGATCCCCAAGGCCTAAGTTTACAGATACTATGGCTAAAAAAGCTCCAAGAGCGCCACTTAAGGCATTCATGAAAAAACCATTTATGGATAATAAGCCCCCAACATATCCCAATATACTTACAAATATACCTATGAAAAAGGTGCATATAAAATCTTTTAGATTACTTCCAAATAATACGGAAAAGCATGCAGCAGCCACAGCCCCTGATAATGTCCTTACAAGACCACTATATCCCTTTGTATTACTAATGATCTTTAATTCATCACTTACCTCATCTATTGAATAATTTTTACTTTGAAGAGATCTTGATAAGTTATTTACTTTAGCTACCTTTTCAAGATCCCAAGTTCTTTTTTCTACTCTTTTTACCACAGTATTAGTGGGAAGATTAGATACTTGAGTTGAAATTACTATGCCTCTAGGAATAACTAAAGATTGAATATTATGTAGTCCATAAGCACTACATATTTTACACATGGTTTCTTCAACTCTATAGGTTTCTCCGCCACTTTCAAGCATTATTTCCCCAGCATAGGCAGCAAGGTGAAGAATTTTATCTACATCCATAGCTAAGCCCCCTTATTCTTATGTTTTATGTTTATAATAAGATAATAAACATAAAGAATATAAAAGTTCAAGAAAAATATTTTAAATAAAGTAAAATTATTAAAATATATATGAATTCATAATTTTAATTTCATTTTTCGTAAATAATACTTATGGTATTAACTAATTTTAAGTGAGGATTTATAGACAATTAATAAGAATTTTCCATAAATAAGTGTTATAATTATAAAGGTAGAAATATTAAACCAAGGATAAAATATTTTAAAGTTTAATTAGTTAATTTTTCTAGAATAAGGATGGTGACATTATGGACAGAGGAAATTACATGGTTACATATACAGGAACAAAGTTTTATCCCTTAGATCCTAGAAAGGAAGAGATAAAGGATAAGGATATAAGTCATTCTTTATCTATGCTTTGTAGAGGAAATGGGCACTATAAGCATTTTTATAGTGTAGCTCAACACTCTATATATTGTGCAAGGGAGGCAAAATCTTTAGGATTTTCAAAAAGAGTTCAACTAGCTTGCCTTCTTCATGATGGATCAGAGGCTTATATATCTGATATTACAAGACCGGTAAAGGCTTATTTAGATTCCTATAGAGAGATAGAAGATAAACTTCAAAGTTTAATATATAGGTCCTATGGCTTAGAACTTACAAAGGAAGAACTAAGTGAAATGGCCAAGGTTGATGATATAATTCTTAGCTACGAACTTAAAAATTTATTAACTACAGAAAGCATGCTTAAAACTCAGGATGATGTATCTACAAACTATGATTTAAGTTTAAGAGATATGAAAGATGTGGAAGAAGAGTTTTTAAGACTACTTAAAGAATTAACAGCAGAATAATTATAAAATTAAAATCTCCTTTTAGATTGTAAGAGGCATTAATACTCTTCTTAACTTTCTAGAAGGAGTTTTTTATTTTTTAACAATAGTTATAATACTTTAATAATAAATAAAGAACTAATATTATATTTTAAGTTTAATAGATTTGTTTAGTGATTTCTTTAATCCATGAGTTAATATGTTAAAAGTTATATATAAATAAAAATTAAATTATTATGAAAAAAATTCTAAAACCTTTATTTTAAGGAGTACTATCATCTAATTGTATAGGTTATTATTTTTCCTTAAGGACAAAATAATATAGAAAGATATAATCTTTTTAATTAAATTAATCTTAAATATCCCTAAAGCTTTATAGTTCTTAGTTTTATTCTTAATATAATAAAAGATTAGAATTATAAAGTCTTAATATTAATAATTGAGGAGTGATTTACATGCCATGGAAACAAGGGAAAGTAACCTTAGATGATGGAAGTACTTATAAAGCAGATTTCTTAATTAATGAAAATAATCAAGTTCTAAATATGAAAGTATATAAAGATGGTAAGGTGCTTAAAGAAATAGATGCTGGAGCCTTCGCAGGGAAGCTAGGAAAAGAACCAGATGAAGTATATCCATATAAAATTCACTTAGAAGGTTAAAATCTAAAATCCCTCTTAAAAGAAATTTTTAAGAGGGATTTTTCTATTAACAAGGAGTATTAAACTTTTATATTTTACCTTCTTTTAAAAGAGCTTCTAAATCATCAAGCATTATATTTGCAGCTTTTATACCACCTGCTGTATTCCAAGTAGTATCATTTACCTTAAATGCTTTATTATTTTTAACTGCACTTAGAGAATTAAATAATGGATCTTCCACCCATTCTTTTTCTCTAGCAAGTCCTTTACCATCACCAATTTCATATGTAAAGTAGAACATTACATCTCCATCAGCTTCCTTTAATCTTTCTTTACCAATTTCATTAACAAATTCTGAGCTTTGCTGAGACTCAGGTCTTGCAAATCCAATCTCTCTAAGAATAGTTCCAGCGAAGGTATCTCCAAGATAAATTCTAGTTTTTCCAGCCATAAATCTAACAAGAGATATTTTAGTGTCTAACTTATCCTTATAAGTTTCTTTAATAGAATTTATTCTATTATCGAAGTCTTTTATAAGCTTATCACCTTCAGCTTCCTTATCTAAGACCTTGGAGTAGAATTTAAAGTTATTTTTCCATTCTCCTCTTAAAGTGTCTGATAATACAGTTGGAGCTATAGAAGTTAATTGCTCATATATCTTTTCATGTCTCATTTTATTTCCTATTATTAAGTCAGGTTTTAAGGCAGCAACAGCCTCTACATTTACACTGGTTTCTTTACCAAGAGGCTTAACCCCTTCTAATTCATTCTTAGTATGATCATACCAGTCACCAGAGAATCCAGTTACAGCCCCTGCTGGCTTAACGCCAAGGGCAAGAAGTGCTTCCGTTCCTTCGTTAGTTAAAATAACTACTTTCTTAGGATCTTTAGGAACATCAGTTTTACCCATAGAATGTTCTATAGATATTGTTTTACTGTTATCAGGTTTATCTGAGGTCTTACCTGAACATCCCATAAGTAAACCAGTAGTCATTACCGTTGCTAAGATAGCAGATACTACTTTTTTTGTCATAAAATATAACCTCCTGTAGTGGTTTATACAAATTTGTTAGTTTATGTAGATTTATTAACAAAAATATGATACCATAAATGAATGAGTTTATCAATTGTTAATAATAATTATTTTCATTTGTTTTGGAGGAAATAGCTATGAATAAATTTTTGAAAAGTAATAGAAATAAGGCTATTGCTCTTTTCTTATTACTAATGGTGGTTTTAATATTATGTTACTTAAGTATTACCAAGGGATTTATTAAAACCTCATATAATATGATTTTAGAAGCCTATAGAAATTTTGACAATTCACAGGACCATATAATTATAAGAAATTCAAGGGTACCAAGAACTTTAAATGCTCTTTTAGTTGGAGGAGCATTAGGAGTTGCAGGATTATTAACTCAAGGTATAACAAGAAATAAGCTAGCATCACCTAGTATATTAGGTATTAATTCAGGAGCGGTGTTTACTCTAGTTCTGGCTATAACCTTCATACCAGATATATCTACTTTAGGCCTTGTATGGGTATCATTTTCAGGAGCATTAATTGCTGCTACTTTAGTATATATATTATCTGGAGGTCTTGGAGGAGATATAAATCCTATGGATTTAACCTTAGGAGGAACAGCACTATCTGCATTACTATTTTCTTTAACCCAAGGAATCCTATATAAAAACGATACCGCTTTAGAGGAAGTTATTTATTGGACCACAGGAGCTGTGGAAGGAAAAAAATTAGAGATTATAGTTAAGTTTATTCCTATTATAGTAATTGTAATAATTTTAACTTTAATCATAGGAAAAAAGCTTAATGTGTTTTCTTTAGGTGAGGAGATGGCAAGGTCTTTAGGAATGAAAACATTGTATCTAAAGATGGTTATTATAGTAATAATATCTGTACTTTCAGGTATATCTGTAGCATTAGCGGGTCCTATAGCCTTTGTTGGTCTTGTAACCCCTCATATAGTAAAGAAGCTTATAGGGACAGACTATAGATGGCTTATACCATTTTCTATATTAACAGGTTCTTCAATATTATTAATGGCAGATATACTGTCAAGATTTATAATATATCCAAAGGAGGTTCCAGTTGGAGCATTAACTGCACTAATAGGTGGACCATTCTTTATATATGTGGCTAAAAGGAGGGATAATTAGTGATTAATATAAGTAAGAAAACTCTTAAACTAAGTGGTATTTTACTAGTTATAACTTTATTAATAATGCTACTATCCCTAGGAGTGGGGGAGGTAATGGTAAGCCCCCTAGAAGTCTTTAAGAGTATAATAGGTGCAGATAAAGGTTTTTCCTCTGTTTTAGTTAGAAATATAAGATTACCAAGGGTGTTAGTGGCTTTCTTTGTAGGGTCATCCCTAGCCTTAGCTGGAGCTATATTACAAGGGGTGGTTAAAAACCCTTTAGCATCTCCTAATATATTAGGAATAGTAGATGGAGGAGCAGTAGGAGCATTAGTATTTTTAACTATATTTACAGATCCTAAAAATAATTCTCTAAAAACTTCCATATTATATATGCCAGTATTCACTTTTGTATTTTCTTTTTTAGCTTTAATATTTATATATTTTATTGCAGGAAAATCTTCTTCAACAAATAAGCTTATTATAATAGGAATAGGGGTTTCTGCTATCTTTAAAGCTTTAACTAATATTCTTATTGTAAATGGACCAGTGGTATTTATAAAGGAAGCTAGCACTTGGATAACTGGAAGTATATATGGAGCTAATTGGACTCATGCCTTATTAATTTCAATATGGTTTACCCTATTTGTTTTAATAACTGTAATATTTATAAAAGATTTAAATTTACATCAACTAGATGATGAAGTTATAACAATCCTTGGAAATAATGTGGGGAAAAGTAGATTGATTCTTTTAAGTATTTCTGCAGCCTTAACTGCTGGAGCAGTAAGTATTGGAGGAGGAATATCTTTTGTGGGGTTAATAGCACCTCATATAGCTAGAAGACTAGTAGATTCAAAATTTGAAAATATAATTCCACTGTCTATATTTATAGGAGGAATTATAACATTACTAGCTGATTTTGCTTCTAAATGGTTATTTTATCCACAGGATCTACCCATAGGTATATTTACAGCAGTCATAGGGGCACCTTACTTTATATATCTTTTAGTTAAAAATAGAAAGTACTCAAAGGGGAGAGCATAATGATAAAATCAAATAACTTAAAATTATGTTATGGTGAAAAAACTATATTAAATGATATTAATTTAGAGATAGAACAGGGGAAAATTACAGCTTTAATTGGTGCCAATGGATGCGGAAAGTCTACTTTAATTAAGTCTATGGCAAGGATACTTACTCCTAAGAATGGAAATGTACTTATGGAGGAAAAGGATATATTTAAAATGTCTTCAAAAGATGTAGCAAAGATTCTAGCAATGCTTCCCCAAAGTAGCTCTGCACCAGAAGACTTAACCATATATGATTTAGTAAAGCAAGGAAGATATCCTTATCATAATTTATTGTCATTTTGGAGTAAGAAGGATGAGGAGATAGTAGAAGAGTCCCTTAAGAAAATGGGACTTATAAATGAAAAAGATGAGAAGTTAGGTAACCTTTCTGGTGGACAAAGACAAAGAGCGTGGATTGCTTTAGCTTTAGCCCAAGATACAGAAATTATACTTTTAGACGAACCTACAAATCATTTGGATATAAAATATCAGTTAGAAATTTTAAACCTATTAAAGGATTTAAATGAAAAGGAAGAGAGGACTATAGTCATGGTTCTTCATGATATAAATCATGCATTGAAATATGCCCATAATATAATAGCATTAAAAGATGGTGAGATATTTGCAAAAGGTCATAAGGATAGTATTGTAGATGAGAACCTTATAAAAGAAGTATTTGATGTAAAATGCAGACTTATTGATTCACCAGTAGATAAATGTAAGATGTGTGTTCCTTTTTTATAGAAACCCTAAGCCCTATACCAATAGGATTATTGGTATAGGGCTATTTTTATAAATATTTAAGTTTTAATTTTTTAGTAATAGTATAGAACTATGTTTATTGGCTTTAAATAATTCTTTTTTAATAATAGATTAAACACTAATTTAATTTATTATTTTTTAACCAATCTGTTATTGCTAAGGCTAACTTTTTCAATTCATCAACATTTAAAGTATTTATATCCTGATTTAGCTTATGATCTAAAGATATTTTAGATTGAGTCCAAGGCAATCTATATTAATAATGAAAGTTAAAAATTTGACGAACATATTAATAAAATGTATGCTTTTCTAGGGGATAAAATTAATTTAGGAGTGATTACAATGAAACCAAAGTTATTAAAAATCTTTGAAAGAAGGGAGTTTACAAAGGAAAACATCTTAAAAGATATAGTTGCAGGGATAATAGTTGCCATTATAGCACTGCCATTATCAGTGGCTCTTGGAATTTCTTCAGGAGTATCACCAGAGAAAGGCCTTATAACGGCCATAATTGCAGGATTTATTATTTCATTTTTAGGTGGTAGCAGGGTACAGATAGGTGGACCTACAGGAGCCTTTGTGGTTATTGTCTATGGTATTATTGAAAACTATGGCATAGAAGGGCTTATAATCTCCACAATTATGGCTGGAGTTATACTTGTTATCTTTGGCGTTTTAAAGCTTGGAAGCATAATAAAATTTGTACCCTATCCTATAACAGTAGGATTTACTTCAGGAATAGCAATAACTCTTCTTTCAACTCAAATAAAAGATTTTTTAGGATTAAATATTACAAAGGTTCCAGCAGAATTTATTCCAAAGTGGACTGAATATATAAAGCATATGGATACCTTTAGCTTGGCTAGTTTTTTAGTAGGGATTGGTTCTTTAATCATAATGATTATTTGGCCTAAAATAAATAAAACCATACCTGGATCTTTAGTTGCTTTAATTATAGCTACCTTAGTAGTTAACATATTTAACTTACCAGTTGATACAATAGGAAGTAGATACAATGAAATATCTGCATCTATTCCCATGCCTTCAATACCTAATATAAATCTTAGTACCATAAAACATTTAATTAATCCCGCTATGACCATTGCTATATTAGCTGCCATAGAGTCCTTGCTTTCAGCTGTAGTAGCTGATGGGATGATAGGAGGAAAGCATGATTCTAATATGGAGCTTATAGCTCAAGGAATTGGTAATATAGCTTCAGGACTATTTGGAGGAATACCAGCTACAGGAGCCATAGCAAGAACTGCTGCCAATGTGAAAAATGGGGGTAGAAGTCCTATTTCAGGGATTGTACATGCAATAACTTTATTTTTAATTATGATATTATTTATGCCTCTTGCAAAGCTTATACCAATGACTACCTTGGCTGCTATATTAATAATAGTTTCTTATAATATGGGGGAGTGGAAGACTTTTTATTCTCTCTTAAAAGCACCTAAAAGTGATGTAATAATTCTATTATTAACCTTCTTTTTAACTGTAATATTTGATTTAGTTGTAGCAATTGAAATTGGTATGATTTTAGCCATGTTCTTATTTATGAAGAGGGTAGCAGATACAACTAAAATAAAAAATATGTCCATAAATGAATATAATAATGATGAAAATATAAGGGAAGAGGTCTTAGGGGAAAATATACTATTATATGAAATAAGTGGGCCATTTTTCTTTGGAGTGGTTAATAGGTTTATGGAAGTGATGAAGGAGATAAGTTCTCACCATGAAATTCTTATAATTGATATGAGAAACTCTAATGCTATAGACTCAACAGCTCTAGATGCCTTAGAAAAAGTAAATAGAACATGTAAAAAGAATAACGTTAAGTTATTACTTGTAGGAATACAGGAACAGCCTAAGAAGGTTTTAAAGTCTATGGGGTTTATAGATTTAATAGGAAAGAATGCTGTGTTTAGCAGCAAAAAAGAAGCTTTAGCATCATTATAATAAAAATAAGAAACCTAGCATTAATTAAGTTTTACTATAAACATTAAGATATTAGCAATTATCTTTTAATAATAACCTAAAATAAATTTGATAAAAAACAACAAATATTATATGATATTATATATGAATTACCATTAAATGCTTATTTTGTTGGGAAAATTTTATTTTAGGAGGTAATTGTGAAAAAAATACAAATAAAAATCTTAACAGCAGCTGTAGCTGCCACTGCATTAATACCTAATATAACTGTAGAGGCAAGAACAAATAATAGACAAGTATCATCTATTAATGAAGGAATAAGTTATGGGGCTAATATAAACGGCATAAGAATAAAGAAGGAACTTATAAATAAAAATTATTCTAAAGGAGTTTATACTTCACCTTCATATATAGTTATTCATGATACTGACAACAGAGCTACAGGAGCAAATGCAAAAGCAAATAGAGATTATTTTGCAAATCACAATCATGCTAAAGCTTCAGCCCATTATGTGGTTGATGAAAGTAACATTGTACAAGCCCTAGAAGATAATTGGCTTGGATGGCATGCGGGGGAGAGGAATAATCCTTTAGTTGGTAATAGAAACTCTATAGCTATAGAGCTTTGTGTAAACAAGGATAATGATTTTAATAAAACTCTTAAAAATGGGATAGAACTTACTAAATACCTAATGGAAAAGTACAATATACCAGCAGAAAATGTTATAAGACACCATGATGTAACAGGAAAGATTTGCCCAAGAATAATGATGAGAGACTATCCAGGAACTTGGACCTATTTTAAAGCATCAATATCTAATGGGACTTATAATGCAAAAGAAAATTCCGTGAAAAATTCTGATGGAAGAATAAGAAGTGTAGATACTAATGTTAATATTAGAAAAGGACCATCATTAAATAATTCTGTTCAAGGATATGCCTTAAGTGGACAAAAGGTTAAGGTTGTTTCTAAGAACGATGGGTGGTATAAGGTACAATACAATACTTATTCAGGTATAAGAACAGGATATATTAGTGAGGACTTTGTGGTTATTTAGGAACTTAAGAATATGTAAAGTTAATAGTATTAGTAACATATTTTCTAAGGTTTATTATATATAAGTAGATTTATTACTATTCTAAGGTTAATTTATATGGGATAGTAGTTTTGTAAAGAAATATTGATAAAAACATAAGGATAAGGTAAACACCTTCCATATTTAATTTGAATATGGAAGGTGTTTATTTACTATAGACATATACATTAAAATATAAACCTATACAAAAGTTTCTACTGTTAGTGAAGAAAACTTTTGTATAGGTTTATGTTAAATCATGGATATACATAGGAGAATAGTTTATTTTTCTTATATGATTTAAGCAGATAATAGGCTTAAAAAGAAATTATAAGGTAGGGTTATTACTTAATAGGTCCATTATTAGAATAATAGTGACTCCTATATTAGTATCTTAAGGGAGGAACTAAGATGGAACATTAGGCTTTTAAGGTATATAGAAAATTATATTTAAGCATAGATAATAAGAACTATAGAGAGAGAAGGGGATATAATATAATAAGAATTAATATATTAGGAGATATGTTATGAATAGCGTAGAAATGTTTAACAATATCTTTAATTTTGGAATGGGTGTAACTATGTTTAATTTTATCTTTACTATATTTTTTTTAGTTTTTCTTATAATTCTTCTTATAGCTATAGTTAAAGGGGTTAAGCAGTGGACTTATAATAACAATCAACCTGTATTAATAGTATATGGAAGGGTAGTTTCAAAAAGGTTAAGTGTAAATCATGGAACTCATCATAGTGGGGAGATAAATAATACCAGTACTTCAACTAATTATTATGTGACCTTTCAAGTAGAAAGTGGAGATAGAATAGAGTTTTCAATTAAGGGTATAGAGTATGGACTTTTATCTGAAGGAGACTATGGAAAATTAAAATTTCAAGGGACAAGATACTTAGGATTTGAAAGAGAAAGTTAAGAAAGTTAAGAAATTTATATTATAATAAAATAAGACTTTATTACTAAAAAATGGTTAACTTAGTAATAAAGTCTTATTTTTGTATATAAGTTATATAACAAATAATTTAATATAATTATTTACTTAAGTAACAATTAAAAAATCTTTATAGAAGTACTCTAATTGCCACAACATTTCTTGTATTTTTTACCACTACCACAAGGACAAGGATCATTTCTACCTATCTTATTTGATAAAGCCATGGTAGGAGTTGATGATATATTATATATATCATTGTTACTATATCCTTTTAAAACCCATAGGGAAGAATTATTCATTAAGTCCTTTATATATGGAGTAAGTAGAACCATTTCCCCTTCATTTTTAAAGTGAAGGTATGTATTAAGATAGTTTAATATAGTTGGGAGATTAAAACTATTCTTAACCCAAATTATACATCTATTTACCACATTCTCAATATCTTTTTCACATAATTCTAGATTAGAGCATAAATAAGTATAGAATTTATTTTCGTAATAATTCCAAGCATTCTTTCCTTCTTCACTAGAAATTAAAATTTCATTTATATCTAAAGGTTTATAAGAAATAGAAGATTTTTTTTCTTGCTCATTCCATAAGGACTCAATATTAAATATTCCACTATGGCATAACAAATCTTCTCTAATTTTTAAATCATCATATCTTTTAGCATAATTAGTTAAAAATATTTTTAATGAATCTTTGTCCAAATTCATACCAAGATTTACAGTTAATATGTTAATCATATGATCAAAACTTATAATACCATAATGATAAAGACATCCTTTAATTAAAGTTAAAGTTTTATTATTAAGTAGTATTACTTCTTCATTATTAGAATCAGCTAAAATGTCTTTAATAATTGATAAGTAGTCGCTAGGTATAACTAGAGAGTTTTTATCATTTATTAAAGATGGGAAGGCTAAACCAAGAGTTTTTAAAGCCTTTAATATATTTGTGTTATTTTCATCATAATAATATATACCTTCATTACATAGAGCCTCTTTAATTAAGCATAATTCTTCGGTATTTAAACAATTTAAGAAGATATTTTTTAGGTTGTCCTTAATATATTCTGAAATCTTTTTTGCAAGATCAGCTTTTTTTAAGGAGCTTGCACCTTGAATTGAATAATACCTTCTTGTTTCATCAAGTTCATTTTTAGTATAAGATACTAATATTTCTGTACTTAGGTTTTTTCCTTTAAAATCTTTAAACAATGACCTTAGCTCCTTTTCAATTTTTTCAAATTTGTTCCATCACCGTTACAAAAAAATATCACTTAATAAGTTTAATTCATATTAGGGATATTTTCAACCTTGATTTAAGGTTATTCCAATAATTGTAAAATGATTAAACTATGTTATATTGAAAAAGCTCTATTTTCTATAAAAATAAGATATTAATAGTAGTTTTTTTAGAATTAACATGATTTTCAAAGAGATTTGTTTAATTGTACAATATTCTTTAGGAAATATGTTAACTTTTACAAAATTATCATATATTCTATTGTAAAAAAACCTTAGGTGGTATTATAATTGTAATGAGGCAATTATAAGAAAATAACTGTTACCATAGGATTTTATAGCATAGGTAAATATAAACTGAATTTATATTTAGTTGTATTATGGGATTTAAGCCTTACTATGAACTAAAATATTCTAGGGGAAATAGTAATGTTTTTTTAGAGCCTAGTATTAAATATAGATAAATAATACATACATTACAGGGGGTATTGTAACATGGAAAAATTAGTAATATCAACAAAAAATGCACCAGGAGCTATAGGACCATATTCTCAAGCTATAAAAATAGGTGAGTTAGTTTACACTTCAGGTCAACTTCCAGTAGATCCAGAAACAGGAGCTTTTTCTGATGATGTAAAAGAGCAAGCTAGACAATCTTTAGCAAACGTTAAGGCTATATTAGAAGAGGCTGGAACAACTATGAATAAGGTAGTTAAGACTACAGTATTCATAAAGGATATGAATGATTTTGCTGCAATAAATGAGGTCTATGCTCAATTCTTCGCAGAGCCATTCCCAGCAAGAAGCTGTGTAGAGGTTGCTAGATTACCTAAGGATGTTAAGGTTGAAATAGAAGTAATAGCTTTAGCATAATATAATATGTAAAATGCATCTATGAATATCATAGATGCATTTTTTATATTTATCTGATGGCTATAAGCTTTAACACCCACATCCTCTTATATAAATTAAACTTACTTATCAAAAAATATTAGGAGCTTAAACTAGTAGTTTTACTTCTTTAAAAATTAGATAGGTTAATATATGAAAATCACTATAAATTCAATAAGAGTTTATAGTGATTTTTATTATTAGAACATAAATAAATTTAATTATGAAAAATATGAGCTAATTCTATAAGGATTAAACTTCTGAAACTGCATATAAAACGCTTACTAAGCTTAATTCATAGAAATATAATTCTACTTCAAAATAAATATAAGTCAACTTAGAAACCTTAAGGAAAACAAAGAATCTTTTCGATTCAATGGGAATAAAATCAATAGTTTATTTTAATAATGATTAATAGGGAGATTAACATTCTAATTAATAATTAGCTGAATTTTAAATTTCTTCCTAAGGATACTATAATCATATTAGTCATCAGAAGGGAGGGGATTTAATGATTTTTATAGGAATTCTGGTGCTTTTAATATTAGGGTATTTATTCTATGCACTAATATATCCAGAAAGGTTTTAAATGTGGATTTAGGGAGGATTATTTATTATGAATGTACTACAAATGGGAATTGTAATTGGGATGTTTATAGCCTTAAGTGTAATTTGTGGAAGATATATATACAAAGTTATATTTTTTAAGGAAAGTAAATTAGATAAAGTTTTTAAGTATATTGAAGAGCCTATATATAGAATTTTAAAAATAGATATTAATGAAAAAAGTACATGGAAAAAGTATGGGTGTCTTATTTTAGTATCTAATATTGTAATGATGGTTTTATGTTATTTAATTTTAAGAGGACAAAATTATTTAATGGGAAATCCTAATGGAGTAGGGGCTCTTCCTAGAGATTTATCAATAAATACAGTGGTTAGTTTTATGACTAATACAAATCTTCAGGATTATGCAGGTGAAACTGCATTGTCTAACCTATCTCAAATGTTAGTTATAACTTTTTTAATGTTTACTTCAGCAGCTACAGGTTTTAGTGTTGCAGGGGCTTTTATGAGAGCTATAGCTAGGGATGAAAGAGGAATAGGGAACTTTTTTGTGGATATGACAAGAGTAATAGTTAGAATACTAATACCTTTCTCAGTAGTTGTATCCCTATTATTAATCACCCAAGGAGTGCCTCAAACACTTAAGGGAGCAGAAGTTATAAATACTTTAGAAAATAAAAAACAGGTTATTGCATTAGGACCAGTAGCTTCACTAGAAGCAATTAAGCATATAGGAACTAATGGAGGAGGATTCTTCAGTGGTAACTCAGCTCACCCTTTTGAAAATCCAACTCCACTAAGTAATGTGATTGAAATGCTATCAATGATGCTTATACCAGGTAGCTTTGTATATGCCTTAGGGCTAGGACTTAAAAATAAAAAACAGGGATGGACATTGTTTATAGCCTTATTAGTGTTATTTATAGGTGGACTAGCTGTGTGTTATATAAGTGAAAGCTCTTATGGATTAGTTGGGAACATGGAAGGAAAAGAGCTTAGATTTGGAATAACAGGATCATCCTTATTTACTGCAGTAACTACAGCATTCACTACAGGGTCTGTTAACAATATGCATGATTCTTTAACTCCACTTGGTGGAATGGTCGCCATGTTTAATATGATGCTTAATGTGGTATTTGGAGGTAAGGGAGTAGGATTTATGGGAACCATAATGTATGCAATAATAACTGTATTTATTTGTGGGCTTATGGTTGGAAGAACTCCAGAATTTTTAGGTAAAAAGATAGAGGCAAAGGAAATTAAATTATTATCCTTAGCTCTTCTTATACACCCTATATTAATCCTTATACCATCAGCCTTAGCTTTAAATATACCTCAGGGAGCAGAAAGTATAAGTAATGGCTCTTATCATGGAATATCTCAGGTTGTATATCAATTTGCATCAAGTGCTGCTAATAATGGCTCAGGATTTGAGGGCCTAGTTGATAATACTTTATTTTGGAATCTATCTACTTCAGTAGTAATGTTCTTAGGAAGGTATTTATCTATGATAATACTTCTTGCAGTGGCTGCATCTATGGCTAAGAAAAAGACCTTAAGAGAAACTGATGGAACTTTTAGAACTGATAATGGAACCTTTGGGGTAATATTTATTGGAATAATTTTAATAGTGGGAGCATTAACATTTTTACCAGTACTAGCTTTAGGACCTATTGCAGAACACTTAAGCTTAGGACTATAGAAAGGAGTTAAGTATTATGAGAGAAAAATCTAGTAGTTTTATTTCAAATGATATATTAAAAAATGCAATAGTAGAATCTTTTAAAAAATTGAATCCTAAATCTATGGTTAAGAATCCTGTAATGTTTATAGTTGAAATATGTTTTTTATTAACCCTTGGATTAAGTTTATATCCAGAAGCTTTTACTAAGGTTAATGAGGTTTCAAGAGGTTATAACATTATAGTTTCTATAATATTATTTTTAACAGTACTTTTTAGTAATTTTGCAGAAGCTGTGGCAGAAGGAAGAGGTAAGGCTCAAGCTGAAAGTATGAAGAAGACGAGAAAGGATACTAAAGCAAAGCTTTTAAATAGTGATGGAACCTTTACTATAGTAAGTTCCAGTGAGGTTAGAAAAGGAGATATTGTATTAGCGGAGGTAGGAGATATCATCCCTAATGATGGGGAGGTAATAGAAGGACTTGCATCTGTAGATGAGTCTGCAATAACAGGTGAATCTGCTCCAGTTATGAAGGAAGCAGGAGGGGATTTTAGCTCTGTTACTGGAGGAACAAGGGTGGTAAGTGATCACTTAAAAATTAGAATAACAGCAGTACCAGGAGAATCTTTTTTAGATAAGATGATAACCTTAGTTGAAGGGGCTAAAAGACAGAAAACTCCTAATGAATTAGCTTTAAGTACATTACTTGTAAGTTTAACTATAATCTTTGTAATTGTTATAGCTACACTATATCCTATAGCCTTATATTTAAATATAGAAATTTCCATATCAACCTTAGTAGCATTGCTTGTGTGCTTAATTCCAACAACTATTGGAGGGTTATTATCAGCCATAGGAATTGCAGGGATGGATAGGGTTACAAGATTCAATGTTATAGCTATGTCTGGTAAAGCAGTAGAAGCTTGTGGTGACGTAGATACTATGATATTAGATAAGACAGGAACAATAACCTATGGAAATAGAATGGCTAATGAATTCTATGAAGTTAGTTGCCATAGCAAAGAAGATATATCTAGGTATGCATTAATATCTTCCTTAAAGGATGAAACTCCTGAGGGAAGATCTGTGGTAGAACTATGTAATAAAAGAAATATTATTAATAAAGAAGACTATGAAGATAGTGAATTTATAGAGTTTACAGCTCAAACAAAAATGAGTGGTCTTAATCTTAAAAATGGAATTAAGATAAGAAAGGGAGCAGCAGAGGCTGTAAAAGCTTTTGTAAGAAATCTTGGAGGAAATGTGCCAGAGGATTTAGATAATATAGTTAATAATATATCTAAACTTGGAGGAACTCCTTTAGCAGTAGCAGTTGACAAGGATATTTATGGAGTTATATATCTTAAGGACACAGTGAAACCAGGGTTAGTTGAAAGGTTTGAAAGATTAAGAAGTATGGGTATTAAAACCATAATGTGTACAGGAGATAATCCTCTTACAGCAGAGACTATAGCAAGGGAAGCTGGGGTAGATGACTTTATAGCTGAATGTACTCCAGAAGATAAGATAGATGTTATAAAAAAGGAGCAGATAGAAGGAAAAATAGTTGCAATGACAGGAGATGGAACTAACGATGCTCCAGCCCTTGCCCAGGCAGATGTTGGAATAGCAATGAACAGTGGTACAGTATCAGCAAAAGAAGCAGCAAATATGGTGGATTTAGATTCAGATCCAACTAAAATATTAGAGGTGGTAGAAATAGGAAAACAACTTCTAATAACAAGAGGAGCTTTAACTACCTTTAGTATATCAAATGATATAGCAAAATATTTTGCCATAATACCAGCTATATTTGCAGCAGCTATTCCTAACATGAGTTTACTCAATATTATGGGATTAAAAACACCAAATAGTGCCATAGTATCTGCTTTAATATTTAATGCCTTAATAATACCAGCCCTTATACCTTTGGCTATGAAAGGGGTTAAGTATGTTCCTATGAAGGCAGAAAAACTTCTTATAAAGAACCTTCTTGTATATGGAGTTGGTGGAATTATAGTTCCTTTCCTTGGAATAAAGGTAATAGATATGATGGTTTATCCTATACTTAAGATATTAAATGTTTAGGAGGATAGTAGTATGAAAAAGATTTTACAGTGTTTAAAGTTTACAGTTATATTAATGATTATATGTGGAATATTATATCCTCTATTGGTAACTGGAATAGGACAAGTATTCTTAGGTAATAAATCTAATGGAGGTTTTATAACTGCTGGAGGAGAGAAAGTAGGTTCAGAAAATATAGGACAAGAGTTCACAGAAGATAAATTTTTCAAAGGAAGGGTTTCATCAGTGGGATATAACACAGGAGAGAATGTAGATGAGAAAACTGTGGCATCAGGATCAGAGAATTTAGCTCCTTCTAATGAGAAGTTAAAGAAAAGAATGGATAAAACTTTAGAAGAAATTTTAAAAGAAAACCCTACAATATCTAAGGAAGAGGTTCCAATAGACTTAATAACTAGTAGTGGCTCAGGACTGGATCCACATATATCCCTTAAGGGTGCAGAGATTCAAATTGATAGAGTAAGCACTGCATCAGGTATCTCAAAAGAGAAGCTAAAATCATTTATAGATAAGGTAAAGGAAGGGAAAACTTTAGGAGTTTTAGGAGAGGAAAGAGTGAATGTATTAAAACTTAATATAGAAGTTGCCAAAGAATTAAACCTTATAAGTTAATTTTATAATATTTAAAGACTTTATGATTCTTAGATTTAGAGATTATTTTATATAATATTTAAGGATTATAAATTTCAAGGTTTTAAGGTGAAATGTGAGTTAATGAAAAAACTAAAAACCTAGAAAAAATTAAAAGGCAGTGAATTAAAGAAAATTAATTATAATGATGAGAATAGCTTAAATAGCACAGTTAATTAAATTAGATAGTAAGAAAAAAATATATAAATCCTTTGAGGAGAATTATACTGCAAAACATCTTTAGCCTATATAATATTTAATTAAATATTATATAGGCTATTTTTTATTTACTGAGGAATTATATGAATTTCAGCTTCTTTAACTTCTTTTAGTAATTTATAGACTGTGGAGCCTCTTATGATGGTTTGAATTTTAGATCTATTAGGATGTCCAATTATAATTTGAGTTACATACCTAGAGGAAGCGAAGTTTACTAGTTCATTAGAAACACTTTTTCCTTTAAGTGTTATGGTTTCGGCTCCAAGGTCTTTTGCAAGGATTATATTTTCATTTAAAGATTTAATATCCTTAGAGGAGGGTTTAGGAGCAAGGAAATGAGTACAATCTACATTTACAACCATCCATTGACATTTATATGTTTTAGCTCGTCTTGCCCCTCTTCTTATAAGTCTTTTACAGGCGGGGTTAGAGCTTATACAAACCATAATTCTCTCACAGGTATGCCAGGTTTCTTTAATTCCATGTTGCTTTTTATATTTCTCAAGTTCCTCATCTACTTCTTCTGCTGTCTGGCGAAGGGTTAGCTCCCTAAGGGCATTAAGATTTCCTTTTCTAAAGAAGTTTTTAAGAGCTCTTAAGGCAACATCTCTTTTATATATATCTCCTTGCTTAAGTCTAGCTCTTAGAGCATCTGGACTTATATCAATAACTTCTACCTCGGCAGCATTTTCTATAAGTCTATCAGGTACAGTTTCTCTTATTTTAACACCAGTTATTTTTTCAACAATATCATTAAGACTTTCAAGATGCTGTATATTTAAGGTGGTAACTACATTAATTCCAGCGTCTAAAAGAGTTTCCACATCCTCATATCTCTTTTTGTTAATAGACCCAGGTATATTAGTATGAGGGAGCTCATCTACAAGAATGGTATCTGGTTTTAATGAAATGGCAGCCTCTAAATCAAATTCTTCTAAAAGTTTTCCATTATAATTTATTTTTTTTCTAGGAAGCACTGGTAGGTTTTGAATCTGATATTGGGTTTCTAATCTTCCATGGGTCTCTACAAAGCCTACCAATATATTTTCTTTCTTATTAAAACGTCTATTAGCTTCACTTAACATGGAGTAAGTTTTCCCTACTCCAGGAGCATAACCTAGAAATATTTTTAAATGACCTTTATACTCCTTTTTTACCTTTTCAAGTGCTTCCTCAGGGGTTAGTCTTTTATCTAAATTCAAAGAAATCACATCCTTAATAGTAGATTTTAAAGTTATATTTGTATGGAATCTTACAATTGTATTACTTGTTTGTGATAGGGAAAACATAGGTATTATAAAGTGCTTATTTAAATATATAAATTAGATTTAGTTATAAAGTTATATAAATAGAGTTAACTTAACCTCTTGTGCTAGTTAAATTTAAGTCTATGACTTGTAGCTCCTTGATTTCAGAAATCTATGATTTAAAAGGGGAAATTTTTGCTACTTTAAAACTTAATTATCACACAGATTAACGTAGAGATAATTAAGTTACAGTTACCTAGGGTTAACTTTAGCATGAAACTGTAAATACTTAAATAAGGATGAAGGATAAGCTTTTATTCCATAAAAGCTGTAATTCTAGAAAAAAAAGAACTACAAGAATAAAGGATTAAAAACCTTTAATATTCTTGTAGTTTCTTTGTTTGACTTATTAAAGAAAGTTACTTACAAATAAATCTGTTCCTTCTTTTACCATATAGTTAAAGGATAGTCCAAGAATAAATGCTAATATAGTAAACATTGAGCATTTAATAATCGCCTTATTTAAGGGAATATCTGAATTTATAGTTTTAAGAGACTTTCTTAAAAAAACTATAAATATAATCCAAGGAACAATACTTTCTATAGAAAATATTGGAACAAGTATTAAGAGTAAAGTAAAGATTATATTAGCTAAAACCTTATTATTCATTACATCTACTCCTTTTTAAAATAATTAGCACGAATAAGTTTATCACTTAAATCTATAGCCTTAAGCATTTCATTTTGTTCTTCAGGACTCATGTTGTTACTTTTTATTCTTCTTGTATCAAGAACTGTAAAATCTTTTTTAGTGTTTAGGAGATTTCTACCTATAGAAGTATGGGCATAATCTTCCTTCTCAGCTCCAAATAAGTAAGCAAGAGTTGGAAGAGTATCAACTTGTCCACCTAATGTTTCAATGGTCTTACCATTAAGATCCTTAGAGTATATTATAAGAGGGACTCTTAAATCATTTCCTTGGAACCAAGGCTCTCCATTTTTTATATTTTTAACTTCATCACCAAAGAATTTATTAACACCTTCATGATCACCATAGATTACTACTACAGTATTATCAAGTATTCCTTTTTTATCTAGTTCATCTAAAAATAATCCTATATGCTTATCAGTATAATTGGCAGCTTGCATAAATTTACCTACCATATGATTATTTAGTTCATTAGGAAGATTAAGCTCTTTATCTTTTTCAGGAAGACTAAAAGGAGTATGGCTTGTCAATGTTATAGAAAAATTAAAAAATGGCTGAGGTTGTTTTTCTATAACTCCTGAAAGCTGCTTTAAAAAGCTTTCGTCACTTAGTCCAAGTCCTATCATATCATCTTGATTAAACTTACTAGAGTCCATACACTCATCAAAGCCTATGGATTTTAAAGATTGAAGCCAATTCCAGTAAGAACCCTTATCAGGATGAGCAGCTAAGGTTTTATATCCCATTCTCTTCATTATATTAGGAAGAGAATTTTCATAAGTATTAGTAGGATATCTAAAGAAGGTAGCTCCACTTCTTACAGGAAGAACTGAGGTATTAGTGATAAGCTCTCCATCAGAGGTTGTACCATTATGAGTTTGCTCATGAAAGTTATTAAAGTAGAAACTATTTTTAATAATTTTATTTAAGGTAGGGGTAATCTCTTGCCCATTAATACTTTGTCCAATTACAAAGTTTTCAAGGGATTCAACTTGAAGCACTAAAAGATTTTTACCCTTAAACATACCTTTATACTCATTATCAGGTAAGTCCTCATTTTTATTTTTAATCCAATTTTCAGCTTCCTTTTTCTCATCATTTGTTAATATATAAGGCTTACTCTCCTTATAAAAATCATAAAGATCATATATATGATATCCTATAGGAGTTAAATTAGTCATGGTTTGATTTTGAGCCCAAGCTTTTCTAAATAAAAATTGATTTTCGTAGGCTCTTTGATATATATCAATTTTATAATGAGCATAGGTTAAATATATAATGGGTACTAGAAATAATAATAAAAATCCTTTTAAATCTCTTTTAAAATTCTTGTAAGCTTCTAAATTTTTTATACTAAGAAATATTATAAGGAATATATCAATTACAAATAGTATGTCCACAGGTCTTGCCATGGCAAAAACACTTTCTCCTAGATTATCTAGATTAGAAGTGTAACTTAACATATGATAGTTTAAAAAAGAGTGGTTACTTCTGTAGTACCATATATCTCCTATATATATTATGGTCACTAGTATATTTAAAACAGTATAGCTCCAAAGGTGAGCCTTTTTACTAAATAAATAGCTAAAGGATAAGAATATGCTTATAAAAGCAAAATAAGCAATAAATGGAGGGGCAGAAAATAGTACTGCTTTAAAGTTTACACTTACAGCCTTATCATCAGATATAAGTAGTAAAAATATTATTGTTTTTATAAGTAAGGCTATAAAGGTATATTTTAAAATTTTGTCTGCCTTTATACGTTGTAAGGAATCTTTTATTTTATGCCAAAAAGAAGAGGTTACCTTACTAGTATTTGTGTTTAAGTTTGTTTGCATTAAATTATAACCTCCTAAAGATTAAATTCTTATAAAGTTCTAACTTCCTTAAATGAAATTAAAGTATTAACATAATATATGTTATCAATTTAAGCTTATATATACAATAAAGTCATATATAAGTTAATGTTTTTTTAAGAATTCTTAAGAAATCTTAAAAAATATCTATGTATATTACAAATTTAAACTTTTACTAGCGAATTTAAGAATTATAAGAGGAAATTTATATTAAGGATAGATAAAAGAATTATAAATTTTTCTGGAGTTTCACCATATGGGTAGAATATATATTTTAATTAAGATAATATTTTAGGTAGGATATAAGTATTAAAAAATCATATTATAAAAGTTTTTTTGAATAAAATATTTTTTATTTAAAAAAATTTAAATCAATATCTTTATTAAGCTTAAGATTACTAATGTAGGTTTTACAAATTTACTGGTTTGAATAAGTGCAAGTTCTATATGACTTAATATTGAGTAACTTAAAAAGTACTATAATAATAAGTTAAATGATTTTAAGGATAAATGCAACATAAAACAAAAGACAACTTTGGGACAAGGAACCAGATTATTACCTTTTAAAATATATTTATATGCTATTTTAAATAAAGTTGTGATTATTTACTAAAGCTTTAATATTAATAAACTTTACTAAATTTACTATTAAAAATTAAATTGCATAGAGAGGAGAACCTGTTATAATATATCCATAAAGCAAATAGAAATTAATTGATATTTTAATATACTAGTTTAATTAGCATAAAGTTTTCAATTATATAAGTCAGTGTTAATGTTATATTCATAAGGAAATAAAATTTATATTACTTGGAGGGGTATATGAGACCATACGTAACTAAGAAGAAAAATAATTTTTTTAAAATAGCATTTTTGCTAATAAGTGCGGCTATAGCTATTGGTATTATAAGCTTAGCTATAAACATCTTTAAGCCTAAAAAGGAAGAACTTAGGGTTAAAAACCTTAATAAAGGAATATTTGTTAGGATTACAGATTATGTAAGTAAGCCGCATAAACAAATCAGTTGGACAGAGGTAGCAGCTGTTACGGCAGCCCCTAAGAATGGAGATTTAGAAGGGATATCTGAGGCTGATGTAGAAAAAGTTGCTGGGAAGTTTTTAAAAACAAAGGGAGGCAGTGAGGCTTTAAATTCCTTTGATGATGTATTGAGTGATTTAAATTATGATGATAAGACTAAGGCTTTGGCTAAGAAGTTCTTAGGACAAATAGAAAAGACTTCTGCTGTAAATGGAGATGAACATATCAATTTTATACAGGACATAAAGGAAGATGCCATAAATACATATAAAAAGTATGATATTCTACCATCTATTACAATAGCTCAGGTTATACTTGAAACAGGATGGGGAAAATCTAATTTAACTTCAAAGGCTAATAATTATTTTGGTATAAAGGCAGATAAAGCATGGAAGGGCAAGAAAGTAACAATGGAAACAAAAGAATTTCATGATAAGGAAATAAAGGATGAGTTTAGGTACTATGAGACAAGATTAGATTCCTTTATAGATCATGGTGCTTTTTTAAGAAATAATGAAAGATATACGAAGGCAGGGCTTTTTAATACTGGTCACTACATAGATCAGGCTAAAGCTTTAGAAAAGGCAGGTTATAGTACTGTTCAAGATCAGGCAGGAAATAAGACATATGCAAAATTATTATCTGATATTATTATAGATAATAATCTTATGCTAATAGATTCAGAAGCTCAAAGATAGGACAAGTATATAAAAAGGTTTTATAAAAAAAGATGTTTTGTAAAGATAAAATATAGTTTTAATAAAAATATTTTAAGTTATTGTTAATGAGGAATCTTAAATAAATTATTTATTCAATTATAATGGAAAGTATAATATGATTTAGTATATTATACTTTAGCAATACTGAATTGAGTAAGTAAGGGTTTAAGAGGCCTCATTATTTTTATATAAAACAATAAAGTACATATAATTAAAAAAAATATGAACTATGTTCATACAAAATTTGTTTGTTATAATTTTATTATTAATATAGAATATATAAAAAATTTAAATTTAGTTATTATTATATGTTTTATATGTATATACTTTTAAAGAAGGTTAAATTGAAGAGAATTTATAAATTTACTACTTGTGGTTAAGAAAAAAGTATTATGATATACTATAAATTGGATGTATAACATGGAAGGAGGTATTTAACTTTACTTTAATGTATAAAGTTAAAGCAATTATTTATGGAAAAATTAATAATAGATAGAGTAGAAAGAAATATAGTAGTTTGCGAAAAGGACGATGGAGATATGGTTAACATAGATATTTCCATTATAGAAGGAAATGTTAAAGAGGGAAAAGTACTTACAAAAACTCTTAATGGATTTAAGGTAGATGAAGAGTCTACTAAAAGTAGAGAAGAATATATTAATGGATTAATGGAAGGTATGTGGGAAGATGAGTAATCTAAGTAGTAGTTCTGATAAAAATGCTATAGTTTCTTTAATTAAGGATTGGATAATACCTATAGTTGCTGCTGTAATAATTTCACTTTTAATAAATAAATTTTTGTTATTTAAGGTTTATATACCATCAGAATCAATGTATCCTGAATTAACTGAGGGAGATCATTTATTTGTAACTAAAATATATAATTATAGCAAAATCAAAAGGGGAGACATATTAGTATTTGACTTTGAAGAGGGCAAAAAGAACAATGTAAAGGAAGAATTACTAATAAAAAGAGTTATAGGGCTTCCAGGAGAGAACGTAGAAGTAAAGAATGATGGGAAAGTTTTTATAAATGGAGAGGAATTAAATGAACCTTATGTGAAGAACCCTAGTAATCAAACAGGAAGTTTCACAATTCCAAAGGGAAAATATTTATTTTTAGGAGACAATAGGGCAAATTCTAATGATGCAAGATCTTGGCAGAATCCATATATTGATGAAAAAGATATAAGGGGTAAAGCGAGAGTTAGAGTTTATCCTTTTAATAGATTAGGAATTTTAAAATAGGGGAGGTAAGCTTTATGATAAGCAAAAAAATTGATGAGTTAAAAGAACAGTTAATAGAATCTACCCAGGAAATAATAAAGATAAGAAGCCTTGAAGGAGAGGGAAAAGAAGGCATGCCTTTTGGTGAAGAGGTAAACAATGCTCTTTTATGTGCCCTTAAAATATCAGAGGACTTAGGTTTTAAAACAAAAAACATAGATGGTTATGCAGGATATGCAGAGTATGGTGATGGAGAAGAGTACGTAGCTGCTGTTGGTCACTTAGACGTAGTTCCAGAAGGAGAGGGATGGACATATAATCCTTATGGAGCTGAAATACATGATGGAAAAATCTATGGTAGAGGAACCACTGATGATAAGGGACCTATAATGGCAGCACTTTATGGTCTTAAGGCTATAAAGGAGTTAAATCTTCCTTTATCAAAGAGAATAAGAATAATATTTGGAACTAATGAGGAAACAGGCAGTAATGATCTTCCTTATTATTTAAAAAAGGAAAAGCCACCTGTTTTAGGATTTACTCCTGATGCTGAATATCCAATAATATACGCAGAAAAGGGAATTCTTCACTTTACCTTAAGTAAAACTTTTGCCCTAAAGGATGGAGAAATTATAATAAAGAGCATAAAGGCTGGAGAGAGACCTAATATAGTTCCTAGTTTATGTGAGGCTTTAGTTACTGGTAAGAGTATTGAATATTTTAAAGTGAAATTAGAAGAGTTTAATAAAGAAGGCCATTATAATATAGACTTAGAGTCTAGTGATAATGGAGTTAAAATAAAATCTTATGGAGTTTCAGCTCATGGATCTACTCCTCAGCTAGGTAAAAATGCAATAATGCATATGATAATGTTCTTAAATACTTTAGATATTAAGGGAGATTTAAAAGAGCTTTTAAACTTCTTGTCAGAAACTATAGGCACAGAGGTAAATGGGGAAAGTTTTGGAGTTGGTTATGAAGATGAACCATCAGGAAAATTAACTTTAAATGTTGGTATAATAGATTTATGTGAGGATAAGGCAGACTTTAGAATAGATATAAGATATCCAGTTACTATTAATAATGAAGAATTAATAAAAAAATTAGAAGCTACTGCAGGAAGTGTTAAGGCAGAAATTAAGGATCTAGACTTAGATGAGCCTTTATATTTCTCAAAGGATCATGAACTTATAAAGAAGCTTCAAATTGCCTATAAAGAAATAACAGGAAATGAAGGGGAGCCTATAGCTATAGGAGGAGGAACTTATGCTAAAAGTATGCCAAACACAGTAGCATTTGGCCCTATATTCCCAGGAAAGCCAGATGTTATTCATAAACCAGATGAGCATATAGAGGTAGAAGATTTAATTGCTAATGCTAAGGTATATGGAAGAGCATTATACGAAATGGCAAAATAATTTAATATAGAACTATAAGGGAAATAAGTCCCTTGTAGTTCTATACATCAAAAGAAAAAATCAATAAAGCTATTATTTAATTCACATAATAGTTTATATAGTTTTACTTGAAAGGAGCTAATGCCAGAAGGCAGACAGACATTATGTTTAAAGATAATAAATTTAAATACAGAATATTTTATTTAATTGGGGTAATTGCCGTAGTACTAACAGTAAATTATGGAGTTACTAATTATTCAACTAAAAGAATAACCTACAATGAATTTCTAACTTTACTTGATCAAAAAAAGGTTAAATCAGTAGATATACAAAGAGATAAACTTTCTATAAAACCAATAGATGATAGCGTTTATGGAGGAAAGAATCTTTATACAGGAAATGTAAAAGATCCTAATTTAGTAGAAATTCTTAGAAAAGCTAATGTAGATTTTAATGCAGAAATACCTAATAATGATCCATTTATGGGATTATTGTTATATTGGGTAGGACCTATTCTTATATTTATGGTCTTAGGACGACTTATATTTGGTAAGTTAGATAAGAAGATGGGCGGAGGAGTAATGTCCTTTGGCAAAAATGTAGGTAAAATATATGCAGAAAATGAAACAGGAAAAACCTTTAAAGATGTAGCAGGACAAGAGGAAGCTAAAGAATCTCTAGTAGAGATTGTAGATTTTCTTCATAATCCTCAAAAATACAGCGAGATAGGGGCAAGACTTCCTAAGGGAGCACTTCTTGTTGGACCTCCAGGAACAGGAAAAACCCTCCTTGCAAAGGCTGTGGCAGGAGAAGCTAAGGTTCCATTTTTCTCTATGTCAGGTTCAGACTTTGTGGAAATGTTTGTTGGTATGGGAGCAGCTAGAATTCGTGATTTGTTTAGACAGGCAGAAGAAAAGGCTCCTTGTATAATATTTATAGATGAAATTGATGCTATTGGTAAAAGTAGAGATGGAGCATTACAGGGAAATGATGAAAGAGAGCAAACCTTAAATCAGCTTTTATCTGAGATGGATGGGTTTGATTCCTCGAAGGGAGTTGTAATACTTGCAGCTACTAATAGACCAGAAATTCTTGATAAGGCTTTACTTAGACCAGGTCGTTTTGATAGACGTGTAATAGTTGATAGACCAGATTTAATTGGAAGAGAAGCTATACTTAAGGTTCATGCTAAGGGAGTTAAGCTTTCAGAGGATGTAGATTTAAACTCCATAGCTAAATCAACCCCAGGTGCAGTAGGAGCAGATCTTGCTAATATGGTAAATGAGGGAGCATTAAGAGCTGTAAAGAATAAGAGGAAATTTGTAATACAAGAAGACTTAGAGGAAGCAGTTGAAGTTGTAATTGCAGGTAAAGAGAAGAAGGATAGAATTATGTCTTCTAAAGAAAAGAGAATAGTAGCCTTCCATGAGGTAGGTCATGCACTAACAGCAGCCTTACTTAAAAATGCAGATCCAGTACATAAGATAACCATTGTACCGAGAACAATGGGAGCTTTAGGATATACTATGCAACTTCCAACAGAGGAGAAATATCTTGTATCTAAGGAAGAAATGTTAGATCAAATAGTAGTAATGCTTGGAGGAAGAGCCGCAGAGGAAGTAGAATTTAATCAGATATCTACAGGAGCATCTAATGATATAGAAAGAGCTACTCAAAGTGCTAGAAGCATGGTAACCGTATATGGTATGAGTGAGAAGTTTGATATGATGGCTTTAGAATCAGTAAGAAATAAGTATTTAGATGGAAGACCTGTTATGAACTGTAGTGAAAAAACAGGAACAGCTGTAGATATGGAAACTTTAAGCATTATAAGAACTTGCCATGAAAGAGCCATAGACATTTTAAATGAGAATAAGGATCTATTAATTGAAATATCAGAAAGGTTAATAGAGAATGAAACCTTAATGGGTGAAGAGTTTATGGATATCATAAGAAAAAGAAGACCAGATTTTGTGGAAGAGGAAGTGGCTTCAGAAAAAATAGAAAATGAAGAAAATAATATTGTAGAATAGAAAAAAGCTAGCGTTCTTTTAGAATGCTAGCTTTTTTATTATATATGTAAGACAATTATATTTATAGTTTTAAAGAAGTACTTATAGTTTTAATTTTAAATAAATCATATAAAAATAAGTTATAATTAAATAATGTACATTTACTATATGTATATTATAACAAAAAATGGTTCAAAGTGCAAATAAGGAAGTGCACTATAAGAATTATAAAATTTAATTAAAGCATAGGATTTTTATAGAATATCTATTATAATGAATGTTTGGGTTTTAGATTTATTAAATAAAAATGATATAATATAAATTACCATTATAGAAAGGTAGGTAGGTATATGGATAAAGATAAATTTTTAGATGCAAATAGTAGTGAGTATGACCTACAGTGGGAGCAATTTAAGTTAAAAGAAACTATTAATATAATAAATGAAGAAATTTTAAAAGGAATTAGTAAAAGAAAAACCTTGGTAAATGAGATTCTAAATTATAGAAAAAAGTTTATTGAGGATTATAAAGATGATGAAGATCAAGTTATTGAATACTTTGATCATGAAAGATATGTTCAGGAAGAATCCTTTAAGACCATAGATAGAAAGTTAAAAGAACTTAATACATTAAAATATTCACCATACTTTGGTAGAATAACTTTTGAAGATAAAGAGTTTAAAGATGTAGAGAAATACTATATAGGTAGATTTGGAGTAACTCCAGAAGGTTATGATGAGCCTTTAATAATAGATTGGAGAGCTCCAGTTGCATCATTATTTTATGCAGGGACCCTAGGAGAACATTATTATAGCGCTCCTGGCGGAAAAATAGAAGTAGACCTTCAAGGGAGAAGACAATATATAATAAAGAAGGGTGACCTTCAAGGATTTTTTGACTCAGATGTGGATGTAAAAGATGAAATACTTCAAATGGTTTTAAGCTCTAATTCTAGTGATAAGCTTAAAGATATTGTTATGACAATACAAAAGGAGCAGGATGAGATAATAAGAAATGAAAGACTTTCTATAACTGTGGTAAACGGGGTAGCTGGAAGTGGTAAAACTACTATAGCCCTTCATAGAATAGCGTATCTTTTATATAATTATAGAAATCAATTAGAGGATAAAACTCTTATATTAGGACCTAACTCTATATTTATGGAGTATATAGCTAGTGTTTTACCATCCCTTGGAGAAGGAAATAGCGTTAAGCAAAGGACATTTAGGGAATTTGCTATGCAATTTATAGAGGATGATAAGGAAATACTTCCTTTTACTTATGAAATAGAGCAGGTATTAAAGGGTGATGAGGAGTTTTTAAAAGAGATAAAATATAAAGGGTCAGAAAGCTTTTTAACTGATTTAGATAGATTAATAGATGATTTAAATAAGAACTATTTTAAAGTGGAGTCTCTTTTATTTAATAATAAAGTTCTAGTGGATAAAGAAGAAATCTTATCAATGTTTAATAAGGACTTTAAGAATATGCCTCTATTTAGAAGAAGTGCTAAGATAAAGAGGATACTTTTTAATAAAATAAGATATAGAAGAGATGATATATTTAGGGAAATAGAAGCTAAATACAAAAAAATAAAAGAAGAAATGCCAAAGGATAAATTAGTTATAGAAGAAAATAATATAAACTTTAGAAGAAAAATAGAAATAAGAAATCTTTTAAGGGAAGTTTTAAATGCTAAAGATTCTTTAAGATATTTAGACGGAGAAAAAGTAGAGCTTATATATAATAGATTTAATAATAATAAAATTTTATTAAATGATGATTTAGGAGCTATATTATACCTTAAGATTAATCTTCAAGGGTTAAAGGTTAAGGAAGAACTAAAGCATGTAGTTATAGATGAGGCTCAGGATTATTCTATACTTCAGTTTATGGTTATAAAGAATTTAACAGGCTGTAGTTCATTTACCATAGTTGGAGACGTAAATCAGAGACTAATAAAGAAAGATATAGAATCTCCTATGATGAACCTTAATAAAGTATTTCCTAAGGATAGTATTAAGATGTTTTCCTTAAATAAGAGTTATAGATCCACTAAGGAGATTATGGAATATGCTAATAAGTTTATAACAGGAGATAATATAGTTCCACTAGTTAGAAATGGAGATAAGGTTTATGAAGAAGAAGTGAACTCTATTGATGATTTAGTGGTGAATATAAAAAATACCTTAGAGGATATGGAAGAAGAGGGATTAGAAAGCCTAGCAGTTATATGTAGAAATAAGGATCAAATAAATAAAATAGCCCCTATTCTTAAAGAGAAAATTAATATAAAGGTTTTAGATAACGAGGATATTATATATAGGGGAGGAAATGTTTTAATACCTAGCTACTTTGCTAAAGGCCTTGAATTTGATGGAGTTATAATAGTAGATGAGGAAGAGAGTAAAGGTGAGGATTTAGTTAAATACGTAATGTGTACTAGAGCTCTTCATAGACTATACTATTATAAGATGAATTTTAAATAGAATAATATATTTGAAACAAAGACTTTATTACCGTGTAAGTTTACATAGTAATAAAGTCTTTACTTTTATACTAATATGATTTTATTGCAGAAGAAAAATATATTAATAGTTTGAAGGGTAAAATTAAAACTATTATGTAGATTCTTTAGCCATAAAATATGTATAATACAATTAGAGGGTTATATGGTAAATAATACATGGAGTGAAGTTAATACATGAATTAAGATGAGAATAAAAGTTAGAGATATTAGGGGTGAATGTATTGAATAGTATTAAAATAAGACTTGAAAAAGATAAAGATTATAGGGAAGTAGAAGAATTAACAAGGGAGGCATTTTGGAGAAAGGAAAGAGTTGAAAAGCTTGGAGTTGGATGTATAGAGCATTATATGGTTCATTGCTTACGTAAAATAGATGGAATAAAAGAACTTGATTTTGTGGCAGAAATAGATGGTAAAATTGTTGGTCATGTAATATATAGCAGAGCATATATTTTACAATGTAATAATGAAAAAAAAGAGGTGATTAATTTTGGACCATTAAGTGTGTTACCAGAATATCAAAAGCAAGGAATAGGTAGTGCACTTATGAAGTATTCTATTGAATGTGCAAAAGAACTGGGGTATGGTGCCATGTTATTTTTTGGACATCCTACCTATTATCCAAGATTTGGTTTTGTTGAAGCGAAGGAGTTTGGAATAACAACAGCCTGGGGTGCTAATTTCCCTGCATTTATGGCAATGGAATTAAAGAAAGGCTATTTAGAAGGAGTAAATGGTAGATATATTGAATCTAAAATTTATGATGAAGAATTGAATAAAGAAAAGGCAAAGAAATATGATGAAAATTTTTATTTAAAGTAATGAAATATATAAGTGATATGCTTAATTTTAAAAGAGGACAAGTTTTATATACTTGTCTTTTTTTTATGTCATTATTAGCAATAATAGTTTTAAATGTAGTGTATATGGATGTTTTAATAAGGGGTTATATGATTAATTATATAGATTTTCTCAGTAACATAGGGAATAAATAAAAAGTTAAAGGAAACAATAAAAAAGGCAATGAAGCATAATAAAATATATGGTTATTATGTTTCTTATTTTTATCTTAAAATATAAAAGAAGTATATATATTTACTTTTTATAGTTATATAATAATTAATTGGAAACATAAAAATTATATAACTGGAAAGGAAGAAATTATGAAAAAGATATTAGGTATATTATTAGGAATCATAATTATAAGCATTAATATTATAACATTATCCTCTTGTAATAAACATAAGGAGGACAACGTTAAGACTCATAATAGTTTCTCTGAAAATCATAAAGAAACCATTATTAAAGAAGAAATGAAAGAAGAAGAAAAGAAGTTTTCAAATGAGGGGATGGACGTATCTATAGTTCAAGATATAATTCATAGAAGATATAAAAATCATGGGGAGAAGATAGCTTTTTTAACCTTTGATGATGGACCTTCTACTAATATAACTCCTAAAGTATTAGATGTGCTTAAGGAAAATAATATAAAGGCCACTTTTTTCCTATGTGGAAAAAAGATTAAGGAACAAGAAGTCTCTAAAGAAATTATAAAAAGAATATTAGAAGAAGGGCACTCTATAGGAAACCATAGCTATTCTCATGACTATTATAAACTTTATCCTAAGGAGAACACCAATATTGATGCCTTCATGAACGAAGTAAATGAAACTAACAATTTAATCAAAGAGGCAGTAGGAAGTGAATTTAAAACTAGGCTTATAAGAATGCCTAACGGAGAGATGACAAGAAGACATAATAAGGACAAAAATATAGATAAACTTATGGAAAAACTTAAGGAAATAGATATGTATAGTGTTGATTGGAATGCACTAACAGGGGATGAAGAGGGGAAGAAAAATAAAAGTAAAGGTGAACTTTTACAATACCTAAAGAAAACAAGTAAGGATAAGGATAACTTAGTTATACTTATGCATGACGCTGGACACAGAAAGAATAGCTTAGAAGCTCTTCCAGAGGTTATCGCTTATTTAAAATCAGAGGGGTATGAATTTTCATCTATGAAATAAGAGAGGAAAATATTATAAGTTAATATATATGACATAAACTATTCTATGGTGATTATTAAATAATAAAAAGTTTAAAAGCAAGAACAAAATTATATAGTTTAAAATAAATAGGAGTGAAAATTCCTTCACTCCTAGGGCAGTAGATATTTGTAATACCAAAAATAGCTACTGCTTTTTATTATATAAATTATTATTTTTATAGTAAATTAATGGTTCAAGAACGCTTATCTCAGATTTAGATTCTGTTTACTTAAGCATAGTTTTCTATTTTTTTTATTAAATTATCTGTAATGATTTGAACCTTATGAAAGTCTATATTAGGAACATAGTAGGTCTCTAATTTATCATGAAGGGTTTTAGCTTCTCTTATAGAAGATAGTGCCTTACCTATTAGGAAATAAAATTGATTTTTATCAAAATCTATTTCTTCCTTATCTTCTTTACTATAAGGGGAGAGTAGAGCATCCATATTAATTTTAGTGGAACTTTCAGTGGACATTGAGTTTATTTCATTACTTGAGAATATGGCTAAAGAAAGAGTAGGAATAGCTATGTTCTCAATTCTTTCAGGGATAAATGGATCATGATAGTATTCTACATATAACCCTCTTTTAAGTGCTTCATCTCCTAAGAATTTTAAAACTTCAGTCTTACCAGTACCAGGAGCTCCCTTTAGTACATAAGATTTTTCATAAGACTTTCTATGATCCTCTTTAAAAGAAACTATACCATTTGGCGTAAATGCTGTTAGGAACAAATGGCGTTCACTTCCACTTCCTTGAATACTTATATTGTTAAAAATTTCATTTTTCAAGTTTTCTTTTATTAAATTTATTTTATCTTTATTTTTATAATTTAAGTTATAATTTGTCCAATCTTCATGAATATTTCTTGCAGCTCCTAAAAATCTATATGATCTTTTAAATTTAGAACTAATTGAGGTACAGGTGTCTATTATATCATTTTTAACTTTAGAAAAACCCTCTTCTCTCCAACAATCTCCTAAATTTATAACCTCATCTATAGCTCCAGGATATACTGGATCCATTGTATGAGGAGCAGTGGCATCTAATATAGCAACCTTAAGTTCTTTTATTACCACACCATCTATAGAATTATTATCAGAAGAGCAGTGATGAAACTCAACTTCATACCCTTTTTCTGAGAAATGATTTCCTATGGTTTTCATTAAAGTAGATTTACCAGTACCAGGACCACCTTTTAAACATATAATTCTTTTGGCTGTTTTAAGTTCAAGTATATATCTAAAGTGAGAGTAAAATCCAATAGAAGTGTTTCCTCCAAGGAAAAAATGTTTTATATCATTCATGCTATATCTCCTTTCTACTTACTCAATATATAATATGTTTTACATTTATTATAAGTTACTAATATTTCTTCCATATATACCAGTTATACTTACGGTGCTCTTTAGAGTAAGAAAAATATTTTTGTAGAACATAAAGTATAGAAGGAATCTTCCTTCAGATGATGTTATTTCCACCATCTGAAGGTTAGATAAGCTCATCTAGGGTTGTGGCAACTGTGTTATTCCACACCTTTTAGAGGATGGGGGTGTTACAGCTTCTATCCATCAGATAAATGTAAGGCTTCAGGTAAAATTATTATTGACTTATTACAAGATTATAATTAAAGATTAAAGTTTTCTTAATATTAGTGGGTTTGTTATATATGATAATAAAAATATGTTATAATTTCATAGTGAAAATCAATGAAGGAAGGTTGTTTATGAGAAATTTTAAATTTAAACAATGGTTTAAAAAACTAGATAAGTTATTTTTCTTATTTGGAATATTTATATGGCTAAAATCCTTATTATTTCTTGCATTACTTCATGGCAAGGATTCAGCTACATTAAATATTTCAAGAATGTATTTTTCCCCACCTCCAACCCTTTCTCACATATTATTTATAGTAATAATTATGAGTTTTGGATTTTTATTTTATGGTAGGGGAAGGATAGCTTATTACATAAGTATTAATTTGTTATTTTCCTTACTTCTTATAGGAGATTTAATTTACTTTAGAGCCTATGGTGGATTTTTAACCTTTAGCCAAGTTATGGTTCCAGCATCATTTAATCCATCTAATAAAGCTCTTTTAAGCTATTTACATTTTATTGATATATTATTCTTTTTAGATATAATTTTAGGAATAGTGTACTTTATTAAAAGAAGTCATGTTTATAAGGGAACCTTTAAAAATATAAAAAAGAATATATTAGCTTTTGTTATGATATTTTCTTTATCTACAGGAGCTATATATTTAGAGCATTATCTTATAGATGTTAAGGATGTTACTAAAGGAAGTATGTTATTCTTTAAGGTATGTTGGGCACAGTTTCAAACTATGTCTAATATGTCCCCAGCAGGATATCATATATATGACATTTATCTTCAATTCGCAGATAATAAAACAAAGAATCTTACAAGTGAAGAAAAGGATAATATAGACCAATGGTTTAAGGATAAAAAGGAAGATGTAGAGGATAATGAACTTAAAGGAAAGTTAAAGGGGAAAAATCTTATATTCCTCCAAATAGAGTCTTTGGAGAATTTTGTTATAGGAGATAAGGCCTTTGGAGAAGAAATTACTCCTAACATAAATAAAATATTAAATAACAGTTTGTATTTTAATAATATATATGAGCAGGTTAATAACGGAACAAGTTCTGATGGAGATCTTCTATCTGTAACATCTGTTATTCCAGTAAGAGAAGGAAGTACAGTATATAGGTATCCTAATAATACTTATAATTCTCTTCCGAGTATGCTAAATGACATGGGTTATAATACTATATCTACTCACCCAGAAAAGGCATATAATTGGAATTGGAGACCTAATCATAGATCCTTTGGCTTTAAAAAGTCTTGGGATATAAATGATTATGTTATAGATGAAGAAATAGGACCAGGGCTTTCTGATGGATCATTTTATAGACAAGTTATGGAAAAATTAGATAAGGAAAAAAGTCCATTTTTCTTACATGCAGTTACCTTAACTAGTCATGGACCTTTTGATGTACCAAAGAAGGAAAGACTATTAAATTTACCTAAAGAATTTGATGAAAGCATAATGGGATCTTATTTTCAAAGTATAAATTATGTGGATAGGCAAATAGGAAATCTTATTAATATGCTTAAGGAAAGAGATATGTTAAAGGACACAGTCCTTGTTATATATGGAGATCATACTGGAGTTCACAAGTTTTATCAAGATAAGTTAAATAACATAAATGGTATGGAGGATAGATGGAAGGAAAAAGATTTAAAAGTTCCGTTTATAATATATAATCCAGAACTTAATGGAGAAACTCGTGATATAATAGGTGGTCAGGTTGATATGATGCCTACTGTTGCATATGTTATGGGAATACCAGAAGAAAAGTTCCAAAATACTGCTATGGGAAAAGTTCTTGTAAAGTCTAAGAAAAACTTCACCGTACTTAATTATGGGGAAATAGTTGGAACCCCATCTTCTAAAAAAGAGGAAGAGCATATGAAAAATTCTATTTCTATTGGAAATAAGATTTTAGAGAGTAATTATTTTAAAAAATAATATACTTAAAATTAATGTAGTATATAAGTAAAATTATTTTATAAATAATGATATAGGGTTTTAACTTTAAAGTTAATTTATCCATCTGGCTAAATCAAGACAAGTCAATGGTATTTTTAATGGATAAGTTAATTGATTATATTAAAACTCTATAACTAAATTTAGTTTAAATCATTTATTACTGAAATATATAAGAAAAGGCATAAAAGTTAAACTTTTATGCCTTTTAATGTAGGTAATCCTCATCTATAGTTATTATGCAATTATAGTTTGGATATATTTCCTTTACCATGGAGGTTATTTCTTCTATAAGTTCTCTATCACTCATGGTTCTTTTCTTCCTATTTGAGTCAACTACCACATCGAAGATTAGATTCTTTTTCTCACCTTTTCCAACAACTCTAAAGTCATGCATAGATTTTATAAGAGTATGCTGATTTAATATTCTAAGAAGCTGATTTTCAGTTTCTATAACTTCTTTGTCGTCTACATTTATAGGATCCATGTGTATAACAAGATATAATTTAAGTTTTTTAGAGACTTCTTTTTCAGCCTTATCAATTACTTCATGGATAGTTATTATAGAAAGATTAGAGGGTACTTCAGCGTGGATTGAAGCCATAATCCTACCAGGCCCATAGTTATGAATTATTAAATCATGAACCCCTATTATATGTTCATAGCTTAGAACCTCATCTTTTATGTTTTTAACAAGAACAGGGTCAGGAGCTTCTCCAAGAAGGGGATTCAAAGTATCTTTAACTAAGGTGTATCCAGAGTAAAGAATCATAAGAGAAACAATTACTCCTATATAACCATCTATAGGGAAGGTTGTAAACTTTGAAGATATTAATGATATTGCAACACAGCTAGAAGTTATAACATCACCTAAAGCATCAAAGGAAGCTGCCTTTAAGGCCGATGAATCTATTTTATTTCCTATAACACTATTAAATCTAGAAAGCCATATTTTAAAGACTATAGATATAAGGATTAGTATAAAAGGAATAAGTTCAAAAGTTACAGCAGTTGGATTTAAAATTCTCTCTATGGAGGATTTAGTAAATTGAAGTCCAACTATTATAACCATAAAAGAAACTATCAGTGCAGAAATATATTCAAGTCTTCCATGACCAAAGGGATGTTCCTTATCTGGAGGCATGGTAGATAATTTGAAGCCTAATATGGTTATTAAAGAAGAAGCAGCGTCAGATAAATTATTAAAAGCATCTGCTGTAACAGCAATACTTCCAACGATTAGACCTACAAAAAGTTTTACGAAAAACAGCAAAAGATTAACTATTATTCCAATTATACCAGCTAAAAAGCCATATTTAGTTCTAGTTTTTTCATTAGAAACATTAGTATCCTTTATAAAAATTTTTATAATTAAATTAGATAGCATAAAGCCCTCCTTTTATATATTTTGAGTTTAATAAGAAGTGATAAATTTCCTACTAAACTTAAAGCTTACCTAGTAAATATTATATTTAATCTTTTATGATTTTATATTCAAAAATATAGTAAGTATTAATAAGATTAACATAAGATTTAAGTAATAATTTTATTATATATCTTAGAATTATAGTATATGTTTAAAATATATAAACAAATCATTTTAATAAATGATTTGTTACTACTGGGCATTGAATTATTATAACATATCACTAATATAGTTCCAATATTATCCGAGGATAAATGAATAATTCCATAAAAACTGTTGACATAAGTAATGGAATATCATAATATAGTATTAAAATTAAAGAGTATTATAAGTTGTTACCTAGGGTAGAGGCGCTTTAACTAAGAGTATCTTTAAGGAGTAGGCATACTTTGAATTGAAGAGAAGGGAGTTAAAGCCGAAGGATTAATTTTGCAAAGGTTAGTCCTGGGATTATGGAGAATATCCATAATACTGTCACTATAAACCTTAGCTTTAAATAAGAACTTTAATTAGTCTAATGTTTGTTAGTCTAACTTAAAACTTATTTTAGCTATAAAGGAAATAGTGTTGAGCTACAGAGGTACACCGTTTATGTTATATTGCTTACGTAAGTGAGAATATGACAAAGGTGTTCCTTTGTCATATTCTTTTTATTTGCTCAAAATTATACAGTAGCTTTGAGTAAATAAATCTTTGGTAACCAATGAGTAAAATAGAAAGGGGTTATTATTATGAACTTACATGGATCAATGAGCATTAGAAATAACAATCTTTATATAGGAGAACTAAACACCTTAGACTTAGCTAGGGAGTTTGGAACACCACTATATGTAATGGATGAGGAGCTTATAAGAAAAAATTGTAGAAGATATTTAAAGGCGATGAAATATCAAAGGGGAAACAAAGTTGCTTATGCAGGAAAGGCCTTTTTAACCATAGCCATGGCACAAATAGTTAAGGAAGAAGGGTTATGTCTTGATGTAGTATCAGGAGGGGAGCTTTACACTGCCTACACTAGTGGATTTCCTATGGAGAAGATTTATTTCCATGGAAATAATAAGACATTAGAAGAGATACACATGGGACTTAAGTATAACGTTGGAACCTTTGTAGTTGATAATTTTACAGAACTTGATAATATAAATAGATTATGCGAAAGTTTAAACACTAAGCAGGATATTATTTTAAGGGTTATTCCAGGGATAGAAGCTCATACTCATGATTATATAAAAACTGGACAGGTAGATTCAAAATTTGGTTTCTCTCTTCTTGAAAATAACTTGTTTAGGTCCATAGAAAAGATTTCTACCTTAGAAAATATAAATTTAAAGGGGTTACATTGTCATATAGGGTCACAAATTTTTGAAATAGAGCCTTATAGGGATTCTGTAAGAATTATGATGAATCTTATAAAAGAAATCAAAGAAAGATTTAATATAGAGCTTAGGGAATTAAACCTTGGAGGAGGATTTGGTATACATTATAGTTCAGAAGATAAGCCAAGGGAAATAGAAGAGTATTGTGAGGCCATATTAGAAGAAGTAGAATCCTATTGTAGTGAGATAGGTTTTAGAGCTCCTAAAATAATTATAGAACCAGGTAGAAGTATAGTAGGGAACAGTGGAATTACACTGTACACAATAGGCGGAGTTAAGGATATTCCTAATATAAAAACCTATGTTTCAGTAGATGGAGGAATGACTGACAATATAAGACCTTCATTATACAGTGCAAAGTATGAGTGCTTAATTGCTAATAAGGCAGAGGACACAACTAAAGGATCAGTTACAATCTCAGGAAAGTGCTGTGAATCTGGGGATGTATTAATAAATGATATTATTCTTCCAAAGGTTCAAACAGGAGACACTCTAGCTGTAATCTCTACAGGAGCTTATTGTTATTCCATGAGTAGTAACTACAATAAGATACCAAAGGCTCCAGTAGTGATGGTAAGATTTAATGAAGCAAAGCTTATTTGTAAAAGAGAATCTTATGAGGATATGCTAAGGAATGAATTAGGACTAAGGGCAATTTAAAGAATGGTTATCTATTATAGAGAATATAAAAGGTTTTTATAATTTAAAATAAATTACTTAGAAATTTTAAGTAACTTTATGAATATACTACCCCCTAGAGTTATGGTACAATTAAATTACGTATCATAATTATAGGGGGTACTTATATGAATAATGAATTACAATTAGCTAATGAATTAATAGATTTTTTATATGAAAGTCCTAGTGCCTTTCATGCAGTGGATAAATTAAAAGCTGTTTTAAATGAAAATGGTTTTAATGAGCTTAAAGAAGAGGACATGTGGGCTTTAAAGGCAGAAGGAAAATATTATGTAACTAAAAATGATTCTGCTTTAGTTGCTTTTGTAGTGGGAAAATCATCTCCAGCAAAGGAAGGGTTTAAGCTTATAGGTGCTCATACAGATTCACCTACATTTAGAATAAAGCCAAATCCAGAAATGGTATCAGAAAATATATATGTTAAGTTAAATACTGAGGTTTATGGTGGACCTATACTAAACACTTGGCTTGATAGACCTTTATCTGTAGCAGGTAGAGTTAGTTTAAGAAGTGATAATCCACTATTCCCTAATAATAGACTTGTAAATATAAATAAGCCAATATTAATAATCCCTAACCTAGCAATACATATGAATAGGGAAGTTAACCAAGGGGTTGAGTTAAATAAGCAAAAACATACTCTTCCTTTATTATCTTTAGTAACAGAGGAATTAGAAAAGGATAAGTATCTTTTAACTACTTTGGCTAAGGAGTTAAATGTAGATATAGAGGATATAATAGACTTTGATTTATTCCTTTATGAATATGAAAAAGGAACAGTAATGGGACTTAATGATGAATTTATATCTATGGGAAGATTAGACGATTTATCTATGATCCATGGTGGAATCAAGGCTCTTATAAATTCTAATGTAAACAAAGCTACTAATGTTATGGTGTGCTTTGATAATGAGGAAATTGGAAGTGCTACAAAACAAGGGGCAGATTCTAATATGCTAGCTAATATATTAGAAAGAATAGTTCTTTCTTTAGGTGGAGATAGACAAGATTTCTTTAGAGCTTTATCAAAGTCATTCTTAATATCAGCAGACCTTGCTCATGCAGCTCATCCAAACTATGGTGAAAAGCATGATCCAGTAAATAGACCTGTTATAAATAAGGGACCAGTTATAAAGATCAATGCAAATCTTGCATATACTACAGATAGTGATTCTGCTGCTGTATATAAAGAAATATGTAAAAGAGCAGGAGTTCCAGTACAAGAATTTGTTAATAGATCTGATGTGAGAGGAGGATCTACCATAGGACCTATATCTTCAACTCATCTTAATATACGTTCTATAGATATTGGAAGTCCAATCCTTGCAATGCATTCTATAAGAGAGTTTGGTGGAGTTAAGGATCATTATTATATTATAAAATCCTTTGAGGAGTTTTATAACTTATAGGATTAAAAACTTTATAGTACTTAAAAATAAGGAGAAGTGATTATCACTTCTCCTTATTTTTATATCTCTATACTTTCTATATAATTTAAATTTAATGTGGTAGCTAAGCTTCACAATAAGTGTAATTTCTACCTTTAGAGTATAAAGTATAAAACATAAGGTTTCAATGGTACATATTTTCGTAAAAGTTGGTAAAAATATAAGATAGTAAACTAGAAAGGAGTGTACCATATGCTTTTTGTTTACATAGGTCTTTTAGGATTATTTATAGCTTTTTTAGGATATTTAATGGTAAGAGAGAGGGAAGGAAATGCTATAAACTTTAAAGGAGAAGAGTTAAAAGATATGAATGTAAAAGAACTTTATGATTTAGGGGAAGAGTTATCTAAAAATGAAGACTTAGGTTATTGTAATAAGAAAAAAAATACTCTTATTGAGAGTGTAAAAAAAACCTATAAAAATATAGTTAAAAATCATCATTATTTAGAATCTCTTTATAAGAATAATGTAAAGCTATCAGGGGGGGCCCAATGGCTTTTAGATAATATCTATCTTATAGAAAAAGAATATAAAAATGTTATTTTAAATATGCCAAATAAATATTATCATAACCTACCATGTAGGGATAATGGAATAGCTAGAATATATACAATTTGTAGTACTTTATTTAATAATAGCCATGGTAATTTAACAAAAGAAGGAGTTAAATCTTTTATAGATGGTTTTACAAAGAATACATCTTTAACCTTAGGAGAACTTTGGGCAATACCCCTTATAATGAGAGTAATAATATTAGAAAGAATTAGATTTATTTCAGAAGAGGTATGTAATTTAGAAAAGGAAAGAATTAATGGGGAGAATCTGTCAAGATATATTATTGTAGCACTTAAGGAGGAAGAGATAAAAGAAGAGATAGATAGGTTTAAAAGAAGAGATGAAAAATTCACCTATACTATGGCAGAAAGCTTTTTAAGAGTTATAAAAGATAGTGGAATTGAAAATGAGGAAGTATATTCTGCAGTAGAAGGAAAATTAGGGATTAAAAGAGGGGAGCTTTATAAGGTAATCAGTAATGTAAAGACTGAAGAGATTAAATTTGAAAGGGAACTAGGAAATGATATTAACTCTTTAAGGTTTATAGATGGTTTCAATTGGAAAAACTTTGTGGAGAGTATAAGTGCTGTTGATAAAATATTAAGAAAGGATCCTAGTAATACATATGTAAATATGGACTTTGAAACTAGGGACTATTATAGACATAAGATAGAAGAACTATCTAAAAGAAGCAAAGTTAGTGAAGAAAAAATCTCAACCATTCTTATAAATCTTGCTACTAGTAAAAAGGGAAGGGAATCTCATATTGGATACTATTTAATTGGAGAAGGGAAGGATGACCTTTATAGTGAGATAAATATTAAAAAGAGCTTTATGGAGAGAGCTTCTTTAAAACAGAAGCTAAGACTTTATAGATTATCTATACTAGCTATGATGGTTTTAATTGGAACATTTTTAGTCCTATTCTTAAAGGATGAGGGCAGAGGATTAGGATCATTTATATTATTAAAAGTATTATTAATAATACCTATAAGTTATATAGGTAAAACCTTTATAAATGTTTTATTTTTAACCTTTATAAAACCTCATTACATTTCAAAATTATCAATGAATGAGGGAATAGATAAAGAAAACGCCACCTTAGTTGTAGTACCAACAATCCTTAATAGTGTGGAAAGAACAAAAAAACTTATGAAAGACTTAGAGATATATTATTTAAGTAACAGAGAAAAAAATATATATTTTGCACTGTGCAGTGATTTTGAAGATAATCATAGTGAAACCTTAGAAGGAGATTCAGAGATTATAAACACAGGATTAAATGTAGCAAGATCTCTTAATTATAAATATGGAGACAAATTTCTTTTTTTACATAGAAAGAGAGTTTTTAATGAGAGAGATAAGATATATATGGGCTGGGAGAGAAAAAGAGGTAAGATTCTAGAGCTTAATAAGCTTTTAAGGGGAGAGAATAATACTACTTACGAGTATGGAACAGAGTTTATAAAATCCCTACCTAAAATAAAATATGTAATAACCTTAGATAGTGATACAAAGGTTCCAATAGGTACTTTTAAGAGGTTAATAGGAGCTATGGCCCATCCTTTAAACTATAATTATGGTATTATGCAGCCTAAGATAGTGGTGGATTTAGAAAATGCATATGCCACAGAGTTTTCAAAACATTATGTAATGGATAAAGGAATTAATATGTATTCTTCTTTATCCTCAGAGATATATGAAGACTTATTTAATCAAGGAACATTTACTGGTAAAGGTATATATTCAGTAGATAAATTTTTAGAAACCTTAGATAATAAGGTAAAAGAAAATACTATGCTTAGTCATGATTTAATAGAAGGTGAACTTTTAAAAACAGCATTTTTAAGTGACACACCTTTAGTAGATGGGTTCCCTATTTATTATCATTCCTATGCTATGAGAAATCATAGATGGATAAGAGGAGATGTGCAAAATATACCTTGGGTCTTTAGAAAAGAAATTAAAGCCTTAAGTAGATATAAGATATTAGATAATATTAGAATGGCTTTAGTATATCCAAGTATATTAATTAGCATATTAGTAGCTCTTTTTGTAAAGCCTTTTTATTTAGAAGGATTTATTGCTTTCTCCTTATTTAGTATATTGACTCCACTTATAGTTAATATATTTAATTTAAAAAATTATGGGGTTATAAAGAAGTTTAAGCAGTGCTTTTTAATGTTTACTTTCTTTATTCATGAAAGTTATTTATCTTTAAATGCTATTATAAAGAGCTCATACAGAATGATTATTTCAAAGAAAAAGCTTCTAGAGTGGCAAAGCGCTTTTTATGTAGAGAATAGTGGGAAGAATAAGCTTGGAGATTATATCAAACTTATGTATCCATCCCTTGTAATAACTTTAGCTATAGCATATTTATGTTATAGGGATTCTCTCTCATTACTATACTTTATGCTTATCCCTATTACACTATGGTTACTTAGCCCCTTTATAGCTTATGGTTTAAGTAGTGAAGGAGAAAATAATAGATTGCAGCATGTAGAGAAAGAAGATGAAGAGTATTTAAGAAAGCTAAGTAGGAGAGTATGGGCTTATTTCGAGGATTTTGTGAATGAGGAAAATAATAGTTTAGGACCTGACAATTACCAGGGAGACCCTATGAAGGGGATAGCTCATAGAACCTCTCCTACCAATATTGCTATGACAATAAGTAGTAACAGCTGTGCCTATGACCTAGGGTATATAGGAATATATAGTTATACCTATAGACTAAGAAAGACCCTACATGCCTTAGAAAATCTTGAGACTCTAAATGGTCATTTTTATAATTGGTATGATACTTTAACCTTAAAACCATTAGAACCTAAATATATATCTACTGTGGATAGCGGAAATCTTTTAAGTTATATATGGCTTACAGAGAAAACCATAGAGGAATATATGAAGAACCCTTTTATTAATTCAAATTATAAAAAAGGGTTAGAAGATACATTAAATCTTGCTATGGAAGAACTAAGTTTAAGTGGATATTTTGAATCTTTCAAAGAGGAACTTAATAGAAATCTTTCCTTATGTGAGTATAAACAGCTTCTTATGGATATAAGAAGTAGATGTAAAGAGGTAGAAAAGATAGAAGGAAAGACCTATTGGGTGGATAAATTAAGGGTAAATGCTACTACATATATAAAGGAATTACAAATAATCGCCCCTTGGACTGACCTATGTAGTATTAAAAATTCACTTTTATCTAGAAGTCTTAAGTCGGCATTATTAAAAACTCCTTTAAAAGATATAGTAGATGAGATTAATAGGATTATTGAAGATAATAAGGAAGAGCTTAGTTATAATAGTGAGCTTAGAATTCTTATAAAAAGAGGTGTAAAATCCTTAGAAAAACTTAAAATTGATATTAATGATATTTTAGACAGGTTAAAAATCATAGGAGATAACATGGACTTTTCTATGCTATACAATAAAGAGAGAGGATTATTTTCTATAGGTTATGATGTTAATAATAAAACATTAAATAATTCTTACTATGATCTTATGGCATCAGAAGCTAGGGTGGCTTCTTATGTAGCTATAACTAAGGGAGATATTAAAGAAGATAATTGGTGGAATTTAGGTAGAACTTTAACCCCTATGGGAAGAGGACGTGGACTTTTATCATGGAGTGGAACCATGTTTGAATATTTAATGCCTCTTATAATACTAAAGAATTATGAGGGATCTCTTTGGGATGAAACTTATAAGGGGGTTGTGGAAGAACAAATTTATTATGGAGAAGTAAAGAAGATACCTTGGGGAATATCTGAAAGTGGATATTTTCATTTTGATAATTCTATGATATATCAATACAGAGCTTTTGGTATACCTAAGGCAGGATTAAAAAGAGGATTAGAGGATGATACTGTAATATCTCCTTACTCCACTATAATGGCTTTGATGGTAGATTATAAAAAGGCTATAAAAAATTTAAAGAATCTAGAAGAAAATAAGGCTTTAGGTCTTTATGGTTTTTATGAAGCTCTTGACTATACAAAAGATAGGGTGGCAAAAGGTAAGGATTTCTCTATAATAAAATCCTTTATGATACATCATGAAGGTATGTCTTTAATGAGTATTGTTAATGTTTTGAATAAGAATATATTTAGAGAAAGATTTCATAGGAAGGAAGAGGTCATAAGTGGAGAACTCCTTCTTCAAGAGAACACCTATAAGGAGATAACATTTTATAAAGAGAGAGTTAAAGAGGAAAAAGTTCATCATAAGGAGTTACCAGAAATAATTATTAGAAATTATAATACTGGAGTCACAGAATTTCCAGAAAGCGTAGTATTATCTAATGGAAGTTATCATACTATGATTACCAATAGTGGAAGTGGATTTAGTAAGGTTAAGGATATGAATCTTTATAGATGGAGCAAGGATTATATAAATGATAATAAGGGTATGTTTATATATCTAAGAGACATGAGCTCTTCTGAATATTGGAGTGCAACCTTCCAACCAACAAAGGTAGAGGTAGATGAGTATAATGTAGATTTTACATTGCACAAAGCAGAGTTTAGGTCTAAGTATAGGGAAATAGATACTAAACTTTCTGTAGCGGTTAGTAATGAAGAGAATATGGAGATTAGAACATTAACCATTGATAACAATACAAAAGAGGATAGGATTATAGAAATTACCACTTACTTAGAAGTAACTTTAAATACTCATGAGGGAGATATATCCCATAAAGCTTTTAGTAATCTTTTTATAAGGACAGAATCCTTTGAAGATAATGTTCTGTTAGCTCACAGACGTCCTAGAGCTAAGGGACAAAAGAAACCTTATATATTTCAAAAGATGTTATTTCAAGGGGAAAAAATAGGGGGAATAGAGTATGAAACTTCTAGGTTAAACTTTATAGGCAGAGGAAATGATGAAGATAATCCAAGGGTAATGAAACGTGAAATTCCTCTTGAAAATAGTGAAGGAACTGTAATTGATCCTATATTTAGTCAAAGGATAAGAATAAAAATACCAAAGGGCGAAAAAGGAAAAGTATATATTCTTATGGGGACTTCTGATACTAAGGAAGATGCTATAAATATATGTAATAAATATTCATCCTTAGATATATGCAGAGGCATATTCAATGAAGCACATAATAACTCTTTAGGAGAACTTTCCTACATAGGACTTAAGTATAAACAGGCATCTCTTTATCAAATGTTATGTAGTAGAATATTGTATACTAATAAGGACATAAGGAGAAGAGAAACCTATATAAAATCTTTAAGTAAGCATCAAAAGGACTTATGGTCCTTTGGAGTATCTGGAGATTTACCTATAGTGACATTAAATATAAAGGATTCAACTCACCTTGACATAGTACGTCAATGTGTTCAGTGCTATGAATATCTAAATAGAAGAGGAGTGGAATTTGATCTTTTAATAATAAATGAGGAAGGCTTTAGTTATAATATGCCCCTTCAAGGAGAGATTTCTAAGGTAATAAATAAATATTCTTCTATGGATAATGAGAGATTAAGGGGAAAGGTGTTTCTCCAAAGCTATGACAACTTAAAAGAAGAAGGAGTAAGTTTTATAAAGGCCATAAGTACCTTGTATATAGATGGGAAAGAAGAGGATGCATTTTTCTCCTTATTATTTAAAGGAGAGGATAATCTAACCTATAACTTAAGAGGACTTCCTAAGGAGGTATATAAAAATTCTCCTATAAAAAGGGATAATACAAGGGAGATACCTTTAAGGTGGAAGAGAGAAAAGTATATGGCAGAAATAGGGGAAGAGTTATGGGGAAAAGATGAAAATGGAAATAATAATACATCAACAGGGTATGATACAGGAACATTAAAATTCTTTAATGGCTTTGGTGGATTTAATGAGAAAGATCATTATGTAATGGTATTAAAAAATAATAATAATACTCCAGCACCTTGGATAAATGTAATAAGTAATAAAAACTTTGGATTTCATATATCAGAAAGCGGTTCTAGCTATACATGGTATAAAAACTCAAGGGAAAATAAGTTAACTCCTTGGAATAATGATTTTATAAGTGACACCTTAGGAGAAGCTTTATTTTTAAGGGATGAGGATAGTGGAGAGGTATTTAGCGTTACTCCAAAGCCTTTAAGAGATAAAGAGGAATATATAATAGAACATGGATTTGGCTTCTCTAAGTTTATTCATAGTTCTAATAATATAAAAGGGGAATTAACTTGGTTTACTCCTTTGGATAATAGCCTTAAGGTAGGAATAGTAAAGCTTAAAAATTTCCAAGGAAATAAGAGGAGGATATCTTTAACCTATTATAGCAATTTGATTTTAGGGGTAAATGAAGAAGGAGTTCATAAAACCATATCTACCTACTATGATGAAGAAGGTGAGTTTATATATGGTAAAAATCCTTATAGTGAAAAGTTTGGGGATACAAATTGTTATTTGAAAATCATAGGTGGAGAAGATATTAGTTATTGTGGAGATAGAGAAGACTTTATAGGTAGGGGAAGAAACTTAGATTTATCCTTATCTATGGAAAATGAGAAACTAAGTAATAAAGTGGGAGCTGGCTTTGATTCTATATTAAGTTATAGAACTTCCATAGATATAGAAGAAAATGAAGAAAAGATTATAACCATTATAATGGGTGCAGATGAAAGGATAGAAAACATAAGAACCTTACTAAAGGAATATTCCTCTATGGATTTTCTATTAAATAAGCTAGAAGAGGTGGAGAATCATTGGATAAGGGTCTTAGGAACCTTTAAGGTAAAAACTCCAGATGAAAGCCTAAATATTTTAACCAATGGATGGCTTCTATATCAAGTTATAAGCTGTAGATATTATTCAAGGACTGCCTTTTATCAATGCGGAGGTGCTTATGGATATAGGGATCAGCTACAGGATGTCTTATCCATAGGACTTGTAGACTCAAGTATTACTAGGAAACAAATAAAGCTAAATGCTTCAAGACAATATGAAGAAGGGGATGTACAACATTGGTGGCATCCAGTGGTAGACTCAGGAATAAGAACAAGGTTTAGTGATGATTTGTTATGGCTTCCTTATAGTGTTATAGATTATATAAATAATACTGGAGATTATAGTATTTTAAAGGAGGAAGAGTATTATTTAAAGGATTCTCCATTAAATAAAGGAGAGGACGAGAGGTATTCCCTAACCAATTACTCAGATAAAAAGGGGACCATATATGAACACTGTATTAAGGCAATTGATAGAAGCTTAAACCTAGGAGAACATGGTATACCTCTTATGGGATGTGGTGATTGGAATGATGGCATGAGTACCGTTGGAAATAAAGGGGATGGTGAGAGTGTATGGCTTGGATGGTTTCTTTCTTACATACTAAAATATTTTTCGGATATTTGTAAAAGTATGGGAGAGGAAGAAAGGGGAGAAAAATATTTAAAGTTTAGGGAAGAAATTTTAAATAATATAGAAGAGAATGCTTGGGATGGAGCTTGGTATAAGAGGGCCTATTTTGATGATGGGACACCGCTAGGCTCTATTGAAAATGAAGAGTGTTCTATTGATTCCTTGCCACAAAGTTGGAGCATAATCGCAGAGGGAAGTAATAGAGAGAGACAGATAAAGGCCATGAAATCTGTAGAAGATTATTTGGTAAATCAGTTAAATGGAATGATTCTTCTTTTAGCACCTCCTTTTGATAGTTCAAAATTAGAACCAGGATATATAAAGGGATATGTGCCAGGAGTACGTGAAAATGGAGGACAATATACCCATGCAGCTCTTTGGGTTATAATGGCCATAGCAAAGCTTGGGAATATAGATAAGGCCTTAGAACTTTTACAGATGATAAATCCTATAAATCATACTTTAACATCCATGGACTGTGAAAAATATAAGGTAGAACCCTATGTAATAGCTGCAGATATATACATTAAAGAGCCTCATGGAGGAAGAGGAGGGTGGAGTTGGTACACTGGAGCAGCTTCATGGACATATAAAGTTATACTTCAGTCTATCTTAGGGTTAAAGCTTATTAAAGGAGAAGGTTTTACTATAAATGTAAATATGCCAAGTGGATGGAATGAATACTCTATTGTGTATAAGAAAAATCAGGATGAGATATATAATATAACAGTTGTAAGGGGAGAGGAAAAGGGGATATATGTAGATACTAAAATACTACAACAGGATATTATATATTTTAGTAAGGGAATCCATGAGGTTAAAATAATTATTTAGAAAAAGGTAATCCAAAAATCATTGTTTTTGGATTACCTTTTTAATTTTTTTAGAGATTTTATAGTTCTGTTCCCATATAGAAGGAATCTTCCTAGGGATGATGTTTTTTCACCATCTGTAGGTTAGATAAGCTCATCTAGGGTTGTGGCAACTGTTATCCTCCACTGGGGGTGTTACAAGCTCCTAGCAATCAATAAATTAATCTTCAAGCTCTTCCATGACATGGGTATAGTCAAACTCTTGATAAGCAATATTATTAACTACCACATCATCAGTTACATTATCAGGCATTCTACTATAGGTCTTTCTATCCTTAGAATAACTTCGAAGATTCCTAGGTTCCTGTTCTAAATAATCTCTTTCCTTTGGAAGATAAACTTTAGTTTTGTTATTTTTCATTATAATCACCTTCCTTAATAAATAGTTTTACTCAAGGAATAAAAAATATAACAAGTAATAAATGGGGGAGATAATTAATAATAATTATTAATAAATAGTAAATTTTAGACATATACTATTAAACTTTATACTATATTTTGGTATAATAGAAATATAAATAAAGTTTGTTAGGAGGAGTTTGTAATGTCAAAGTTAAATGAAGTGTATAAGTGTGAAACATGTGGACATATGGTAGAGGTGGTTCATCCATCAATGGCAAACTTAGTTTGTTGTGGAAAGCCAATGACTCATTTAGTAGAAAATACAGTGGATGCAGCTAAAGAAAAGCACGTTCCAGTTATAGAAAAAATAGATGGTGGAGTTCTTGTAAAAGTAGGATCAGTAGAGCACCCAATGGAAGAAAAGCACTACATTGAGTGGATAGAAGTAATCACTGAGAATAAGGTTTATAGAAAACACTTAAATCCAGGAGAAAAGCCAGAAGCTAAGTTCTTAATAGAGGAAGAGATTATATCAGTAAGAGAATACTGTAATCTACATGGACTTTGGAAGGCTTAATATATAAGAGATAAGCATTTATCATAAAGAGGTTTGTTTAATAAGACAAGCCTCTTTATTTTTTTATTAGGAAATTTAAAATCTATTTTATAAAGTTTAGTGATTAATTGGTATTAGTATATTTAAAAAATTTATTTTTAATTTTTAAAAAGGTTAGTTTGAAATTAAAAAAATAATAAAAACCAGATTATTAGTCTGGTTTTATTACTTTAAAATTATTCAGTTTTACCAATATCAGATAATACAAGACCTTTATTATGGTCTAAAGCCCAACTTATCCCCCAATCACTTTGGAATATAAGAAGATTTCTATCCTTAAGATCCTTAACTTTTTTAGTATCAGAGGTTACACTTAAGGAATCCATATCAATATCGGTATTTTCTATCCATCTAACATGACTATAAGGAAGTCTATCCATTTTAATTTCTACATTATATTCATGGTTAAGTCTATATTCTAGAACCTCAAATTGTAGAACACCTACTACTCCAACTATGATTTCTTCCATTCCTACAAAATGCTCTTTAAATACCTGAATAGCACCTTCTTGAGCTATTTGAGTAATACCTTTTACAAATTGTTTTCTTTTCATAGAGTCTATTGGTCTAACCCTTGCAAAATGTTCAGGAGCAAAGGTTGGAATTCCATCAAATTTGAATTTCTTTGGATTTTTACATAGGGTATCTCCAATGCTATATATACCAGGATCAAAGACACCTATTATATCTCCTGCATAAGCTTCATCCACTATTTCTCTGTCTTGAGCTAAGAATTGTTGAGGCTGAGCTAGTTTAACCTTGCTTTTGCCTTGAACGTGGAATACATCCATTCCCTTTTCAAATTTTCCAGAACAAATTCTCATAAATGCAAGTCTATCTCTATGTTGAGGATTCATATTAGCTTGTATTTTAAAGACAAATGCTGAAAATGGTTCATCAAATATATCTATTTCACCTATATCTGAGTTTCTAGGAGTAGGTGAACTTGTAAGAGTTAAAAATTTCTTTAAGAAGGCTTCTACTCCAAAGTTTGTTAAAGCACTTCCAAAGAATACAGGAGTTAAGTCACCAGAACGTACTTTTTCTATGCTAAATTCATCTCCGGCATAGTCAAGAAGTTCTATATCTTCCTTAAGTTTTTCATGAAGATCACTTCCTAAAAGATCTGTGAAGGCAGAGTCGTCAACTGATCCTGTTACAGTTTCTACTTCTGTTTGACCATGATTTCCACCGTTAAAAACTAATACATTATTGGTTTCACGCTCAAAAACACCTTTAAAATGAGCACCAGAACCAATAGGCCAATTCATAGGATAGGACTTTATTCCTAGCTCATTCTCAATTTCTTCTAAAAGCTCAAAGGGGTCTTGAGATTCTCTATCCATCTTATTTACAAAAGTAAATACAGGTATACCTCTTAAAGCACATACTTGGAATAATTTCTTTGTTTGTGCCTCTATACCTTTAGCTCCGTCAATAACCATTACAGCACTATCTGCTGCCATAAGAGTTCTATATGTATCTTCACTAAAGTCCTGGTGACCAGGGGTATCTAGTATGTTTATACAGTAACCATCATAGTTAAATTGCATAACAGATGAAGTTACTGATATACCTCTTTGCTTTTCTATTTCCATCCAGTCTGATACAGCGTGCTTAGAAGATTTTCTAGCCTTTACAGAACCAGCAAGTCTTATAGCACCTCCGTATAAAAGAAATTTTTCTGTTAGTGTAGTTTTACCTGCATCTGGGTGGGAAATAATAGCGAAGGTTTTTCTTTTCTCTATTTCTTTCATTAAATCACTCATAATTAACCTCCTATTATATAGTATATGCCTAACCCTTATATTATAATTCTATTGGGTATAGAAGTTAAGCATCTTTCTTCACATTTTCGTCTTCAACGTCTAATATTTCAAGAATTTTTTTGCTTCTTTCTTTAGTTTCACCACTTACAATTGTATAAGGTATTCTTTCTGCATCTAAAAATCCTTTTATGTTAGAATCTACATCTTTAGCCATATCTTCATCTTGCCATCTAATACCATCTTGCTTATAACCAAATTCCCTTGGTACGAAGAAAATGTAATCATATTTATTTATATCCCTTAAGGCTAGAGAATAGAGATCTTTTATTATTTCTATTTCCTTAATACCTTTTTCTTTAAAACCAGACATATATCTTGCGTATATATATGGAACAAATGTTGCATAGTCAGTTAAAGCATAATCAAAGCTATTTAATGTATTTTCAAGAAGCATTTGACCTAAGTAAATACCGTATTGCTCTGATAAAGTTTCTATAGGACCTTTGTCTCTTAGATACTCAGTGCTATACTCAGTAGCCATACCAACATTTAATCCTTTAATTTTCATATCAACATATAGTTGTTGAATAAGAGTAGTTTTGCCACATCTTGGGCCACCTAAAATAGCTATTCTAATAGGCATAGTTTTGTAATCCTCCATTAAAAACATTTTTGGCTAGCATATGTTATCCTCTAATTTCAACTAGAAGATAACAGCTACTAGCCAGTTAACGTAGTAATTATAACAGTTTATCACAAAATTTTCAATTGGAAATAATTTTTTTAGGAAAATAGAAATAAAAGGAGTTATAAAAAGATAAAAACATTTTCAACAATAAAAAACAAATTTAAACAAGGACTGAGGAATAATTACAAATTCAAAAAAGGTGTTATAATACTTTTTGTGAGTTTCGGTGAAGAAAACCATGCTGGAGGTGTTTTTATGTACAAGCTTATAGCTTTAGATATGGATGGAACTACTTTAAATAGTGAACATTTAATATCAGATAGAACAAAACATGCAATAAAGAAGGCAAGGGAAAATGGTGTGAAAGTAGTTTTAGCTACAGGAAGACCAATGGCCGGAATAAAAAAGTACTTAAGTGAATTAGATATGATGGAAGAAGGAGACTTTGCCATAACTTATAATGGTGCCTTAGTACAGAATACATATTCTAAGGAAGTTGTAAGTAAAACATGTTTAAAGAAAAATCACTTAATGGAACTTTATAAAATAAGCAAGCATTTAAATATTAATATACATGCTTTTACTAAAGATGGATGTATAACTCCTAAAATGAGCAAATACACAGAATTAGAAGGAGCTATAAACGAAATACCAGTAGAAGTAGTAAAATACGAAGAATTAGATGAAGATACAGATATACTAAAGATAATGATGATAGATGAACCAGAAAAATTAGATAAAGCAATAAATGAACTACCAGAGGAGTTATACTCCAAGTATACAATAGTACAAAGCGCTCCTTACTTTTTAGAATTCCTTGATAATAGGGTTAATAAAGGAGAAGGAGTTAAGAATCTAGCACAGAGTCTTAATATAAGTAAAGAACAAGTTATATGTATAGGTGATGCTGGAAATGATCTTCATATGATTGAATATGCAGGTCTTGGTGTTGCTATGGGCAATGCATTTGATGAACTAAAAAGCTGTGCAGATTATATTACAAAAACTAATGATGAAGATGGAGTTGCCCATGTCATTGAAAAATTTGTGCTAAGCACATAAATAAGCTAAAAAGCTTTCGAGCTTTTGATAGATATATATATAAAACCATAACCCCCTAGGCTCGCCATTTACCCCATGGCGAGCCACTTTTTTATACTGACTAGTCATATATTGCCATTTAAGTAAATAATATATTAGCAAGTGACTCTTAGAGAATTATGTAATTTTAAAAACCTTATTTAATATATAGAAAGTGATAAAGATTTTTTAAAGACTTTATGATTATAATATCTAATATTATTAAAGATATAAAAAGTGTAAAGCCTATTACTAGTTCACCTAGGATTCACATTAGGTAAAATTCCATTTGAATTGAGATTTACTTTGCTATATTAAAATTAGGGGGATGATATTTTGAGTTTTAAAGAAAGTATTGAAAAAAATTCAAAGGAAGTCGTAACAGGAGCCATATGTGATATTATTGATAGGAATCCAGAGAAAAATATTCAAAAGATATTTACATTAACTAGACTATTAGCAAAGGATAAAGATTCAAAAGAAGCTATAGAAAATGTTGAAAAGTACTATAAGGAAGAGGAGAGTACAAGAAATTTTATAAACTCCATATTAAAAGACACCGATAAAAATTGTTTAAAAAAGTTCTTTAAAAATTTTTTAGCTAATGCTTTATGGAGTGGTATTCCTAAAAGGGGAAAGTGGCTTGAAAAAGAGGATACAAAGATTCCTTTTGTATTATTAATAAGTCCATCTATGAGATGTAATTTAAGATGTACTGGGTGTTATGCCGCAGAGTATGATAAAGGTCATGGTCTTACTTATGAAGAGGTTGATAAGATTGTGGGAGAGGCTAGAGACCTTGGAATACATTTTATTATAATATTAGGTGGAGAACCATTTTTTGTGGATTTTATGTGGGATATTTATAAAAAGTATAGCGATATAGAGTTTGTTGCATTCACCAATGGAACTTTGTTCTCTGAAGAGGTAGGAGATAAAATAAGAAACCTTGGAAATCTTATACCTATGTTCTCTTTAGAAGGTTTTGAGGAGGAGACAGATAAAAGGAGAGGAAAGGGAACCTTTAACAAGGTAATGAATGGTATGGACATCTTGAAAACTAGGGGAATACCTTTCGGAGTTTCATCAGCAGTGGCTAGGAATAATGCAGAGGTAATTACATCTAGTGAATTTATAGATATGCTTATAGAAAAAGGATCTAGGATGAGTTGGTATTTTATATATATGCCAATAGGAGATAACCCTAATATTGATATGATGCTTACCCCAGAACAAAGAATTAATTTAGGAAGAAAGTCAAGAGAAATAAGGAATAGTAAGCCCTATTTTACTATTGATTTTTTTAATGACGCTCCTTATGTAGGTGGGTGTATAGCAGGAAAATATTATTGTCATATAAATTCAGAGGGAGATGTAGAGCCTTGTATTTTTGCTCATATTGCTGTAGACAATGTGAGAGATAAGAGTTTAATAGAAGTCTTTAGAGGAGAATTATTTAAGGAGCTTAGAATGAGACAACCTTATAATAGTAATATGCTAAGGCCTTGTATGATGATAGATAATCCTAGGGTAATAAGGGAAGTGGCGAAAAAGTGTAATGCTTATGCTACTGATAAAAGTTTAGATAATATGATTAATGACAGAGGTTTTCAGAAGAAAATTGAAAAGGTTGCGGAGGACTTTGCTCCTTATGCAGAAAAAGCTTGGAAGGAAGACTTTAATTGTAGGGGAAATGAAGAGTTTATTAAAGGATAGGACCATGGTTTATAAGTGGTAATATAGTTAGGTACTGTGAATTACTTGTAAATTATATTCGTCTATTATTAAAATATAGGTATAAATCTATAAGTTTAAAAGCTATACAGAAATTAAAAACCTGTTTTAGGGAATATTATTAAAGATATTATAAGGCATGAAAGTCTACGCCTTTAAGATTATATATAACTAGCTTTTAAAAGTTTAAATATATAGGCTCTTTAAAAGGTTAAACCTTTTAAAGAGCCTATATATTTAAAGCTATTGAATAAAGCCTATTTTCTTTTGCATTTTTCTTAAGGTTTTTCTAGCTACATAGTTAGCTTTTTCAGCACCTTTTTTATATATTTCCTCAAGATAAGCCTTATTAGATATTAGTTCTTTTACTTTTTCTTGAATTGGAGTAAGTTCTTCTATGATAACTTCAGCCACATAGGATTTAAATTCAGAATATCCCTTACCTTTAAACATATCTACCACTTCTTCTTGAGTAATACCTCTTATAGCACATACTATATTTATAAGATTTTTGATTCCAGGTTGATCATCACTGTAGTTTACTATTCCTATAGAATCTGTAACAGAACGAGAAATTTTCTTTCTTATAACCTCTGGTGGGTCTAATATTAGTATAAAACTATTTGGATTGTCAGAAGACTTAGACATTTTTTTAGTAGGTTCCTGAAGATCCATTATTTTAGCACCTTCCTTAGGGATGTAAGGGTCAGGAACTTTAAATGTAGGGCTATAGGTGTTATTAAATCTCTCAGCTAAATTTCTAGCAAGCTCTAAATGTTGTTTTTGGTCCTGACCTACAGGAACTAAGTCTGTTTGATATAAAAGGATATCAGCAGCCATTAAAACAGGATATATAAATAATCCAGCTGGGATTGATTCTCCTTGGCTTTGAGATTTATCCTTAAATTGAGTCATTCTTGAGAGTTCTCCCATATAACTAGAACATGTTAAGAGCCATGAAGCTTCACTGTGAGCAGGTACATGAGATTGGATGAATAAAGCATTTTTTTCAGGATCTATTCCACAAGCTAGGTATATAGAGAGTACCTCAAGAGTTTTACTTCTTAAATCCTTAGGTTCTTGTTTTACAGTTATGGCATGTAAATCTACTATGCAAAAATAACATTCATATTGATCTTGAAGTTTAATCCAGTTTTTAATAGCTCCTAAATAATTTCCAAGGGTTAAGCTACCACTTGGTTGAATTCCACTTAATATAACTTTTTTTGTTTCCATTTTTATCCTCCTGTTTTAATGGTTTTTCTAAATACTATAGTAATAAATATTTAGAGAAACTTTAATTATTATCTTTTGATGTAAATAAGATTTTTCATAAATAACTAAATATAATTTTAAATAATAAAAAACCCTATGAGACAAGTCTCATAGGGCGTATAATTTACGCGGTACCACCTATATTTAAAGCAAAAAGCTTTCTCTTAAGATACAATATATCCTTCCTTTATAACGTAAGGCTTACGGCAATGGCTAATAATAATTATGTTCACCTTGCATCTCAAAGACCCATTCAGCTTAAGCATAGCTACTGTAATTACACCCCATACAGCTCTCTGTAAACTTGTTTTTAAGCCTACTTACTTCTTATCTAAGATTTTATAAAATCTTTATTTAGGAAGCTTTATAATTCTAAGATTATAACTTTAGTTGTAATCTTAGAGTTGTAAAGTCTTCTGTTTAGCTTAGCTACAATTTATATAAGATAAAACTACCTTTAAATTAAGCTTAACTTTGTTAATAATTATAATATTACTTATAGCTTATTTTGTCAACAGTATTTAAAAGATCACATAGTTTTTTTACGACCAAAAATAGCATCTATGAGGAAGATTACAGCAGCTGATACTAAGAGAATATTTATTAAATAACCTCCAACATTAAAGAGTAATCCAAGAACCCAGAAAAATACTGCTACAGCTCCTATCCATCTTAAGAATGTCATAATTTCACCACCTTTATAGTTAAGGATGATATTAGTATGGTTATTATTATTATATTTAATACAATAAATGTATGGATACACTTTGTTTTTTATAAGTATAATATTATAATTAAAATATACTTAAGCGGTTAGGGGGAGAAAAATGCAAGGAAATATAGCTAAAAAAAGTTATTTAACTATAACTGATATAGTTCAAATAGCTGTTATGAGTGCATTAATATGTGTTGCTACTATGGTAATTCATATTAAGACCTATAATGGATTTGTTCATTTAGGGGATGGAATGGTTTTAGTATCTGTGATTATTTTAAAGAATAAAAAAGCTGTAATTGCATCAGCTTTAGGCATGGGTCTTGCAGATATATTATTGACCTATGTTTTATGGGCACCATTTACTATGGTTATAAAGGCTGTTATGGCACTAATTGCAATTTTAATTATAAAGGATAATAAGAGGTTTAATTTAAAATATCAAATTATTGGATTTAGTTTTGCAGTCTTATGGATGATTGTAGCTTATTATTTTTCAGGAGCTTTTATAAAGTTTTTCTTTGAAGGAATACCTACATTTAAGTCGGCTTTATATCTATCATCCTTAGATATACCAGGAAATATTATTCAGGGATTAAGTGGGATAGTAGTTGCCATAGCCTTATCTTATGGACTTAATGTTTCAAGAAGCTTTAAATATAGGTTATAAAGCTAAATAGTGACTTAAGTATTCTTTTAATTTATAGGTTAGTCCGTTAGAAATCATATATAAAAATTAAATTCCATATAACTTTTAAAACCCTCATATAACTTTAAAATTAATTTTAAAGTTATATGAGGGTTTTATCATAGGAAAAATATAATATATGTATATGTGGTTAGAGAAAGAGATGGGGGATGCACACTTATTACTAAAAGATGCAAAGGAAACATATTAATAGTACTAATATATAAGAGGCTGTCGCACTAAAGAATTTACATACAATATATTGTAGTATTTATTTTTAGTGCGACAGCCCCATTTAGTAATAATGGATTAAATATAACTCAATATAAAAAAGACCCATATATGGGTCTTTATACTCTACAAATAATTTTTCATTATCTTCTGTTTTGTTTTTCAGCTTTTCTAGCTCTTCTGCATTCAGGACATCTTACTGGATTATTTTCAAATCCTTTTGATTGGAAGAACTCTTGCTCTCCAACTGTAAATACGAAATCCTTTCCGCAATCTTTACATACTAAATTCTTATCTTCCATTAAAAAACCTCCTAAAATCCATAGGTATAATTTTGGGATAATGGCTTCCTATGAATCTTATTAAATAGATCACGGAAGAGACTATTATCTAAAATTATTGTCCTATCAGTGAATAAAATATTTACAATCATTATACCAATATATAGCAAAAAAATCAATTGAAAAATATGAATTTAAGCAATTTTCATTGATAATATTCTGAAAATAATTTACACTTATAATATATGACCTTTAAGCGTTTTAATATATTGTATAAGTAAGGAGGTAATATTATGGCAAGTAGCTTTTCTTTTGATATAGTATCTCAGGTTGATGTTCAAGAAGTAAAAAATTCCATAAATCAATCTATGAAAGAGATAGAACAAAGATATGACTTCAAAGGAAGTAAAACGGAAATAGAGATTATAAAGGATGAGGAAATAAAAATAACCACTGATGATGAATATAAGCTTTCAGCGGTAATAGATATACTAAAGGGAAAGCTTATAAAACGAGGGGTTTCCCCAAAGGCCCTTGACTTTTTAAAGATAGAGAAGGCGGCTTTAGGATTAGTTAGGCAGAATATTAAGCTAATCAATGGACTTTCAAAGGAGAAGACAAAGGATATAGTGTCTTCAATAAAAAATAGTAAGATTAAGGTTCAGCCTCAAATAATTGATGATAGGATTAGGGTAGTAGGTAAAAATAAGGATGATTTACAGCAAGCTATAGGATTCTTAAAAAGCAATGACTTTGGAGTAGAATTACAATTTAATAATTATAGGTGATTTATATTTAATTTAATAATGTGGGAAATATTTATTAGGGGTATATGTAATTGGGTTTAGGAGAGTAAAGAATATGAAGGACTTTAAGGTCAAGTATGAAAGATTATCTGACGAATTCGAAACATATCAAAGCTTTGCAGAGAGTCAAATACAAATGCTAAATGAAAAAAACATAGAGCTTAGTAAGAGTTTAGATGCACTAGCGAATATAGTAGAGATAAGCAGATATATAAATTCCAATCTAAGTGATGATAATTTAATTCCGATGATAAATGATATGATTATAGGTATATTAGGGGTTACCTATTCATCCATATATCTCATAGAAAAAGGGGATTTTGTAATAAAGGCTACTAATCTTCCAAGTGAAAATATGGCATATACAGAGCATAACTACTTAGATAAAATAGATAAGAAAAATGCTTTTGTACTAAATAGTAGAGAAAGTATTTTTAAGGATAGTAGAGAAAATATAGCAGATATACATTCACTTATAGGGGTACCTATAAAACTTAGGGATAAGTTTATTGGATATATAATAATAGAGCACACTTTATGGAATTATTTTTCTTATGAGCATGTTACATTCGTAACATCTATTGCAAACCAAATTGCTATAGCTATAGAAAATAATTTTCTTTATAAAAGAATACAGGAAAGTGCTAAGAAGGATTCACTTCTAGATATATATAATAGAAAATACCTTAGGACATTTGTGGATGGAAAGATTAAGGATAATAGCAGTTTTGCCTTGGTCATGATGGACTTTGATGATTTTAAGCAGTTTAATGATAGCTATGGTCATTTATATGGAGATGAGATACTGGTAAATACTATAGAACTCATTAAAAGTAGGCTTAGTAGCAAGGATTTAATTGCCCGTTATGGAGGAGAAGAGGTAGTGATTTTCCTTAATAGAGAAAATAATGAAGACCTAAGGTCCTTTGTTGAGTCAATAAGAGAAGACGTGTGTTCAAATGTAATAAGTTTAAATGGAATAAGTAAAAATACCACGGCTAGTTTTGGGGTATCTTATTATCCAGAGGATGGGGGTACCCTTAACGGAGTTTTAGATAAGGCGGATAATTGTCTTTACTTAGCTAAAGAGAAGGGGAAGAATAGAGTTGTTACTACAAAAGATGAAAATCCATAAGGGAATATTAATGGTTTTTAGGAGAAAGCTTCTGGTTGATAATCAGAGGTTTTTTCTTTATCTCATGGATAGGAGCTGTAACACCCCCATCCTCTAAAGGTGGGGGATAAAAGTTGATAAGCCCTATATGAGCTTATCTAACCTTCAGATAATGTAAAGAACACCATCTGAAGGAAGATTCGTTTTATATATGAAAGTTTAAAAGAGTGTAGAAGAAATATATTTATTTTACTTCTTTTAGTGTATAGGAAATAGTATTAAGGAATATAATATTAATAAGAGAAAATATTAAACTAGTTTAAGGTATAAAATATAGGAAATTTATATTAATTAAAAATAAAAGTATCATATACATGCTTTGGATAGAAGGGTTTTCTTAATTTAAGAGTATAATATTGTAAATAATATGTGAAATAGGTTTTTAATAAGGTTTAGTTATTGATTAAAAATTCAGAATATTATATACTTTTAGTAAGAAAAACTTCACCTAAAATATAATTAAGGGGTGGTAAAATGATACATGTATTTTGTAATAAGAGAGGTTCTGGTAAAACGAAAGCACTTATAAAACTTGCTAATGATAAAGCACAAAGTGCTAAAGGTGATATGGTTTATATTGATGATGACAACAGAGCTATACATGAGTTACACAGAAAAATACGTTTCATTACTACTAGAGAGTTTGGACTTAAGGATTATGAGAGTTTCTATGGATTTTTATGTGGTATACTGTCAGAGAACTACGATATAGACACAATTTTTATTGATGGTTTATCTAATATAGTACGGGTAAACATAGAAGAAGCGGAGGCCTTGTTTAAAAAATTAGAGAAGGTAACTAGAGAGTATAATTTATGTTTCTATATAAATTTAAATCATGAGATATGTGAGGAATTACCTGAGATAATAAAAAAATATGTGGCTTAGGGTAAATTAGTAAATTTGAAAATAATGATATTTTGCATAAAGATCCCATAAAACTTAGTTTTATGGGATTTAATTATGTAGCTTTAGGAAAAAAATAAATATATAACCTTGTGACAAATATATCTTCAATATATAATAAAATGTATATGTATAAATAAGTTAGGAGTGATAACAATGGCTAGTGTATATGATGTGCTAGTAGAAAGAGGTTACATAAAACAATTAACTCATGAAGATGAAATAAAAGAGTTATTAGAAAAGGAAAAGGTAACCTTTTATATAGGCTTTGATCCAACTGCAGATTCACTTCATGTTGGTCACTTCATTGCCATGATGTTTATGGCTCATATGCAAAAGGCTGGACACAGACCAATAGCTTTACTTGGTGGGGGTACCGCTATGATAGGGGACCCAAGTGGAAAGACTGATATGAGAAAAATGATGACAAAAGAAACCATAGATCATAATGTAAGTTGTATAAAGAAACAGATGGAAAAGTTTATAGACTTTAGTGAGGATAAAGCTATTCTTGCAAATAATGGAGACTGGCTTTTAAAATTAAATTATGTAGATTTTATAAGAGATATAGGAGTGCATTTTTCTGTAAATAAAATGCTAACTGCTGAATGCTTTAAGCAAAGATTAGAAAAAGGCCTTTCCTTCTTAGAGTTTAACTACATGTTAATGCAAGGATATGACTTCTTAGTTTTAAACCAGAAGTATGGATGTACAATGCAGCTTGGAGGAGATGACCAATGGTCTAATATGATTGCAGGAGCAGATTTAATAAGAAGAAAAGAGCAAAAACAAGCCTATGCTATGACTTGTACTCTTTTAACTAATAGTGAAGGCAAGAAAATGGGTAAGACAGAAAATGGAGCTCTATGGCTTGATGCAGAGAAAACTACACCATATGAGTTTTATCAGTATTGGAGAAATGTTGGAGATGCTGATGTTGAAAAGTGCTTAAAACTTTTAACCTTTGTTCCAGTAGTAGATATAAATTCATTATGTTCAGTAGAGGGTTCAGCTATAAATGAAGCTAAGAAAGTTCTTGCTTATGAAGTTACAAAGCTTATACATGGAGAAGAAGAAGCAACAAAGGCTAAAGAGGCAGCAGAAGCTTTATTTGGTGGCGGAGTTGACTTAAGCAATGTTCCAACAGTTACAATATCTAAGGGAGATTTAGATAAAACTCTTCTTGATATACTAGTTGAAGGAAAGGTAATACCTTCTAAGGGAGAGGGAAGAAGATTAATTCAGCAAAACGGTCTATCCTTAAATGATGAGAAGGTAACAGAGATTTCTAAATCCTTAACAGAAGAAGATTTTAAAGATGGCTATGCTCTTATAAAAAGAGGTAAGAAAAACTATCATAAAATAGTTATAGAGTAAGATTTGTTGTAAATCATATTTATAACTATAACTATTATAAAAAGATTAACACCATGAGTATTATTAAAATTTTATAATATCATGGTGTTAATTTTTTTTTATCTGATGGCTAGGAGCTATAACACCCATATACTCTAAAGATGGGAGATAACAGTTGACACAACCCTAGATTAACTTATCTAACCTTCAGGTGGGAGAAAGAACACCATCTAAAGGAAGAGTGATTTTATTAATATTTATATAGGATTTTAAGTTTTAAAATTAATTTATACCTTTATCTAAAGCAAGATAAATCAAGTATATTTTTAATAAATAAGTTAAGGAGTTATATTAAAACCATAAAGTTTAGGGATAAAAGTAGTTTTAGGTTGTAGGTATATGATACGATAAAATATATATATAATATTTTCTTTGGAGGTAGGTATGCCAATAGTTACTGGATTAAATAAGATTTATAATGATATTGAACTTAGAAAAACTAAGAATGATTTAAGTTCTATGAAAATTGGACAAGTAGTTTCAGCAAAGGTTATAGAAAAACTTGGGGATAGGGATGTTATATTAAGACTCCAAGAGGGCTGGAATTTTAGAGGAGAACTTTCAGAGGACGTAGTAGACTTAAAGGGAGAATATTACAAATTTAAGGTGGAAGGCTTTGAAGATGGGAAACTTAAGTTAAAGCTTTTAAATGGACAAGAGAGATTACCAGAAGCCAGTACTGAAAGCATAGAGGATTTAATTATAGCGTCAGGATTTAGTAAAGAGGATGGAGAAATAATAAAATCCTTATTAAAGCATAATATACCAATAACTAAGGATAATATAGAATATCTAAAATCTATTATTAAATTTAAGGATGATTATAATAAATTAGGAAAAGATTCAGTTCAGGACTTTATAAATAAATATATTAGTGCTAAAGGATTAAAAGAAGGTAGTGAGGAGTATAACTTTATCAAGAGTACCTTAAATAGTGGATTAAAAGCTGTATTAAGTATGAATAAAGAAGATATACTTTTCTTTTTAGAGAATTCCTTAAATATAAATGAAGATAACCTAGAAACCTTTGAAAAGTTATTTAAGAATGAGAAAACTTTAGATAATAATATTAAAGAAGGGCTGAAGGAAGGTAAAGAAAATAGTAGCCATATTAAAAATATAGAAGGATCTTTAGAAGATAATATTTTAGAAAGTAGTAATATAGAGTTATCAAATAAAGAAAATGGAGATACTATAAAAGAAGTAAAGACTGGGGTTAAGGTATTAGAAGAGGGGGATAAAAAAGATAATAAGGCCTCTTTAAATAATACTTTAGATTTAAAAGAGGAAGTAATTAAGAATATAGAAACAAATACACTAGATAAAAAAGATGGTAAGACTTTGGAGTCTAGTAAACATATAGAGGGCAAAGAAAGTAAAATCATAAATGAGGAAAAAATTCATAAGGTATTAGAAAAGTTAGATGTAAAAACTTTTGTAGGTTCCTTAAAGGAAGGAAAGCAAGAAGAGGCCATTAAGGAATTAAAGACTTCACTTAACAATCTATCAAAAGAAGAAAAAGAAGTAGTTTTAGATAGGATATTTAAGGGGATTTCTGATGAATCACATGGAAAAACCCCAAATAAAAATAATGTATCTACTAGAGAATATACAATGGTAGATGAATTTAAAAATATTCCAAAGGAAGAAGTTAAAGTTTTAAAGGACATCTTACTGAAAATTAAAGAAGATATAAATACAAAGTCTTCAAATCTTAATGAGGTAAAAGAAGGTTTAAAAGGAAAGGGAGAAGGTTTAAAAGAGCTAGTTAGACAGGTGTTAAATGGAGATGTAGAGAAGATTCCTAAAGAATTTATAAAAGAAGTGAAATTTTTTAATGAGGTAAGTAAAGAATATTATTATATGGATGTTCCTATAAAAGCTCGTGACAAGGACTATGGATGTAAAATAATAGTTAAGGATAAAAGAGGAGAAGGGGTAGCAATAGATTCTAAAAATATGAAGCTTATAGTATCAGTTGATGCTCCTAAAATGGGAAAAGTAGATGGATATCTTAGAGTATATGACAACAATATTAGCATAACTTTAAAGGCAAAATCCCCTTTTCATAATGCCATAAACTTTGGCAAAGAAAAACTCTGTTCATATATAAGAGATCTAGGGTATAATGTTACAGTAGAAGTCTATGAAAAAAGTGATGATATCAATATAAGTAATTGTAGTGAGTTTTTTAATGATTATAGAACCATAGCTTTAAATACATTAGTGTAGCTAAGGATATTTATGTTAAATTAATTATATAAAAAGGAGGATATACTATTGGAGAGAAGAAAGGCAGCTGCTCTTAAATATAAGGAAGGTACAGATTTAGCACCAAAGGTTGTAGCAAGTGGAGCTGGTAAACTAGCTGATAAAATAATAGAAAAAGCAGAAGAAAATAATGTACCCATAGTTTATAATAAGGAACTGACAGAGCTTCTTACCAATGTAGACATCGGTGATCACATTCCTCCAGAGCTTTATGAGGCAGTAGCATATATTATTGCATATATTACAGAAATAGACGGAGAAATATAGATTGAGAAAAGGATGGATGAAGTAATGGCGCTATATGCTATCTCAGACCTTCATCTTGCATTAAATCAAGATAAACCTATGGATATATTCGGTAGTCATTGGTATAAGCATGATGAAAAGATAAAGGAAAACTGGATAAATAAAATAACAGAAGAGGATACTGTTTTAATAGCTGGAGATATATCTTGGTCTATGAGAATAGATGAAGGTCTTCTAGATCTTAAGTGGATAAATGAACTACCAGGAAGAAAGATAATATCTAAAGGAAATCATGATTATTGGTGGAGCAGTATATCTAAGCTTAATAACCTTTATGACAATATGAGCTTTATACAGAATAACTTTTTCACCTATGAAGACTATGCCATATGTGGTACCAGAGGTTGGATATGTGAAGGATCTCATAATTTTAAAGAAAAAGATAAAAAGATTTATAATAGAGAACAGATAAGGCTTAGACTTTCCTTAGAGGGAGCAAAAAAAGCAGGATATGAAAAAATAATAGTTATGATTCATTATCCACCTACAAATGAAAAATTTCAGGATTCAGCTTTTACAGAAATTTTTAATGAGTATAATGTGGAGAAGGTTATATATGGCCATTTGCATGGAATAACTGATGAAGAGAAGATATTAAAAGGGGTTCATAAAGGAGTAGAATATATATTTACCTCTTGCGACTATATAAATTTTGATCCTATAAGAATGCTTTAGTTTTTATATAGGGTTTTATAAAAACTAATATTTGAAACTCCTTTAGAGGTATAAAAAGACATAAAAATTTATTTGAATATATTTAGGATTTACTATTGTTTGTAGAGGCAGTTTTAGGGCTACCTCTATTTTTATTGTGCTTTAAATATCTTCTACTACTAGGAAGGTTCTAAAGAAATTTAAGCTATGAGTAGAAAATAAAAATTTCATTATACAATATAGTAGGTTTTCCTACCAGTATTATATGAAACAAGGAGGTGTGTCTGGTATAGCAAGTGAAACTGCAAATATCATATAGTTTTTGAGTTTAAGAAAATTCATTTATATTTATGATGGTAGTAAAATCCTTATATTATTAAAAAAGTATTGCAAATTATATCACTATATCGTAATATATGGATATAGTGATATAAGGAGGAATAATTGTGGAAAAAGATTTTAAAAAATACAATGAAGCAGCGGAATTATTAAAGGTACTAGCACATCCGGTAAGATTATGTATAGTCACTGGGCTCTTAGAGAATGGACCTTGTAATGTAAGTAAAATGCAAGGGTGTCTTGAGCTTCCTCAATCTACTATATCTCAACATCTTCAAAAACTTAGAGTAGCTGGGGTTATTGAGGGAGATAGAAATGGACTTGAAATAATTTATAAGGTTAAAGATTCTAGAATAAAATATTTAGTAGATCTTATTAAAGAAGATTAAGGAGGAATTAAAGTCATGGGTAAGAAGGTTTTAATAGTTGGTGGAGTTGCTGGGGGAGCTTCAGCAGCAGCAAGACTTAGAAGATTAGATGAGACTTTAGAGATAATTATGTTTGAGAAAGGAGAATATATCTCCTTTGCGAACTGTGGTCTTCCATACCATATTGGAGAAATCATAAAGGAAAGAGATAAGCTATTAGTTCAAACACCAAAAGCTATGAGGGATAGGTTTAATATTGATGTTAGGGTTTTTAGTGAAGTTATAGATATAGATAGTGATAATAAAAAAATCAAGATAAATTCTAAGGATAAAGGATTATATGAGGAAAGCTATGATTATTTAGTTTTATCACCAGGAGCAAAACCAATAAGACCTAATATAGAAGGAATAGATAGTGAGAAAATATATACCCTTAGAAATGTTAGGGATATGGATAAAATAAAGAGCTTAGTTGATGAAGGACAGGTTAAAAAGGCTATAGTAATAGGGGGAGGTTATGTAGGAGTAGAAGTTGCAGAAAATTTAGTTGAGAGAAATGTAAAGACAACCTTAGTAGAAGCAGCACCTCATATACTAGCTCCTTTTGATAGTGAAATGGTAACCTTGGGAGAAAAGGAGCTTCAGGAAAATGGAGTATCCCTAAGGTTAAATGATGGAGTTAAAGCTTTTAATGAATTAGGAAATGGAGTAGAGGTAAAATTAAATAGTGGAAAAAGATTAGTAGCAGATATGGTGGTTCTTGCTATAGGGGTGACACCTGATACATCATTTTTAAAATCTTCAGGAATAGATCTTGGACCTAAAGGACATATATTAGTAAACGATAAAATGGAAACTAATAAAGAAGGAATATATGCAGTAGGCGATGCTATAGAGATTCATGATTATATAAATGGTAACAAGGCAGCTATACCATTAGCGGGCCCAGCTAATAGACAAGGAAGGCTTGCAGCAGATAATATATATGGATTAAATAGATCCTATAAAGGAACCCTAGGAACAGCTATAATTAAAATATTTAATTTAACTGGAGCATCCACTGGAAATAATGAAAGAACCCTTAGAAGGTTAGATATACCTTATAAGGTTATATATGTACATCCGAGTTCCCATGCCTCTTATTATCCAGGAGCTACTCAAATGTCCATAAAACTTTTATTTAATGAAGAGGGAACTATACTTGGAGCCCAAGGATTTGGATATGATGGAGTAGATAAGACCATAGACGTTATAGCAGCTACTATAAAATCTGGAGGAACAATATATGATTTATCAGATTTAGAGCTTGCTTATGCGCCACCTTTTAATTCTGCTAAGTCTCCAGCAAACATGGCAGGTTTTGTTGCAGAGAATGTTTTAAGTGGACTTATGGATGTTATAAATATTTATGATTTAGAAAACTATGATGAAAATAAAAACTTCCTACTGGATGTACGTGAAGAAATAGAATGGAATAATGGATATATAAAAGGAGCAACCCTTATACCTGTAAATTCTTTAAGAGACAGATTAAAGGAAGTTCCAAGGGATAAGGAAATATGGGTGTATTGTGCCGTAGGATTAAGAGGATATATAGCTACAAGAATACTAATGCAAAATGGTTTTAAGGTTAAAAATTTTACTGGAGGATATAAAACCTATAGCCAAAGCCTTTTTACTCCTAAAGATGGAGGAGATAATGATGATGACTCCAGTGGGGGGCAAAAGGTAGAAAAAGAAAGGGCATTAGATGTTAATAATACAATTATAAATAAAGAAGTTGATGCTTGTGGGTTATGCTGTCCAGGACCTCTTATGACAGTTAAAAACAATATGGATGAACTAAAGGGAGGAGAGGTTTTAAAAGTAAGAGCATCAGATCCAGGGTTCTTTGAGGATATAAAAGCATGGGCTAGGAAAACTGGTAATAAACTTTTAAATCTTGAAAAAGAAAATGGAATTATAACAGCTACTGTAGAAAAGATTGAAGAATGTAGTGTTTTAAAAAATATAAATAGTGATAATTCTAAAGATAATAAAACTATGGTAGTGTTTAGTGGAGATTTAGATAAGGCTATAGCTTCATTTATTATAGCTAATGGAGCAACATCTATGGGGAAAAAAGTTACTATGTTTTTTACCTTTTGGGGAATAAATATATTAAGAAAACCAGATGGAGATGAAAGAAACAAAGGGTTTATTAATAAAGCTTTTGGGTTTATGATGCCTAAGGGAAGTAAAAAACTTAAGCTTTCTCAAATGAACATGGGGGGCATGGGTCCAAAGCTTATAAGGAAAATAATGAAGGATAAAAATGTGGCATCCCTAGAAGAACTTATAAAATCCGCTATAGATAGTGGAGTGGAAATAGTAGCATGTCAAATGTCTATGGATCTTTTAGGATTTAGCAGTGAGGAACTTATAGAAGGAGTAAAGATAGGTGGGGTTGGATATTATCTTGGGGAAGCAGAAGATTCCAACGTAAATTTATTTATATAATATTAGTTTAGTTAAGTTTTATAGGAGAGTATAAAATGAGTGAGAAAAAGAAAATTTTTAGAAAGGTCATATTTCCTCTAGTTTTAGCAGATACAGTTTTCATAATAAACATGTATAGAGCTGGAATTAAATTTAATTATAATACTTTTTTTCATGTTATTGCATTGGTTCTTATAAATATTGTGTATTTATTTTTACAAAAAAAGTTTGGAAAATAAATAATAATATGTGAGATAGATAGTTGAAGAATCAGTATATTAAATCCTATTATACAATCATAATGAAAAATAAAATTTAAGGTTTTGCTTTAGTGAGTAAAAAAGGGAGCTGTGGCACTAAGAATAAATACTACAATATATTGTGCTAATTTTAAATTTGCAAATCAAGATATTGTATGTAAAGTCTTTAGTGCAACAGTCCCCTTTTTAGAGCTATGATTTCCCATTAAAATAATAGGTTGAGTTAAGAATAATACTTAGAATAGAAGAAGAAGCAGTGGTTTATAAAAATATATGGTATAGAATTTAAAGTTTATGAAAATTTGAAATAAAATATTGAATTTGCTATAATTATTAATAGAATAAAGTGAAAAAGGGAGATAATATGGGGGAAAGTTTATTAAAGCGAATTCAAGATACTGTTATAAAATATGCAGATATTATTTCAAGTGTAATTAATGTAGATGTAGAAATCGTTGACAATAAATTAAATAGAATAGCAGGTACAGGCTGTTATAAGGGGAAGAATAATGAGGATATATCTAATCAAGGATATGTGTATAAATATGTTTTAAATACTGGAGAGTACAAGATCGTAGAAAGACCAGGTAAGGATGAATTATGTAAGGAATGTGACTTTAAACATAAATGTGTAGAGCTTATGCAAATTTGCACTCCTATTATTTTTAATAATATTATAATTGGAGTCATAGGTCTTATTTGTTTTAATGATGACCAAAAGAAGGCGGTACTTAAAAATATAAATTCCCATCTTCAATTTATAAACCAGATAAGTGAGTTTATAAGTACCAAAATATATGAGGATTTAGAAAATGAAAGAAATGAAAAATTTACTGAGATATTAGAGCATATAATTGACACATTAGGTAAAGGTATTATAGCTTTAAATGAAAATAATCATATAGTTCTTATAAACAATATGGCAAGTAAAGTATTAAATATAGAGAATAGCTCCCTTGGAAAAAAGGTAAATATAGAGTATTTTGGGAACTACTCTAGTAGTGAAGATACTTTTCGTGTAACAGTAGATGGAAAGGAAATAAAATTAAATGGAGAACTGATACCGGTTTATCCTATGTTACATAATTTTGACAAAATATTTATTTTTAGTGAAGAAAAGAAACATGTTATTACAAATAATAAATCTAAGACAGTAAATAATACAATTAATATAGATAATATTATAGGAGAGTCTGCTCCTATGACTCTTTTAAAGGATAGAATTAAAAAAATAGCAAAATCGAATTCAACTGTTTTTATAACAGGGGAAAGTGGTACTGGTAAGGAAGTTATAGCAAGGGCTATTCACGCAGAAAGTGATAGAAATCATAAGCCATTTATAGCTATAAACTGTGCAGCTATACCGGAATCTTTACTTGAAAGTGAACTTTTTGGTTATATTAGAGGAGCTTTTAGTGGGGCTAACCCTAATGGAAGAATAGGGAAATTTGAACTTGCTAATGAAGGGGTTATATTTTTAGATGAAATAGGAGACATGCCTCTTTATCTTCAAGTTAAAATCTTAAGAGTTCTTCAAGAGAGAAAACTTGTTAGAATAGGATCAAATCAGTTAATAGATCTTGATATAAGGGTTATAGCAGCCACTAATAAAGATATACCAGATTTAATAAAGGAAAATAAATTTAGGGAAGATTTATATTATAGGCTAAATGTTATACCTTTAGAATTACCACCTCTTAGAGAACGTGAAAATGATGTGGAAATTATAGCCACAAGGCTTTTAGACAGGTATAATTTTCAATTAGGAAAAAATGTTAATGGAATTGACAGAGATGTTTTAGAAATTTTTAGACACTATAGTTGGCCAGGAAATATTAGAGAACTTGAAAATACCATTGAGTTTATGGTTAATTTAGTTGATTATGGTGGAACTTTAACTAGTGATACTATTCCAAGTGCAATAATTAAGAGTGTATTTATTAAAGATAAAGAAGAAGTTTTTAAGGAAGTAGTTAAAGAAGATATAAAAGAGGATTATATTAAGTCCTTAAAAGAAATAGAATTGGATTATATAAATAAAGTTATAGATATTTATGGACATGATACAAAGGGAAAACAAGAGGCGGCTAAAAAACTAGGAATAGGAATTGCCACTTTATATAGAAAAATAGGGGAGAATAGATAAGTTTTCTTAATATAGAATTATCAAAGTGATATAAAAATCCTTATCAGAGGGATAAAAAATATCACTTTGATAATTTTTTTGTTAAAATATTAAAATGAAAACATTTTTTTTTATGAAAAGTTATCTAAATAGACTAGAAAAATTAAATTTGATAAAATGTGTTTTTGTGATATATAAAGATGAAAAATGTAATATATTGATGAGGGATTTTCTATCAAAATGATAAAATCCCTAAAATACTAGGAAAAATACTTATCATTTTGATAAAAGTATTATAGAAATGATAAAAAAGTAACTTTTGCTTAGAATATTTAGAAAAAGTTATGAAGTATAAGAAATACTTTTAGAACATTATAAAATGAAAAGGTTTTATTGTATGTGTAGGAGGGAAAAATTTTCTTTAAAAAAATAAAATATTACGCTTTAATTTTGGCACGATACTTGCTCTATATATAAACGAAATTAACTGGGAAGAGAGAGGGAGAGTAATGGAAAAAATTAAGTGGAAAGAAAATACCTTACCTAAAACTGAAAACAAGGAATCATGTATAGACTTTTTAAGTGTTGAAGAAATATCTAAAGCAAAGAGCTTTCATGAGAGCTTTCCTCAATATACAAAGACACCACTTGTTAAATTAGATAATTTAGCAAAGAAGTTAGGGGTAGGTTCAATATATTTAAAGGATGAATCTTACCGTTTTGGATTAAATGCTTTCAAGGTTCTAGGTGGATCTTTTGCAATGGGTAAATATCTAGCTCAAAAACTTGGAAGAGATATAAGCGAATTAGGATTTGAAAAGATTACATCTGAAGAAGTTAGAAAAGAGCTTGGAGATATAACTTTCTATACAGCTACTGATGGAAACCATGGTAGAGGAGTTGCATGGACTGCAAACCAATTAAAACAAAAATCAGTAGTTTATATGCCAAAGGGTTCTTCAATAACAAGATTAAATAACATAAAAGCAGAGGGTGCAGAGGCATCTATAACTGATATGAACTATGATGATGCTGTTAGATTAGCAGATAAGCATGCTAAAGAAACTAATGGAGTTGTAGTTCAAGATACAGCTTGGGAAGGCTATGAAGAAATACCAGCATGGATAATGCAAGGTTATGGAACAATGGCTTTAGAAGCTTTAGAGCAGTTAAAGGAATATGGTGTTGACAGACCAACTCATATATTTGTACAAGCTGGTGTTGGTTCTTTAGCAGGAGCAGTTCAAGGAGTATTTGCTTCAGTTTATAAAGATAACTGTCCAACAACTGTAATAGTTGAAGCCGAAGAGGCTGCATGTCTTTATAAGTCAGCTGTAGCTAATGATGGTAAGGCTTACTTTGTTGGAGGAGATATGCCAACAATAATGGCAGGTCTTGCTTGTGGAGAACCAAATACAATATCTTGGGATGTATTAAAGAACTACAGTGCAATGTTTGTTGCTTGTTCTAACTGGGTTGCTGCAAAGGGTATGAGAATTCTTGGAAACCCATTATGTGGAGATACTAAGGTTATATCTGGAGAGTCAGGAGCAGTTTCTGCAGGACTTGTAGCATCAATAATGACAGATGATAATTACAAAGATTTAAGAGATGCTTTAGGTTTAGATGAAAACTCTAAGGTTCTTATGTTTAGTACTGAAGGAGATACTGATCCAGATAAGTATAGAAGCATAGTTTGGGATGGAGAATATACAAGTATTTAATAAAATCTAACAATTATGGTTAATATATCGGGTATAAATAAATTAAAAAAGGGGTTGAATTAAAATGATGTTAACTAATGAAAGAAAAGAACAGTTAACTAGAGTTTGTCAAAGTATGTTAAGATGTCCAAGTGTTTCAGGACAAGAGGGTAAGGTAGTTGAAGCTATAAAAGAAGCTTTCAAAGAATTAGGATATGATGATTGGTTTGTAGATTCATACGGTAACGTTATAGGACACATAAAAGGAAACAAGCCAGGAAAGGCAATATTATTTGATGGTCACATAGACACAGTTCCAGTTCCAAACAGAGAAAAATGGACACAAGATCCATTTGGTGGAGACATAGTAGATGGAAAAATCTATGGTCGTGGAGCTTCTGATATGAAGGGCCAAACAAGTGCTATGATGTCAGCAGTTGCTTATTTTGCTAAGGATACAAACAAAGACTTCGAAGGAGATCTTTATGTAGCAGGAGTTGTTCATGAAGAGATATTTGAAGGAGTATCTGCAAGAAAGATAAGTGAAGCTGTAAAGCCAGATTATGTTGTAATAGGTGAATCTTCTGAATTAAACCTTAAGATAGGACAAAGAGGAAGAGCGGAAATAGTTATAGAAACTTTCGGAAAACCAGCTCACTCTGCTAACCCAGAGAAGGGAATAAATGCAGTTTATAAAATGGCTGATGTTATTCAAAAAGTACAAAATATAGAACCACCGGTACACCCAGTACTTGGAAAAGGAATATTAGTTTTAACTGATATAAAATCTTCTCCATACCCAGGAGCATCTGTTGTTCCAGAGTACTGCAAGGCTACTTTTGATAGAAGACTTTTAACTGGAGAAACTAAAGAAGAAGTTTTAGCTCCAATTGAGGCTCTATTAGAGGAATTAATGAAACAAGATTCAGAATTAAATGTTAAGGTTTCTTATGCAATAGCTCAGGAAACTTGCTATACTGGAGAAACTATAGAAGGAGAAAGATTCTTCCCAGGTTGGTTATATGAAGAAAATGATGAATTTGTACAAGCAGCTTATAAGGGATTAAAGGATGCTGGAATAAACCCAGAAATAACTCAATACTCTTTCTGTACTAACGGAAGCCACTATGCTGGAGAAGCAGGAATAAAGACAATAGGATTTGGTCCTTCTAAGGAAAACTTAGCTCATACAATAGATGAGTATATTGAGCAAGAGCAATTATTCATAGGAGCGGAAGGATATTACGGTATACTTAAGTCTGTATATAATAAATAGGAGATGATTTCAATGAAGCTTTTAATAAAAAATGGACTAGTAGTTGACGGAAGTAACACTAAACCATATGAAGCAGATGTATTATTAGAAAATGAAAGAATAGTTGAAATAGGAGCTATTAAAGAAGAGGAAGGTTACAAGGTAATAGATGCTAAAGGTAGAGTAGTTTGCCCAGGATTTATAGATACTCATAGCCACTCTGATTTAAAAATTCTTGAAAATCCTTATAATGAAATAAAAATAAGACAAGGAATTACCACAGAGGTTTTAGGACAAGATGGAATATCTATGGCACCATTACCAAAGGAATATATAAGTTCTTGGAGAAAGAATTTGGCAGGCCTTGATGGAGTAAGTGACTCTATAGATTGGGAGTATGAAACTACTGATAATTACTTAGCTATGATGGAAAAGGGAGGAGTAGGTTTAAATGAAGCTTACTTAGTACCTCATGGAAATGTACGTATGGAAGCTATGGGTCTTGAAGATAGAGCAGCTACCAAAGAAGAGATAGAAAAAATGTGTGAAATCACAAGAAGAGAAATGGAAGCTGGATCTTTCGGATTATCAACAGGTCTTATATATATTCCATGTGCATATTCTCAAACAGAAGAGTTAATTGAGATGTGTAAGGTTGTAGCTGAATATGATGGATGCTTTGTTGTTCACCAAAGAAGTGAGGCTGATACAATTCTTGAATCCATGGAAGAAGTTATAGAAATAGGTAAGAAGTCAGGGGTTAAGGTTCACTTTTCACACTTTAAGGTTTGTGGAAAGAATAACTGGAAGTATATAGATCCTGTTATAGAACTTCTTGAAAAAGCTGAGAAGGAAGGTATAAAGGTTTCCTTTGACCAGTATCCATATGCAGCTGGTAGCACTATGCTTGGAGTTATACTACCACCATGGGCTCATTCAGGTGGAACTGACAAGCTTATTGAAAGATTAAATGATCCTGAAATGAGAGCAAAGATGAGATATGATATGGAGCATGGAATTCCAGGATGGGATAACTTTGTTGACTTTGCAGGCATGGATCAAATCTTTGTAACTAGTGCTAATACAGAGAAAAACCAAGATGCTATAGGTAAAAGTCTTGTAGAACTTGGGGAGCTAAGAGGTATGGACCCATTTGATGCTACTTTTGATTTACTTCGTGATGAGGAAAATGCAGTAGGAATGGTAGATTTCTATGGTCTTGAGGAACATGTAATTAAGTTCTTAAAAAGACCAGAACAAAATGTATGTACAGATGGATTATTATCAGGAAAGCCTCATCCAAGAGCTTATGGTTCTTTCCCTAAGATTTTAGGAAGATTCGTAAGAGAACAAGGAGCTTTAAAGCTAGAAGAAGCAGTTTATAAGATGAGTAAAAAAGCTGCTATGGCTATGAATATAAAAGATAGAGGGGTACTTGAAGCTGGAAAGTTCGCAGATATAGTAATCTTCGACCAAGACAAAGTGTGTGATAAGGGAACCTTTGTAGATCCAATTCAGTATCCAGAAGGAATTGATTATGTAATAATCAATGGAAATGTAGTTATTGAAGAAGGTAATTATCATAAAGTAAAGGCTGGTAAAGTGATAAGAAGATCTTAATGCTGCATTTATAAAATCCAGGCTGCAACTTAAGTATAAGACTTAAAGATAAGGCCTAAGGATATTATCATAAATTTTATAGGGGTATGGAATTTATGTAAATAATATATAAATTATGAAATAAGGGTATTTATAAAAGATAGAGATAAGTATATAGATATAAAAATAAGGGGTATTGGTTAATCATATAGATAGAACGGACAGTAGTTTATAAAAAAGTTTTAAATTTGTATATGAGAACCTTAAAAGTTCTCATATACATTGAAATAAGGGGTTTGGAATAAATTAATTGCCTAAGCCTTGAATTTATCTTAGGAGGAATAAAGATATGATTTTAGTAGGTAATGGTAGGGTTGTTACTCAAAATAGTGAAATGCCATATATTGAAAACGGTTGTGTTGCAATAGAAGGTAATGTAATTATTGAGATAGGAACAACTAAAGAGTTAAAGGCTAAATATGAAGGATATGAGTTCATAGATGCAAAAGGAAAAGTTATAATGCCAGGTATGGTATGTACTCATCATCATATATATAGTGCTTTTGCAAGGGGAATGTCCATAAAGGATGCACCAGTTAGCAAAAACTTTGATGACATATTAGAAAATCTTTGGTGGAGACTAGATAAGAAGCTTACTTTAGAAGATACAAAATACAGTGCTTATACAACTTTAATAGATTGTATAAAGAATGGTACAACTACTGTATTTGACCACCATGCAAGTCCATTTTCAATAACAGATAGTCTTTTCACTATAGGAGAGGTAGCAAAGGATCTTGGAATAAGAAACTGTCTATGCTACGAAGTTTCAGATAGAGATGGACTAGATATAACTGAAGAAGGAATAAAGGAAAACGTAAACTACATAAAGCATGCAAATGCTCAAGAAGATGATATGACAAAGGGTATGTTTGGCTTACATGCAGCATTTACTTTATCTGATGAAAGTTTAAATAAGTGTGCAGAAGCTATGGAAGGCCTAGATGCTGGATATCATGTTCATACTGCAGAAGGAAGAACAGATCTTTATGACAGCTTAAATAAATATGGTAAGAGGGTTGTTAATAGACTATATGACCATAAGATTTTAGGGGAAAAATCAATAGCTGTTCACTGTATACATGTTAATGGTCAAGAACTTGACATAGTAAAAGATACAAATACAAATGTAGTTCATAATCCAGAATCAAACATGGGTAATGCAGTAGGATGTTCACCAGTAATTGAAATGGTTAAAAGAGGTATAAATGTTGGGTTAGGTACTGATGGATATACTAGTGATATGTTTGAATCTTATAAGGTTGGAAACATAATTCATAAACATAGCTTATGTGATCCAAGTGTTGCATGGGGAGAAATACCAAAAGCTTTATTTGAGAATAATACAAATATAGCTGGAAAGTATTACAAGAAACCAGTAGGACTTCTAAAAGAGGGAGCATATGCAGATGTTATAGTAGTAGACTATAACCCATTAACTCCAATGAATGGAAGTAACTGCAACAGCCACATACTATTTGGTATGACTGGAAAGAGTGTTGTAACAACTATAATCAATGGTAAGGTTGTTATGAAGGATAGAGAGTTAGTTAACATAGATGAAGAAGCAATATTTGCTAAATCAAGAGAGATAGCAGCTAAGCTTTGGGAAAGAATATAAATTAGAGTTAAACAAAGGTGTTTATAAAATTTATATGTAGAAAATAATTAAAATTAGCAACCACTTAAATTGTTGTTAATCATAAATAATTTTAAAATAACCAGTAAGGTTTATTTCAAGGGGGAAAATTAAAATGGCAAAGTTAAATGTTAATATCTTAGGAATGGAATTTGAAAATCCAATATTCACAGCAGCAGGTCCAGGAGCTAAAGACGGAGATTTATGTGTTGAGGCAGTAAAAGGAGGAGCAGGTGGATTAATAACTAAGACTATATCTGTAGATCCAGCTCCAGTTCCAAGACCATGTATGGCTAACACTAATGCAGGATTCTTAAATACAGAACTTTGGTCAGAACTTCCAAAGGAGCAATGGGTAGAGAAGGAATATGTAAGAGCTAAAGAAGCTGGAGTACCTATGATAGTTTCTATGGGATACACTAAAGAGCAAATAGCTATAGTTGCTCCATTAGTTAAGCCTTTTGCAAATGCAGTTGAAATTTCTACTCACTATGTTGGAACAGACGTTGCTCCAATAGTTGAAACTATGAAGACAGCTAAGAAAGCATTAGGAGATAACATACCAGTATTCATGAAAATGAGCCCACATACTGATATAGCTCAAATAGCTAAAGCTCTTGAAAATGCAGGAGTTGACGGATTAACTATGATAAACTCTTTTGGTCCATGTATGGCTATAGATGTAAATTCAGGTCTTCCAATAATGGGATCTAAGAGTGGATATGGATGGTTATCAGGAGCTCCAATAAGACCTCTTGCTATAAGATGTATATATGAAGCAGCTCAAAGCGTTAATATTCCAATAATAGGTGTTGGTGGAGTAACTAACGGAAGAGATGCAGCTGAAATGATAATGGCTGGAGCAGCAGCAGTTGAAGTATGTACAGAAGCAATCCTTAAGGGACCAAATGTATACGGAAGAATAGCTAAGGAATTAAGCGATGTTTTAGATGCTAACGGATATAGTGATGTAAATGAAATAAGAGGATTAGCAGCTAAGAAGGTTAAAGAGACATTAGAAAACAGAGGTAGATTACATGCGATAGCACCAGTTGTTAATCATGACAAGTGTATTAAGTGTGGAATATGTAAGACAAGCTGTGTATATGAAGCTATAGCTATAGGTGATAAGCTTAACATAGATGGTAACAAGTGCTTTGGATGTGGATTATGTGTAACTAGATGTCCAAAAAATGCTTTAAGCATATCTTTAGTTTAATAATTAAACTATAAAAATAGTAGGAGAAGTCCTTTTAACTACTATCTATAATTTATATTTTGGGAAAGAACTTTAAAGGGACATTTATATGTCCCTTTAATTAACAAACTTTTACGTCAAATGGGGGGAAGTATAGTGTTTGAATTTACTTTAAATGGAAAACAAGTTGAGGTTTCAGATAATAAAAGTTTTTTACAATACTTAAGAGAAGATGCAAGAATGACATCAGTTAAAAATGGTTGCGCAGAAGGTGCTTGCGGAGCTTGTATGATAATAGTTGATGGAAAAGCAGTTAGAGCATGTCTTAATACTATAGAAAAGGTAGCTAATAAGAATGTTGTAACTGTTGAAGGATTAAGTGAAAGAGAAAAAGACGTATTTGCGTGGGCATTTTCTACAGCAGGAGCAGTTCAATGTGGATTCTGTATACCAGGTATGGTGGTTAGTGGAAAGGCATTAATAGATGCTAACCCTAATCCATCAAAAATGGATATAAAGAATGCTATAAGAGGAAATGTTTGTCGTTGTACAGGATACGTTAAAATAGAGAAAGCAATTGCTATGGCAGCAGAAGCTTTAAGAGAAGGAACAGAGGTTCCAAAGACTACTTGCAAAGGACTAGTTGGAGAGGGAATCCAAAGAGTAGATGCAGCAGTGAAAACTTTAGGAACTGCTGAGTATGTAGATGATATGCAAGTTCCTGGAATGATTTATGCTGTTGCAGTAAGATCAAAATATCCAAGAGCTTTAGTTAAAGCTATAGATTCAACTGAAGCTAAGGCTTTAGAAGGAGTAGTTTCTGTAGTTACAGCTGCAGATATACCAGGAAATAAGAAGGTAGGTCACCTTGTTAAGGATTGGGATGCATTAATTGCTGTAGGTGAGGAAACAAGATATGTAGGAGACGTAGTTGCTTTAGTTGCAGCTGAAACTAGAGAAATTGCTTTAAAGGCAGCGGCTTTAGTTAATGTTGATTATGAAGAGCTTAAGCCAGTTTCAAATACAGATATGGCTAGAGAAGAGAACGCTCCAAAACTTCATCCAAATGGAAATATATTAAAGGTTGAAAAATTAAAGAGAGGTAATGTTGAGGAAGCAATAGCTAATGCTAAGTATGTTGTAACAAAAAAATACTCAACTCCTCCAACAGAGCATGCATTCCTTGAGCCAGAGTGTGCTTTAGCAATGCCAGAGGGTGATGGAGTTCTTGTTTATACTGGAACACAACACGTATTTGATGATCAACATGAAATAATGGAATTATTAGGATTACCAGAAGAAAAGGTAAGAGTAATAAGTAAGTATGTTGGTGGTGGATTCGGAGGAAAGGAAGATATGAGCTGTCAACATCATACAGCTTTACTTGCTTACGTAACAAAGAAGCCAGTTAAAATGACATTAACTCGTAAAGAGAGTATAATGACACACCCTAAGAGACATGCTATGGATATGGAGTTCACAACAGCTTGTGATGAAAATGGTAAACTTGTTGCATTAAAAGCAGAAATAGTTTCTGATACTGGAGCTTATGCATCTTTAGGTGGACCAGTTCTTCAAAGAGCATGTACACATGCTGGAGGACCATACAGCTTTGAGAATATAGAAATAACAGGAACAGCAGTATACACTAATAACCCTCCAGGAGGAGCATTCAGAGGCTTTGGAGTTACACAGTCTGCTTTTGCTTTAGAGTGTAACATGAACTTATTAGCTGAAATGACTGGATTATCTCCATGGGAAATTAGATATAGAAATGCTGTTGAGCCAGGAATGGTTCTTGCAAACGGTCAAATTGCTGATGAAGGAACTGCTATAAAGGAATGTTTAGATGCTGTTAAAGAAGAATATGAAAAGCATCCATATGCAGGTATAGCTTGTGCTATAAAGAATGCAGGAGTTGGAGTTGGAGTTCCTGATATAGGTAGATGTAAACTAGCTATAGTAGATGGAAAAATTCACTTAAGAACAAGTGCAGCTTGTATAGGACAAGGACTTGCAACTACTATGATACAAATAGCTACAGAAGCTACAGGATTAAGTTTCCATGATTTTGTTGCAGATTCACCAGACACTCATTTAACACCAAACTCTGGTACAACTACAGCTTCAAGACAAACTGTACTTACTGGGGAAGCTACTCATCAGGCAGCATTAAACCTTAAGGCAGCTTTAGATGCTGGTAAGACTATAAAGGATCTTGAAGGACAAGAGTTCTATGGAGAGTTCTTCCCAAAAACAGATCCAATGGGAAGTGATAAGCCAAATCCAGTAAGCCACGTAGCTTATGGATATGCAGCTCAAGTAGTAGTTATAGATGAAAACGGAAAGCTTGTTAAGGTTGTAGCAGCTCATGATGTAGGAAAGGCTATAAACCCAATTAACGTTGAAGGACAAATAGAAGGTGGAGTTGTTATGGGACTTGGTTATGGATTAACTGAGGATTACCCATTAAAGGATTCTGTTCCAACAGCTAAGTTTGGTACTCTTGGATTATTTAGAGCTCCAGCTGTACCAGAAATAGAATGTAAGATAATAGAAAAAAATAATATAGATTTATCTTATGGAGCTAAAGGGGTTGGAGAAATAACTGTTATACCAACAGCTCCAGCAGCACAAGGTGCTTACTATAGATTAGATGGTAAATTTAGAACTAAACTTCCACTACAAGAGACAGCTTATAAAAAATAGATAATAAGAAGCAGGTGTATAACTTATACACCTGCTTCTTTATTTTATAAAAATTTATTTATTATAAAATAGTTAAAATCAATGATAACCTTGAATTTTTATATGTAGGCTTAATCTAGATATAAAAATTATAAGGTTATAAAAAATATTAGGATCTTTTATTTATGGTTGATGAAATTTTTTCAATATCAGAAACCATGGATTTTATAACATTATTTTGAGTATCTACTGCAGCTGAGATTTCTTCAGAGAAGCCATGATTTTCTTCAGCGATTTTAGATATATCTTTAATTTTAGATATAACAGAGTTTTTCTTCTCAGAAGTAATAGAAAGATTACATATACATTCCTCTATTTCTGTATTAGCCTCAGTTATAGATGTCTTTATATCATTAAAGGTGTCTTTAGCATTAGATATAGCAACTCCCTGAGTATCTAAGGAGGTTGTACCAGAATTTATAGCAGAAGAAGCGTTTAATATATCTACCTTAATTTCATTTAAGATTTTTGTTATGTTTTCAACAGAAGCTTTAGAGTTTTCTGCTAGCTTTCTAACTTCCCCAGCTACAACGGAGAAACCACGCCCAGCCTCACCAGCCCTAGCAGCCTCAATGGCAGCATTTAAGGCTAAGAGATTAGTTTGACTTGCAATTTTACTTATAGATTCTGTTATGGTATTTACTGATTCAAGCTTATTTACAAGGTCTCGTACAGAGTTATTTGATATATTAAATGTCTCTTTTAGGGTTTTTAAAGAGTCATCTAAGGTATCCACTGTTTCTATACCAGTATTTATCATCTTATCAGAGTCTAGAATTTTTATTTGAACATTAACCACATTATATGCAAGGGATTCCATATGAGTATTAAAGTCTTCTAGCATATTAAGGGAAGTAGAAATATGATTACTTTGCTCACTACTTCTTAAAGACATATCATTTATAGAGCTGTTTATATTAGAAGATGAGTTTTTAATCTCTAGGGAGTGCTCTTTTAAATCTTTAAGATTTTTAGAGAGCTTATTTTCATCAATGGATTTTAAAATAGTATGTTCTTTAATTTCAGTTATGTTTTCATAATTGGACTTATCTTTTTTTAATTTAAACATCATAACACTCCTAAACTTTCTTTAAATGGATGAAGCCTATTTATAAATTTAAAGGTTTACTCATTAGGGTCTTCTTTTATTAAATCCTTCATATCTCTTGCTAATTCTTTTAATTTATGAGAAACTCCAGGGGTAGTAATAACCTTACTTATCCAAGTTAGTGCCTCAGAATTATTTCCAATACGCCTATTAAGTTCTCCTATGAGATACATAGTAGTGAACTTATCCATTCCATAGATAGGAAAGCTTTCCTTTAAAAATGCATTTTTAAAGCCTTCCAAGGATTTTGATAGGAAGACTAATTCATCTTTACTATTTTTAAGCCTATACATCCAAGATAGTTTAAGACAGGTAATTGCCTTAGAGCTATCCTTTGAATTTGTAACTACATAATTAAGAAGGGCAAGCTTATATCTTTCAATTGCAATATCTAAAGTATAGGTATTAGGATAGTCCCTTCCCCTCCATTTAGAGGTTATATTTTTTAAAACAAGATCTTTTTGAAATTGTCTAAGTTTTAAGAAGTCAGCTTTAAGAGCAGCATATCCACAACTATTACAAATCCAAACTTCATAAAAATATGGATTTATATTATTATAGGTTATAAAAAAGTCACTATCTTTTTTTACCATTCTAGGAGCAGACACCTTAACAGCTCTTACTTTAAACTGGTTATCACAAACAGGGCATATAACTGTCCTATTATATAGAAGGGAAGATTCAGTAGGCTTTGATTCCTCCGCCTTTGCTTTGGTTTCCTTGTTTTCTTTATTATAGAGATCAATATCCACATTTTTAAAACCTAGTTTTTCCAATCCGGAAAATATTTTATGCTTATTTTCTGGTTTTTTATCCATAAAGTCACCTCAATTAACGGGTTTACATAAATTTATAATATATGGTTTATTATATCATAAAAATGATTTTTTTTAATATAATATATTTGGTATAATGTAAAGAGAAACAAGTAAAGGGTGAGGAAAATGGCTATAAAAGAATGGAAGACTTTCTTAACACCTTATGAACAAGCGGTGGAGGAATTAAAGGTAAAGTTTAGAGCGATAAGAAAAGAGTACAGAAGAAAAAATGAATATTCTCCCATAGAATTTGTAACTGGGAGAGTGAAGGAGATATCTAGTATACTTGAAAAAGCAAATAAGTTTGGTATTCCTTTAGATAGATTGCAATATGAAATAGAAGATGTGGCTGGTCTTAGGATTATGTGCCAGTTTGTTGATGATATAGAAAAGGTAGTAGAACTTATAAGAAGTAGAAAAGATATGCAGGTTATGTATGAGAAAGATTATGTAACAAATGTAAAGGAAAGTGGATATAGAAGTTATCATATTATAATAAAGTATCCTGTAAATATGGCAGAAGGACAAATGGTTATATTGGCTGAATTTCAAATTAGAACGTTAGCCATGAACTTTTGGGCAACCATAGAACATTCCTTAAACTATAAGTACAAACAACAAATACCAAAGGAGCTTACAGTAAAACTTAAGAGTGCTGCAGATGCAGCCTATAAGTTAGATGAAGAAATGAGAGAAATAAAAGAAGAGATAAAAGATGCTCAAAAGTTATTTGAAGTTAAATCAGATATTATCTCTAGTATAATAAACAGTATATTAACATTAATATCCCTTGGAAAGGCTGCAGAGGCGGCTAGATATCAAACTCAACTTAATAAACTTATACAAGAAGGAGAAGTTTGGGAACTTAATAATCTTTTAATGGGGATAAAAAGAGAAGTAGATAAATTTAAGGATTAAAAAGTAAATAAAAAATTAAAAAACTATTGACAATTGCAAGAAATTATCCTAATATATACACATAACAAAATTTAATAATCTCTAAATATTAGTAGATAGAGGCGCAATGCTTAAGAGTACCCTTATGGAGGAAAGCACTATGAAGTAAGGTGAAAGGAAGTATTGCCGAAGTATATAACTGATGCTTTAAGGTTATATGGCTGGCTTTATATAGAATATATATAAGGTTGTCACAAATTCGTTTGTGGAGGACTATCACGTGGTTTTATTTATTATGCGTATAATAAGCCCCGAGTAGAGCTCCTTGGGGCTTTTTTGCGTTAATTCACGTTTTTAGTTTTCCTCCTACTTAAAAATTAAAAGGAGGATTTTTTTATGAGAAAAAATTTTAACAGAATATTTTTAATGGTATTATTTTTAACGGTTATAGCATCGCATCCTGCAATGGGGGCGGAAGTGGACAAGGCATCTAGTAATGCATCCTCTTTAGGATTTTTAACAGTGCTACCACCACTTATTGCCATAGCTTTTGCTTTTATAACAAAAAACGTTGTGATTTCATTATTTTTAGGAACAGTCCTTGGACTATTTCTTATAAATATAATATCTCATAATGCTTTTACAGCCCTAATTTTATCTTTCTTAGATCTTAGTGAAAAAGTATTAAATTCACTAGCTGATCCATGGAACGCAGGAATTATACTTCAGGTTTTAGCTATAGGAGGGATAATTTCTCTTGTTGGAAGAATGGGAGGAACTAAAGCGGTGGCAGAGGCTTTAGCTAAGAAGGCAAAGGGGCCTGTAAGTGCTCAAATTATAACTTGGGTTTTAGGGTTATTTGTTTTCTTTGATGATTATGCTAATTCTTTAATAGTTGGACCTATAATGAGACCAGTAACAGATAAGATGAAGGTTTCAAGGGAAAAGTTATCCTTTATAATAGATTCAACGGCAGCACCTATTTCAGGTATAGCTATAATATCTACATGGGTTGGGTATGAACTTACATTAATTAAGGATGCCTATGGATCAATTTCAAATGATACAGTAGATGCTTTTGGAATATTCATAGAAACCATACCTTTTAGATTTTATAATATATTAATACTTGCATTTATAGTATTCACTGTTATTTTTCTTAAGGAGTTCGGACCTATGCACAAGGCAGAAATGAGGGCTAGGACTACTGGAAAGGTAACGAGAGATGGAGCTAATCCTATGGGTTCAGAGGAGATGGATACCTTGGAGCCAAAAGAGGGAGTAAGATTAAATATATGGAATGCCATTATTCCTATAGGAGTTCTAATAATAGGGGCATTTTTAGGATTCTATTATAATGGCTATATGTCAATATTTAATGGGGAAGATGAGGCTTTAAAAGTAGCTCTTAATAATTCTCCTTTAGCTTTAACTTCTATACAAGCAGCCTTTGGAAAATCTGATGCTTCAGTGGTGTTATTCCAAGCAGCATTGCTTTCATCAGTAGTAGCTATGGCAATGGGGGTAAGTCAAAAGATATTTACCATAGGGGAGGCACTAGAAACTTGGGTAAGTGGTATGAAGTCTCTTATAATGACAGGAGTTATACTTCTTCTAGCCTGGTCTTTAAGTGCAGTAATAAAGGACTTAGGAACTGCTAAATATTTAGTATCAGTGTTGTCTGATGCAATACCTTACTACCTGTTACCAGGAATAATATTTATATTAGCAGCTATAATATCCTTTGCAACTGGAACTTCCTATGGAACTATGGGCATACTTATGCCTCTTGCAATACCACTGGCACATGGTATTCTTCCAGACCATGATTTTATAATTATAGCAACTAGTTCAGTGCTTACTGGAGCTATATTTGGGGATCACTGTTCACCAATATCAGATACTACTATTTTATCGTCAATGGGGGCTTCCTGTGACTTTTTAGATCATGTTAAAACACAGATGCCATATGCAGTTGTGGTGGCTATATTTTCAGTTATAGCAGGATATATACCTGTATCCCTTGGGATACCAGTGTATATAGTATTACCTTTATCTATAATATTGCTTGGGGCAATAGTATATTTTGTGGGTAAGCCTGTAGAAGAAAATAAACCGCAACCTATGTATGAATCTGGAAAAGAATTAAATACTTATTAATAAAAAAGCTCTATGTTAGGATTTCTAACATAGAGCTTTTTCTTTTATTTAACTATAGATATGTTTATCTATAGTTAGCCATAGTAAGTTTTAAACTTATAGGTTTTTTACATAAACACTTAACTTATTCATTAAAAATATCCTTGAGTTATCTTTCTTTGGATATATGTATAAATTAAGTTTAAAACTTAAAACCCTATATTCACCAAAAATTATAATTTCTAAAGTTATTGAAAAATTCTAAGTAATAATTTAGGTCAGAATGACGATATATATACATAATTTTAAAATAAAAATTACTATCATAACTTAGGGGTTAGATATAAGAAGGTGACTATGAAACTCTTGGTTCAATTAAAGTTTTTATAAAAGTATATAAAAGTATATAAAAATGTAAATTTTTAAAAAATATTGATGAAAAATACCATATGGATATGATAAACTTAAAAGGGAAAAAATAGATTACATATTTAGGAGGGAACCATGAAAAAAATTATATCAATTATTTTATCATTAGTTATGTTAGTTTTAGGAGGGAGTACTTTAGTTGCAGATGCTAAAGGAAATGATAAAGAAAAAAATACCGTAGAAAACTATGTTAGTTATAAGGGGATTAAGCTTTATACAAAAGCCTATAATTATTCAAGTAAAACTAAGGAAGCTATAATATATTTACATGGACTTGGAGGAAACTCTGAAAGTGGAGAGTTTCTTAATAATAAATCTAATCCTTATATGACAATTACAATGGATTTATTAAATCATGGTAAGAGTGGAAAGTTAGACGCTATTACTTGGGATAATTACTTAGACAGTATAAAGTTGGTATTAGATTATTATAATATAAAGAAAGCTTATATAGTAGGTCATTCCTTCGGAGCAGACACTGCTATGATGTTCCAAAACAAATATCCTAAGATATCTAAGAAAATAGTTTTATTAGATAGGGCTCACTATAATTTTAAGGATTTAGATAAGTTCAATATGAATAGAAGATTATTTGAAATTTTAGAATATAATCCTTCATCAGGGCTTACTTTTGAAGAGTTTTCTAAATTTATGGATTTATCCTACAATAACAATATTGAAAAAACCTATAACACTAAAAGAAAAACCTTATTTATAGGAGCTGATCCAAAGCATTATTTTGGAGATCCATCTACAGGGGTACCATCCTTATCACAGGTGGTAGCTATGATTAAGAGTAACCCAGAAGCATTTGGATTATCCTATGAAATGGTAAAGGATTTAAAAGATATAAGTGAAAAAAATTTAAAGGATTATAGTAAGTTTATTTTAGAGAGAATGGACAATCTATCAAAGATAAATAAAAAGATAAAAGTGGTTAAAACTCCTTACAAGCACACTATGGTTACAGATGATGAAACTAAGGACAAGGTATTAAATTATGTTATAGATTTTATAAATAAAGGGAAATAGAATTTATAATAATAAAGTAAGTTTTAGTATGATAAAAGTATAAAGAGATGAAAATGTTTAATGAGGGAGAAAGGAAATCATATTTCTCCCTCATTAGATTTGACTTAATAAGAGGAAAATATATAATAATCTCTGTAGAAAATTTATCTGATGGCTAGGATATGTAACACCTCCATCCTATAAAAGGTTGGGTATAACAGTTGTGACAACCCTAGATGAGCTTATCTAACATTTAGATGGTATTCTATTACAAAAGAAGAGCTTTATAATCATTATATTTAAAAGCAGGTGGGCAGCTAATTACCCAGCTGCTTATTTTTATGTGTTTATTTACTTTATTACTAAGTAAAAAGACTTATTAAATATTTATTTTTTAGTATGGTCTATTTTATTTAATTTTTAAGTAATGCTTATAAAGGAGGATACAAATGAAGAAAATTTTTAAGGATAAGAAATTTTTAAAGACTATGGCAACTTTAGCAGTTCCCATAATATTTCAAAATCTTATTACCTCATCCCTGAATTTGGTGGACAACCTTATGATAGGAAATTTAGGGGAAAGTTCCATAGCGTCAGTAGGTCTTGCTAACCAATATTTTATGGTGTTTATGCAGACTATGATAGGGGTTAATGGAGGAGCTATACTATTTATGTCTCAGTTTTTTGGTAGAGGAGACAGTAAAAATATAAAAAGATTCCTAGGTATAAACTTAATGGTGGGATTTTTCGTGTCACTATTATTTGCACTTATAGCCTTTATATTCCCTAAATTTATTATGGGGATCTTTACTAGTGATCCAGAGGTTATAGCCCTTGGAACATCATATTTAAAAGTGGTTTCAATAAGTTATCTCTTAACAAATATAAGTCTTGGATTTTCTTCTGCTTTAAGGAGTATAGGAGAAGCTAAGATTCCTATGTATGCAAGTATAATAGGACTTATATCTAATGGGTTTCTTAATTACATGTTTATTTTTGGGAATTTTGGTATGCCAAGACTTGGTGTAGCTGGAGCAGCTCTTGGAACTACCTTATCAAGAGTTCTTGAAATGACATTTATACTATTTATGGTATATGGAAAGAAGAGGGGAATAGTTCCCTCCATTAAAGAATTATTTGATTTTGACTTATCTTTAGTTAAAACTTATTTTAAGGCTGCCACACCGCTTATATTAAATGATATTATGTGGTCTACTGGAATAAGTGCATATTCTGTTGCTTATGGAAAACTTGGAACTGATTCTGTTGCTACCATGCAGATAGCTTCTACTATAAATAATATGTTTAATATATTTGGCATAGGTATAGCTAATGCAACAGCTATAATGATAGGAAACAAAATAGGAGCAGATGATGAAGAGGGAGCTGTAGATTATTCAGGGAGAATATCAATACTTACTCCTTTAGTTGGAGTTATTATTGGCGCTGTAGTATTTTTAGGTACACCGTCCATACTTTCCTTATTTAATATAAATACGACTACTTATAATAATGCCTTTATAGTGCTTAAGGTAATGGCTATAATCACTCCTTTAAGATTCTTTAATATAGTTATGATAATAGGAGTATTTAGAGGTGGTGGAGATGTTACCTATGCTACACTAATAGAGCTACTGGCAGTGTGGGGAATAGCAGTACCTATAGCCTTTATAGGAGCTGTGATTTTTAAAATGCCAGTATATACATTATATATATTTGTTTGTTTAGAAGAAATATTTAAGATTTTCTTTGAATTACCACGGTTAAAATCAAAAAAATGGATTAATAATGTAATAGGAGAAGTTGCATAGAGGGTTGGTATTTATTTACCACCCCTTTACTTTTTACTAGGAATTTTTATAATTAAACTCATAGCCAATATTTAAATTGTATGCTATAATCTATTGTATAATCAATATCAATTAATAATACTTATTAATTAGAGGTGCAATTATGGAAAAAGAACAACTATACTTAAGAATGGTAGAGGATAATCCTTTTTATATAAAGAATTTAGAGAATCCTTCAGATGAAATTAAATATGCAGCAGTAAAAAAGAATGGAGCTGCAATTCAATACATAAAAAATCCAACCTATGATATTCAGTTAGAGGCAATAAAATCTAATGCCTTAGCCATTGAATATATAGAAAGTCCTTCAGAGGAAGTAGCGATGCTTTCAGTTACAGCTTCTTGGAACGCATTAAAATATGTAAAAAACCCAAGTGAAGCAGTTAAAGAAAAAGCTCTTGCTATGAAGGGATGGGCAATTCAATATATAGATAATCCATCAGAAGAAGAAATGATAATAGCAGTAAGAAAAGATTATGATGCCATAAAGCACATAAAAAATCCTACTATTAAGGTACAAATAGAAGCTATAAAAAATTATTGGGGAGCTATAAAATTTATAGATGACCCTTCTTTTGAAGCGCAAGTAGAAGCAATTAGAGAAAATGAAGAAGCTATAACTTATGTAGAAGTAAGTGGAGAAGAAAATATAAAAGCTTTCTTAAAGGTAAATATAAATATAGTTAAGTATATTCATGAAGATGTAGAGCCTATATGGCTTGATGAGATTTTAATGGAAGTACTTGGACATGAAGGTGTAAATAAAAAATATATTATAGACTTTCTAAATTTAGAGATTTTAGATATGGATAAGTTAGATTTCATATATAAGTACGGAAGTAAAAATGCTAAAAAGATTGTTGTAGATTATAAGTTATCTATGTAGAAAGGAAGTTTTTAAGGTGAAATACTCAGAAGCACTACTTACAGTAAAATTAATATTACAAAGTAAGGATGTACCCCTATTAATAGGAGAAAGTGGTATAGGAAAAACATCTCTTGCAAGACTTTTAAGTGAAAAAGAGGGATATAAGCTTATTACTATAGATGCCAACCTTTTAAAGGAAGGTGAAATAGGTGGACTTCCAACAGTAGAAGATTATGATACTATTGTAGATAATATAAAAAAGAAAAAGAAAAGAACAGTGTACGCAGTACATACAAAGCTTTATTCTATAAATGAATATTTAAAGAATAATGAAGAAGGTAAAATTTTATTATTTATAGATGAAATTAATAGATGTGACCATGCAGTGCAACAGGAACTTATGAACCTTATACTAAATAGGGAGATAAATGGATATGAATTAAACCCTAGGGTTTTAGTAATGGCTGCTATGAATCCTTCTAATAAATATGATGCTTTTGAAGATAGTGAATATGAAGTTGTGGATATGGACCCAGCTCAAGAAGATAGATTTGTATGGGTTGAGATGGAAGTAGATGCTAAGGAATGGATAAAATGGGGAATGAGTAAAAAAGCAAAGATTCATCCTCATATACTAGAATTTATATCCCTATTCCCTAAGTATCTTCATACTCCTCATGGGGAAGAAACGGTGAAGGCCACCCCAAGGAGTTGGGAGAGAATCTCTAAAGCTTATAATATATATGCAGAGAATAAAGAGGAGTACCCAGCTAAGATATTTTATAATGTGGTAAAGGGTAATGTAGGGGCATCCATTGCACAAGATTTTATGGGATTCATTGAAAACTATAAATCTTTAGCTGTAACTCCAGAGGAACTATTTAGTAGCCCTATAATACCAAATGATGTTAGAGAAAAGATTCAAAGGGAAAGTCATTCAAGGTTATATGTAATAGCTAAGAATTCTCTTGTATATTTAAATGACTTTTCTCATAATGAGGAGCATATAAATATCTTCTCAGAAATGCTTAAGCTTTACCCAGTAGATCTTAGAATAGGAATAATGAGAGATATAAGAAGTGATTATGGAAATTCCTTATACAATGAATTTTTAGATTGTGATACATTTATTCAGGTATTTTTTGAAAGTTATTAAGGGGTGATACTATGGAATATACAGCCTTTGATAATCTAAGAAGGGAGCTTCTTTTAGAAGCTCTTTCTTTTAAAAAAAAGGAAGATATTAATAATGAATTTAAAAGAAAATTTTTATCATTAATAGAAAAGTGTACTCTTTCTTTAATTGAGGGAGAAGATAACTTTTTTGGGCTATTTATGATACAGATAAAAAGAGAGATATCTATTAATTTATCTTGGCCAATAGAAACTAGAGGGAATTTAAATAACTATATAATGACCTTTAGTGTAAAAGAATTTTTAGATTTAACTAAAGGGGAGATGTGTGCTCTTATAAAACATGAAGTTTTTCATATAATGTATGATCATTACTCAAGAATTAATGTTTTAAGAAATGAGTATAGCCCTTTAGTGGTTAATTTAGCTATGGATGTGTCTGTTAATCAATTTATAAAAGGATTACCAGGGTTTTGTCATAGGATAGATAGTATAAATATGAGTATAAATGCAGATTTAAAAGAAGATGAATCATTGGAAACTTATGCCTATAAAATACAAAAGGCTTTAGATGAAATAGAAAAGGATTCTAAATCTCCTCCTTTAAGCGAAGATTTTAATATGGAGAAGGTTCATGATAGTTGGCTTAATAATGACTTTGACTCTAAAGAACTAAGTAAGAAAAATGCTTTAAATGCCTATAAGGGAGATAATGCACCTAAAGGATTAGAGTTACTACTAAAGGCTCTTAGAGAAAGGCCAGAAATAAAATGGAGTAACTATTTAAAAAGAATTATAAGAACAGAAAAAGGTGGATATAAAAAAACTATTACAAGGAAAGACAGAAGACAACCAGAGAGGCTAGATCTTAGAGGGAGTCTTAGAGATCATATAGGAAAGATCCTTATAGCTATTGATATAAGTGGAAGTATAAGTGATGAGGAGATTAAAGAAATATTAAGGGAAGTCTTTGGTATAGTAAAAAATAAGACAGCAGAAATAACTGTAGCCGAAGTAGATGATAAAGTTAGAAGGACATATAAGGTTAAGGGAAAAAAAGATTTAAAACCTAAATTAGATAGAAGGGGTGGAACTGCATTTTCACCATTGTTTAACTATTCTAATAAAAATGGATTTAAGGATCACTTAATAGTTTACTTCACTGATGGAATGGGAGAAGAAGAGTTATCAGTGAAGCCTTTAAATAAAAACATCCTTTGGGTTTTAACAGGAAAAGGAAAAGAACTATCCTTAAAAAAATCCTATGGAAAAGTATTAAAACTTAAAGAAAGTAATGACACTATTTATGAAAATAAAAATGTAACAGGAATAAGAGTGGCAAAAGATATGCTTAAAGATATAAATACTAGAGAGTGGATATGCTAGTGAATTTGAATTTATCTATTAATAAGGGAAACATTATTATAAAATTAAATAGCAATAATTATATTTTATAATAAAACCTGTTGTATTTTATGGTAAATATAAGTAAAATATATGTAGAGTAAATTTTAAAAAACTATACTTCCTTTCTAAAAAGCTGATTTGGGGAAATCAGCTTTTTTTAATTTGACACAGGATAATGATTATTATATAATAAAATAAAGCTATAGGAAAAACCAATAGGTTATATTACAATTATCAGTATATTAAATAATGCTATTGTGATATAATAAGAAATAAATATTTTTATTTAACATTTGAAGAAAAGAGGGATTTTAATGAGTGCTATAAAGATAAGCGATGTAGCTTACAATGAATTCAAAGAAGTGCTAGATCAAAATAATGTTCCTAATTATACAATAAGAGTTAATCTAGCAGGTATGGGCTGAGGCGGCCCAGTATTTAACATTGTTCAGGATGAACAAAAAGAAGATGACGTTGTAGAAAAAGTTAATGATATAACTTTCTTAATAAAGAAGGATTTAGTTGAAGATTTTGAAGGATTTGCAATAACTTGTGAAGCTGAAAATGGAAGAGGATTAATGCTTGATCCAATTAAAAAGGAAGAAAGCGGCGGATGCTCAAGCTGTGGATCAGGTTGTGGATCTAACTAATAAGCACTTAAATTAATTTTATAAAAAAGAGTCATAGATTATTCTATGACTCTTTTATGTTATGATTTATTATTTAACAACTATATTTACAAGTCTGCCTTTTATAACTATAACTTTAACTATAGTTTTACCCTCAGTAGCTCTTTTAACATCTTCATCATTTAAAGAGGCTTCTTTTATTCCATCTTCATTAAGGTCAGAAGGGATATTTATTTTAGCTTTAATTTTACCGTTAACTTGGATTGCTATTTCCACTTCATCCTTTATAAGAGCTTTAGGATCAAATATAGGCCAAGGCTCACTAAATACTGAATAAGAATTATCAGTGACATCTTCATTGTTATTAAATATATTCCATTGTTCTTCACTAAAGTGAGGTGCAAATGGAGCAAGAAGTCTTATATAGTCAAGACAAACTTCTTTTAAGAAAGCTAGATTTTTAACATCTTCATTAATATACTTAGATAAAGCATTTATAAATTCCATCATCCTAGCAATGGAAGTGTTAAACTGAAGAATTTCTGTATCTTGAGTTACATTTTTTATGGCAAAGTGTCTCCAGTAGTTAATTTCTTTTTCAGCCTTATCTATTGAAGTCTTATTATTTTCTCCCTTAGTTATAGCTTCAAATGCTAAAGTGAGAGTTCTCTCTATTCTATCAACAAATCTAGCTACAGACTTTATACCATCATCACTCCAAGCTCCACCTTCTACATAAGCAAAACCAAACATTAAATACATTCTAAATACATCAGACCCATGTTCTAAAATATAATCATTAGGAGATATAGTATTTCCTTTAGATTTACTCATCTTAAGACCATCAGGTCCAAGGATTAATCCTTGGTGAGTTAAGGAGGTAAATGGTTCATCAAAATTTAAGTGTCCCATATCTCTTAATGCTTTAGTTATAAATCTTGCATAAAGAAGATGCATACAAGCATGTTCTGGTCCTCCTACATATTTATCTACAGGTAAAGTTTTATTTATAAGTTCTGTATCAAAAGCATTATCTTTATTTTTAGAATCTACATATCTTAAATAATACCAAGAAGAACATACAAATGTATCTAATGTATCAACCTCTCTCTTTGCAGGTTTTCCACATTTAGGACAAGTAGTGTTTACAAAGTCCTCACATTTAGCAAGAGGAGACTTTCCATCTGGAGTAAATTCTACATCATATGGAAGCTCTACTGGTAAATTACTTTCTGGCACTGGAACTGTACCGCAGCAATCACAATATACAATAGGAATTGGAGCTCCCCAGTACCTTTGTCTTGATACAAGCCAATCACGAAGTCTATAGTTAACCTTAAACTCCCCAACTTTAAGTTCTTCTAATTTCTTTGTAAGAGTAGTCTTAGCCTCTTCTCCAACTAATCCATTAAATTCGGAAGAGTTAATCATAGGACCTAAGTCACAATAAGGTAAAGCCTCTCCACCTTCTATAACCCTTTCTATTGGAAGATTATATTTAGTTGCAAAGGAGAAATCACGTTCATCATGACCGGGAACAGCCATAACTGCACCAGTTCCATAAGTTGCAAGAACATAATCTCCAATCCATATAGGAACTTCACGTCCATTTATAGGATTTATAGCATAAGAGCCAGTAAATACTCCTGTCTTTTCTCTAGTTATAGATTGTCTTTCTATTTCGGATTGTTTTTTAGTTTCTTCCTTATAGTTTTCTACTGCGCTTTTGTATTCTTCAGTAGTTATATCATTTACTAATGGATTTTCAGGGGCAAGAACTACATAGGATACTCCAAATAGTGTATCTACCCTTGTTGTAAATACATTAAAGGATAAATCATTATCTTTAACTTTAAAAGTAACCTCAGTACCAGTGGATTTTCCTATCCAGTGTTTTTGCATAGCCTTAGTTTTTTCAGGCCAATCAAGACCATCTATTTTCTCAAGTAATTCATCTGCATAATCTGTTATTTTAAAGAACCATTGAGTAAGATCTTTTTTAGTAACCTCTGAATTACATCTTTCACATTCACCATCTAAAACTTGCTCATTAGCAAGAACTGTAGCACAGCTAGGGCACCAGTTTACTGGGGCTTTCTTTCTGTAAGCTAATCCTTCTTCATAAAGTTTTAAGAATAACCATTGAGTCCATTTGTAATAATCAGGAGCACAGGTTACAACCTCATGATCCCAGTTAAACATAGCTCCCATAGCTTTAAGCTGGGCTTCCATAGTCTTTATATTTTCCATTGTAGAATCCCATGGGTGTACTCCAGTCTTTATAGCATAGTTTTCAGCAGGAAGACCGAAGGCATCAAAGCCCATTGGTTGGAAAACATTGAATCCTTGCATTCTTTTAAATCTAGCCCAAGAGTCTACTGGACCATAGTTAAACCAGTGACCTGCATGAAGCTGAGCTCCAGAAGGATAAGAGAACATTTCAAGAACATATAACTTCTTATCTAAATTATTTTCATCAAATTTATAAAGGTTTGTTTCTTCCCATTTTTTTTGCCATTTTTCATCTATGGCTGTAGAATATTTTGCCATTGAATAAGCCTCCTTTTGTATATAAAAATAAAAAAACCTTCATCTCTGTTAAGAGACGAAGGTATAATTCCCCGTGGTACCACTCTAATTAGGATATATATTTATATCCTCACTTAAAAATATTAACGAATTTCTCCGTACTTGCATTTCCTCAAGTAAGCTCCTAGGCAAGTTCATAAGGATTCATCACTGTTTCACACCGAAATCAACAGCTCTCTTTAGACTAAAGCACTTATTACTACTCCTAATCATAACTAAAATATTTAATTTTTTTAGAATTTGCTTTATATTATATTACATATATTAAGAGGAGTCAATAACTATATTATTCTTATTTAGTATAAGAATAAATTATATAGCTTTAAAAATTCGTATTGAAGTATCAAATAATTCAGAAAAAAATATAATTTTCAGTTAAGTATAAAAATTTAACATATATATCCTTAGTGAACATGGGGTAATAAATATAAAAATTACATTTAATTAAATATAGGTGAAGATTAAGAGGAGGTTATTAAAAAATATACGTAATATACATAAATTAAATAATTCTATATAAAAAATAGATAATTGAATTTAACAGTAGTGTGATACAATATACATAAATTTAATGGAACATAAGAAAATCAACAATGAAAAGGTTTAATTATATTTCAATAGTTATAAATACTATTTTAATGTATATATATTCATAACTATTAAGGGGAAAATGGTTATTGAATTAGGGGAATAAAGTAATTATAATAGTTAAAAAGCATTAATAATGCTTTTATATAGTGTATTTTAAGTTTTTATTTAAAATATGGGAGGGATGAGGGTGAATATTAGAAGGGAGGATAGAAAAAAATATACTAACTTTATTTTTATTTTAATTTAGTAGTGTTTTGAAGGGGGAAAAATTAAAAATGAAATTGTTTACAAATTTGGAGGCACAAAAAACCAATGTGAGAACGGAGATAATGGCTGGTTTAACTACGTTCTTTGCAATAGCTTATATTATTATAGTTAACTCAGAAACTTTAGCTATAACAGGAATGCCAAGAACAGCTGCTATTTTTGCTATAGTATTTGCTTCAGCAGTTGGTTGTTTTATTATGGCATTCTATGCAGATGCACCGATTATACTAGTTCCAGGTCTTGGAGAATGTGCGCTGTTTGTGTTTACTATTTGTGGTAAGGATGCTATGGGATTAAGTCTTGGTCAAGGCTTAGCAGCAATCTTTATATCAGGTATATTATTTTCACTTATAGCATTTACAAAACTTGCACAAATATTAACAGAGGCAATACCAGAAGATCTTAAAACTATTATTATAGTAGGAATAGGTTTATTTTTAACTTTTGTAGGACTTAAAAATGCTGGTATAGTTGTAGCGAATCCTGCTACTATGGTTGGACTTGGAGATTTTGGTTCAGTTAAAGTTATAGTAACTTTAATAAACCTTGCTATCGCACTTTTCTTATTTTTTAGAAATGTTCCAGGTGGATTTTTAATATCTCTAGCATTAGGTACAGTAGTTGGAATGATATTTGGAATAGTTGATATTTCATCAATATCTTTTGAAATGCCTTCTATATCTGAATATTCAGGTGTATTCTTTAACATGGATTTTAGTGGTTTAACTAATCCGACTTTCTGGGTAGCTGTATTTAGTTTAGTGTTATTAGTAACTTTTGAAAACTTAGGACTTATGTATGGTCAAACTACAAATATGATAGGAGCTCCAGAGAAGTTTAAAAACTCTTTTAGGGGAGGAGCAATATCAGTTATAACTTGTGGTATATTTGGAGCATCTCCAACAATAGATGCTATAGAAACAGGAGCAGGTATAGCAGCTGGTGGTAGAACTGGACTTACAGCTTTAACAACAGGTATATTATTCTTATTGGCATTATTATTTACTCCAATAATAATGATAATACCAAGTGAAGCTATAGCTCCAATACTAATAATTATAGGATTCTTAATGGTATCTAATATATCAAGAGTAGATATTGGAAACTTTGAAATAGGATTCCCTTGCTTCTTAATATTATCTGCAATACCTTTAACATTTAGTATAGTAGATGGAATAGCATTAGGATTTATAGCATATCCATTAGTTATGATATTTAAGGGAAAAGCTAAAGAAGTTAAAGTTCCTATGTATGTAGTATCTTTAATTTTCGTTTTAAGTTTTGTTCTTAAGGTTATAGCATAGTCTTTTGTATCCCACAGGGTTTCAAGTAGGGTTCCGAGGGAAACCTTCTGAATGCAAAAGGTACAAATAGGGGTAAATTAAAAAGGCTACTGATTTTATCAGTAGCCTTTAATGTTTTATAGTCCTTTTAAGTTGCTATTATTATAATCTCCTATAAGTTCATATATAGTTTTTGAGGTGGTATCTTCTAAGGTATAACCTAGAAGTTTTAATACAGAAAGAAGCTCTTCTTCTGAGGGGGACTCAATTTCTATGTAGGGAAAGGAACAAAAGCTTTTATCATTTATATCTATTTCAACCAAGGTGTTTTTATACTTATAGCTCTCTCTATATTTCTTTATAGATTCAACTAGCTCCAGTCCAAGGGATTTAAATATGTTTATTCCTTCATCACCACTAGCTATTAGGGTTTCATTTTCCTCCATGACTTTATACTTTTCTTGACTAATCATTTTTTTTGTAGTCATATAATATCTAGTTTCATTCTTTAAAAGATCCTCAATAACTCGTATTCTAGCATATCCCTTATCCTTAAGAAGTCTTCCATCCTTAAAATCAAAAATATGATTAATTTGATTTTCTTCCTTAACTTTAATTGCCTTTAAAGAAGAAAGCTTATTCCTCATATCTTCTACATTTATATTTATAATTCTAGTTTCTATTTCTTGCATAAAATATTGCCTCCTAATAATATGATTAGAATATCTTTTAGAAAAATATTTAGTTTCTAGGTAATACTATTTTAGTAAACTAACATAGGGTATGTAAAGACCCATTTAAAAGTGAATTTATTTATGGGGTTATAATCTATAAGTAAATTATAGGATGAGTAAAGATGTATTTATAGAAATAGTACAGCTTAGTTTTGAGCGGTTTAGATGAAGTTTTAAAGTATGCTAGATATATTATTGCTTAAGTGTATGTAATTATTTGAAAGTTATAAAAAGTAGTTAGTACATAAAATTCTATGTTTAAAGGTGATGAGACTAGTTATATAAGAGTAACTTTATTTAAAGAAAAAGAGATAAAGTTACGCTAATTATATATATGTTAATATCATAATTAGGTTATGATAAAAGTGTAATAGGATACTTATTTTGATTTTATTGTAAATATAAAAGGAGAATTAATTATGAATGATTTTCAATTCGTAACTGGAGGAATAGAACTACTTGATTTTGTACAACCCTTATGGGAAAGCTTAAACAAGCATCATGAAATTAACTCAAGTTATTTTAAAGAGAACTTTATAAATTTTAAATTCCAGGTTAGAAAAAATAAGTTTCTTAAGAATAGTGACTTGGAAATTAAAGTAGATTTAATTAAAGCTTTGGATAAAGAACTGTATGTTGGCTATTGCATTAGCACAATTAATAAAGAATCAATTGGAGAAATTGACTCTATTTTCGTTGAAAAAGAATATCGTAAATATGGTTTAGGGGACAAATTAATGGTTAGGGCATTAGAATGGCTAAATAGTAATCAAGTGAAAACAAAGATAATAGGAGTAGCAGAGGGAAATGAGGATGTACTAGAATTTTATAAAAAGTATGGCTTTTATAAAAGAAGAGTAGTTTTGGAGGAGATAAAGTAATATAGTTTAATCTGTAATGTATCAAAAATATAGATAAATCACCTGGAAAATTACTTGTTTAATGCATATTAAATAATGTGTAGCTAGTTATTTAGTTTCAATTATCATATGGGTATATCTATAGAAATTAAGGGAAGTCAAATGGGAAGTGACTTCCCTTAAAATTAATATATCTTCAGAGTTATTTTAAAATACAGACTTATATAAAATAAACATTATATAAGTATAAAAACTTACCATTGATAATTATTGAATCCACCTGAAACATTATTATTTTCATCAAACCAGGAATCAAGAAGCTCAAACCAGTTGCCAACTTTATTAATTTCAGGGTCTTGTCCATCTCTGCACCAACTAAGGTTACCATAAGGGATGCCAAGGCTTCTCTCTAAGGTATTTAATGGATGGTACCATCTTTGATATTTAAAGTGAGGAGTAGAGTTTCCGGTATTTGCATTATTATATACTTTGTTTCCATCTGGGAGAAAAATACTCATTCCGTTTTTACCTTCTTCAAAGGAGGATTTTCCATTAAACTTGCTTTGACCAAAGGAGTATAAGATTGTATTATCTATATTTGTCATAAGATCTTTAGCCAAGGTTTTGCTTTCCTCACTAAAATTTTTGTCAAGACTTATTTGTTTTGCTAAATCATATATATCGAAGTATGGATATGATATCCATTCAAGTTCATCGGACTCTTTAAAATAGTGAATTAGAGAAGTGTTGCTACCTCTTCCTCTTAGAGCTTCAACTTGATCCTTCTCATTATTTGTACTTAAGCTTTCACATAAGGAGTCTAAAGAATTTTTCATAGATTGAACCTTAGAAAGGTCATAGAGGCTAAGCTGTTGATTATTTACCCTTGTAGTGGAATCCCTTTGCTCTTCAACCATTATAGCTCCAAGTTCTTCAGGAGTGATAGTTGCAGGGTCATAATACTTTTCTTTGCCTCCAAGGGTTAAGTCGGTTTCTCCGTTACTTCCACCACCTGATTTTATCCTTGAAAAGATGTTGTCGTATTTAAATCCATATCCCCAAACGTTTGGACTTGAAGCAACCATATATTTAGCTTCAAAACCTCCATTTCCAGGTCTATATTGATATGCTACCTCGGAGGTTCCCATAAGACAAGCATCAAAGGCAAGAAGATCTACAGATTCTTTATTAGTTAATACATCTGAAATTTCTCCCATATATAGACAGTCATCATTATTACTTTCATCCCAACAGATAGCTTTATTTACCTCATTAAGTTTGTTCTTTTCCCTAGAACCACCACCATGATTTGACATTAGAAGAGTATATTTATCAGCAGGGTAATTAGCTTTACCAAATTGTATAAATTTCTTTAAGGTTTCTGGATCCCCCATATTACCTTCATAATTACTTTTTGTAGTTATCTCAGGAAATTCTTGTCCACCATCAATTCTAATAGTTTTATTAGATTCAATTTTATATAGTCTAGTATCAGAGAAGTTTTGACCGAAGGTTGATGAGTCTGAAGAATAAGTTCCGTTTCTATCTACTAGAACTAACAGATTTAAATTAGGATTATTTACATAGCCCTTTTTCATTTCCTTTATATCATTTAATAAATAAGGCTCTAAGTCATTATCAGCATCGCAATATATCATTACTGTAAGCTTGCCAGAATCTTTTTGAGCTTTTATTTCCTTTTGATCCTTTTGAGAGATAGGGAATGCTTTTGCTTGAATATAATTAAATAATGTTGAAGATATTAGGGTAGCACTTATAAGTAAGGAAATCTTTTTTTTGTTTAACATACTATTAACTCCTTTAAATATAATTTTGGTAAATAGCTAGATTAAATCAAATATATCATGTATTTGATTTTTATCTTATGAGTATTAATAGGTATTTACCTTAGAGTACTTTAAGGATATAGTAAATTTTTTATAGGATTGTAATGAATATATTTATTAAGCATTCACGTGAATTTGATAATATTTTATCACTTAAAAATAAAAAATAAAAGGTCTATTATTATAAGAGATGTTCATCTAAATAAATTATGAATAAGCATTGTATACAAAAAGCCAAAAAAATAAATATTAATATGAAAAAAGTTTTATAGTTCATAAAAAATATTCAAAGAAAAGCCTTTCATATTTTAAAGAAATTATAAAAAATGTCGGTAAAAAGTTATTAAAAAATAAAATTTTAATAAATAGATAAATTAAATTTAAAAATATAATATATATATATTGTAGAAAAAAATTATTACATCTATTAATGTATAAATAACTATTATATATTGAAAAAATAAATAGTTGGTATTCTAACTATAGAAAACTACGATAGGCTTTGAAGTAATTCTTGCAGATATGTATAATTAAATGGGCAAAATAATTATTATATAGATATTAAACATAAGAACTTAGAAAGGGGACTTTACATATGAAAGCGAAGAAGGTTATTACAATTCTTGCTTCATCACTACTTATAGCATCATTAGTTTTAACTGGATGTGGTGGCAAGGACAATAAAAGTGCAGAAAACAAAGGGAAAGTAAAAGAAAAAATAGTATATGCTCTTCCAACAGCACCAACAGGAATATTTAATCCACTTATATCTAATACAACCTATGATGGAGCAGTGAATAGTTTAGTATATTCAGGACTATTATCCTATGACAAGGAGTATAAATTTAAAAATGAACTTGCAGAGGAATATAAGGTATCTGATGATGAACTTACATATACATTTAAGTTGAAGAAGGATTTAAAATGGCAAGATGGAAAACCATTAACTACTAAAGATGTGGAATATACATTTAAAACTTTAGCAGATAAAAAATATGATGGTCCAAATAAAAATATTGTAGAAGGTATAAAAGGTGTAAAGGAATACACAGAAGGGAAAGCAGATAAAATCGAAGGAATAAAAGTTATAGATGATAGAACAATAGAATTTAGCTTTAATGAAGTTTATTCTGTTGCATTAGGCAATATAGGAACCTTAGGAATTATACCAGAACATGTATGGGGTAGTGTAAGCCCAGAAAAATGGAAGGAAAGTAGTGACTTATTAACAAAGCCTGTGGGTTCAGGTCCTTATAAATTAGTAAAGTTTGAAAATGGTCAAAGTGTTGAGTTTGAAAAAAATAATGACTTCTATGGAGATAAGGCCAAAACTAATAAGTTTATATTTAAAGTTACAAATCCAGATACAGTGCAAGGAGAGATTGCTAATGGTACTATAGATGTAGCGGATGTATCTGACTTAAAAGCTAAAGATAGAGATGGATTAAAGAATCAAGGGTTTAATTTAGTTTCATATCCTAAAAATAGTATACTTTACATGGGAATGAATTTAAGAGAAGATAAATTTAAAGATGTTAAAGTTAGACAGGCAATAATGTATGGTATTAATAGACAGGAGGCCTTAGATAAACTTGCAGAAGGAAATGGAACCATAGTAAATGTTCCAATGCTACCATCTAGCTGGGCTTACCCTAAAAATGCTAATCTAGAAGAATACAAATACAATGTAGAAAAGTCTAAAGAATTATTAAAGGAAGCAGGTTGGGAAGATAGGGACAATGATGGAATAGTTGAAAATAATAAAAATGAAAAGTTTGAAGTTAAGCTTCATACTCCATCAAATCAAAAACCTCAAGAGCAAAGAGCTCTATTAATACAATCTAACCTAAAAGAAATAGGAATAAAAGTGGATATTTTAACTATGGAATTTACAGCCTTAATGGATGAAGTAGTTGGAAATCATAAATTTGATATGTATATGATGAATAATATGCTACCAATAGAACCAGATCCAAAACCTTATTGGCATTCAACAGCAGCTTCAGATAAGCCAAAAACTTTTGCTTGGAATATTTCTAGCTACAAAAATCCAGAAGCAGATAAACTTATGGATGAAGCTTTAAAAGTAGTAGACATGGAAAAGAGAAAAGAAATATATAAAGGTTATGGAGAGATAATGAATAGAGATGTACCTTGGGTATATTTATTCTCCCCAAATATAGTTAAAGCTACAAATTCTAAACTTAAAAACTTTACTCCAAATACTAATTTAGATTTCTTAAATGTTGAAAATTGGTATATAGAAGAGTAGATATTGATTTAATTATGATCACATAGATGCAGAGGGGTGAGAAAGATTTTTTCTTTTTACACCCCTCTTTTAAAATCTTTAAGTAACAATTATTTAAAAGTAGGTGAGAATTTTGCAAAGACGTATAATTAAAAGATTTATAATTTCTCTTATAGTACTCTTTGGGATATCTATAATAGTTTTTATTTTTGTACATAGTCAACCAGGAAACCCCTATATTAATATGATAAATCCTAATGTGGCTCCAGAACAAACTGAAGCTATGCTTAAGGATCTTGGCTATTATGATCCTATGCCAGTGAAATATATAAAGTGGGTTTCAAGAGCTATTAAAGGTGATTTTGGATATTCAATACAATATAAAGAATCAGTGATATCAGTGATAAATAAAAGAATAGGAAATACCCTTATTCTTTCTATTGTTGCTACGTTTATAAGTATACTTATAGCTATACCTTTAGGGGTTTTATCTGCTATAAAAAGGAATTCAGTTTATGACTATATAATAACAATTTTATCATTTATAGGCATATCTATACCTTCATTTTTCTTTGGTATGCTTCTTATAAAGTGGCTAGCTTTCGATCTTAGAATACTTCCTATATCAGGTATGAAAACCCCAGGAGAAAATTATGAGGGAGTACAGGCTTTTTTAGATACCATGAAGCATATGATAATGCCAACTATAGTCTTAGCGTTAATGAATACTGCATCATTAATGAGATATACAAGATCGTCTATGATAGATAACATAAGCAAGGATTTTATACAAACTGCTAGGGCAAAAGGTCTTGTTGAGAGAAAAGCTATGATAAAACATGGTTTTAAAAATTCCTTAATACCAATAATTACAATCCTTTGTATGCAGATACCTACTATATTTTCAGGGGCTCTTATAACTGAGACTATATTTGTATGGCCAGGAATAGGAAGATTAAATTATGAAGCAGTTTTAAATAGAGATTATCCTCTTATAATGGGGATACTTATGATAATGGCAGTTATTATATTATTATCTAATATATTAGCTGATATATTATATTCTTTGGTAGATCCAAGGGTAAGATACGGAAAGGAATAGTTAATAATGGATATTAAAATAAAAAGTAACATTGCATTTAAGAAGTTTAAAAATAATAAGCTTGCATCTATTGGAGTAATAATATTAGTTACATTACTTTTTCTATCTATTTTAGCTCCTTTAATAACTAGCATAGATATGAATAAAGTGGATTTATCAAATATTTCATCAAGTCCTTCTAAGGAACATATACTTGGCACCGATGAAATGGGAAGAGATATATTTTCAAGGCTTATATATGGAGGAAGAGTATCTCTTTTAGTTGGAGTAGTAGGAACTATTATGCAAATGCTTATAGGTGTAACTTTAGGAGCCTTAGCTGGATATTTTGGTGGAGCTATTGATTTTATAATAATGAGAATAGTTGATATTTTCATGTGTTTCCCATTCTTTGTAATAGCTATAACCATGGCAGCAATTTTAGGACCTAGTGTTTTAAATGTAATTATAATAATAGGAGTTCTTTCATGGACATCCATAGCTAGAATAGTAAGGGCAGAAGTTTTAACTCTTAAGAATATGGAGTATATAGAAGCATCTAAAGCTATGGGTTTAAATTCTATAGAAATAATATTAAGCCACATACTTCCTAATATTTTACCGTCAATATTAGTTGCAGCTACCCTTTCTATAGCTAATGGAATATTAACAGAGGCAGCCTTAAGCTTCTTAGGTATGGGAGTAAAATTACCACAGCCAAGCTGGGGAAATATGTTAGCTGCTGCTCAAAATATGTCCATCCTTCAAAATGAATGGTGGCAATGGCTACCACCAGGATTATGTGTTCTTTTAACAGTTTTATCAATAAACTTTTTAGGCGATGGATTAAGGGATGCACTAGATCCTAAAACAAAGAATTAGGAGAGCAGATTATGGAGAATTATATATTAGAGGTTAATAATTTAAATGTTAAAGCAAATACATTAAATGGAATAGTTGAGATTTTGGATAATGTAAGTTTTAAAGTAGAAAAATCTAAGATATTTGGAATAGTAGGAGAATCAGGAAGTGGAAAAAGTATAACAGCTTTATCCATAATGAATTTATTAAATAAAGATACATTTAATATAAGTGGAGATATTATTTTTAACAATAATAATATCTTAAGCTTTAATGATAAGGAAATGAGCCATATAAGAGGAAAGGATATTGCTATTATCTTTCAAGAACCAATGACAGCCTTAAATCCTATAATGACAGTTAGGGAGCAAATAGAAGAAATTTTAATTATACATAATAGCTGCAAAAGAGATGAGCTTAAAAATAGGGTAGAAGAAGTCTTAAAAAAGGTTAGAGTACCTAATCCTAAGGAGATTATGGAGAGATATCCATTTCAATTAAGTGGGGGGCTTAGACAAAGAGTGATGATAGCTATGGCTATAGTTTTAAAACCAAAGCTTATAATAGCAGATGAGCCTACTACAGCTCTAGATGTTACAATACAAATGGAGATACTTAATCTTTTAAAGGATCTAAGCAATGAACTTCAGTGTACAGTTATTATAATAACCCATGATCTTTCGGTGGTGGCAGAAATTTGTGATGAAGTTATGGTTATGTATTTAGGAAGGGTATTAGAACAATGTAGTGTAATAGAGTTTTTTGATAATAAACTTCATCCTTATTCCATAGGTCTTATAGATTCAACTCCAGATAATATGAAGGACAATAGATTTTTTAATATAGAGGGATATATACCTAAAGTCTATGAAAAACCAATAGGGTGTAAGTTTAATACAAGGTGTAATAAAGTAATGGAAAGATGTATAAAGCTAGAGCCAGAACTTATAACCTTAAAAGAAAATCATAGGGTAAGATGTTTTCTATACTCTAAAGAGGAGGCGTAGAATTGGATAATATATTGGAGGTTAAGAATTTAAAGAAAAATTTTATTCAAAATCAGGGGTTTTTCACCTCTAATAAAAAAGTATTTAAGGCAGTGGATAATGTTAGCTTTAATATAAAAAGAGGAACTATAATGGGACTTGTAGGAGAGTCAGGATGCGGAAAATCAACTACGGGAAAACTTATTTTAAATTTAATAAATCCTAGTGGTGGAGAAGTTATATTTAATAATAAAACCCTTTATAATGTGGAGAATAAAATTCAATTAAGCGGTAAAAATTTAAGAGATTTAAGAAAAGATATGCAAATAATATTTCAAGATCCTTATTCAAGCTTAGATCCAAGAAAGAGTGTAGAGAGTATAGTTGGGGAAGGGGTAAAGAAGCATAATCTTTTAAAAAAATCAGAATTAAGAGAGTATATAATTAGTTATTTGAATCAATGTGGGTTAGATGAAGATGCTCTTAAAAAATATCCTCATGAGTTTAGTGGAGGACAAAGACAAAGAATAGGTATAGCTAGGGCATTAGCCTTAAAACCTAAGTTTATAGTTTGTGATGAACCAACAGCAGCCTTAGATGTATCAATACAATCTCAAATACTTAATCTTATGTTAGATTTAAAGGAGAAACATGGATTAACTTATTTATTTATATCTCATAATTTAAATGTAGTTAAGAACTTTTGTGATGAAATAGGGGTTATGTATTTAGGAACTATTGTTGAAAAAGGGGAGGCAAAAGAAATTTTTAGAGAGCCTCTACATCCTTATACTAAGGCACTAATAGCATCTGTACCTAAATCTCATCCCTTAGAAAAAAGAGAAAGAATACTTTTAAAGGGAGAGATTGAAAGTGCAAGTAATATACCAGAAGGATGTAGATTTAATACTAGATGTCCTTTTGCTAAGGAAAGGTGTTATAAAGAAGAACCAAAACTTCTAGAGGTAAAGAAGGACCATTTTGTCTCTTGTCATTTGTATAATGAACTTTAAAACATAAACTACAATAATTATGGTATAATAGAAATGTTTTTGTGTTATTACACTAAAAAAGAAAGTAGAGGTGTAGTACTTGGAATACATAAAGGATATAACCATAATAGACGCAGTACTTCATATATTAGATAGTAACGGAATAGACCCTATACTTAATGAATCATATTTAGAATTAGATGAGGATACTTATACCTTTTTATTTAAGCATGTGGAAAGATGCTTAAAGGATGAAGAGTTAAAGTATGCCTTATTTAATGAAGAGAGAAGTATTGTAAAGGAAGTAAGCCAAGAATATCTAAATGGAGAAAATAATCTTTTAGAGGTGTCAAAGGAGCTTGCAAGACAGCTTTTTGTTCAAATGAAGGCAAATGTTAATATACCTTCTTGTGATATTTTAGTTATAGGAATTACCACAGAATATGGTCCCATGCTTTGTATGCTTAAAATGGATTATGTAAAGAATTTTACCCATAAAATTGATTTTATAGAAGATAGAATGAATATAAACATAGTTCCTCATACTGCAGGACTTCCAAGTAGTAGCCAAAGAATTCAAAAGGGAGCCTTTATAAAACCTGTAAGGGAAGGGCAAGAATTTAATTTAATGGTTATAGATAAACAAAAGAAGTCAAAGGATAATGAGGAATATGGATCTAACTACTTCCTTAATAATTACCTAGGATGTAGTATAGTTACCAATGAAAGAGATATGACAAAGACCTTTTTAAAAGCTGCAGAGACTTTTACAAGGAATCACATAAAGGAAGATGCAGATAAGGCTGAGATTATAAGAACAGAGGTAAAAAGAAACCTAAAGGAAGAAGAAATAATAGATGTACATGAGCTAAGTGAAAATTTATTTAAGGAAGAACCTGATAAAAAAGCTAAGTTTGTGGAATTTGTAGCAGCTCAAGGCCTTGAAAAGGAAGTTAAGGTAGATAAGGAATGGGTAGAAAAGAAGTTAAAGAGAGTGAGGCTTAAAATAGATAAGGATATAGATCTTTATATAGACGAAGAAGCCTATCATGATAATAGTAAGTTTGAAATACAAAGAAATGGAGACGGAAGCATTAATATAGTTATAAAGCATGTTATGAATTATATGGAGAAATAAGAAAACCCACCTAATTTTAGGTGGGTTTTAGTAATAGAATTACTTGCTTATAGAATCCTTAGATCCTAGAACATTGTCTATTTTTCCTTCAACAGTATTCTGTACAGCAGCTCTTCCAGCTCCTAAGTATTTTCTTGGGTCGAATTCCTTTGGATCATCTCCAAAAGTCTTTCTTATAGCAGCTGTCATAGCAAGTCTTAAGTCTGTATCCATGTTTATCTTACATACAGCCATAGAAGATGCCTTTCTTAGCATATCTACAGGGATTCCTTTAGCTCCTGCTATGTTTCCACCATACTCATTACAAGTTGCAACAGCTTCAGGATCAACGGCAGATGCTCCGTGAAGAACTATTGGGAAACCAGGTAACATTTCTTGAATTTTTTCTAATATATCAAATCTAAGTTCTGGTTTGAAGTCTAGAGGAAACTTAAATGCTCCGTGGCTTGTTCCTATAGCTATTGCTAAAGAGTCACATCCAGTTCTCTTAACGAAATCAACTGCTTGATTAGGATCAGTGTATATATGCTCAGCAGCAACTACATCATCCTCAACTCCTGCTAAAACTCCAAGCTCAGCTTCAACAACAACGCCTCTAGCGTGAGCATATTCAACAACTTCTTTAGTTAATCTTACATTCTCTTCATAGTCATAATGAGAACCATCAAACATTACAGAAGTGAATCCTGCATCTATAACTGATTTAACAGTTTCTAAGTTTGGACCGTGATCAAGATGTAGAGCAACATCTACTCCAGTATCAGCTATTGCAGCATCAACCATTGCCTTTAAGTATTTAGGACCAGCGTATTTTATTGCTCCTGTTGAACATTGAAGTATTACAGCAGAATTTCTAGATTTTGCTGCGTTTATAACTCCTTGAATTATTTCCATATTATTAATATTGAATGCTCCTATAGCGTACTTACCTTCGTAAGCTTTTTTGAACATTTCTTTAGTTGTAACTAATGCCATTAGATAAACCACCTTTCATAAATTTTCTATGGCCTATAGGGACTAAAATAGTCCCAGTGGGACTTTTTCTAATTGTTTTCTATCTTTATTATAAAGGAAAAGAAAAAGATTTTCTACCTTTATATAAATATTTTTTATTAAAAAATATTTTTTATGTTTACTTTTTGAAGTTTTTTTACACTATCTACAGAAAACTTTATAAAATGTAAGGAGGATAATGTCTCATCTAAGTTCTTATTTTTAACAAATTGAGTTAATCTATAAATTTCACTTTCAATTAAGTCCATTTCTTGATGATTTATAAATATAGACATTTTAGTAGAATTTTCATTTATAAAATCTAAAAGGGATAGAACCTCTTCATAGCTTTCTTCCCATTTGTTTTCATTAACTAAATCTTCAATTACATCATTTTTCTGTTCTATTTCTAAAGTAATCTTATTTAAATAATTTAAAGACCAGGTCATAAATATTAATAATGATATAAATATGCAAAAAGAAGTTACAATATTTTTCATTTTTTACTCCCTGCCTTTCTTTGAAAAGAAAATTTACCCTTGCAATTTATAATTGCAAAATCAATTTCTTCTCTAGTAACTTTATTTTTTATTAGTTCATTATTAAACCAATCCTCGTCCTTATTTATAGCTTGTAAGATATCTCCATAGAGCTTACCATTATTAAATAAGATTCTTGGTATGTACACTGGGGTTTGGTCAATATTTTTTTCAATTATAGATAGTTGACCATTAGTTTCCCAGATGGCAAAAGCTATTTTAGTAAGATCAGTATAACCTTTAATCCTAAGTTCCTCCATTAGTTCAGGAAGGCTTAGTCTTTGATTCCTTAGTTGATTAGTATCTATTATTCCATTTTTAATTAGTACACAAGGGGTTCCATCCAATATATTTTTAAATTTTTTACTTCTTATTTGAACCTCTGATAATACTACTTGAATAATAAGCAATGTTACTATAGGAATAACTCCGTTAATAAGAGGAAGCCTATTATCCTGCATAGGAAGGGAGGCTAAGTCCGAAATCATTATGGTTACAACTAGTTCAAAGGGTTCAAGCTCTCCAATTTGTCTTTTTCCCATAAGTCTAATTATTAGAACTACAAGTGCATATAATATTGCGGTTCTAATTAAAAAAATAAACATAAAAATACCTCCTCTAAGATATATTATGTAATAAATGAAGGGTTTTTATTACTGAAAATAATTACATTCTAAATTTACTAAAGTATAATATAGATAAGGGATTAGTTTATAAAAAATGTAAAGAGAAGTTTAAGTTATATGTGTGAAACTTATTATATTTATAGATATCCTCAACCTAAAATCAAATTATTCCTTAAATTTTTATTTAGTAACTTTAGAAATGGTGGTAAAAAATTTTGGATAAGTTTAGATGTCCCTTTGGATATCTATATGAAAACTAAAGTTTAGTTATTAATTAATTTAATAAAATTATTTTAAAATCTTAATGATTAATTATACGTAGAAATTTTGAAAGTTTTGTGTAATAGATTCTCTTAAATTAAATGGGTTTAGTTTAAAATTCATAAAATATGGTAGTAAATAACCAATAATAAGTACATTAGTTATTTAGTTATTCTTAAATTCTAATAAATATAGAAGGGGGATTTATATGGCTAAAATACATTTATATACACCAAATGAAAAAAACTTAAGGGTGGAGGAAGGGATCACCTTTGAAGAAGTGGTAAAGGAACATTTTTCCAATAGAGATATTCCTATCACCTTAGGAAAAATAGATGGACGTTATTATGAGCTTAGGGATAAGGTGCCCCATGGGGGAGAATTTTATCCAGTAACCATAGAAGAAACCATAGGGTTAAAAACCTATGCAAGAACACTTCATTTTATTTTAATAAAAGCAGTATATGATTTATTTAAGGGATCTAAAATAACCATAGAACATTCTATAAGTAAGGGAATCTATGGAGAAATTCATAAGGAGCATTCCTTAGATGAAAAGGATATAGAGGATATAAGAAATAGAATGAAAGAAATTATAACGGCTGATGAAAGAATAAATAAAATATCTGTAACTAGGGAAGAGGCCATTAATATATTTCAAGACTATGGGTTTGAAGATAAGGTAAGGCTCTTAAAACATGTAAAAAATAATAAATTAAAGCTTTATGAACTCCAAGGAAGATATGACTACTTTTATGGTCCTTTAGCCCCAAGCACAGGAGTTATGGAAACCTTTGATCTAATATTTCATGATCCAGGGTTTATTTTAAGGTATCCAGAAGAAAATGATCCTAAGGGATTACCTAAATTTATAAATTATGAAAAGTTAGATAATATATTTAAGGAAACAGAGGAATGGCTTAATATTTTAGAAGTAGCAGATGTAGGGGCTATAAATAATAAAATAGAAAATAAAGAAATTCAAGAGCTTATTATGGTGGCAGAAGCCCTTCATGAAAAGAAAATAGCTTATATTGCAGACACTATAAGTGAGAAAAAGGATGTAAAAGTAATACTTATATCTGGTCCATCTTCATCAGGGAAGACTACTTTTGCAAGAAGGCTTGGGATTCAATTAAGAGTTAATGGAATAACTCCGATACCAATATCCTTGGATGATTATTTTGTAAATAGAGAGGATACACCTTTAGATGAAAATGGAAAATATGATTTTGAGTCCATAGATGCCTTAGATTTACCTTTATTTAATGAGGATTTAAAAAAAATACTAAAGGGGGATACTGTTGAAATTCCAAGTTATAATTTTAAGCTTGGAGCTAGAGAGTGGAATGGACATAAAATAAGGCTACCAGACAATGGGGTTTTAATAGTTGAGGGAATTCATGGATTAAATGATAAGTTAACTAGGGCAATAGATAGTAAAAATAAGTTTAAGATATATATAAGTGCTTTAACTCAGCTTAATATAGATAGCCACAATAGAATAACAACAACAGATGTTAGGAAGGTAAGAAGAATAGTAAGAGATTTTTTATCTAGAGGTTATATGGGGGAAGATACTCTTAAAATGTGGCCTTCTATTAAAAGAGGGGAAGAAAAAAATATATTTATATTCCAAGAAGAAGCTGATGTTATGTTTAATTCAACCCTTGTATATGAGTTATGTGTACTAAAAAAATATGCATTGGAGGAACTAGAAAAGATAGGAGAAGAAAGCGAAGTTTATTATGAAGTTTTACGTCTTAAAAACTTTCTAAGGCTATTTAAAGATGTGGATATAGATACTATTCCAACAAATTCTATTCTAAGAGAATTTATAGGAGGAAGTGTTTTCTATAAATATTAATATATAATATGGATAAAGTTTTACAGCTATAATTAAAAGATTAAATAAAGTTCATTTAAGGGGTAACTATTTTAGACAGGTAATTTTTACCCTTAGGATGAACTTTATTCAATTTAGGGGAATTAAGGAGATATAACTACAATATTACATAAGATAATGTGGAAAACATTTTTATAATTATCTTATATAAGGGGTTTATTTTCACATATAAATTAATTTTTAAAACAAAAATTATTAAACTCTTATTTTAATATATACATATAAATTTTCATGGAACTAATAAGAAAAAATACTTATAATTAAATAGGATAAATTATATATAACTAAAGTTTAATAATAGAAAACCAAAAGAAATATAAGCTTAGAAAAAGGGGATTTTTATAATGAAAAGATATGGAGTTTTTGATATTATAGGTCCTATAATGATAGGACCATCTAGTTCTCATACAGCTGGGGCAGCCAGACTCTCAAAGATTGCTGGAATTATTGCAGGAGAAAATATAAAAAAGGTTACATTTCTTCTTCATGGATCCTTTGCAAAAACTTATAAAGGTCATGGAACAGATAGGGCCTTAGTAGCTGGTATTCTTGGAATGAATCCATGGGATGAAGGCCTTAGAGACTCTCTAGTGATAGCTAAGGACAAGGGAATAGAAATAGTTTTTAAAGAGGCTGATTTAGGAGAAGTACACCCTAATACAGTAAAATTTGTCATTGAAAAAGAAGATGGATATGAGGCAGAAGTAATGGGATCCTCTATTGGGGGAGGAAGCATAATAATAACAGAAGTAGATGGCCAAAAGGTTGAATTTACAGGAGAATATCCAACTCTTATTATAGATCATAGGGATGCTCCAGGAGTTGTATCAAAGGTAACTGCAATTCTTTATGATAATGATATTAATATAGCCTTTATGAAGGTATTTAGAAGCAGTAGAGGACGTGGTGCTGCTATGATTTTTGAAACAGATCATAATATAACTAAAGAAATAAAAGAGGAAATTTTATCTATAAAAGAAATAAATCACATAAAAATAATAAATCCTATGAAGGAAGGAGAATAATAAGGTGTATATAAAAAGCGGAAGAGAACTAATAGAAATATGTACTAAAGAAAACATATCCCTTGGAGAGTTTGCTTTAAGAAATGAAATGGAAGAAAGCGGACAGTCAAGAGAAGTTATTATAGAAAAAATGAGAAAAAATTTAAATGCAATGAAAGAAGCTGCATCGAGAGCCTTAGATGAGAAGGTTATTTCAGTAAGTGGACTTATTGGAGGAGATGCATATAGAATAAATCAATATGTTAAAGGTGGAAATACTTTAAGTGGAGATTATATAGTAAAGGCAATGGCAAGGGCTATCTCTTGTTCAGAGGTTAATGCTTCTATGGGGAGAATAGTTGCATGTCCTACGGCTGGATCTTGTGGAATACTCCCAGCAGTTATAACCACAGCAGGAGAAAGGCTTAATAAAAGTGATGATGAACTTATAATGGCACTTTTTGCATCTTCTATTGTAGGGGTTGTTATTGCACAGAATGCATCCATATCTGGAGCAGAAGGTGGATGCCAGGCAGAATGTGGTTCAGCAGCTGCTATGGGATGTGCTGCTATTGTAGATCTTATGGGAGGAACACCAGCTATGTGCCTTCATGGTGCGGCAATAGTTATAAAAAATATATTAGGTCTTGTTTGTGATCCAATAGCAGGACTTGTAGAAGTACCATGTGCTAAAAGAAATGCAGCAGGAGCGGTTAGTGCGCTTACCACAGTGGATTTAGTTATGGCAGGAGTTGAGAGTAAGATACCTTTTGATGAGGTTGTTATGGCCATGAATAAAATTGGTCGTAGTCTGCCAAGTGAACTTAGAGAAACTGCCATGGGAGGCCTTGCAGTAACACCTACAGGACTTATGCTTAAAAAACAAATCTTAGGAGGAGATAAGTAAAACTTATATTCTTTAGAAATAGTTTATTTTAAGTGTTAAAACTTATAATTATCATAAGACAATAATAAATTAAAAAATCCACCTAGAAATTAAATTCTAGGTGGATTCTTTAAGTTTTATTTAAATTGATAACTTATTCATTAAAAATATTTCTGATTTATTTTGCTTTAGGCAGATGTGTAAATTGCCTTTTGAATTTAGAACTCTAGGAGGCATTATAAAGAGATAATTAGAAATTAGTAACATTTTGGAGAATATAGAATATTTTATATATAAGAGCAATAATAGAGTAAGGAGCTATAAAAATGAAAAATGTAAAAGGCTCAAAAACAGAAAGGAATCTTTTGATGACCTTTGCTGGGGAGTCTAGAGCTAGGAATAAATACGATTTATACGCAGAAAAAGCAATAGGTGAAGGACAACACTGGATAGCTAATGTTTTTATGGAGACTGCTAAAAATGAATTTGCTCATGGCAGGGAGGTTTTTAATAAGTACTTAGGAAAGATGGAAACTACGGAAAAGAACTTAATGAAGGCTGCAATGGGAGAAGCAGAAGAGGCTGATAAGATATATAAAGAATTTGAGGAAATCGCTAGATGTGAAGGATACTTAGAAATAGCAGATTTTTTTAAGGAATTAAGAGAAGTTGAAGAAAATCACGAAAAAAGGTTTATGGAGTTATACGAAAGACTAAAGAATGGAACCTTATATAAAAGAGATAAAGAAGAAAAATGGGAATGTTTAAATTGTGGATATATACATTTAGGAAAAGAAGCACCTATGGTGTGCCCATTATGTAAATATCCAAGAGGTTATTTTAAAATTCACTGTGAAAATTATAAATAAGGAGGAGTGGGGATATGATAATAGCTTATCCTAAATATTTTGTAATGCCAGTTATAATGGAAGAGGATTTTGAATTTAATCATAAGGAGTCCTTATTTAGAGGAAATTTAGCTGAAGAAGAAGTTCCAAGTGGGAATAATGAGGATGAGTTTAAACATATTGATGGAGAATATGTTGAGGAAGAATTAAAAAATTAATATAAAAAAACTAAGTAATATTTTAAGTACTCTATTAATATATTAGTTTTGAAGTATGTATCATAGGTGGAATAGAATATGAGTCATAGAGATTTAATGGAGTGCCAGCAAAGAGAAATAATAGCAATGCAAGAAATGCTTACAAGACTTATTAACTCATATAGACTCTTAATTGGAGGGGCTAATGAGCTTAATGGAATAGCTCTAGCTAAAAAAAGTCAAGTTAAAGATGCACTTAAAAGAGCAGAAGCTCTTGGAAGTTTAATAGATGATGTAGCGGATGCCTTAAAAAGATGTCAATGTAGGTATCTTGATTATTGTGTTATGTATTCCGAGGAGATTAAGGGATGTATAAGTCCAGAATTTGTATATGAAGATATTCAATGTGAGTTATCTAAGACAACAGATAAGAAATAAAAAAAAGTCTCTGGTGTTAAACCAGGGACTTTATACCTTTTTAAGTTTAAATTTACTTACCATTAAATAGGATAGTACAATTAAAAATATTATAGGTAATATTGGATTTAAGGTTTTTTCAAAAATTATTACTTGAAGTAAACAAAATAATGCCATAAATGTTCCAGCTATTGTTATAGGAACTCCTGTAAATGTTCCATCAAAACTTGATATATTATACCTAGCTAGTCTATAAGCTCCACATATAGGGAATATTAAAACTAGAAAATATCCTAGAATTCCAAAGCTCATAAAGCCGTATAGTTTATAAACAAGAATTGAAGGAGCAACTCCAAAAGAAACTAAATCAGCTAATGAGTCTAATTCCTTACCTATTTCACTATCAACATTTAATAATCTAGCAACCCTTCCATCATATCTATCAGCAATAGCTGCACATATGATAAATATAGCTGCTAACTTGTAATCCGCATGAAAAGTTGCAAGTATTGCTAAAACTCCAAAGGCTAAGTTACCAAGGGTAAATGCATTTGGTATTGCACTTTTTTTCATTGTTACATCACTCCCATTATAATTAGTGCTATTGCCATTATACCTTATATTATAAATTTATATAAGAGGGTATGGGGGTATTTAAGAAGTATTTAAGAAAAAGATTAAGGATAGAGGGTTTAATTGGAAGGATATTGCATATATGTTTCTGAGGTAACTCGACACCTTTAATATAAAATGATATAATCACTCTGTACTTTTAATGAAATTGGGAGGAGTTAACAATGAAGAAGGTCAAGTTCATATATAATCCTTTTTCAGGGGAGAATGCCATTTTAAATGACATTGATACTGTTATAAGACTTCATCAAAAAAAGGGATATATAGTTGTTCCTCATAGAATAAGCTTTGATATAGAGATTGAAAAAGCTTTTGCAGACATTGATAATACTTATGAATATGTAATTGTGGCTGGAGGCGATGGTACCGTTGATACTATTGTAAACCTTATGAAGTCTATGGGGATAGATTTACCACTAGCTATATTACCAGTTGGAACCGCTAATGATTTTGCTAAGTTTATAGGAATGTCTCCTAATGTAGAGAAGGCTTGTGAACAGATATTAAATTCTACACCAGTACCTGTAGATATTGGTAGAATAAATGAAAAATACTTTATAAATGTTGCAAGTGCAGGTCTTTTTACTGATGTTTCTCAAAAGACAGATGTTAATCTTAAAAACACTATAGGAAAGCTTGCTTATTACATAAAAGGTTTAGAGCAACTTCCGAACTTTAGAAAGTTAAAGGTTGAAGTTGAAAGTGATGAGTTTAATTTTGACGGAGATATGTACTTAATATTAGTGTTTAATGGGCAAACTGCAGGGAATTTTAAACTTGCCTATAAGGCTAATGCCGAAGATGGTCAATTAGATATCTTAATAATAAAGGCATGTTCAATAAGAGAATTAATACCTTTATTTATAAGAATATTTAAGGGCGAGCATTTAGAGGATCCTAATGTTATTTATTTTAAAACAAATAAACTAAGAGTAGAGTGTAATGAGGACATAGTAACAGATATTGATGGAGAGAAGGGACCAGATTTTCCACTAAACATAGAATGTATTAAGGGTGGACTTAAAATATTAGGAATAAATAACTAATATTTTTAATAATATTAAGTAGCAATAAAGTAGAGGAATGATGAAATGAATTTAGTTTATGTTTATCTAACCTTATTGTTACTTAATATTTTTTTTGTAATAAACATTATTTTTTCAAGCTATAATAATGGACCTAAAAAGATAAAAACTTTTTGCACTATTGTATCCCTAGGGTTGATACTTAGATATTTAGGACTATTATTTACATTTATAATGCAGAACATAGAGCATATATATAATATAAGATACTTAATATCCTTAAATATTATAGGGATTCCAGGAGTTTTATTATTAAGTTACTATATTTTTTTAAGGAAAGATGGGCTGAAAATAAATTTTATTTTTATAATTCTAGGTTTTTTAATTATTATATATATAGGAATTATAAAATTTGTTCAGGTATCCTTTGAAATACACCCTATATATGGATATGCTATGAAATATATAGAGCAAGGGTGGATTAATATAGGATATATATTTATTTTAAGTCTTATATTATTTATGTGCATAATAAGCTATGGAGTTAAGAATAGCATAGAGAGTGGAATCATAATGGTAATGGTTTCTGTTATGATAATAATAGGAGAAAACATACTTATTCTTTTAGGTTTTAATTTGGATTATAACACTTTAATAGGGGAATTAGTTTCTCTTATAACCTTGTATTATGGAATAAAAAGCTTGAAAAAGAGATAGGCCTGGAGTAAAATCCAAGCCTAATTTTTTTTACCTTTATTATTCTTATGTTTTCTATTAAAACTTTTTTTATCCATAGAAGACTTTGAAGTCTTAGATTTTTCTGTAGTTTTATGTGAAGGTTTATTCTTTTTCACAGGTTTTCTTATTGGATTATAGGAGATTAAACAATTTTTATCATTTCCTATTAAATCTTCTCTTCCAGCTTTAGTTAGTGCTTCTTTAACTAAGCTGTGATTTTCAGGAACTGTAAACTGCATAAGAGCTCTTTGCATATTTTTTTCTTTAGAGGTTTTAGGAACATAAACCTTCTCAGAAGTTAAGGGATTAATTCCTGTATAGTATATAGTAGTGGATAAACTTCCAGGAGTTGGGTAAAAATCTTGAACCTGCTCTGGAGTATATCCCATATCCTTTATGTATAAAGAAAGTTCTATAGAAGATTTTAAATCACTTCCAGGATGACTGGACATTAAATAAGGTACAAGAAACTGATTTTTGTCTATTTTTTTATTTATTTCAAAATACTTTTTAACAAATCTATTATAAACTTCTTTTGTAGGTTTTCCCATTTGATGAAGCACCTTATCAGACACATGTTCAGGTGCAACCTTTAATTGGCCACTAATATGATGTTTACATAAATCATTAAAGAATTCAGTGTCTTTATCATGGATTAAATAATCGTATCTAATACCAGAACGTATAAATACTTTTTTTATTCCAGGTAATTTACGTACTTTTCTTAAAAGGCTTAAATATTCTTTATGATCAATTTTAAGATTTTTACATGGAGTAGGATGCATACATTGTCTATGCCTACAAGCACCATGAGTCTCTTGCTTTTTACAAGCCTTATGTCTAAAGTTAGCTGTAGGGCCTCCTATATCATGAATATATCCCTTAAAGTCATCTAAGGTAGTTAGAAGCTTAGCTTCATCTATAATGCTTTCTTGGCTTCTATTTTGTATTATTCTCCCTTGGTGGAAGGTTAAAGCGCAGAAAGAACAGGAACCAAAACATCCTCTATGACTTGTAATAGAAAATTTAACTTCGTTTATAGCAGGTATTCCACCCTTGGCTTCATATATAGGATGATAAGTTCTCATATAAGGAAGATTATAGGATATATCCATATCTTCCACAGTTAAAGGTTCTTGAGGAGGATTTTGTACTAGATATCTATCTCCATGTTTTTGTATTATAGTATTTCCGTTTATAGGATCCTGCTCATAGAATTCTAACTTATAACTTTCATTATAGGCATTTTTATCTGTGCTTGCCTCTTCATAGCTTGGAACAATAACAGCATCTTTAATATTCTCCATGTCCTTTGATAAGTAACAGGTACCTCTAAGACTTGTTATGTTATTTATATTCATACCATAATTTAAAAGGTTAGCAAGCTGAACTATAGTTTTTTCACCCATACCATAGATTAAAAGATCTGCCTTAGAATCAACTAGTATACTTCGTCTAACTTTATCATCCCAGTAGTCATAGTGAGTAAAACGTCTTAGAGAGGCTTCAATACCACCAATTATTATTGGAACATCTTTAAAGGCCTCTCTTATCCTATTACAATAGACTATAACTGCTCTATCAGGTCTATGGCCGCCTTCTCCGCCTGGAGAATAAAGATCATCTCTTCTTTTCTTTTTTGAAGAAGTATAGTGGTTAACCATAGAATCTATATTTCCAGAGTTAACTAAGAATCCTAATCTAGGTTTTCCTAGCTTTTTAAAGTCATCAGTGTTTTTCCAGTCAGGTTGAGGAATTATACCTACAGTAAATCCATTGTATTCTAAAGTTCTTCCAATTATACTAGAACCAAAGGAAGGGTGGTCCACATAGGCATCCCCTGTAACTATTATAAAATCAAGTTCTTCTATACCCATAGAGCTCATATCAGCTTTACTTATAGGTAAAAAGTTCTTTCCAATTTTCATATGATTTTTATCTCCAATCTTATTATACTTAAGGTATTTCAATAATCTATTTAGCTGTGATATAAAAAGTAGATTAATTCTTTCATGTTATTTTTTTAACTAAACTAAAATATTAATCATTATATATTAACATAAAGCCTTATAAATATAAAGTTAATATTAATTTAAAGCATAGGGGGCTAAAAAATTAATTATTTACTTAGAGAGAAGTTTTTAACTATAATTAGATAATATAATTATCTATATAGAAATAGGATTTTATATTTATAAGATTATTTTGTAGTTTAGATTATTGTTTAGTAAGTTATAATGTATAATCAGAAGTTATAGCATATAATTAAATAGAATAGAAAATAAAAAATTGTATATAAATATAACTATTGATATAATTAATATTACCTATAGAAAATATTTAAAAAATAAATACAAAATTCTATTAACATATTAAGAAAAACAGTATATAATGTATAATATAAATCGTATCATATTACTCGGAAATACATTGAAGAAGGAAAGTACCTTAATGAAAGGTTTCAGCGAGAGGATGGTGGTGAAAGATCCTCACTGGAAGTTAAGAGAAGTGCCCTTTGGAGTATGCGCCTGAAAATTAGTAGGGTTGTACGGTATCCCCCGTTACAGGGATAAGGCATAGTTTTGTGCCAGAATTTTGAGTTGGGGTACATATACCCAATTAGAGTGGAACCGCGAAGTCAAGCTTCGTCTCTAAAGTTTTAGAGACGGGGCTTTTTTATATACTTACAAAACTGTTGGCCACGGTTTAGATTTAGAAATATGATTTATTAAATGTGATAATATAATCTATTAATTTTAGAAAGATAATTTATTAAGGAGGAAAAGTTTATGATTTTTAATTCAGCTATAGATATGATAGGAAATACACCTATAATTAAACTAAATACTAAAGAAGGTAAGGCAAGGGTATATGTAAAACTTGAAAGATATAACCCAGGTGGAAGCGTAAAAGATAGGGCAGCTCTTGGAATGATTGAAGAAGCAGAGAGAATAGGCTATTTAAAAGAAGGAAATACAATAGTTGAACCAACTAGTGGTAATACTGGTATAGCCCTTGCTATGATAGGAAGACTTAAGGGGTATAGAGTTATTATAGTAATGCCAGAAACTATGAGTATAGAAAGAAGAAATATAATAAAGGCTTATGGAGCAGAACTTATATTAACAGAAGGAGCAAAGGGAATGAAGGGAGCTATATCAAAGGCTAAAGAGCTCTCAGAAGAAAATGAAGGTTATTTTGTTCCTCAACAGTTTGTAAATATAGCTAATCCAAACAAACATTATAAAACAACAGCAGAAGAAATCTTAAAAGATGTTCCTAATATAGATGTATTTATGACAGGTGTTGGAACAGGAGGAACTATATCAGGAGTAGGAAAACTTTTAAAAGAAAGCAAAAGTAATGTGGAAGTTATAGCTATAGAGCCAGAGAAATCACCTGTAATAAGTGGAGGAGAACCAGGACCACACAAGATTCAAGGTATAGGTGCAGGTTTTATTCCAGATATATATAATAAGGATGTAGTAGATAAAGTACTAACAATAAGTGATGAAGATGCTTTTGAAGGGGCAAGAATTATGGCAAGGGATTATGGTATACTTGTTGGAATATCCTCAGGAGCTAATATTATAGCTGCTTTAAGAAAGGCTGAAACTTTAGGAGAAGATAAGACTATTGTAACAGTGGCTCCAGATGGAGGAGAAAAATATTTATCCATGGGATTATATGAGTAAATTTTAAAATAGAAAGGATGAAGGGGGTTATACTATGATAAAATTTCTAAAAGATGAAGTAAGAAATATAATGAGCAAAGATCCAGCAGCAAGAAGTATATATGAAGTATTACTATATCCATCCCTTCATGCCATAATAAACCATAGAATATCTAGATTCTTTTATAAAAAAAGACTTTATTTTCTAGCAAGATTAATATCTCAAATAGGAAGATTTATAACAGGGATAGAAATACATCCGGGTGCTACTATAGGAAGACGATTATTTATAGATCATGGTATGGGAGTTGTTATTGGAGAAACTGCAGAAATAGGGGATGATGTTACCATATATCATGGAGTTACCCTGGGGGGGACTGGAAAAGATAAAGGTAAAAGACATCCCACTGTTGAAAGTGGTGCAATAATAGGAGCAGGGGCAAAGGTACTGGGACCTATAGTTATAGGAGAAAATTCTAAAATAGGATCAAATTCAGTTGTACTAAGAGATGTACCAAGTTATACAACAGCTGTAGGAATACCTGCAAAAATAATATATAAATCAAGAAAAATTATAGATATTATGAATCATAAAGGAGAAGATAAATATATATATAATGATATGGTAATATAAATAGGGATAGTTAAAAATCTTAGCTTTAGAAATGAGAAAGTGATTTTCATTTCTAAAGCTTTTTTACTTTAAAGTATATGGAATAAAAAAGAAGTGAGTCTAGAGGACAATATAATTGATGGTAATTATAGATATATGATATTATTAAATATAAAATATTATTTTATATTTAATAATGAATAGATACTGCTTTATTTAAAGGCTATATACTTTTTATTGGAATTAAAGAAGTATTACTTAAGATACGGTAGGGTTAGTTATTTCCTAGGAAATATATAGGGGTTTTAACTTAACTTATATATAGCCATAAATGCTGATTGATCAAAAGGAAAGTTCATGGATAAGTTAAGAATTAAGGTAAGAACCATATATAGGGATTTAAGAATAAAAATTAACTTATTCATTAAAGTTTTATTGATTTATATTGATTCATCAAGATGTATAAATTAAAAGTCTTCTAATTAGCAAATTAAGAGTGTATATTAAAGTCTTATAGAAAGCTTAGAATAGCTTGGTTTATTATTTTTAACCAAAGGTAAGGGAGAGAAAATGAAGGATAAGATAGTTAATTTTTGTAATGGAATAGGTATTGATACCATAGGGTTTACTAAATGTAGAGTGTTTCATGAACTTCATGATTTTTATATATACAGAAAAGAAAATAGTTTAGAAAATGAATTTGAGGAAAAGGATATAGAAAAGAGGATAAATCCATTTATATATATGGAAGATGGAAAAACCATAATCTCTGTAGCATTTCCATATGTTCATAACTTTAATAATCATAAAGATGTTTATTTTTCTAAATATACCCAAGGCAAGGATTATCATAGAGTAGTTAAGGATTATCTAGGACAAATATGTGAATTTATAGAGAGCATAGGAGGAAAAGCAGTTCCATTAGTTGATAGTAATGCACTTCCAGAAAGATATATTGCAGCTCTTTCAGGTGTAGGATTTATAGGGAAAAATAATATGGTCATAACTAAAAAATATGGCTCCTATGTATTTTTAGGAGAAATAATAACAAATTTGGACTTAGAGGCAAGTAGCAATGAAAACCTAGTAAATGAAATAAAGAATTTTACACAGTGTGGAGAGTGTGAGCTTTGTTATAAGGAGTGTCCAACTAAATCCATAAATAAGGTTAAGAAAAACTCTAATATATGTATGTCATATATTACTCAAAAGAAAGACTTGGAGAAAAAGTGGATAAAGCTAATGAATGGAAGACTTTTTGGGTGCGATACATGTCAAAGCTGTTGCCCCTATAATAATCATATAGAATTATCTCCAATTAAAGATTTTCAGGTTATAGATTTTATGGAGAATGTGGATTTAGAGGAAATGATTTATATGGAAAAAAAGACCTTTAAGGAGAAGTATTTAAATACATCCTGTGGATGGAGAGGAAAGCCTGTTCTTCAGAGAAATGCTTTAATAGCTTTTATGGTTAAAATGGAAAATGGAGAGATAAGTGAAAAGGATATAAAAAGTCCCTATGTAAGGGAGTATTATAATATTATTAAAAATATAGTATAATAAATATAGGGATTATAGAAATAATATAGGGTTTCTAAGTGGTGATTTATTTTATAAAATGTTTGAAGTCTATGATTTGAGGAAGTTAATACATGTATAAGATAAGTTTCAATATGAGAAACCTATATAGATTTTAAGTTTAAAGATTACTAAATACATTTACTTAAAGTCCTATAAGTCAAAGATATTTTAATGAATAAGTTAAGTGTTTATGTAAAAACCCTATAATTAATTTTAACTGAAAAAATTATTATACCTAGGAAAAATATAATTTTATTATAGAAGCTAATTTTAATTTATATAGGATTTACTTATTAAGTTATGGAAGGTTGATAGATTATGAGGAAAGCTAGGGTGTTATCTGGTATATTAAATGTGTTACCTAAAAGGCTAGGAGATTATATATGTAATAAATTACTTTATGGATATATAAATAAGTATGCAAAGGTGGAAGTTATAAATAAAGATAATCTATCGTCAGTAAAATCACCTTGTATATTTCTTTGTAATCATCTAAGTAATGCAGACGGAATGATATTAAATGATCTTTTAAAGGACTATGATCCAAGCTTTGTGGCAGGAGTGAAGTTATCCAATGATCCAGTTACAAACATTGGAATTAGAATTGTAAAGACCATACCTATAAATCCAGGAAGTGCAGATAAGGAAGCCCTAACAAGGGTTATAAAAACGCTAAAGGATGGAGAAAATATAATGATATTTCCAGAAGGAACCCGTAGTAGAGAAGGGTCAATGATAGAAGCTAAGAAAGGTATTTTGCTTATTGCAAGATTAAGCAAGGCACAAATTGTACCCTTAGGTATGTGGGGAACAGAGAAGCTTTTACCTATAAATAAGAGTGGAGATATGAGTCATGAGAATTTTAACCATGCAGAAGTTAAGGTTAATATAGGAAAGCCTATAGAGCTTCCTAAAAAGGGAAAAGATGAAGATAGGCATGAATATGATGATAGGGCGTTAAAATTTATTATGGGGAATATAGCAAAGCTTATCCCAGAGGAATATAGGGGTGTATATAAGTAAATTATTTTAATAAAGTATAAGTTGTAGAATTTTAGATTAAATATAAATTAAATAGGTATTTTTATACTTTTATATTATAAATGTTAGAGCGGTTAAAATAAATATAGAAAGACATATTTTAAATTTATAGAATTTATTATGTAATCTTACTGAGGTGATAAACTTATGGAAGAAAAGGTAGAGAAGGTAATAGAGTTATTAAAAAAAGAATATCCTGATGCTCATTGTGAGCTTAATCATGAGAGCCCTTTCCAGCTTCTTGTGGCGACTATTCTTTCAGCTCAAACTACAGATGTTAAGGTAAATCAGGTTACAGAAACTTTATTTAAGGATTATGGGACAGTAGATGAGTTTTTAACTCTTAGCCAAGAGGAGTTAGAAACTAGAATAAAAACCATAGGATTATATAGAAATAAAGCAAAGAACATACTCCTTATGTGTAGACAGTTAAAAGAAAATTTTAATGGAGAAGTACCAAATACAATGGAAGGCATAACATCCCTAGCAGGAGCTGGGAGAAAGACCGCTAATGTGGTTTTATCTAATGCCTTTGGAGTACCAGCTATTGCAGTAGATACTCATGTTTTTAGGGTTTCAAATAGAATAGGTATTGCTAAAGGAAAAGATGTACTAATTGTAGAAAAGCAGCTTCAAAGAAATATACCAATGGATCAATGGTCAGATGCACACCACCTTATTATATTTCATGGAAGAAGATGTTGCACTGCAAGAAAACCACATTGTGAAGACTGTGTAATAGCACCATATTGTGACTATTATAGTTCCTTAGTAAAATAAAGGGATACTTAATTCAAATAGGATTTTATTCTAGGTGAATTTTAGTTAAGCAGAGTCTAGTGACTGTGTAAGACTTATCTCTAGATAGGGATTAGAATTATATAGTCTCTAGATAAAAAATACTATAGAACTCCCTGAAAATAATGTAATATTTTGGGGTGTTTTATTTTTTTATAGAATAATTTTTGGATTTTTTAAAAAAGGAAATATGGGAAAAAAGAAGAAATATATTCTTAGGAAAGGAATGATGTTACTATATGAATGAAAATATTAATAAGCTTACAGGAGATAGGCATTTTCATGGAGGAATTAAACCTTCCAAGGTTCTTAATATTATAGGAATTATATTTATATTCATAAGTATAATTATTTCTTCTTGTCTTGATGATATATCTATCCCCATAGAAATATTTCATTGGATTAAATCTATAACTGTTTTTATGTTATTTAATGTAGGCATTGCTTATATATATTTAGTGAAAAAAAAGTATGGGGAAATACCTAGGTGGATAGGAATAGTAACTTTCTTCCTTTTAGGTCAAGAAATCCTTGGGATTATATATTCTATGAACGTACATATAAAAAGTATAAGTTTTTATAATTTAAGAATAGGATATATGTGGGTGAAAATTTTTACTTTTATATATATGGCTATTATATATAAAGTTATAGGAATAAATAGAAAAGTTAAATTAGGACAAGAGGTTGGAGAGAGCTTATTTAATCTATTATTAGGCGCTTTTCTTATGGTTTCAGTGAGAAGGGTATTAAGGTATGCAAGCTATGGCAATGAATTAGATTTCATATACATTATATATATAATGGTTTTATTTTTATGTTTATATTTAGGAATAATAAGGTTTTTAAAAGATAAAAATATCTTCCATCATATGGTTAGTATAGTATTATTTCTTCAGATAATAAATTTTAATGATTTTATGGTTAGTAATGAAAGTTTAAAAAATATACTCTTTACAAGTACTATGATTAATTTTTTCTCTTATATAATTTGTTTTTATTGTTTTATTATAGAGATTTATATACTTAAAGGAAAAGAGTCTTTATTTGAGGAAAAGGACTACATAAGGGTAGAAAACATAAAAATCTTTAAAAACTTAATAGACAGAGTACCAAGAGGGGTGCTTATAAGTAATAATAATGGAGATATACTTTATAATAATAATAGTTTACTTAGAATATTAAGATGTAAAAAGGAAGATGTTCTAGGGAATAATCTATTTTCTTTAATGAAAAACTATAATAGTGACTTGGATATGGAGAAACTCAGTGAAAACTTTAAAAGTCACTCCATATGGGAAGGGGAAGTAAATTATATAGTAAATCTTCAAAATAAAATTTTTAGGTGTGAAATACTTAAGCTAGAGTATTATAACGATGAAAGTGCTGTTGTTACCATATTTGATGATGTGACTTATAAGAAAAAAATGAATGAGAAAATTGTAAAAAATGAAAAGAAACTTAGAGATCTTACAGATAATATGCTTGACTTTATGATAAATGCTGATAATAATGGGAAAATTCAATATGTAAGTACGTCACTTTGTAATGTATATGGGGTGAACTACAAAGAAATTAGAGGAAGAAATATATATGATTTAATTTATTATAAAGATAGGGATGAGGTTAAAAGTTTTATAAAAAAGAGATTAAATGGAGAATCAAAAGAAAAACAATTGGAATATAGATTAAAAACCAATGGGGATAAGCATATCTGGGTTGAATCTATTATGAATCCATTAATGAATAATAAGGGAAATGTAGAAGGGATTCTTATAATCTCAAGGGACATAGATAGAAAGAAGTATTTTCAAAGGGCTCTAATTGAAAGTGAGAAAAAATATAGGGACTTTTTTAATTTAGTTAGAAATTATATATATGTAATAGATATAACTAAAAATATAATTGTTGATATGAATGAATACATGAGGCAGGATTTCTTTATAGAAAATGATGAAGTAAGTATAAGTGAAATTTTCGGAAAAGATGTATCTAAATTACACTTTAGATATTTTTATCAAATACTTAAAGGAAATAAAAATCTAGACTTTGAATTTACAACTAAAAATTATATGGGAGAAGATATTGACTTAGAGGTTTCCCTAACCCCTATATATGATAATGAAGAAATAACAAGGGTAGTATGTATGGCAAAGGATATAACCCATAAGGAGAAAATGAAGCAGCTTCAAGAGCTTCATGAGGAGGATAGAAGAAAACTTTCAGAGGCTATAGAGTATGATAGAATAAAAACAGAATTTTTAGCTAATATATCTCATGAGCTTAGGACTCCTATAAATGTAATATTCTCTGCTCTTCAATTAGAGGAGCTTAGAAGTAAAAGTAATTATGGAGAAAATGGAAGATATTTAAGACTTATGAAGCAAAATTGTTATAGACTATTAAGACTTATAAATAATCTTATAGATGTTACAAAAATTGAAGCTGGCTATTTACCTATAGAGTATGTGAATACTGATATAGTAAATGTGGTAGAGAATATAACTATGTCCATTGTTGATTATGCAGAAAACAAAGATATAGAGGTAATATTTGATACTGATATGGAAGAAAGGGTAATATCCATAGATTTAGATAAAACAGAAAGAGTTGTTATGAATATTTTATCTAATGCCATAAAGTTTACATCTAAGAAGGGAATTATTAATGTAAATCTTTCAGAGGAAGAGGAATATGTAAAATTATCCATAAAAGATACGGGACGTGGAATACCAAAGGAAAAACTTAAAACAGTATTTGAAAGGTTCACTCAAGTAGACAAGTCCCTCACAAGAGACCATGAAGGAAGTGGAATAGGCTTATATTTAGTAAAATCTTTAATGGAAATGCAGGGGGGAACCATAGAGGTTAATAGTGATATTGGAGTTGGAAGTGAGTTTATAGTTAAATTTCCTATAGTAAAGATGGATAGTTATAAAGAGGTTGCGGCTACATCAGACCTTGGAAATTCTTATGTGGAGAGAATAAGTATAGAATTTTCAGATATATATGACATAAATTAATTAATAATTAATTAATTTTTATAATATACTTCTAAATTTAATATTAAAGTGCTATAATATTATAGAAACTATACTTTAGTAAAATGATTGCAAAGAGAAAATACATTGAATGAAGGCTTGTGTATCACAAGTCTTCATTTATTTTATCTAAGGACCTTAGGGAAAAACTTTAATAAATTAAAGTTATCTTCTGTCAATTAGATTTTAGATAAAATAAACCACTATAAGATAAAATTACCCTTATGGTGGTTCTTTTATTTTAGTCCTAGTTTTTTATATAATAATAATATAAATAAAATAATATTGTGTCTTGGAGGATAAACAAATGAGAGTTGGAGTATTGATGGGAGGAATTTCCTCAGAAAGAGAAATATCCCTTAGAAGTGGAAAAGAAATAGTAGAAAATTTAGATAAAAGTAAATATGAGGTTGTAGAAATAGTTTTAAATAGTAAGGAAGAATTAATAAGTAAAGTGAAAGATATTGATTTTGCTTTACTTGCATTACATGGACAGTTTGGGGAAGATGGTAAGGTTCAAGCTGTACTTGAGAATCTTAACATACCTTATTCAGGTTGTGATACCTTAAGTAGTTCCATATGTATGGATAAGGATATAACAAAAAAGGTTTTAAAAGCATCTAATATAAGAACAGCAAGATGGCTCTGTGTAAGGAATATAGATGAGATAGACTATAATGCTATAGAGGAGTTTGGATATCCTGTATTTGTAAAGCCTAACAGTGGAGGGTCTTCAGTTGCTACCACAAGAATAGACAAAAAAGAAGGAATAGAAGAGGCTGTAAAAGAAGCATTAAAATATGATAGAGAAGTAATGATTGAAGAATATATAAAAGGGGATGAAATAACTTGTCCTGTCCTAAATGGAGTGATGCTTCCTGTTCTTGTAATAAAACCAAAATCAGAGTTTTTTGACTATACCTCAAAATATGAAGATGGTGGTGCTGATGAATTTATAATAGAGCTTGAAGAAAATCTTCATAAAGAGGTTGAAGAAATGGCTCTAAAAAGTTACAGGGAAACTAAATGTAGTGTATATGCTAGGGTTGATATGATAATTAGAGAAGGGGTCCCTTATGTCCTTGAACTTAATACCCTTCCAGGAATGACTAAAAATAGTTTATTTCCAAAGAGTGCTAAAGGTGTAGATATAAGCTTTTCTAAACTTTTAGATTTAATAATAGAGCATTCATTAAGAGAAAGATAAAAATAAGGAGTTGTATCAAGTGATTTTTAATTATTTGATACAGCTCCTTTATTTTAATTAAATTATCTTTTTTATTAATAAATTTTAACTATATTAAAGTACATCCTTTTAATATTTCTGATATAAGATTTTAAGGAGTTAAGCTTCTTAACTTATTCATTAAAAATATCTTTGATTTATAGTGCTTTATCAGATGTGTAAATTAAAACTTAAGTTTAAAAACCTATAATAAGTATTAAGAATATCTCTTAATTTAGGTACAACCTATCTACAATAAAAATGTATTTGCATTAATATTTAAGAGAAATTTAAGGAACAATATAGATAACAGTTGTATCTAATATATTAGGCCATAGAAATATATTTTATTATTAGATCTAATGTGTTTACCATAGAATCCATATGAGTTCTTTCATAACCATGGGAAGCAAATATTCCAGGACCTATTAAAGCACATTTTATATCATAACCAGCCCTCATAGCAGCAGAGGCATCAGAACCATAATAAGGATAAATATCTACCTTATAATCTATATTGTGACTAGTGCAAAGTTCTATAAGTTTTTTTCTAAGGTCATAATCATAAGGTCCAGAAGAGTCTTTAGCACATATGCAAACAGCGTATTCAGAAGAATTTTGACTAAGCCCCGGAGCTCCCATATCCACAGCTATAAATTCCTTTGTTTTTTCTGGAATAGAAGAGGATGCACCATGGCCTACTTCTTCATAGTTACTTATAAATATATTAGTTGTATAAGGTAAGGTTATATTGTTATCTAAGATATATTTTACAGTATATAAAAGTATAGCAGCGCTAGCTTTATCATCTAAGTATCTGCTTTTTATAAAACCAGTTTCAGTAATGGTAGTTCTAGTATCTATAAGGATAAAGTCTCCTACGGAAATAGATAGTTTTTCAGTATCTTCCTTAGAAAATACCTTTTCATCTAAAACAACTTCCATATTTTCAGGAGTTCTTTTAAGTTCACGAGCCTCATCACCACTTATATGAACTGAAGGTTTTATGGTTTGGATTGTTCCAGTATATCTTTTTCCATTAAGGGTTTCTACTATACAGTTTTCCCCTTCTATACTAGACATCATATAACCACCTACAGTTGTAAGACCTAAAGTACCATTAGATTTTATATTTTTTACCATGGCACCTAGGGTATCTACGTGAGCAGAAAGGGTTCTTTCGTATTCTTCATTTTCTCCTTTAAGGGTTATAATCAAAGCACCCTTATTGGTTCTTTTATATACAGCCCCTAATTCATCTAATTCCTTTTCTAAATAAGTAATTACATCATTAGTGTAACCAGATGGGCTATGGATAGATAGAATATTTGTTAAGTAATTTTTTAAATTTTCTAAATTATAATTTGACAATTATAACTCCCCCTTTTTAAATTCTTAAATTTATTATAAATTTAATCTTTATGTAACACAATAGATTATACAACAACTATAATAAGTTTAGGATGGTATAATTTTTCAGAGATCTTATAATTAATCAATTATTTCTTTATGTTTTTAATACTAATTAAGATAATATTTATAAAATCCCTAGTTTTCTTTAATTAGTATTTAAATATGATAGAAGTTATATGTGAATTAAGTTATACTTTAATGTAGTAATTCTTATTATTTAAAAGTAAATCTTAGATAAATGAAAAGATATATCAAAAAATGTAAAAATATAGCCTATATAGGATTTATAAAAAACTTATATTTTATATTATAATATTATTAAGACTTAAAGAAAGGGGATTTTTTTCATATGACAAAACACAATAAAACTTTTAAATTTAATACTAAAACAGCAATTATTTCAATTCTTTTATTAATCATAATAGCTGGTTCTAGTGTGTTTGCATACTATAAGCATATGGAATCCGAAGTTAACAAGTGGAATGATAGGATTTATCCAGGAGTTTCTGTACAAGGAGTTAACTTAGATGGTAAAACAAAAGAAGAAGCTATAACAAAGCTAAAAGAAGAGTTTGGAGATGCCATAATCAATAAGAAAATAAAGGTTAAGGCTAAGGATAAGGAATATACAATGGATTATTCAAAGCTTAATGCTAAATATGACATTGAAGAAGTGGTAGATGAGGCTTTTAACTTTGGAAAAGATGATACTTTAAGAAACAAATATAAGAAAGTTAATAGCTCTAGTAATAAGGAACTTGGACTTAAATTTGACTATGATCCTAAATATGTAAAAGAATTTGTAGGGAACATAGGAAAAGAAGTAGATAAGGCACCTAAGAATGCTAAACTTAACTTTAATGGAGGCTTTTCAGTAACTAACGAAGTTATAGGATATAAGACTAATCAAGAAGATCTAGAAAAACAAATACTAGATAGCATAAATGGAAATGTTAATGAAGAGACTAATCTACAAGCTAAAATAGAGGAAGACAAGCCATCTGTAACAGGGGATGCATTAAGAAGGATAAATGGTAAAATATCAACACATTCTACAAATTATAGTTCATCCTCAGCGGAAAGATCCTTTAATATAGAATTATCAACTAAGGCAATAAATGGGGTTGTATTAATGCCAGGAGAGGTTTTTAGTTATAATGATGTAGTAGGAGAAAGAAGTGCAGCAAGAGGATATAAGGATGCACCAGTGATTATAGGAAATAAGGTGGAGTCGGGTGTTGGAGGAGGAATATGTCAGGTATCCTCTACATTATACCAATCAATTATAAGATCAGGGTTAAGCTCAGTGGAAAGATTGAATCATTCCATTCCTGTAGGATATATGACTAAAGGATTTGATGCTACAGTAGCTTGGGGAAGTATAGATTATAAGTTTAAAAATACTTTTGATTTTCCAATTTATATACAAGGGGATAACTCAGGTAAGAATGTAACCTTTAATATATATGGAGATACATCCTCAATGAAGAGAAGATATGAGATATATAGTGAAGTGGTAGAAACCCTTAATCCAACTACAAAAACTGTTCAGGATTCAACACTTCCAGAAGGTCAAACTGTAATGGAGAGAAATCCAGCACCAGGATATAGAGTTAAAACCTATAGGAAAGTATTTGAAAATGAAAAACTTATAAATACAGAACTATTATCTACAGACACTTATGCTGTGGTTAATGGAGTACAAAAGGTAGGAACTAAAAAGTAGTTATAATTTTAAATTATATAATTAAGATAATAATAGAAAAGAACTATCTCATTTTTATTTTGAGGTAGTTCTTTTCTTGTTTTAAGTATAAGTAGTATGAGGATTAAGGAAAATGTATCTAATGAAAAATAAATTTTGGCTAGATTATATTAGGGGCTTAGAGTTAAATTTTTTTAGAGATAGTTTTATAGTGCTTATTGTAATTTTTGGGTATTTCAAATAAAATAGAGTTACATGTAAATATTGACATAAATATTACAAAATTATCCTATTAATTAATTGTAAGAGTTATTGAATAAGGATATATTAAAAATAGAGAGGGGGAGCTACAATTTAGTAGCTATAATGGTTTGAAGGAGAAAGAATTAATAAATAAGGTTATTTTAAATATTAGTAGTATAATTATTGGAAAGGATAGGGAGGTAAAGAATCTTTTAAAGGCAATAATATCTAATGGACATGTTCTTATAGAGGATGTTCCAGGAGTGGGAAAGACTACTCTAGTTAAGTCATTAGCAAAATCCTTAGATTTAACTTTTGGAAGAATACAATTTACTCCAGATGTACTTCCATCAGATGTAACAGGAGTATCTATATATAATCAAAGAGAAATGGACTTTGAATTTAAAAAGGGACCAGTTTTTTCTAATATTCTTTTAGGAGATGAAATAAATAGAACCTCACCTAAAACTCAATCCTCCCTTTTAGAGGTTATGGAGGAGTACCAGGTAACAGAGGGGAATACAACCTATAAGTTAGAAAGGCCATTCTTTGTTTTAGCAACCCAAAACCCTATAGAATATCATGGAACCTATGAGCTTCCAGAGGCTCAGTTAGACAGATTTATGATAAAAATAAATCTTGGATATCCATCCATAGAGGATGAGATAAGTATATTGGAGATTTATAAGGATAAAAACCCCTTAGAAAATGCTACTAGTGTTTTAAGTAAAGAAGAGCTGATATGGGTACAAGAAAGCTGTAGAAAAGTTAATGTGCATAAATCTATAAGAGAATATATTGCAAGCATAGCTTATGAAACTAGGAATAATGAGTATCTGTCTATTGGAATAAGTACTAGAGCTTCATTAAGTTTATTGAAAATATCCCAGGCTACTGCACTTATGGAGGGAAGAGACTATGTTATTCCAGATGATGTGAAAAACAATTTAAACCTTGTTTTAGAACATAGATTAGTATTGAGTCCTTTAGCTAAGGCTGGAAAGTATTCTAAGGATAAAGTGCTAAGACATATTTTAGAAAAGGTTAAAATACCAGTGGTGAGTGACCATGGCTAAAATAAATATAAGCAAAAGGTTTTTAGTACTTTTCGTAATAGTCACCTGTTTTTCTTATCTTCAAGGAGACCATATAGCAAATAGTATATTCTATGGTATTTTAATATTGTTTATAATGGCTATTTTATACAATTGTCTGTTATATAAGAGCATAGAGATAAATATAACCTCTTATAAAAAAGTTATATGCGCAGGGGAGAGTATGAGAATAAAATTTTTTATATTTGGCAGTAACTTTTTTGCTATGAATTATATATTTCTACATAATAAGGGGATAGCTTCTTTAAAAAAAGATTTTAAAGGACAATTTGTAAGTCTTAATATAGGTGATAGTAAAATATTAGAACATGATGTGAATTTCATCCAAAGAGGAGTATACCCTATAGGTGACTTTAATATAACCTTGAAGGATATATTTTCTATTGTAGATATAACATTCTCTATAAAAAAAGAAGAGCAGATTTTGGTGTATCCTAAGTTATATGATATAGGAAGAGAAATAAATTTAGGAAATACATTAGTAGAAGGAGTAGTAAACAAATACAGCCTTAAAGAAGACTTATATTCTATAAAAGATTTAAGGGAATATGTTGGTGGAGATAGGTTAAAAGATATAAATTGGAAGGTTAGTGCTAAAAAGGGGGACCTTTATGTAAAAACCTTTGATAATATTTTGGGAGAAGATGTAGCCTTATTTGTAAATATGCATAAGGAAAATTACTTCTTAGATTCTAATGGGGGGTTAGAGGAAAAGCTTATAGATTTTTCTCTTTCTTTAATTAAAACAATTGTAGAAAAAGATTTAGAAGTTATTGTGAATTTAAATAACAGGGAATGTCATAAGGAAATAATAAATAAGGATAATTTTAAGAACTTTTATAATAATATGATATTTAAACCTAGTGATGGAGAAGAAAATTTTAAGGATTTTATTAACTTATCTATAGGAAGAGATCTTAAAGAAAGAATTCTGATTTTCATCATATTAAACGTAGAGGAAACTTTTTTAGAGGTGTTAGGAAGACTTAATGAAGATAAACATAAGATTATAATTTTTTATAATAAGTGTGAGGAGAAAACTAAAAGATATATAGATAATCTAAGTATAAGAGCCATAAACTTTAATGAAATTTTAGTAGGAGGGAATGAGAGTGACATGGATTAAGGAGAAAATCATAGACTTACTCCTATGTTTTTTTTCATTAGGTTTTATATTTTTAATATTTAAGAAAAGTTACATGATAGAAAATATTGATTATATAAATTTAATGATAATCTTTTTTCTAGGGGCAGTTATTTTTTATTTTTACAGTAGTTTAAATAAAAATCATAAGCTGAATTTCTTAATAGTATTAGTAGTGCTTTTAATTATAATAATATTATTATTTAGAGTAGTGTTAGATGATTTTTTACTAGAGAGGATAATACTTAAGGTAAGGAAAATAAATGAAAGTGTAGGTAGGGGAGAGCGGACCTATTATGAGGATTATAAATATATCCTAACCTTTATAGGACCAATACTAGTAATTTTTATTCTTGCCTTAATTAGATATTCATTAATCTATATTATTATATATATAAATTTATTTCTTATGATGTTTTTATATTATATAGGGTATTCAGAGGTATTAAGGAGTGTAATAATACAGTTTATTATTATAAACCTATGCGCTCTTGGAGTAGATGGATTTAGAACCAATATAAGAGTATTAAAGGAAAAAAACATTAAAACAAGTGTAAATAGAATAGGGATAACATTAAATATAACGATTTTTTCTTTAATAATTGCTCTTATAGTAAATCTTATGCCTCTACAAAAAAAAGGGAAGTATCAAAATGAAATTACAAAAAGCATGAATAAAGTTTTAAGAGGTATAGAGGTAGATGATGAAGGAGTTAATGAGGAGATTTATGGTCTTTCTTATTCAGGATACTCTAATGGATTAAAAAAATTAGGAGGACCTATTAAGATATCAGATGAAGAGGTTTTAGACATAGAAAGTGAAGTTGGGGGATTATACTTAAGGGGAAGCGTTAAGGATGTATATTTAGGGGATAAGTGGGGGATTAGTTTTAAAACCTTAAGAAGTATAGATGGAAGTAAGTTTAGTTCCCAGAATAATTATTTTAATTACAATGAGGGTTTAAATAAAAGATCTTTAAAAATATATCCTAAGAATAATGAAAATAACACTTTATTTTCTCCACTATATTATTTAGGAGGAGATTTACCTAAGAATACTTACCATATTAGTAGATATGATATTTTTTATAATAAAAATATAAAAGAGTACTCTTTTGACTATTATGAAGAGGAAAAGATAAAGTCTAATATTAAAAATGCTGCTAATAATATGTCATTAAGTGATCTGAATATGGCGTATTTGGATATAGCGAATCTTCCAAGTTCTGTTATTGACCTCACTAAGGAGATAACAAAAGAAAGTAGCAATAACTATGAGAAGGTTGAGAAGATAAAAAATTATTTGGAGAAGAATTATCCTTATTCCTTAGAAGTTTCAAATATACCAGAGGGAGTAGATTTTACCGAATATTTCTTATTTCAAGAGAAAAAGGGGTATTGTGTGTATTTCGCTACAGCCTTAACTATGATGAGTAGAGCAGCCGGAGTTCCAGCTAGATATGTGGAAGGATTTAAAATGCCCTATACCTCTTTAGGCGGAAATAAGTTTAAGGTTACAAACGAGGATGCCCATGGATGGGTTGAGGTACTCCTAGATCCTAGGGGAGAGTTATGGACAACCATGGATGCAAGTCCAACACTTAGAGAGGTTAGGGAAAAGGAAGGGGTAAAAAAACCAGAACAAATAAATAAGGATAATAAAGAAAATATTGAAAATAAAGAGGGGAAAAATTTAGGTAGTGAAGAAAAACAAGAGAAGAATAAGGAAGAGGAAATAGAGAAGGTAGAAAAAAAGAGAAATATAAATTATAAACTTATTTCTATAGTATTATTAATAGTAATTTTATTTTATGTATCTCTTAAATCATTTATAACTTTATATAAAATAAGACTTCTAAAAATAAAAGGGAGTGGGAAAAACTTATATAAATATGCAGAAAAGAGGATGAAGACCATAGGGGTAGTCAGAAAATCTTATGAAACAGATATTGAATTTGTAAATAGCATTAATGATAAGGTTCTTAGAGAAGAGCTTATGAAAATGCTTATAATATGTCATAAGGAAATCTATGGTGGAGTTACTTCTAATATAAAAGGAGAAGATTTTATAAAATTTATAGAAAGTTATATTAGGAGTAATATGAAGTTTTTAAGATATATAGTATATAAGTATTTGATTTAGATCCTATAACTAATTTATAAAATATTATTAACTATTAGCTAGGGACATCTTATCTAGGAAACTTATTAATAAGTTTCCTGGATAGATGTTTATATTTTTATATAGCCTCAATATAGTAGAGGTATTTATCTCATGGCTACCCATTGTAACACCACCTAAAAGAAGAGTCGTTCAATGCCATAAGTATAAAGGAAAGATAAATACTACATAGGTTTATATATTTGTTATAATAATAAGGATATGAATTTTAATAACATGAGATAAAGAGAGGAGAATTTACAATTATGATATATAAGTTATTATGCACAGATATGGATGGAACTCTTTTAAGTAAACATCATGAAATATCTAAGGAAAACATTGAGGCTGTTAAGAAAGCTAGTGCTAAGGGAGTAAAAATTGCAGTTTGTACAGGAAGATTACATAGTTCAGCTTTTTACTATGCTAGTCTTTTAGAAGTTAAAACTCCAGTTATTTCTTCTAATGGAGCTTTTATAAGAGAGAAGGATGAAGATAAAATCATATATAAATCTATACTTAAAAAGGAACATTGCAGTAAAATATTAGAGGTATGTAGAAACCATGGTTTAAATGTAAGTTTCCATACTCCTAATACAGTATTTGCAGAAACAGAACTTTTTTCTGCTAAAAATTATAAGGATTTTAATAAGAAACTACCTAAAGAAGGAAGAATAAAGATTGAAATACTTCCAAAGGGAACATTAAAAGAAATCTTTGATAAATATGAGGATGATATTGTAAAGGCAATAGTAATAGAGGATGAAAAATTAATAGAGCTTAAAAAGGCTAAGGAAGAGCTTAAGAACCTTGGAGGATTAGAGGTAGTTAGTTCTTTCCCAAATAATTTTGAAATTATGTCTGAAGGGGTATCAAAGGGAAGGGCAGTAGAAATTCTTGCAAAGGTGTATGGTATAAAAAGGGAAGAGATAATTTGTATTGGAGACAATGAAAATGATATATCAATGCTCCAATATGCAGGCCTTGGAATAGCCATGGGAAATGCATCAGAAGAAGCAAAGAAGGCTGCAGATTATGTAACAGATACTAATCTTAATAATGGAGTAGCAAAGGCCATAGAAAAATTTATTTTAAATGAAGAGAAATAATTGTAGAATAAATAAAAAAGTAACTATAAAAAGGATTTAATTTAAAATTAAACATAAATACTATAGGTTTACTAAACTTAAGAAAGATAATATACTATCTATATATCTAAAATATCCACTACTAATTAGATTATTTTTAGGAATTATATTTACACATTTTAAATATATTAAGTAAAGCTTAATTCAGAAGGAGTTTTTGTTCTAGATGAATTATGATTAAGTTAGGATAAGGTTTTATATACTTACTTAAGAGGATATTTATTTATAAAGTTTTAGGTAAAAACTTTTTGAAGAAACATTATTTATATAATGGGTTGGAGGAGAAATATGAATTTAAACATAGTATTATTTGAGCCAGAGATACCTCAAAATACAGGTAACATAGCAAGGACTTGTGTCCTTACAAATTCAAAGTTACACTTAATTAAGCCTTTAGGATTTAGTTTAGATGAAAAACATTTAAAAAGAGCAGGCCTTGATTATTGGCAGTACTTGGATTTAGAAATACATGAAAGTTTTGAGGATTTTAAGAATAAGTATAAAGAAGGAACATTTTACTTTGCAACTACTAAGGGAGAAAAGTTTTATAGTGAGGTTTCTTTTAACAAAGGAGATTTTATTATATTTGGAAGAGAGTCCAGTGGGCTACCAGACTATATAAGAAATAGTAGAAGAGAAGGATGCATAAGGATACCTATGCTTGAAAGTAGCACAAGATCTTTAAATCTATCTAATACGGTAGCTATCTTTGCCTATGAGGCCATAAGACAGTTTGGATTTCCAAATATGAAATAATTAAGGGGGATAGGCATGGGGAAAATAAAAATAATAACGGACAGCACATGTGATTTAAACCTAGAAATTATAAGAAAATATGACATAGAGGTTATTCCTTTGATTGTTAACTTTGGAGAGGAAAGTTACTTAGATGGAGTAGATATGAATTTTCACTCCTTACTACATAAGATAAATAAAGATGGAAGCTTTCCGACTACATCTCAAATTAATCCTCAAAGATTTTTTGAATGCTACAAAAAGTACTTAGAAGAAGGATATAAGATAATATCACTACATCTTTCTTCTAAAATGAGTGGTACTTATCAATCAGCATGTATAGCTAAAGAAATGCTTGAGAGCGAAGATATAGAAATAATTGATACACAAAATGTAACATCTGGTCTTGGCATTTTAGTAATCCTTGCTTCATTATTAAAAGAGCAAGGCAAGAATCTTGATGAAATAGTAGATACAGTTAAGTCAGGGAAGGAACATGTTAAGAGTATGTTATCCTTTAACTCTCTAGACCATTTAGTTAAGGGCGGAAGACTTTCAAAGACTGCAGGATTTCTTGGCAATATGCTTGGTATAAAGCTTATGCTTTGTGTTAAAGATGGAGAAATGGCGGTAGTGGAAAAGATTAGAGGGAATAAGAAGGCATTAAAATATACAATGGATTACTTAGAAGAGATAAATGTAAAACCAGGAACTCCAGTTATACTTTTAAATGCTTCTAGTGAGGATATGTATGATGCCCTAAAGGAAAGATTAAATGAGAAAAACATAGAGTTCGTCGAATGTGAGGTTGGATGTGTAGTTGGTACACATTCAGGTCCTAATGCAGCAGGGATTTTCTTTATAGAGAATTATTAATCTTAATAAGGAATATCTATAATAGCTATTTGAAAAACTAATAGGGTTGCTAAGTACTATTAAGTATGGTAATATTAGATAAATTTAAATAATACTAAATGTTCTGAAAAATGTAGAATTTACGTCAATATTAGTATATAATAAAATTAAAGAAAGAACTTAATATATGTGGATGAGATTCTCGGGAGATGATTACTTAAGAGTAATAGCCGAAGGAACAAGTAATATGTGCCGACATATTATGAAATTTTCAGGCAAAGGTATCGGGAATTGACACAACTCTGAAAAGCGTTAAGCACCGAAGGAGTAAAGCTCTCAGGTTATATGACAGAGTCTAAGGCTAAGGCTTTAGACTCTGTTTTTTTGTAGTAATATATTGTGTATTATTTAACAATGTTATGGTGTAATTTTTAAAACTATCTTTAGAAAGGACAAAGCTATGAGAGAATCTTGCATAATTATAACCAATAATCCTTTAAGTAAAGAAAAATTTAATTCATTTTATAAGGTTGAATATATAGATGAAGATGTGGTTACATTATTAAATAAAGTAAGGGATTATATTCACTTAGGGCATAAACTCTTAACTCATCCTTTAATGAGTAGTATAAAGCCTAATGAAACACCTTATAGAACTGTAGTTATTTCTAAGGAAAATAAAGACATGGACGTGGATTCATTAATGATAATTGAAAATTCTATTGCTACTACATTAAAGTTTATTAAGGATTTCAATATTCCTAGCTGGCCACAGAACATTCTAGATGATTTTCAATTAATTGATTATGATTTGATTCAAAATGCTATTAACTAATAATGATTTTCTGTTATAATATATATATATCTATATAGAATATAACAGAATAAAACATAGATAGGAGGAATATAATGTCAAAGGTATATGATACTATTATAATTGGGGGAGGTCCAGCGGGTTTATCTGCAGGATTATATGCATCAAGAGGAAAAATGTCTACATTATTACTAGAAAAAGGAAAGTTTGGTGGACAAACTGCTACAACTGATGAGCTTGAGAACTATCCAGGATCGATGGAAGACTGCACAGGTCCAGCGCTTGTAGAAAGAATGAGAAAGCAAGCAGAGGATTTTGGAGTTGAATTTGTAAAGGATGAAGTTCTTGAAGTAGAGATTGAAGGAAAGATAAAGAAGATCAAATGTAAAAATAAAGAATTTGAAGCTAAAACTATAATAATAGCTACAGGTGCATACCCAAGACTTGCAGGATTTAAGAATGAATTAGAACTTAGAGGAAAAGGAGTTTCTTACTGTGCAACTTGTGATGCAGACTTCTTTACTGATTTAGAAGTTGCTGTTGTAGGTGGAGGAGATTCAGCCTTAACAGAAGCTTTATATTTAACAAAGTTTGCAGAGAAGATAACAATAATCCATAGAAGAGATGAGTTTAGAGGAGCTAAATACTTGGTTGAAAAGGTAGAAAAGCATCCTAAAATAAACATAATATTTGATACAGTAGTAGAAGAAGCTAAGGGCGATGGTATAGTAGAAGGATTAGTTATTAAAAATGTAAAAACAGGTGAGCTATCAGACCTTACAGTAGATGGATGTTTTGTATTTGCAGGATATCTTCCAATATCTGATTTATTTAAAGGTAAGATAAAGATGAATGATAGGGGAGACATCATAACAGATGAAGATATGAGATGTGATGTTCCAGGAATATTTGCTGCTGGAGATGTGAGAGAAAAGACTTTAAGACAAGTAGTTACAGCTACTGCTGATGGAGCTATAGCAGCTACAATAGCTGAAAAGTATATTGAAGAAGCTTTTGAAGAATAAAAAAATATTATTACCCGCATTTTATTGTGGGTAATAGCAAGGAAAAAGTTCGCAATATTTTTAAATAAATATTTACTATAAAAATTCAAAATATTATGAATCGGGGGTTTTGCAAATGTTAGAATTAAATAAAGACAATTTTGAGGCAGAGGTGCTTCAAAGTGAAAAGCCTGTATTTGTTGATTTCTGGGGAGATAAATGTGAAATATGTAAAGATTTAATGCCTGGAGTTCATGATCTTGAGGAAAAGTATGCAGATAAAATAAAGTTTGCTTCTTTAAATATAGGAGGATCAAGAAGACTTGCTATATCTCAAAAGGTTTTAGGATTACCAACAATGATTATCTATAAAAATGGAGAAAAAGCTGAAACTATAACTCCAGATAAAATAAATACAATAGATGATGTTGAAAATTTTATAAAGGGATTTTATGACACTCTTTAATTAAGATTTAAATCTAGAAAGGTACTATTCCTTTCTAGATTAAATATAGCTCTTAGGCATCTTAAAATAATTACTCAAGATGTAAGATCTTTTGTGTAATTATGATTTTATAAAACCCACAAAATATTTTTCATAATTGATTAATTATTTGATTTTAGTTGCCTTATTATTATAGGAGGTGAACGCTTTGCGTCTAGAAATTGGTAATATATTCATAAAAGATATCCAATTTGGAGAAGATACTAAGGTTTTAAATGGTGTTCTTTATGTAAATAAGGAAGAACTATTAAAAGAAGTTGGAGGCGATGAAAGAATTCAAAGCATAGACTTTGACATCGCAAGACCAGGAGAAGAGGTTAGAATAATACCTGTAAAAGATGTAATAGAGCCAAGAGTTAAGGTAGAAGGAAATGGGGGTATATTCCCAGGATTCATAAGTAAGGTAGATACTGTTGGATCAGGAAGAACTCATGTTTTAAAAGGAGCTGCTGTTGTTACTACAGGTAAGATAGTTGGTTTCCAAGAAGGTATTGTGGACATGTCTGGAGAGGGAGCTAAATATACACCTTTCTCAAAGACTAACAATTTAGTTATTATAGCAGAGCCTAAGGAAGGTATACTTCAACATGACCATGAAGAGGCTGTTAGAATTATAGGATTTAAGGCTGCTGTATATCTTGGAAAAGCTGGACAAAATGTAGAGCCAGATGAAGTTAAGACTTTTGAAACTCTTCCATTACTTCAGCAAGTAAATCAGTATCCAGAGCTTCCAAAGGTAGTATATGTTTATATGTTACAAACTCAAGGATTACTTCATGATACCTATGTATATGGAGTGGATGCTAAGAAGATAATACCAACATTTATATATCCAACAGAAGTGTTTGATGGAGCTGTAGTTTCAGGAAACTGTGTTTCAGCTTGTGATAAGAATCCAAGCTATGTTCATATGAATCATCCTATAATAGAAGATTTATATGAAAGACACGGTAAAGACTATAATTTCCTAGGATGTATAATAACTAATGAAAACGTATACCTAGCAGATAAGGAAAGAAGTTCTAATATGACAGCTAAGCTTGTAGAATTCCTAGGAGCAGATGCAGTTATAATATCTGAGGAAGGCTTCGGAAATCCTGATGCAGACCTTGTAATGAACTGTAATAAAATATCTGCAAAGGGAATAAAAACTGTTCTTGTAACAGATGAATATGCTGGACAAGATGGTGCTTCCCAATCCTTAGCAGACTCAACACCAAAGGGTGATGCAGTTGTTACAGGAGGTAATGCAAATGAGGTTATTACATTACCACCAATGAAAAAGGTTATAGGACATCCAGAAGTAGCTAATGTAATAGCTGGAGGATACCTTGGTTCTTTAAGAGAAGATGGCTCAATAAATGCAGAGATACAAGTTATAACTGGAGCTACTTCAGAGGTTGGATTTAACTATTTAACTGCAAAAGGATATTAAAAATTACTAATAAATACAAACTTTCCCCATGATTTATTCAAAAGATATTAATCAAAACTTTAAGAAAAATTAGCTTTTTAGAAAGGAAGGTAGAGTTTATGTTACAAGGAAAAAAAGTTATTGCAATTGGAGATAGAGATGGAATACCAGGACCAGCTATAGAAGCTTGTGTAAAAAGTGCAGGAGCAGAGGTTATATTTGCCTCAACAGAATGCTTTGTTTGAACAGCCGCAGGTGCTATGGATCTGGAGATCCAACAAAGAGTAAAAGATCTTGCTGAGAAACATGGAGCTGAAAATGTAGTTGTTGTTTTAGGTGGAGCAGAGGCAGAGGCTTCTGGCTTATCAGCAGAGACTGTAGTTTTAGGAGACCCAACCTATGCAGGCCCATTAGCTGGTGTTGCATTAAACTTAGCTGTTTATCATGTGGTAGAGCCAGAAATAAAAGATGAGTGTGATGCAACTATCTATGATGAGCAATGTGGAATGATGGAAATGGTTTTAGAAGTTGATAGCATAATCGAAGAGGTTAAAGCTATAAGAGATCAAAAAGAGTAATTTAGAGTTATTACTCCAAAATAGGGGGGGACATTAAGTGATAAAAATAGTTCATTATATAAATCAGTTCTTTGCTAACATTGGTGGAGAAGAAATGGCCCATGTTAAGCCAGAAGTAAGAGAAGGTTTTGTAGGACCAGGAATGGGACTTGAAAAGCTTTTTAAAGGTGAAGCGCAAATTGTTGCTACTATTATATGTGGAGACTCATATTTTAATGAAAACTTAGAGGAAGCTAAGGCTGAAGTCCTTGAGATGGTAAAAAAGTATGAGCCAGACCTATTTATAGCAGGACCAGCATTTAATGCAGGAAGATATGGAGTTGCTTGTGGAACCATAGCTAAGGAAGTTGAGGATAAGCTTAATATACCAGTACTTACAGCTATGTATCAAGAGAATCCAGGAGCAGATATGTATAAAAAGCACTTATATATTGTAGAGACAAGAAATAGTGCAGCGGGTATGAGAACTGCTCTTCCAGCTATCGCAAATCTTGCATTAAAGCTTGCAAAAGGAGAAACCATAGGATTACCATCTGAAGAAGGATATATAGAAAGAGGAATAAGAAAGAATTACTTTGCAGAGCAAAGAGGATCTAAGAGAGCAGTAGATATGCTTGTTAAAAAGCTTAAGGGAGAGGAATTCATAACTGAATTTAAAATGCCTGTTTTTGATAGAGTTGATCCTCATCCAGCAGTAAAGGATATAACAAAGTGTAAGGTTGCCATAGTTACATCAGGAGGTACTGTTCCAAAAGGAAATCCTGACCATATAGAATCATCTTCAGCATCTAAATATGGTGAATATGATATAGAAGGTGTTATGGATTTAACAGCAGAAACCTATGAGACTGCACATGGTGGTTATGACCCAACTTATGCAAATACTGACTCAGATAGAGTAATACCAGTTGACGTTTTAAGACAAATGGAAAAGGAAGGCAAGATAGGATCTCTTCATAGATATTTCTATTCTACAGTAGGTAATGGAACAGCAGTTGCATCATCTAAAAAGTTTGGAGAAGAAATAGCTAATAAGCTTGTGGCTGATGGAGTAGATGCAGTTATCTTAACTTCTACATGAGGAACTTGTACGCGTTGCGGTGCAACGCTTGTTAAAGAAATAGAAAGAGTACTTCCAGTTGTACACATGTGTACAGTAGTACCAATATCTTTGACTGTTGGAGCAAATAGAATAATTCCAACAGTAGCAATTCCTCACCCACTTGGAAATCCAGCTCTAGACGCTAAGGACGAATATGAATTAAGATATAACTTAACTTTAAAAGCATTAAAAGCTTTAGAGACAGAAGTTGAAGGACAAACTGTATTTGATAAGTAATAAATAAATTAACTAGGCTCCTGTAAAGGGAGCCTAGTTAAAAAACAAAGTCTTAAATTGAATATTTGTTTTATTTACTTTACATTACTTTAATTATTAGTTTTTGGAAGTGTGATTTTTGTAATTAAGAATTTAAAGTATCTGTTATTATTCTCTTAAATTTATATATAGGGTTTTAAGTTTTAAAGTTAATTTATGAATATACTTAAAGCAGTGTAAATTAAATATCTTTTCAATGAATAAGTTAATAAATTATATTGAAATCCTATAGAAGGTTAAGTTGAAAAATTAATGAGTTTATTTAACATATAAGAATACTCAAGGAATAAAAAAATATAATTTAAGATAAAAGAAGTTTTTTTATCTTATTAAAGTAACTTATAAAAGAGCAGGGAGAAAGATAAAAGTTAAAAAATACGAGGTAGAGGTATTATGCTTTTAGTTTTTAGCTTTTAGTTAAGAATTTTATAAAAATGGGGGTTAGAACAATGGATTTTCCAGTAATAAAAAAATCATCCTATATTTTAGTTAATACTCCAGACATGATAATACATGATGGAACAACTCAAACTGTAGAAAGAGAAAGCCATCCAGAATCAGAGTATTTAAAGAAACTTCCTGAGTATATAAGAGGTTTTGAAGAGGTAGTTGCTTATGCACCTAATCAAACATATATAGGAAACATGACTCCAGATGAATTAGGGGAAAGAAAGAGACCTTGGCATAATGAAAAGGTAGAGAGTGCAAATAGATTTGGTAAGTTTGGAGAAATAATGCCTCAAGATGAGTTCTATGGTATTATGAAGCTATCAGATGCCTTTGACTTAGTACTTCTTGAAGAAAGTTTTACAGAGATGGTTAGAGAAAAGATAAGTAATCATCCACTTCTAAAGGGTAAGGCAGAAGAGATAAAAAAAGGAGTAGCTTTAGATGAAATAGAAAAGCTAATAAATTCTCATATAGCTGTACCATTATATGACATGGGTAAATTAGTGGGCTGTGTTAAAAGAGCTCATGAATATGATAAGAACCTCTCAGCTCATGTACTTCTTGAAAACTTAGCAGTTAAAGCTTCAGGGGTTGTAGCTACATTAAATTTATTAAAAGATAATGATATAAACATTGAAGATATAGAGTATATAGTTGAATGTTCAGAAGAAGCTGTTGGAGATATGAATCAAAGAGGCGGAGGAAATATAGCTAAGTCTATAGGAGAGATTGCAGGACTTAAGAATGCTACTGGAGCTGATATAAGAGGCTTCTGTGCAGCACCTACTCACGCTTTAATAACTGCAGCATCCTTAGTTAAATCAGGTATATATAAGAATGTACTAGTTGTTGCTGGAGGAGCTACTGCAAAACTTGGAATGAATGGTAAGAGCCATGTAGAAAAGAATATACCAGTTCTTGAAGACTGTTTAGGAGGCTTTGCTTTATTAATAAGTGAGAATGATGGAGTAAATCCAGTTCTTAGAACTGATATAATCGGAAGACATACAATAGGTCATGGAGCTTCTCCACAGGCTGTTCTTGAGGCTTTAGTTTTAGATCCTTTAGATAAAGCAGGACTTAAGATAACAGATATAAATAAATTTGCACCAGAGATGCAAACTCCAGATATCACAGAGCCAGCTGGAGCTGGAGATGTTCCAACTCAAAACTATAAGATGATAGGAGCATTAGCAGTTAAGAAGGGACAACTTGACAGAAAAGAACTTCCAAACTTTGTTAAGGAACATGGATATCCAGGATATGCACCAACTCAAGGTCATATACCATCAGGAGTTCCAATAGTTGGACATGGAAGAGAAAGTATTTTAAATGGGGATCTTGAAAACTTTATGATAGTTGGTAAGGGAAGCTTATTCCTTGGAAGAATGACTAATCTATTTGATGGAGTATCCATAGTTGTTGAAAAGAATAGAGGCTTAAATAATGAAGAGACTGGAGTTTCTAAAGAAGAAGTTAAGTCTATGGTTGCAGATGCAATGAAGGATTTTGCAGCTTACTTAATGAAAAATTAAGGAGGTGCGTTGATATGAAAGAAAACAATGTAAAGGATATTATTGCAGAGGTCTTTAATGACATAGCAAAGGGAATTGAATCTGGAAGCTTTAAAAAGGCAGTGAGAATAGGATTAACTACCTTAGGTTCTGAGCATGGACAAGAGGAAATGATAAGAGCAGCAGAACTTTGCAAAAATAAATATGGAGATTTTCATATAGTTCTTATAGGGGAAGATAATGATAGTGACTTTGAAAAGGTAGTGGTTTCTACTCCAGAAGAGGGTCATAAAAAGATGGTAGAAATGATAGAGAGTGGAGAATTAGATGGTTGTGTAACTCAGCATTTTGATTTTCCAATAGGAGTTTCTACTGTAGGTAAGGTAACCACACCAGGAAAAGGAAAAGATATGATTCTTGCAACTACCACAGGAACTACTTCTACTAATAGGGTAGAGGGTATGGTTATAAATACTATTTCAGGAATAGCAACAGCAAAGGCTATGGGGATAAAAAACCCTAAGGTTGGTATTTTGAATATAGAGGGAGCAAGAAAGGTAGAGAATATACTAAAAGAATTAAAAGAAAATGGTTATGATATATCATTTACTGAATCCTTAAGAGCTGATGGGGGCTTTGTTATGAGGGGAAATGACCTTTTAGCAGGTACTCCAGATGTAATGGTTTGTGACTCTTTAACAGGAAACCTTATTGTTAAGATAATGTCTTCCTTTACTACAGGAGGAAGTTATGAAACCTTAGGTGCTGGTTATGGCCCAGGGGTTGGAGAAAATTATGATAAACTTATAAATATAGTATCTAGAGCATCAGGGGCGCCTTTAATATGTGAAGCCCTAAGATTCTGTGCAACCTGTGCAGAAAATAAGGTTTTAGAAATAGCTAATAAAGAATTTAAGAAGGCTAATAAGGCAGGAATTAAGGATATTATAGGAAAGAGTGTTAAGGAAAAAGTAGTTGAAGATGTAAAGGTTCCTCCTAAGAAGGTAGTAACTTATTCCATTGGGGGAATAGATATATTAGAGTTAGAGGATGCTTGTAGAAGTCTTTGGAAAGAAGGCATATATTCAGAAAGTGGAATGGGATGTACAGGACCTATAATTCTAGTTGGGGAAGATGATGCTAAAAAATCAGAAGAAGTCCTTATAAAGTGTGGATATAAATCTTAGATTAATATAATTTTAGAGTAAGCCATTGCTGGAAGGTAATGGCTTACTTGTTTTTTACACTTTAAATATAAATGTTAGGTAATTTATACATTTGCTAAAGAAATATAAATCAAGGATATTTTTAAGGAATAAGTTAAATATTTATGTGAAAATCTATAGCTTTGTTTAAGGATAAAAATTTAAACTTAGTGTTAAAGGTAATAGATATGCTTATTTTAAATTTTATCTACAAATATATAGATAACTATCCTCTAAATAAGAAAAACTTCCAATAAAGAAATATTTTTTTTATATAAAAAGTTAAAAACCTATTCACATTTTTCGACTTTATGATATAATTTATATGAGAAAATCACTATGAAAATGTTTAGTAACAGGAGGAAATAGGGATAAATACAAACTATTAAGCTTAATAAAGGTAAAATGTTCGTATTTTCTATTTCCAATTTTGATTTTATTAAAATTTTTATTCATTTTAAAATAAGATTAAAATGAATAAAAGGATGTAAATATATGTGAAAGCACTAGAAATAGGGTGTGTAAAGAAAACACATATATTTCTTCAAATAAGGCTTTTGTAAAAGTTTACATAGAGACGAAAGATAGACTTATTTATGGATAAGCTATTAAATTAAATTTATTAACAATTATTTAAGAATATAGTTATATACCATAAACAGAGAGTATATAATGTGATATAAGTTCTATGTAAAGAATTACATAAGATGAAAAAGGTTACATAAAAGCAAGGGGAATAGTATGTTAGCTAAGTTTTTATAAATAACTTAGCTAAGAGGAAATTAAAACCTAGTTACTACGTAACCTGAATTTCAAAACCTTAAACTATGTTTATTCATTAAAACTTTAAAATATATAAATTACTATGGGAGGTATCTTTATGAATAGAAAAAGGTTAATAGCGGCTTTATCAGCAGTTGCAGTTGTTGCTACAATTTTTGCAGGCTGTGGAAGCAAGGACAAGGATAAGGGAGGGGCTACTACTACTGGAGCAAAAGTAAAATCAGGCCTTGTAACTGACCAAGGAGGAGTAAATGATGGATCCTTCAACGAATCAGCAAACAGAGGAATAGAAAAGGCAGCAAAAGATTTAGGCATAGAAAAATTAAATGCTATTGAATCTAAGACTGTTGATGCTTATGAGCCAAACCTAAAGACAATGTCAGGAACTGCAGACCTAACTGTTGGAGCAGGTTTCATGATGATTCAGGCTATGGAAAATGTATCAAAGCAACTTCCAGATAAGAAGTTCTTATTAATAGATGCAGAAGTTAAAAATCCAAACGTTCTATCAATATTATTCCAGGAGCATGAAGGTTCTTTCCTAGCTGGAGTTATGGCTGGTAAACTTACAAAGACTAATAAAGTAGGATTTATCGGTGGAAAAGAAGGAGAAGTAATAAATAAGTTTGAAGTTGGATTTATAGCTGGAGTTATGTCAGTAAACCCAGAGGCTGGTAAAGCTTTAATGCCAAAGGATGAGAAGACACCAGGACAATTCGTAAAATATGTTGACTCTTTTGATGACCAACAAAAGGGAGTAGAAGCAGCTAAGATGCTTTATAACCAAGGAGCAGATATAGTTTACCATGCAGCAGGTGGAGTTGGTCTTGGAGTATTCAAGGCAGCTAAGGAAATGGGTAAATTTGCTATAGGAGTTGACTCAGACCAAGCAGTTACACCAAGTGCAAAGTCTTATAGTGATATAATATTATTCTCTATGGAAAAGAAAGTAGATGTTAGTGTATTTAACACTTTAAAAGAATTAAAAGATGGAAAATTTGATGGTGGTAAGCTTCATAAGTTAGGAGTAAAAGAAGGAGCAGTAGGAATAGCTCCAACTCTTCATAAGGAAGTAACTAAGGAAGCTCAAGATTTAGCTAAGAAGGCTGAAGAAATGATAAAGAGTGATAAGGTTGTTGTTCCAGCTACAAGAGCTGAATTATTAAAGTTTAAGGCAGTAGAAATAAAATAGTATTTTAGTTTATAGGCTAGATGGGTCTCATCTAGCCTATATTTAAAATTTGGAAGGAGAAAATCTATGGAAAAAGTTATTGAAATGAAGGGTGTTACTAAGGTTTTTCCAGGAATTATAGCAAATGATAACGTAGATTTTGACCTTAATAAAGGGGAGATCCATGTTCTCCTTGGAGAAAATGGAGCTGGAAAGACAACCCTTATGAATATATTATATGGGTTATATCAACAAGAATCTGGGGATATTTTTGTAAACGGGAAAAAAGCCAATATGAAAAATCCTAAAGAAGCCATAGCACTAGGTATAGGAATGGTTCACCAACACTTTATGCTTGTGCATAATTTTACCGTAGCACAAAATATGATTCTTGGATATGAGCCTAAGGTAGGCATTAAGGTAGACATAAAAAAGGCTATAAAGGATACTGAGGAATTATCAAAGAGATATGGATTTAATATAGATCCTAAAGCTGTTATAGAGGACATGACTGTTGGACAACAGCAAAAGGTTGAAATATTAAAGGCTCTTTATAGAGGGGCAGATATACTTATACTAGATGAGCCAACAGCAGTTTTAACTCCTCAAGAAATTGAAGAGCTTAGAAAAATACTAAGAAACTTAGTTAAAGAAGGTAAATCTATTATACTAATAACTCATAAACTTAAAGAGGTTATGAGTATGAGTGATAGGGTTACCATAATTAGAAGAGGTAAAAAAATAGATGTAGTTAATACAAAGGATACTACTATAGATAGCCTAGCAGAAATGATGGTAGGTAGAAAAGTAAACTTAGTGGTAGATAAAAAGGAAAGTAAAGCAGGGGAAACTGTTTTAAAAATAGAAAATCTAAAAGTCTTAGATAATAGAGGACTTCCAGCAGTAAAAGGAGTGGACCTAGAGATAAAAAGAGGGGAAATCATTGCCTTAGCTGGAGTTGATGGAAATGGACAAACAGAGTTTATAGAGGCAGTTACGGGACTTCGTAAATCTCAAGAAGGAAAGATAACTTTAAATGGAAAAGATGTTACAGGAAAGACTCCAAGAGAAATAACAGAAGGTGGACTTTCTCATGTTGCTGAGGATAGACACAGAAGAGGCTTAGTACTTAAGTATTCTTTATTAGAGAATTCAGTGCTGGGTAATCATTATAAGAGTCCTTTTGCTAAAGGTATAATAATGAATTATAACAAAATAAGAGAATATGCAAAGAAGCTTATAAAAGATTATGATGTTAGAACTCCTAATGAAGATGTAATGGCGTCAGCTCTATCTGGAGGAAATCAACAAAAGATGATTATAGCAAGAGAGATAGAGAAAAATCCAGAAGTGATTTTAGCTGCTCAACCAACTAGAGGAATAGATGTTGGAGCTATTGAGTATATTCATAAAAGATTAGTAGAAGAAAGAGATAAAGGACGTGGAATTCTTTTAGTATCTTTAGAGCTGGATGAGGTTTTAGCCTTAGCAGATAAAATAGCAGTAATATATGATGGAAAAATAGTTGATGTCTTAGATAGAAAGGATGCCACAGAGCAAAAGCTTGGAATACTTATGGCTGGTGGAAATCTAAAGAAAGAAGATAAAGGAGGAGCACAGAATGAAGAATAAGAAAGCTTTAAATATATTAAAAGAGTTTTCAATGTCTATTGGTGCAGTTATTATGGGACTGTTAGTTTCAGTTATCTTTGTAACTATATCCAGTGGAAATGGCATTGGAGACTCCATATCTCTTTTATTTTCTTCTATTTGGAAAGGAAGCTTTGGAGATCCAGCCCAGCGTATTGAGACCTTTGTTTTTGCCACACCTTTAATATTTACAGGGCTTGCTCACGCAGTTGCTTTTAGAACAGGTCTTTTTAATATAGGGGTTGAGGGTCAATTTATAATAGGTATGCTTATGGCTGCCTTAGTGGGAATGATACCAGGAATTCCTTCATTTATACACATACCTTTAATAATCTTAGGAGGAGCCCTAGGTGGAGCAGTATGGGCTGGAATACCAGGATATTTAAAAGCTAAGTTTGGAACCAATGAAGTTGTTAATACCATAATGATGAATTTTATAGCAATGCATTTCTCTAACTATTTTGTATATCAAAAGTTTAAGGTAGAAGGAACTGTTGCTACCCCTATAATAGAAAAAAGCGGACAACTTACTAGATTTTTAGGAGAAGAATATAGATTAAGTACTGGAATATTTATAGCTATTATATTAGTTATATTAATTTACATACTTTTATGGAAAACAACCATAGGGTATGAGCTTAGAGCAGTAGGGTTAAGTCCAGATGCAGCAGAATATGGTGGAGTAAATATAAAGAAAAATATAATCCTTGCCATGGCTATATCAGGAACTATTGCTGGTATTGGTGGAGCTATACATGTAGCTGGAGTTCAACATCAAGCTATGCAGTTATTTGGCTTCCCGAATTTTGGAATGGACGGAATAGCAGTAGCCTTAGTTGCTAAGAGTAATCCAATAGGAGTTATATTCTCAGCAATATTATTTGGTGCTTTAAATTTAAGTGCAGGTACATTAATGCTATTTGGAATACCAAAGACCATATCCTACCTAATACAAGGGGTTGTTATACTATTTATAGCAGCAGGATATATATTTAAATGGATTGCAGAGAAGAAGAAAAAGGAGGCTACCATAAATGAATGATACAGCTGTAACAAGTTCAGTAATTTTAATAATCGCAGCAACCTTAAGACTTGCTACTCCTTTAATATTTGCTAGCCTTGGAGGTATTTTTTCAGAGAGATCAGGAGTTGTAAATATAGCCTTAGAAGGTATTATGACTGCAGGAGCTTTCTTTGCAGTTCTTGGATCATATATAACAGGGAATCCATGGATAGCAGTTTTATTTGCTATAGCTGGTGGAGTAGCCTTTGCAGCACTACATGCTTATTTAAGTATACATCTACAGGCTGATCAAGTAATATCAGGGGTGGGAATTAACGTGTTCTCAGCGGCTTTAGTTGGATTCTTTGTATTTAAAGTATTCGGAACTCCATCTCAAAGTGCTTCTGTAGCATCTATGTCTTACCCTAAAGAGTTCTTTAGCAAGATACCTTTAATAGGATCTTTACTTGCAGAACTAAACTGGTTTGTATGGATGGCTATAATCTTAGTATTTGTTACTAATTATATATTATTTAAAACACCTTTTGGTATGAGATTAAGAGCTGTGGGAGAACATCCAAAGGCAGCTGATACCTTAGGAGTAAGTGTATATAAAATAAGATATGCAGCAGTTATTTTATCTGGAGTTCTAGGAGGACTTGGAGGAGCAACTTTATCCATAGGTATAATGGACCTTTTTAGAGAAGGTATGGTAAGTGGACGTGGATTTATTGCCTTAGCCGCTGTGATATTTGGTAACTGGAAACCTAAGAATGCCATGTTTGCGTGTTTACTATTTGGTTTTGCAGAAACTCTTCAACTTTATGCTAAAGGATGGGGGCTTGGAATTCCTCAAGAATTCTTTGCAGCATTTCCTTATATATTAACTATGCTTGTAATGGCAGGGTTTGTTGGGAAAACTAAAGGACCAGCAGCAAATGGAGTTCCTTATAAAAAAGGACAAAGATAGTAGAACTAATAACCCTAGGATAATCCTAGGGTTTATTTTATAATTATAGTATTGGATTTATAATTGAGTTTTTTAGGGTTATAATATAAACTATTAATTAAAGATAATGAAAAATTCATTTGCAAAGAGGGGTGACAGTTATGAACATGGATTTTATGCTTAATTTGACCCAAGAACAAAAGCTAATAATGACTCAGCAGATGCAACTTTCTGTAAAATTATTACAAATGTCAGGTATGGAACTTCAAGAATTTATAGATAAAGAAGTTCAAGAAAATCCAGTGTTAGAGGCTAAATATGAAGAAAAAGACCTTAATGATAAAATAGACTATAAAGACCTTATAAAATACTTAGAATTTGATAACTATGGTTCTCAGAGCTTAGGTAGTTACGATAATGATGAAGTATCACCCTTCACTTTTATAGGAAATAAAACCTCTCTTAAAGAGTATTTAGAGGAACAAATAATAGAAACTAATGAAAATGATTACTTTAAAACCTTATGTAAATACATAATAGAAAATATAGATCATAAAGGGTATTTATATATTTCTATAGAAGCTATGGCTAAAGAGATTTCAGTAAGCTTAGAAGACTTAGAAAGGGCTTTAGATATAGTTCAAAGTTTAGAACCATCAGGGATAGGAGCCAGAGATATTAAGGAATGTCTTAAAATTCAAGTTAAAAATAAGGGAATTGAGGATACTAAAGTTTTTGATATAATAGATAAGCATTTAGAGAATATAGCTGATAATAGATATGCTGTTATTGCAAAGGATCTAAAGATAACTCCAAAGGAAGCCCAAAGTTATGGTGATACCATAAAAACTTTAGAGCCAAAGCCATCAAGAGGCTTCTATACAGGAGAAGAGGTTAAATACATAGTCCCAGATGCGTATATAAGAAAGATAGATAATAAATATATAATAATAATGAATGATGAATTAAGTCCAAGGTTATCCATTAACAATATGTATAAAGAAATACTTATGAAAGATTCAGATAAAAATGCTGTAAGCTATGTAAAAGAGAAGATGAATAGTGCTATGTTTCTTATGAAAAGTGTAGATCAGAGGAAAAGCACTATATATAGGGTTCTCGAAAAAATCATAGAGAGACAAGAAGAGTTTTTGGACAAGGGAGAAAGTTTTTTAAGACCTATGACCTTAAGGGAAATTGCAGAGGAATTATCTATGCATGAATCCACAATAAGTAGGGCTATTAGGGATAAATATGTATACATACCAAGAGGGACTAGTAGAATAAAGGACTTCTTTACTCAAGGAATATCTAAGGGAAATAATGATGAGGATGTTTCTGTTGTAAATATAAAAAATATTATAAAAAAACTTATAGATGAAGAGGATAAGAAAAAACCAATATCTGACCAAATAATTTGTGATAATTTAAATGAAAAGGATATGAACATATCAAGAAGAACTGTTGCAAAGTATAGGGAAGAGATGGGAATAAAATCCTCCAGTAAAAGAAAAAGATTGTAGTATATAACCCATACCTTTTATACAAAATATATATAAGGTGTGGGTTATTTTTATGTTATATGACTTGGGATTTCACTATATATCCTACTAAGTATAAAGAGAGATAAGATTTTAATTATAGTTTAGATTATAGGATTTATAAGAGAGTTACTAACAGGTACTAATACTTTTAAGTTTATTCTAGTATAGCTTGAAGCCTTGATAGAATAGGAATTCTATAGGGTTTATATGAAAAAAGCAATTCTTATAAATTATTTCTCACTTTATATAAAAAACATTAAAAAAATAAGATAGAAAGAGATAATTTATGAAATCAAAGAAATTTTTTCAAAAAAACTATTTAAAAAATTTATAAAATACTTTATAATAATAGATGTGGGACACAAAAGTTTTTGCTGGGACGCAAAAAGACCAAAGGAGTGTTTAAGTTGAATGATATATTAAAATTACAACAGAAATTAGTTCCAGAGTTAGTAGAACTTTTGGAGAAAAGATATAATATACTAAAAACCATATATTATAATCAGCCAATAGGTAGAAGAATACTAGCTAATAGGCTTGATATAGGGGAAAGAATAGTAAGAAGTGAGGTTAACTTTTTAAAATCTCAGAACCTTATAGAAATAAACACTCCAGGAATGAATGTTACCCTAGAAGGAGAAGAAGTTTTAGAAAAGCTTAAAAACTTTATCCATGAAATAAAAGGACTTACAACGGTGGAAAAAGACTTAAAAGACTTATTAGGTTTAGAGGAAGTCATTGTTGTACCTGGAAACATGGATGAAGATGAATCTTCTATTAAAGAGCTAGGGAGAGCAGCAGGAAACTATATTAAGTCTCTTATAAAGGAAAATAGCATAATTGCTTTAGCTGGAGGAACAACTGTGAAGGAGATGGTGGACAACTTACCTAAGCTACACAGTATGCCTGGAGTTTTAGTAGTTCCTGCAAGAGGTGGTATGGGAAGAAATGTTGAAACCCAAGCTAATACTTTAGCAGCATCCCTTGCAAAGAAAATTAATGCTCAGTATAAAATGCTTCATGTACCAGATAATCTAAGTGAGAAAGCCTTAAGTACCATATTAAATGAAGATGAAATAAAGGAAGTAGCTTCTAATATAAAGAAAGCAGATATTCTTATATATGGTATAGGTAGGGCAGAGCATATGGGATATAAAAGAGGTTTATCAGAAGATAAGATTTCTTCCATCACTAATAGTGGAGCAGTAGGAGAAGCTTACGGGTGTTATTTTGACATAAAAGGAAATATGGTATTTTCAACCTCTTCAGTAGGCATTTCCCTAGAAGATGCTGATAAGATAAAGCACATAATAGCAGTAGCAGGTGGGGAAAATAAAGCAGAGGCCATCCTTGCAGCTCAAATAGGAAAATCCAAGGGTGTTCTTATAACTGACGAGGGAGCAGCAAGAAAGATACTGGAGAATGTTTAAGAATAAGAATCATGTTTAAGAATAAGAAAAATGCATAAAAAGCTATCTTATCTTAAATATTAAATATGTATATAGATATTTATTATAAATATTTATTATAAATAAATTTATATAAAAGTTTTAGGAGGTATTTGTAATGGTAAAAGTTGCAATTAACGGATTTGGTAGAATAGGAAGATTAGCATTAAGATTAATGATTGAAAACCCTGAGTTTCAAGTTGTTGCTATAAACGACTTAACAGACGCACAAACATTAGCACACTTATTTAAGTATGACTCAGCTCAAGGAAGATTCAATGGAGATATAGAAGTTAAAGAAGGAGCTTTCGTAGTTAATGGAAAAGAAATAAAAGTTACTGCTGAAAGAAACCCAGCTGACTTACCTTGGGGAGAACTTGGAGTAGACGTAGTTCTAGAATGTACAGGTTTCTTCGCATCAAAGGAAAAGGCAGAAGGACACATCCAAGCTGGAGCTAAGAAGGTTGTTATATCTGCACCAGCAACAGGAGATTTAAAAACAGTTGTATTTAACGTAAACCAAAATGTATTAGATGGATCAGAAACAGTTATATCTGGAGCATCTTGTACAACAAACTGTTTAGCACCAATGGCTAAGGTATTAAATGATAAGTTTGGTATGACAAAAGGATTTATGACAACAATCCACGCTTACACAAACGACCAAAATACTTTAGATGCACCTCACTCTAAGAAGGACTTAAGAAGAGCAAGAGCAGCAGCTGCAAACATAGTTCCAAACTCAACTGGAGCAGCTAAGGCTATAGGATTAGTTATACCAGAACTTGCTGGAAAGCTTGATGGAGGAGCTCAAAGAGTTCCAGTTATAACTGGTTCTTTAACAGAGCTTGTATGTACTTTAGGTAAGAAGGTTACAGTTGAAGAAATAAACGCTGAAATGAAGGCTGCAAGTAATGAATCATTTGGATATACTGAAGAGCCATTAGTATCTTCTGATATCATAGGAATAAACTTCGGTTCATTATTTGATGGAACTCAAACTAAGGTTATGGAAGTTAATGGAGAGCAATTAGTTAAGGTTGCTTCTTGGTATGACAATGAAATGTCTTACACTTCTCAATTAATAAGAACTTTAAAGTATTTTGTTAATGCTGCAAAATAATTAAAACTTTAAATAGAGCAAATTAAAGGCATATATAGGTCTGGTTTTGTAGTTATCTTAGGCTATAAGGCCAGACCTTTTGTATAACACATAATATGATATAAGTTTTTAAAATGTATAATATTTTATAATAATATATGCTTATTGGAATAATTATTTCTATGATATAATATTTATGGCTTTAATTAAACATTAAAATATAAAATTTAGCTTAATTTACATGAGTTTTATTTATCTTAAGTTCTAGGTAGTTTCATTCTAAAGTTTTCAAACTTTTATATAAAAGTTTGAAATTATAGATGATAGGACTTTAAGGTTAGGATAAATTTATGTAGTACCATCAATAGAAAGTAAAGAGGTGGATAAAATGAAATTTAATAAGAAGACTGTAGAAGATTTACAAGTTAAAGGTAAAAAGGTATTAGTAAGATGTGATTTTAACGTACCACTAAGTGAGGGCAAAATCACTGATGAAAACAGATTAGTTGGAGCAATGCCAACTATAAAGTACTTAGTAGACAATGGTGGAAGAGTTATACTATGTTCTCACCTTGGAAAGGCTAAGGGTCCAGATCCAGCATTAAGCCTTGAGCCAGTAGCTAAGAGACTATCTGAAATGTTAGGAAAAGAAGTTGTTTTTGCAGCAGATGACAATGTAGTTGGAGAAAATGCTAAGAAGGCAGTAGAGTCAATGAAGGATGGGGATGTAGTACTTCTTCAAAACACAAGATTTAGAAAAGAAGAAGGAAAGAATGAAGAGACTTTCTCAAAGGATCTTGCATCTTTAGCTGATGTTTATGTAAATGATGCCTTTGGAACAGCTCATAGAGCTCACTGTTCAACAGTTGGAGTAACAAACTTTGTAAATGAAGCAGCATGTGGATATTTAATACAAAAGGAGCTTAAGTTCCTTGGAGAAGCTGTTGAAAATCCAGAGAGACCTTTTGTTGCAATACTTGGAGGAGCTAAGGTTTCAGATAAGATAAATGTTATAAACAACCTATTAGATAAGGTAGATACCCTAATAATAGGAGGAGGAATGGCATATACCTTCTTAAAAGCTCAAGGATATGAAATCGGAACTTCATTACTTGAAGCAGATAAGGTGGATTACGCTAAAGAAATGATGGAGAAAGCTAAGGCTAAGGGTGTTAAGCTATTACTTCCATTAGATAATGTAGTTGGAGATAAGTTTAGCAGTGATGCAACTCCAGTTATAACAGAGGATCAAAATATACCAGAAGGACATATGGGACTTGATATAGGACCAAAAACTTCAAAAATTTATGCTGATGCAGTTAAGGAAGCTAAAACTGTAATATGGAATGGACCAATGGGAGTATTTGAGTTTGAAAACTTTGCTAAGGGAACTATAGAAGTTGCAAAAGCTATGGCAGGCTCAGATGCTACAACAATCATTGGGGGAGGAGATAGTGCAGCTGCTGTTAATATATTAGGCTTTGGAGATAAAATGACTCATATATCAACAGGTGGTGGAGCATCTCTTGAGTTCTTAGAAGGAAAAGACCTTCCAGGAATATCAGCTTTAAATAATAAATAATATATAAAATTTTTCAATTAAATAATTAGTCATTATGCTTATATATCTTATGTTATACTTGGTGAAGACACTATGTTTATATAATTTTTAAAAGCATATTATATTTACTGAACTTCCATAGGATATTAAGGGCATATTTGACTAATTATTTTCTTAAAATACCTAAGTTTAATTTATAATTGGCTATTGATTAGTTATCAATGGTGAATTATAAATTAAAATTAAAAGGAGTGTTTAACAATGAGAAAGTCAATAATAGCTGGAAACTGGAAAATGCACTATACTGTTTCTGAAACAGTTAAAACAATAGAGGAATTAAAGCCACTTGTTAAAGGAGCAAACTGTGATGTAGTTCTTTGCGTACCTTTCACATCATTAGATGCTGCATTAAAAGCAGTAGAAGGAACTGATATAAAAATAGGAGCTCAAAACATGCACTTTGAAGAAAAGGGTGCCTTTACTGGAGAAATAGCTCCAGGAATGCTTGAAGATATGGGAGTTCATTATGTAGTAATAGGACATAGTGAAAGAAGACAATACTTTAATGAAACAGATGAAACTGTAAATAAGAAGATTAAGGCAGCATTTAGCCACAACATAACTCCTATACTATGTGTTGGAGAAAGCTTAGAAGAGAGAGAAGCTAATATAACTAATGAAGTTATAGGAGCTCAAGTTAAACTTGATGTTATGGGACTTACTAAGGAAGAAGTAGAAGATCTTGTTATAGCATATGAGCCAATCTGGGCAATAGGAACAGGTAAGACTGCAACTTCAGATCAAGCTAATGACACAATAGGAGCTATAAGAAGCATTGTAGAAGGATTACATGGAAAAGAAGTAGCAGATAAGGTAAGAATACAATATGGTGGATCTGTTAAGCCAGGAACTATAAAAGAGCAAATGGCAAAACCACACATAGATGGAGCTTTAGTTGGGGGAGCAAGCCTTGTAGCTTCAGACTTTGCTGGAATTGTAAATTTTGATAAATAGCATAGACAATAGTTAAAGGTAAGTTTTAAGACTTTAAGTAAGCTTAAACAATTAAGAGGGATTGAGAGGTGAAAATGTTTTGATAATCCCTCTTAATTGATAACCATTCCTTATATCTATTGTCTTTTTTATTACATAAAGAGTATAATTAAGTTAATAAAAGAAAAACAATAATATTAAGATTTATAAGTCTTATAATAGTTAAAATAAAATTTTTAAAATTAAGTTTAAGTTTTGTTTAGGCTTTAATAGAGCCAGAGAACAAAATCAATCCTTTTAATTAAGCTATTTATTCTCTAAAAGATAGCTAAGTTTATTAGGATAAATATCACATAAATATAATAAGAATTAGGACTTTAGGTTTAGGAGGGATATTATGGCTAAAAAACCAGTTATGTTAATGATATTAGATGGATTTGGAATAAGTGATAAGGTTGATGGTAATGCTGTACTTGCAGCAAATAAGCCTAATTATGATAAATGTTTTAATAACTACCCACATACACAAATTGCAGCTAGTGGATTAGATGTTGGACTTCCACAAGGACAAATGGGTAACTCAGAAGTGGGACACTTAAATATAGGTGCTGGAAGAGTTGTTTATCAAGAGCTTACTAGAATCACAAAGGAAATAGAAGAAGGAGCTTATTTAAACAATGAAGAACTAAACTTAGCTATGAATAATGCAAAAGATAAGGGAACAGCTCTTCATCTTCTTGGATTATTATCTGATGGGGGAGTTCACTCTCATATAGATCACTTAAAAGGTCTTTTAAGAATGGCTAAGGAAAAGGGACTTTCAAAGGTTTATGTTCATGCTTTTATGGATGGTAGAGATGTTTCTCCAACATCAGGTAAGGGAACTGTAGAAGAGCTTAAAGCTTATATGGAAGACCTTGGTGTAGGTGAAATTGCTACTTTATCAGGAAGATACTATGCAATGGATAGAGATAATAGATGGGAAAGAGTAGAACTTGCCTACAATGCTATGGTTCTTGGAAAAGGCGAAACTGCAATAAATCCAGTAAACTATATAGAAAAGTCTTATAATGATAATAAGACAGATGAGTTTGTTCTACCATGTGTTATTATGAAGGATGAGAAGCCAGTAGCTAAAATCCAAAATGGGGATTCTATTATCTTCTTTAATTTTAGACCAGATAGAGCTAGAGAAATTACAAGAGCAATAAATGATAAAGTTTTTGAAGGATTTAAAAGAGAAAACTTAGATCTTACTTTTGTAACTATGACTCAATATGATAAAACTATAGAAAATGTTCATGTAGCATATAAGCCACAAAGTTACTCTAATACTTTAGGTGAATACCTAGCTAAGAATGATAAGACACAATTAAGAATGGCAGAAACAGAAAAATATGCTCACGTAACCTTCTTCTTTAATGGAGGAGTTGAAACTCCAAATAGTGGAGAAGATAGAGCGTTAATACCATCTCCAAAGGTAGCTACTTATGACTTAAAACCAGAGATGAGTGCTTATGAACTTACAGATGAATTAATAAGTAGATTAGACTCTGATAAGTATGATGTTGTAATAGTAAATTATGCTAATCCAGATATGGTAGGACATACAGGAGTATTTGAAGCAGCTAAGAAGGCTGTAGAAGCAGTAGATACTTGCCTTGGAAGAGTAGTTGAAAAAGTTCTAGAAAAGGATGGAACAGTATTTATAACTGCTGACCATGGTAATGCAGAGCAAATGATAGATTACTCTACAGGAAAGCCAATGACTTCTCATACAACAGAGCCAGTTCCTTTCATATATGTATCAAAGGATGCTAAGGAAATGAGAGAAGGCGGAAGATTAAGTGATATAGCACCAACAATGCTTAATGTTATAGGTCTTCCAGTTCCAGAGGAAATGACAGGTAAGAGTTTAATAAAATAATTAATATATTATATAAAACAGAATTCTAACATTAGTTAGGATTCTGTTTTTTTACTTTAATTATAGGGTTTTTAGCTTAAATCTTAACTTATACATGCACTTAAATCCTTTAAAACCTTAGATCTTAAGTAGTGCATAAGATGAATTTTAAATTGAAAACCCTATATAGGATTTTAATATAAAGCATTAATTTATTCATTAAAATATATTTTATTTATAATGTTTAGATATGGGGATGAATTAAATTTTAAACTTAAAGCCTCATATAAAAACTACTATTTAATAATTTCTTAAGAAATACTTTCAGATTTCTAAAGCTTTAGGTTATATAATTACTTATATGATATAATTGTTTACAGAAAGTAATTGCATAAAATGTAATTACTTACATTTCATGCATGTAACAAGGGTTGATACAGGGTAAAATATTATAATTAGGAGTGAAACTATGAAGGCTTTAGAAATTAAAAATCTATATAAATCCCTAGGAAAGCGAGAAATAATAAAAGACTTATCCCTAGAGGTTAATGAAGGAGAAATATTTGGTTTTTTAGGACCTAATGGAGCAGGAAAGACTACAACCATAAGAATGATAGTAGGGCTTATAAACCAAGATAAAGGTACTATAAGAATAATGGATAAGGATCTTAAAACCCACAGGGAAGAGGCTCTTAGAAATGTAGGGGCAGTGGTTGAAAATCCAGAACTATATAAGTATTTATCAGGAAGAGAAAATCTTATGCAAATAGCTAGGATTAGAAAGGTTTCAAAGGATAGGGTAGAGGAAGTAATAAAACTTGTAGGATTAGAAGGCAGAATAGATGATAAGGTTAAAAAATATTCCTTAGGAATGAAACAAAGACTTGGACTAGGTGCTGCCTTATTATCTAACCCAAAGTTATTAATCTTAGATGAACCTACTAATGGATTAGACCCAAATGGAATTATTGAATTTAGGGAAATAGTTAAAAGAGCGGCATTAAGAGAGAGAATAGCAGTTTTTGTATCTTCCCATATTTTAAGTGAAGTAGAACAGTTATGTGATAGGGTTGCATTTATAAACCATGGAACTATAAAATCTGTAGAAAGCATAAATAAAAGTGGTATGGATACAGAAGAAGAAACTGTGGTACTGCTTACAAGAAATGAAGAGGTAGCTATGACAAGTTTACCATCCATAGAGAGGGTTATTAGCTTTAATAAAAAGGAAGAAGGAATAATTATTAAGGTGGAAAGTGGACAAATACCAGGCCTAGTAAAGGATTTAGTAGCAGTAGATATAGAAGTAGATGAAATTTATAGAAGACATAGAGGGCTTGAGCAAAGGTATATGGAGATTATGGAAGGGGGAGAGAAATAATGATTTTTACGCTAATTAAAAATGAAATTATAAAAATACTTTCAAGGGGAAAGACTTGGGTAGTATTTGTTATGTTTATAGCACTAATTGGTCTTTTATCCTATGGTTTGAATAGAGAAGCAAATTATATGAAAAAAATTGATTCACCTAAACAAATGGTTAAGAATTCAGAATCACAGATTGATTATTATAAGGATCAAATAAAATCAATGGAAGATAGTTTGAAAACAAAGGATGATCCTGAACTTAAAATAAAGAAAGAAAGTATGGAAAGAAATAAAGAGGATATGGAAAATAGCACTAAGGAAGCTAAGAAATTAATAGCAGAGGGTAAAGGAGATGAACCATTTCCTTTAGATTTAGATAAGGAAATAAAAGATATAGAATCTAGGCTTAAGAATGCTGATATACCTGATGAACATAAAGTTAGGGATGAAAATCAATTAAAATTATATAAATATTTAAAGGAAAATGGAATTACCCCTGAAAAGCCTTATGTTCTTAATGGATATAATCATATAATGACAGTAATAAGTATTTTAGGACTTATATTCTTAACAATTGGATTATCTATATTTGGTAGTGATATGGTATCAGGAGAATGTACACCACCTACTTTAAAGTTTTTACTTGTACAACCTATAAGTAGGGGAAAGGTACTTTTCTCAAAATTTATATCTCTTGTAATTGTATGTATAGCTATGATTCTATCTGTAGAAGTCCTTTCATTTATTGTTATGGGGGTAATTAAAGGTTTTGGAAACTCCAATTATCCTGTGATATATGGAACCCAATATGCTTTTGATTTAACAAGGGTTGTAGATGGATCACATCCTATTAATATGGTTAAGGGAAGTGGTGAAATTATTACTATAGCAGCCTTCCTTTTAAAAGCTTTAGCTTACCAAACTTTATTTATAGTTACAGTTTGTTCTGTAGTATTTTTAATGTCTACTATATTTAAGAGTAGTATGATATCTATGGCAGTATCTACTTCATTTTTTATAATATATAGTGTGTTAGTAAATGCTATAAGCTCCTTAAAAAAGATATCACACTTTATTTTTATAACCTATGGACAAGCTCCTTCAGTATTAAGTGGGGACTTGGCTATGATGTATAAAAACCCTAGTATAACCATAAGAAATGGTATTATAGTTATGGTTATTACTATTTTAGTATCTTATACCATAGCACATATTAATTTTAAGAGAAAAGATATACTTATATAAAATTCTTATAAAAAGTAAAATGTACCCTATAGAGTAGACATGATAAAAAGTCTATTTTATAGGGTACGTTTTATTCCCATAACTTAGGTTATACTATTTTTTATATATGACTCTTTTAGGCTAGACTTTAAAATCACAATAATAAATAGTTGTAGAGTATATAAGAATTTTCTATAGAAATATGAATTTCTATAAGTATTATAAATACATGAAAGGTTTCCTAGAAATAAAGTGATTTATTTCTTATAATTAATAAGGAGTTATGGGGAGGTGAGAACATTTTGAAAAAACTTTTAACTTATAATACTGTGGAACTTCAGGTGGATGCTAATACTTGGAAAGATGCTATAGAAGTTTCAGGTAATCTTCTTGTTAAAGAGAACAAGGTTGAAAAAGCTTATATAAATGATGCCATAGAAGTGGTAGAGAAATTTGGTCCTTATATAGTTATAACTAATGGGGTAGCCATAGCCCACGGAAGACCTAGTGAGAATGTTAAAGAAGATGCTATAAGCTTAATTACTTTAAAGAAGCCAGTAAATTTTAATTGTGATAAGGATCCTGTATATGTGGTACTTACCCTTGCAGCTACCAGTAAGAGTAATCATATAGAAGCTTTAGGAAGTATTGCAGAGTTTTTAAGTGATGAAAAAAATATAAAATACTTAATGGAAGAAAAGGATAAGGAAAAAGTTTTAAAAGCTATTAATGTATAAGAGTTTATTGTTCCTTATAAAAAATAGCTTAATTATTTATAAGATAAGGGGGAATAACATGAATAAAATTAAGATAATGACAGTATGTGGATTTGGAGTAGGAACAAGCTTAATATTAAAGATGAATATTGAAAGTGTTTTAAATAGTGAAAGTATAGATGCAGAAGTTTTTTCAGAAGAGATAATGGCAGCTCCATCTAATAACTGTGACTTAATATTTACATCTAAAGAGTTTTATGAAGAGTTAAAAAGTAAGGTTAAGGTACCAGTTATAGAAATAAATAATTTTTTAAGTAAAGATGAAATAAAAGAGAAAGGATTAGATGTTATAAAGGGAATTTTAAAATAACATCTAGAAGGTAATTATGAAGGGAATAAGTTTTTTAGTTAATGAAATAATGAAACAACCACCTCTATTTTTAGGAATAATAAGTCTCCTAGGATTAATTTTTCAAAAGAAATCCATAGAGGATATAATAAAAGGAACAGGAAAGACCATAGTAGGGGTAATAGTCCTTATGAAGGGTGTAGACATTATAGCGGCAGCAATAGAGCCTATATCTAAGGCTTTTAATGCTCTATATGGAATTGAAGAAGCTGCAGGTGCCTCTTATATGGGAACCACAGCATTTATTGATACCTATGGTTTCTCTATAGGAATTGTTATGTTATCAGCTTTTATAATAAATATAATAGTAGCAAGATTTACAAGGATAAAGAATGTATTTTTAACAGGTCATATATTATTCTGGATGGCAGTTATATGTGTATCCATTGGGGTAGAAATGAATCTTTCAGGAATGAACTTATTTATATTTTCAACTATAATACTTTCATTATACATAATAATAACACCAGCACTTATAAGACCTTTTGTAAAAAATGTTACGGGAGATGATTCCTTTACTATAGGACACACTACCCTAGGATTTAGTTTAATAGGAGGTTATGTTGGTAGATTTCTTGGAAATAAGGAAAAGTCTACAGAGAATTTAAAGCTTCCAAAGTCCTTAGGATTTTTAAGAGAGACTACAATAACTACATCTATAGTCATGATTATTGTTTATTTAGCTGTGGGAATTATAGTGGGACAAGGTTCTAGAGTTATGATATTTGGAGAAGGAAAAGAAGTTTTCGCTAGTTTTTTTGTTTATGCTATAATACAAGGATTTACCTTTGGAGCAGGATTATACATATTACTTGCAGGAGTAAGACTTATGATGTCTGAAATAATACCAGCATTTAAAGGAATATCAGATAAGTTTATTAAGGGAGCAGTACCTGCTTTAGATTGTCCTATGGTATTCCCTTTTGCTCCTAATGCTGTTTTAATAGGCTTTATAGTAAGTATGATATCCAGTGTTATAACCATAGTTATAGTTTCTTATATGGGATTATTTAAGGTTGCTTTAATACCTTTAACAGTGGCATGTTTCTTTGATATAGGTCCAGCTGCAGTGTTTGCAAACTCAGAAGGAGGAGTAAGAGGCGTTATTATCTCAAGTATCCTTAATGGAGTACTTTTAATTTTATTTGCAGGTATATCTATTGGACTTCTTACTGAAACTATACCAGATTTCCTTAGAGCTTTTGGGGGAAATGACTTCTCCATATGGACTATATTATTTAGGGGAATCTTTAAGATATTTGTATAACGGATTAGAATTAGTGAGACTCTATTTTATGAGTTTCACTAATTTTTTTTATGGTTTTGATTATAATTACTTTTGAGTAAGGATCTTTATTATAGATAGTCACAGAGAAATTAAACTTATCCAATAATTTTTCCTATCATCTATAAAGTTACTAAATAAAAATTTAAGGAATAATTTAATGGTATATTGTAGATATCTATAGTATTAATAAAAGAAATAATTAAACTTAAGGAACAACTTACTTTAAGCTTATAATATTATATATAGAAAACAACTTTGGAAATATATAGAAGGTAGAAAAAACACCATCTGAAGGAAGATTCCTTCTATATCCTTAAAAGTAGTTTGATTTTCTTTAAAATAGGTTAATGGTTATTAGTTGACTATTATTATCCATAGAAATATAATGTAAGTAAATTCTGAAAACTTAAACGAAGAGGTGTAAATATGAAGGAAAATATTTATTGGATAGACTTTGAGACAATGCATAACTTTATGATAGACGTATTTAAAGGCGTGGGTGTTAAGGAAGAGGATGCTAAAATCTGTGCTGATGTTTTAATAGAAGCAGATATGAGAGGAATAGATTCCCATGGAATAGGAAGATTAAAGCCAATATATTATGATAGAATAAAAGAAGGTATACAAGACCCTGTTACTAATATTGAAATAGTTAGAGATAAGATGGCAACGGCAGTTATAGATGGGCATAATGGAATGGGTCATGTTATCAGTAAAAAAGCTATGGAAATGGCCATAGAAAAGGCAAAAATCTATGGAATGGGAATGGTGGTTGTAAGAAATTCAACTCACTATGGTATTGCTGGATATTATCCTTTAATGGCTGTAGAGAATAATATGATAGGAATAACAGGAACTAATGCAAGACCAAGTATAGCTCCTACCTTTGGGGTGGAAAATATGCTTGGAACTAATCCATTAACTTTTGCAATGCCAAGTGATGAGGAATTCCCATTCTTTTTAGATTGTGCAACATCCATAAGTCAAAGAGGTAAAATTGAGGTATATGACAGAATGGGAAAAGATATTCCAGAAGGCTGGGTTATTGATGAGAATGGTAATGCAAGAACTGATACCCATGAGGTCCTTAAGGATCTAGTTAAAGGTAAGGCTGCTTTAGCACCACTTGGAGGAATTGGAGAAGATGGTGGAGGGTATAAGGGCTATGGATATGCAACTGTTGTAGAAATTTTAAGTGCTGCATTGCAAGGAGGAGCCTTCCTTAAGGGACTTTTAGGCTTTGATGAAGAAGGAAATAAGGTTCCTTATAGACTAGGACATTTCTTTATAGCCATTGATGTAGAGCATTTTATAGATGTAGATAAGTTTAAGAAGAGCACAGGAGATATTCTTAGGGATTTACGTAACTCTAAAAAAGCTCCAGGGCATGATAAAATATTTACTCCAGGAGAAAAGGAACATGAAGCATGGCTTTATAGAAAAGATAAGGGAGTTCCAGTAAATGCTGCTCTTCAAAAGGATATGATTACTTTAAAGAAAGAACTTAATTTAAGTAAGTATAGTTTCCCTTTTGAAGAAGCTTAAAATAATATATACCTAAAAAGAAACACTATGGGTTATATTTTTATAATCCCTTAGTGTTTCTTTTATACTATACTTCTTATACATACCAAAACTCACAAAATTTCCATTTTCCATTTATAAGCTTTAATACTTTTTTCTCTTCTACTTCTAATGATTTATCTAAAAAGGTAACAGTTATTTTATCTTTATCAAAATGAAAGTTTTTTTCAGATTTATCATAATTAACTCTTAAGCCAGCATCTCCCATGACAAAGTATAAGGTTTTATTAATAGTTATCATATATCTATTTAAAATGTTATCAATAACTTCTTTCTTAAAATAAGGAGAAAGCTTTTCTAAAATTTCTTCCTTAGAATTGTAGTTAGTATATTTACCATAGGTAAAACCATTAAGGGATATGGGGTTTTTATCATAGTAAGCACTGCCTTTAAATAGGGTTTTAAGGAGCTCTTCTCCTTTGGCTACAATTTTTAAAAGTTCTTCTTCAGAAGGGTATTCTATGGTTGACTTAATTTCTATTTTCTTAGGGGGTTCTAAACTTTCACTTTTATAAGTACAGCCAATTAAAAGAAGGGGTAATAAGGAGAGAGAGAAAATAGTTTTTTTCAAAACATCACATCCTAAATATAATAGTTCACTAGCAGTATATTAAGAAAAATATATAAGGGAACTAAAAGATAATAATTTAAATAAATCAATTATCACAAGAATTTAATGGATATAAGGTATAATTACTTATAAAAAAGAAATTATATTTATATATGGATTTTAGTAAATACAGGTTATAATATTAGTAATTAAACAATGTAAGCAATTACATTGTTGGAAATTATAATTATTTAATAATGATTTTGTTTAACACTTGAAAATGGATTTCAATACTAATATAATTATAGATATAAAAGTAATATTTTCTACTGAATAAAAATAAGTGAAATTGAAGAAAATATTACTACATACTGAATATAGGTATTTATGTTTAAGATTAAGATAATAATAAGTTTGTTATTTTAAACTTAAAATCATATAGCAGTTTTTAGGAGGTAATATTTTATGAAAAATTATGTTGAAATTGTAGACGTATATGCAAGACAAATTCTTGACTCAAGATGTTTCCCAACTGTAGAGGTTGAAGTAACATTAGAAGATGGTACAGTTGGAAGAGCAGCAGTTCCATCAGGAGCTTCTACTGGAATATTTGAAGCAGTAGAGTTAAGAGATGGAGATAAGGAAAAGTACAATGGTAAGGGTGTTTTAAAAGCTGTTGAAAATGTAAATGAAGTTATAGCACCTGAACTTGTAGGAGCAAACATATTTGATCAAGTATCTATAGACAAAACAATGATAGAATTAGATGGAACAGATAATAAGGGTAAGTTAGGAGCTAATGCTATGCTTGGAGTTTCCTTAGCATGTGCTAGAGCTGCTGCAGAGTACTTAGGATTACCTCTATATCAATATATAGGTGGAGTAAATGCTAAGGTTCTACCAGTTCCAATGATGAACATAATAAATGGAGGAAAGCATGCAGATAACAATGTAGACCTTCAAGAATTCATGGTAATGCCAGTAGGAGCTCCTTCATTTAGTGAAGCTTTAAGAATGTCTGCTGAAGTATATCATGCCCTAAAGGGAATATTAAAATCTAAGGGTTATGAAACTGGAGTAGGTGATGAAGGTGGATTCGCTCCAAACCTAAAGTCAAACGAAGAAGCAATACAAGTTATAATAGAAGCTATAGAAAAGGCTGGATATGCTCCTGGTAAGGAAATGTTCATAGCTCTTGACCCTGCATCTTCAGAAATATTTGAAGATGGTAAGTACAACTTAAAGGGAGAGGGTAAGGTTCTAAGCCCAGAAGAAATGGCTGACTTCTATGTAGACTTATGTAATAAGTACCCAATAATATCTATTGAAGATGGAATGGCAGAAGAAGATTGGGAAGGTTGGAAGTTAATAACTGAAAAGCTTGGAGACAGAGTTCAATTAGTTGGAGATGACCTATTTGTTACAAACACTGAAAGATTAACAATGGGTATTGATAGAAAGGTTGCTAACTCTATATTAATAAAGTTAAACCAAATAGGTACATTAACAGAAACTTTAAATGCTATAGAAAAGGCTCAAAGAGCTGGATATACAGCAGTTGTTTCTCATAGATCAGGAGAAACTGAAGATACAACTATAGCTGATTTAGTTGTTGCAGTTAATGCAGGACAAATAAAAACTGGTGCTCCAGCAAGATCAGAAAGAGTTGCTAAGTACAACCAATTATTAAGAATTGAAGAAGAATTAGAAGATATGGCAGAATATGGAGGAAGAGATGCTTTCTACAACGTAAAAGATAGAAAGTAGTCTTGAATCTTAAATAATAAATACCCTTGTATAATGCAAGGGTATTTCGTTTCTAAATTTAAATTATTGAAAAAATATATAAAAAATTCCAGTTATAAGTTCTAAATATATTGTATAATTCAATGTTATATGTTAGAATGGGTGCATATATTAAAACTTATGTTTTGAATGGAGGCGTAGTGCTGTGCACAATATTTTAGTTATATTGGAATTTATATTATCTACATTATTAGTAATTGTAGTTTTACTTCAGCCAAGTAAAGCAGACGGATTAAAGGGATTTGTAACAGGAACCACGGAAACTTTCTTTAGCAAGAATAAATCTAGAACAAGAGAAGCACTACTTTCTAAAGCAACGGTAGTTGTAGCAGTATTATTCGCGGCAAACACTATAGCACTAAATGTAATAAAGTAGTTAAAAAAGATATGCTGACTTATCATACTATTAAGTTCTCTTAATAGTTAATATGTGATTAAGTTGGCTTTTTTTTTAACTTTAAGGTGTTGGTTCATTAATGTACTAAAGATATTGTTAAATATTATATCTTAATGTAAATTAACTTCAGATACTAGTTGAGTTATCTCATTGAAAATCTTAGTTATTATAAGTTAAAGTTTTTATCTTATAATTTAAAACCAAGAATTATATTTGTTTTAATAGTTAATTAGTAATTTAAGTTTAATTCACTAAAGATATAATTTTAAATAAAGCAATATACAGGGGGTAGAGACATGGACAAAATTTACATTTATGCTGCAGTAAGCGGTATAATAGCACTTTTCTTTGCTTTCTTCTTAGCAAAGGGGATTTCTAAGCAAAATGCTGGAAATGAGAGGATGAAGGAGATAGCAGGCTACATTGAACAAGGAGCTATGGCATTCCTAAAAAGAGAGTATAAATATCTTACTATTTTCATTGTTATTGTTGGAGCTATAATAGGAATATTCCTTAATGTTCAAACTGCTATTGCGTTTATAATTGGCGCAATATTCTCAATACTTGCAGGATATTTTGGTATGAAGGTGGCAACCTCTGCTAATGTAAGAACAGCAGAGGCAGCTAAAACTGGACAGGCTCCTGCACTAAAAATAGCTTTCTCTGGTGGAGCTGTTATGGGAATGTGCGTTGTTGGGCTTGGTGTACTTGGAATAAGTATTCTCTATATAATATTTGGAGGAGAAACAAGTTACTTAACAGGATTTGGACTTGGAGCTTCTTCTATTGCATTATTTGCAAGAGTTGGTGGAGGCATATATACTAAGGCAGCAGATGTAGGAGCAGACTTAGTTGGAAAAGTAGAAGCAGGAATACCAGAGGATGATCCAAGAAATCCAGCAGTTATAGCAGATAACGTGGGAGATAATGTGGGAGATGTTGCTGGTATGGGGGCTGATTTATTTGAGTCTTATGTTGGATCTATAATATCAGCTATAACTTTAGGATCTTCTATGGCTGTTAATATGAGGGAGAAGGCTATAATATTTCCTATGCTTTTAGTATCTATTGGAATAATAGCATCTATTTTAGGAACATTAGTTGCAAGAAATAGTAAAGCTAATAATCCACAAAAGGCATTAAATAGTGGAACCTATATTGGAGGAATAATAGTAATAATATCAACATTAATTTTAAGTAAGACAATGTTTGGAGATTTTAAAGCATTTTTTGCTGTGACATCAGGATTATTAGTTGGTATGTTAATAGGGAAGGTTACAGAAATTTATACATCAGCAGATTATAAGTCAGTTAAAACTATTTCAAACCAATCTCAAACAGGACCAGCTACAACCATAATATCAGGTCTTGCTGTTGGAATGAAGTCTACAGTAATTCCTATTATTTTAATAGTTGCTGGTATATTAGTTTCTTTCTATGCTATGGGAGGCAATGATGTTAATATTAATGGATTATATGGTATATCATTAGCAGCAGTAGGGATGCTTTCTATTACTGGACTTACAGTGGCTGTAGATGCATATGGTCCAATAGCAGATAATGCTGGAGGAATAGCAGAAATGGCTCACTTACCTTCTTCAGTAAGAGAGATAACAGATAAGCTTGACTCTGTAGGTAATACAACAGCAGCTATAGGTAAAGGTTTTGCCATAGGTTCAGCTGCTTTAACGGCTCTGGCACTTTTTGCATCTTATGCAGAGGCAGTAAAGCTTCAATCAATAAATCTTTTAACTCCTGTTACCCTAGTTGGGGTTTTATTTGGAGGAATGCTTCCATTCTTATTTGGAGCTTTGACTATGGAATCCGTAGGAAAGGCTGCTAATGAAATGGTGGAAGAGGTAAGAAGACAGTTTAAGGAAATTGATGGAATAATGGAAGAAAAGGCAAAGCCTGATTATGCAAGATGTGTTGAAATTTCAACGGCAGCAGCATTAAGAGAAATGATACTTCCAGGGGTTATAGCTATTGTAGTTCCTATATTAGTGGGAATTTTATTTGGAGCAGAAGCTTTAGGAGGTCTTATAGGTGGAGCTGTTGTAACAGGAGTTCTTGTAGCAATTTTAATGTCAAATGCTGGGGGAGCTTGGGATAATGCTAAAAAGTATATAGAGAGTGGAGTATATGGAGGCAAAGGAAGTTTTGCTCATAAGGCTGCAGTGGTAGGAGATACTGTAGGAGATCCATTTAAAGATACTTCAGGACCATCTATGAATATACTTATAAAACTTATGACCATAGTGTCCTTAGTTTTTGCACCAGTAATTCTTGAATATGGTGGAATTCTTTTAAGCTTGTTTAAATAGAAAAATATAAATTTAGATAAGAATCATAAATCCAGAGCTTTTGCCTAGGTAAAAGCTCTGGATTTAAAATATTAATTACCTTGTAGGGTAAGAGCTAAATATAAGGTTAAATATAGGGTTTTAATATGAGTTTTTAACCTATTCATTAAAAATATCCCTGATTTAACTTAACCTAGGCACATGTATAACTTAATTTTAAAACTTAAAATCCTATATTATAGAATTTTAACATAAGCTCTTAACTTATTCATTAAAAATGTACTTAGTTTATCTTGCTTTAGCGGATGTGTAAATTAACTTTTAAAAATAAAATTCTATAAAATAATAGTAAGCTGTGTTATAGTGCAATATTTATGCTCTATAACACAGCTTATTTTATGTGTAAATTATTATACACCATAGCTTATATAAAGTCTTAAGATGTAAAAATGAAATTAGAAACATTAATAAATATGAGGAATAGTGAGAATTTCTATAAATTTTTAATAACAAATATGTTTTAAAGGAATACTATTAAGGTACTTATATTCAGGATATATAGAGAAATTTATAAAAAAATTATAAGTTTTTCTAAAACAAAAAAAAGATGTTGTGAAAATGTATACAATGATGTAATATTGTATACAAGAAAACCATTACAATGTTTCAAAATTACTATCTAATTTTAGAGGGGGAATTTACTTGGAAAAAGAACAAAAACAATTTAAAATTTTTGGTATGCCTTGGTATTTATTCGCTATATTTGCCATAGCAGTTATTGCCTCTTCTTTACTTAATGTAGTTAGTAAAGAAATAACTTTTGGATTTGCAACAATGTTTGTATTAGGAGTTATCCTAGGAGAAATAGGAGACAGAATTCCAATATGGAATGAATATGTAGGTGGAGGAGCTATCCTTGCATTTATAGCGTCAGCCTATCTTGTATACATTGGTGTAATGCCAAAAGGAACAACAGAAAGTATAACATTCTTCATGGAAGAGACGAACTTTTTAAATTTATTCATATCAGTACTTATAACAGGAAGTATATTATCTGTAAATAAAAAGCTTTTAGTAAAAGCATTAACTGGTTATGTACCAGCAATTTTAGGCGGAGTTTTAGGAGCATTTGCTTTAGGAGCCTTAGGTGGACTTTTAGCAGGAGTATCCCCAATAGATGTAGCAATGAAATATGTATTACCTATAATGGGTGGGGGAACAGGAGCAGGAGCTATACCAATGTCTGAAATTTATAAGTCAGTAACAGGTGGAGATCCTAAGGAGTTTTTATCCTTTGCATTCCCTATATTAACTATTGCAAATATAATTTGTATAATAGCAGGAGCTCTTCTTAATAAATTAGGGGAAAGATCAAAAGGATTAACTGGAAATGGAACCCTAATGAGGGGAAAAGGCTTCGATGCAGAAGACAAGAAGGTTAACGTTAAAATAACGAACAATGAAATTGGAGCTGCATTACTTATGGCAACAGCATTCTATGCTATAGGAGCTGTTATGTCTAAAAAAATATTACCTGGAATAGGTGATGTTAAATTCCACACTTTCGCATACATGGTTTTATTTGTATCATTATTTAATGTATTAGACTTAGTGCCAGAGGATATAAAGCAAGCATCTAAAAAGCTTCAAAGCTTCTTTACTGCAAAATTCCTTTGGGTAATAATGATAGGAGTTGGAGTTGCTTACACTGATATTGGAGAAATAATAGCAGCTTTAACATTAGGAAATGTATTTATAGCTACCTTTATAGTTATTGGTGCTATAATAGGATCAGGATTTGTTGGATACCTAGTTGGATTCTATCCAATAGAGACAGCTATAACAGCAGGACTTTGTATGGCTAATAGAGGAGGATCTGGAGATATTGCAGTACTTGGAGCTGCAAAGAGAATGGAACTTATGTCCTTTGCTCAGATATCCTCAAGAATAGGTGGGGGACTTATGCTAGTAATAGCTAGTGTGGTCTTTGGAATGTTCATGTAAAGCATAAGATTAATTTAGAGACTTTTATATTAATCATAAGAAAATAATCTTAGCTCATATGGCTTATAGCTATATGAGCTAAGATTACAGCTAAAGGAAAGTCTCTTTAATATAAAATTATTCACAGGAGGAGAGTAGTTATGATAGGAACAGCTGGAAATGAAAAATCAGATGACGTATTAGTAACTGTGGATCTATCTCATAAGGAAGGTATAGAAATAGAGCTAATAAGCAAGATAGAAAAACTATTTGGAAAGCAAATGAAAGAGGTTGTTTTAAATACATTAAAAGAACTTAACATAGAAAAAGCTAAGGTTGTAGTACAAGATTTTGGAGCTTTAGATTTTGTAATAAAGGCAAGAGTTAAAACAGCAATAAATAGAGCAAGGGGGAATAAATAATGAGTAAAAGACTTAGAAGATCCATGTTATTCTGTCCTGCTAGTGACCCTAAAATGTTAGTTAATGCACCTGTGTATAAGCCAGATTGTATAGTTTTTGACTTAGAAGATGCAGTGGCTTATTCAGAAAAGGATAGTGCTAGAGATTTACTTTGTGAGGCACTAAAGACTGTAGATTATGGAAACTGTGAAGTTTTTGTAAGAATAAATGCATTATACACTGAATTTGGAAAGAAAGATGTAGAAGAGCTTGTAAAGGCAGGAGTTAAGAATTTAAGACTTCCAATGACTGAGAGCAAAGAAAACATCATAGAACTAGATAACCTTTTATCTTCCCTTGAAAAAGAAAATGGAATAGAGGAAGGATATATAAAGATACAAGCAGCTATAGAGACTCCAAAGGGAGTACTAAATGCTCTTGAAATAGCAAATGCTAGTGATAGAGTAGTTGCAATTTCTATTGGAGCAGAAGATTTTACAAGAACCTTAGGAGTAGATAGAACTAAGAGTGCCATGGAACTTCAATGGGCTAGAGGATATATAGTACTAGCTGCTAATGTGGCAGGAGTAGATTCAATAGATACAGTATTCGCTGATATTAGTGATATGGAAGGCTTTGAAAAAGAGGTAAGGGATGCTAAGACCTTAGGATTCTCAGGAAAGTCTTGCATACATCCAGCTCAAGTAAAATTAGCTCATAAGGTGTTTACACCTACCAATGAGGAAATAGAAAAATCCCTAGAAATAATAGAAGCTGCAAAGGAAGCAGAGGAAAAAGGAATTGGAGTTATAACTGTAAGAGGAAAAATGGTAGATATTCCAGTTATTCAAAAAGCAGAAAGAGTAATAAGCCTAGCAAAAGGTGCAGGAGTTATTTAAAGGAGGGATTCTAATGGAATATGTAGTTAACGCCTTAGGAAAAAAATTACCTAAGTTTATAGAAGGATATGGAGAAGTTAAGCCTTATATTGGAGATTTTAAAGAAGAAGTAAATCCAACAGGTAGAATCCATGGACCTTTAAAGAGTTATTCTGTAAAATCACAGGATAAATTATTAAAAACTATAAAAGAAGCCATAGAAAAGGTAGGATTAAAGGATGGAATGACTGTTTCCTTCCACCATCACCTAAGAGGTGGAGACTATGTTTTAAATATGGTAATGAATGAGATAGCAGCCCTTGGGATAAAGGATATAAAAGTTTTTTCATCCTCTTTAACAGGAGCTCATGAGCCCTTACTTGAACATGTAAAATCAGGAGTGGTTTCAGGTATATGTACAAGTGGTCTTAGAGGTGCCCTTGGAAAAGAGACTTCAATAAACAATGTGGTAGGAAAGCCAATAGTGTTTAGAAGTCATGGAGGACGTGCAAGAGCAATAGAATCAGGAGATGAAAAGATAGATGTAGCATTTATAGCAGCTCCTGCTTGTGATAATCAAGGGAATATGAATGGTAGAGAAGGAAAATCTTCCTTTGGTGCCATGGGATACGCTATGGTAGATGCACAATATGCTGATAAAGTAGTAGCTATAACTGATAACTTAGTAGCTTACCCCCTATATCCTGCTAGTATAAATCAGACATTAGTAGACTGCGTAGTTGTTGTGGATGAAATAGGTGATCCCTCTAAGATATCTACTGGTGCTACAAGATTAACTAAGAGTCCAACAGAGCTTTTAATTGCAGAATATGCAGCTGAAGTTTTAAAAGCATCAGGACTTGTAAAGGAAGGTTTTTCATTCCAAGCAGGTAGTGGAGGAGCATCTTTAGCTGTGGCAAGATTTTTAAGAGAATACATGTTAGAAAATAACATAGTAGGATCTTTTGCCTCAGGTGGAATAACTTCAACTCTTGTAGATTTCTTAGAAGAAGGTTTATTTAAAACATTACTTGATACTCAAACCTTCGATGCTGCAGCAGCAGGGTCTATGAAGAGGAATCCAAACCACATAGAAATGAGTGCATCTATGTATGCAAACCCACATAACAAGGGCTGTGTTGCTCATCAATTAGACATAATGATGTTATCAGCAACAGAAATTGATGTGAACTTTAATGTTAATGTTCTTACAGGATCTACAGGACTAATTATGGGAGCTATAGGAGGTCACCCAGACACCGCAGCAGGAGCAAAGCTGACAGTAGCAGTGGCACCACTTATAAGAAAGAGAATTCCTATAATAGTTGATAATGTAACAACTGTAATAACTCCTGGAGATAACATTGATGTTGTAGTTACTGAAAGAGGAGTAGCAGTAAATCCAAAGAGAAAGGATCTTCTAGAGAAGTTAAAGGAAACAAAACTTCCTTTAATTGATATAGAGGAGTTAAAAAACTTAGCAGAAAGCTTTACAGGAAATCCAGAGAAGGTAGAATTCTCTGATGAAATTGTAGGGGTAGTAGAATATAGAGATGGAACTGTAATAGATTTAGTTTACAAAGTAAAATAGACTTCCCCATATTTTAGTAGCATATGGGTAAAGACTTGACTTCATAGAAAAAGATTTATAATTTTAGAATCAAATTTTTAAAATGAAACTTTAATAAGAGATTTTTAAATAATAAAACTTTTTTAAGTGAACTCTATTATAAGGTTAACAAGGGTAAATAAGTGTTGTAGAAGGCATTACTAAATATGATTATATTATATTTAGTAATGCTACTTTAAAGGATTTAGGTTTACAAATATGTTAAATAATGATTAAATATATATGTAAACACATTTAAGTGTTTCCAATACCCCTTATTTTCATAATTTATATTTAGGCGTGATAGGTTACTATCATGCCATTTTTATATCTGTATTTCTGCAAGGGTATAAACTTTATTATGTAAAAGACATGTATAAAATATAATTATGAAGTTAAGAAAAATAAGGATAAACACCTTCTTGTATATGGTTTATTTAGTATGTTAGAATGAATATGGGTATATAAATTAAATAAATTTACTAAGGGGAGAGTCAGTTGTATAGTTGCTTAAGAAAAATAGATGATAATAATAATAAGCCTATTAGAGAGGTAGTATTAGAAGAATTAAGAAGAGCCATATTTAATAATATGTTAAAGCCAGGAGATAGATTAGTTGAAATATCCATTGCGGAGGCTATGGGGGTAAGTAGAACTCCAGTAAGGGAAGCATTAAGACAATTAGAGCTTGAAGATTTAGCTGTTAATACTCCAAGGAAGGGAACTATTGTACAAGGAATTTCTTATGATAGAGCCATGGAGATGTATGAGATAAGAGAAGTTTTAGAAGGACTCGCAACTAAATTAGCATGTTTAAACATTTCAAGAATAAAAATTAATGAGCTTAAGGAGCTCCTTGAAAACATGGAACATAATATAATTAATAAGGATGTAAATAAGGTATATTACCTTAATCAAAGATGGAATGAAATAATTCTTGAAGCTTGTAATAATGAATTACTTGTAAAAAAAGTTAGTGACCTTTATGAACAGCTTAGAAGGCTTACTGTTTTTAGTTTATATGATGAGAATCTGCAACGTTCTGCAATGAATGAATATTCCTTTATAGTAGAAGCTATAGAAAAAGGGGATGAAAATAAGGCAGAGAATTTAGCTAGAGAACATGTAAGAAAAGCTAAGAATAGATTTACAGTGGTTTATAAAAATAGTTAGAATATATTTAAGTTTATCTGTTGAGATAGTTTAGAATTTGCTTGGTAGAAATTAATTATCATAACAAGTTGATTAAAGTCTCCACTGATACAGTATAAGAACATTTCATTCTACTATTAATAAACTAACTCTCGATTAATGAAATTTAATAGATAAAAATGAAGTTTAAAAAGTCTGATTTTGGGTGTACAATATGTTTATTATATTTTGTGGGACAGTTAGTATAGCTATTAATAATTAAATAAAAGAGGGAATATAATAATAGTGTGTAGAATGAGTATCTATATATTAAACTAATTGTATTAATAAAAAAGAGTTAAATGTTTGTATATACAAACATTTAACTCTTTTTTACTAATATATTTTTAGATAGAAGATTTGATATAAAGTTATTTACGTCATTACTTATAGTAGATTGTTCAACATTAAATTCATTTGAAATAATTTCAAGTAATTCATTAAGGGTTTTTTCAGATATTAAATTACTAAGTATTAATTGACCAGTTGAATTAAGTAAAATCAAATTAGAATTTGTATTAACAGAGTTTTTTTCTGTTAATACGTATTGATCTTGAAGTTTTGTCAATTCGTAATTGGAGCTTAAAATATATAGAACTTTATTCATAATAATACCATCCTTTTAATTTTTTTGATTTAGATATAAGTTATAATATTTACCTTGAATCATCATTAGTTCATCATGAGTACCACTTTCAACTATATTACCATCATCTAATACAAAAATTTTATCAGCATTTTTTATTGTTGATAATTTATGGGCAATCATAATAATCATTTTATTTTTAGCAAGATTCATTAGTTTAGATTGTATTTTATTTTCAGTAATAGTATCTAATGATGAAGTATATTCATCTAAAATTAATACAGAACTTTTCTTTAGTAATTCACGTATTATGCAAATCCTTTGTTTTTCACCACCTGAAAGATTACTTGAGTCTTCGCTTATTTTTGAGTTCAATCCATCAGATAAATTGGAAATCAGTGGGTCTAAAGAGAATTCATTTATATAGTCATTTATTAAATTTTCAGAATTAAGACTTTCGTAATTGTATGTTAGATTTTCATATAATGATCTATTGAACAAAAATCCTTCTTGATCAACATAACTTATAAGTTTACGTAGAGTTTGGGTATCAATAGAATTTATATCAATGCCATTTATATATATAGAACCTTTAGAGGGATTAAATAATTTCAACAAAAGCTTTATAATAGATGTTTTTCCAGAACCACTTTGTCCCACGAATGCAATAAATTGATTGCTTTTTATTTTAAAGTTTATGTCATTTAAAACTTGGTTATTCTCATCATAACTGAATGATAAATTTTTAAATTCTATTAAGTCAATATGATTCAATTTATGTCTGTCCTTAAAAGAAAAAGGACTTTCTTCAGGATCAATAGTACTAAGATTATATAATCGCTCAGCAGAAGCTTTAGAAATTTTAAAAAGAGGAACTAAATTAATAGCAGGAACAAATGCCTGGGATAATTTGTTGAAATAAATAAGAAAGAGTGTTACTGTACCAACAGTTATTGAATTTTTATATATTAATAGAACCCCAACAATTACTATGATTGGAATGCTTAAATCTTTTAAAAGACGAGAAATTAAATTTCTTATTATATTTGTATTATCTCTTTTTCTTAATGAAAAATAATACTTTTTCAAAAATTTATAATTACGATTAATTTCATAATCTATTTTATTCGATATTTTAATAAGTTTTATACCTTGAAATGAGTTAGTTAATTCTTTTTTTGCTACAGCCAAATCTTCATTATGATTTTTATAGAGTTTTTTTAATGGAAAAGAGAAATTAATAACTATGTCTAATGAAATTAATATCATTGACAATAATGCTAATAATATATTATATTTAAACATTATACCTAATATTATTAAGAATTGAATCATACTAAATAAACCCTCAATAATGTTATAAATCATTAAGCCATCAATACCAAAGGTATCATCAAATTGTCTAGATACAAGATAAGATGGAGAATTTTTTTGGTAGAATGATATAGGTAATTTTAATGTATGATTAAATAAGTAGTTTTGAATATCACTAAATACCGATATTTTAAATTTTAAACTTAAGATTTGGAAAATGTATCTATTAATATACTTACATATAAAGATAAGCATCCATAATCCACCTAGCATTAAAATATCATTTGTATAAGAGGTATTAAGAGATGTATCAATCAAGGTTTTAGCAAATTTAGGTTCTAATATATCAAAAAAAGTGTTTAATCCAATCAATAAGATAAAAATTACAATATAAAATTTTTTTTTCAACATAAATAAATACACAAATTTTATTGAATCATCAAATTTAAATTTTTTCAATTACAAATCACCCTTTTAAAAGAATTTGTGTAAATTCAGCTGAAAAATTACACTCATTTTTTGGTTGAATATATAAATTATTATATTCATTTTTAAATATAGGAGCACATAATCCACAAATACCTTTATTAGAGCAGTTACTACAATAAGTTTTAGTTTCAATTTCACTTTTTCGCTCTTTTAAAATTTTATCCCAACAATATTCAAAGGAATTTTCTAGTAGTGAAAACTTATTTTTATTGCTTAAATTACATAAATACATAGATCCTTGAGGATCAATGTAAGTATTAGTTAATCCAGCTTTACATTTTTTTATACCATTATCCCAAGCGATATGAGGAGTTTCTAAAAGTTGTTTAAGCTTAAGTTTTTCTTCAGTTGAATATAAGTTTATTAAATCCGATGGCGAAACCTGTAAGTTTTTTGGGTAGGAATTTCCATCTAGATAGCATCTTATTTTTCCATATAGATGAAAATTAAATTTATTTTTTTTAGCAAAATTACGTATTAAATTAATTTCATTCTCATTTACTATGTTAGCAATTACTTGTATTTTTAGATTTATTCCATTTGTTTTTAATTTTAATATAGAGTTATGAACTAGATCAAAACTATTATGACTTCTAGTAAAGTCATTATAAGTTTTATTGTTTATTCCATAAAGTGTTATAGAAATAGATTCAGGCTTAAACTTTGATAATATATCTATCGCATCATTTGTTATTAAACTTCCGTTAGAGATTATATGTATTTTAAAATTTTTATTATATGCATATAAATATATATCTAAAAAATCTTTACGTGTGAAAACTTCTCCACCAGTGAACGTAATATAAATACATCCTTTTTCTTTAAGCTTGTCTATAATTAGAAACCAATCTTTGGTGGACAATTCTAGCAAGGGCTGGTTTTTTATTGGTGTTTGGTAGCAATGAATACATTTAAAATTACAATTATAGGTTAATTGTATACTTGATCTTATTGGAATTCTATTATCAAGTAAGTAATTGTCAAATTTGTTTATTAATTTATTACTCATATTAATGCTCCTTATATTAAATTTTATATAAACAAGAAATGTTCTTATTTAGTAATTTATTAATTAACTAGGATATTAGCCAGCCCAAGGATTATCATCATCAGATGCGCAAGCACAAACATTGCCAAGTAGATTTATAGTTATTATTTCAAATTCAGGCTTCTCATAAAACATAATTAATACCTCCTCTTAAATTTATTAGTTTCATTTTGAATTCAGATTTTTCATGAAACATATCTAATATCTATCAAATTTTATATAATTAAAGAACATTTCTTATTTAATTCGCTTTATATTTAAATAAATTAAAATAGTAATTATAATAATATAAAATTATTAACTCATAAAATAAAGACAAAGTTCACAAGTACTATTTATTTTATTAGAATTAAATAATGTTTTATAATTAGGAACTAGATTACATAAATAATGTTTTTTTAAGCTTTCAATTTTTTTATTATTATATAGGGTTGAATTAATTTCATCGATTAAATTTTTATTTATATTACCTAGATAAAAATTAGAATTATTTAATGTAAAGGCAGGACCACAGCAAGCATATATATTCCCTGTATAAGTAATTACAGGACATCCTATTTGATTACATTTATAGCCTTCAATAAGAGATAAATTTGGTTTAGTATTTATGCAATTATTTTTAGCTTCACCAAAGTTAGATACATACTTAAGCCTTATATTTTTAGAATCTGAAATTACTTTATTTATCTTCTTAATTGTATTAAATTCATTTAATAAATTTTCAAAACAAATAGTTATGATTACATCTAATCCTTTATTTTGTGCATCAACTATACATTGAGTTATTGTATCTAAACTAATAAATTCCTGATGATAAGAATCAGTACTAATTTCTAATCTGGATACTCCGTGTTTTTTTAAATCTTCCAAAATTTTCAATCTTTCAGTAGTGTTTTGAGCCCAATAGGCGTTTGTACATATAGAAAAATATATGTTTTCATTTATAAAAAAATTTTTGATTAATGATTTAAAATCATTCCAAAATAGCATAGGTTCTCCGCCACTAATTGAAATTTTTTTAATTTCATTATATTTACAAAAAGCTAATGATTTTAAAAAAGTTTCATTACTCATTTTTTGATTTTCATTAAAAAGTGGGCTTACAAAACAATGTTTGCATTTTAAATTACAAATATTGGTATAAAATAGTGTAATCTTATTTATTGGAAAAATATACATTATAATACAGCCCCTTACAATATAATCTAAAATTAGAATACACTATAAGGAAAATAAAGTCAATATATACAATAAAATAAATAAATGAAATTAATTGTAAAAATATATTATTAGGATAAGTTGGATTTATTAGTTGTAAATTTGTAAATTGAAAAAGTAAGTTCCGGTATTATCTATAAACAGAAGTTAATTTTGCAAAGTATTTTATATAATTAATTTGATATTTGTCCTGAGCATATTAGTAGGATTAATTATGTTAAATAATAAATTATGCAAAGGAAAATACCTTAGAATAGAAGACCACCTTATAATTGAATATGGATTAGATCAAGATTATACGTTAAAAGAAATTACTTAAAAAGTTAAGAAGGATCCAACAACTATCTAAAAGGGGACTAAAAGAAATAAATTTTTAAAAGTGAATAAAAGAAAAGAACACGATATATAACCATGCCAATACCGAAGAAGTTGCACCAAGACAAATTTGTGTAATAGTGGATGTAGCAATCAATATAAGAAGTGTAGATTTATAAATTGTTATAGAACTTGTAATGAATATTTAACTAAGAAATGCTCTAAACTTAACCGTTACCCATATGTTTGTAACGGATGTAGCGCAGCTACTACGTGTACAGCTGAAAATAACTATTATAAAGCTAAAGTTTCAGATACAAAGTATAAAGAACTCTTAGTATCGTCTAGAGAAGGCCTTAATATAACTCCAAAGAAATTAAAAAAGATAGATGATATAATTTCACCACTGATTAAGGGACAGTTAATATCTTATATTTTCACTCATCATAAGAATAAAATAAGTTTCTGTGAAAGAATTTTAAGATTATTATTTTTATAAAAATGCTTTTTCGGCTAGGAATATTGCTTTGTGTAGGAAAGTGAAGTATAAATCTAGAAAGAAATCTACACTTTCTATAATTAAAGAATCTACTGATAGAGTTGGGAGGACATTTAGTGATTTGGTTAAATTTACTGAAGCTAATCCTAATATTCTCATAATAGAGATGGATAGTGTCCACAGTACACGAAGTGACAAAGTTCTTCTAACTTTACTTTTTAGAAACTGTTCATTAATGATAGCTTTTCTGCATGCAACAATAAAGCAAACGGAACTTAGTTTTGTATGACTATTTCATAGACTTAATAATCATGTTTAAAAGCCCTAGAAAAATGATTACATTATAAGAATTATAGCCTATTTTAACTACTAAATTTAAGTGTAAAAACTGAATTTATCCTTGCAGTTACAATGGCTTAGAGTAAAATAGAAATTAGTTTTTCATTTAACATGAATTTATTAGTCTATTTTCAAGCTATATAATCTTAAAAATAAAAGAAGTAGAAATAGGAACTTTAGAACATTGTTGATATTTATAAATGGCAAGCTAATTATTAGTTAAAAGCATATAAATAAGTAATAGAATAAAATACAATGCCCAATAGTGGTATAGCAGCTGCATTTTGTTATAATCCAACATAATTGTTTAGGGAAGGTTTTAGTTCAATAAATCAGGAAGTTATAATTATAAAAAGTTTAGACTAATTGATAGTATAATTATTCTAATATGCCATTTTCATAGGGACTTTGGAGCAGACATAATTTATGGAAAATGTGACTTGAAAAATAAACTTATTAAGGATTTAAAGTTCATGTATTTATAACTTTTGATGATTATATCTATAACTAATCAGTTGCAAGAATAGTTGTAGATGATAGATTACCAATATTAGAGTTATCAAGTAATATGTATAATATAAATATAATGGATAATAAAGTTCAATGTCGTAAAATTTCCAGATAATTAAATTTTAAAGTAATGAGAAGGATTTAGTCACATTTTGACAAGTGTCTTAGAAATTAAATATATGAAAGATACTTTCAAGATTAAATTGGAGTTTTATAATAAGAATTAAAATAATACATGATAGTTAATGAAAAAGTTTTAATGTTAATAGATACATATTTAATAAAAGAGAATTAATAGTTGAATAATAAATTTTTTAGTACCATATCATTTATAAAATTTTATGTTTCTTTTACGTTTATTAATATTCTTTAAAAGTAAAAATATATTCTAATGGCTTAAGGTTAGTAAAGTTTAGATTATAAAAGGTTACTATAAATCAATCTTAATTTTTAAAAATCTAGTATAGTAATTTTAGCATTTAACCTTTTGGGAAAGTATTAAGAAGTTATTGAGAAAAGACTTTTCTTTCTTTAAACTGTGGAAAGTAATGAGAATTTAAAGGAAAAAACAAGTATTTAACTTGATTTTTTTATGGTATTGCTAGAAAATAGTATATAGATAAGGAATTTATAAAGCACTAAAAGGACATAATAATTAACAAATATAAAACTTTCGGAGGACAATTTATGAAAATAAAAGAAGCAATTTTAGGCTTTATGAGAGAACAAGCTTATAAGCCTATGGATATGCAAGAGTTATCAAAGATATTTGATATAAATAAAGAAGAATATAAAACCTTTAAAAAAGCGATAAAGTCAATGGAGAAAGAAGGAGTCATTGTAAGAAATAGAAATGATAAGTTTGGACTTCCAGAGAGAATGGGACTTGTTTCAGGAAAACTTCAAGTTCATTCTAGAGGATATGGTTTCTTGATTCCTGATGAAGAGGAAAGACAAGATGTATTTATTCCTAGCTCATTTATGAATGGAGCAATGAATGGGGATAAGGTTATAGCTAAGGTCTTAAAAGAAGACGTTAAGGGTAAAAAATGTGAAGGTGAAATAATAAGGATAATTGATAGAGCTAATAAAACTATCCTAGGAGTATACGAAGATTCTAAAAACTTTGGATTTGTAGTAGCAGAGGATAAGAGAATACAATACGATATATTTATACCTAGACAGAAAAAGGGAGATGCAAAAACTGGAGACATGGTTATAGTAGAAATAACCCAGTGGCCAGAGAAGAAAAGAAATCCTGAGGGAGAAATAGTAGACATCTTAGGTAAAAAGGGAGAAAAGGGTATAGATATATTAGCCATCATTAAAAAGTTTGCCCTTCCAGAAGAATTCCCAGATAAAGTAGAAAAATTTGCAGCTAATATAGAAGAAGAAATCTCAAAGGGTGAATATAAAAGAAGAGTTGACCTTAGAGATGTTAGAATGGTAACCATAGATGGAGAGGATGCAAAGGATTTAGATGATGCTGTATCCATTGAGAGATTACCTAATGGCAAATATAAGTTAGGAGTTCATATAGCTGATGTAACTCACTATGTTAGAGAAAATAACCCTCTAGATAAAGAGGCATTAAAAAGAGCAACTTCTGTATATTTAATTGATAGAGTTATACCTATGCTTCCAAGAAAGCTTTCTAATGGTATATGTTCCTTAAATCCAAAGGTAGATAGATTAACATTATCATGTATTATGACAATAGATGGCAGCGGAAAAGTTGTGGATCATGAGATAGTTGAAAGTGTTATAAAAACTAGTGAAAGAATGACCTATACAGATGTTACTAAGATTTTAAGGGATAATGATGAAGAACTTATAAAAAAATATGATTATCTAGTAGATGATTTTAAGGCTATGGAAGAACTTTTTGAAATATTGAATCATAAGAGACTTCAAAGAGGAGCTATAGATTTTAACTTTGAAGAATCTAAAATAATTTTAGATGAATTAGGAAAGCCTGTGGACATTAAACCTTATGAAAGAGCTGTAGCTAATAGAATTATAGAAGAATTTATGTTAGTGGCTAATGAAACAGTAGCAGAGCATATGTTCTGGACTAAGACACCTTTTGTGTATAGAATCCATGAAGAGCCAAATGAGGAGAAGCTACATCACTTTAGAGAATTTATATATAACTTAGGTTATGTAATGAAATGGTCTAATGAAGTACATCCAAGAGCTCTTCAAGATATTCTTGAAAAGGTTAAAGGAAAGAAAGAAGAAACTGTGGTTTCAACATTACTTCTTAGATCTATGATGCAAGCTAAATATGCACCTCAATGTGTTGGTCACTTTGGTCTTGCTGCAAGATACTATTGTCACTTTACATCTCCAATAAGAAGATACCCAGATCTTCAAATTCATAGAATAATAAAAGAATTTATAAATGGAGGGTTAACTGAAGAAAGAATAAAGAATCTAACCTCTATTGTAGAATATTCATCTAGACAGTCTTCAGAGATGGAGAGAATAGCTCAAGAGGCTGAAAGGGAAGTAGATGACCTTAAGAAGGCAGAGTACATGTCAGAGAGAATAGGAGAAGAATATGAAGGAATAATTTCTTCTGTAACATCCTTTGGTATGTTCGTAGAACTTCCAAATACTATTGAAGGTTTAGTTCATATAAGTGATTTAAATGGAGATTACTTTATATATGATGAAAGACATTTAGCCTTAATTGGAGAAAGAACTAAGATGATGTATAGACTAGGAGATAGTGTTAAAATAAAAGTAACAAAGGTAGATATAGATAATAGAGAAATATACTTTAGGTTAACTGAAGAAGATCATGAAGATGAGGAATTAGAGATTCATGATGATATAAAGGAAAGCTTAAAATCAGGAATATATGAAGAAAAGGTAATGGCAATAGAAACTGGATATCATGATGAAGTAGAATAATTAAAAGAGGAAAGGCTTATGGAGGTATGATCCATAAGCCTTTTAGGTTGTGGGTTATTTAATATATAGGTTGTAAGCCTATATAAAAATACTATGGTTTAATAGATATAATTTTAAAGATTGGGATATTAACTATTACAAGAGGTATTATAATACATAAGTATTAAGAGTGTTCTATATTAGGTTAAGATTATATTAACTTACCTAAATGTTTTCATATAAAAATTTATACAATTATTAAGTTTATAAAAGATTTAGGTATAGAGATATTAAAAACTTTACTAGAACTAAAAAATTATCTCTAAGGTAAATAGGATTAAACTCCATTCACCTTAGAGATAATTTTAATAAGTAATTTCCTAGGTAATATTTTGGAGAAAAAGGCCAAGAATTTATTATTAAATCCAGGAATTATAATAGTTTTACCCTTTATAAATCCATCATAGGCTATGGTGGCCACTGTAGAGGAGTCCATCATAGATTTTTTAGCAAAGTCTGCTTTTTTAACCTTAGCATTGTTTTGAAAGTTTGTGTCTGTGGGACCAGGACAAAGGACACTTATTTTTATATCCTTATTTTTAACTTCCTCTCTTAAAGCTTCTGTAAGGGAAAGAACATAGGCCTTACTACTATAATATACTGCCATATAGGGTCCAGGAGAGAAGGCAGCAGTGGAGGAAACATTAAGAATTCCACCATGATTTTTCTCTACAAAATAGGGTAGAAATACTTTTGTCATATGGGTTAGGGATCTTATGTTTAAGTCTATTATGTTCAAATCCTCATTTTCAGGAATTTTATAGAATGGACCAAAAGAACCCACCCCCGCATTATTTACTAGGTATTCTATTTGAACCTTAGAAGAAATTATATTTTCACATAAATTATTTATTTCTTCTGATCTTGATAAATCACAGGTAAATATAAGTACATCTATTAAATATTCTTTAGATAAAGTATGTTTAATAGTTTCAAGCTTTTCTTTATTTCTAGATACTAATATTAGGTTATGCTTATTTGAAGCAAATACTTTAGATAAATCATATCCTATGCCACTGGTAGCTCCAGTTATAATTGTGTATTTCATAAAACTAGCCTTTCTATTATAAATTTATATAGTATATAATCCAAAATAAATTTTAATATTAAAGTCATTATATTTTAAAAAAATTATAGAATTTAAATTTAAAAGTTTATTTATATGGCTAAAATACTATAAATCAAAGATATTTTCAATAATAAGTTAAAAGTTTATATTAAAACTTAATAAGTCTCTAATTTGAGTTTTAAATTACTAAGGATTAACTTCTAATTAATAATAAAATTATTAATGTATTTAGTTAGTATAATAAGGTATTATACTAAAATTAGTATATAACTGAATAAAAAATAAAACTTATGAGTATCATAGTGTATCCCATATTGTTAATAATATTGAATATTATATCACAGTTTTATAACTAACTTGTAAATTTAATGTGTTATATATTTACAAATTATTAAGTAAATAATATAATTTAATAGAACAAAGCATACTTATTATAAATTTTTATTATTTTATATTATATAAACTTATAGATATTATTCATATTTATAATATATACTAGATTAGGGGTAGTTAGTCAGGGAAGAAAAGTTATGCACAAGGTGGTGTTAATAATGAAATATTATGGAAATTTATGTACAATGATGTACGACTTAGACAAGCCTCATGCTCCTAAGGATGAGTTAGAATTTTATATGTCCTATGTAGAGGATATTAAAATGAAGATATTAGAACCTTTATGTGGTTCTGGTAGATTCTTAATACCCTTTTTAGAAAAGGGATATGATATTACAGGATTCGATATATCAGAAGATATGATAAATTCCTTAAAGGAGAAAGCTAAAGTAAAAAATTTAAATCCTAAGGCATATAAGATGTCTATGGAAGAGTTTAATCCATCAGAAAAGTTTGATTTTATAATGATTCCATGCAGTTCCTTTTCATTGCTTTTAGAAAAGGATGTTATTATAAATTCCCTTAAGGTTTTAAAGAATGCCTTAAAGCCAGGGGGAAAATTACTCTTTGGAGTTGAAACCCTAAACTCTAAAGGAGAACCGGTATTAGAGTTTAAGACAAGTAAGACTTATATAACCCCTGAAGGACATTTACTTATGGAAAAGAGTAAAAATATATATGATGATAACACTAAAATTTTATCTATACCATTATTTTATGAACTATATGATGGGGATAAATTAATTGAGACAGAGGATATGGACTTTAAAATAAAGTTATATGATTTTAAGGAAATGGATGAATACCTAAAAGAGGTAGGTTTTGAAACTTATAAAGTTTACAATTCTTATAATAAGGATGAGGTAAATGAAGAAACCTGTGAAACCTTATTATATGAGTGTATAGGTTAAATGAATTTTTACGTTAAGAATAAATTATAAAAGATACAGGAAGCTTTTAAAAAGGCTTCCTGTATCTTTAACTTTAATAAGAGTTTTTTTTCATTAATAAAGATTTTTTATTATTCTTAAACTTATTTTTTATTTTATCCTTAGATTTTTCTCTAGACTTAAAATAAGTTTCTTCTTTTTGTAGCTTTAGAAAGCTTTTATACCTTTCTTCATCTATGGTACCATCTTCTAATGCCTTTAATATGGCACAGCCAGGTTCATTTTTATGATTACAATTAGTAAACTTACAGCTATTTGATAAATTTTCTATATCCATAAAGAGGTTTGATAGCCCTTCATCTAAGTCTAATAGTTGAACTTCTTTCATACCAGGGGTATCAATTACAATTCCATTATCTTCTAAGACAATAAGCTCCCTATTGGTTGTTGTATGCTTTCCCTTATCCATAAGATCACTTACATCCTTAGTTTTTTGTCTTTCTTCCCCTAAAAGAGCATTTATTAAAGTAGATTTACCAACTCCAGAAGATCCAATAAAAGCTACTGTAATACCAGTTCCCATATTATCTACTACATTATCAAAACCTTCTAAGGTTTTTGAACTTATCATATATATGGTAATATTATTTATAGACTTTAAAATATCATTAATTCTTTCTTCAGGGTTTTCACATAAATCTTTTTTAGTTAGTAGTATTATAGGCTCTACATTTCCTTTAAAAGCCAAAGCTATATATCTTTCAAGTCTTCTTATATTAAAGTTATCATTTAAAGACATACATATAAAAAGCTTATCTATATTAGAGGCAACTATCTGTTCTTCAGTAGCGACACCAGCTACCTTCCTTGAAAATTTACTCTTTCTTTTTAATACATTGTGAATTCTTAAGGTATCATTTTGGGAGAGGGGCTTATCTAAAACCACCCAGTCTCCTACAGCAGGATAACTATCTTTTCCAGTAGAGGTATGCATAAATCTACCAGATACAGGACATAAGAATTCTCCTTCCTCTGTAGCCACCCTATAAAGATGTTCATATTCTACAATTACCCTTCCTGGGATATAATTATTTTTCTCATTTAATTTATTAAAGTCCTTTTCAAAGTTTTCATTCCATCCTAATTTAACTAAATTCATATATTCCTCCTAAATTTAGGCATAAAAAAGCCCTAGAATAGCTAACTACTCTAGGGTACAAAACGAAAACTATAGACTATATCTAGAGTAGCAGCTTAAATTATACATTTTTGATTTAAAATATTTCTTCGTATTCATCATAGCCACCACATCCTTTCATTAATTAATAACCTAATATTACTATATATTTTATTATATGTAAAGATGTTTTTTAAAATATATAGTAATATTACACAAAATGAAAATGATTACAAATTATGATATAATATTTTAGGTAATATAAAAGGAGTGTGAGGATAATGAAATTATTTATTGATACTGCCATAACAGAGGAAATTAAAAAGGCAAATGATATGGGAGTTATTTGTGGAGTAACTACAAATCCTTCATTAATAGCAAAGTCAGGAAGGGACTTTAAGGAAGTTATAAAAGAAATAACATCTATAGTAGATGGGCCAATAAGTGCAGAGGTTATAAGTCTTAAATCAGAGGAAATGGTAGAGGAAGCACTAGAACTTGTGAAAATACATGAAAACATAGTTATAAAGCTTCCAATGACAGAGGAAGGATTAAAGGCTACAAAGATTTTATCTTCTAAGGGAATAAAGACTAATGTAACACTAATATTCTCAGCAGCTCAAGCATTACTTGCAGCAAGGGCAGGTGCTACTTTTGTAAGTCCATTCCTTGGAAGACTTGATGATATTGGAATGGATGGGATGAACTTAATAGAAGAAATAGTAGATATTTTTGAAATACATGGAATAGAAACAGAGATAATAGCAGCTAGTATAAGAAATCCTATTCATGTAACTAAGGCAGCAAGAATAGGGGCACACATAGCTACAGTTCCATATAAGGTAATAATAGAAATGACTAAACATCCTTTAACAGATATAGGTATAGAAAAGTTCTTAAAGGACTGGGAAGGTGCTATAAAATAAGCTAATATATTTAATAAAAGACCAGGGAATAGTTAGGTTTAAACTATCTCTTGGTCTTTTATAGATCTATCATTAGTTTAATGGTAGAATATTTGAATCTTAAAACTTTATAAGAAGGAATTTATATAATAATTAGATTTATCTTTATTAAGGTATATAAATAATATAAAATAGAATTAATTGGTAGTATATATATTGAATTATATAAGGAGTGGTCTGTTTATGGCTGAAAAAATAATTAAGGTTAGTATATCACCTAGCATTGCTCAGGAAATAGTAGAAAAAAATATTGGGGCAGATTTAGTTTATAGTGAAATCAATAGAATAGATGGGAATATAGAGTATGGAGTTTCCATATTTGAGAAATACTTTTTTAGAGCTTCAAATAGAGCTGCCCTTACTGTGATTTTTAATAATGTAAATGGGGAAACTTTAGTTAAAGCTATTGCTACAGGAAGTTCTCAGGGAGTTATATTTAATATGGACTGGGGCGCAGCTGATGATTTTGCATATTCTGCTATAGAATGTTTAGAAAAATATAGTTATTAAGATTAGATAAAAACATTGGATTTTTAAATAAAAATTCTTCTAATATCATTAACGCATTCAATGATTACTTAGGAGTTTTTTAGTGAAGAATAAAACCTATGAGGAGCATTAATTAAATAAAAAAATAAAGTATAGTATTTTTATAACAAATTTAAATATAAATATGATATTATTATTTATATGCCATTTAGGTTTGTGAGGTGAGATTATGGCTAAAACTGGAGCAAAGAATAATAAAACTTTAGCTGAAAATAGAAAAGCAAGACATGACTATTATGTAGAAGAAGCCTTTGAAGCAGGAATAGAGTTAGTAGGAACGGAAGTAAAGTCTATAAGAGCAGGAAAGGCTAACTTAAAGGACTCCTATGGTGAAATAAGAAATGGAGAAATATTTATAAGAAATATGCATATAAGTCCTTATGAACAAGGAAATATATTTAATGTAGATCCATTAAGAGATAGAAAACTACTTATGCATAAGATGGAAATTTCTCAGCTTACTGGAAGAACAGCTCAAGAAGGCTATACCCTAGTACCATTATCTTTATATCTAAAAAATGGTAGGGTAAAAGTAGCTCTTGGAGTAGTTAAGGGTAAGAAAAATTATGATAAGAGAGACTCATTGCTTGAGAAAGCACATAAGAGAGACATAGAAAGAGAAATGAAGAATAAGTATAGATAAGGAATACCTAATTTAAGGTATTCCTTATTTGTATTTTATAGAAATTTTTATTCATATGTAAAAATCTTTAAAGCTAATTATTTTGTTTTTCAAGAATAATTAGCTTCATTATAAGGATTTCTCTGTTATTATGTGTTATTTTATATTTGCTTCATAATGTTCTTCATTAAGTCTCACTACTTCAAGTTTCTTTATATTCTCATTCAATTTCAATGCTAAACTTTGAATTCCAAAGAATTCTGTGAAAGTATGACTCCCAATGATAAGGTTTATTCCTTTAAACTTAGCATATTGAATGGTATACAAATTACATTCACCTGTAATGTATACATCACACTTATTTTCAACTGCTTCCTTAAGGCAAGCTGTTGGTCCTCCATTACCACAGACTAAGCCCACTCTCTTCACCTTTTTGTCATTAAAATTCCAAGATTTAACAGGTTCTTCAAGTAGATTTTCAATATTTTTTACTAATTCATTAAATTCAATTTCTTCATCATATTCTGCGATTCTACCAAAATATAATCCTTCCCATTCATGGGTTCTTTTAATATTTTCTAAATTCAATTTTTTTAATAAGCTATCATTTGTTCCAAAGTTACAGTCATCAAGTGGCAAGTGATTATAGTAGTGACTTATACCATACTCTGATAATTTTTCTATGCATGCCTCTTTTAATCCATATATTTCATCCCATGCATCATGATGTGTCACCATCATATCAACTCCATGAATTCTTGCTTCCTCTATAGTTTCAAGAGTTAGGTTAACACAGTATCCTAATTTTTTAACTTTTTTATCTGCATTGTATGTAATACCAGATTCACTAGAATAGATTTCCTTATTTGTTACATTAAAAAGTTCATTAATTCTTTCAACAATATGTGAAACATCCATATACTTACCTCCTCAATTTCATCATGTTTTGCCTTCAATTCTCATTATTACCTTGGCTTTAATCAATTTATTTGTACAAATAAATTGTTGTTTATATTTTTTTATACAGCTTAACTCTTAGTATCTCTAACTGATCCTTAAGATTCTTATTTTTACATATAGAATTTACTATAACTATTATAATTTATTAAACTATATATTCTAAAGAAACATATAAGGTTTATATTATGCTTTAAGGTAATGTATATTTTACCATAATAGAAATAATTAGACAAACCATAAGCCAAATTCTTTATATATAGATTATCAAGTCTTATAACTTTAAGAGATTATCTATTTTTCAATTATATATAAGATTATATAGATAAGTATTAAATGTAAACATTGTTAATTAACAAACTAATTTATTAATTTTACACAGAAATTTATAATAAATACCTGTTTTATACATTTTATATGAACAAGTATTATTTATTATGATAACATTAAGAACGTAAATCAGTTGATAATATATATCAAAAAGGAGGGAGTAATATGAACAAAAAGGTAACAGCAATTGCTACATTCATTGTGGTAATGGCAGTGGCCGTTGGTGCATATGCCTTAAATGGTAATAATAAGCCATCTAAGTCTAATAATAAGGAGTATAGCTCTGCATCAAAACAAGAAAAAGACTCTAAAATCAATGAAGAAATAAAGGAGGTTGTTCAAGAATTCACAGGAAGTGGTAATGAAGAAAATAAAGCTGTGGATGCATCAACCAGTGCTTCAAAAGAAGAGGTTATGGTTAATGGGAAAAAGGTAATAAAATCTTCCACTGGATATATTAATGGAGGGGTAGAGGCAGTAACTTCTTCTTCTAAGAAAAGTAGTGGAGGAAGTACTGTTACTACAGTTAAGCCAATAGATGCTTCTACAGGTAGTGGAGGGGTAGATGTTATAACAAATCCATCAAAGCCTTATGTAAATAAAGATGATAATAAGAAGCCTACCACAGGAGATAAAAAGCCAAACAATGATGGGAATACAAATAAAGGTGATAACTCTGGAGGAGACAAGGATCCAATAGATGTTATAACCACTCCTTCAAAACCAACCACAATACCAGAAGGTAATAAGGATGAAGGTACTGGTGGAAATACAGGGGATAAGGAAGAAAATAAACCAACTACAAAGCCTGATGTAGTAAGCACTAACTTAATAAACAAAGCTAAATCTAGAATAATGGAAGTTCACTTTGTCTACTATGGGGTTATAGTTCTTGAAGATGGAAACATAAATAATTGTAAGTTTTATGTTGATGGAAAAGAAGTAACTCCATCTAAGGTAAACAAAGAAGGAACTATAGTAAAGATAGAACTTGGAAGCAAAGCTTCAAGGGACTTAAGAGTGGTAAAGGGAAGTGTTGAAGATACAACTACACTTAAATATAGATAAAAAAAGTCTATACAACTAAAAAGCTATATAGACAAGTTACCCAAGAGGGATTATATAAAAATTCGAAAATCAATTATAACACAGGAGAAAAATAAAAGAAAGGAGAATGTATATGATAAAAAGATCTAGTTATATAAAGGCATTAGCCATGGGGATAACTTTTACTGTTTTTTATGGAATAAGTGCAAAGGCAGCCCCAACAGAGATATATGGATATAGAAGAATGAGTCTTTATGATTTTCATAAAAGTAGCTACGATAAATATGGAAATGTTAGATATATGCCAGGTGGATCAGAGTTTTCCACTACAGGAAACAATAAAGTAGGGGGAGAGGTAGATACAACCACCACAGCAAGTATTAAAAATAACTCAGTAGCTAAAAGTAGTCCAATAGTTAGAGCAAAGAGAAGTGCAAAAACTGTAGATGTATTATCTTCTGCAAGTAAGAAAGACAAGCCAGGAAAAGATGGAGGCAGTGATGTAGTAACCTCAGCTTCTGGAGGCTTTGTAGCATCTGATGTAGTATTTGACTTTAATATGTTATCAAACGCTTTTATTTTAAAAGATCTAGGATATGATGTAAAAGAGGCAAATGAAATAATAGATATATTTAATACAACAACTAGAACTCATATAGGAAAAAGAGGAGTATTAGATTTCTTAGTAGATTATGAAGACTATTTAGAAAAGGCAAATAATGCTTTTTATGATGATGAATATTTAAGTTTTGAGGATTATATAAAATCCAATGATTATAAAAAGAGAAATTATCCTTATAAGGTTAAGTATATATTAGAGGATGGAGCTTTTGGAGATCAAATGGACCCAATGGAAGTAAATAAAAAAGATTCTCCAAAGGTAAACCCAGATTTAGAAAACAATATTAAAGGCAATAAGGTAGAGCTTAAGTTTAAGGAAAATGAAGATTGGGCAAATAATCTAGAAAGTATAAGAGTAGGAAATAACCTTCCAGAAAAGCTTATAGGAGATTATGTTAAGGCTGAAAAAGACAAGCTTATAATAGATAGTAGTGTTTTAGACCTTGGAAACAATGCTCTTACTATAAAAACTAAAGGCTATAGAACCATATATGTGAATCAACCTATTTATAAAGGAAAGGTTAAGCCAGAGATTAAAAACAGTAATTTATTAGGGGAAGATATAAAAATAACTAAGGTTACAGAAGACTATATTAAGAGTCTTAAATCTATATCAATAAATGGTAAAACCTTAGATAAAAACAATTACTATTATGAGAAGGAAGGAAATACCCTTATTATAAAAAAGGAAACCTTTGATGGAACAGGGGTATATAGCATAACCTTAAATAATGAACCAGAATATGAAAATATAACATTAACTACAGTTATAAATAGAGATAATAAAGAAGGTATAAGGTTAATACCTGATATTACAAATAATGTTCATGGAGAAATATTAGAACTTCTTATAGAAAACTATAATGAAGAGTTAAATGGTAAAATAGAAAAAATATATGTTGGACAACACTTATATGATTTTAAAAAGGAGAATATAAGGGATGGAAAGCTTATAATTACTCCTGAAGACTTAAAGAATCAAAAAGGAAAGATTCAAATAAAGCTTATATTAAAGGATGGAAATGAAATAAGTGCTATCCAAGTAGTTGAGGAAAACAAGGATATACTTAATGCACCTAAGCTTAAAGCTGAGCCAAGAGAAGTTGGACAAGATATTTATTTAGATTTTGAGAAAAATCATAAGTGGGAAAGGTCCATATATAGTATAAAACTTATGTATGCTGTAGAGAGCACGGGACTTGCCACTGAATTAGAGTATAAAGTGCAAGATGGAAGAATTATATTAAAATATGATTCTAATGTATTTAGAAGAAATGGAATGTTTAAGGTTAGAGTATTTGCTAATGGTTATGAACCAGAAGATGTTATGGTGGAACTGAAGAAAGATCACCCAAGCTTCCTATTACCATATCCTCCAAAGGTTAATGAAGAGTTTAAGATTCAAATGACTCAAGGAACTCAAGATAGTGATTGGAGCTTAAATATAAACTCAGTAACCTTAGATGGAAAGCCTCTTGAAAAAGATAAGGACTTTTCTCCTATGGTAACAGGTATTAAGTTCTTAAAGGATTCAATAACTACTAAAGGAGACCATAAGCTAGTAGTTAAATCCACAGGATATAAGGATTATGAGGTAGTATTAAAAATTAGGGATAATAATGGGGACTTAGTAGACCCTATAGAAGTTGATAAGTTATTCTTTAAGGATACAGTGGTTAAGGGAGAGGATTTTGTTATAGAAACTCCTCAAAGTAGCTGGCTTGAAAATATAATTCAATGTGAATTAAATGGAGCATCCCTTAAAGAAGGAGATTTTGAAATAAAGGATAATAAATTTATAATAAAATCTCATAATATAACAAAAGATGGTGAAAATGAGCTATTTGTAAAAGCAAAGAATCACAATAAAGTAAAGATTAAATTTAATGTTAAGAATAATACTGCTCTTAAAAATGGTCCTATTATAGAGGGAATAACTAAGGATAATATTGCCTCAAAGGATATAGAGTTATCCTTTAAAGATGATGAACCTTGGAGAAACTCTGTAGGTAATATAAAAATAAATGGAGTTAACCATTCCTTAAAAGAGGTTCATTTAGAAAAGGGTAAAATAGTCTTCCCATCAGGACTTTTAAAGGATGGATTAAACAATATAGTAATAGAAGCAAAGGGATATAATAATGTAAGCTTTGTTCAAGAGATAGGAAAAACAATACCAGATAAGGTAGCTATTCTTCTTAAGACTATAAAGCAAGGGGATAAGGTTGTATTAAATTATGCCTATACTTCAGAATTTAATGTGGAGAATATTACTGTAAATGGACAAGAAGTAGGCCTTAAAAATAATTGTGAAAGAACCATGTTTGGAGATTTATATATTAATACTAAGGGAGAGCTGTTTAAAGAAGCTGGAACCTATTCTGTAGTTATAAAAGCTAAAGGCTTTGCAGACAAGGAGTTTATTATAACTGTAAAGGAAAGAAAGATAGATAAACCTAAGGATGATAAAATTGAAGATGGTAATAAGGAAAAGGAAACTAATAAAGAATTAAAAGAAGTTCCATCTAGTGTATCTTTACTTACAGCTGATATAAACCTAGGAGATAAGGTAAGAATAGATGATGCAAAGACCTATAACTATAAGGTAGATAAAGTATTAGTAAATAATAAAGAATTAACCCTAAACAAGGATTACTCCATTGATCTATTTGGAATAATGAGAATTAATGAAGAAGTCTTTAATAAGGAAGGGGAATACACAATAACCTTAAAGGCAGAAGGATTTAAAGATAAAGAGCTTAAGGTTAATGTAAAAGATAAAAATAAAAAAGTAGAAGAAAATAAAGACAAGCCTAAGGATAAAATAAAACCAGGAGATAAGGAAAGTGATAACCTTGAAAATAATAAAGAAACTCCTAAAGATGAGGAAAAGAAAAATCAGTTAAAAGAAGTACCTTTTAATGTAGACCTTAATGCCTCAAATATAAGTTTAGGAGAAAAGGCTAAGGTTAGGTTTGCTAAGTCTTCTGAGTATACTGTAAATAAGGTATTAGTAAATAATAAGGAAATAGATATGACTAAATATACCTCCTTTAACTTTATGGCAATGCTTGAAATAAGTGAGGAAGTTCTTAATAAAGCTGGAGAGTATATAATAACATTAAAAGCAGAAGGGTTTAAGGATAAGGACTTTAAACTAACTGTAAAAGATACAAATATAAATAAGGAAAAAGAAACACCTAAAGATGAAGAAAAGAAAAATGAAAACAAAAAAGAAGATGTATCTAAAGTAGAAGATAATAACCTAAAAGAAGTTTCTTCTAATGTATCCTTATTTACAAAAGAAGTGTTTTTAGGAGAAGCAGTTAGAATAGATTCAGTAAAGGGACGTGAATACACTGTAGAATCAGTTCTAATTAATGGAGAAGAAATAGACTTTAAAACCTTTTGCACCATAGATTTCTTTGGAATAATGAGAATAAAGGGAGAAGCTTTTAAGGATTTAGGAGAAAACACAATAACCCTTAAGGCTAAAGATTTTAAAGATAAAGAACTTAAAGTTAATATTATTGAAAAGAAGAAAAAATAAATAAAACTAAAAGAAGAGGCATAGGATTTATGTCTCTTCCTTTAAAATTAAGGCTCTGTTAGAGAAAAGTGTTGATATACAACATAAAAATAAGGTAGGCAACTACCTTATTTTTTACTTTTAAATCTATTTCCTGTATTTGCATATATTATTACAAAAACTATTGAAACATTCAATAAAGCAGTCCCAATCCAGAATAATATCTTCATCATGAAAATATCACTTAAAGTGAATAGTGATATACAAAAAGCAACCATAAACATAAGTTTACCCATGAATTTACATAAAGATATTACATCATATTTTTCTTTTTCTTCTTTACTCATAGTGTTGAATCCTGCTATTAAAAACGACCATTTACCTAAAGATAACATTGTGCCAATAAGTATAAATAAAGCAATTATTAATATTTTACCAACCATAAAATCACCTCACATAAAATTACAGTTCAATATATGGTCTTATATAACTCAATATAAATGATTTTATATTACATTTCAATTATTTTACAAATATTATTCTAAGTTTTATTTTCTTAGTTTATATCCTTCTATTTTAGTATGAACAAATGGAATTACACTATTAATAGGTATATTATTTGTCTTTATAACCTCTTTATTTTTATTAAAACTTTCATTAGAAGAACCAAGTGTTAGCATTTTCTCTATATAGTTAAATACTTTTCTTAGTTGATATTCATTAAGTGAAGTATTTTTATGTGATAAGTAACAAAAAAGTATTACTATAATAAAGAATATTTACCATAAATATGAATATATGATATAATTTTACCTAGAATAACTATAAGTATAACATATTTTATGAGGTGGGAGATTTATGATAATAGGTAAAGAGATACTAATAAGACCATTGGAAATAGGAGATGAGGAATATTTATATAAATGGTGGAATGATGAAGACATGATGAGCCATGCTGGCTTTGCCTTTGGGACCCTAGAAAGTAAAGAAGCCATAAGACTTAATGTGTTAAAGAGTGCAGAGAATTCTAAGCCTTTCTCTAATAGAAAGCTTTTTATTTTGTGTAGAAAAGAAGACTTAAAACCTATAGGAGAGATGAATTACTCAGAGTGGGATATAAGAAATCAAAAATGTGAAATAGGGATAAAGATTTGTGAAAACTTATATCAAGGAAAAGGATATGGGGTAGATGCCTTGTATCACTTTATAGATTTTTTATTTAGATATTTAAATTTAAATAAGGTAGAGCTTACTACCATGGAAGATAATAAAAGAGCACATAATTTATATGAAAAACTAGGCTTTAAGGAGATTGGAATAATTAGAAAGGCATATTTTGATAGTAGGCGTGGAGAGTTTTCTAATGCTATATATATGGATATATTAAAGGAAGAATGGATGGAGAGAAAAGATAAGGTTACCTTTAAATATTAAAATCTTTAAGTTGAATTTTTAATAGAGACTTTATTTTATGAAGTACATAGATTTTACAGTATTAAATAAAGAGTTATATGTAAAAGGAATAAAATCTATAAATAAGGGGTATTTAAATCTTAAAAGATTATATTAAAGTTTTTAAATTTTAGATAAAAATAGTTAGATATAAATAAAATGGTATGCAATACAATTAACTATAAGAAGAGGAAACAGTTATACATTGAATAAAGTTTTAATATAGTATAAGATAATAACTGTAGCAAGGATAAAGGCTAATAAGTACTAAGATTAAAAACCTTAGTTGACAACAAGTCATCCTTGTAATAAAATTAATTAAGTAGTTTACTTAAGGTAAACTTTAAAAATTGAATATTGTATATAAGGAAGCGTTTATAAGATTATTACCTACCATGGGGGCGCAATGGTTTCGACGGGGGTAAGAGGTCTTGAGGAAGCGAGTAGAGGGAAGCATAAGCCCGCTTTAAAAAATCATGCACTAAATGTAAACGCAGAAGACAATTTTGCATTAGCAGCTTAATATAGCTGTTCGTTCTACCTGGGAGTCCTACGGCCTGGGATAGGGCGCCGATTAGTAGGGAACCGAGCCTTAGAAAGCTTTGACTAAGGAACGGAATTTATGAAGCTACTAAAGTAAAGAGCCTGCCAGTGGGCGCTTTATGGAGGGAATGTTAAAACGCTAGGCTGCACTCGGAGATGCCTTAGGAGTTCTATCTTCGGACAGGGGTTCGATTCGGTAGAGTCGCCTTACGAAGCAATTCGTAAGTGAAAACCTGGCTTTATCGGTGAAACCGTAACACGTGACGGTGACGGCAATACCGAGAGGTATGGAAGGAAACTTACCAGCCTTGTATCGACTCATAGGTCTCTAAAGCTTTAAGCAAAGAGATACTAGGATAGAGGTCATAAACTATACTAAGGCCTTTATAATACGCCAGGGGGCTTAAAATTTAAGTCCAAGATATAGTCAGTGCTACTTAGAAATAGTAGAATAACATGTCCCCTCGCCTCCACCAATAAATCCACGACATGATTGTCGTGGATTTTTATATTTAGGAATATTTAATCTTTAGAACTGTTTTAGGAAAAAGGAATGAAGTTTTTTAAAAAGAAGTCGATAACATAAAACAAGGAATAATATTCCCTTTTATATCAGCATAAACTACATTTTCTATATTGATGTAAATTAAAATTGTATTTAAATATAAATATTAGTATAATAAATAATAGATCGAATAGACTTTCGATCTATTATTTACTTTTATGGAGATATATTTATGAGAATAGGATTAATTGATGCAGATTTAATGGATAACGGAACACGACATCCTAATTTAGCTTTAATGAAATTAGCTGGATATTATAAGTCTAAGGGACATGAAGTAACTTTAATTTATAATAATTATGAAGAAGTCAAAAAATATGATAAAGTATTTATTTCTAAAGTCTTTTCTTTTACAAACATTCCTAAATGGGTAATTGAGTTAGAGCATGTTAAAATAGGGGGAACAGGTTTCTTTCCAGATGGTGGAGAGAACTTAAGCCATGAAATAGAGCATCACATGCCATATTATGATTTATATAAGGAGTATGTCGAAGGACAATTAGCTTTAGGTAAAAGAAGAAGTGGATTTTCAGATTACTTAGATTATTCTATAGGATTTACAACGAGAGGATGTTTTAGGAAATGTTCTTTTTGTGTTAATAAGAAATATAATCGAGCATTTAGACATTCACCAGTATCAGAGTTTTTAGATGATAAAAGACCCTTTGTATATTTATGGGATGATAATATTTTAGCTTTTGAAAACTGGGAAGAAGTTTTAAATGACATAGAGGCTACGGGAAAGCAATTTCAGTTTAGACAAGGGATTGACATAAGGTTAATGACCGATAAAAAGGCAAAGAGATTTAATGACGCAAAGTATCATGGAGATTTTATTTTTGCGTTTGATAATATACAAGATAGAGAGTTAATTATTGAAAAGGTACAATTATGGAGAAGGTATTCAACAAAGATTTGTAAGATGTATGTTATTAGCGGATATGACTCTCAAGATGAAGAAGATATTAGAGGTGTATTCGAAAGAATTAAGATACTTATGAAGTACGGATCTTTACCATATATAATGAGATATGAAGATTACAAAAAGAGTAAATATAGAGGTATGTATGTTCAACTAGCTAGATGGTGTAATCAACCTAATTTCTTTAAAAAGAAATCGTTTAGAGAATTCTGTGTTGCTAATCAAGAATATCATTCTAATAAGGAAACTAATTGTGCTGCTTATCAAGCAATGCTAGATTTTGAAAAGGATTGTCCTGAAATTGCAGCAGAATACTTCGATTTAAAGTTTGAAGAAGAGAATATGTATAAATTCCAATATGGATTTGGAAGAAGATATGCCAACAAACATTTATGTAATACGTGTATAAAAAAGAACATTACATGGGAATCAATTAGGAGTAGTGAAGTTAATGAAAAGGAAGTTCTTAAGCTTTATTTTACTAAGCAAATTGATTTACAATGCTGTAATTATGAAAACTCAATTTGTAATAACATAGACTTATATAGCAAGTACATAGTAGATTTATTGTTAAGAACTAATATTGAAGATATTATTGATTATATAAGTAAGAGTGATGATTTAGAGGACGTATTAACAAGAGAAAGGTTGAAATTACAAGATCACAATGAAGCACTATTTACGTTAATAGAGCTTTTAAACAAAGATTCAAATAGAATGTATACATTAAAAGAAATATCCGTTGGAATAGGAAAAGATTATGATGATAAATCTTTAAAAGATATAGAAGAAAATTTAAAGTTTGCAGCGTTACTAGATTTAGTTCAAATAACAGGATCAAGATCTAAAGCTAAGGTTATTTTATCTAACTTAGGTAAGGTATATTCTAGTTGTAGTAATGATGAAAAAGAGAAGTTAATATTAAGATTATTATTCAGAATTCCAAAGGTACAACAGGAATTCATAAAAGAAAATGATAAAAATGTTAATAAATACGTTAATATCCCCAAAACACTTGGATATAGAAGATCAAATTCGGAAAATATGGTAATATTAATAGAAAAGAACATTTGATCGATAAATTATTTGATTTAATAGAGGGATATTAGGTGTAGGTGAAGTTTAGGCTAGCTTAGAAATAACCAGATTGATTATGAAATAATTGATCTGGTTTTACCTGAGGCTAGCTTTAATTTTTGAATTAATACAATAGATAATAGTTGGAGGGGTAGAAATGGCTGAAACTTGTTTTCTAGATGAGTTGAAAAAGTTAAAGATGTCATCAAAAGAGGCAGTAGATCACATTGAGGATTTTAGTGAATTTAAGCAATATATGCACGTTGAAAGAGAGATAGAAAAAGAACTAAAAGGGATGTTAGATGAGGCAATACGTGCTTCAATGGGAAGATTAATTTTAGTATGTGGTAGTTCTGGAGATGGTAAATCTCATTTACTATCGTATTTATTGAATAAATATCCAGAACTTAATGATGCGATAGAGGTACATAATGATGCAACAGAAAGTTTTGACCCTAAAAAGACATCTTTGGAAACGTTAAAAGAAGAGTTAGAAGAGTATAATGATGAAAATATAGATAGTTGTGAAACTATTAAGGTATTGTTAATTAACTTAGGTACATTAACTAACTTTATTGATTCAGAGTATGGAGAAAAATTCAGTAGGTTGAAAGCTTATATAGAAAACAATCAAATATTAATGGCAGACGTAATCAACAAAATAGAGATTAGGGATAATAAATTTTCATATGTAAATTTTGCTGATTATCATATGTTTTCACTAAGTGATGAAGGGGTAGGCTATGAATATATTTATGAATTGATGGATAAGGTATTTGCTAAAGCTGAGAATAATAGATTTTATACAGAGTATAGAGAGAAATGTTCTATATGTCATGTAAGAAAAAGATGTCCTATAAAAGAAAACTTTGAGCTTTTAAGTACAGTTGAAGTGAAGGTAGGAGTTTCATCTAAACTAATTGAAATAATGATAAAAGAAAAGGTATCTATAACTACAAGAGCAATAATGAACTTTATATATGATATTATAGTTCATCCAGACTTTAACAACTTAACTAGAGAAAAATTTCTTAAAAAGATAGATAAATTAAATATCATAGAATACATGGATGCATTAACTGCAAATATTATGTTTATAAATAAAGATTCATCTAGAATTATAAAGGCCTTAGGTAATGTTGATCCAGTGTTATGTTCTAATGAAGATATGGATGATTTAATAAATAAATTAAATAGAGAACCGTACTTTGCAAGAAAATACTTAGAAAAAATATATCCATTAGATAATACCTATATCGTAGATGTATTAAATGATGAGATTGAACTTAAAAGAATTTTTACTAATTCTAAGATAAATAGGCAACAGCTGCAAAAGTGGTTGATTAATCATTATTTAAGGCTAGATTATTTATGTGGTAGCGATAATGAACTGTATAAGGACCCTGTTTATAGTGAATTTATTAAATACTTGTATGTCTTTAATGCTAATGATATTGCAGAATTAGGGGATTTATATGATTCAGTAAGTGAAGCTATATATAAATTGGACAATGTTAAATCTTCAGATAGCAATATAAGAATAAATATGGGGAAATTGCAAAATAGGTTTAAGATATATGAAAAGTTATATTTAGAATGTGAAGAAGATGAATCAGACAATAAAGTTTTAACAGGAAGGCTAGATAAGTTTGTTTCAAACATAATATTAGATTTTGTTATAAAGAACAAGGTTGATGGATTAACTGTTAAGCTTGATTACAAGCTATATAAATTATTAACAAAAGTAAGACAAGGGTATATTCCAAAGAAAAAGGAAAGAAGTGATTTTATTAGCTTTATTGATTCTATTGAAGAGATAAAGAATTATGGAGAGCAAAATAAAGAGATCTATATTAAAGAAAACATAGCTGATGGTGTAGAAACATTTAAGTTCGCTAAAAAGTTTGGTAAGTATAAATTTGAGAGGATTAAATAATGGGATATAAGATTGATATAAGCAAAGTAAAGAAGGATTATAGTATGCAGGATCCGACTAAGAAACCAACACATAAGCCTAAAACTAAAGATAAATTAATAGTTCCATATAATGTTAGACCATTAAAGGAGCATAAGGATATCATAAAAAGGTTTGATGAGTGTATTGGAGCTTTTTGCTGTAACTTATTAAATTGTAATGCAACTGAGTTTAATAAAGAGGTATTCTTTTCAGATATTATAAATTCAGTAGAGTTTGAGACTGAAAATGATAAAGAAAAGTTTAAAGAGGTAGTTTCAACAGTTTTCTTTGATGAAGATAAGGGAATTGCAAAGTTTCATCCTAAAGTTTTAGTTTATTCAATGACAGAAGAAGAAAACATAGAAATGGGTAATTTTCTATATGATGTTTTATTTGATGAAAAAGAGAACTATGGAAAATGTATTGAAGAAGTATTTGAAAATAAAACAGGAAATGTTTTAACTGATTTAATTTTAGATAAGCTACCAGAGGTAGATATAAATAGTGAAAAGAAAAAGAAACAATATAAGAATTTCGCAGAAGAAATTACGTCTGTTTTTAATGAGGATTTGAAATATCTTTTAAAAGGAAATAGGGACTTTTGTTCTCAAATAGTAACCCTTTTAAAGTTCTATTATGTAGTTTATATATTAAGGTCAGTTGGTAATTTAAATAATATGTTTAATGAAAAGGAAGTACCGTTAATATACTTTACATTTGATTGGGAAAAGGTTTCTAAAGGGCGTATAGGATATGAAAATGGATGGTGCTTAGTAGAAAGTGCTATAACTAGTTTAAGATCTCATGAAATATGCCTAAATATTTTAAACTGTTCAAAAGCTGGCCGTAATAATTATACTTACAAGGAATTTAAAGAATTAGTTAGCAAAATGAATGATGATGAGAAACGAGAGACATTGAAGAATTTATCTGAAGTAGTAGGTATGTACGAAACTGCTATAAAAGATGAAAATGAATATTGGACAGAATATGAATTTGACTCTGATACTGATGATGATATTTTAGTTGAAGTTGAGAAATTATATGGCTTAATACATAATCATCATTCGAAGGTTACAAATGCTATAGAGTTAAGTCGTCGTTATTACGATTGGTTCTTTGAGTTTTGTAGAAATAACTTCTTAAGAAATAGGGGAAGAAATGGCATGACATTAAACTTAACAGAAGAATATGTAATACTATTAACTAAGCTATGTATAAAAGATGAGCAAAAGGTTAGATTACAATACGTTATAAAAGAACTTGAAAGAAGAGGGGTTTATCTAGATAAGGATTCAAGAAATAGATTAATTGATTTTTATCAAAGATTAAATGTATTAGAAAAGAAAAGTGATAGTGGGGATGCATTATATGTTAGATCAATTTTATAATTTTTTAGCTAAAAAGGTTGTTGAATATTTTGATGGGACAAGAATTTATTATGGTGATAGATATGAAATTCAATTTGAAAAAGAGTCAGATGTAAAGCACTTATATGAAGAAATAAAAAACATCTCTGACAGTAAACTATTTAAATATCAAGTTAATGAGAAGTATGAGGAATATACGACATATTCAATTAAGTTTAATGATATTATATTAATTGTTGCAGCTACAATTGATGGTGTTAATCCAGATTTCTTAGCTACATTAAGAAATGAAGTTAGTACAAACATGAAGTCACAATTTAAGAATTCAGCAATATTATTCATTCATACAAGTAATAAAGATACTATCACAGATGGAGGTATAAACTTTCAAAAGGAAGGTATGCCATTCCATTCTAAGACATTAATAAATGATATAAATTATCTTATAGATACAAGTAATCTTGCATTAAGTGCAAAATATGTATTAAAGTTTGACCTAAGAAGAAGGGAGAGAGAAGATTCTGATGAAGGTCAATCAATATTACAGTATAGCGATATAGTATCTATAATAAATAAAGGCTATATAGATGATTCTGAATTTAAAGAATTTGAATTATTTAGAGACCCTAAGCTAGATACAATTAATGATGAGAAGGAAGCTATTAGTAGGTTAAATGAGAATTCCCAAGCGTACTTAAAGATAGATAATATCCATAAATATGGTGGAGATATAGATAGTAATTTAGAAAAGTTTTTAGATGAAACAGGAAAAAAGAAATTAGCTAATAAAGACTGGTTTAATGAAGAATATAAAGTTGTTAGACAGTCTATGGATAATTATGACGAAAAGGATATCATCTATGAAGGTAGTTCTATAGAAAATATCTCTAAGGAAGATTACTGGGAGAAGGAAGAAGGACCAACTAAGGCACAACGAAGAAAGAGAAGCATAATTGTTTTTAATAAGGATAAAGTTGATAATATCAAATTATCTTTTGCTTTTGATAATAAGTTAGAAGCTATTAAAGATAAAGGTGTTAAATGTGATTTTGGGAAGAATGTTTCAGCTAAGATAAATAATAGGAAGATTAATGTGACATTAGAAGACTTAGAAGAGAAGGTTAGTTTTTATAAGGTATCTTATTCAGGAAAGAGTAATTATGAGTTTAAGATAGTCGTTATTCCAATGGATAAAGCTATATTTGAGGATACAGTTGTAAGAACTAATTACACTATAAAGATAGCTAAAAAAGAGCAAAACATTACGCTCACGACATCAGATTCAGAGTTTACGTTAAATCCATATGGTGAAGATACATCATCAATAACTTTGAATTTCCAAGATGAGAATGTACCTATTAACGCTATTAATAAGTTTAAGGTGAAAAATAAGATAAAAATAGATGAAAATGAAGATGCATATAGATTTAATCTTATGCTAGATAACCTAATAATTCCTGTTAATATTGTTGGAAGCAACTCTAAGATTACACGTATTAGTGGAAGACAAATTTGGATAAATAAATTAAGAGATAAGGGTAGCTATAAATTTCTAGATAATAAAATTATTAAAGATGAGAATGTTAATTTTGCTTATGATGAATTTAAAGTTAATCTTGATAGAGAAGAGTTTATCTTGAAAAATGGAGGAATGGCCTTCGTAGAATCAAATGGAAAACTAAAGGTTAGAGAGTTAAAAGTTTGTGATAAGTTAAAAGAAGCTTATAACAGAATTCTTGAATACTATAAGTCAAATGTTGTTTTACCAAGCTTAGCTTATATCGATGAAGATTTAGCAGAAAGATTAAAAACGTATATTGATATATACTATTCCAAATTAGAAAAGATTAAGTACAATGACAATATGTGTGATGAATTTGTTGATTTACTAAGAGTTGGGACAATAGAAGGAATGGGTTCATCTAGACAGATATTACTAACACCATTACACCCTATTAATGTGTCATATCAACTTATGATCACAGAAGAGTTAAAGGATAAAGTGATTTCTGATGAGGAAGATTTAGAAAAAGAAATTGCTAATAAATTAGATTCAACAAACCTTATTCCTTATATATCTTTTGGTGGAGAAAAGCTTTATAGATCTGTAGAACAAAATCATTCTAAAGAGTGGAAGCAATATGTAATAAATGATATTGATTTTAATGAAAGAAACAGAGGATTTGTTAAGAAGTTAGTTAGAGAAAAAATAAATGAATTTATAAAACACTTTAAGACTTTATTCTTATCTACAGAACTGCCATTAAGGATTAATTTAATTAATACAGGATACTCTAAAGATATTTTACAAGGGATAATAGACTATTATAATGAAGAATTAAAGAGTAAGGGAATTGAGAAGTTAAGACCACTTATTATTAATATATACAATAAGTCTGGTGATAGCGTATTTGAGGAGCTTCAAAATTATGTGCATGTTGATGAGGCAGAGGAAAAGCTAGGTTTATCATTTGCAATAAAATCTAGCAATAAGAAGTATTCTAAGGATGATATTTTTGACATTGTAAATTCAAAGCTTAGCTATTATATAAAGAATTATGATACTACTAAGTATGAATATAGTCATATAACATTCTACGAAATGGAGCATGAGTTCTCTAATAAAAATACAATAATGGATAATATAAATACGGGTGTATCACTTGGTGGATTATTATCATCAGTTCCTTCTAAAGAAATATCTAAGTCATATAGAACAGGGTATGGAACTAAGTTTATTTATTCTAAAAATACACTTATAAAAATGGCTACTAAAATGAATGCATTAATTTGTTCTGCTGAAAATGAATCACCATTTGATGATAGTAGGTGCAAAACTACAGCTATAGATGAATATAAAGAAGATCAATTAAATCGTATTTATGAATCTGCAAATTGGGTAACATTCATAAATCCAATGGTTGGATTACAATTTTTTAAGGATACTATTGAAGAGAAAGATTTACTTATTATACACTATAGTGATCAATATACACCATCTTCTGGATATGACTCTATTACAGTAACTAAAAAGACTAAGCAATATAAGGAAGTAATAAAGAGTTTCTTAGAAAATAAAAATGTATTATTAGGAAATGATGATGAGTTAATAACTAAAGTAATAAGCTGCTTTAATGCTATAAATGGAGATTGGCTATTAAAAATTATTTCTTGTAATGGATATGAAGATAGAGAGAAGCTTAGCATTGTATCTACTATAAAGTTGAGTTTGTCATATTTTTACAATGAAAATATTGTATGGGTTCCAATTTCATTAGAGGAAATTCTAAGAATATCCAAAGGTTGTGGCTTAAGTAGTAAAGAAGGTTTGTTCTCAGTAAAAAATCTAAGTGGTGATGGTGCTTATTCAGATGATTTGTTATTAGTAGGAATAGAATGTTGTGCTGATGGTAATATAGATGTTCACTATTATCCAATTGAAGTTAAGATTGGACAAGTTAAAGGGGATGTAACTAAAAAAGCGAAGCTACAAGCGTACAAAACAAGAAACCATATAGAAAGAAATATAAGCAAAGAAATTAATGATAAATTACAAGCAAAGATATTTAGAGATTTTCTAATTAAGTTAGTTCTTGTAAGCATCGAGAAATTAAAGCTTTATAATGTGTGGGATGAACAAAATTGGGATTCTATTATAGAAACGGATGTAAGAACAAAGTTATTAAATGATGATTATAGAATATCTAATAGTTTAGATGAGATAATTGGAAGAGGTGCTATATTTACTTTTAAAAGTGATATATCATTTGAAAAGAATGGTGAACTTGTTTCAATTGGTGTTGATGAATTAGGAGATGCTTTTAATCAGGAAGAATATGATAAGGGAAATAAGATTTTAGAATTAGTATTCCCAGAAGCATCAGGATATAGAAATATTTTAAGAAGTGTTGAAGAAATAAAGAACAATTTTATATTAGATAAGAGCGATATAAAGAGTGATACATTATTATATAACCTATATGAAGGTAGAGTTTGTGAAATGAAAGAAGAAACGTCTATTAATGATAATTCAAATGATGAAAAATCAAGTGCCATATATAGTGAAAATAGCGGTGAAGATATTGTAGCAGTTGCAGAAACTAAAGATCCATTATCAGTTCTTTTTGGAAGAGATATTCATAGAGATTGTGAGGTGATTTGGAATCCAACTGATTCAATACAAAATAATCATACTAATACAGGCATAATTGGAACTATGGGAACTGGTAAAACTCAGTTTACTAAATCTCTTATATATCAATTAAATAAAAATACTTATCAAAATATTGATGGTAAAAAGATTGGATTGTTAATATTTGATTATAAAGGTGATTATATAGATAATGAATTTGTTGAGGCTACAAATGCTAAGGTATATGAGACATATCATCTTCCATTTAATCCACTAGAATTAGTTCAAGGAAATAAGGAGAAAAACTTATTACCATTATACACTGCTAATGCTTTGAAACATACAATGACTACAGCTTTTGGTTTAGGTGTAGTTCAAGAGAACAAATTAAAAGAACTTATAATGAATGCATATGATAAACGTGGAATTAAAAAGAATGATCCGAACACATGGACTAAAAAACCACCTACTATAGCAGAAGTATGCAGAGAGTTTTTTGATGATGAAGATGTAAAGCAAGATAAACTATTTACATGTTTAGATAAGTTATATGATTTTGAAATATTTGATCCAGATGTGGATAACTCTAAATCATTATATGATATGATTGATGGAGTTACAGTAATAAACCTTTCAGACAGTGATTCGGATATTCAAAACTTAGTTGTAGGTATAATACTAGATATATTCTATTCACAAATGAAAGTATTAGGAGAAAGTAAACTTGATGATAAGTATAGACAGTTGAGTAAGATGATCTTAGTTGATGAGGCCGATAACTTCTTGTGTGAAAATTTCCAAAGTTTAAAGAAGATCTTAAAAGAAGGTAGAATGTTTGGAGTAGGAACAATACTATCAACACAGCTACTAAGCCATTTTTCTACAGGAGATAATGAATATGCAAACTATATCCTAACTTGGATAGTACACAAGGTATCAGACCTTTCAATAAAAGATATAAAGTTTATATACAATACAACGAATAAGACACAGGAAGATGAGCTGTTTACTAAGATAAAGTCATTAGAAAAACATAAGAGTTTAGTAAAGCTAGGAAATGTTGAAGATGTTATCTATATGGAAGATAATGCTTTTTGGATGGAAATGCAAAAGAATAAATAGAAAAAATGAGCAACATTTACGTTGCTCATTTTTTTAGTTAAAAAGATAATTTATCTAAAAGGATGTTTAAAGATTCAATATTTTTAGCTTTTAAAAGATTAACAAGATATTTGATATTAGATCTTCTACGTAAATAAGTTTTCTCTGAAATAGTAGGTACACATATTTCTTTAACATTAACTTGGTAATTAAACTTACATAATGAAATCAAGTGTTTAATAATGTTACATTTCAAAATTTCAAAGAAAATAATATTATCAAAAACTTCTTTATTAACATTAAGAAGAGCTTCTCCTAATGGAGTTAAAGACACAGTTTTTGGAACAGATGAACTAATAGAAACTAGCTCAAGAAGTTCTCCAGTTTTAGATTGATTCTCACCATATTTTTTATAGGCATCTGTTTTTTTATCACCTTCGGTAAGAAGTAAACCTACATCATTATAATTTAAAGGTTTCTCAATGTTTGATAAAACAGAAATAAGATTAATAGTTGAATTGTCAAAATTACTAAATTGAAGGATATCATTAGAGGTTAACTGAATATAAGAATAATCTATGTAATCTATAATAGAGTTAATTTCTGGTAATGTTAAATTATTTACAGTACTTATATAGGAGTTATCAGAGTGTGTGAAAAGTCCTTTTAATGTATTATAGCTTGATGTAGAGATATCCCATAAAGTTGTTTCTATAACTTTACCCGTATTTAGATGTATCATTTTATTAATATATACTAAAGGAATACTAATTTTTTCATCAATAAAAAGCATGTCCGATTCAACGCTATTAGAAAAGATAATATTAATCTTTTGAGTATTAAGAGATGAAAGAAATTCAATAGAATTTTTATATAAAAACATAAGTTTATTTTCATTTATGAAAATATTTATATTAGTATTTGGATATGTATCTCTTAGAGAAAAGATTTCACTTAAGTGAAAATTTGAAAATAATGATATAAATAGAGTTAATGATCTTTCTGGATATGATATATTTCTTAACTTAATTAGTGGTAGTGTTTGTATTTGATTTTTCAAGAGTAATACTCCCTTCAACAATTATAGTATTAATAAAGTTATAAGTTTGATTCTAATAAAAGTATATATCATTACAATCATATTGTAAAATTTACTAATAATTAGATAGCGGTTTATATCAACTTATTTTTGAAAATTAAAAAAATGTATTAAATTTTATAATATGAATTGGTCTTATGTCAATATCTTGGACACAAAAAGTCAAACTTTTTTATGATGCACTTCTAGCTAGTAATTCAAATTGATCTGGATCCATGTAATTAATAGAAGAGTGTAGTCTTTTTATGTTATACCAACCTTCAATATATTTAAATATAGCTATATTAGCTTCTTCAAAGGTACGGTATGTATTTATATAGATTTCCTCCTTGTTTAGTAAATAATGAAAACATTCTATGCAGTCATTGTCATATGGAGAACTTTTTAACTAAATGATTGTATAATGTTAAACTCTTTACATAGATCTTTTAGATCATTACTAGTGTATTGAGATCCTAAGGCTGTATGGAATATTAGAGCTTTATTTTTATTAGGATTTTGGCTGTAATAGCATTTTTCAAAGCTTTAAATAAGTAAATTATTAGTTATTCTTTTACCGAAAGCGTAGCTAATTATTTTTTAGAATGTAATTCAAGAACTGAAGCTAAATATCACTAACCATCTCTAATAGTATGAATATGTGCAATATAACTACCCGTTTTTAGTTAATAGAAGTAGTTCTAAAATATCTTTTGAAAAAGTTTTCTAAACCTTCCGCTACTTTTTTATTTGAATTAGGCTTGTATTTTTTTACAGTTATTGCATAAAGGCCAAGTTCAGTCATTTTTCTTTGAAATCTCTTTAAAAATATATTAAAGGCTTATGTACCAAGTATATGATGAATTCTAGGAGTTCAATATAAACCTTTATTACCTTTATATATTATCATAATAGTTGCTTTTATTGCTATCTATAAATTCTATTAATACATTTAATTTCTTGTTGCAAATATGTCTATAGCTTTTTTAAATATTTCATTTTCATCTTTATTTCTTGACATTTCTTTTTTAAAAGATTTAACTTCTCTTAAAGTCATAACTTCATTTTCATCTATATTAATTTATTTTGCATCTTTGATCCAGACGTTAATTCCATATTCGCCACTTAGTTCTGTTGAGCTTATTCCTTATATTTATATTCTTGATCGTATCTTCTGCTCTTTTCCATAATGGACACATCCTTTCTTAAATAAAATATTATTTTATTTAGTTTGACTTAATGTGTTCAATATTTTATTATAAATACCAATATATTATTGGTATTTATAACTGTAGATTGGAGGTAGAGTTATGGCGAAAATACTATATATAGAAAGTATTGAAAAGGGGGGAGTGTATGATTGATATTTTTGATGTAAGTAATTATTTTCTATCAGTACTACCTATGACACATAAGAAGCTTCAAAAGATGTGTTATTATGCTTATGCTTGGTATTATATACAATTTGATAATGGAAGATTTGAGACATGGATTCATGACCAAGTAAATATAGAACATTATTTTTATATGTGGATGATATGACATTTTCATATACCAATCCTATATCGAAAAAATGATTTGCGAAGTTGAAATTGAGCTGAAGAAATATCACTTAAAATTAAAAAGGACAAAAACAAAGATATATAATAGAAGAGATTTTAAATTGATAACAGGAGTAGTATGTGATAGAAATGGAAAACTAAAAGTTCCTAATAAGTTAAGAGAGGAAATTATTGAAGGATTTAATGATATAAAAAATTTAAAAAATGAAGAATTACAACAGAAGAAGAGTTCTTTATTGGGGGAAATATATAGTGCAGGGCAAATTAAACCATATATATTTTCAGCAATGATAAGAAGAATAAAATAATAGATATGGTAAATAGACTATATGATAATTCGATGTTGGAAATATACAGATGATAATTTAATTCTGTTTACTTGATGAATTTTTAAGTCAATGTTTTGTATCAACAATGAAATCCACAACAGTAATGTAGTGGATTATTTAGATTTGTAATCAAAATAAGATAATATTCAAGGATAGTAGTATAGAGGTTCCAACGAAATTCATTCCATTCTTTCTTTAGAAATAGAAACTTTATAATTTGCATAGGATATAATATCATCTATAGCAATGCTCCTAGGTAGAATTAATATAATCATGCTTAGAGTGTATATCGTACAGCATTGGTTTCTGTAACTATTGACTAAGTATAATCTACAAAAAACTTAAACTTTTTCACCACTGATAAATAAATTATCTATATCTTTCATATCATCAGTTATAGGTGATACTGATAAATATTTTATAAGGGTAATAGGTTGTCATAAGTTTTGCATGTTTAGTATCTAAAAGTACTATATTTTATCAGAATTTTTTTAAGGCATATTAACATACCTTAGATTTTTAATATATATTACTTATGCTTATCTAAAAAATGGTAAAGGTTGTTATCTCATTATTATTAGTAGTACAAAGCTCTAGTTTTTCGTTATAAATCACCTTTATCTTATTAAAAAGTGTATGTTTCTTATATAATTTTTTCAACATGTTTGGAAAACATAATAAACAGATTTGAACTTCCTTACAGATTAAGTAAGTTATAAAACTCTCTTTTCTTATTATAATGTCATATATTCCAAAAACTCCAATTTAATATTGATTATATATTAACAAAGAAGTTATTATTAAATTAAGAACAATTAAAATTTTTTGTACTAATTAAATAATAACATGAAAGCATAGAGAATTTCTTTATAAGAAATAGTGATGCTTTGATATTTATATAATTAAAAAATAGTGTAAAAACTCTATATTAAATTATAGGTAATAGGGAGAAGATATGGGAGATTACATAAAATTTATCACTGAAGCATGGGAAGAATTTATTTCTACAGGAAAAGTTAATCCAGAGGTTAGAGGGGAAATTAGAGATTCATGGTTAAGATGTAGGGCATATGGTGTTGATCCCTATAATGGAAAAGGAAGGGTTAAACATCCTAATATAGATGAATTAATAAAAAGTAATAGTGACCTTATTTCAGTAGCTACACCGATTATGGAAAGTATATATAGTACAGTTATAGGTTCAGGCTTTGCCTTATTTCTATCTGATAAGGATGGATATTTATTAGAAGTAATAGGGGATAAGGATATAATGAAAAGAGTTAATGAGTTAAATTTCTTAAAAGGAGAACTATGGACTGAAAATATAGTTGGAACTAATGCCATAGGAACAGCATTATATCTTAATAAACCAGTTCAAACTATAGGGGCAGAACATTATGGAATAAATCAGCATTCATGGACTTGCTCTGCAGCACCTATATATGATGAAGAGGAAAATCTAATAGGCTGTATAAACATGTCTGGAAATTCAAGTAATGCTCATTCTCATACAATGGGGATAGTAACAGCAGCAGCTCAATCCATTCAAAAACAAATGGCGTTAACAATTTCATATAAACTATTAAATATAACCTTTGACTCTATATCTGAAGGCATGATTGTTATTAATGAAGATATGAAGATTAAGAGGATAAATGGAAAAGCATTATATATATTAAATATTTCCTTAGAGGACGCCATGACCATGGATGTTTATGAATTTTTAAATGGCTATAACTTCTGCAACATGTTAAAAGAGGAAAATAAATCTTTAAGTAATATTGAGTGGGACTTCTATGTTAAAAATAAAACAATTAAGTGTGTTATAAATGTAGTGCCTTTAAATATAAGTGATAAAAACAGTGGTATGGTAATAACTCTTACTGAGGTTAAAAAGGTTCATAAGCTAGTAAATAAATTTGTAGGTTACAAAGCAAATTATAAATTTCATGATATTATCACAACAAATAAAGAAATGGAGAGGCTTATTAAACTTTCTAAAAAAGCTGCAATAAGTGACTGTAATATATTAATTCAGGGAGAGAGTGGAACAGGTAAAGAGTTAATTTCACAATCAATACATAATTATAGTGAACGTCACAATGGACCTTTTATTGCTGTAAACTGTGCATCTATTCCAAGGGAATTAGTAGAAAGTGAATTATTTGGGTATGAAAAAGGTGCTTTTACAGGTGCTTCAAAAGAAGGACATCCAGGAAAATTTGAATTAGCAGATGGAGGGACAATATTTTTAGATGAAATAGGAGAACTACCATTAGATATTCAAAGTAAGCTTCTTAGGGTTTTAGATAATGGAAAAACCATAAGAGTTGGAGGAGTATGTGAAAAGCAATTAGATGTTAGGGTCATTGGGGCAACTAATAGAATTTTAAAAAATGAAATAACTAAACAAAACTTTAGAGAGGATTTATATTACAGATTAAGTGTAATAAATATAAAAACCATTCCTTTAAGAGAGAGAATTGATGATATAGATATATTAGTAAAATATTTTGTAGATAGATTAAATATTAAAAATAGAAATAAAATAGGAAAAATCCATAGTTCTTATATAAATGAGTTAAAAAAATATAATTGGCCTGGAAACATAAGAGAACTTAGAAATGTAGTTGAAAGAGATTATTATTTAAGTGATGATGAACTTATAAGCCTAAACAATATAAGTAATTTAGAGGATATAAATCATTTAGATAATGAAATACTTTGTGAAAATATATGCGAAAAAAATCATAAAGAAAAAGATCCTACAATAATTCCATTAGACTTATTAGAGAAAAATACAATAGAAGATGCTTTAGAAAAATGTAATGGTAATATTCAAAAGGCATCAAAACTATTAAACATAGGTAGAGCTACCTTGTATAGAAAAGTTAAAAAATATAATATAAGTGTTTCAAAATGAGAATATAAATCCTAAGTGTCTCAAAGTGATACAAATAAATGTATCACTTTGAGACATTTATCTTTTATACATAGCTTTTTATAAAAATTATTTTCAACTTTTATCCTAAGATTATATACATATACATAAGGTGTTAGGCTTAAGGATTTCAAATTTTTAAGGTTATCTAAATATTTTGGCGTGAATATTGCTTATAAATATTGTGAATAGATTAACAAAAAGATTTAAGGGGGAAATTTACTATGAAAGCAGCACTATGGTATGGAAAAAATCATGTTAGGGTGGAGGAAATTAACGAACCAAAGGTTACAAAAGGAAATATAAAAATTAAAGTAAAATGGTGTGGTATCTGTGGATCAGATTTACATGAATATTTAGGAGGTCCTATATTTATTCCAGTGGGACAACCTCATCCTTTAAGTGGAACCACTGCACCTGTAGTTTTAGGTCATGAGTTTTCAGGAGAAGTTGTTGAAGTTGGTGAAGGTGTAACTAAATTTGAAATAGGTGATAGGGTAATAGTTGAACCTATAGTTTCTTGTGGTAAATGTCCTGCATGTTTAGAAGGAAAGTATAACCTATGTTCATCACTAGGTTTCCATGGACTTTGTGGAAGTGGTGGAGGACTTGCTGAATATACAGTTTTTCCAGAAGAATTTGTACATAAAATTCCAGAAGGCATGTCTTATGAGAAAGCAGCTTTAGTTGAACCAATGGCAGTAGCATTACATTCAATTAGAATAGGTAATTTTAAAATAGGAGATACTGCTTTAGTATTAGGATCAGGTCCAATAGGCTTGGCAACTATAGAGTGTTTAAAGTCAGCAGGGGCAAAATTAGTAATAGTATTACAAAGAAAATCTATAAGACAAGAATATGCTAAAAGAGCAGGTGCTGATGTTGTCTTAGATCCTAATGAAGTTGATATAGTTGAAGAAGTTAAAAAACTTACTAATGGGGTAGGGGTTGATGTAGCATTTGAAACTACAGGAGCTCAAATAGGTTTTGATATAGGTATAAATAGCTTAAAGTTTGAAGGAACTATGGTTATAACAAGTATATGGGAAAATACAGTATCCTTTAATCCAAATACTTTAGTATTTACTGAAAAGAAGATTGTTGGAACATTAGCTTATAGACATGAATTCCCAGCAACTATAGGAGCAATTAATGATGGAAGAATAAAGGCAGAAGGATATATAACAAAGAAAATATATTTAGATAATATAGTAGAGGAAGGTTTTGGAGCATTAACAGGTCCGGAAAAGAAAAACCACGTTAAAATATTAGTAACACCAGATAAAGGTCTTTTATAATCAGCTTAGGGGGAACATAAATGTATAAAATAGTTAGTAAAAAAGAGCTTACAAATAACATATTTTTAATGGACATAGAAGCTAAAAGAGTAGCAAAATCAGCAAAACCAGGTCAATTTATTATCATTAAGAATGATGAAAAAGGTGAAAGAGTTCCATTAACTATAGCAAATTATAATAAAGAAAAAGGAACAGTTAGTATTGTATTTCAAACTGTTGGAAAAAGTACAAAGCAGCTAGAAAAATATGAAGTTGGTGATTATGTAGCAGACTTTGTAGGGCCATTAGGACAACCTAGCGAATTCATTCATGAAGATTTAGAAGTATTAAAAAAGAAAAAGATAATTTTCATTGCAGGTGGAGTTGGGACTGCACCTGTTTATCCCCAAGTTAAATGGTTTCATGAAAATGGAATAGAGGTTGATGTTATAGTTGGAGCTAGAAGTAAAGATTTAATAATTTTTGAAGAAGAAATGGAAGAGGTAGTTGGAAATCTTTATATAGCAACGGATGATGGAAGTTATGGATTTAATGGCAGGGTTACAGATTGTCTTCAAAGTCTAGTTGATAAAGGAAATGAATATGACCATGCAATTATTATAGGACCTATGATAATGATGAAATTTGCAGCACAATTAACAAAGAAACTAGAGATACCTACTACAGTAAGCTTAAATCCCTTAATGGTAGATGGTACAGGAATGTGTGGAGCTTGCAGAGTAACTGTTGGAGGAGAAGTTAAATTTGCTTGTGTTGATGGACCAGAGTTTGATGGGCATTTAATAAATTATGATGAGGCAATTAGAAGACAAGCTATGTATAAAACTGATGAAGGCAAAGCAAAATTAGCATTAGAAGAAGGTAGTACTCATAGTCATGGGGGCTGTGGTTGTAGAGGTGATAAGTAAAAATGGATATGAAGGATAGAATGATAAAAGTACCTGTTAGAGAACAGAATCCAAAGGTTAGAGCAACGAATTTTGAAGAGGTTTGTTTAGGATATAATGAAGAAGAAGCAGTTAAAGAAGCTAGAAGATGCTTAAATTGTAAAAATCCAAAATGTGTAGAAGGATGCCCTGTATCAATAAATATTCCAGGATTTATTTCACATGTTAAGGAAGGAGACTTTGAAGATGCTGCAAAGGAAATTTCAAAATATAGTTCACTTCCAGCAGTGTGTGGGAGAGTTTGTCCTCAAGAAAAGCAATGTGAAGGAAAATGTGTTCTAGGAATAAAAGGTGAATCTGTATCTATTGGTAAGTTAGAGAGATTTACAGCAGATTGGGCATCTACAAATAATGTTGATTTAAGTGAAACTGCACCTAAAAATGGTATTAAAGTTGCTGTAATAGGTTCAGGACCAGCAGGATTAACTTGTGCTGGGGACTTAGCTAAAAAGGGATATGATGTTACTATCTTTGAAGCACTTCATAAAGCAGGGGGAGTTTTAGAATATGGAATTCCAGAATTCAGACTTCCAAAAGAAAAAGTTGTTAAGAGCGAAGTAGAAAACATTAAAAAGCTTGGTGTTAAGATTGAAACTAATGTTATTATAGGAAGAACTATAACAGTAGATGAATTGTTTGAAGAAGAAGGATTTAAAGCTGTATTTATAGGATCAGGAGCAGGCCTTCCAAGGTTTATGGGAATTGAGGGAGAGAATGCAAATGGAGTATTATCTGCAAATGAATTCTTAACAAGGGTTAATTTAATGAAGGCTGCAGTAGAAGGATATAATACTCCTGTTAGAGTTGGCAGAAAGGTAGCTGTAGTTGGTGGAGGAAATGTGGCCATGGATGCAGCAAGGACTGCCTTAAGACTAGGTGCTGAAAGTCACATTGTTTATAGAAGAGGAGAATCTGAAATTCCAGCCAGAATTGAAGAAGTACATCATGCTAAGGAAGAAGGGGTAAAATTTGATGTATTAACTAATCCTAAAAAAATCTTAGTAGATGAAAAGGGATGGGTTAAAGGAATGGAGTGTATAAGAATGGAACTTGGAGAACCGGATGAATCTGGAAGAAGAAGTCCAGTTGAAGTTCCGGGATCAGAATTTGTTATGGATGTAGATACTGTAATAATGTCCCTTGGAACATCTCCAAATCCATTAATTTCTTCAACAACTAAAGGCTTGGAAGTTAATAAGAGAAGATGTATTGTAGCAGAAGAAGAAACAGGTAGTACAACCAAAGAAGGAGTTTATGCAGGAGGAGATGCAGTTACAGGAGCAGCAACAGTAATTCTAGCTATGGGAGCAGGTAAAAAAGCAGCAGTATCCATGGATAAATATTTACAATCAAATTTGTTATAAGAGAAAGTTAACATATACAAAACCTCATAAAATAAAAACACGGCAGTAGTCGTGTTTTTATTTTATATTTATAATTAAGATATACATTTCCAGTGGATTAAGAAAGTTTAGATATATTCCTTAGAGATTTTATATAATATCCATAGATATATGATATTATATAATAAACGACAAAATAGATTTTTAACGGAGGATTTCTAATGATAAAACTTATAGCATCAGATATGGATGGAACTTTATTAAATAATGATCATGACATAGATAAGGAAACTGTTGATGCAATTAGAAAGGCAGAAGAGGCTGGTATAATATTTGCAATATCTACAGGCAGAGAATATGATAGTGTTAAGGGAATATTAGAGAAGCATAATATAAAGGCTCAGTGTGTTCTTTCAAATGGAGCAGAATATAGAGATGAGGATGGAAATATCTTAGAGGTTGTAAATATAAAGAAAGAAAATGCAAAAAAGATATTAGAAATATTAGATAAAAACAAACTTTCAGCTCGTATATTTACAGATAGAGGAGTCTTTACTATATCTACAAGAGAAGAGGCATTTCAAGAAGTTATATTTAGAATTATGACATTCAATCCATCCTTAACAGAGGATGAGGCAAGAAAAGTAGCTAAGGATCAAGCATTTTTTACAGACTTGCAGTATATTGAAGATATAGATAAATTCTTTGAAAGTGGAGTAGAAGTGAGAAAGTTTGTAGCTTTTCATAAAGATATAGAATTTATAGATAAAATGAAAAAGGTTATTGGGGAAATTGAAGGATTAGCAATCTCATCATCATTTAGAGATAATATAGAAATAACTGATATAAATGCTCAAAAAGGAATTATTTTAGAAAAAGTAGCTAAGAATATGTCAATAGCAACAGAAGATGTTATGATTCTTGGAGACAGTTTTAATGACTACTCAATGTTTGAAATATTTGAGGAAACTGTTGCAATGAAGAATGCTATACCAGAAGTCAAGGCTATAGCTAAGTACATAACAGATAGCAATGATAAATTAGGAGTTGCTAAGGCTATCTATAATGTGATTAATGATGAAATGTATAAAATGATTAAGGTTAAAGAAAGTTGTTAATAGCATAAATAAGTGAAAATAAACTCATTGATAATTCTTCAATTGTATTATCAATGAGTTTATTTTGTTGTTTAGATTATTTTTTAGTATAAGCAAAAGAATAAGTTGAACTTTTCCTTTCAAGCTTTAATATGAAAAATTTTCTAAGTACCTCAAAAATGATATTTATGGATACGAATTATATTATGAAGAGGTGAGTTATGTTAGAGAATATCAATGAACAGGTTATGGTAATTAAAAATGATAATGAGCAGATAAATGTTTTCATTAATGATTATAAACAATTTATTATAGCTTATTGTAATAAATCACTAAATAGATATATAGATATAAAAAATGATGATGAATATAGTATAGCTCTTATGGCTTTTTATGAGTCTATAAAAGGCTATGACATAAGCAAAGGAAGTTTCTTTTCCTATGCTCAGAGAGTTATAAAATTTAGATTAATAGATCATTATAGAAAAAATAAATCACTATTAAATGAGAAGTTTATAGAAGAAGATGAAGATAATAAGGACAAGTTTTTCTTAAATAAAGCCATAGAAAATTATGAAAATCAGGATATTTCATATTTAAGAAAAATTGAAATAGAAAACTTAATTGGTGAATTGTCCAAATATAACATAACTTTTAAGGAGTTAATAAAGGCTTCTCCTAAATGGAAGTCCACCAGAAAACGATATAATGAAATAATTAATTACATAATAAAAAATGGGGATATTATTGAGGAAATATCTTTAAATAATAAGATTCCAATAGCAAAAATTGAGGAAAATACTAATATACCCCGGAAAACAATAGAGAGATCACGAAAGTATATAATATCAGTGCTGATAATACTCTTAGGTGATTACCAATATATAAGAGAATATATAAATTTGGAGGTTTGATATGAAAAGAGCCTTAGTTGTAGAAGTAAATGACAACCATATGATTGTTATTGATAATAAAGGTAGATTTAAAAAGGTTAAAAATAAAATGAATCTAAAAATTGGTGATGAATATGAAAGAAATGAGGGATTAATTATGAAAAAAGGTATAGCATTCGCAGTATCACTTGTTTTATTATTTGGAATAGGTGGTTTTGGATATTCTTATGCAGCTCCAAAAGATTATTTAACACTTGATATAAATCCTAGTGTAAAACTAACAACTAATAGATATAACAAAGTAATAAAAGTAGAAGCGTTAAATTCTGATGGAGAGATTATAAGCAAAGAATTAAAAATAAAGAATAAGAATGTTCATGAAGCTATAAAATTATTAGTAGAATCTTCAGTGGACAATGGTTACATAGTTAATGATGATAAAAATGCAGTTATGATTACTTCAACAAGTGATGAGCTATTAGATGAAGCAGAAATAGGTGCAGAAGAAGGTTTAAAGGAAGAAGAAATAAAAAATACTGAGGTAATAAAAGAAAATGTTAATAAAGAAAGATTTGAAGAAGCTGAAAGATTAGGAATATCCCCTGGAAAAGTAAATTTAATTCAGAAGCTTCAAAAAGTGCAACCAGAAGCAACTTTAGATGAATATGCAAACTCTTCAGTTAAGGATATTATGAAAGCAATAAAGGAGCAAAGGGTTAAAGAAAAAGAAGAAAATAAAACAGAAAATAGTAAAACAGAAACTAAGGAAAAGGAAAAACAAACTACAAATTCTAATGGCAAAGGAAGTAGTAATCAAGAAAATAAAAATAATAATGGGAACTCTGTAAATAAAAATAATAACGAGAGCTCCACAAACAAAAACAATAATTCAAATTCAAATAATAATAAAGAAAAAACAAATAATGGAGAAAAAGCAAAAGAGAATATTAAAGAATCAAATGATAATAAATCTAATAATTCCAATAAAGATAAGTCTAATAAAATAGAAAATAACAATAAATCAGAGAATGGTAAAGAGAATAGTAATAAATCCAAAAATAATAATTAATATAAAGAGAATTTATATTAAAAGTGATATATTAAGAACATTAAAGAAGATTATATGAAAGTTTTTCTGTAAATAGTTTTTTATGATAATTATTTTGTAGGGGTGGAGGTTATGAGATAGCCTCCACCTTAATTTTAATATAGTAAATAACAAAGAGAATGTGGATATACCCTATAAAAGGGTATATTTTTTAGGTTCTACACTATTAGTTATCCAATCATCTGAAGATATTCAAGAAGAATTAACTATTTTATAATTGATGAATATGGTATAACAAAATAAATATAAATTTTTTATATTTTTAAGGAGGATATATGAAAAGATTAAAGCTGATACCTGTATTAAATAGTAGTCAGCTTTTTTAAATTCAAATTAATATGGTACGTAGTTAATGGCATTAATAAAACTTGGAAAAATAAATAAGATTTATGAAGGGACAGTAGATAGATTTGTGTAAAGTCAAATCTATCTACTGTTTTTTTGTATAAATAATTGGTGATTTTAGAATAATATACCATAAGAGCTTTGGAGGAATGTGAAACTCTACTAAATAAAATCAATATATTTTCAGGCGCTGTATTTATTATATTACATCTTTCTATGATACACTTCATTCAAATGGTCAAGAGTATATTATAGAAGATATTGATACTTATATTAAGTCTAGAGAGAAATCAATTGTACAATAAGTAATTAAATTATTTTAAATGAAAAAACAACCTGCAATTAATTGATTGCAGATTGTTTTTTATAAGTAAATAAAAAAAATTTTCATCAGATAAAGGATTTATTTAAATAAAAATGATTAGGATATAATATTAATCTACATATATACTGATAGCTCAAGATTCGTATTTGATATATAATTAAAAATGACATTAATTATACAGAATAGAGGAGATTTACATGAAGGGGATATTAGAGGATATAAATGAGAGGGGTATTTCTGAAAGCTTTGACTTAGAAATAAGTCCTAAGTCAGTAATTGAAGATAAGTATGTTATTAAAAATAAGCTTATAATAAATTCTAAGCAAGGAAATCTCTTGAAGGAATTAAAGCAGAGTTTAAGTGAGTGTAAAAGTTTTTATTTTAGTGTAGCTTTTGTTAATTTTAGTGGGTTACAATTGCTTCTAGATTCTTTTAAAGAAATTGAGGATAGAGAGGTAAAGGGGAAAATAATTACTTCAACCTATTTAAATTTTACAGAACCTAAGGCATTAGATAGATTAAGGAAATTTAAAAATATAGATTTAAAGGTATTTATTGCAGATAAGGAAAGAGGATTTCATACTAAGGCATATATTTTTGAAAATGAAGAGAATTATAAAATTATTATAGGATCATCAAATATTACTCAAAGAGCTTTAAAAAGTAATGTTGAGTGGAATGTTATGGTTATATCTAAGAAGGAAACAGAGTTTGTACAAGAAGTATTAGAAGAATATCAAAATTTATGGGATACAACGGGTTTTGTAGATGAGGAATTCTTAGAGAAATATGAAAGCTTCATAAATAGTATAAGAGAGAAAGAAAATAAGAGTAGAGTAGAATTTAATGATTATAAAATAATAAAACCTAATATAATGCAAAAGGAGGCATTAGAGAATTTAGATAGATTAAGAAGAACAGGTGAAGATAAAGCTTTAGTAATCGCAGCAACAGGAACAGGTAAAACATATATGTCTGCTTTTGATGTAATGAAGTTTAATCCTAAAAGGTTACTGTTTTTAGTACATAGAGAAGATATTCTTCGTGATTCTGAAAAAACTTATAGAAGTTTATGTAAAAACAAAAATATTACAATGGGCTTTTATACAGGAAACGCAAAGGAGTTAAAAGCAGATTATCTTTTTGCTACAGTTCAAACCATGGAAAGAAATTTAGAAAATTTTAAGAAAGATAGGTTTGAATATATTGTAATAGATGAAGCTCATCATAGTACTAGTCCAACATATGAAAAGATTTTAAAATACTTTAATCCTAAGTTTCTATTAGGAATGACAGCTACTCCAGAAAGATGTGATGCTGGTAATATATTTGATGTGTTTGATAATAATATTGCATTAGAAGTAAGGCTAAATGATGCGTTAGAAAATGAATTAATAGTACCATTTCATTACTTTGGAATAACAGATATAGATGCAGTGAATTATGAAGGTATAAACTTAGATAATATATCTGAAGTATCTAAAAAACTTATGATTAATTCTAGAGTGAATTTTATAAAAGAAAAAATGGATTTCTATGGTTTTGATGGAATTAAACAAAAAGCAGTAGGTTTTTGTATAAATAAAGAACATGCATATTATATGGCAGAAGAGTTTAAAAAAATAGGTATTGATAGTATAGCACTAACAGGTGAAGATTTTATTGATAAGAGACAAGCCTTTATGAAAAGACTAGAGAATGATAATGACTCACTAAAAGTTATATTTACGGTAGATATATTTAATGAAGGAGTTGATATACCTTCAATAAACCAAGTTTTAATGTTAAGACCAACAAACTCACCAATTGTGTTTATACAACAGTTAGGAAGAGGTTTAAGAAAGCATAAAAGCAAAAGCTTTTTAACAGTGCTTGACTTTATAGGAAATCATAACAAAGCATTTTTAATTGCATTAGCATTAAAGGGTGGACGATATTATGATAAAGATAGTTTAAAGATAGCAGTTGCAACTGATTTTAGTGATATACCAGGATGTTCTAATATACAAATGGATAGAATATCACAAGAAAGAATTTTAGATCAATTAAATACAGAGAACTTTAATAGTTTAAAATATCTTAAAGAGGAATATAATGAATTCAAAAGTCTATTGGGAGGAAAAATTCCATATAATCTGATGGATTATGTTAAATATGATGGGGCACCAAATCCACTTAAGTTTATTAATTACTCTAAGACCTACCAAGGTTTCTTGAAAAAAGTTGAGGCTGGATATTATGTAGAAGAAGAGGATAATGATGAAATCAATAAAACTCTTAAAGAATTATCAAATAAATTGCCAGTAAAAAGGCCACATGAATTCGCTATAATAAAGCATTTACTTAATGTAAATGAAATAGATATTAACATAGCTAAAAGGGTAATTTTAAAATATTTAGATACTGTTGATGAGAGGACTATTATTCATGCATTTAAAAATTTAAGTCAAGAGTTTTATGATACTAGAGAAAAAGATAAGAACATTAAATTATTTCAGTATACTAATGGTAAGCTAATTAGATTAATATCATTTGAAAAAATACTAGCCGATAAAGAATCTAAAAATATATTTTTAGATTTATTAAATTATGGTCTTATAACATATGAAAAAAGATATGGAAGCAAGAACTTTGGAGTACCATTTTTAAAATTATATGAACAATATCAAATGATAGATGTAGCCTTATTATCAAATTATGAAAAGATTCATAGTTCATTTAGAGGGAGTGGACTTCATAGTAATGGAAAAGAGTATTTTCTATTTGTTGATTTACATAAGGGTGAAGATATTAAGGAAAGTATAAATTATAAAGATAAATTTATAAATAGAAGTATGTTTCAATGGCAAACACCTAATAATACAACACAAATTTCTGATAGAGGAAAAAATATAATTTTCAATAAAGAAAATCAAGTTAACCTACATTTATTTGTCAGAAAATATAAAGAAATTGATAATAAAGTTCAGCCATATATCTATATGGGAAAAGGTGATACTATAAGATTTGAAGGTGAAAAACCAATAACAGTTATTTTAAAATTACAAAACAAAGTTTTAGAAAGTTTATATACGGAGTTTATAAAAAAGGTTTAAAAGCGAGGGGGATTACCTCGCTTTTATTTCTATATTTTTAACTAATTGTTTTACAACTGGAACATCAGCAGGAGCCCAAGTTAAGCTTTCTAAGTATTCAATAGGCATCCATAATAATTTTGCATGCTCATTAGCTGTAGGTTCACCATTAACAAGTTCACATCTAACTGTTATTAAGTTAACTATTATATTTTCATATTCATGAGTATTGTCATTGAATAAAGATATAAATTCAATATCACAATTTAACTCTTCTTTAATTTCTCTAATTATAGCATTAGCTATACTTTCACCAGTCTCAATTTTTCCACCAGGAAATTCCCAAACTTTGGATATAGACATATCCTTTGAACGTAAAGCACAAAGAATTTCTGATTTATCATTTTCTATAATTGCCCCAACAACTTTTACTATTTTTTTCATGAAATCACCTCTAAAGTTTATATTAACATAATAGGTTTAATAAATTCAAATGAAAGGCAATTAAAGATTAGTTTAGAAATAGTGAAATGTTTTTTTATTTACTTAGGAATGTAGAATTAAATCATAAAACCTAAAATAGAGAAAAATACTTAAAGTCGGAAAGTTTAGCCCTGTAGACTTCTATCAACATAACAGTACCTCCCTTTCTTACAGATTGTGTTGACATTTTTATAGCTGATTTTGATCCACCTTGAAGTTCTAAGAGGCTTTATATCTTTTCTATATTAGACATTTTACCATCCATGCCCACACAATCTACAGCATCAGCTCCTCCACTAGTAAGTTCTTTTAGATATTATTCAGTATTGTCGTGATGTTCAAGATTTATTGTTTCCACTTGGTTATATTTTTTAGCATACTCTAGCTTATAATCTATACAGTCTACAGCAATTATTCTCTTTTATCCTTTATATATAGCCCACTTTTGAGTTGAAAATTTTACAGGTCCACGGATTAATACTACAAAAGTATCTCCGGGTTTAACCTCAGCCATATCTATATCTCAAAGAGAAGTAAGTAAGATAGCAGTTAAAAATAATACTTATTCATCAGTCAAGTTCTCGGGAATAACCTTTAGTCCTACATTACAATAAGGAACTCTTAGAAATTGTGCTTGACCATCATTTAAAATAGTTCAATAAATCCAAATTATACTATATAATTAAAGAAAGTGCTTAAATTACCAAATATTACTTGCTATAGCACAAATTCTATTATAGAGAAAGGATTGAAGAATTTATGAATAAGACAAGCTATACCTCAATTGATGAGTTGGTACAAATGCCATGGCTTCAATCAATAAGCATTGGTAAAGAAGGAAAAGTTATTGCATATGTTAAAAGGACTTCTGATTTATCTGAAAATGTATACAGAAATCATGTATGGGTTTATGAAGTAGAGGATCAAAAGCATTATCCAATCACAACGGGAAAATTTGAAAGTAGTAGCCCCGTATGGGCTCCAAATAAAAATTATTTAGCCTATATTGTAGAGGTAGGGGAAAAAGAAAAGGCTCGAAAGCAAATCGTTTTGAAAACCTTTGACGAGTTCAATGGAATCCAGATTACAAATTCCAAGGAAGGTGTAAATAAATTTATCTGGTCACCTGATGGAAAGGGAATATATTATACTACTAGGGAAGCTGACTCAGAGGATTTAAAAAAACGTAAAGAAACTTATGGAGAATTTGAATATGTTGATAAAGAATATAAGAATGATTATTTATGCTATGTAGGGATAGAAGAGGCAATTGAATCATTTAAAGAGCTTAGTAATAAGAAGAAAGATGACAAGGAAGAATCTAAGGATATTAAAGATTATATAACAAACCCTAAGGACTTTAGTGTGAGAGGTTTTAACCTATCACCTGATGGGAAAAAAGCTGCCCTTATATGTACTCCCACAGGAGATATAAGAGATGAAGAAACAAATATATATATATTAGATATTCTCGCTAAAAACTTAAAAAAGCTCAATATTATTGGAGTGGTTACTTCAAAGGTTGTATTCTCTCCAGATGGAAATAAGATTGCGTTTGCTAAAACTCCAAGAGAACCAGGATATTATGAATGGAATGTTTATGAAGAGATTGTTCTAGAGATATACGATGTTGAAAAAGAAGAAACTATAATGAGATTATCTGAGTTTGATAGGGGTGTTATGCCTATTAAATGGACAAGTAGAGGAATACTTGCAAACTGGCAGGATAGAGCCAGCTATAAAATAGGAATGGTTTCTGAAAAGGGTGAAGTTTCTCCAATCTATAGTAATGATGAATGTTATATAGATGATGCAGATAGTACTCCTGATGGTAAAAATATAGCCTATATTAAATCAGAAAAAAATAAGGCAGCTGAGGTTTACATAAACTCAGAAAGAATAACCAATGAAAGCAGAGTATATGAGAATAAACTGCTAAGTAAAAAAGAACTTATAACATGGGGCACTAAGGATGGTCTTCAGATAGAAGGAGTTTTATCCAAGCCATATGATTATGATTCTAATAAAAAGTATCCACTTTTGGTAGTTATACATGGTGGACCAACATGGGCATCATTCCCTATTCATAATATGAATAAAGTATATCCAATTGATCAGTTTGTAGAGAGAGGTTTTGTGGTTCTTGAGCCTAACTATAGAGGAAGTTCAGGTTATGGGGACAAGTTCTTGACCAGTAATTTTAGAATGCTTGGAGTAGGAGATTATGAAGATGTTATTTCAGGGGTAGATTTCCTAGTAGAAAAGGGAGTAATAGATAATGAAAGAGTTGGAGTCATGGGGTGGAGCCAAGGGGGATATATTTCAGCCTTTTGTACAACCTTTAGTAATAGATTCAAAGCAGTTTCTGTAGGAGCAGGAATAAGCAACTGGACTACCTATTATGTAAATACTGATATAACAACATTCACCAGGTCATACCTAGGAGCAACGCCATGGGATGATCCAGAAATATATGCAAAAACTTCTCCTATGACATATATAAAAACTGCTTGCACACCAACTCTTATACAACATGGTGAAAATGATAAGAGGGTTCCTGTTCCAAATGCATATGAGCTTTACAGAGGACTACAAGACTTAAAAGTAGAAAGTGAACTTGTAATATTTAAGGGAATGGGACATGGGCCTCATAAACCAGGACTTCATAAAGCAATAATGGAACAAAATCTACAGTGGTTTGTAGACCATGTCTAATAAGGATTTTTGTAAATGATTCATCTTCCTTTTCTAATGAGTATCAGAAAATTAATAAACTATATGCCTTGCAGTTGTGGTATTTAGTTGTTAAAGTTATGTATAAATATTAGGATATGAATGTATATTTTGTATGATGTTGAGGTGTATTGTTTTATGAAAGATTTTACTAAAGCCTTAAATAATAATTCAATAATTGAAATGCAATGCATTCCTAAAAGCGACCTGCACAGCCAATAAAAAATTTTAAGAATATATTCAGATTGGCAAAATCCAAGGGTTTACTTTTAAGGGCTCATGTTGGTGAATTTGGAACTGCCGATGATATTATGGAAGCTGTTGAAGAATTGGAACTCCAAGAAGTTCATCATGGTATTGCAGCAGCAAATTCCAAACAAATCATGAAATGGGTAGCGGATAATAAAATTCAATTAAATATTTGTCCTACAAGCAATATAATGCTTGGACTTGTGGAAAACTATGCTTCTCATCCTATTAGAAAACTATATGATGCTGGAATTCCTGTCACTATAAATACAGATGATTTGCTGATCTTCAATCAAACAATATCTCAAGAGTATTTAAATCTATTTAATGCAAATCTATTTAACGAAAATGAATTGAATTCCATTCGTGAAACAGGACTGAGGGCATTGAAAAACTCTGAAGTATAAGCACAATCTAAACTTGAGTGAGCTCACACCCTTTCACTAATATGTAAATAGTAATTTTATAGGAGGATAAATAATTCTTATGAGAAGAGATATAACAATAAGGATAGAAAATGAGAAAGATTTCGAAGAAATAAATAAACTAGTGATTCGTTCATTTTCCAAAGGAACAGATTACTCAGATGGGACAGACATCGTGGCATTAATTAAAGAAATACGTGATGGTCAATACTATATTCCAGATTTATCACTAGTGGCCGAAATTAATGGAAAAATAGTTGGACATTTTATGTTTTCACATTTTCCACTATCAACAACTGCAAAAAAGGCAGATTATGATATAAATATCAAAAAGACTGAAACAGTAATGCTTGCACCAGTATCTGTTCATGCAGATTATTTTAGACAAGGTGTGGGTTCTACTATGATTAAATTAGGAATTGAAAAAGTAAAAGAGAAGGACTATAAAGGAATTCAAGTTGAAGGTAACCCAGCATTTTATAATAAACTTGGTTTTATAATGTCATCAAAGTACAATATTTATCCAACAAGTGGATGGCCTATGCAAGCTCCTGAATGTATGATGTATCAAGAAACATATTCTGGTTCTCTTGAAGGAATTTCAGGATATATAGTTTATGATATGTATGAAAACGCTTAGTTTATCTTTAAGTAACGTACAAATTCCAATTTAGTTAAGAGGTTATGCAGAAGTTAATATGAATAAGATTCCTAAGATAATATATAAAAAGTATCATAGAAATTTGAATTTGAAATAAAAATAATTTAATGTATATGAGGGATTATAAATTCTTTACTTATAAAAGGAAAAAAGTTTATTTCTGAATTCTGGAAGTAGGATGAAAATATCTTTTGGTCTGCAAATAACAATAGAATAGGATAATGTTATAAAAACATAGAAATAATTTAAAAGAGTGACTATGCATGGGATATAAATCAATATGCATAATCACTCTTTTATTAATTATTTTTATGTGTATTATAGACTCATAAAATCAAGGCCAAGATCAGATTTACCTGATGATTTAGCTTTTTCAGCTTGATGATTTGACATATATGGATATTCGAAACTAGTAGGTGGGTATAGATTTTCCTTTATAGTTCTAGGGGATACCCATCTAAGTAGATTAAGGTGACTTCCAGCCTTATCATTAGTTCCAGATGCTCTAGCGCCACCAAATGGTTGTTGACCAACAACTGCTCCAGTTGGCTTATCATTGATATAGAAGTTACCTGCAGAGTTTCTTAGTTTATAAAGCATGTGCTCTATATTATAACGATTATTAGAGAAGATAGCTCCTGTAAGTCCATAAACAGATGTTGTATCACAAAGATCTAAGGTTTCATCAAGGGCCTCGTCCTCATAAACGTATATTGTAATTACAGGGCCAAACAGTTCTTCAGTCATAGTTTCATAGTCAGGTTTTAGAGCTTGAATTATGGTAGGTTGTACAAAGTATCCAACCTTATCTGTTCCAGAGCCACCTGCTATAACTTCTGCATCACTAGAACTATGAGCTCTATTTATATATTTCATATTTTTGGTATAGGAACTTTCATCAATAACAGCTCCCACAAAGGTGTCAAATTCGCTTACATTACCCATTTTTATTTTAGAAACAGCATCAATTAGCTTTTCACGTAAAGAAGGCCAAATTGAGTTAGGTATATAGGCTCTTGAAGCAGCAGAACATTTTTGCCCTTGATACTCAAAAGCACCACGTATAATTCCAGTAGATAATTCATCAATATTAGCAGTATTATCAGCAAATATAAAGTCCTTACCTCCAGTTTCTCCTACTAATCTTGGGTATGTTTTATAAGTTGAAATATTATCTGAAACTTTTTTCCATAGATTTTGGAATACATTTGTTGAACCAGTAAAGTGTATTCCAGCTAAATCTTTTGATTCTACACATACTTCTGATATGAGAGATCCACTTGAAGGTACAAAGTTTATAACTCCATCAGGAATTCCAGCTTCCATAAGTATTTTCATAAATATATAATTTGAATAAACAGCAGTACTAGCAGGTTTCCATACAACAGTATTACCCATCATAGCAGGCGCTGTACATAGGTTTCCACCTATAGCTGTAAAGTTAAAAGGAGATATTGCTAAAACAAACCCTTCAAGAGGTCTATATTCTAATCTGTTCCAAGCATCAACAGTTGAATCAGGTTGGACATTATAAATTTCTCCCATAAAGTGAGTGTTAAATCTAAGGAAATCAATAAGTTCGCAGGAGGAGTCTATTTCAGCTTGATAAGCAGTTTTACTTTGACCTAACATGGTAGCAGCATTTAACAGTGCTCTATATTTACCACTTATTAAGTTAGCAGCTTTATTAAATATAGCAGCTCTTTGATACCAAGAGGTTGCTTCCCATCTTTCCTTTGCCTTTAAAGAAGCATCTATAGCCATTTTAAGTTCTTTTTCTGTAGCCTTGTGATAACGAGCTAGCACATGACCTTTTTCATGGGGGATAATACATTCTTCAGTGATATTTGTGAAAATTTCCTTTCCATCTATAATTAAAGGAATATCTTTTTGAGAATGGTATAGCTTATCTAATGCGATTTTTAATTCTACTCTTTCAGGTGTACCGATAACATAACTCTTTATAGTCTCGTTTGCAGGTGGATTTATTTTGTACTTCGTATTCATATAATATAACCTCCATTTAATAAAAAATAAGTTTTTAGACATTTGGCTACAATAGGTAACTAGGTTTTGATGTAATAACTTTATAAATATGAAATAAAAATTAAAAGTCATAATGATTATATAGAGATATAAGGACAATTAGACCTTTGATTCATTAAATCATATGAAAAAAGTTAACATGTTAGAATAAAATATTCTGGACAAAGATTAAGAAAAACGCTATTTATAAAAGATTTTATGTTGGACTTTTATAAATTAAAAGTCATAATATGATAAAATGAAATTTTCATATTATCATAGGTGTTTATATATCATTCAGTGGTTTAATGAATTCTTATATTTTTGTACTCTTTAAGAAAACCTTTTCCTATAGCATAGAATTCATAAAATATGCTGAAGTTTGAACTGTAAGATCATTAGAGTAATGAATAGCTACAATATATTCTAGTGAAAAAGTAAATAGCTATTTACTTTAATTTTACATAGAATGTTAGAAAATACCCTTATTGATTTTATAAAATTAATTAAACCTAATATACATAAAGCTTGTACATCATTTTAAATTTTTATTGGATCTCTAAATTTTCTATTCACAATGCTTTACAATATGATAAGGTTTTCTTTTTGCATACTTAGGTTTCTTTATGAAAGATTACTGACCATTTCAAAATTGTATTCTTTTTTCAAATTTAGATGTACGTTTCTTTAGTTTTTTTAATTTATCATGTACAGTATGGGAAATTTTATCCTCACTAAAAGTTTTAGTCCAACCACTGATGGTAGCTTTAGAAATGTTATGTTACTTTGCAAGACCTGTTAAAGTCCTACCTTTGTCTAAATGTAATTTAGCTATTTTTTTCTTGAAAACTTTGCCATATCTTTTCTTTTTCCTATATAACACTAACTTTTTAATTTTATTATGCAAGATTATTCGGAATAGTGTTACAATTTTAGTATATCATGTCACATATTAAGAATCAATGAGATAATAATCAGAAGAAATTTAACTTTCTAAATTAAAAAAATCCAAGAAATAATTTCTGGTATGAAGATGTAGAGGATGACAAAGAGTGTAATTAAGAATAGTGGATAATATATTTACAGAGGAGTATGAAAAAAGCTAAAAAATATTATAGAAATAGTTAATGAGATTGACTATTTTTGTGTGAATATAAGCATTCTTAGTAAGTTGATAATATTATTGATATTTGTTAGTATTAACTAACATAATATTTAAAAGTTATTTAAATAAGTTGAGGGAATAACAATGCAATATAAATATGAGAATATATATCATAATTCAAACACACAAATTAAAATATTTACCCAAACACTAGAAGCATTTCCTTATCATTGGCATGATGAAGTAGAAATATTATTTATTTTAAAGGGGAGTGTTGAGATTTTTGTAGGTAAAGAGATTACAGTATTAAATGAAGGGGATCTTTATTTAATAAATAGCAATGTAATTCATTATGTAAAATCAACAGATTATTTAGAAAAAGCCCAATTATTGATTTTTCAATTTAATAAAACCTATCTAAATAAATTTGATATAGATTTGAAAGATATAGAGTTTAGTTTGGATTCAAGTAAGGATGATTCTAAAAATAAAAAGGTTTATAATAAAATACGAGCTACACTTGCAATGATGATGAATGTAGTTATAAATAATGAAGAACCAAATGAACTTTTAATAAAAAGATATTTATTAGACCTTATTATAATTCTTTTAAATAAATTTAATGTTAATGATAAAAGTAAATATACTGTAGTAAAACAAAGTGAGAATAGATTACATGACATAGTTAAATATATTAATGATAACTATAATGACGATAGTCTTACTGTACCTAAAATAGCAGGGGAATTCTTTTTAAACTCCCAGTACATTTCAAGATATTTTAAGGAAAACATGGGGATATCCGTTAAGACATTTCTAGATACTTTAAGATTAAACAAGTCCTTAAATGATTTAATAATTACCAAGGATAGGATTATAGATGTTGCACATAGACATGGGTTTGCTGATGAAAAGTCATACTATAGAGTTTTTAAGAGTATATTAGGCATTACCCCTAATCAGTATAGAGAAGTTAACAGCATAAAAGAAGTTAAAGATAAGAAGATTAATTATTTAAATATTAATAGTAAGGAGACCTTAGCAAAGGTATTTGAATATTTAAGATTTAATGAAAGTGATTTTGAAGTAAAGAAAAGCCACTATACTGATTTTGAAATAGAAACTAATGAAGTTATAGGAGAACTTAAAAATAGTTGGAATAAGTTAATTACCTTTGGTCATGCCACCTACGGGTTAAGATATGATTTATTAAATCAACTTAAAATGATTCAACAGGATAATAACTTCAAATATGTAAGATTCCATGGAATATTTTCTGATGAAATGCTTGTGTATAATGAAAATATAAAGGGAGATGTATATTATAATTTTAATCATATAGATAGTTTATTAGATTCAGTGCTGAATTTAGGAATAACACCATTTATAGAGTTAGGGTTTATGCCTAAAAAGTTAGTTAGTTCAGATAATCAAGTATTTATGTGGTCATGTTATACAAGTGCCCCTAATAATATGGAAAAATGGCTAAATATGATTGATGCTTTTGTAAGGCATATTATTAATAGATATGGGGTAGAGGAAATAGAAAAATGGTACTTTGAATTTTGGAATGAGCCAAATTTAGAAAGTGTATTTTGGGATAGAAGTAGAGAAGAATTCTTTACCTTTTTTAAATTAACCTATGAGAAAATAAAATCCATCAATAAAAACCTTAAGGTTGGTGGTTTTGGTAATTTAAAATTAGGAGATTTTAATAGCTGGATTAATGACTTTAAAGATTATTCAAAAGAGCATGGATGTTATTTAGATTTCTTTTCATTTCATGCATATCACTTAAAAAGTATTTATGATAATATCCATGAAGATCAAAGGTTTAATAAAGGAATTGAGTATATTAAATCAAATAAAAGTTTAGGAATGAGTGATTATGATTTTAGTGATATAGTGGAATTTGGGGATGAAGACTATATAAATAGAACTATAAAAGAAATGGTAGATATAGGTTCTAAGTTAAATATGAACTATGAGGAATATTGGCTTACAGAATGGAATTCTAGTATGAACTCCAGAGATTTAGTTCATGATACTTGTTTTATGGCAGCTCTTATAGTTAAAACATGTATTGAAAACTCTAATTTAGTTAATGGAATGGGATTTTGGACTTTTACAGATTTATTTGAAGAGTTTAACTTAGAACAACCATTGTTTCATGGCGGATTTGGACTTATAACCTACAATGGAATAAAAAAGGCAAGTTACCATGCTTATGAGTTTTTAAATAAGCTAGGAAAAGACATTGTTTATAAAGATAAGGGGTTAATAATTACAAAGAAAAATGAGGATTATCAATTATTGTTTTATAACTATTGTCACTATAATGATTTATACAGATCACTTGATTATTCTCAAATATCACAAACAAATAGATATCATGTATTTAAGGATGCAGGTGAAAGAGATTATAAGTTAAAGCTTTATATAGAAAGTGGAAAATATCAATTTGAGAGATATAGAGTAAATAGAGATGAAGGTTCTTCCTTTGATGCTTGGGTTAAAATGGGAGCACCAGATGACTTATCTAAGGATGGATATAGATATTTGGAAAAGGCAGCGGAATGTGGTTATAAAACATGGGTGGAAGATGTTAATGATTACATAAGTATAGAAACGGAAGTTCTACCCCATGAAATACAACTAATTATTGTGAAAAAAATATATTAATAACAAAAAGAGGGATTTGATAATTAATCAAGTCCCTTTTTCTATGCAATCCATTATTTATGAAAATGTATACAAGGTCATTTATTGGAAGTTATTTAGTTTAAAGTTGGAGGGTTAAGTTAATTATTCAATCTTATAATCTAGGTATAGGGTTTTAATATAAATAATTAACTTATTCATTAAAATATCCTTAATTTATAAGGTTTTAGTCAGATGGATAAATTAAATTTTAAACTTAAATTCCTATGTAATAGCTAATAGATAAGAAGGATAGTCATAAATAATTTCAGTGAAAAATTTTATTAATTCTTATTTAGTAAATAAAGTTAGGAGGAATACAAATCAGATTAAATAAGAAATTTTTATTTGTAGCACTAAGTGTTTTAACTATTTTACTAGGGGATTAGCATTAGGGGGAAATAGGCTATTCAATATCAAAAGCAATTATAAAAATAAATTTTATTTGGGAAAATTTTTTAATATGTTTGGAGCGGTTCCATTAAATCAAGAATATATGTAAGTAGAAAAGTATTAAATTAAAACTTAAGAATAATAAATATTAAGAAAAGAATGGGTGGTAGTTATGATAGTAGAAGTTGAAAAATCAGCAAATAGTGGAAAGCTTAAGATGAAGGAAAAACTTAGTTATGCTGCTGGTGACTTAGCATCAAATATTGTTTTTCAAGGATTATCTTTATTAATTTTATTCTATTGGACTGAAAAAGCTGGAATATCAGCAGCTGCAGCAGGAGTGATTTTATTAATATCAAGAACTTTTGATGGGTTCACAGATGTTATTTTTGGTATTATAGTAGACAAAACTAAATCAAAACATGGTAAAGCAAGACCATATTTATTGTGGCTTTCATTACCTTTAGCTTTATCTTTAACTATTACATTCTGGTCACCGAATACTTCAAGTAATATGGTAAATATTATGTATGCCTTTATAACATATAATCTTACAATGATCATATATACAGGAATAAATATTCCTTACGGAGTACTAAGTGCTAAAATGACTAATGACCAACAAGAACGTGGAGTATTAAGTATATTAAGAGGCGCTGGAGCTATGATTGCTATATTATTAGTATCAGTAGTTGCACCAGTTCTAAGTGAGAATATAGGATACACCTTAACTTTTCTTGTACTAGGATTAGTAGGAGCTATGTTTTTCTTTATAACCTTTAAAGGAACTAAAGAAAGAGTGGGAGCAGATGAAAATAGTGATAACGTTCCCTTAAAAGTAGGAGTAAAATCTTTATTTAAAAATAGGCCTTGGATATTATTACTAATTGCTGGATGTGTATCTTTTATATCATTTACTTGTAGAATGGCTACTACAGCATATTTTGCTCAATATAACTTAGGAGATCCTAAATATGTAGGTATATTATCCATTATATCCTTACCAGGAATGATAGTTGGTATGTTAGCATCAGTACCTTTATACAAGAAGTTCGGAAAGGTAAAGAGCTGTATATATACAAGCGTATTATTAGCAATTATTACAATACCATTTTATTTCTTTATTAGGATAGATAAATCGTTACCATTGATTGTGGCTTACCTTATAGTAAGTGGAGCGATAATGGGAGTTTCTCAAAGTGGATTCTTTGCTATGGTTGCAGACAGTATAGAATATGGTGAATGGAAAACAGGAGTACGTGTAGAGGGATTAACTTATTCAGCTGCAAGTGTTGGTACAAAAGTTGGTGGTGGTATAGGTGCTGCCATAGTTGGAGGATTATTAGGTTTAGCAGGGTATAAGGCTGGCTTAGATGTGCAGTCAACTGATGTAAATATAATGATAGAATGGCTGTATTTATGGATTCCTTCAATTGGATGTTTAATATTTGCAATTATTATGATGTTCAATGATGTAGATAAAAAATATCCACAAATCATGGAGGATTTAGCAAAGAGAAAGGAAAGATAAAAATGAGTATAGATTTAACTAAAAAACCATTTTATTTAAATAAAGAACAAATAAAATGGGTAAAAGATACAAAGAATAAAATGACAATAGAAGAGAAAATAGGACAACTATTTTTTACAATGGCTGGAGATGACAAGAAGGAAACTCTTGAATTGATTTCTAAAATAAAGCCAGGTGGTGTGATGCTTAGACCAATGAAGGCAAAAGCTGTAGTTAATGCACATAAAAAACTACAAGAAGAAGCTAAGATTCCTCTATTTTTAGCTGCTAATTTAGAAGCTGGAGCTAATGGATTAGCAGAAGAGGGAACAGAAGTTGGTAATGAGATGATAGTAGCTGCAACAAATGATGTTGAAAATGCTTTTAGGTTAGGTGAAGTTTGTATAAAAGAAGCAAAAGCACTAGGTGGGAATATGGCTTTTGCACCAATTTTAGATATAAACTTTAACTGGGAAAACCCTATTGCAAATATAAGATGCTTCGGAGATAAAGTGGACTTAGTTTCAAAGATGGGACAGGCATATACTAATGGGGTTCAAAAGCATGGTGGATCTGTAACTCTTAAGCACTTTCCAGGGGATGGAGTAGATGGACGTGATCAGCACGTTATTAAAACTGTAAATAGCTTATCTTATGAAGATTGGACGAGTACTTTTGGAAAAGTATACAGAGAAAATATTGATAATGGAGCAACTGGTGTTATGGTAGGGCATATTGCTTTCCCTTCATACTATGATAAGAATAATATAGAAGATGAGGATAGACTAACTCCAGGAAGCTTATCTAAACACTTATTAACTGGTTTATTAAGAAAAGATCTTCAGTTTAATGGTCTTGTTATGACAGATTCAACATTAATGACTGGATTTGGGGCACATGGTAGAAGGGAAGATTTAGTACCTATGTGTATAGCTAATGGCATTGATATGTTATTATTCCCTAAGAATTTTGCAGAAGATTATAAGTTTATGATGAATGGATACAAAAAGGGAATTATAACAGAGGAAAGATTAAATGATGCTCTTGATCGTATTTTAGGACTCAAGGCATATCAAAATCTTCATAGCTGTAATAATCTAGTTCCAGGAGAACTTGATAAGGTTGGAGATGCTGACCATAAAGCATGGGCTAAGAAGATAGCTGATGAAGGTATAACTTTAGTTAAGGATACCCAAAACTTATTACCTTTAAATAATAAGAAAATAAAGAGAATAGGAATAATTCCCTTAGGCTGTGATGATGATATATTTAGTTTATTATCAAACTCAAAATCTCTTCCATTCTATGTGAGAATGGCTCTTAAATTTAAAAAGCCAGCTCCTAAGAAGTATCAGAAGTTTATAGATAAAATGAGTAAAGAAGGCTTTATTTTTGAAGAGATAGATCACTCAGATCTTTTCGCAGGAATGAAACAAATATCTCAAAGTATAGAAGAGTTTAGAAAACAATATGATATGTTTATATATTTCATAAATAAACCAACAAAGTCCAATCAGACAAACTTAAGAGTTGAATACAAATCATTTGGAGGCTTTGATTCACCATGGTTTGTAAATGAAGTTCCAACTATGATGATATCCATAGCTAACCCATATCATCAATATGATTTAGACAATGTAGAAACAGTTGTTAATACTTATGCATCAACAGATGAGGTACTAGATTCATTAGTAGATAAATTACTTGGTAGAAGCGAATTTAAAGGACAAAGTCCTGTAAAATTAGAATTTGAACCATTCACAGGAGATATTTCAAAATGGAAATAAAAGCAGTATTATTTGATTTAGATGGAGTAATAGCAGATACAGCAAAGTTTCACTTTATAGCATGGAAGACTATAGCTAAAGAAGTTGGGGTTGAAATAGATGAAAAGTTTAATGAGAAGCTTAAAGGTGTAGATAGGGTACTATCCTTTGAGAGAATATTAGCCCATGGCAATATTACATCATTAACAGAAGAAGAAAAAGAATACTATAGAACTAAAAAAAATAATTTATATAAAGAGTTATTAAAGAAACTTACACCAGATGATGTTTTACCAGGGATTGTAGATTTGTTTAATGAGTTAATAGATAATAATATAAAAATATCAATAGCATCTATTTCTCAAAATGCACCATATATTTTAGAAAAGTTAAATCTATTAGAAAAGATAGATGCTATAGCAGATCCAAAAGCAGTAAAAAATTCAAAACCAGCACCAGATATATTTCTAAAAGCTGCTGAAATGGTAGGGGTAGATGCATGTAATTGTGTTGCTATTGAAGATGCTGAAGCTGGAATAGAGGCAATAAATAGGGCAGAGATTTTTTCAATAGGGGTAGGAGATCTATTTGGAGCAGATTTATTAGTAGATTCTACAGGAGAATTAAATCTAGATATAATTAGAAAAGCTTTAAAATAATAATAATAATTTTAAAATGGGCTGTCTCACAATAAAAGGTGAGATAGCCCATTTTTATTGTTAAAAAAATATCAAAATATTCTTTATGACCAAAATTTATTTTAAACTTTCATAATATTTTAATGTATTAAATTTGTTGATATGCTTTAACTACGGTAAACGATTAACAAAGAGGAAGGATGATATAAATGAATTACTTTGAAGAAAGCTTAAAATTACATGAAGAAAAAGTTGGAAAGATTGAGGTGGTAAGCAAGGTAAAAGTTAAAACAAAAGAAGATTTGAGTTTAGCTTATACTCCAGGAGTTGCAGAGCCTTGTAGAAAAATCCATGAAGATGAAGAAAACGTGTACAAGTATACTTCAAAGGGGAATTTAGTTGCTGTAGTAACAGATGGTTCAGCAGTTCTTGGATTAGGAGACATAGGACCAAAAGCTGGACTTCCTGTAATGGAGGGTAAGTCAATATTATTTAAAGAGTTTGCAGGGGTGGATGCCTTCCCAATTTGTTTAGCAACAAAGGATGTAGAGGAAATAATAAGAACTGTTAAGCTTATAGCTCCTGGATTTGGAGGAATAAATTTAGAGGATATTGGAGCACCAAGATGTTTTGAGATTGAAGAAAGATTAAAAAAAGAATTAGATATACCTGTATTTCATGATGATCAACATGGAACAGCTATAGTGGTTCTAGCTGGACTTATAAATGCTTTAAAAGTGGTAGAAAAGAAAATGGAAAATCTTAAGGTAGTAGTAAATGGTGCTGGAGCAGCGGGAACTGCAATAACAAAATTATTATTATTTTCTGGAGTTAAAAATTTAATTGTTTGTGATAAGTCAGGTATTCTTTATAGAGAAATTGAAAATGTTGATGAAGCTAAAAAGGATTTAGCTAAGATTACTAATCCAGATAATATTAAAGGAACACTAGCAAAAGCATTAGTAGGTGCTGATGTGTTTATAGGGGTATCTGCTCCAGGAATCGTATCACAGGATATGGTAAGAGCTATGAATAAGGATTCAATAATTTTTGCAATGGCAAACCCAACTCCAGAAATTATGCCAGATGAAGCAAAAGCAGCTGGTGCAAGAGTAATAGGAACAGGGCGTTCAGATTTTCCAAACCAAGTTAATAACGTATTAGCTTTTCCAGGAATATTTAGAGGCGCTTTAGATGTTAGAGCAAAAGAAATAAATGAGGAAATGAAAATAGCAGCAGCTTATGCTATAGCTTCTATGATAAAAGATGAAGACTTAAATGAGAATAACGTAATTCCATATGCTTTAGATAGAAATGTTGCAGTTAAGGTAGCAGAAGCTATTAAAAAAGTAGCAATAGAAAGCGGTGCAGCAGAGATACAAATAGAAAAATAGGAGGACATATATATGCAAATTCCAATTAAGAAAACCCTCGATAAGATTCCAGGTGGTATGATGGTTGTTCCACTTTTCTTAGGGGTACTAGTTAATACATTTTTCCCACAGGTTTTAAACATTGGTGGTTTTACAACGGCATTATTCAGCGCAAAAGCATCACATACTATTTTAGCTTGCTTTATGTTTTTAATTGGTTCACAAATTAATTTTAAATTAGCACCAAAGGCAATCAAAAAAGGTGCAATATTAATATCAGGAAAATTTATAGTAGGTGCTGGTATTGGTATATTAGTAGGAAAAATTTTTGGACCTGCTGGAGTATTAGGTTTATCACCAATAGCCATTCTTTCAGCATTAACAAATTGTAATGGGGGATTATATGCATCTCTTGCTTCACAGTATGGAGATGAAACTGATGTAGGAGCTTATGCATTATTGTCTTTAAAAGATGGTCCATTTTTTACATTGGTTGCGTTAGGTGCTTCAGGACTTGTTCAAATTCCTATTATGTCACTTGTAGCAGTAATGATTCCAATAGTAATAGGAATGATTTTAGGAAATTTAGATCCAGATATGAGAAAATTTCTTGGAAGCAGTAAAATGTTATTAATTCCATTCTTCTCTTTTCCTTTAGGTGCAGGAATGGATCTTGAAACTATTATAAAAGCTGGAGGTCCTGGTATATTATTAGGAGTAATAGCTACCTTTACTGGAGTAGGAGCTTATATATTATTAAAGTTATTTAAAGAAGAGCCTATAATTGGTCTTGCAACAGGATCAACTGCAGGTAATGCTGTAGCTACACCAGCTGCTGTTGCAGCAATAGACCCAACAGTAGCAACAATAGCAACAGTAGCTACTGCCCAGGTTGCTGCAGCATGTGTAATATCTGCTATTCTTTGTCCGTTTCTTGTTTCTTATGCATTTAAATTTCTTAGAAACAATAAAATGAAAAAATTAAATAGTCAAGCTAGTGCATAGATAGATTTTAAATTAAACACGGAAAAATGGAAGACAATAATGAAAGAAGCGATATATAATAGGATTTGAGTATATATTCCTATATTAATCCTTCTATCTGCATTCAGAGTCTTCTATGATTCCGTGTTTTTTAATTATAATATTTAGATTTGTGCATATTAAAGTTGAGGTGATTAATATGAAAAAAACAATGAAGCTACAAACAAAGCTCACTATCTTAATTATTATAGTAGTGATTACTTCTATATCTATAATTCTTTTCTTTGTTGCCTCATGGATGAATAAAAATATTGAAAGCAAAGCTAGAACTAATATTATGAATGTGGCTGAGATGGTAGCACATTCTAGTGAAGTAATAGATGCACTTAAGATAAAGGACCCTAAGAGAGAAATTGGACCTTATGTTCATATGCAGCTTAAAACTTTAGACCAGATTCAATATATAATAGTAGCTGATATTGATGGAATTAGATATTCCCATCCTAATCCAGAGATGATAGGGGAAAAATTTGTAGGAGGGGATGAATTTAAGGTAGTTAAAAAAGGTGATACATATATTTCTGAGGCCCTTGGAACATTAGGAAAATCTTTAAGAGCTTTTGTTCCAATATATGATAGGGAAAATAAAAATGAAATAGGCTTTGTTTCTGTAGGTACACTTATAGAAAGCATTGGAGAAGCTAAGCATACTGCAATATTATATATAACATTAATTTCCTTTAGTGGTTTGACAGTAGGAATAGTAGGAGCATTTATACTATCTAATAATATAAAGAATACTTTACTAGGCCTTGAACCAGAAGAAATAACAAAGCTTTACAATGAAAAAATGGGAATTTTGGGTGCAATTTATGAAGGGTTAATAGCCGTTGATAGTAAAGGGAAAATTACTCTTATAAATGATTCAGCACTAAATATATTACATTGTGAAAATAGTATGGATAAGAGTGATATTATAGGTAAGAGCATAGAGGATGTTTTTCCAACCACAAGGCTTACTACAGTACTAGAAACAGGAAAAGGTGAATTTGAAAAAGAACAGAGGATAAATAACACTATAATAATGACCAATAGACTTCCTATAACTGATAGAGGTAAGATTGTAGGAGCTATTGCTACCTTTAGAGATAAGACAGAGGTTACAAGACTAGCAGAGGAACTTACTGGTGCAAAAAAGATGGCGTGGTCCTTAAGAGCTCAAAATCATGAATTTATGAATAGGCTCCACACTATTGGAGGGTTAATACAGCTTGAGGAATACGAGGAGGCACTGCAGTTTATATCCAATGTGGCTAATAGTAGAAATGAAATAAGTAGTATTTTAACTAAAAAAATAAAGGATCCATCTTTATCAGCAATATTACTTTCTAAGTATAATAAGGCTGAAGAAAGCAGAGTTAAGTTTAAGATAGATGAGGAATCTAATCTTACAAAGCTTCCTGATTATATGACATCTGAGGAGATTATATCAATAGTAGGTAATTTAATTGAAAATTCTTTAGATGCAGTTAGTAATGATGGAAGTGGAGAGATTTATATAAAAATAGTACAACATAAAGAGAATATTGAAATAAAAGTTAAAGATAATGGTCCTGGAATTAAAGAAGAATACAGAAATAAGGTTTATGAGCAAGGTTTTACTACTAAAGAAGGTCAAAGAGGACATGGCATGTATATTGTAAAGAAAATAATTGAAGAGGCTAAGGGAAGTATTGAATTAAAGGGAGATAAAGGAGTTCTTTGGGAAATAACTATACCTATATAAATTTTGGAAGAATAGTTAAATAAGCATTAGAAAGAAGTTCTTTAGGATATAACTATACTTATGATAAGGGGTGAATAGATTGATTGATGTAATGATTGTTGAAGATGATCCTATGGTAAGAGAGATAAATTCAAAATTTTTAAAAAAGGTGGAAGGCTTTAATTTGTATAAAGCAGTGGGTAATCTTACTGACGCTAAGAAATTTATTATGGCAAGGAAGCCAGACTTAATATTGTTAGATGTTTTTCTTCCTAAGGAAAATGGAATTGATTTTTTAAAGTGGCTAAGAAGTGAGGAGATTGATGTAGATGTAATTTTAATTACTGCAGATAAAACTTCAAGTAGAGTACAAGAGGCTTTTAGATATGGAGCTACAGATTATTTAATAAAACCTTTTAGTTTTGAGAGATTTAAAGAGGCCCTTATTCAATTTAAGGAAAGACACCATGAATTTAAAAAAGGAAGTGAAATCGAACAAACTGAATTAGATAAGTTAATTTTAAATTCAGTTGTAGGTAAGGAAGAGGAAGGTCTTGTAAAAGGTCTTAATAAATATACTTATAAATCTATATGGGAAGAAATCGAGGAAAGAGATAAAGAGTATTTTACATCTGAAGAGTTATCAGAAAAAATAAAGATAGCTAGAGTTACGGTTAGAAGATATTTAGAATATATGGAGAAGGAAGGGAAATTAGAAAAATTAGTGGAGTATGGAAAGGTAGGAAGACCACAGCATAAATTTAGAATATTATAAAATAAAAATTACTATAGTTCAAATATAGGAACTTTTTTGGTTATATTTTATAGAATCAGAGAGAAGCTTTGAAACAGTGATTAAAATAGAGTTTTATAATGAAAGTGTTATATAGAAATCAATAACCTTTCAAAAATGTAAGGTTATGTAAGGAGAATCCATTATAGAAAAATGGATTCTCCTTTATAATTATATTATAAGATATGTGTAATCTTAAAACACACAATATCTTTAAAACCATAAAGAAAACATTACTAGATCTATGGTTTATACATTACTTTCTTTAGGGGTTTAATATAAAGGGGGATAGAAATATGGAGATATTAAATGTAAATAATTTAACTAAGGTTTATAATTCATATAAAGGAGCTAAGGAAGTTAGAGCTTTAGAGGGGATAAGCTTAAAAATTAATAAGGGTGAGTTTGTTGGGATAATGGGTCCTAGTGGAAGCGGGAAAACTACCTTACTAAATATTCTTTCTGGAGTTGATAAGAGTACTTCAGGAGAGATTATTATAAATAATAAAGATATTAGTAAAATGAAAAAAGATGATTTAGCTTTATTTAGAAGAAAAAACATAGGATATATATTTCAAGATTTTAATCTTTTAGATAGCTTAACTCTTGAAGAAAATATATCTTTGCCACTTATTTTAGATAAGAAAAATCCTAAGGAAATAGAAAGCAAAGTTAGTGAGCTTATGAATTTCTTTAATATTGGAGAGTTAAAGAAAAAATATCCATATCATATTTCAGGAGGACAAAAACAAAGAGTAGCAGCTGCAAGGGCATTAATAAATGATCCAGCTATAATATTTGCGGATGAACCAACTGGAAATTTAGATTCTAAATCAGCTAATAATATAATGATAACCATAAGTAAAATGAATAATGAAATAAAAAGCACTGTTTTTATGGTAACCCATGATCCTTTTGCGGCATCTTTTTGTAGAAGAATTATATTTATTAAAGATGGAAAAATCAAAATAGAAATTGTATCGAGTGGGGACAGAAAAAAGTTTTTTGATAAAATACTTGAAGTTCAAGGCGTTATAGGAGGGGAGTTATAATGAAGTTTTCCTCTATAGTGCGAAAGAATTTCACTCATAATTTTAATAAGTATATATCCTTTTATTTTGTTAATTCACTAATTATAGCAATGTTATTTATGTATGGAAGTTTAATATTTAACTCTATAATAATTCAAAGTATAGGGAAAGTATCAAGTTTATATGGATCTGTTAAAACATCATTAATAGGGATAATATTATTTTCAATAGTTTTTATAACTTATACAAATATATCATTTCTTAAAAATAGAGGGAAAGAGTTTGGAATGTACCTAACCTTAGGGATGACAACAAGGGATTTAATTAAACTTATATTTGTAGAAAACCTAGGAATAATGATAGCATCATTGTTAACTGGAATTGTAACTGGAGCTTTATTTGGAAGATTATTTTATATGGGGTTAAACAAAATATTAATAGAAACTAATATTTTATATGAGTTAAACTATAAAAGCTTTTTATTAAGTATAGGAGTTTTTGTATTAATATTTTTAGGTAATTTTATATTTAATATATTTTATATAAGAAAAGTATCTATAATTGATGCTATAAAGGCTAATAAAAAAAAGGAAATAGGAAAAGCAAACCTATTAATAGGAATAATATCATTAATAATATTAATAATATTATTATATTGTTTGCCTAAGGTTTTAAGAGGAGAAATGTTTAGAGGTAAGTCTTATATGATTGGTATTTTTGTAGCATCATTTTTAATATGTCCTTATATGTTAATTGGGTCATTTATTTATCTAATTAAAAGGTTATTAAGTAAATTTCCAAAATTATATAATAGAAATTTATTAGTTTTATCAAATTTATCTCATAGATTTTTAGGTTATAAAAGTCTTATATATATGCTTTCATTATTAGTAACTGGAGCTATGTTTTTTGTTGGATTTAGCTATTCAGATTACTTCTCAATTAGAGAAGACGTAAATTTATATAATCCTTATGATATTATGTTTGTTGAGACTGATGAATATAATAGAGTAGAAAAGGAACATATTCAAAATATTATAAAGAAAAATAATGGGGAAATAGAAAAGTATAGTGTATTAGAGTATATAAAAGTTAATATTTTTACAGTAGAGGGAGAACAATTAGCCTTCTTTGGTGATAAGAATGTTATAAGTGAGACAAATTACAATAAACATATGGAAACAAGTATAGATATAAAATTAGACGAAGCTCTTGATATAAATATAAGTAATAAAGAAATTGAGGGAGAATATTCAGCAGCTACTTTAGTAACTATGGATGAAAAACAGTTAGAGGAAATTAATGAAATTGCATCACAAGAAAATGATTATTTATTGAGCAAAAAAGATTATGAAAAGATTGTTGGAGAAAATGATAAATTATATTTAAGTAAAGATAAGATAAAGAAAGAAAAGGGTGTACCTTTTATAAATACTAAAAATATATCAAATTATAGTTTAGGAACAGCCTTTGTTGTGGATGATAAGAGTTATGAGGTTTTAAAGGCTGGTATAAGGAGTTCTTCAATAAAGAAAGTGCACCTAATGAATATAAAAAATGGGGATAAAGCTTTTGAAAATTTAGTGAATTATTTAAGAGAAGAAAGTGGTTTAGATAATTCTTATTGGAATGAAGCAAATATTCTAGGGGGAATAGCAACTGACAAAAATAAGGATAAAGAATCATATAGGCCTATATATAAAGAAGAGCTTATAAAAGCGCAGTTAGATAAAAAGGGTATAAGATTGTTTACTATGATATTTATGGGATTGCTATTTATTATTGCTAACGGAATATGTTTATATTATAAGGTATTATCGGATATAGATGAAGAAGAAGAAAGAATTATATCATTAAATAGAATTGGAACCTTAGGGAAGGAAGTTAAATCTATAATAAGTAAGGAACTAGCAATAATCTTCTTTTTACCAATATTAATTGGTGGAGGATTAGGAGTATATCTATTGTATGCCGTTGTTTCTTGTTATTCTGAAATAACAGGATTAATTATGAAGAAATCTATAGTAATACTTTTAATTGGAGCTATAATTCAAGGTGTATTTTATTTAATCAGTAGAAAGAAATATACCAAAGAAGTAGTTGGATAGATAATAGAGCTGTATACAATATAGAATAAAAATTTATTTAAAATAATGACCCTATAAGTGTATATTATAATTATAATAAAAGCTCTTAACTATATTTATAAATATAATTAAGAGCTTTTAAAATATGTTTATATAAAAATATATAAGTTTTCAGTAGCAATAGTTCAAAAAATAGGAGGGACTTAATAAGGTAAAATATTTTAGGTTTTCTTGAAGCATACTAAGATTACAAAGGAGAATGATATACATGAGAATAAAGATAGTATGTGAAAGAGATAATGAGACAAAAGAAGTACAACTACCTATGAATGAGGAAACCTTATTAAAGATGCAGGGGAGTGTACTTGATAGGGAGACATTAGGACATATAACAGGAGCAGATGTAAAATATTATGATGAGGAAGGAAATGAAATAGAAAATATATTTCTTCTAAATAAGCAGTTACAAAAGTAAAACCTAATAGTATATACTTTATTTAAATGGTTTTTTATGGTTAAGATGGTATAATTATTATAAAAAGTGGGTTAAGAGGGGGATAATAATGAAAGTAGCTTTTTTGATAATAGATATGCAAAAGGGATGCCGTGAATATTGTAAATGTCAAAGGGAATTTGATGATGCAGTAGAGTATATAAATGAGGTATCAAGTTTTTTTAGAAAAAAGGGTCTACCTGTTGTTAGGGTATTAGATATAGAAGTGGGGGCAGGACCTGGTTCTGAAAAATTTGAGTTTGTTGATTCTATTGTTACTAGTCCAGAGGATATTATTATTCATAAGGAATATAATAATGCATTCTTTAAAACTGATCTTAATGATAAACTTCAAAAACTTGGAGTTGAGTTTGTTATAATAAGTGGATTTGCGGCAGAATATTGTGTATTATTTTCTTATAATGGAGCAAAGGAAATGGGGTATGAGGTATCATTACTCCAAAATGGTATTGCTGGGTTTGAGTATGAGGAAGTTAAAAAAATGCAACTTATAAGACCAGTAATTAGTGTTGAGGCATTGGAGTATTTATTAAATAGTTAAAAAATAAATATCTAGAATTAAATAGGAAAATTATATATAAAAAAGCTTAGTGGAAATAACACTAAGCTTTTCTTAGAGTATTTTAAGTTTTAGGGCTATTTATTGATAAAGAAATTAACAACTAATCTTCACTAGACTCTGTGCTACTTTCTTTTAAGTCACTTAATATTTTACGAATATGTATCATTAAGTATAACTCTTCTTGAACAGGTAACTCTCTACCATATTCATTACTTATATAAGTTCTAATTTTTTTCACACATTGGTATTCTTCTTCACAGTTAATGCGAACTTGTTCATAAATAAAGTCAACTTGCTCTTTATTAGATTGATTAGAAAGAAATCTTTGAGCAAAGGCCTTTAAATGTATTACAAAACGTGTATAATAGAAAGATTCTTTATTATAAATAATTGCAAAGTGATAGTGGACAATCTGTAGTATGTCATTTACTATTTTAGAAACCTTTTTATTTTTATCACTATATGGGTTATCCTGTTGTGCATTAATAAAGTGACCTGCAATATTTCCTATCTCCTCTTCAGGGAGCCTCAAGTTTAAATTTTCTTCAATTACTTTAAGAGCATATACACCTATATCATATTCATTTGGGTTAAAGTCTTTAATCTCAGATAAATAATGATTTTCTATTATAATATCAGATCTAAAACGCTTCACAGCAAATGCAATATGATCAGTTAGTGCTAAGTATATATGATTCATAAGTTTTAGATTATATTTTGTTATAGCATAATCAATAATTTTTTGTGCAATACTAAAATATACCTCATCTATTTCGGAGGCAAGCTGTAGGATATTTTTCTTAATTACTTCATCATGAAGAACAAACATTTTTTCTATTTCTTCTTTTTTTAATTTATAACCTGCATGATGATTATGGCCTAATCCTTTACCCATTAAAATTATTTCATTGCCCATATTATCTTTTGCAAGTACTAAAGAATTATTTAATACTTTTGTAATATACATACTTAATACTCCATTATACTTATTTTATTTATAGTAATTAAGGTTCAGTAGGAGAGTTAACTCCTTCTGAGCCTTAATTTAATGTGATTTATTTAAGGTCACCATTAGTTTCTATGACTTTTTGATACCAATGAAAGCTATCTTTCTTTATTCTTTTCATATCTAAGGTATCATCATCAGTCCTATTTACATATACAAAACCATAACGTTTCTTAAAGCCTTGTGCAGAACTTAAAAGGTCCATAAATGACCATGGACAGTAACCTAACATTTCAACACCATCTTCTATTGCTAAGGAACAAGCTTCTATATGATCTCTTAAATAATCAATACGATATTGGTCATGAATTTTTCCATCTTCTACTACATCAGCAGTTCCTAGTCCATTCTCTGTAATTATAATAGGAAGATGATATCTTTGCCAATATTCATTTAATGCAACACGTAAACCAGAGGCATCAATTGCTGCACCATATTCTGTAGCTTTTAACTTAGGATTCATAGACATCTTAAATAGTCCATACATACTAAAATCTACAGCACCTTCTCTAGTACCAAAAGGATGATTATCATCTATAGGTAAAGCTTCAGCACAATTTGTTCTATAATAGTTTATTGCTATAAAGTCCATTTTTGCCTTCTTTAATATTTCCTTATCACTTTCTTCCATTCTAGGCATTATGTCTCTCTCTTTAAGATATTTTATATAATATCCTGGATATTCTCCATAAAAATGCATATCTAACATATAATAAACTTTAAAATTATCATTCATACGGGCAGCATAAACATCTTCTGGACTACAGGTAAGAGGATATGTAACAGAGGATGATACTGCAGCACCAATTTTACTTCCCTCTATGATTTCATGACATGCATTAACTGCTAAGGCATGTGCAAGACACATATTATAATCCATTTGAGCACGCATTCTATCAATTTCTAGTGGATCTTTCTCATCATAAATATTAATTCTTTCTTCAACCCTAACAATTAGATTCTGCTCATTATGAGGTTGCCAATACTTAACTCTATCTCCAAATTCATTGAAACATATTTTAGAAAAACGTTCATATGCAAATACAGTTTCTCTGCCTTCCCATCCATTATATTTTTCTACTAAAGCAAAGGGTAAATCAAAGTGGTATAAAGTTATAAAAGGTTCAATATTATTTTCTACTAATTTATTAATTACTTTATTATAAAAATCTATTCCTTTTTGATTAATTTCACCTTCTCCATCTGGGATTATTCTTGCCCAAGATATAGAAAAACGATAAGTTTTCATACCTAATTCTTTCATTAAATCAATGTCTTTTTCGAAGTTATGATAAAAGTCAGAAGCTACTTTTGTGTCAGCCTGAAAATGAGATTTTTTAAATGAGTTAAAATCAGCAACAGTCATCTTTTTACCATCTTTATCCCAAGCTCCTTCAATTTGAAAGGCTGAAGAGGATGCACCCCATAAGAAATTTTGTGGAAATTTTGTATTCATATATATTCCTCCTTGGTATAAGAAAATAGTTATTTAAATTATTTAGTTAAAGAAATAATTATATCTTCAGTTGATACTTGTTGATTTTCATAAGGTTTTATTTCAGAAAACTCCCCAGTATTACTAACTACTATAGGAGTAGTAATATCATAGCCTGCTGCCTTAATTTTATCCATATCAAAAGATATTAATGAACTTCCTTTCTTAACTGTATCTCCTTGGTTTACAAATTTTTCGAAATATTTTCCCTCTAGTTCTACTGTATTAAGTCCAATATGAACTAATAATTCAGCACCGTTATTTAACCTTAAACCAATAGCATGTAATGTTGGAAATAGTGAAACTACTGTACAATCAGCTGGTGCTTTAATAATTCCCTTTGATGGAATTACAGCAACTCCATCCCCTATAACCTTTGATGAAAATACATCATCCTTTACTTTAGTTAATGGGATGACATTTCCTTCAATAGGTGATGTTATATCTAAATCATCTGATACAGGTAAACTTTCAAGGGAAGTATTAGATGAAACCTCATCATTATCATCATTTTTTATATCATCAAAACCTACAATATAAGTCAATATAGCAGAGCCGAAAAAGGCAATTGAACATCCAGCAAGGTAGCTTAAAAAGGCTACAGTTCCAGCTTCAGCATATACAGGTATTGTTAATATTCCTTGGTTTGCAAAGGCATTACCATAAGCTCCTCCAAGTCCCATAATTCCACCACCAATAGCACCACATATAACAGCACATATCATTGGCTTCTTAAGTCTAAGGTTTACACCATAAATTGCAGGTTCTGTAATACCAAATAAAGCAGTAACAGAAGAAGACATAGATATTGTTTTTAATTGCTTATTCTTTGTTTTAAAGAAAACTCCTAAGGCAGATCCAGCTTGAGAGAAGTTAGCTGCTCCTGCAAAGGCTAAAAGATTTTGTCTTCCAGTTGTTGCAACGTCATTAATACCTATAGGGAGTAAGGCTCTATGCGCACCAAATATAACTAATACACACCATAAACCTCCAATAAAGGCACCACATAATATTGGGCTTAATCCATAAATGTATTTATAAGAAAAGTTAATACCATTTCCTAAGTATATTCCTATAGGACCAAATAATAATATTGTAGCTGGTAACATTATAAGTAAAGCAAGGGTTGGAACCATAATAATTTTTAATACTTCTGGTATATATTTTTGAAGGAATTTTTCAACATATGAAAGTACCCATACAGCAATAATAATTGGAATAACTGAAGAAGTATAGGTTGCTTTTGTTACAGGAAGTCCAAGAAAACTAACTGCAGCCTCACCAGTCATTAAGGCTGTAAAAGCAGGGTAGCATAGTGTTCCACCAATAATCATTGATATTATTTCGCTAGTTTTAAATACCTTAGCAGCTGTATAACCTAAGATTATAGGCATAAAGAAGAATACGGCATCAGCTAGGGCATTTAGAATTATATAACTTTGAGATTCCTTTATGTTTATTCCATATTTATTCATATAGAACATTGCTAGAACTGATAAAATACCTTTGATCATACCAGAACCTGCAATAGCAGGGATAGTAGGAGTAAATATTCCAGATACTGCAGCTAAAATTGTATTACCAATGCTTTGCTTTTCTGTAGTTTCTGTATTAGAAGATGAAACTCCTGATTCTGGTACAAGTTTAATGATTTCATCATAAACCTTCGTAACCTTATTTCCGATTACTACTTGAAATTGTCCCATGCTTTGAACAACCGTTATAACTCCTTCGATTGAAGAGATTTTATCTTTATTTGCTTTAGATGAATCATTTAACTTAAACCTAAGTCTAGTCATGCAGTGAGATAATTCTTTTACATTATCTTTTCCACCTAAATTAGTTAAGATGTCTTGTGATATTTTTTTATAATCCATAATAAATCCTCCTATGTTTATGGAATTTTAAGCTTTTGTTTAAATGGCCATTTAACAAAAAAGATCAAACCAAGGACATAGATTATTTTATAAATAACCTACGAGATTGATTCGATCTTGCCTGCATTACCAGTAACACGTCTACTGTTTATATTCAATTTACACTTTTAAAGTATCATAAAAGTTTTTAAAAGTCAAATACAAAATAAAAAGATTGCTATAAAATTATAAATGGTATATTATTTGGATTATAAACATACCATTTGGAGGGGATCAATTATGAAAAAAACAGATAGTCAAAAAAAACTCTTACTTATAATCGTTATTTTATTTTGGTTTGCACAATATGTTTATATACCTTTTCAAAATCCATATTTAGTTATGTGCAACGTTTCATCAAATATGATAGGGATGATTATAGGATCTTATGGAATTTCACAATGCTTATTAAGGTTGCCAGTAGGGATTTTTGCAGATTCTATAGGAAAACATAAAGACTTTATATTATTAGGAGCTATTTTTGCAGGGGTTGCTTCTTTTATACGTGTAATTATGACACCAGAGAAAGGATTCTTTATTGCAAATATTTTATCTGGAATTTCATCATCTATGTGGATTTCTTATATGGTTCATTATACAGAATATTTTTCAAAGGATCAGCAGCAAAAAGCTACAAGTAGCATTATATTAGTTAATAATTTAGGAATGCTATTTGGATTTATAATGAGTACATTATTCTATGATAGATTAGGCATGAAATTCTTATGCTATATGAGTATAATAGCAGGTTTTATAGGGGCAATCTTAGCATTAAAAATTAAAAATCATAAAAGAGAAAAGTCTGCTGAAAAAATTTCCTTTAGGAAATACATATCTATTTGTAAAAATAAAAGACTTATATTTTTTTCTGTGTTAGCATTGATTCAACAAGGGATTCAAATGTCTACAACCATGTCATTTACAACTCAAATATTACAAACCTTAGGGGCAACTTCTCTAGTTGTTGGCTTATCATCTATACTTTATATGGTATCAGCAGTATTATCAGCAGGTTTTGCTTCTTCAAGATTTTGCATTAAAAAAGGCCCAAGATTCTGGGTTCCATTAGTTTTTTCATTAATTTTTATATATTGTGCACTAGTTCCAACAGTAGAAAATATTTATATGATTTTCTTATTACAGCTTCTTCCAGGAATGTCTACAGGAATTCTTCTTTCATACTTAACTAGTGAAGCAATGCTTGAAGTACCACAATATCAAAAATCAACTGCAATGGGATTTTTTCAAGGAGTTTATGCTATAGGAATGTCAATTTTTCCTATAATAGTGGGTAAGATAGGGGAGTTTATCTCTATTAGAAGTGGCTATTTTCTATTAGCTATTGTTGCTGTAATTGGAGCAATAGTATCTAAAATCTATTATAAAACCAGTTTTAAAAGAACAATAAAAAAACATTATTATATATAGGAGTTGAATTAATATTATGTTGTAGGCTAATATAGTATTGAGAAATACAAAAATAGGAGCTTTATATAACATGTGTAATTCAAATGCAACTGAACAAGTTATTAAATATATTAAAGAAAATATTTTAAGCGGTGAATTTAAAATTAATAGTAAGTTACCAAGCGAAAGAAACATTGCAGAGAAATTTAACATAAGCCGTATACCTGTACGAAAGGCTATAGATAAGCTTTGCGAAGAGGGAGTTCTTAAAAAAGTACCTTATTCAAGCACAATTATTCAGGGGTTTCAAAAGCTGAGTTTATTTGAAGAAAATGAGATTTTTGGAAGTAGAGATATACAAGACTTTTATGTAGAGGCTTTAAGAACTAGGCAAATGATTGAAAGTGAGGCTACAAAATTAGCTGCTATTAATGCTACAGAAGATGAGAGAAGATCTATAAAGAAAGCTTATTTAAACTCTATAGAGGAATTGGATAAGGTATCTAGGGGTTTATTAAAAGAATGTAATGATGCAGATTTACATTTTCACCAAGAAATTATTAAGGCGTCCCACTGTGAATTATTTATTAAGTATTATAAATTAATTCCTAAAACAATATTTTCAAATCAATATTTTGGGTTTAAGTATAGAACGTCACTTAAAGATATGATAGGTCAACATGATAAAATAATGGAGTCAATAGAGAAAAAAGATGAGAAGTTAGCTTATTATGCTATGTATGATCATTTAGAAGAGGTTATCCAATTATTTCAAAGATATAAATTCCATGAATAAAATACTTAATCTTTAATTAGATTTATTGAGTTTATTAAAAAATATAGTTCTAAAAAATAAAATTTAAATAGAGAGCTTATTTAAATCCCCGATATTTTATCGTGGATTTTTTCTTTATAATTTTAAGAAATAGATAAAATATAAATGGAAATAGTTATATAACATATAAGTTATGCTCTTTTATAATAATTCTTTTAGAAAAAGTATACTCTAATAAATGTATATTAAAGCTATATATGGTATAATAAGTTAAAATAATGATTGTGTTTTATGAAAATACTTAAGTTGGCTAGGAGGGGGAATATGGAAATAATTACTGAAAGGTTGCTTTTAAGAGAATTTACAAATAGTGATTATGCCTTCTTTGAAGAAATGGGGACAAATAAACATTGCCTTAAATATGAATCAGATACAGTACCTACAAAGGATTGGATTGATAAAAAGTTTAGTGAAACTCTTCAAGATATGGCTACAAATCCAAGGATTAAATATAGAATGATGATATCAAATTTACTTACAAATGAATCTATAGGAAGAATTGCATTATGGAAAATAAATGATTCAATCAATGAATGGGAGATTGGATGGGATGTGCATCCTAAATATTGGGGGAGTGGATATGCTCCTGAAGCAGCAGAAGCAATGATTGGATTTGCATTTAATAATTTAAAAGTACATAGAATCCAAGCTATTTGTAATGACCAAAACAATAGTTCTGAAAAGGTTATGATAAAAATAGGAATGAAAAAAGAAGGAACTTTAAGAGGAGTTAGGTTATTAAATAATTTTTGGTATGGAAGTCATATTTATTCTTTACTGGACAATGAATTCAATAAATAGTTATAAACTTTATTCTTAATAAACCTATATAATGTACTAAAAATTATAAACAAATTAGTTACAAGAATAAAATTAACCTATATCTTAAAGTACTATGTATAATAAGATATAGGTTTTATTTTATTAAAGACAATAGTAACTATATATTTAAAAAAATTATTATTTGTATAAAATGTGTATAGTTTCTAAGTAACCAAATTTATAGCCAACCCATTCACTAACATTAATAGCATGTTTATTCTCAGTATGGTGGCATACGAAAACCTTTTCGAAATCAACATTTTCAAATAATCTTTTATACATAGATGCATACATCCATTTTCCAAAGTTTCTTCCTCTATATTCTCTCTTAACACCAATCATAAATTGATATGGAAAGCGATGGTCTTTATTACTTACACGTACATTTGATTTAGCAACCATTTCATTTTGGGAGTTAAAAATCATGTAGCAATTATGGGTAATATCTTTTTCTTTATTAGACATATTAATTTGTCGCTGTTTTTCAGGGGTTATAGTATAAGATACATAGCCATCTTCCTTTTCATCTGTCATATCCTTCATAGTTTCCATAAATAAATTGCAGTATTCATCAATAAGTTCATCTGAAATAAAATCAGTATATTTAATAGAAAAATCCTTATTGTTTCTTTCATATTCTTCTATAGATTTATTAAGTAAATCTATATCTATGTCATCTTTCTTTAAAGTATAGTAGTTGGCTCTTGAGTTTACTTTACTAGTATACTTTTTTATTAGTTCTTCTAATTCATTATTAAGTGTAATTACTGCAAGTTCGCCATATTCGTATAGTTTTTCCTGGATAAGTTGATTTATAGTATCAAGAATAGATTCATTAAGTATTAAATCACATAAATGTATACTTAATTTGTATTGCTCCCTTCCACTCCAATCAGCAGATTTAATGATATTTAAGATTCCAAATATTAAAGAATCTTTTTTTAGTACAAACAATTCATTATAAGGTTCATTAAAGGTTGATAAAAATAAATCTTTGTATTCAGATGGATTTCTAAATTGATCTAAAAGGCTGTATTTTTCTACTATATTTTTATTGGTTAAATATAGATTTTCAATTTCACCATTTGTTAAAGTGTTAGGAATAAGCTTATGAATTTTGTACATTGGCATAATCCTCCTTCTTTTATTAAGGTTTTAATCAATATATATTATACCTTTTTTTATGATATTAATATATATATTGGAAATGAAATTTATTTAATTTATAGAAATCTTAAATTTAAATTATGCTTAAGAAGAATAATTTAACCTACTTCATTAGTTAAATTTTAAGGCATTCAAAATTTGTGTTTTTAAATTATAAAGTCATAAAATCAATAAGCTAAAAGTTAGTGACTTAAAGGCCTTAATTTAACTAGTAAAAGAAGGGAAAATAAATTTTAGAAACTGTAATTAAGTATATAAGAAAGTATGAGAAATAAAGGTAGGTATATAGATTAAATATAGATTAAAAAAGCTACATGAAAAATTTCAAGCTAATATAAGATTTTAGTATAAGATTGATTATAAGATTATAGACACAGAGGGTTATAGATTATAAAATATTATTAAGAAGAGAATGGATCTTAAATTATTATTTATGAAAAGCTTAAGAAAAATTCTTTCTTTTAAGGAGATATTTTAATCGTATATGTAAAAAAGAAGAGGATTTAACTTAGTTTAATGTGATAAAAAATAGATTATATAAGTAGGGAATATAATAATAAAATGTAGTACTATTTATTGGTAAAATGGAGGTTATTATGAGAAATATTATCTATGAAAAGGTAAATTTAAGCAAAAATATACCTGCATTAGTAGAGTATTTTGGTAAAGAAAACTTTGATATGAAAAAATATTTTTATATACCCCCTCATTGGCATAGGAGTATAGAACTAACATTTATTACAGAAGGAGAATTAGTAGGGGTTATTAATGGTAAAAGGATTAGAGTACAGGGTGGAGATTTTATTTTTGTGAATAGTGGAGATGTTCATGAAATTGAGAAATATCAAGGGAAGGTGTGCCAAGGGGTTATTTTAATTTTATCCTATGATTTTATAAAAAGTGTATATAGTAATATTGATAATATTAGGTTAGATATTAAAGAATTAGGATGTAAAAAACATAGACTATGTGAAATATTTTTAGAGATGAAGAAATTTTCTTTAAATCCTAAAGAATTAGATTATATAAAAATAAATTCATATATTTATGAAGTTTTACATATCTTATTATCTAATTGTATAATTTCTATGGATAAGGATTATACAGAAAATTATTTTAAGTATAGAGAAAAGCAAAAAGAAATATTAACTTATATTAGTGAAAATTATAAAAAAGATCTAACCTTAGATCACATAGCTAAACATTTTTATATGAGTAGTGGGTATTTTTCAAGAAAGTTTCATCAATGGTTTGGTGTTAATTATAAACTATATTTAAGCCAATTTAGACTTCATAAAGCTTATGAGGATATAGTAAATACTGAAGGAAGTATTCAAGATATTGCTACTTATCATGGGTTTTTAAATGTAAAGTCTTTTATAAATTTATTTAAAGAAAAGTATAGAATGACTCCTCTTAAATATCGTAAGTATTTAAAAGAATCAAGAAATGACACTAAAATGGACAAAAAAGAACAACAATAATTTAATAAAAAATGATAATCTTTGAATAAGGAAGATAACGTGCATATTTAGCTTAAAATAAATTGCACGTTTAATTTTTATAATTATATGAAAACGCTTTTAAACACTACATAAATTAAAAGGAGGACTATATATGACTAAGTTTTCAGAAGAATTTCTATGGGGTGGGGCAGTTGCTGCTAACCAATGTGAAGGTGCTTATAACATAGATGGAAAAGGTCTAAGTACAGCAGATATAATGACAGCAGGCTCAAGGACAGAAAGAAGAAGAATTACAGAAGGCATACTAGATGGGGAAAATTATCCTAGTCATGAAGCTATTGATTTTTATCATAGATATAAAGAAGATATTAAGATGTTTGGAGAAATGGGGTTCAAATGTTTTAGATTATCAATTAACTGGACAAGAATATTTCCAAATGGTGATGATGAAAATCCAAATGAGGCAGGATTAAAGTTTTATGATGATGTTTTTGATCAGTGTCATAAATACGGTATAGAACCAGTTGTTACTATTTCACATTATGAGACACCATATAACTTAGTTAAAAAGTATGGTTCATGGAGAAGTAGGAAGTGTATAGATTTTTATGTAAAGTACTGTGAAAGAATATTTAAAAGATATAAAAATAAGGTTAAATATTGGATGACCTTTAATGAAATTAATTGTATTTCATTAATGCCGTTTCTTCCAGCGGGGATTATTGTTAAAGAGGGAGAAAATGAGGCTCAGATTTCTTATCAGGCGGCACACCATCAATTCATAGCTAGTGCAAAAGCTGTAAAGATAGGTCATGAAATTAATCCGGAATTTAAAATAGGAATGATGATGATTTATCCATTGTCTTATCCAGAAACATGTAATCCATTAGATAGTTTAGCAGCTATGAAAATGATGGACAATCACTATTTATTTTCTGATGTACAGGTAAAAGGATACTATACAAGTAAGGCTAAAAAATTACTAAAAGCTAAAAATGTTGTTTTAAAGATGGAAGAGGGAGACGAAGAAATTCTGAGACAAGGTACTGTAGATTATATTGGATTCTCTTATTATATGAGTATGGTTTCTTCAGGAGATCAAATAGATAAAGAGGTCACTGCAGGAAATATGTTAAATGGAATAAAGAATCCATATTTAGCTACAAGTGATTGGGGATGGCAGATTGATCCTATAGGCCTTAGATTATCATTAAATAATTTATATGATCGATATCAAAAACCAGTTTTTGTTGTGGAAAATGGTTTAGGTGCTTATGACAAAGTAGAAGAAGATGGGAGCATTCAGGATGATTACCGTATAGATTATTTACGTAAACATATTGAACAAATGAAGCTTGCAGTGAATGAAGATGGAGTAGAGTTAATGGGATACACTCCATGGGGATGTATTGATTTAGTTAGTGCAAGTACAGGAGAAATGGAAAAACGTTATGGTTTTATATATGTAGACAAAGATAATGAAGGAAAGGGTACTTTAAATAGAAGTAAAAAAGATTCCTTCTATTGGTACAAAAAGGTTATTGAAACAAATGGAGAGGTTTTAGAATAATAAAGCTAATAAGGGTGTGGTAAATATGAGGAAATTAGTTTTAGATATTGGAGGAACTTTAATAAAATATGCTGTTATGGACAATAAAGCTGAAATTTTTCAAAGAGGGGAGAAGAGTACCCCTCTAGATAAGATTGAAAGCTTAATGACCACAATTAAAGAAATATATGAAGAGGTTAAGAGTGAAGTAAATGGTATTGCAATAAGTATGCCAGGTAATATTGATTCATCAACTGGCTATATTTATTCCCCAGGATCATTACTATACAATGAAAATATTAATATCATTGATAAAATTCATAAATACATTAACTTGCCAGTCTCTGTTGAAAATGATGGTAAAAGTGCTGCCTTAGCCGAGGTGTGGAAAGGAAATTTAAGTAATTGCTTAGATGGAATCGTTATGATTTTGGGAACTGGTATTGGTGGGGGAATAATTAAAGATGGTAAGCTCCATAAAGGAAACCACTTTTTTGCTGGAGAATTTTCTTATATTATGCAAGACATTAATAGCCTAGATTTTAATAGTTTATTTGCTCTTAAAGGAAGTACATCTGCTCTTGTAAGAGAGGCTGCTAATGTTAAGAAGGTTTTTCCTCAATCTATAAATGGATATGATGTATTCAAGTGGATTGGAGATAATGATTTAGAAGTATTAAAGGTTTTTGAAAAATTCACAATGAACTTAGCTATGCAAATATACAATTTACAATGTATTTTAGACCCAGAAAAAGTTTTAATTGGGGGAGGTATTTCTAAACAACCAATTTTAATAGAAAAGATTAAGACAGATTTAGAAAAGATATATGAAACACTTCCTTTTAAGATTCCTCATGCTGTAGTAGATACATGTAAATATTTTAATGATTCTAATTTAATTGGAGCATTATATAATTATTATTTACAATTTCCAGAAGAGTAGTTGATTTATAAACCTTTATTTATGTGATCAAAATTCATGTAGTAGCAATTAAGGGTTAGATATTATTAAAAATAACTATAGTAATAGAAGATAGGGGTTAAATAGTTTTATATTTTACTTATGAAATAAATTAGTGTTAGGTAATTTAACATATATATTGCATTAAGTAATTTACATTTCACTAATTGATGACTTAATAAGTTTCAACTGAATCTAATGTAGTTTTAATATTAGAAATTATATAGACTTATAAAAATATAAAAATAAGAGGGAGTAATGATTTAATGGGTAGAAAGTATTCACAAGAGCTATTAGATAAAATCATAGAAAGACAAGAAGTAGTTAAAATTAAAGGCGCCAAAGTTTTAGTGAAAAGTATACCAGATAGTGATGAAAAAGGGGCAATGGATCCACGCCTTTACAATAATATGAAAAGACAAATAATATTAATGAGATTTCTGCCAAAAAGATTATTTAAATTTGATACTTCCCCAAAATCAATTAGTAAATTAAGAGGGATGTTTAATAAAGTTAAAAGTAATCCAATAGTTGAAAAGGAAATTAATATTATTCATGAAACTGTGGAAGCAAATGATGGGTACAAGATACCAATACGCATTTATAAATCTAAGACTATAAAAGAAAATGCTCCAATCCTTTATTTTATACATGGAGGGGGATTCTTTGCTGGTTCTCCTGATGTTGTAGAGGAGTTAGTAAAGCTAATTGTTGAGAAAACAGATATTTTAGCTGTATCAGTTGATTATCGCTTATGCCCTGAAAATCCATATCCAACAGGTCATGAAGATTGTTATTCAGTATTAAAATGGATTTATAATAATGGAGAAAGTTTTGGAGGTAATAAAAGTAATATCTTTGTTGCAGGAGATAGCGCTGGTGGAAATTTAACTCAATACTGCACTACAAAAGATATGGAAGATGGATTAGGAATGGTAAAAGGCCAGTTATTACTTTATCCTACTATAAATATGGCTAATGTTGAAGATGAGTTCTTTAAATGGAGTAGAGATGAATTTGAAATTTCTCCAAAGTATAAAAGAGGTGTAGAGATGACCCTAGGAATTTTTGAAGGACTATCAGATGGGCTAGGAGATGTTTTAGGTACTAAAGATATTAAGAATGAATATTTAAGTCCATATATTAGAGAGCCAAAAGGACTTCCACCAACATTTATCACAGTTGGAGAGCATGATTTCCTAAAGGTAGAATGTTTAGCCTATGCTGCAAAACTTAACAAGGTAGGTGTTAAAACAGAGACAATACTATATAAAGGATTAGGACATGCTTATGGGGATGATATAGGAGTTTATCCACAAAGTGAGGATTGTGCAATTGAAATGGGTAAATTTATATTAAAATACAGTAGCTAAAAGGGGTAGTATATGAAAAAAACATATAAAAAAGTTTCTTTATTTATTGTAACCTTATTAGTGATATTTACATTTACAGATTTACAAATATCCAATGCACTTTATAACCCAACAAGTAAATTTAGCTACTTATTTGAGGCAATTGGGGAGTTTCCAGCTGCAATTATTGCAACATTTTGTACTGTAAGTTTAATGATAACTAGAAATAAAGAGAAATCAATAAAATACAATTTAAGAACAATTGGATATATTATTATATTGGGTCTATGCTCATTCATAGGAGCATTATTACCAGTAAAATATTTTAATGGACCTAAAGTATTAATTCCTATATTAAGTATTTTATATATTTACCTTTCTTATATTATAGCTAAAAAAGAATTTATTACTAATAAAAAGGAACTTAGGAATGCTGCAATTGTAGGACTATTGACATTTGTAGTTGTAGTAATTACCTTTAATTTAATTAAATTTGGATGGGGAAGAGAGCGTTATAGACACATGATTTCAAGTGGATCCTTTCAGGGATTTTCAATGTGGTTTGTTCCACAGAGTTTGGCTAGTGGAAATGAGTTTATGTCATTCCCTTCAGGACATAGTGCAAATTCAGCTATTATGATTTGGATTACATTAATACCAACCTTTGTAAGCAAATTGAAAAATAAGAAAAATTACTTTTTAGCATTTGCAGTATTATGGATAGTTATGGTTACCACTAGTAGAGTTATTATAGGAGCTCATTTTGCATCAGATGTTACTATTGGGGCAACTATAACCTTATTAACATTTACATTATTAAAAAATAGATATATAAGTAATTAGTTGTTTTAGAATAAAAATACATTTCAATAATTAAACTATTGAAGTTCTTTTGAAAGATATTAAAAACTTTATAAAATAATAAATTTTTTAAATTATACCTTTCTTATATAATGAGATTAAAACGCCTATATTCAACGAATGTAGGTGTTTTAATTTTAAATATGAATATAGGGTTTTCAATGCAAAACTTATCTTATGCACTACTTAAGATCTAAGGTTTTAAAGGACTTAAGTGCATGTATAAGTTAAGATTCAAGCTAAAAGCCCTATAGAATTTTAAGATAAGTCTTTAACTGATTTATAGTTAAAAAGTTAAACTAACTTAAGAGATTTAATAAATAATGTGTGCACGTCATTTCAATATAATGGTTTAAATCTTAATTTTTGTATATAATATAGTAGAATAGTGGAGGTGATTATATTATGAAAAAATTAAATAATTATATAAAATTTGGGTTAATTTTTTATGTTACTTTCTTGATAGGGAATGTATTTAATTTGCTGCCAGAATTTACAAAAGGATTATGTGTAGGACTAGGTTCTATATTAGTTTTTATTGGAATATATTCTGAAAAACATGATATATCTAAGTTAAGAAGCTATAAAAAAGTGTTATTAAGACGAGTATTATCAAAATAATGTAATGTAAGTTTTAATATTATAGTAAGTTATGATAAAAGATCCCCCATAATATATAAATATATTATGGGGGATCTTCATTCTACAATAATATTATACCATAAAATGGATAAAATTATAAGGCTGTTATTAGATAGAGTATATTAGTATAATCTGGTTATTGTGATAAAGGGGGAAATTTTATGAGTAATGAAGTAATTGAATCCTTAAAAAAACATAGGTCAATAAGAAGCTTTAAAGAGAAAAAGATTGAAAAAGATATTTTAGATGAAATAATAGGAGTTGGACTAAGGGCAGCTAATGGAGGAAATTTACAAGGATATTCATTAATTATAATAGATGACTTAGATAGGTTAGAGAAACTGGGAGTATATAATACTCCACTTGCAATAGTGGCATTAGCTGATGCTTATAGAACTAAAAGATGGTTTAATATTTTTGGTGAGGACAAGGTAGCTGTAAATACGGCTCATGGATTTTTCATAAATAACTGGGATGCATTAATATGCCTTCATAATATTGCAATAGCAGCAGAAAGTTTAGGACTTGGCACATATTACAATGGTGATGTTACTTCTATGGATTTAAAAAATGTTATAAATAATCCAGAGTATACTTTTCCTTCTGGAATGCTTTGTTTAGGATATCCTAAAGATGAGGGAAAAATTTTAGATAGATTACCATTAGAGGCTATTGTACATTATAATTCATATAAAATACCTACAGAAAAAGATATAAAAAAATGGTATGGAGAAAAAGAAAGATTATTTCAAACTAGAAATAGTAAGGAAAGACTTAAGGAACTTAAAGATAAGGGAATTTTTAATATAGCTCAAGCGTATTCTAAAAGTAAGTTTAAAAAAGAGGAGCTAGATAGAATAAGCGAAGGAATAAAAAGAAACATTAAGGAATCAGGATATGATATATAGTACCTTATAAAATATAAATTTATTTTTAATTTCATTTCTATTACAAATGAGAAATATAAAGAATATTTTAAATGAAGAAGAGAGTGGGTAACTTATACATCTATTGAAGTTGCAGAGTAGTATATAAAAATAAAGAATTATAAAAAATATAAGGCTGTTACAGGAAAATAACTTGTCTAAGGTTGATAGTGTAGAAAAAATTAATTCAACCTATATATAGGCTATAACTGTAGCAGTTTTTTTATTTAATAAATTACAAAACTGCTATTGACAGTTGAGTAGTAGCTCAACTATAATATAAAATATAAATTGAACATATATTCAACTGTATGCAAAAATATTATATTAATATTAAATAATACTAGATATAAAGACTTAAGTAAGTATGCTTTAAACCATATATTATAATTCTTTTAACTTTTAAAATGAAACCATAAAAACTAAAATTTTATAGATTCAAGTTAAAAGTATATGTATTTCTAAATCATGAATATTATTTAATAATCCACGATTCCCGATATATTAAAAGCGTACATATATTTAAAAACTTGAACTAATAAAATTTAGTAAAGAGGAATTAATATACTTTTTAAGCAGTTTATATCTAGTAAAAATTTTTAATAAAAGAATAAAATTTAGGAGGAATTGATTATGAAAAAGAAGTTTAGATTAGAAGGTCTAGATTGTGCAAACTGTGCAGCAAAGATAGAGAATGCAATTAACAAACTACCAGTAGTAAATGAAGCAACAGTAGACTTTATGACAACAAAATTAATCTTAGAAGCAGATGATGATAAAATGGAAGAAGCAATTAATGCATCTAAGGAAGTAATTAAGAAGATGGAACCAGGTGTTAATGTAAAAAAGATATAAGAAAATATATAATCTAAAGAAGAAATAGCTTGTTATAATATTTAAATATATACTTTTGAATTAAGTATATGATTTTAGACAAAATATTATATTTATGAATTATATATGCAATTAAAAGAAAGTAAAATAAATATTAGTAATAATAAATTAGGGAAAATATAAATAAAATTTAGTTATCCGGTTTTATATTTAAATTTTATAAAGCAATATATTATTAGGATTTAAAGCTTTATAATATACTCTACAATACAAAAAACATACACCAAAAATTACCCTTATATGGACAAGTTATATTAATTTCAGTTGAACTTCAAATATAGTGTTAATTATAAAAAAATTAAGCATAATTTTATGCGTTATAAAAAAATGAGGGGAAGAATTATATCCCCTCTAATTTTTTTATAGTTAATATGAAGAATTGGAATTAGTTTATTATTTAAGTAAGTAATATTAAAGAATTTAGTACTTTATCATTTCCTTCTCGATTAAGTTCTTTATTTATTAAGGTGGTTATTTTTTTACTTGGAGGAATGATTTTTTTGCTCACTGAGAAGTCTTTTTGTAAAAGTCTATTAAAAATATAAAACACAATAGCTAATGAAACTATTGAGATATAGAAAATTTTAAGTGTATTGAAATTTTTAATATCACTGTTATTAAGTTTATTACTATTTTTCTTTACCATCCATTTCACCTCATACTGAATTTGGGATTTATAATTTTTATTGGTAGTTAAGATAATAGTAATAAAAATATTTATGTAAGTTTATTTCTAAATGTAATGGAGTTGTAAAATTATTTTATTATTTTTATATGATATATTATAAAAATAATAAAATAATGGCATATCTATTATTCTAGACAAAAGTGCTGGGGGTTTAATGAGTTTTAGTTTATATGAGGAGTAGTAAGATAAAAGAATCAACCTTTTGGTTGATTTATTTTTTTTGTTTAAATTATAGAATTATTACAAAGGAGATGATTCTATATGGACAGTATTATTAAAGTAAATAATTTAGAAAAAAGCTATAAAGGAAATAAGATTATTAAAGGAATATCTTTTGAAGTTAATAAGGGAGAGATTTTCTGTTTTTTAGGTCCTAATGGGGCAGGAAAAAGTACTACTATTAATATTCTTACAGGGGCATTAGGATATGAAGGGGGAGAAATATTTTATAAGGATAGAAAATTAGAAAAGGGAGATAAGGTGTTTAAAAAGTATCTTGGAATAGTACCTCAAGATATATCATTGTATGAAGATATTTCAGCAGAAAAAAATATTAAGTTCTTTGCTTCCCTTTATGGGTTAAGAGGAAAGGAACTCCAAGAAAGGACTAGGGAAGCCCTTGAATTTGCAGGTCTTACAGAAAGGGCTAAGGATAAGGTTAGCACATTTTCAGGAGGAATGAAGAGAAGGCTTAATATTGCTTGTGCTATAGCTCATCATCCAGAGATTCTTATAATGGATGAACCTACTGTGGGAATAGATCCTCAATCTAGAAATCATATTTTAAAATCAGTAAAGAGAATGAGAGAGAAGGGAATGACTATTATTTACACCACACATTATATGGAGGAGGTTGAGGAGATATCAACTAGGATTATTATAATGGATAAGGGAGAAATAATAGCTTCAGGAACAAAAGAAAAACTTAAAGAAGAAATATTAAATTCTAAGAAATTTCTTATTGAGGGAGAGGGATTAGATAAGATAAATATAGAAGAATTTTATAATGTTGAAGGAGTAAAGGATGTTCTAATAAAGGAAGGAAAGATTGAGATTACAACCATAAGCTCAATAGAAAATTTAGATAAACTTATAGATATTTTAGTAAATAATTCTGTTAAAATAATTAACTTAAGTAGAGAAGAGGCTAGTCTTGAAACTGTATTTTTAAATTTGACAGGAAAGACATTAAGGGACTAAGGAGGGGGACATATGTATAAGTTTCTACAGATATTTAAGAGAGATTTTTTAAATTTATTAATTAACCCCATGTGGATTTTTTATAGTACAGTTTTTCCTTTTTTACTTGCAGCTATTTTTGGATTTTTAAGTAGTGGTAATTATGGTAAGGAAATTACATCTTATGATTATTATGGCATATCAATAATAATTTATATGGCTTTAAATACATCAACCTTAGCTGCCAATAGTTTTATGGAAGAGAAAATAAAAAAAGGAAATATGAGAATAATCTATTCTCCACTTCCTAAAAGTAACATCTATATTTCAAAAATATTAGCTACAGCTTTATTTTCATGTATATGCCACTTTTTAGTAATAGCACTACTAAATCTAACTTTGAATGTTAATTTTGGAGGTGAAAATATAATTTATATCCTCTTGATATTAGGGGTTTTTGAAGGGTTTGTTTCAATACTTGGAGTATTATTTTGTATTATTTTTAAAAGTGAGAATACTGCAAACCAGGTTTTAAGCATTGTAATAAATATATTTGGAATATTAGGAGGACTATTCTTTAGGTTAGATGGTTTTGGAGAAAGAATGGAAAAACTAAGTTATATATCTCCTGTAAAATGGCTTATTACTAATATATTTAAGGTCATATATGATAGAGATTTTTCATATTATATGCCTACATTATATATATTAATTTTACTATCTATAATAGCTCTATTATTGTGTAGGATATTTTACAAGGAGGAGGATTATATATGTTAAGTTTTATTAAAAATAATTATTACAGAATTAGTAGTAGAAAAGAGTATATTATTACCTCTTTAATATTAACTATGGTTTCAATATATTTAGCAGTATTATTAACCTCAAGTTTAGAGCTAAAGGGAAATATAGCTTTAGTTACTAATAAAAGTGAAGAGATGTTTAAGTCAAATTATATAAAAATCAATATTATGAGCAATGAGCCACCTACCTCTGAGTTACTCCTTGGAAAATATGATGGAGTTATAGTTGATAAAGGGCATGGTGAATATGAAGTTAATACTATAAAGGGTGAAGAGTTTAAAGAAATCTTAGAGGCTTTTATTAAAAATCCTAAGGAGTTCAAACCTGAAAGTAAAGATATAAGAGGGGTAGGGACTAATATTATAGGTTATCTTTTAATGTTTTTGCTTCTTCAAAGTATATTATATATGTTCACCTTAGGAGATGATATGGAACTAAAACAAATAGAAAGAATAATTGCATCTCCAGTATCTCTTTTTAAATATATGTTATCGCATTTTATAGTGGTATTTTTATTAATTTTTCTTCCTTCATTCTTTATACTTACTGTGATGAAGGGGATTTTGGGATTTAATATAGGTTTTAGCCTAATACAATATGCTGTAATTCTTAGTATAGTTATTTCTTTAGGAGTGTCTTTTGCTATGTTTCTTAATTCCTTAATTAAGGTATCAGATAAGACCAATATGATGGGATCTGCCATTGTGATTTTAACCACTATTCTTGCTGGGAGTTTTTATTCTTTTGAGAAGAGAAATAAAATACTTGAAAGTGCTTTATGGATATTACCACAGAAAAGTATTTTAAGTTTTGTACAAGGATTAGAAGGGAAAAGGGAAGTATATTCTATGATTCCTGAACTTTTTTATGTAATTATCATATCAATTGGATTTTATATAATAGCCACTCTAAAAATAAAAAAGGACTATATAGTTAGAAAAGATTAATGTAAAATATTCCTAAGGGTGATGCTATGAATAATAAAATGATTTTGATGTTAACTAGATTAAAAATACCTGAACCAAGAAGAGATTATATACTTAGGGAAAAACTTTTTTCAAAATTAGATAAAATAAATGAATATAAGGTTACACTAGTTAAAGGAGGAGCAGGAGCTGGTAAAACTACTTTAATTACATCTTTTGTTAAGGAGAGAGGAATAAAAAATTTAAGATGGATATCCTTTGATGAGAGCTGTAATAATGTTTTTATATTTTGGAGTTATTTTATAGAAATAATAGGCGAGTATCTAGGGGAATCAAGAGAAGAATTTGTGTCTATCCATGAATCTAATATAAAAAAGGATAATATAGAAAAACTAATAACCCTTTTAATTAACAAGCTAGAAGGGGAAAAGGATATTTATATAACTTTTGATGACTTTTATTATATTACTGATGATTTTTTATTAAGTACCATAGAATTCTTTTTAAATAACGCTCCTAGCAATATCCATATAATAATTATTACTAGGTATGATCCTAATCTATATTTAGCTGCTTTAAGTATGGAGGGAAATCTTCTTATAATAGATGATGATGACTTAAAATTTTCATTAAATGATGGAGTAAAGTTTTTAAATAATACTTTAAAGTTAAGGTTAGACGAGGATACTGCTAATTATATAAGTGAGGTTTCCGAAGGATGGATAGGTGGAATGCAACTTATTGCTACAGCTAAAGTAGGGAATATTAAAAAGGAAATAAGTAAATTAAATCTTAATAATAAGCTTTTAGGAGAATATTTAACAAAGGAAATTTATGAGTTTTTAGATGAGGAAGAAAAAAGATTTTTAGTTTTTACATCTATGCTGTCATATTTTAATGAAGAAATTTGTAATAGGCTTTTAGATGATATAAGGTACAATAAAATACTTAATAATCTTATGGAAAAAAATATTTTAATAATATGTATAGATGAAGAAAGTGGTATTTATAGATATCATAATATTTTAAGAGAATATCTAATAGGTAGATTTAATGAGCTTAGTAGAAAAGTTAAGCTTGAATATCATAAAAAGGTAGCATATATTCTAAAGGATATTGGAGATTATAAGGAAGCTATACATCAACTAATTCTAGGGAAAAATTATGAAGAGGCTATGAAACTAATTTTAGAACAGCCAGAAAATATAACACTATTTTCTTATGTAGATAGAATTCCCATATCATCTATTATTGAAAATCCAGACTTTTCCTACCAAAGTTTTTTTTATCACTACGTGAATATGGAATTTAATAAGTGTAGAGAGTTATACGGTATGCTTGAGGGGAATATAAGTGAGGATCTTAGATATTCAGCCTTTAGGCTTTCAAATTTACTTATAGAAGATAACCTAAAAATTGATGATTCTTCTATAATGTCAATTTCTGAAATTCATAAGCTACCATTAAAAGATATAACTAAAGCTTTTATTTTAATTAAGGATGCTTCTTTTTTATGTATTAATTGTAAGTACAAAGAGACATTAGAATATATAGAGGAGGCTATAAGCTATTCTAAATCTTTTTCTAATTCATATATAGATTTCTTTGCTTTTAGTATTAAATCCTATATATTTGAGGAAATGGGAGAGTTCAATAAATGCATAGAATTTTATGAAGAGATGGAGAAAATAAAGGGTAAAGATGAAAAAAGTTTTATGCTATCAATAAGCTTTTATATAGGTATAACTGGTGTATATTTAAAACAAATGAATATAGAAGCAGCAAAGAAGTCTTTGGAGAGTGTTAATAGAAATTTTTCAGAGGCATCTCTTTCATTGGATAGAGCATATAAATATAATTTAGCAGAATATAAGTTCATTATTGGAGAATATGAAGAAGCTATGGTCTTATTAAGAGAGCTTATGAATATGGAAAGTTATAAAAATACATTATATATATCTTTAATTTTAAATTATGTTTTTAAGAAAAATAAACTTTCAGGAGAGTATATTGAAGAGTTTATAAATTCATATGAAACCATAGAGGAAAAATATAAAACCTTAGAGAGTAAACTTTTATATGCAAATATATTATATAGTAAAGGAAAGGTAGAGGAAGGAATTAAGTTAGTAGATGAGATCTTAAGTTATTCTCGTAGAAACAAAATAAAGATGAAAATAGTACAAGCATCCCTTTGTAAAATAAAAATCATATATGATAATAAAGGGAATAAAAGAGAAGTAATAAATCTTTTTAGAGAAGCAATATTCTATAGTTATGAAAATAAAATACTCCAGCCATATTATCTGCAAGATGAAACCGTAGTTAAGGTAATAAAAGAATATAATAATGAGTTATATAACTCTTTAAATGTAAGAGAAAAATTACATTATAAAGAAGTATTGAAGATATGTAAAATAGGATCTCAAACTATATTAAGTGAAAGAGAGATGGATGTTCTTAATGAAATAGCCAAGGGCGCTTCAAATAAAGAGATAGCAGAGACTTTATGTATTTCATTAGCCACAGTTAAATCTCATATAATTAATATATATGGTAAGCTTCAGGTTAATAACAGGGTGTCAGCCATTGAAGCTGCTAAAAACCTTGGAATATGGTAAGTATTTAAATATAAGTTTAATAAAGTAGCAATTAATGTTTGGAAAAAAATACATTGAAAATATATTCCATTTTGTCTATAATATATTTAAATAAAGGAAAAACTAATGTAGAATTGGTTTTTACTTTATTATAATTAAACTGAGTTATAATCTTTACGATGCTAATATTTAATCTTAGTAGTAATATATATTATTATTGTAGAGAACTATATAAGCCTAAATATAAATATGAAAATATAAATGTAAAGGTGTTGTTAATATGCAAAAAGAGGTAGTTTGTAATTAACTAATTAAATAAGGATTATTCTTAAAAGTATTGTTTAAAATCTTGATTATTCAAGGTTTGTTTGTAGTGCAATTAATTATTAGTTGCTACTATATTATTATAATGCTTTTAAGGGTAATCAGTATTAAATGAGCATGTTACACCTTATTTGCATAGTAGGAGGAACCGTGTTCTAAACACGGTTTTTTTAATGCCTACTTTTGCTACATTTATAGATATAATATAAGATTTTAGTTTAAGTATCTTAAAATATATAGATATACTAATAGTAGTTTATATATGGATTTATCTGATAGTAGTTTTTTTAAGTGAAATAATTTATAAATTGAAGTTTTAACTATAGGGTTTTTAATATAAAGCCTATTTTTTACTAGGATAAACTAAAAAATATCACACCTTTTAAGGGATTGATATTTAGGGGAGGTTCCTATAAAAGATAGGTGTATAGTTTAATGTTTAAAGTAAAACCCTTACGTTTAGAGTTTTAATCATTGAATAAATTAAATTTTTACTTTAAATTACTATAACTATATTTTTAATTTAAGATTAGTAAATTAAAGTCTTATGTCTCATATTTATATTTAGGAAATAACTTTTAAGGTTGTAAGTGAACTTGTGTTCATTTAGAGCCTTTTTATTTTGGAGTGATTATTTTAATGAAAATAAATAAGCATTATATAAAAAAGAAAAGTAATAGGAGGGATGTATATGAAAATAATTAATATAGGAATTGTAGCCCACGTTGATGCAGGAAAAACCACTACAACTGAAAATCTTTTATATTATAGTGGGGTAATAAAGAATATTGGGAGTGTAGATCTAGGAAATACTCAAACAGATTCTATGGATCTTGAACGTAAGAGGGGAATTACAATTAAGTCATCAGCTACATCCTTTACCTTTAATAATGTTAAAGTGAATCTTATTGACACCCCAGGACATGTAGATTTTATTTCAGAGGTTGAGCGTTCTTTAAGTGTTTTAGATGGGGCAATATTAGTTGTATCAGCAGTAGAAGGGATTCAATCTCAAACAAGAATACTATTTAACACCTTAAGAAAATTAGGAATACCAACAATAATTTTTATAAATAAGTTAGATAGGGTGGGAGCAAACTTTACTAAGGTTTTTAATGAAATAAAGAAAACTATGTGTAGTAAGATTGTAAAATTACAAGAGATTTATAGTGAAGGAGGCAGGGAAGTCTCTGTAAATCATACATTTAAAGAAAATATAATAGACAATGCTATTGATGTTTTATCAGATTTAGATGAAGAGTTTTTAGATGAATATGTAAGTGGAGTAAATCACAAAGTAGAGGAAATAGAAGAAAAACTTTTTAAGTATTCAAGGGAAGGAAATTTATATCCAGTGTTTTCTGGTGCAGCATCAATCGGAGTTGGAATTAAAGATTTATTAAATGGCATATCTAAGTATTTACCATTCTCTAGTGAAGACTATGAAGGAGATTTATCAGGAGTAGTCTTTAAAATTGAAAGGACAGAAACAAAGGAAAAGAAGGTTTATATAAGATTATTTAAAGGTAAGCTATCTGTGAGAGAAAAAATAGAGGTCTTTAATAATGACAGAGTAGAAAAGGTTAAAAAAATTAATGCCATAGAGAATGGTAAGCCTATTGAAGTATCTACCATATATGCTGGAGATATTGGAGTCTTATATGGACTTACAAGTTTTAAAGTTGGGGATGTTATTGGAGCTCCCAATCATAGAATAAAGAGTATATCAATAGCGAGGCCCACATTAAAAACTAAAATATCTTCTATTAATAAAGAAGAGAATAATGAATTATTTAAAGCCTTAACACTTCTTACAGAAGAAGATCCATTATTAGAGCTTGGAAGAGATGAGAATGAAAAAGATATTTATGTAAACTTATTTGGGGAAGTTCAAATGGAAATTTTAAGTTCCATACTAAATGATAACTATGGAATAAAAGTAAAATTCTCAAATATTCAAACCATATACAAAGAAACTCCTAAGAGTATTGGCACAGCCACAATGTATATGAGAGAAAAGTTTAATCCCTTCTGGGCAAGTGTAGGACTTAAAATAGAACCCTTAGAAAGGGGAGAAGGATTAAAATATATTTCAGAAGTTACAACAGGATTTTTACCTAAGTCCTTTCAAAATGCTATTGAGGAGGCTGTTCTTAAAACTAGTAAGCAAGGATTATTTGGATGGGAGGTCACTGACATAAAGGTAACCCTTACCTTTAGTGAATTCTCAAGTCCTGTTAGTACTCCAGCAGACTTTAGGGATTTAACCCCTATGGTTTTTATGGAAGCTTTATATAAGGCAGGAACTAAGCTTTTAGAGCCTATACATGAATTTGAACTTAGAATTCCTCAAGAGGTATTAAGCAAGGCCCTATGGGATTTAGAAACAATGAGAGCAGAATTCAATAATCCAATTATTGAGGGTGAAGAATTTTTAATAAATGGACTTATTCCAGTAGAGAATTCAAAAGAATATAAGATGAAGATTGCCTCATACACAGGAGGAAAAGGAATGTTTTTAACAAGATTTTATGGCTACACGGAGATAATTATAGAGGAGGCTAAAGTTCGTGAGAGAAGCACTTATGATCCTTTAAATAAAAAAGAATACTTACTTCATAAACTAAATGTAATTAGAGATTAGTTTATATAAAATTTCTATAATAAGTTTATTTTAAAATCTACTTTATAAGTTTAATATTGATATAATAAGAGAGAAGGAAAACTAGATATGAAAGAAACAATAGAGAGAATAAGAAAATTTAAGGATGAAAGAGATTGGGCTCAGTTCCATACTCCAGAGAATTTAGCTAAAGCTATAAATATAGAATCTGGAGAATTATTAGAGCATTTTCTATGGGATAATAATTATAATAAAAAAGAAGTATGTGATGAGTTAGCAGATGTATTGGTTTATTGCGTTCATATGGCAGATTCTTTAAATGTAGATATAGAAGAAATAATAAATAAAAAGATGGATAAGAATGAAAAGAAATATCCAGTGGAGAAAGCAAGGGGATCAAGTAAGAAGTATACAGAACTTTAATTTAAGATGGAATTATAAAATCAGAAGAAACCCTATGAATTTTTAAATAGGATAAATGCTTCAATTCAATTATGAGTTGAAGTTTTTTTATGAGTAAAAACAGGGAAAATATATAAAATAATTTTTAAAATTGTATGGAAAAATAAAACTCTTTACATATATATGAAGTCTAATGGGTGTAAGAAAAAGTTACTAGTAATTGTTTTCTAGAAGGGGAGGACTTATGAAGGATATAGTTAAACTAGCAATAGAGGGGGATGAGGAGGCTTTTCTTTCTTTAATAAACAATAGAAAAGAGCAGCTATATAGAACTGCCTTTGCTTATGTGAAAAATAAGGAAGATGCCTTAGATATAATTCAAGATACTGTATATAAGGCTTATATATCAATAAATACATTAAAGGAGCCTAAGTATTTTAATACCTGGCTTACTAGGATATTAATTAATAATGCTATAAGTTTAATGAAGAAAAAGAATAATGTAGTTTATTTAAAGGAAGAGGTATTAAATAATATACCAATAACAGAGAAGAATATGGAGGAAAAGTTAGATTTATTATATTCAATAGATAAACTAGAGGAGAAGTTAAAAAGAGTAATTATATTAAAATATTTTAATGACTTAACTATAAAGGAAGTTGCCATGGTTTTAGAGATTCCAGAGGGGACAGTAAAGACCTACTTGAATAAGGGATTAAGTAAGCTAAGAACTTATATGGGAAGGGAGATAGTATAGTATGAATGAAATAGAAGATTTAAAAAAATCAATTGATATACCAGAGGAATTAGACCTAGCTATAAACTTAGGGTTAGAAAGAGGAAGAAAAGAGAGGACAGGTAAGAAAATAAGTTTATTTAAAAGTAAAAGAATAAAAAAGGTAGCTGTGGCAGCAGGAATAGTAATGGTTACTGCTATAGGATTAGGGCTAAGATTTCCAGCTTATGCAGAGGAAATTCCAGGAATAGGACAGGTAGTGGGATATATAAGTAAGACCTTTGGGGTAAATGGTTACGATAATGCTGAAAAAATTTCTTATTCTGCATATGCTGATGGGTATACTATTAATGTGGAAAATATTTATTATGATGGAGATGAGTTAACTGTATTCTACAATGTTAAGGGAGAAAAACCTCTAGATCCTTCTAAGGCGTATTGGTTTCAAGGAAATATAAATTACCATAAGGGATTACAGTATGAATATGGTATGGAAAAAGGAAATTTAATAGATGAGTATACCTTTGGAGGAATGATAAAATATTATGCAAAACCCCACGATGGAAGTAAACTCCCTAAGATATTTAAAGGAGAGTTTGATATTAAGAAAATTCTCATTGGATTTGGAAATACAGAAGAAATAGAAATTAATAAAAAGCCTATAAAGCTAAACCTAAATAGTGAGAATTTAAAAATAGAGGAATATAGTATAGGAAAAGAAATAGAATCCCATGGAAATACTATAGAATTATTAAAATTATATAAATATCCTAATAAGATTGCTATTGATACAAAATATAAGGTTAATAATGAAAATAGAGAATTAAACTACTACCTATGGGATACTAAAAAAGGGATATTAGAGTTTGTTTCTGGAAGTGATAAAGAAGATAATATATTAAGTATAAAACATGGACTTCCTAGTAAGGATGGAGAGGTATTTATTATTCCGGAAACTTCTGATAATCATATACAAAAAGAAAATGTAGAAATAGAAGGTAAGTTAGTAGAGATGGGTAAAAAATATGATTTTGGAAATAGGGGAACAGTAGAAATAGAAGATATTAAACAAGGAGAAAATGAAACTTTCATTACTATTAAGACTACTGGAGAACAATCAAGAGTTAAGTTAAATATATTTGAGGAAGGTACAACTGGTAGCTTTTATATACCTAAGTATGAAGTTGAAAAGGAAATACAAGGTTTATTAGAGCAAAGGGTTAAATATGCCTACCCTAAATTAGATTTAAATAAAAAGTATTATATAGAAGTTGTTAATAGAAATGATGACTATACTATATTAAAGGACCAAATAATAAAATTAGATATTAAATAATATATATGTTACATTAAACAACTTACATTTAACTGGTTGATGACTCAATAAGTTTTAATGTAGTTTTAATATTACAACTTATATAGATAAAGACTATTAAAAATATAAGATAATATAATCATATGTATTGAAGCAAAATTAACTAAAAACTTCAGCCTAGTAATAGGTTGGAGTTTTTTATAGTAAAAAATAGAAAAGGTATTAAAAAATAAAATAATAACTTGTAGTCATATAAATAATTTTTCTAAAAATAGAGGTGTATATATTTAAGAAGAAAAAGAAAAATATATATAGAAAGTAAAAAAAATATGGACATTAAAAAAACATGGTATATAATATACTTTATACCATAATGAGAGTTAGTTGTATTGAGATAATATAAAACATATGAAGAAAGGAGTTTAGAACACTTAATGAAATTAATTTTAAAATATTTAAAAAATTATAAACCTCTTATTGCATTAAATGTAATATCAATTTTTGGTTTTGCCTTAGTTGAGTTAGGCATACCTACAATAATGGCTAAAATTATTGATATTGGTATAGCAAATAATGATGTAAGTTATATAAAAAGAATGGGACTTATACTTGTGGTTATTTCTATAGTTGGGGTTATGGGTACCATATTACTTGGATACTGCTCCGCTAAGATATCAACTAGTATAACTAGAGATATGAGAAATGATGTCTTTAGAAAGTCTCAAGAATTTTCCCACAGTGAATATGATAAGTTTGGGGTATCATCCATGATTACGAGAACCACTAATGATGCTTTCCAATTATTATTATTTACAAATACTTTATTAAGAACCGCATTAATTACCCCAATAATGTTTACCGTAAGCTTAGTAATGATTCTTAAAACAAGTTTATCATTATCTATAGTATTAGCAGTAACCATACCTTTTATAGTAATTGGAGTAATAATTATAGCTAAAAAATCTCACCCAATGTCTCAAATACAACAAAAAAGATTGGATAAATTAAATCGTATATCTAGAGAGAATCTTACAGGAATAAGGGTAATTAGAGCCTTTGGTAATGATGATCATGAGAGAAAAAGATTTGCAAAGACCAATGAAGATTATACAAGCATATCTAAAAAGTTGCATAAGCTTATGGCTATTTCTCAGCCAATGTTCTTCTTATTATTAAATATAGCAATAATAGCAATATTCTGGGTTTCAAGTAATATGATAAATACTGGAAGCCTTCAAGTTGGACAACTGGTAGCTTTTATAGAATATTTATTCCATGCTATGTTTTCTATGATGTTATTCTCAATGGTATTTGTTATGTATCCTAAAGCACAGGTTTCAGCTGATAGAATTCAGGAATTATTAGATGAGAAACCTCTTATTGAAAGTCCGGAAAATGGAACTCGAGATACAGAGGTGAAGGGACTAGTAGAGTTTAAAAATGTTACCTTTGCTTATCCAAATGGGGAGGAAGCTGTACTTAAAAATATATCCTTTACAGCTAAAAAGGGAGAAACAATTTCCTTTATAGGAAGTACAGGTAGTGGAAAAAGTACATTAATTAATTTAATTCCAAGATTTTATGATGTTACAGAGGGTAGTATAACTGTAGATGGAGTAGATGTAAGGGATTATGATTTAAAGTCACTGCGTGAAAAAATTGGCTTTATACCACAGAAAACTCTATTATTTACAGGAACTATAGGAAGTAATATTAAATTTGGTAAGAAGGATGCAGATAAGGAAGAGTTAGAGCACTCTGCAAAGGTATCTCAAGCTTATGATTTTATAACTCATAAACCTAAAAAGTTTGAAGAGTCAATAAGTGAGGGTGGATCTAATGTGTCTGGTGGACAAAAACAAAGATTATCTATTGCAAGAGCAGTAGTTAGAAAACCAGAGATTTATATATTTGATGATAGTTTTTCTGCCTTAGATTTTAAAACAGATGCAACTCTTAGAGCAAGACTTAAGGAAGAAACCACAGATGCTGTAGTTTTGATAGTAGCCCAAAGAATAGGCTCTATACTTCATAGTGATAAAATTATAGTATTAAATGAAGGAGAAGTAGTAGGCATGGGTACTCATAGGGAATTATTAAAGACCTGTGAAATATACCATGAAATTGCATCATCTCAGCTTACAGAGGAGGAATTAGCATAATGAAGAAGTTTAAAACTAGTATAAACAGCCTAGCTACCTTTGTAAGACCTTATAGAGTACCATTTATTACTGCCATTGTATTTATAATAGCAGCAGCAGTCTTTAATGCTCTTGCTCCAATGACAGAAGGATTAATAATAACACAGCTTACAAAAGATGCCTTTAACATGATAAAAGGAGTTGAAGGGGCTTCAGTAAACTTTAGTTATATTTTGAAAACCCTTGGAATTTTAGCTGGAGTTTATGCCTCTAGTGCAATATCAACCTATATAGCTATTTCTTTATTAACCAATGCTATTCAAAATACCATGAGGGATCTAAGAGATGCTATTCAAGATAAGATTAGAAAACTTCCAGTAAGTTATTTTGATAAAAATACTTATGGAGATGTATTAAGTCGTATTACTAATGATGTAGATACAATTTCTAATGCAATGCAGCAGAGTTTTGTTCAAGTGGTTAATGCCGTATTGTCTTTAACTTTAGCTCTTATAATGATGTTTAGAATTAATCTTAACATGGCTCTTTTAGCTATGCTTATAATACCTTTAAGTTATTTAATTTCTAAAGTTATAGTTAATAAATCTCAAAATTTATTTTCTAAACAACAAAAAGCATTAGGTAAATTAAATGGTAAGGTTCAAGAAATATACACAGGGTTTAATGAGATAAAGTTATATGGAAAGCAAGAAGAGGCTATAGAGGAATTTGAAAGTATAAATGAGGAACTTTGTAGTACAGGATTTAAGGCTCAATTTATATCTAGTATAATGTCTCCTTTAATCTCTTTAGTAAGTTATTTAGGTATTGCTGCCATAGGTGTTATTGGAGCATTTTATTCCATTAGCGGAGCTATTACAGTAGGTAACTTACAGGCATTTATACGTTATATATGGCAGATAAATCAGCCACTTTCTCAGGTTACTCAGCTTTCATCTACAATTCAATCAGCCTTTGCATCCATTGAACGTGTGGCTGAAATATTAAATGAAGAAGAGGAAGTTCCAGATTCTAAAACTTCAGTAAGACTCCATAATCCTCGTGGAAATGTTACTTTCCAAGATGTTAAGTTTGGATACACCGATGATAATATGTTAATAAAGGGCTTAAGTGCAGAGATAAAAAGTGGTCAGATGGTAGCAATCGTTGGACCAACTGGTGCAGGAAAAACCACATTAATAAACTTACTTATGAGATTTTATGATATTAAGGGCGGTTCCATAAAGATAGATGGAGTAGATACTAGGGAGATGAAGCGTGAAGACCTAAGGTCAATGTTTGGAATGGTACTACAGGATACTTGGTTATTTAATGGAACAATTTATGATAATATTGAGTATGGTAGATTTGGAGCAACTAAGGAAGAGATTGTAGAGGCAGCTAAAATAGCTAATGTACATCACTTTATTAAAACCCTTCCAGAGGGATATAATATGTTCCTTAATGAGGAAGCTTCTAATATATCTCAGGGGGAAAAACAATTATTAACCATAGCTAGGGCTATAATATCAGATCCTGCAATATTAATATTAGATGAGGCTACTAGTTCTGTTGATACTAGACTAGAAGTATTACTTCAAAAGGCTATGAAGAATATAATGAAGGGAAGGACTAGCTTTGTTATTGCTCATAGGCTTTCAACCATCCGTAATGCAGATTTAATCTTAGTTATAAATGATGGAAATATTATAGAGCAGGGAAATCATGAGGAATTAATGAAAAAAGGTGGTTTCTACGAAAAACTTTATAATAGTCAATTTGAAGATAAGGAAGAAGATTAATCTAAAATATTCTTTTTAAGGATAGTTGTTTTATTTAATATTAAGTAGAAACTTATAAATAAATATTATCTAAGGGTTTTAGAGAACTTTAGAAAAAATATATTTATTTAATATAATAAGGTATGAAGTTTAAGAATTTATCTTAAATTTCATACCTTATTTTTATAGGACTTTAATATAAACTTTTAACCTATTTATTAAGATATTATTGCTTTATCTCAACCTATATATATGCATAAATTAATTTTAAAAACTAAAGCTTTATATAGAATTTCTAAGTAAATTTTATATTACAATTTTATAGTTAATCTAAATTCACATCTCTTCTAGGGATAGTAAGTTTAATTTCTTTCTCTATTTCATCTAAGACATTTTTGTTCTTTGGATCAATAAATAGACAAGTGTATCCTTCTTCTCCAGCTCTTCCAGTTCTACCAATACGATGTATATAAGTCTCTACATTTTCAGGGATATCATAGTTATATATATGACCAACACCACTTACATCTAGCCCTCTAGCAGCTACATCTGTAGCTATTAAATATTGAATATCAGCATTTCTAAAAGATTTCATTATTCTCTCACGCTTTGATTGAAGTATATCACTATGTAATTTTGCACAGTTATATCCACGCTGATGAAGTGCTGCCTCAAGATTATCTACTCTTCTTTTAGTTCTACAGAATATTATAGCCATAAATGGATTATCCTCATCTAAAACCTTACATAAGGAATCTTGCTTCCATCTATCTGTAGTTTCAACTACTTGCTGTTTAATATTATTTAAGGTGATTTCTTCTTTTTCTATAGATACAACTACAGGATCTTTCATATATCTATAAGCTAGTTTTTTTACTTGAGAGTCCATAGTCGCAGAAAAACAAAGAACTTGATGCTTTTTAGAAGTTTCTTTCATAATTTCTTCAACTTCATTTTTAAATCCCATAAGTAACATTTGATCAGCTTCATCTAATACTAATGTTTTAAGATTTTTAAGATTTATGGTTTTCCTTCTAAGATGATCTAAAAGTCTACCAGGAGTAGCAATAATTAAGTGAATATTATTTTTAAGTTTTTTAAGCTGAGAGCCTATATCCTTACCACCATAGGCTGCTAAAATATTTATATCTTTACCTTCTTTAAGTTTCATAGCCTCTTCAGTAATTTGAATAGCTAATTCTCTTGTAGGAGAAATTATTAAAACTTGAGTTGTATTTATATTTGGAGATATATTTTCAAATATAGGAAGTAGGAAGGCAAGGGTTTTTCCAGTACCAGTTTGAGCTTCAGCTATAAGGTCTCTTCCTTCTTTAATATGTATAATACTTTTTTCTTGAATTTCAGTGGGAGTATTAATACCAGAGTTTTTTAGCACATTTATTATATCTTTATTAATTCCTAAGTCTTTAAAATTCATCATTTCATACCTTTCATTAGTAATCTCTATTTTTAATTTCAATTAATAATATCATATTGTTAAGATTAACACTAATAAAAAATAGTATGTATAGTTTAAATTGTTATTATTTCATATTTAGTGAGATAAACTTAAAAATCTTATTGAAGATAGAATACAAATACTTTTTATATATTATAGATTGTTGTGTAAAGTCATCACAAAATATATAACAATATTTATATATTACCCTCATCGTATAATAAATATATTTACACATATAATAAAAAAGTCAGGTTTGGTTATATAAATTAATAACTTTAAAACCTTAGTATTTTTAATAATAAATTTTTATGATGAAACAAAGGAGAAATAAAATTATGAAGAATAAACCAGATGATAGAAGAGATAATGTAGATAAAATTCAATGCAATATTAGTAATACCATTCAAAATATTCATAAGGCTGAAGAAATGATTGAAATAACAGATGATGAAAAAACAAGAGAAGATCTTATGGCCAAAAATGAAAGAAGAGATGAGGCTCTTAATGCTATGAGAAAAGAAATTAAAGATGAAGCAATGGCTAAAGAGAATGGATATAAATAGTGAAAATTATAAAAGTAAAATATACTTATAAGAAATTAAACAATTAGCAATAAGAGGGTAATTTAAAATAAGTTTTTATTTTGAATTACCCTCTTGGAGTTTAAAATACCTTTATGAACAATAGCATACTTTTACAAACTTAATATATCTCTATAAATTTAACATACTTCTATTCTATACACTCAACATACCTTTATAAATCTAACATACTTTAATAAATCTAACATACTTCAATAAACTTTATATTCTCTTTATAGGAATATAGATTTGCATTGAAATTTTATCATATTCTGAGGGGTGACAATGCTCATCATAATACTCAAAATCAAGTTTACTTTCATCAATTTCATATTGGGAATTGGGGAACCAATGTTGAAGTATATATGTCCAAGTTCCCTTTATGGAGGATACAAATTCATCTTCATGAACCGGTGGAGTAGTAAATACAGCATAGGTAGCAGAAGGAATTTCTAGCTTATACATATCCTCAGAGGCCTTATCAAAATTATCAACAGCAACAGCCATTACATATGAAAAATCATCGGTATTCATATCAGTGTTAACACAAATACAATATTCTCCATGTTTTTGTGGATTTAGTTGTTTATATAGCCTTTCCTCGCAATTATTACCATCAAAACCACGGTGAGACCAGAAAGCGGGAATGTCTTTTGAGCGTAACACGTTCTTAAGGTTATTTTTAAATTCATACCCAGCAACCTTAAAACTATGCATGTCTATTATTTTAGGTTCCATAACAATACCTCCAGTTAAATTTTCTTTTAAATATAATAAATTAATTTTCGGGGGAAGCCCTTTAGGAGCATGAAGCCTATATAAGCTTGGAGGATAACCAAAGGTGCGTTTAAAGGCTTTATTAAAACCAGCATGGGTTTCAAAGCCATAATCCATTGCAATATCAATTATCCTTCCCCCTTTAGCTAAATCATGTAAAGCAAATTGCAATTTTCTTTTTGTTACATAGTCCATTACTGATAAGTTAACAAAACTACTAAAGATTTTATAATAATGATAGGTTGAAAAACCTGCAATTTTGGCCAAATCATCTACAGATAAATTATCATGAATATTAGCATCAACATAATCAATGGTTTTTTGAATTAAATTAATATACTCCATGAAGTCACCTCATTTAAATTTCCTAGGATAACTATATAATAACATTTACAAATATAATTTCTTATCCTAAATTGTTAAGATTAAAATTTAAAATAGAATATGACTTAAGATGGAGACATTAGAAAAGTTTAAAGAAAATTTTTATGATGAAGTTTATTGTAAATAAGTAAAATTAATTATGTTATAATCTATAGGATAAAGTAAAATAACTGTTTGTAGGATAAACATAAAGATGATATAAGGGAGAGAGAAAGACTTGGGATGAGGATAAACAAACTACTTAGTAATTATGGAATTTGCTCAAGAAGAGAAACAAATAGATTTGTTGAAGAGAATAGAATAAAGGTAAATGGAGAACCTTGTATTAAAGGACAATGGGTAGAGGAAGAGGATATAATACTCCTTGATAACCAGCCTATTAAGAAAAAACATAAGGTATATATACTTTTAAATAAACCAGTAGGGGTTACTTGTACTTCTGCTAAAGAAGTGGAGAATAATATAATTGATTTTATAAATTATCCAGAATATATTTTTCCAGTTGGAAGATTAGATAAGGAATCTCAAGGATTAATATTAATGACTAATGATGGTGAATTATCAAATAAAATTCTGCAATCAGAAAATCATTATGAAAAGGAGTATATAGTAACTTTAAATAAACCCTTTGATGATTTATTTATAGAAGGGATGAGCAAAGGAGTAGAAATTTGTAATGTAAGAACTAGACCCTGTAGAGTCACTAGAATTAGTGAAGATACATTTTCAATTATTTTAACTCAAGGATTAAATAAACAAATTAGAAGAATGAGTAAAACCTTTGGATATACAGTTATTAGGCTAGAGAGAATTAGGATTATTAATATGACTGTTTGTGGAATAGACATAGGTAAATGGCGTAATATTACTGATGAAGAATTAACAGAACTAAAGAAATTATGAAAATATACACATAATAAAGTGATTTAACTAATTAAATAAGTTAAATCACTTTATTGAATTTCAAGGCTATTTTTTATATTAAAGGGATTAAATATTTGATTATGGTTTATAATATATGAATTTTTAAGATCGGTAAAAGGTGATTTCTCCTAACTTAATTTATACTAATTATCAACTAAGATATATTGAGCAATAATCTCTAAATATCAGGCGATACAATATTTATTTAATTTCTTTTAAGGATTTAAGGAAATAAAGTGTCAAGTCATCATCATTTGAACAGCTAGCATATTGTTCTAGTTGATTTCCATTATACCAAGCACCTGTACCATCCGGAATATATCCTCGCTTTACATACATTCTTTGAGCAGATCCATAGCCATAGTGTAGTCCTACAGATAGAGAAACGAAATCATTCTTCTCTTTTGCAAGTTTCTCTACTACATTCATAATCTTAGTTCCTATACCTCTTTTTTGATATTTAATAAGGACATTAAAATCAACAATTTCAGGTATATTTTTATATGCAAAAGGACCAGTTTTTGCAAAGGAAAGTAGCGTTACATATCCAGCAACATCACCATCTATTTCAGCAATAATAACTAATCTTTCATTATTTTCTTGTTGAGTATAGTAATCATTAAATAGTTCATATGATTTATGCCAATTTTGTTCTGTAAAACCATGAACCAAATTTTTAATATCACTTTTTATCATAGAACGTATAAGTATATTATCTTTATTATAATAAATCATTATAATCCTCCTTTATGTGCATACATTTAAAAATATATAAGATTTCAACATTAGATTAAATTATGTTCCAATATTTATATAACACATATTAAGTTATCTTTTAATCTTATATTATGGAAAGAACTTAGAAAAAAATGGGCTTATTTTAATATAAAAGCTACTTAAGAACCTTTATAATATATGAATTTACATATATTATAACAAGTTCTTATAAGAAATGGTATAATTAGGTATATTGTTTCTTTAAGGGAAAATTTTTAAAATTGTATAGGATGATTTTTAGGGGGTTATCATGCAAAGATGTTGTAAATGCAAAAAAAATTTTCATATATAGAACTTTTATCTTCAACTTTTCAAGGCTATAAAAGCATAAAGTGTAAAAGTTGTAATTCCAGATTTAGAATCAATGAGCTTTCAAGATGGTCAATTTCTGCATTAATACCATTATTAGTTATACTATTTAAAGATTATTTATTAAGTTTAGGAAAAACAAATGCTATGTTGGTTTTGGGACTATATATAGTAATAATTATCTTAATAAGTCCATTTTTAGCTAAATATAAGCAAATAGATGAAAATAAATGATCTCCATAATGGGTGAATCAGCATATAATGACAATTGGATTTCACCTTTTTATTTACATTCCATTATTAATAGTATTTTAAAATAAGTAATAGCTTTTTTATTTAATCTGTAACAGAAAATTTATATCATGATAAAGTAAAGGGAATTTGTATTAAAATATGGGGGAAGATAAAATGAAAAGATTATATAGGTTATTATTTGCTTTACATGTGTTTGTAGGAATAGGGGCTATGGCTGGAGGGTTAGCCGCTATTCTTAATCCTAATAGCCCAATGGGTATCCATACTGATGTATTAAAAAATTCTCCTTTTAATAATTTTTTAATACCAGGAATCATTTTATTTACTGTAATAGGCATTGGGAATATTCTTGCTGCCTTAACTTTTACTTTTAAGTTAAAATATCAAGGATATATAAGTAGCATTTTTAGCTTAGCTTTAGTAATATGGATTGTTGTGCAATGTATAATGCTTAATTCAATTAATTTCTTGCATATTATCTATTTTATTATAGGAATAGTTGAGGCTCTATTGTCAGTAATTATGATTTTCGAGAATAGATTATTTCCAACAAGTATTATTGAAAGTCTGTATAACTCAATAATAAAAAGAGTATAAGATAAATATATAAAAAATTTAAGTTTTCTTATATATTATAATAGACCATTGATAAATTAAGTTTTATCAGTGGTCTATTGATTACTGTGAGAGTAATATAAAAGTAAATAATAAATATAAATAAAAGTTGGTGAGAACTAATATGATTACCTATGTTTTAGATTCTAATATAGTAATAAAATTATGGAATCAAAAGCCAGAATTTTTTAAACTTATGAAAGAAAATAAAAATTTTAAATATATAATACCTAAAAATATAGCAGAAGAGATAGCAGTAAAAGAAAGATGCAGGTATAAAGGTACTTATATTTTGTCACAAAGATTTTTAGATTTAATTAGTTATATAGAGGACTATAAGGGCATTGATATAGAAGATTTTATTAATAAAAATAACATAAAAGTATGTGAGAATAATAAAGCCTATTATTTTAATGATAATAAGTTATCTAAAAATGATTTGATTTTAATATCTTTAGCTAATAGTAATAAAAAATATATTATAGTGACAGAGGACAAAAGAATTTTAAAAGCCTCAAGAGAAATATTAGGATATAAAAAAGCCATAACTTTAGAGGAGTTTATTACTATAGAAGGGAATATTTTATAGGGGGAAACTGTAGAAAACAAGTTTATATATGATATTAATTTATTAAAGGGAAACCATATTTGAGGGGGGTTTATGAAAAAATTTTTTAATTATGTTGAGGAGTTACCATTATTATTTAAGAAACTTTTAGATTCACCAAGTTATAAAATTAATGGGCTTACTGAGGGGAGAATGAAGGAGATACTTGGGGAAAGTTCACCAGTAAAAGGTGTATATATAATGTATGATAATGAAGCGGCTATGTATGTAGGGAGATCAAGGACACTCGCACAAAAGATTGGAACCGATGAAAGGTCATTAGGAAAAATTCAAGCTACTGTATCTAAAAAGATAATGAATTATGAAGAAAGTACTTTTTCCACAATGGAAGAAGCAAGAGAGTATTTGTTTAATAATTATAGAGTAAAATTTATAAAAATAGATGATGAGATATTAAGGGCTTTACTTGTGGTTTATGTGGCAACAGAACTTAAAACACCATTTAATAATTTTATGGAACATTAATTAACAAGGGTTGAGTTTAATATGGACAAGGTACTAGTAATTAATATGAAATGGAAGCATAGGAAAAATCATAAGTTAGGAGAAAATATTTGAATATATTAAGAAATTTTAAGGTGAGATATAAAGAAAGACCTAATATATATGCATTTAGAGTTCTATTTTGGTTATATATATTAATTACTTTCTTATTTGTTGAAAGATTTAATTTTATGATTTTAAATTTAGCTTTAGCATATATACCTCTTGAAATATCGGTAGTTATAGATAATACAGATTATAAAGAAGGACGAATAAATAAGATGAAATATTGGATGCTACTATTATTATGGCTTTTCTTTTATCCTAATTCACCTTATTTAATTACAGATTTTTTTCATTTAGCTAAACTAAATTATATGGATACAGTAATTAGATCTAGATTTACCACTAATCCTTATGTATGGAAACATTTTGCCTATATGGCTACAGGCGTGATTTTAGGAATAGGTATGGGATTACTATCTTTAAAGATTATCTATAGATCATTTATAGACAGTATTAAAAAAGTAAATAGTGTTATATTTGTTACTACTATCTCTTTTTTATCTAGTTATGCTATTTATGTTGGGAGATTTTTAAGGCTACATAGCTTGGATCTTATAATTGCTCCATTAATCACATTAGAACGTATTTTATCAGTATTTTCTTTAAAGTTCTTCTATTTTATAATTTACATGACTATAGTACAGATTATTATATATATTGTATGGAAGCTTATAAAAGATTAGCTTAAGAAAATATATTTCAAATAAATATATTAGTAAAAGTATTATTTTACCTGATGAAAACATTATAAATTATTAATTATATTGTATAGTTAATTAATCCATAGAAGAGGTTGTATTATAATTCATAAATATGTTTTATAATACAACCTTATTTTAATTTGTAATCAATAATATATTTAAAATCACAGGTATTTAAAGTAATTATGGTTTCAAATTTTTTATATATAGGATAAAATTAGATTTGTGTCATACATATTTAAAGGAATAGGAGGGATTACGATAAGTTTTGTATTTTAATATAGTGTATAGGAAATATGAATAAGGATGGTGTGGGGATGAGTGATACAAGAACTAACTTGGAAAAGGGGAAAATAAGTTCATTACTTTTTAAATTATCACTTCCTGCTATTATAGCTCAAATTGTAAATGTTTTATATAATATGGTAGATAGAATATTTATAGGAAGACTTCCAAGTGGAGACATAGCTATGGCAGGGGTTGGTATAGCCTTTCCTATAATTTTAATAGTGTCAGCTTTTAGCGCATTAATAGGGTCTGGAGGGGCTCCGTTATGCTCTATAAAGATGGGAGAAAAAGATAATGATGGGGCAGAGAAGATTATGAGTAATAGCTTTTCTATGCTTATAATTATAGGAATAATATTAACAGTGATTTTCTTAATTTTTAAAGAACCTATACTTTGGGCATTTGGGGCTAGTGAAGCTACTATAGGCTATGCTGAGGATTATTTAACCATATATCTTATAGGAACAGTGTTTGTACAAATAGCTTTAGGAATGAATCCTTTTATAAATACCCAAGGGTTTGCTAAGATGGGAATGTATACTGTTATGATAGGGGCTGCTATAAATATAGTTCTTGATCCTATATTTATTTTTGTATTTTCCATGGGGGTTAAGGGAGCAGCCTTAGCTACAATAATTGCACAAATGGTGTCAGCACTGTGGGTTTTATGGTTTTTATTTGGTAAAAAGAGCATATTAAAATTGAAAAAGAATTACTTAATACCAAAGTTTAATATAGTTATTTCAATACTTGGATTAGGAGTTTCTCCGTTTATAATGCAATTAACAGAGAGTTTAGTACTTATAGCATTAAACAATAGTCTTCAGATATATGGGGGGGACTTAGCTGTAGGATCTATGACGATAATGGGTAGTATAATGCAAATTATATATATGCCTCTTATGGGATTAGCTCAAGGAGCCCAGCCTATAATAGGATATAATTACGGGGCGAAAAACTTTGAAAGAGTTAGAAAAGCCTTTAAGTTATTTTTAGTAACAGCCTTTATTTATACAACGATTTTATGGTTATTATTAAATATAGCACCAGAGTTTTTTGTGAAAATATTTAGTGATGAGCCAGAATTAGTAGATATAACAGCTAAAAATATAAAAGTGTTCTTCTTTGGAATTTTCATGTTAGGAGTTCAAATAGCTTGTCAGCGAACCTTTTTATCACTAGGACAAGCCAAGATATCTTTATTTTTAGCATTACTTAGAAAGGTAATATTGCTTATACCACTAATTTTTATAATGCCTAATTTTTTAGAAGATAAGTTGTTAGCGGTGCTTGTAGCGGAACCTATAGCAGATATATTAGCTGCTATTATAACTCTTATTTGTTTTATTATGTATTATAAAAAATTGTTGAAAGATGATGTATTAACAGAGAATTTTTCTTTAGGAGATTCTTAGTTTATAATACTATAAATTTATAATATATTAAGGCTTTTACAATAAGCATGAATTAGATTTTATCTAATTCATGCTTATTAATTTTTATAAAAATTCTTGAGATAATAATCTTTAAAAATGTATTTTTATAATAATTTAATAAATAAAGGTAGAAAAAAATATTAGGATATTAAACTTATATAGAAAATCAAGGGTAATATTGATATAAATTTTAATTGTATTTAAACAATTATATGAAAATTAAAGATAAGAAGAGATAAATTACAATATTTCCAATAAATAGAATGAATTTAAGGGTAAGTAACCATCAGTGGATTTGAAAGTAATAGAAAATAGGAGTATAAATAAACTGACCGGTCAGTTTAAAAATATTAAATGATTTAGGAGGTTTATATGGAGAGGGTTAACTTTTTTATGGATTATAAGAAAAATTTAGTACAACAATATAATCAATGTGCAGCTTATAAGCTGCTATGTGATAATCAGGGATTTAATCCTAGTATTAACCTAAAATCAGAAAATGATATGGATGAAGTACCATATTTTACAACTACACTTTTTAAAAAATCTCATGGACTGTTTAAGGATTTACTAAGAGTTCCTGCTGATAAATTAGATAAGTGGACAGTTTCTAGTAGTACAAGTGGAGATCCAAGTATAGTTGGTAGAAGAACAAAGGATATAATTAAAATCAAAGAATTTATTGAAAGAGAAAAATCTTTAAAATCTTTAAATGATTATGATTGTGTATTTTATCCAGAGCCAGAGGTAATGAAAAAATATAAAAGTCAAGTTATACTAGGAAAATCTACAGAATCATATATAGGTAATATGCTAGATATATTTAACTTTAGCGAAAATACAATCTTTCTTATAAAACCGGATAAGGAAGATTTAACAATAGATATGGATTCGTTTAAAGCTTTTTTAGAAGATCATAATAATATGGATCATAATCTTTCCATAAGAGGATCAACTATATTATTATTTGATTCAGTAAATAAACTAAAAGATAATATGAAACCAGTTAAATTAGGAAAGAATGCTATAATTCACACTGGAGGAGGAGGTTGGGATGGTAAAAAGGGGAACTTGTCCATGGGATCTGCATTGAGAAGACAAGATTTTGTTGAAATTGTTTCTGAGTTCCTTGGAGTCCCAAAGGAAAACTTTGTTGATAGTTACTCTTTTACAGAAAATAGCTTTCCTATAACCGGACATTATTCTAAAGAATATAAGGATTATTTATTTCATATTCCAACATGGGGAAGGGTTATGATTAGAGATATTAAGACATTAAAGCCTCTTAAGAATGAAGGGGATAAAGGATTCATTCAAATGTTAAATGCCTATGGAACATCAGCTTTTGCTGGGGCTTCAATTTTAGTAGATGATATAGGGGAGATAGTATCTATGGAGGAGTGTCCAGAATGTGGTAGTAAGTTAATGACTATACGAATTTTAGGAAGAGTTAAAGGATCAGAGGCTAAGGGATGTGGGGCTACTCTTAATGTAAAGGAGGGCATATAATGAAAATAGAATATACATGTGGAAGTAATGCTATATCAAGAAACATAAATAATCTTAATCTTGAGTTATTATGTTCAAAGGAAGACGAAATTATTTCTGAATTAGATAGATTAAAGAAAAATAAAGAATTAGCTCATAACATTCCATTAGAAAGTACAATAGAATTATTAGATAAGTGTGCAAAACTATGGTTAGATAAGGAATATTCAAAAGAACATATTAGGATAATTTCACAGATAACCAATCAAAGTGAAGAACTTGTATCCTATGAACTTGAGAATACTATGACAATGCTTTTACGTGAGAATACTGAAAAAATAGTTAAAGAGGAACTAGGAAATATTGAAGTCTTAGATAATTGGGTTGAAACCACTTATGGATATGTTCACAGACAGCCGAGAGGAGTAACCTTTCATAATATTTCTGGTAATGCCTTTGTTGTTATTCCTATGAGTATTTCAATGGGATTATTATCAAAAAACTGCAATTTAGTTAAGGTATCAGGAGATGAACCATACTTTGCATATGCCTTTTACAAAAGCTTATGTGATATAGATATTACCGTTAAAGAACGTTTATCAGTAATTTATTTTAATAGTGAAGAGGGAGATGTATATGATTCAATAGTAAAGAGAAGTAATTGTGTTATACATTGGGGTGGCGATTACTCAGGAAAGATAATGAGAGAGTTATGTGCTAAGTACAATTGCCATTTAATTATGCATGGTGCAAAGATAAGTTTTGAGGTTATAGATAATACGGAGGATATCACCAAAATATCAGAATTAGTTGCAAGGGATATAGTATTCTGGGAGCAAAAGGCGTGTCTATCCCCTAGATTAGTATTTGTTAATAATAATATAGATACTAAAGACTTTGCTGAATCATTATCTAATAATTTGAAGTCTTTAACTGAACTTTTGCCTAAGGCATATTTAAATCCCTGGAGCTCTATGAAAATAATACAAGATAGACAATATTGCCTTTTAAAATATGGATTAATGGATATAGAAAACGTAAAAGTATATTCCTCTTATAATGCAGATTATACAGTAATATTAAATAGTAAAATGCCAGATAAACAGGATATTGATAGATGTTTTAATAGATTTATTTTTATATGTCCATATGATGATATTAATGAAGTTTATAATTATGTGGAAGAAAATCTTAAAGATTATTTGCAAACAATGGGATATAGCGGAGATGATAATAGTTTTATAGAAAAAATCACATTATTAGGTGTAAGTATAGTAACAAAACCAGGAGAAATGCCCCTACATTATCCAGGAACCTCTCATGATGGAATACACAATTTAAATGAAATGACATTTGTAGCTAGTAAACAATTTTAAATAAATAGATAATAGTTATAAAATTAATGTTTATAATGGAGGGAAGGATATGGATTTAAAGAATAAATCAATTATTCTTACTGGAGCTTCTTCAGGTATAGGAAGGGAAATTTTAAATAAGTTAAAAGAGTATGATGTGAAAATTATAGCTGTAGGAAGAAATATAAATAAAATTGAAAGGAGAGATAACATAATACCATTTTCTTGTGATATTTCTAAAAAAGAAGAAGTAGACAGGCTATTTGAATTTGCTGAAAAAAAGTTAGGAAACATAGATATCTTTATAGCCAATGCAGGTTTTGCTTATTGTGAGGATTTAACTACTCCAAGTTGGGAACATATAGAAGAGATTTTTAGTGTAAATGTGTTTTCACCAATATACTCTGTTGAAAAAATGAGAGAGTTAAATAAAGATAGAAAATATTCAGCTATTATAACTTGTTCGGCTGTTAGTGAGGTACCTTTACCTGGATATTCACTATATTGTTCAACAAAGCATGCTATAAATGGATTTGGAAGGGTTTATAATCATGAAACTAGGGAAAATGAGGTTATATCACTGGTTTATCCAATTGCAACGAAAACCAACTTTTTCAAGAATGCTGCCAATAGAGCACCGATACCATTACCAATGCAGGACCCAGAAAAAGTGGCTATAGCAGTAATTGATGGAATTAAAAAAGATAAAAGATTTATTTACCCATCTAAATTTTATACTATTTCAAGAGTATTAAATAGAATACTACCTTTTGTATATCCAATATACGGAGGAATACAAAGGAGAAAATTTTATAAGTGGCTAGAAGGCTGTCAGCCTAATAATATGGCTCAATAGAAATTAATATAAGATTAATTATAAGTTAGTAGTTTAAAGATAAGAATATTATTTAAACTTGCTTAAAAGAAATAGGGAGTATGGTCCCTATTTCTTTTGAGTTTTACGGTAATATGAGAATTTCAATATAATCCTCTAATAAGGGGAATCTTAAAAAAGAGATTTTAAAAATAATAGGGTGTATTTATATAAAATATATATAGAATCTAGGAAAGAGTCATATGATAATATATAATTTAAGAACAGTAGAATATTAACTAAGTAGTAAGTTTTTTTATTTAAATTAATATATAAGTTCTAATATTAAAACTACATTAGATTTAGTCGAAACCAATTAAGTCATTAATCAATGAAATGTAAATTATTTAATGCAATATATATATAAAATTTATATTGCAAATGGAGGGGTAATATGAATAAAACTATTGGGATATTAGCCCATGTAGATGCGGGAAAAACTACTTTTGCAGAGCAAATACTTTATCATACACATAGTATAAAAGAGAGGGGAAGGGTAGATCATAAAACCTCATTTTTAGATAGTAATAATATAGAAAGAGAGAGAGGAATAACAATATTTTCAGATGAGGGAGTATTTACTTATAAGGAAGATAATTATTTTCTAGTGGATACTCCAGGGCATATAGATTTTTCTACTGAGATGGAGAGAGCTATAGGAATAATGGATTATGCAATTATAGTAATAAGCAGTGTTGAAGGCGTTCAAGGACATACAGAAACTCTATGGAGTTTACTTAGAGAATATAAGGTACCTACCTTTTTCTTTATTAATAAGGTAGATAGGGAAGGGGCAGACCCTAAAAGAGTATTAGAAGAAATTAAAGAAAAACTTTCAAGGGATACATATTTTTTAGATAAAGGATTTAGTGAAGATAACATAGCGGGGCCCCTTATTGAATTTATTGCTGAAAGGGATGAGAATCTTTTTAATAAGTATTTAGAAGGGGAGTACAGCTCTATTCTATGGATGAAATCCATGAAAGATTTAATTAAAAAAGGTGAAATGTTTCCAGTGTTTAATGGGTCAGCTTTATTAGATATTGGAATAAAAGAGTTTATAGAAAAACTACATATTTTTACCTACACTGAATATAGGGATGAAAATATATTTGGAGGAATTGTATATAAGGTAAGGTATGATGAAAATGGAGTAAGAATTAGTTACATTAAAGGGTTAAAAGGAAGTCTCAAAGTGAGAGATGAGATTTGTTATGAAAAACATGGAGAGAAGGTTCAGGAAAAAGTAACTCAAATAAGAAGGTATAATGGTAATAAATTTAAGCCTTTAGATGAGGTGTCTTCTGGAGAAATCTTTGCTGTAACAGGATTAAGTAGTGCAAAGGTGGGACAAGGAGTAGGAGAGTTTAAATGTGAAACAAAATATAATATGATACCTACCTTAAAGTCTAGGGTTATTTTTTCAGAAGAATTAAATATAAGGGAAGTATTAAAGAGCTTTAAAATATTAGAAGAAGAAGATCCATCCTTAAATGTTATATGGCATGAAAAATTAAAAGAAATACATATTCATATTATGGGAACTATTCAGTTAGAGGTGATTAAGAAGGTTGTAGAAGAGAGGTTTAAGTTTCAAGTAGATTTTGGACCCTGTGAAATTTTATATAAGGAAACTATTAATGGAAGCATTAATGGATATGGTCATTTTGAGCCTTTAGGTCATTATTCGGAAGTGCATCTTAATATAGAAGGTGGGGAAAGAGGAAGTGGAATAACTTTTGAGAACTTATGCCATGTAGATGACCTATCTTTAGGGCATCAGAATCTTATACATAAACATATATTTGAAAGAGATCATAATGGATTACTTATAGGATATCCATTAACAGATTTAAAGATTACTTTACTTACAGGAAGGGCTCATAATAAACATACCAGTGGAGGAGATTTTAGAGAAGCAACATTTAGGGCCTTAAGACAGGGGATAGAGAAAGCAGAGAATATATTACTTGAACCTTATTATGAATTTAAATTTCAGGTACATATAGATAAAATAGGGAGACTTATGGCAGATATACAAAAGTTAAATGGAAAATTCACAGGACCTGAGTTATTTAATGAAAGCGCTGTGATAAAAGGAGTAGGTCCAGTAGCCACCTTTATGAATTATCCACTAGAATTTATGGCATTGACTAAAGGAAAGGGAAGCTATAGCTTTACTTTTAAGGGATATGAGTCTTGTCATAATAGTGATGAGATAATTGAAAAAATAGGATATAATAAGGAGGGAGATAGTGATTATACCTCTAATTCCATTTTCTGTTCTAAGGGACAAGGTTATGTAGTAAAGGGGTATGAAGCAGAAAATTATATGCATTGTGAGGTTAAGGATAAATAGCGGTAACTTCAATATGCTAAGTTATTAATTATACTAAGGGGTGATTAAAGGTATGGGTAAGAAAAGATGTTTATACTGTGGTAAATTAATAACTAATGATAAAACTTATTGTGATATACAGTGCAAAGATAATTATAATAACTTTGAGCAATATGCAAGTAAAAGGACAAAAGCATTTCTTATATCCCTCTCCATAGCTATGATTATTATATTTCTAGGAATAATATTAATGGCAGCAAGGAAAGAGATAGGTGTAATAATGAGTATTATAGGAGGGGTAGGGGTATTTGGAACATTTATTGTTTTACCATTTGGTACCCCAGAAACAGTTAAGTTACTAGGCGTGAAAAAAACTACACTAATTGTACGGATTGTTGCTTTGGTAATGTTGATTTGGATATTAGTACCGTTTTTAAAAGATGCTATCTTTTAAAAGTAAGTTATAGAAAGGGACTAAAACCTACATTAAACAGGATTTAGTCCTTTTAATTATATGTTTTCTATTTACAGTATATAACATTTTGGATTTATACCATGAATACTGTTTTAAAAATGGACAGAAATAAATCATATCAACACTGCTAGTTATATTAGATCACATGTATTTAAAGTTTTGGATAGAACATTTTATATATTAAAAAGAAAGTAATATATAAGATGGAAAAGGGATGCCTAAAATCAATAATTATAGATTTTAACACATCCCATTTTATTAAATACTGTATCCTGTATTTTCAATGCAAGCCTTAATTTCAGATGAGGTAGCAGGTTCATTATAACCAACCTCTACAGTTCCTCTAGCAAGGTCTACATTAACCATTTGAACTCCTTTTATTTTATCTAAGGCGTTTTTAACCTTGGTTTTACTTTCAGTCCCACCCATGCCTGATACATTATAATGTACTCTTTCCATAAATTTCACTCCTTAATATTTAGCGTTATTTAAGGTTAGTATATATTGTAGAAGGGATTTTTATTCAATACATAAGGAATACTCTTTTAAATGGAATTAAATCCTATGATATAATAGTTATTACTTATAAAACATTTATGACTATAATCTTAAAATTTTAGCTTAACAAGGCTTTTACTTATAAAGAATCTTTTAAAAATAGTTTTACATATATTAATAATTTAGGGGGTGAGAAGATGAATATAAAGGAATTAGAGGAGATTCTTTTAAAAACTTCCTCTAGCTTAATGAGGATAAAGGGAGAAGAAATTTTTAATAAGAGATTAGCAGATAAGATTAAAGGAAAGAACATAGAAGGAATATATAATATATATGGACAGGTTTTAAATCCAATTAATAATGAGGAAATTAAAACTCATATAAAAATAGATTTAAAAAAGAAAAAATTGAATAGTGTAAGATGTAGTTGTGAAAATTTTAAAGAGATATCCATAAATAAAAAGTTATTTATGTGTCAGCATTTAACCGCTACTGCATACAGTTTTCTACATTCATTTTATAAAAATAATAAGGAAGGGAATAGAGAGAGTAAAAGGATAGAGGGAAGTAATAAAAAGCAACAGGTTACTATTCATATGAATGTAATCCATAGATTTTTAAAAGGACATCATAACTATGAGGTAGAGTTTAGATTAGGAGCAAAGCATAAATACTTAATCTCAGACTTAAGATCTTTTATATTAGCTTTAAAGAATAAGGAGAATATTTTCTTAAATCATAGTTTTACATATAATCCTCTAGACTATGATATATCAGAAGAAGATAAAAAAATTATAGAGTTAATTAGTAAATATATTAATAGAAAAGAGTATATATCATCAGGTAAAAGTCTTATAGTAAGCTCTAGAGAGCTTAAGGAATTTTTATATTATACTAAAGAAGAGAAAATTAAATTTAAATACAATGATATAGAGTATACTCCCTCTATTTATAAAAAAGATTTACCTCTTAACTTTACATTAAAAGTTCAAGGGGATAGTTTTGTTTTAACAACTCATAAAAAACTTCCTATTTCCTTAAGTGAAGAAGGGGACATATATCTTTTTAATGATGAATTATATTTACCATCAAAAAATCAGATTAGTAAATATTCCTTATTGTATGATAAGTTTAAAAAGAAAGATAAAATTTTATATAATAAAACCGTGGAAAATTATAATAAACTTACTTGTTTATTAAAAAGTATCTCAAGTAATATTACCTATTCTGAGGAAGTAAAGGCTTTTGGAGAGGAATTATTTAAATTAGAGTTTTTACTATATAAAGACAGGGGGAATATATACTGCAATGTAGAGAAAACTTATAATAATGAAAAGATAAATATCCTAGATAATAACTATAATAGTATAAAAGAAGAAAAGATACTTATGACTCTAGAGGGATATAAGTTTATTAGGGTAGAAAATAGACTTAAATTTATTGGAGGAGATGAGGAACTTTTTAATATTTTAACTAAGAAAAAAGAAGGCTTATATTCTTTAGGAAAGGTCATTTTAGGAGAGGGATTTAAGAATATAAATATATATAATTCCTCTTATATTAATTTAGACTTCTATGAAGATAATATGGGATTTAAAATGTGTTATACCATTGGAGATATTAAAGAAAGAGAACTAAATAGTGCATTTGAAAGCTATAAGCAAGGGAATAAGTTTTATAAAACAAGAAATGGAATATTTATTGACTTTAATGATGAAGGTATAAAAGAATTTTTTAACTTAATTCAAGTATTGATTACTAATAAAAGTATGGAAGAGGGATCAATAGAAGTAGATAAAAATAAGACATTATATATTCTAGAAGCTTTAAAGGATAGAAGTTTTAACATAGGAAAAGGTATTGATTTATTAAAGCATATAGAAGAGAAAATCATAAGTATGAATAATGAAGATATATTAGTTCCTAAAGGGTTAAAGGGAAATCTTAGGCCTTATCAAGTAGAGGGATTTAGGTGGTTTAAGACCATAAGTAATTTAGGCTTTGGAGGGGTTTTAGCTGATGACATGGGTTTAGGTAAGACAATTCAGACCATAGCTTTTCTAACCTCAGAGAAAGATAAAAAATCTTTAATAGTTACTCCTACTTCTTTAATTTATAATTGGAAAGAGGAGATAGAGAGGTTTTCGGAAAGTTTAAAAGTTAAGATTATACATGGAAGTGATAAGGATATAAAGAAATCTTTAGAGGAAGCAGATGTGATTTTAACTACTTATGGAACTTTAAGAAATAATATTGAAACCTATAAAGATATTAAATTTAACTATTGTATTATAGATGAAGCTCAAAATATAAAAAATCCTAAGGCTCAAAGCACCATTTCTCTTAAGAGGATAAATGCAGAGATGAGATTTGCATTAACAGGAACGCCTATGGAGAATAATTTAATGGAGCTTTGGTCCATATTTGATTTTATAATGCCAGGGTATTTATATTCAAAAGAAGATTTTGAGAAAGAGGTTATATATAATCAGGATAAAGGGATAAAACTTCTTAGAGATTTGATTAAACCATTTATTTTAAGAAGGACTAAGGGCGAGGTTTTAGAGGATTTAAAAGAGAAGAGAGAAAGAAAAGTATTGGTTGAAATGACTGATACACAAAAAGCCATATATAGTTCTTATATAAAAGAAGTTAGAGAGAAAATTAAGGAGAATACTAATGATAGAATAGAAGTGTTCTCTTATTTAACAAAATTAAGGCAGATATGTTTAGATCCTACCCTTGTAATTGAAGATTATAAAGGGGGAAGTGGTAAGGTCCATATAGCAATGGAACTATTGGAGGAACACATAAGTAATAATAAAAAGATATTATTATTTTCCCAATTTACTTCTGTGCTAGGTAACTTAGGTAAATTTCTAGAGGAGAAAAATATTGAGTATTTTTATTTAGATGGGGCTACAGAATCTAAAGACAGGGTTAGGTTAGTTAAAGATTTTAATAAGGGTAATAAAGTGAAGGTGTTTTTAATTTCTTTAAAGGCAGGAGGTACAGGATTAAATTTAACCTCTGCTAATACAGTTATACATTTTGACCCATGGTGGAATCCAGCAGTAGAGGATCAGGCCACAGATAGAGCCCATAGAATTGGCCAGAAGAATATAGTTGAAGTTATTAAACTAATAGCTAAGGGAACTATAGAGGAGAGTATCATTAGGCTACAGGAGGATAAGAAAAATCTTATTCAGAGTATTATTAATGAGGAACTAAAAAATAGTGATGCTTTTAATAAACTATCAAAGGAAGATTTATTAAATCTTTTTAATAGGGATTAGAATTTTAAGATTAGCATGGGATATATACCTAGGCTAATCTTATTTAATATATAATTTAGGATGAGAATACGTATTAAAAGTATATGTTTTGTTAAGAAAGTAAGTCATTATAGATGGCAAGTTTTTTAGGTAAGTACATAGATTCTAAGAAAATTGTACAATATATAGTAAAGATTATAGTTGAAGTTATTTGCAGAGTAATTATAGATATCTTCATGGACTAAATATTATAGAAAAAATTTATATAAATACATAAGATTGTGTAAAAAAGCATTGAATATTGAATAAAATATTAAATAATGTATAATTAATATGAATGTAGGACTTATAAACTTTATAATTTTAAAATACTTAAGATGTATTAATTGTTAATGAGGGTAATTTTATTATTTAACAATATAATATATTGCTTTTATGAAAGGATAGGAAGTAAGTAATGTATATTGTAATTGTTGGAGATGGAAAGGTAGGATACACCTTAGCTAAGCATCTATCTGAAGAAGGTAATGATGTTGTTATTATTGACAAGAATATGGAGGCTTTAAAACGTACTACTGATAATCTTGATGTAATGTGTATAAAGGGTAGTGGTACAAGCGTTAAGGTTCTTAAAGAGGCTGAGGTTAATAGAGCAGATGTAATGATTGCTGTGACAAATAGGGATGAAAGAAATGCTCTATGCTGTTTATTAGCAAAAAAACTAGGAGCAAAATATACTATTGCAAGAATTAGGGACCCAGAGTATGCTAGTGAGCTTAATATTTTAAAAAATGAACTTGGAATGGATATGGTTATTAATCCAGAAAGGGAAGCAGCATTAGAGATTGGAAAACTTATAAAGTTCCCGTCCATTTGTAGTGTGGAAAACTTTGCAGATGGAAATGTGGATTTAGTTAGTTTTAGACTTGTTTCAGGAGATAACATAGTAGGAAAGCCAATAAGTGAAATTAAATTTCCAAAGACATCAGTAATAATTTGTGCAGTTGAAAGAGAGCATGAAGTATTTATACCAACTGGAGATTTCGTTCTTGAAGAAAATGATAAAATATATGTTATAGGGGATCATGATAACATAGAAACATTTCTAAAGAACTTAAGAAGATATAAAAAAAGAGTTAAGAATGTAATGATATCTGGAGGAGGTAAGATAGCTTATTATCTTACAGAGAGTATTAGTAAAATTGGAGCAAAGGTTACTATTGTAGAAAAAGAATATGATAGATGTGAAAAGTTAAATGAATTGTTGCCAGAGGCAATTATCATTAATGGAGATGGAACAGATCAAGATTTCTTAGAATCAGAAAACCTAAAAGAAATGGATGCTTTTATAGCATTAACTGGTAGGGATGAAGAAAACTTAATTTCTTCACTTTTTGCTTTAAATGCAAAGGTTAATAATGTAATAGCTAAAATTACCAGGGTAAACTATAATGGCATAGTTAAACAGGTAGGGGTACAAAGTGTTGTAAGTCCTAAGATGGTTACAGCTAATAAAATAATAGGATATTTAAGAGCTTTAAAGAATAAGAATGGATCATCAATTAAAAATTTATATAAGATAGTAGAGGAAAAGGCTGAGGCATTAGAGTTTTTAGCTAATGAAACCACTAAGTGTTTAAATATACCTTTAAAGGATATAAACTTTAAAAAGGGAGTATTAGTTGCTGCAATAGTTAGAGATTCCAAAACCATAATTCCAGGAGGAAACGATTGTATTAAGAATGGAGATGGAGTAATACTTGTAACTGATAGAAAGAATGTAATGGACATTAATGAAATATTAATGGAAAGGGGAGTTTAAAGTGAACTACCCTATAGTATTTAGAGTTTTAGGAACAGTTACAATATATGAAGCTTTAGTAATGATATTTCCTCTTAGTGTAGCCTTAATATATGGTGGAGGGGATGCCAAAAGTTTTGTTATAACTATGATAATAATGCTTTTACTAGGAACCTTAATGACCAAAATAAAATCTAAGAGTAGTGTGTTTTATGCTAAGGAAGGTTTTTTAACTGTTGCTCTTTGCTGGATAGCTATATCAATATTTGGAGCTTTGCCTTTTTATTTAAGTGGATCTATCCCTTCATTTATAGATGCTATATTTGAAACGGTATCAGGATTTACAACTACAGGAGCCTCAATTTTAACTGAAATAGAATCCTTACCTAAGGGAATTGTGTTTTGGAGAAGCTTTACTCATTGGATTGGAGGAATGGGAATATTAATATTCACATTAGCTCTTATGCCTTCTGTAGGAGGGAATACGATACATTTACTAAAAGCAGAAAGCCCAGGACCAAGCCCAGGAAAACTTGTTCCAAGGATAAAGCAAACTGCTAAGATAATGTATTTAATTTACTTTTTTATGACTGTACTTCAGATAATACTACTTAAGCTTGCTGGATTAGATCTTTATAATGCTATGGTTAATGCTTTTGGTACAGCTGGTACTGGAGGATTTTCTAATATGAATACTAGCATAGCTGCTTATAATAATGTTTATGTAGAAGTGATTATAACTGTATTTATGCTTCTATTTGGAGTGAATTTTGTTTTATATTTTCAGCTTATTACAGGAAATATAAAGCAAGCTTTTAGAAATGAGGAAGTAAAATATTATTTTATTATAGTTTTTATATCTATGGTAATTATTGCTTTTAACATAAAGGGAAGTAACGGAATCTCTTTATTAGAATCCTTTAGGCAATCATCTTTCCAAGTAGCTTCTGTGGTAACCACTACTGGATATTCTACAGTTAATTTTGATTTGTGGCCAACTCTTAGTAAGGTAATATTAACATTACTTATGCTTATGGGATGTTGTGCAGGATCTACTGGGGGAGGAATTAAAACTGTCCGTATAGTGCTTTTATTTAAGACTATAAAAAGAGAAATTAATAAGATTATACATCCTAGGATGGTTAACTTAGTAAAGTTAGATGGAAAAGTAATAGAGGATGAGACCATAGGAAGTGTGGCTGTATTTATATTTACATACATTATTATTATTTTAATGGCTGTACTTTTAGTATCCTTCGATGGTATGGATATGGAAACCACCTTTTCATCAGTACTTGCAACTATAAGTAATATAGGACCAGGATTTGGTGTAGTTGGACCTATGGGTAACTTTAGTAGCTTTTCTCCTATAAGTAAATTAGTATTTTCATTTTGTATGTTAGCTGGAAGATTAGAAATATATCCAATGCTAATAATGCTAAGATTTACAAAACTTAAGAGAGCTTAAGGGAAAACTAAATTAATAGATATGCCACATGATAATTGAAACTAAGTTAGATAACCCCTTCTTTAAGATAATTAGTATATAAAATTATCTTAAAGAAGGGGGATTTTTATGTTTAAAATAAATACTTAAATGATTTATTAGGTGAAAATATATATTTGAGGATAAGGCATAATATGTGATTATATTATAGTACTAAATGAATGATTTTGAATGATGGTGAATGAAAATGAATTATTTTGAATGAAAATGATTGATTTATTTTAAAAAATACTGTATTATATGATTAAGGAAGTGATGTAAATGTTAACAGAAGAGAGACATGAACTAATTCTTCAAGAAATTAAGAAAAACTCTGTGGTTTATGTTAGTGAGTTAGTTACATTATTAAATACTTCAGAATCTACCATAAGAAGAGACTTAAATACTCTTCATAAAGATGGAAAACTTAAGAAGGTTCATGGAGGTGCCACAGCTTTAGATAAAGGTATTAATACTAAAGAAGATATGGTAGCTATTAGAAAGAAGCTTCATACAAATGAAAAGATTGAAATTGCAAAGTATGCAGCTAGCCTAATAGAACCAGGGGATTTTGTTTATATAGATGCAGGTACGACTACTGAGATTATGATTGATTTCATTGAAGAAAAGGATGCTGTATTTGTAACCAATGGAATAGGTCATGGTAAAAAGCTTGTAGAAAAACAATGTAAGACCTTTATCCTAGGAGGAGAAATAAAATGGGCAACAGAAGCCACCATAGGAGTAGAGGCTATTAATAGCTTAAAAAAATATAATTTTACAAAAGGATTCTTTGGAGCAAATGGAATATCAAAGAATAGAGGATACACAACTCCAGACATAAATGAAGCATTAGTAAAGGAAGAGGCCTTAGGCAGAACGAGAAATCCTTATGTACTAGGGGATAATTCTAAGTTTGATGAAATAAGCAGTGTTACCTTTGGGCAGCTTTCTAGAGCAGTAATAATTACAACAAAAATTGAAGATAATGAATACAAAGAATTAACAGAAGTACTGGAGGTGCTAAGGTAGTGATATATACTATAACATTCAACCCAGCCTTAGATTATATAGTTAAGGTGGAAGATTTTAATTTAGGAAGTGTAAATAGAACATCCTATGAGGAGATTTACCCAGGGGGAAAGGGAATTAATGTTTCTATAGTTTTAAGAAATCTAGGAGTTCCTAATATGGCCCTTGGATATATAGCAGGTTTTACTGGAGATGAAATAGAAAGAAGAGTTAAAGATTTTGGCTGTAATACTGACTTTATTCACTTGAATGAAGGCATGTCTAGAATCAATGTAAAACTTAAGTCTAAGAAAGAATCAGAGATAAATGGACGAGGCCCAGATATAAATAAGGAAGATTTAGATTTACTTTATAGTAAGCTTGAATCCTTAAAAGAGGGAGATATTCTTGTTTTGGCAGGAAGTATTCCAGTAACTCTTCCAAAAGATATATATGAAAATATTATGGAAAGATTAGAAAAAAACAATATAAAGTTTATAGTTGATGCCACAGGCAAGCTTTTATTAAATGTATTAAAATATAAACCATTTTTAATTAAGCCTAATCATCATGAGTTAGGAGACTTGTTTAATGTAGAGATTAAAAACGAGGAAGAGATAATTTATTATGGAAATAAACTTAGAGAAATGGGAGCGGAAAATGTTCTTATTTCTATGGCAGGAGAGGGTGCCATATTTATTTCTTCTAATGGAAAAGTAATTAAGAGTAAGGCTCCTAAAGGGGTTGTTAAAAATTCAGTAGGCGCTGGAGATTCTATGGTAGCAGGATTCTTAGCAGGGTATTTAAAAAATTTAAGTCTAGAAGAAGGTTTTAAAATGGGTGTTGCTACAGGAAGTGCTAGCGCATTTTCTAATGGACTTGCCACAAAGGAAGAGATATATAGTCTATTAGAGGAAATATAATAACTTATCCTAATATGTGTATTTTAAAAGTAGCCTTCACATTTTTTATTAAGTAGTTTATTTTAATTGATTAAAAGAATAATAGTGCAGAGCTAAGCTGTCAAAAAAAGTAATCTTAATTAAGTAATAGAATTATAAGAGCTAAAATTTAAAGTTAAGTTTAATTTAGTAATTAAGGAGGACATTTATGAAAATTACTGATTTATTAAAGAAGAACGGTATTGAGTTAAACACTAGTATAGAAACAAAAGAAGAGGCTATAAATAAATTAGTGGATTTAATGAATAATACAGGAAGTCTAAAGAATAAGGAAGAATATAAAAAGGCTGTTTTAGATAGAGAGAATTTAAGTACCACAGGAATTGGAGATGGTATAGCTATACCTCATGCAAAAACAAAGGCAGTTAAAAAAGCAGGATTAAGTGCTATGGTTGTTAAAGATGGTGTAGACTATGATTCTTTAGATGGAAATCCAGCCCAGTTATTCTTTATGATTGCCGCACCAGAAGGGGAGAATAATGTACACCTAGAAGTGTTAGCAAGACTTTCAACTATACTTATGGATGAAGAATTTAGAAAAAGTTTAATGGGAGCAAAGGATAAGGAAGAGTTCTTAAAACTTATTGATGATAAAGAAAATGATAAAATAGTTTCAGAGAATAAAAAAACTGAAAATAAGGGTTATAGAGTTTTAGCGGTCACAGCATGTCCTACAGGAATCGCTCATACCTTTATGGCAGCAGAAAGCTTAGAAAATAAAGCTAAGGAAATGGGAGTGTCAATAAAGGTTGAAACGAATGGTTCTGGGGGAGCTAAAAATGTTTTAACAAAAGATGAAATTGAAAAAGCAGAATGTATTATAGTAGCAGCAGATAAAAAAGTTGAAATGGAAAGATTTAATGGAAAGAGAGTTATCCAGACTAAGGTTGCTAATGGAATACACAAGGCAGAAGAATTAATTAACGATGCACTTAGTGGGGATGCACCAGTATATAATCATGGAACAAAAGCTGAGGAATCAAATAGGGATGAGGAAAAAGAGGGAATTGGTCGTGAGATATATAAACACTTAATGAATGGTGTGTCTCATATGTTACCCTTTGTTATTGGAGGAGGAATATTAATAGCACTAGCCTTCTTATTTGATGATTATACTATAGACCCAAAAAACTTTGGATCTAATACTCCTTTTGCAGCTTTCTTAAAAAATGTAGGAGGAACAGCCTTTGGATTTATGTTACCAATACTTGCAGGATATATTGCTATGAGTATTGGAGATAGACCAGCACTAGCAGTAGGTTTTGTAGGTGGTATGCTTGCAAACACTGGTGGATCAGGATTCTTAGGAGCATTACTTGCAGGATTTTTATCAGGTTATTTAGTAGTAGGATTAAAGAAGTTATTCTCTAAGTTACCAAATAGCTTAGAAGGATTAAAACCAGTATTGCTTTATCCATTCTTTGGAATATTATTAATAGGAGCAATTATTACATTTATAGTTAACCCTCCAGTGGCGGGAATAAATAATGGAATCACTAATCTATTAAATAATATGGGAGCCAGTAGTAAAATTTTACTTGGAGCAGTTCTAGGTGGAATGATGGCAATAGACATGGGTGGTCCTATAAATAAGGCAGCTTATGTATTTGGGACAGCTTCCTTAGCCAGCGGTAATTTTGAATTTATGGCAGCAGTTATGATAGGTGGTATGGTACCTCCTCTAGCTATTGCATTATGTACAACTTTCTTTAAAAATAAATTTACTAAGAGGGAAAGACAATCAGGATTAACTAACTATATAATGGGATTATCATTTATAACAGAGGGGGCTATTCCTTTTGCAGCTGCAGACCCATTAAGGGTTATACCAGCTTGTGTTATAGGTTCATCAGTAGCGGGAGCTTTATCTATGGCATTTGGATGTGCATTAAGAGCACCTCATGGTGGAATATTTGTTTTACCTGTTATAACTAATCCATTAGGATACTTTATAGCATTAGTTGTAGGTTCATTTATAGGTATGATAGTGCTTGCTCTATTAAAGAAAAAAGCTAATTAGTATATAAATACTAAAATTTTTATGATGAGTAATTAAATTATTAATATTTATAACTATAAGGGTTTAAAGTAAACATTAAAAAGTAAATAATATATAAAATATAAGTCCTATATCTTTTTTACATAGTAATAAAGATATAGGACTTATATTTTATTGTAATAGTTAGAGTATAAATAGCAAATACTAATTTAGAATAGAAGGAATCTTCATTCAGGTGGTGTTAAAACTTATAGCCATCAGATAAATATTTATTATGTTATAAATATGAATTAATTAAGTTTATAGGGAGGAATTTAAAATGAGGTTAAAAAGAGCATTAGTATTTTTACTATTACTTTTCACCTTTAGTAGTACAACAGTTTTTGCTATGCAACCTAAATCTCCTATTTTAATGGGAGAAATTTTAGAGGTACAAAAGGATGATAAGACTAATACAACTAGATTATTAGTGGAAGGATATATAAAATCCTGTGAAGTTTACAATGAGAAAGTTCTTGTAATAGTAGGAGAAGATACTAAAATAATGGGAGGCTGTGATGGGAAAGATGGAAAGCCGGACTTTGCAAAGGGAGATAAGGTTTTTGTAGTATTAAGTTCAGCTATGACTAAATCCATACCACCTCAATCTTCAGCAAAGAAAATTCAGGTATCTAAGCCTGTAAAATAGAAATCTTAATACATATTGTAAAAACTTATAACTATAACTAATAGAAGTTTTCAAGAGATATATAAATATCTTTTGAAAACTTTTTATTTATGTAGCATATTTGTATCTAAGAGTTTATTGAAAGACTATAAATTTTTAGATAGAATTTAAGTATATTAGTAAGAAATAATTAGAAGATATTTTGTGCCAGTTAAGTATTAAAGCAGTGAAAATTTATACTTTTAAATTATAAAGTCAATAAGTTAAAAACTATTGATTTAAATACCTTAGTTTAACTAGTACAAGAAGTTAAGTTATTATATATTATAAGAGCACTATGAGGTATTATTGAAGTTCAATAAACTCCCAGTGTTTTAACTTTTGAAATATAGGGTTGAAGGAGCTGAAAAATTTTGCTTAAAATAAGTTCAGAACAAGGTCAAAGTATTGTAGATAAGATGATGAAGGTAATACCATATAATATAAATGTAATGGATAATGTAGGAACTATAATAGGAAGTGGTCAAAAAGAGAGAATAGGAGTAGCTCATGAAGGGGCAATAGAGGCTATAAAAAGTCATAAGATGGTTGAAATATACTATGATGGGGAAGGGGCTAAAAAAGGTGTTAATCTACCCATAAGATTTGGGGGAGAGGTAGTTGGAGTAATAGGAATCAGCGGTAATCCAGATGAGGTTAGAGCTTTTGCAGAGCTAGTTAAGGTAACAGCAGAGTTACTTATTAATCAGCAGGATATGATGGATGAAAAAAGATTTAGAGAAAGATTAGAAGAAGAATTTTTTTATCATTGGATATATAACACAAAGGAGTATGAAGAAGACTTCATTCAAAGAGGAAAGAATTTAGATATAGATATATTATATTTAAGGAGAGCTGTTGTAATAGAGGGTCAGAATATAGAAAAAGAGGTTATTAAGAAGTTTTTATTTAAGGGGGAGTATGTTTTAAATTACTATAATAATAAAATATTAATTCTAATACATAAGGATAGGGATGTTAAGGCTCTTATAAATAGAATACTTAAAAAATATGAGAATCTAGAAATAGCCTTTGGTGGACCAGAAAGGATAGTAGGAGTTTCTGCAAAGCAGGCTATAAAAGCTTTAGAGATTGGAAAAACATTGCCTCTTTATAATAAAGTTTATGATTATGAGAAAGTTTCCATAATTGACCTTGTCGTAAAGAATGGAAAATCAAGTTCAATAGTTGAAGAGATGAAGGCCTTAGAGGAAGAGGGCGAGGGGTCAGATCTTATGAAAACTCTAATTACTTTTATAAAAAGAAATGGAGAGATGAGTAAGGTGGCAGAAGAATTACATATTCACAGGAATAGTTTAAGTTATAGATTAAATAAAATAGAAAGTATAACAGGGAAGAATCCAAGAAATTATATGGATTTATATGAGCTTATAAATGGAGTACTAGTACATAGTTTCAATAAAAGCACTGTGCAAATGCACAAAAAATAGGAGGGTTAAATTATAGTTCTGCCTAATGATAATGATTGCATTAACGTTTACAATGATAATATAAATAAAACTAACTGGGGGGAGAACAATGCAAGTAACAGCATTAGGAGCAATTATAGGATTGATTTTGGCAATTGTACTAATAATTAAAAAAGTTCATCCAGCCTATGGTCTGATTATTGGAGCCTTAGTAGGTGGATTAATAGGTGGAGCAGGACTAGTTGAAACAGTAAACTTAATGATAAATGGAACTAAGGGAATTGTAACAGCAATACTTAGGATATTAACAGCAGGAATTTTAGCAGGAGTTCTTATTGAATCAGGAGCAGCGGCTAAGATTGCAGAAACTATTGTAGATAAGATAGGAGAGTCAAACTCATTAATAGCATTAGCAATAGCTACTTTAGTATTAACTTCTGTTGGAGTATTTATTGATGTGGCAGTAATAACAGTATCACCAATAGCATTAGCAATAGCAAATAGAGCAAACATATCTAAAACATCAATTTTAATAGCTATGATAGGAGGAGGGAAGGCAGGTAACATAATGTCACCTAATCCTAATGCCATAGCAGCATCTGACTCTTTTAAAATTCAGTTAACTTCTCTTATGGCATCAGGAATAATACCAGGAATAGTAGGTCTTATTTTAACTTGTATTATAGCTAAAAGATTAATAAATAAAGGAATTAAGGTAAAACAAGAAGAAGTTCAAATAGCTTCATCTGAAAAGCCAAGTTTCCTATCTTCAATTATAGGACCTTTAGTGGCAATAGGACTTTTAGCTCTTAGACCACTATTCAACATAAATGTGGATCCTTTAATAGCACTTCCAATTGGGGGAGCAGTTGGAGCTCTTTCTATGGGAAAGATAAAAAATTTAAATGCTTATGCATGTAGTGGATTAAATAAAATGAGTGGAGTAGCTATATTACTTCTTGGAACAGGAACCATAGCAGGAATAATTGCAAACTCAGGATTAAAAGATTTAATTGTTAATGGATTAAGTAGTTCAGGACTTCCAGCCTTTGCTCTAGCACCAATAGCTGGTATATTAATGTCTGGAGCAACAGCTTCAACTACTTCAGGTACAGCAGTAGCTAGTCAGGTATTTGGACCAACCATACTTGATCTTGGAGTTTCACCATTATCATCAGCAGCTATGATACATTCAGGGGCAACTGTTTTAGATCACCTTCCACATGGAAGTTTCTTTCATGCCACTGGAGGAAGTGTATATATGGATATAAAAGATAGGCTTAAACTTATACCTTATGAATCATTAATAGGTCTTTCTATGACAGTAGTATCTACAATAATATTCGGAATACTAAAGTAAAAAGGAGTAATAGTTATGAAATTTGTTTTAGCACCAGACTCATTTAAAGAAAGCATGAAGGCTATAGAAGTTGCAGAAGCCATGGAAAAGGGAATAAAAAAAGTACTTAATAATGCACAATGTATAAAAGTTCCCATGGCAGATGGTGGAGAAGGCACAACCCATGCTTTAGTTCATTCAACAAATGGAATCCTTGAAAAAATAAAAGTATTAGGACCTTTAGGTAAAGAGGTAGAAGGGGAGATTGGAATCTTAGGAGAAGGTAAAGTTGCTATTATAGAAATGGCAAGTGCAAGTGGACTAGAGCTTCTATCAAAAGAAGAAAGAAATCCTATGATAACAACTACATTTGGAACAGGACAACTTATAAAAGCAGCCTTAGATAAAGGAGTAGAAAAGATACTTATTGGAATAGGTGGAAGTGCTACTAATGATGGGGGAACTGGAATGCTTAAAGCCTTAGGGGCTAAGTTTATGGATGAGGAAGGAAAAGAGTTACCTCTTGGTGGAGGAGAACTTTTAAAGCTAAAACATATAGATATAAGTGGATTAGATAAGAGAATAAAAGATGTAGACATAGAAGTAGCCTGTGATGTTACAAACCCTCTTACAGGAGAAAAGGGAGCAGCTTATGTATTTGCACCTCAAAAGGGAGCAGATAAAAACATGGTTAAGATTCTTGATGAAGGACTTAAAGTTTATAGTAATATAATAAAGGAAACTTTAAACAAGGATATTGAAAATGTAGAAGGAGCTGGAGCAGCAGGGGGACTTGGAGCAGGACTTATGGCATTTTTAGATGCTAACCTTAAAAAAGGTATAGATATGGTTATAGAGTATACGGGTTTAGAAGAAAAAATAAAGGATTGTGACTTTGTATTTACAGGAGAAGGAAGTATAGACTCACAAACTATTTATGGGAAAACCCCTATAGGAGTGGCAAAGCTAGCTAAAAAGTACAATAAACCAGTAATAGCCTTTGCAGGTAAAATAGGTGAAGGAGTAGAAAACCTTTATGATAACGGAATTAATTCCATAATAGGAATTCTACCGGAAATATGTACACTAGAAGAAGCCTTAAAGGACGGAAATAAAAATATGGAAAAGGCAGCAGAGAATATAGCTAGAATAATAAAGCTGAAATAAGAGGATTATAAAATTTTAAGGAACAGTTAATTATATATTTAATTTTAAATTTATTTTTAGGAAGACAGATTAATATATAGGGATCTTAAGTTTCTACTACTTATCCAAGTAAGGAATAAGGAAAGAAAATTAAGGTCCTTATATTATTTTGTTTCTTTATTTATGATTAATTTTTATTAAAAATAGTGATAGATTAGGTAAATAAAATATATAATACATCCTTTAATCTAAAAATAAAATAGTTTAAACACATGATTTTTATTTTTGGAGAAATATAAAATAAGTTTACATAAATATTAGCATAAATTTATGTTAAAGTTTTATGTATATAGCATTATTAAGGATGAAATTTATTTACACATACACCCTTATATGGTATTGTTTTACAAAGGGGGGGTTTTATGATTTCAAATTTATTAAGTAAAAAATTAAAAAAATATATAGCTATTACATTTATAGTGTTTATATCATCACTATCACTATTTAATGTAAAAGCATTTGCAGTTGGTGAACCTACTTGGAATTACACATGGGGATTTGCTAAAGGGTACTCATTAGCTGTAAAATCAAGGTATTGGCAATATGGTACAATGGATTGGACTTCTGCAATTTCGGCCACTCAAAGTGAATATAGTGCATCACCAGCTAATGCATCAATAAGAGTTAGTAGTTCAAATAATTATAATGATTGCAAAATAAGACTTAAATCTGCTGAATGGACACAATATAGTTGGTGGGGAATTACTGATGAGGCAACTGATGTTTCTGGGGCATATACTGTTGATTTGAATTCCTATACAGTTTCTAAGTCTTTTTCTAGTTCATCCCTTGAGTGGTATAAAAAGAAAATAACTGTTCATGAAGTTGGGCATGCATTTGGATTTAATCATGCAACGTCACCAGACTATGTTATGTGTCAAGGGTATATTAATGTAAACTATCTTACAAGTTATGAAAACCAAATGTTAGTAGACCGATATGGTCGATATAATTAATTATTAATAAGGAGAAGTTTATGAAGAAAAAAATTATATTTTCAGTAACTGTAGTATCTCTATGCGGTATTTTAGCTTTTCTTGTTTATGGGAATAGAAATGAAAAAAAAGAAGTTAATAACCCAACTAGTATTTGTATTGAAAATAATGGTGTTAAAGCTGACTTACCCTATATAGAAAATTTAAAGTCTTTAAAAGATGAATCTGATTTAATAATATTGTGTGAAGGTACTAATGTACAAGAAAAAAGAGATTACAAAGGTATTCCAAGTATTGTAACTACAGTTAAAATAAAAGAGGTTTTTAAAGGTACAAAAGATTTAAAGGAAGTTAAAGTAATACAACATGCTAAATTAGATGTTCAACCTAAAAGTGGTGAAATATTAATTATGTTTTTAATGAAGGGTAATGGGATTGACAATCCAGATTGTTATGGTGTAGTTGGAGCAGGACAGGGAATTTATGTATTGGAAGTACAAGATAATATTAACAGTAAAAATACATCAAGCTCAAACTATGAAGAAGCATATATAAAACCACAGGCAATAAAAAATGATAATATATTAAAAGAATTAAATGGGAAATATAAGGATATAAAGAATAAGCTTAAATAATTTTAGTAAGTTAACTAAAAGATAGGAAAGAAACTTTCCTATCTTTTTTTAGAATCACCACTACTTAAAGCTTAATTTATGAAATCTGTATTATTATTTATTATATAATCTAGATCTGGATATATGTTTAAAAGGGTATGTTGGATATATAAAATCTTTATTATATAATAATTATAGTAGATATACAGGGAGAGAAGGATATGTGGAATAAAAAATTACTTACAGCCATAAGATACTATACCCTTTTACTTATAATGCTAGGTATAGTTATGGAGAATAAACAGTTAAATAATGAACTTATAATATTCATATTTTTATTTATAATAAATAACCAGCTAAGATTTTTTTCATTAGATAGTGCTTTTCATAAGGCCATATCTTTTATTATAGAACTTATATTTATAACTCTTGGATATAAGTATGTAGGGGGATACCCTATTTTTTATCTTATATTAGAAGCCTTAGATAGTAATATATTATTTAAGGGAAAATTAAAGACATTATTTAATATGATAATATGTATTCAGGGAGTATATATTTCAGGGGCTCAGAGTTTGGAGATTGAAGCTATTAATATAGGCTTGTTAATAATTTTTATAGCAGTTTTATACTTTGTAAAGGATGAGAATGATAAAAAACTTAAGGCCCAGGAACTCTATGATAAACTTAGGGGATCAGAAGAAAAGCTTAAAAATGCTAATAGAGACCTGGAGATATATGCAAGTTCCATAGAAGAAATCACACTTTTAAGAGAGAGAAATAGATTATCAAGAGAAATACATGATAGTGTTGGACATGCACTATCTACCATAGCCATACAGTTAGGGGCTATTGAGACTATAGTAGGAAGAGATAATAATAGTGCAAAAGAACTTACAAAGGAGCTTAGAAGGTTTACCCAGGATAGCTTAAATGAGGTTAGAATGGCTGTTAGAGAAATAAAGCCAAAAGAGTTTAAAGATTATGAGGGAATTTTAATAATAGAAGAATTAATAAATAGCTTTAAAAAATTAACAGGAGTTGATGTAAGGTTATCCTTTACTAAAAAAAAGTGGCCTTTAAACCCAGATCAAGGATTTATAATATATAGAATAATACAGGAATTTTTAGCTAATAGTGTTAGACATGGAAAAGCTACATTAGTCCATATTTTTATGGCTTTTAGTGACTATAATCTAGTAGTTACATTAAAAGATAATGGACAAGGTGCCGAAAATATAGTAGAAGGAATTGGACTTAAAAGTATGAAAGAAAGGGTTAAAGAAGTGGGAGGAGATTTTAGCTACAATACAAAAATCAATCAGGGATTTTTAGTGAAAATAGAACTATATAAGAAGGAAAAACTTAAAATTCACTCAAAGGAGACAGAGAATGGGGAAAATTAAAGTCATAATAGTGGATGATGAAAAATTAGTAAGAAGTGGTCTTAAAATAATACTTGAGACTTTTAAGGATATAGAAGTAATTGATATGGCATCTAATGGGGAAGAGGCATTGGTAGCTTGTAGACGGAATGAACCCCATGTAGTTCTTATGGATATAAGAATGCCAAAATGTGATGGTGTTTTAGGAACAAAACTTATAAAAAAAGAGTTTAAGGATGTTAAGGTTCTTATTTTAACTACATTTAATGATGTGGAATATATTCATGAAGCTTTAAAATATGGTGCATCAGGTTACATATTAAAGGATAGTGATTATGATTTAATTTATGAAGGAATAAAAGGGTGTTTTAAGGGAAATGTAGTGGTTCATCCAGAAGTTGCATCTAAAATCATAAATGAAAATACCTCATATAATAAAAAAAGTACTGTAGAAGATACAATGACTAACTATGATTTAAATAATAAAGAAATAAACATAATTAAAGAAGTGGCAAGTGGTTTATCTAATAAAGAAATAGGAGAAAAGCTATTTTTGTCTGAAGGAACTATAAAAAATAATATAAGCAATATTTTATGTAAGCTAAGTCTTAGGGATAGAACTCAGCTAACCATATTCGCATTTAAAAATAATATAGTAGAGTAAAGACTAAAAAGTTACCTAATAGCTCCTAATAATAGCTTTATTATTAGGAGCTATTAGACTAGAGGTTCTAAAAAAAGTTAGTCCAATTTTAACTCAAATTGAACTAACTTTTTTAGAGAATTAAAGAACATTACTTACTATTGAACTTTTTTTTATATACTCAATTTCATCTTCATTTCTTGAGATTTCTTCATAACCAAATTTTTTATATAAATACTGATTGCCTAGACTAATTATAATTATTTCTTTATCATAATTAAAGCGGTGAAGTCAGCTATAACAAGCTATATAAAAAGTTACTTAAGTCATTTTGATAGTTACTTATAGTACTAGGAATACCTTCTTAAATTTTCTAAAATATAATTATAGAGGTTAAGGAGGTATTTTTATGTGCAATATAAAGGTGAAGAATATTTCTAAGAGATTTGATGATAAATTAGTTTTAGATAACATATCTTTTGAGATAAAAGAGAGAGATATATTTGGATTAATAGGACCTAATGGGGCAGGAAAGTCTACTCTTATAAGTATAATAACAGGGCTTCTTAAGGCTAATAATGGGGAAGTAGAAATAGGGGGATACTCTATTAAAGATGAACCGTTAAAGGCAAAGGAATTATTAGGACTTGTACCACAAGAGATAGCTTTAATGGAGCAACTATCAGCTTATGATAATTTAGAGTATTTTGGAGCCTTTTATGGTCTTAAGGGAAAAGTTCTAAAGGAGAGAATTCAGGAGGCCTTAGAGGTTACTGGGTTAACAGATAGAAAAAAAGAAAAGGTAACAAAGTTTTCAGGAGGAATGAAAAGAAGACTAAACCTAGCAGTAGCTATAATGCATAGACCTAAACTACTTATAATGGACGAGCCAACTGTAGGAGTAGATCCTCAATCAAGAAATTATATATTTGAGTTTGTAAAAAAAATTAATAAAGAAAATAATACAACTGTAATATATACTTCTCATTATATGGAGGAAGTAGAGAACTTATGCAATAGTATATTCATACTAGATTTAGGAAAAGAAATAGCATCAGGAACTAAATCCTCAATTAAATCCATGACTAGTATTCATGGAAGTATTAAGCTTACCTTAGAAGATCCTAGTGAAGAATTTATTTTAAGAGTAAAGGAATTAGAAGGGGTTAAAGATTCCTTTATTAAAGAAGAGATAATTAATATTTTTATAGATGAAGGTAGGTTTAATTTAGAGGATTTACTTATGTTATCTATGAGGGAAAAGAAGAAGATAAAGAATTTAAATGTAGAGGAGGCATCCTTGGAGGAGGTTTTCTTATCTCTTACAGGAAAAAAATTAAGGGATTAAGGAGAGGATAATGATGAGAGTAAAAGCAACTATAGTAGTTACAATCAAAGGATTAATTTCTCAGTGGAAGCAGCTTATAGTAGTATATGCCATATTTCCTTTATTATTATCCTTATTTATGGGATATACCCAAAGGGATGTTTTTAAGCCAGAAGTAAATATGGACAAGATAAATATTACTATTATAGATGAAGATAGTAGTAACTTTTCTAAAGGATTCAAAGATTTATTTCTTAGTGAAGGTATAAAAGAATTATTTAATATAACAGATAAAGGAGATTATATATTTACAATACCTAAAGGGTATGAAGAGAATATCTTATCTTCTAACGATATTACTATTAATATAGATGAGAAAGAAAGAGTTTCTAGAAGTAATGAAACCATAATAAAAACTGTTATAGAGGAATACGGAAAACAATTAACAGAAACTATGATGATTCAGAATAAGATAGGAGAGTTACCGAAAAATTACAAAGAATCTTCTTTAGAGGAAATCAGTAGTAAATTAAAGGAAGTATCTAAAGGTAATTCAATAAAAAATAATATGGTAAAAGGTGAGAAATCTCTATCCTCTTTTGAAAACCAAGGAGCTAGTCTTATGACTTTTATGGTTTTTTCAATGATTATGGGGTCTGTAGCAGGGTATCATTTGGATAAGGAGAATGGAAGCTTTAAAAGATTAATGGCTACACCAATTACAAAGGCCACTTTCTTTAATTTAGATTTATTAATTTTCTTTATTTATAATCTTATATGTGGAAGTATGTATATCTTAACCTTTAGGATTACAGGTCTTGCCTTTAAAGATGTGAGTTTAATAAATATCCTAGCCATATTATTTTTTCAGAGCATACTTATAGCATCCATAGCAGGAATAATTATTGCCTTTATAAATAAGAAGATGTCAAATATTTTAATTATTATATTTATGTATTTTGAAATAATATTTGGGGGAGGGTTTATTCCATTAAAAGAGGTAACAAATAAAATCTTCCTAGTCTTATCTGATTTTTCACCAGGAAAGGTAATTTCAGAGGCTTATAGAAGTGTTATGGTATTTAATTCCTTTGAGAGAATAGAAAAATATTTAATAATTATGATAATTACTTCAATGGTTATATATGTAATAAGTTTAATAAAAGTAAAGCTTAGATGGGAGGAATAATCATGAAATTCTTAACAATGATATGGGTTAACTGTAAAAGGTATTTTAAAGATTATAAAAATATAATTTTAATGTTTATTCTTCCTATAGCATGTGTGTCCTTAATGAATTTCTTAATGAATAATACTAAAGAAGGATTAGATGCAAAGGTTTCTATAGTGAATTTAGATAAGGGAAGTTTAGGAAGTAAATTTATAGAGGAATTAGGATTAAAGAAATCTTATGATAATATAGAAGAGGGCTTAGAAGATTTAAAAAATTATAATGTTGTTTCTGTATATGAAATACCAGAAAATTTTACAGAGAATTTAAGTAAAAGTATAAAACCAACTATTAAATCATATAAGCTTGAAGAAGGAAATAACACCTTTTTATTTGAATCAAAAATAGAAGATAAGATAAATAAATTTTTAAAGTTTAAAATTCTAGAGGATAATAATATAGTAAATAATGAAAAGGACTTAGATAAAAACATTTTAGGAGTTAAATATAATGTAAAAGAAGGATTATTAAGTTCGGAAGGGTTTATGCCTATAGTTCTTATAATGTTTTTCTTAGTTACCTTTTCTTCTTCTATAAGTTCTGACTTACTAGGTTTAAGAAAAGAAAAAATATTAGAAAGATTTTTATCTACTAATAATAGTGGATATGAAATAATGGGAAGTATCTATATATCAATGATTATTACACAGGTAATAATGTATACAGCTTCCTTTATATTTATGAAAGTAGTTTTTAATTTTAGCTTTGAGAATTTTGGAATATTAATTTTAAATATTGCTTTAATGAGTATGGTATCAATAAGCCTTGGAGTAATGATTAGTAGAATATTTAAGAGTGCAGAGATTGGAAACTTGGTTATAACCATGATATCTATTGTTATGTTTTTCTTATATTTTATGGGCATAGTGGGAGAAACATCCACTAAAATCCCACAGATGGTGGTTATGTTAAATAAATTTACTCCATTTTACTGGGCTCTTGGAAGTATAGAAAAGTCAGTGATATTTCCTAATGCATTTGTGTTAATACTTATATCTTTAACATTTTTTAGTGCAGGGAGTATTAAATATTCAACCTTTGCTAAAAAGTAAGTTAGTAAGGAAAAAAATTGGTTTTAATTTAATAGGTACTAAACTCAAGAAAGACTCTATGGAGTAGGGGAGAAAATCCTACTACATAGAGTTTTTATCTTTATAGAAATAAGAAAGTAAACAAAAACAAGTATTACAAAAATCTATAGATGCTATGGATTTTATTACAATACAGCATATTAATTGTATAGAATTTTATTTTGCAATAATATAAAGTTATATAAAGGTTTTTACATGGAGGAATTATGTACAAGGTTTATTTTAGTCAATATGATAAAGAGATAGAAGTTGAAAATAATAGGTTACTTATAGATGTTATAAGAGAAAACGATTTTAAATTAGAAACACCATGTAACTCTAAGGGATTATGTGGTAAGTGCAAGGTAAGGGTATATGGCCTAAAATCAGAACCTAAGGAAGAGGAAAGAAAATTTTTAAAAAATAATAATGAAAGATTAACCTGTGTTACAAGAATTAATGAAGATATTAAAGTAGAGTTTTTAATAGATGAGAATAAAGCTCTAAAAACTATAAATGAAGGTTATTCCTTAGAAGTAGAGGTAAATAGTAGAGTACATATTAAGAGTTTTAAAGAAATAGATTTAAGTGATATAAAAAGTTATATGGATTCTTTAAATCTTAAAGTAAAGAATATGGAGGTAATTAAAGCATTAGGAAACATATGTAAAAATCATAAGGATAATTTTTATGGAATAGTTTTTGAAGACACTATTATAGAGTTAGTAAAAGAAAAAAAAGACATTCTAGGATTAGCATTAGACATAGGAACTACAGGAATGTCTCTATATCTTTTAGATTTAAAAACAGGAAAGGTTATTAAAAAGACTTCAGCATTAAATCCACAAACTGTATTTGGAGGAGATGTTATATCTAGAATAAGCTTTGCCATGGAGGAAGAGGATGGTGTATACAAGCTTCAGAAGACAATTATAGATAAAATAAATGAACTAATAGGGGAGCTATTAATGGACAACCTTAGTAACAATGATATATATAGTATGGTTGTATCAGCGAACACTACTATGCTACATATGTTACTTGGAGTAAACCCAACATCAATAGCTAAGTCTCCTTATAAAGCAGTGTTTTTAGATAGTCTTGATTTAAGTCCTGAGGAATTAAATATTAAAATAAATCCTAATGGAGTTGTAACCATACTTCCTTCTATATCTGCTTACCTAGGGGCTGATATTACCAGTGGACTAGTAGCTATAGATATAGAAAACTATAAATCAGTGTTATTTATAGATATTGGAACTAATGGAGAAATAGTTTTATTAAAGGATGGAAAGCTTTTTGCAACTTCTACTGCAGCAGGACCAGCTCTTGAAGGAATGAACATAAGCTGTGGTATGAGGGCAGAAAATGGAGCCATAGAAGAGTTTTCCATAGATGAAAACTTTAATTTCTCCTATTCTACAATAGGAGATGTAGAGCCAAGAGGGATATGTGGAAGTGGACTTTTAGATATAACCTCAGCTCTTATAAACTTTGGAATAATAGAACCAAGTGGAAGATTTTCTAAGAATATTAGAGAAGAGTTAAGTAGTAGGGTTAGGGATAAAAAATTTTATATAACAGATGAAATATATATTTCTCAAAAGGATATAAGACAAATACAATTAGCTAAAGGGGCCATAGCTTCAGGGATAAATATGCTTTTAAAAGAATTAGACTCTAATATAGAAGGGATAGACCAGGTGATAATAGCTGGATCCTTTGGATATCATCTAAAAGAGGAAAGTATAAGAACAGTAGGTATAATACCTAAGGGATTTAAGGGCGGTATGAAGTTTGTAGGAAACTCTTCAGTGGAGGGGGCAAGAATAGCCTTGTTAAATAGAGAAAAGTTTTTAGAGATTCTTGAAATAAAAAATAGGGTAGAAGTAGTAGATTTAAGTAGTAAGGATTATTTCCAGAAATACTTTGTAGAAGCTTTAAATTTTAATTAAGTAAGAGGTGCTAAAGTTGAAGAATTTTAAATGCCAAGGAGAGGATAATGAACATATACCACAAGAAATTTTAGAGCTAGGTATACCATTTCCAGAGGCTTATAGTGAAAAACATTCTATGGTAAAGTTATCAAAAGAATTTAATAAATATAAGAATGATTATATTTATTTCTTGCCCTTTTGTTTAACAGTTTTACCAGAAGCTTTTGGAGCAAAGATAAATCTAGGAGATGAAAAATATCTACCAAGGATTAAAGAATATGCTGTAAATTCTTTGGAGGAAATAGATGATTTAAAGGATATAGATTTTAGCAGAGGTAGAATAAGTCAGGTGTTAGATGCTATAGAAGAACTTAAAAAAGAATCAAAATATGTAGCTTTAAAGGTGGAAGGGCCTTTTACAGTGATTACTTCTATAATGGATCCTAGGATATTTTATAAATTATTAAGAAAAGATAAAGATAAAGCCTTAAGTATAATAGATAAGGTAGAGAAAGGGATCTTAGATTATATAAATAAGGCTATGGAAAGAGGCGTAGACATAATATCCTATGGTGATTCCAGTGGTGTAGAGTCTATCATAGGTAAAAAATTATACATGGATTTTAGTGGCAATAGTACATTAAACATAATAAAAGGGTTTGGTAGTAAAAAGTATAAGGGGTTACTTCATTTATGTGGACTTACCTCTTTAAGCTTATATAATAATGAATTTATAGATTTAGTTCCTATAGACTATGATGATGGATTAACCTATGGGGAAGGATTAATAAATATTATGGAAAGAGGAGACTCTACTAGAATATTAGGAGGAAGATGCATAAAGAGTACCAATAAGTTATTAAAGGAATCAGTGGCTTATAAGGTAGTTTTAAAAATATAATCTTAAATTTACAGGGGGAAGAAAGAATGAAAGATATAGAATTATTACTTAATTTAAAAGAAAGCGTAGTTAACATGGAGGAGGATGAAACAAAGGAATTATCAGAGAAGTGTATAGAAGAAAATATAGAACCTTTTAGAGCTATAAGTGAAGGACTAGCTATGGGAATGAAAGAAGCTGGAGATTTATACGAAGAAGGAGAGTATTATATTCCAGAGCTTTTAATGTGTTCTGACGCTATGTATGCAGGTCTTGAAGTTTTAAAACCTAAATTACAAAAAGAGAGTAAGAATAATAACCTAAGAGCGGTGGTAGGGGTAGTAGAAGGAGATACCCATGATATAGGAAAGAATCTTTTTAAAATAATGCTAGAAACTAATGGATTTGAGGTTCTAGATTTAGGACGTGATGTATCTCCTAATGAGTTTGTAGAGGAAGCTAGGAAGTTTAATGCAAACTTAGTTGGCATGTCTACCCTTATGACTACCACTATGGATAATATGCAGGTGGTTATGGATTTACTTAAACAAGAAGGAATGAGAGAAAATGTTGTGGTTATGGTTGGAGGGGGACCTATATCTCAAAATTTTGCAGATAAAATAGGAGCAGATGGGTATGCTCCGGAAGCTTCTAGAGCAGCTAAGCTTGCAAAAAACCTTGTTAGAGAAAAATGCTTAAGTGCTTAAGGAGATTTAGGTATGTTAACATCCAAGGAAAGATTATTTAAGGTTCTTAGAAATGAAGTAGTAGATAGACCACCATGTATATGTCCAGGTGGAATGATGAACATGATAATAGAAGATCTTATGGATATAAGTAAGATAAGCTGGCCGGAGGCTCATAGTGACGCAGTGTTAATGGCTGATTTAGCTTATAGTATGTATGAAAATGGAGGCTTTGAAAACTGTGGAGTTCCTTTCTGTATGACTGTGGAAGCAGAAGCTATGGGAGCTATAGTTTCTTTAGGAAATAAGATTATTGAGCCTAGGGTAACTGAGTATGCTATTAATTCTATTACAGATTATAAAAATTTATCTAATATAGATTTAAATAAAGGAAGAGTTAAAGTTGTTTTAGATTCTATAAAAATCCTTTCAGAAAGAGATTTAGATATTCCAGTTATAGCTAATATAACAGGACCAATAAGTCTTGCCTCATCTATTATGGATCCTATAGATTTTTATAAGGATTTGGTTAGGAAAAAGGAAGAAGCTCATAAATATATGGAGTTTGTAACAGAAAATTTAATAGCTTTTGGGAAAGCACAGCTTCAGGCTGGAGCAGAGGTTATTGCCATATCAGATCCAAGTGGTACAGGAGAAATATTAGGACCAAAGTTATTTAATGAATTTGCAATTTTTTATATAAATAAAATAGTTAAAGCACTAAAACCTTATGCTAAAGGTGGAGTTATAGTTCATATATGTGGTAAATTAAAAAGTGTATATAAAATCTTACAAAACTTAGAGTGTGATGCTATAAGTTTTGACTCTATAACCAGTGTTAAAGAGGTTAAGGAAAATGTTAAAGGTAGAGCGATTATGGGGAATGTTAGTACTCTTACCCTATGTAAAGGGGAGGAGAAAACAATAAGAAATATATCAATCCATTGTATAAAAAATGGAGTAGATATACTATCTCCAGCATGTGGTTTAGGTACAACCACCCCTCTTAAAAATATTAAGGTTATGGTAGAGGAAGCAAAGAAGTTATCTTTTAAGGTTATATAATGAGATTATATTTAAAAGTTGAAGCATTATTAGGAAGTTTACAGTTTAAATATTTTTATTAATAATATAAAAATCCTAATCCTATTAATAAGGTTCAGCTACAATTTACAGGAAGTGAAATATTCATGTAAGTTGTAGCTGAATTTTATTATAAGTATATTTTTAAAGAAGTTTTAAAGAAACTTTCTTATACACAGGTACAAAGAAAAGAATTTTAAATAGATTATATTATAGAAAGATTTGCAGAAGGAGTATTATATGTTCGGAAATTTTACCCAAAATAATAATGCAAAATCATCTAATGATGATAATGTTAAGTTTAATATGAAAGAGTTTCAAGATAAATATTGCATATATGGCAAGTTACCAGGGGTAAGTTCAGATGACATAAATATTTATTACGATAATGACTATATAAGAATTTCAGTAAAGGTCAATAAGTCAATAAGTAGAGGAGGATTTGGAGGAAGCTTTACAATTAATCAATCTAGCAATGTATCTAAAGAATTTTATGTACCTAAAATAGAAGTTAATAAAATCAAGGTGGATTTTGATGGATTTAACTTAGCTTTAGTAGCTCCTAAAATAATAAAGTATACTAAGAGATCTCTTATAGAGATTAAAGATTATACAATAAAATAATAAAGGAAGGTTTATTAGATATAATAGAATACTAAGGTGAAAATAAAAACTATGAGCAATTTTATTTTAATAAATACTCATAGTTTTTATTTTAAACTTTTAATAATATGGATGATTAAAAACAAGGATATATAATTATTTTTAATTAAGGCACACCGTAGGTTTAGATTTTAAATTTTTCAATTAATAGTCTTAGATTTTCAGAATAATCCTTTAGATGTTCTGCTTGAACATCCATCTCTTGTAATCCAGAGGCTTGTTCCTCAGAGGCAGCACTTACTTCTTCAGTGGTAGCAGCTGTTTCTTGAGATACTGCAGCCACATCAGAAATTTTAGATACTACTATATCTTTATTATCATTTATTTTATCTAAGGAATAAGCAAATTCTTTAATACTTTTTTCTAAAGTATTAATCATATTCTCAATGGTAGAGAATTTATCTTTTGTTATTTCTAGACTATTACTAGTTTCTTCATTTAATTTTTTAGTAATATGAGTTTCTTCATAAAGATCTTTTATACTTAGCTTTATTTCCTCAATTACTTTATTTATTTCAGTTGCTGAGTTTGCTGATTCTTCTGCTAGTTTTCTAACTTCTTCTGCAACCACAGCAAAACCACGACCATATTCTCCAGCTCTTGCTGCTTCTATACTTGCATTTAAAGCTAAGAGGCTTGTTTGATCTGTTATTGCTTTAATGGTATCAACTATAAGGCTTATTTCTTCTGATTTATTAGAAAGTAAATCTACCTTATTTGATATAGTGTCACTAGATTGTTTATTTTTTTCATAGTTTTCACTAAGATTTTCTATGGATGAAGATCCTTCTATGGATGATTCTTTAACCTCTGAAGATACCTTAAGCATTGCTTTAGAACTAATTATAGATTTGTTAACTTCATCCTCTAAGCTATTTACTATGTTTACACTTTCCTCTAGCTGAGAAGCTTGTTCTGTAGCTCCCTCTGCAATTTGTTGTACAGATTTTGCAACCTCTTCTCCTACATGAATTGATTCTCTTATCACTCCAAATAAAGTATCAGAACCTTCATTAACCTTATTTGAGGACTCTTTAACTCCTTTTAATAGGACTGACATATCATCTATTAAGGCGTTTACTCCATTAATCATAGAATTTATTTCTGCATTATAGTTAGACTTTGATATTGGTTTATGAGTAAAGTCTCCATCTTTTATTCTATGCAATATAGCTACAACATCTTTAATAGGTTTTGTTAGCTTATCTGTAAATATTTTTGCGATTATTATTGTGAATATGAGAATTATAACAAAAGAAATAAGTGATAATAACATACCTTTTAAAACTATATTAAGTATTTCACTTTTAGGAACAAAAGTTACCATGGTCAAGCCAGTTTCTTCATCTACTTTTTTATAAGTGGCATAAGACTCTGTATCAATCTCAATGTCTTTACTTAAATTATTTCCTAGGTCTTGTATTTCTCCTATCCAAGGAGTATTGCTAGAATTATTACCAATTAAGTTTTTATCCTTATGAGCAATTATAGTTCCTTTACTACTTAAGATAGAAGCAAAGGCTTTATTTCCAAGGTCTATGCTATTTACAGTATCTGAAAGTTTATCAAGCTTTTTATCTATTGCTACTACACCTTGAATTTCACCATTTTTGTTTTTTACAGCTTTAGAATAAGTGATTATCATAGACTTAGTACTTGAATCCTCATAAGGTTCTGATACTACGGTAGTAGAAGGATTTTTTATTGCATCTGAATACCAAGATCTTGTTCTAGGATCATAGTTATCACCTACATTACTTTTTGGAGCAGAAATTAATTTTCCATCATTAGTTCCCATATAGGCAAACATTATATCTTCATTAGTGGTTACATAGTTATTTAAGCTTTTATCAAACCACATAATTTCATTATTTTTATTATCAATTACTCCTTGAGCATTAGGATCTAAAGAAAGGTAATTAATATCCCCTATACTATTCCTATGGTTGCTATTTAATGACTCTTTCAATATTCCTATACCGTTATTGTTTATTTTCTCTAAATCATTACGAAGGGTTTTATTAAGAGAATAAAAATTAATAGCTCCTATTATTAATATTGGAATTATGGATGTTAAAGCTAAAAGCATAAGTATTTCTCGTTTTAAGGTTCGTTCCTTATTAGTTTTCATTACTATCCCTCTTTTCATATGTATTGATATTGATTATCGGAAGCTTTTAACATAAATTTAGATAAAATAATATAAATTTAGACATTTAAATAGAGTTTTTTATAATTTTATTTAAATAATATAAAATACCGTATTATTATATTTAATTCATATTATTTATAATGTGAATTTTATGGTTTTAAAAGCTTCTAATAGTGAGAAGTATAAGATTATCACATATTTTAAAGTGATTTATAGAAAGAGATATGAAACACTTAATAAACACCTTAGTAATATTAAAATAATGTATTAAGAATATAAATTTAAACCTATTGAATGAATTTATGAGCACTGGAAATATGAGATACTTAGCTAATATTTACTTATGAAATAGTAACATTATTTTATAGATAAACACTATACATATTATTAGAAGATAACAGGATGTAAATATTTACATAACGTAGTATATTTACATTATTAAAATTTTTTCTGAATTTAAAAAAATTTTAAAATAGGTGTTGCATAGTAAGAGATAATATGGTAATCTTAGATAGTAGCGATACAAAAATAAAATTAAAGCTTAAGTAGATAATAACTTTCTCCGTTTAAGGATTAGTTAATCGAAAAAGTCTTTAAACAGGAGGAATTTTAAATGGCAGATAAAAATTTAGTATGTAAAGATTGTGGAAATGAGTTCGTTTTCACTGAGGGAGAGCAAGCTTTCTACAAAGAAAAAGGATTCGAAAATGAGCCAACTAGATGTGCTGATTGTAGAAGAGCTAGAAAGCAACAAAGAAACAACAGAAGATACGAGTAATTAGTATTTTATAGGACTATAAGAGTTTCTCTTATAGTCCTTTGTTTTATATTGAGTGACTTTACTTATAAAAATACTTAGAGAAATTTCTCTAGGTATTTTTTATTACAACTTAGTATGTAAAAATTACAACTTAGTTATAATAAATTGAATAGGAAAACAGGATAAAATATAATATTACTATAGATAAACTACTTAAGAACTAAAAATATGGTGAGCTTATATTAATAGTTTAAGTGGAATTTATATTTAATTTTTATGTGATATATCTATATAGGTTAATTTTAAAAACATAAGTTATAGGAGGGGGATAATTTGAAAATAGTAATTAATGAAAAAAAAGAATTTCAAGACACTGAAATAATTATTAATTGTAGACAGCTTGATGAAGAGTTAATAAAAATAATATCCTCCTTAAAAAGTTTAGAAGAGAAGGTAACAGGAAGCTTAAATGGTAAAATTTTTGTTATTGATACTTTGGAAATATATTATTTTGAATCCGTTAATAAAAAGACATTTATATATACAGAAAAAGAAGTTTATGAGACCCACTTAAGATTATATGAGATAGAAGAAAGATTTAAAAATTCACATTTTTTTAGGGCATCTAAATCAACCATTATAAATCTATCTAAAATAAAGATAATAACTCCTCTATTTGGAGGAAAAGTTGAGGCAATTTTAGAGAATGATGAAAAGTTATTTGTGTCTAGACAGTATGTGAAAATTTTAAAAAATAAATTGGATTTTTAGAAGGAGGGATAATATGAAGGAGTTTTTTGATGTAGCATATGATATAAAGGCACTAGTATCATTATTCTTTACTGGAGGATCCTTTATTTATTTTATTATAAGTTTAATAACAGGTAATAAATATATGCCTATAAGTTTTTTATGGCAGATGCTGATATTATCGTTACTTTTAACCTTAATGCAACATTTAATTTATCATGACAGGCTATTACCGAAGTTATCTGTAAAGATTAAGGTCTTATTTCACTATATATTGATTTTAATAACATTAATCAGCTTTATATATTTTTTTAATTGGTTTAATATAAAAGACTTTAGAAACTTTATTATATTTTATTTTATATATACTATATATTTTATTGCTGCATGCACATATTTTTCAATTTATTATAGGACTACTGGAGAAATGTTTAATAAAATGCTTAATAAATATAAAACTTCAAATAAATAAGCTTAGGGGTGAGATTTTATGTATGTAATTGAAACAAATAACTTAAGTAAAACTTATGGTAAACATAGGGGGATAATTGATGTAAATATAGCTGTTAAGAAGGGAGAGATTTTTGGATTTATTGGACCTAATGGAGCCGGGAAATCTACCACTATAAAAACTCTTCTGAATTTTATATATCCAACTAGTGGAGGGGGAACAATCCTAGGTAAGGATATAGTAAAAGAAAGTATGGAAATAAAAAAGCATATAGGGTATGTTCCTAGTGAAGTAAAGTATTATGAAAATGTTAAGGTTTTAGACTTAATAAATTATGCGGCATCTTTTTATCCAGAGAGTAATAAGGAGGATATAGAAGATATTATTAAGGAGCTTGATATTGAAAAGAATAAGACCATGGGAGAATTAAGCCTTGGTAATAAGAAAAAAGTTGCTATAGCACAAGCTATTATAGGTAAGCCAAAGGTTTTAATCTTAGATGAGCCTACTAATGGACTTGATCCTATTATGCAAAATAAGTTATTCTCCATATTGTTAAAAGAAAAAGCTAAGGGAACAACTATATTTTTATCTTCTCACAACCTAGTAGAGGTTCAAAACTTGTGTGATAGGGTATGTGTAATAAAAGAAGGACGAATAGTTGATACATTAAATATTAAAGAGTCTAATGAGAGATTAGGTGTTAAGGTAACATTAAAAGGGGAAGGGATAAATGAGGAAAAGATACTCAGCATGTGCTACAAGGTTATAAATAAGGAAGAGAATAAATATTGCTTTATTTATAGAAATAATGTAGACAAGCTTATAAAAGAGTTAAGTACCTATACAATAGATAATTTGCTTATTGAAGAGGAGAGTCTTGAGGATACGTTCCTAAATTATTATAAGAAGGAGGGAAATAAATAAGATGAATGTACTAAAGTTTGAAATAAAAAATTTAATTAAGTCAGCTTTAATATGGTCTTTAATATGTAGTGTTCTTGTAATACTATTTATAGCATTATTTCCTAGTATGAAAAATAGTGGAATGAAAGAATTAGTAGGAGCAGAATTAAATGCTCTTCCACCATCAGTATTAGAAGCATTTAATTTAGAATCTACTATGGATTTTTCAAATATATCTCAGTATCTAGCTTACGCTATGCAATATATAGTTATGGCAGGAGGAGTATATGGAGCTATACTTGGAGTATCTTCTCTTATAAAGGAAGAGACTGAAGGAACTATAGAATTTTTATATTCAAAGCCAATTACAAGAACTAGGATAGTAACCTACAAACTACTAGCTTCAGCTATAGTATATTATATTTATATATTTATAGTGGGATTAGCTACTAATATCATATCCTTTATGGTAATACCAGAAGATGTAAAGGCTTTAGATGTTATTATGGATATAAAAACTATATTTATAGGGTTAGCATTTTTAGGATATGTTTTTATGGCCCTAGGATTTTTAATATCAACTATTATTAAGTCATCGAAAATAGCAGTCCCTACAGCTATTGGGGTATTTTTTGTAACATACTTTTTAGGGATAATAGGAAAACTAAAAGAAGGATTAAGATTTTTTAAGTACCTATCACCCTTTGAATATGCGGTCCCATCCAATTTAATTAAAGATGGTTTTGATTTAAGTTATATATTTATGGGTATGGGTATTATTATAATTTCAGTTATAGGTACCTATGTTATCTATAGTAAAAAAGATATGAGAATTTAGAATATATAGTATAGTTAATAGGTAAATTAACAAAGAAAAAAGTTTAGCTTAGGGTTATGTTAGGTAAGGAGATATATAATTCATTACTAAACATAACCTTATTTTAAATATGGAAGAAAGGGCATAATATGGAGTAGTAAAAAGTTTGACATTAAAGACTTAGGAATGTATAATGGTTTGCATAGGAACTAATAAACTACTATAATTAATTCTTCTAAATCTATAAAAGTTCTAAATAGTTTGCGTAGAAACTTATTTTATAGTGAAAATCTCATTAAACCTAGACATAGATTAAAAGTTATAATTTAAAGCAATTATCCTATAAGTTTCTATAATCTATATTAGGGCTTTAGGCCATAATAAATTTTAGATTATAGCTATAAATTGACAGCATATGAATAAAGTATTAGAATTAGTTTGTATAAGAACTTTTAGAGGTGAAGTATATGAGTAACAATTTTAGTGCTTTTGAAATAGCAATGTTAATTAGGGAGATATATTCTAAAACTATGGCTTTAGTTGGGGATAATCTTAAGGAAAGTGGGCTTACCCACCAGCAAATAATAGTTATAAAATTAATCGCTCATAACAAGGAAATGACAATATCAGAGTTATGTGAAGCTATGAGCTTAGCTAAGGGAACAGTGTCAGGTATAATTAATAGAATGGAAAAAATAGGATATATAGAAAAAGTTAAGCATAAAGAAGATATGAGAAATACCTATGTAAGGTTCGGAAAAGAAGGATTAGAATTTGCAAAAAAATTTAGAACTACCATTAATGAGAATTTTAACACTATGTTCAAAAACACCAGCGAGGAAGAATTAATTGAAATAGCTAAGAACCTAAAACATATATTAGAAAAGCTTGAGGAGTGATAATAAATGAATGGATTATTAATATTTGCTATTGTTACAATAACTGCTGCATTAATTTTTTATACCATTGGAGTATTTGGAGAGAAAAAAGAAGGAAGTCTTAAAAAGAAGCATGTGATTATATTCTGGATAGGATTACTTTGTGATACCATAGGAACCACATCTATGAGTATTATAGCTAAAGAATCTAATGGAGGAATATTTACAGGAGGATTACATGGAATTACAGGAGCACTAGCTATTATATTAATGCTTATACATGCAGTCTGGGCAACTTTTGTATTATATAAGGGAAATGAGGAGAAGAAATTATTTTTCCATAAATTTAGTATGATAGTATGGCTTATATGGCTTATTCCTTATTTCATTGGAGTATTTATTGGAATGTCACATTAAAAATTTAATTTATAGTTTGAAATTTTATGAACTTTTTTATATATACTAGAAAATAATATATATTTACTTGTATAATTTTTATAATACTTTATAATATAAGTATAAAATAAAATATAAAGCTAGGGGTGCCTAATAGGCTGAGATATACCCTTGTACCTGATCTGGATAATACCAGCGTAGGAAAGCATTTAAATACATTTTTTATATTTGTAAGATAGTACTAAAAGCTATATTCTATGCTAGAATATAGCTTTTTTATTTTTTATAAAAAGGGGAGAATTTATATGAAGAACTATAGAATACCTACACTTACTATAGCAGGATCTGATTCATCAGGTGGAGCCGGAATTCAAGCAGATCTTAAAACCTTTAGTGCTCTTGGAACCTATGGTATGAGTGTTATAACAGCTATAACAGCTCAAAATACAAAGGGAGTATTTTTAGTTGAAGACCTAAGTAATGAGATTATAAAAAAACAAATAGAAGTAGTTTTTGAGGATATCCCTCCTAAGGCTGTAAAAATAGGAATGGTATCTAGTCCTTATATAATAAAAGAAATTGTATATACCCTTAAGAAATATAACACTAAGTATTTAGTAGTAGACCCAGTTATGATATCTAAAAGTGGATATTCACTTTTAAAGCCAGAGGCTAAAGAAAATTTAATAAAATATCTTATCCCAATGGCTTACATAATAACCCCTAATACACTAGAGGCAGAGGAAATAACAGGTATCCACATAGAAAATTTAGAGCATATGAAAAAAGCAGGAGAAAAAATCTTAGAACTTGGACCTAAGTATGTACTTATGAAGGGAGGTCACTTAGAAGGAGAGGCAGTAGATGTTCTCATAGGAAAAGATACCTTTAAGGTTTATAAATCAGAAAGATTAGATAGAAAAAATACTCATGGTACAGGTTGTACATTATCCTCAGCCATAGCTTCTCATTTAGCGCTAGGCTACGAAATAGAAGAAGCGGTAGGACTTAGTAAGGTATATATAACTGAAGCAATTAAAAATAGTTTTGATATAGGACATGGAGTAGGACCCGTTCATCATTTTTATAGATTTCAGGAGGGAAAATAATGTATGACTTAATAAATAAGGTTAAGGAAATAAATCCACTAGTACTTCATTATACTAATCAGGTTACAATAAATGATTGTGCTAACATAACATTAGCCTTAGGGGCTAGTCCTTTAATGAGTTATTCCTATGAAGAGGTAGAAGAAATAGTTAAGGTATCTAGTTCAGTAATTATAAATATAGGAACTATGAATTCAGAGTACTTAGAGTTATTTATAAAGGCGGGAAAAGCAGCTAATAAATATAATAAACCCTTAGTCTTAGATCCTGTTGGGGTTTTTGCTACTAAGACTAGAAGTGACTTTACTAATAAGCTTCTTAATGAGGTAAAGTTTTCTGTTATAAAGGGAAATGTAGCAGAGATAAAGTATATAGGTGGCTTTGATGTAAAAGGACAGGGTGTGGACTCCTTTGATGATGAGGAGGCTGAAGAAGAGGTTATAAAGAAGGTAGCGTTAAAATTAGGTTGTGTAGTAGTGGCTACAGGAAAAATAGATATTTTAAGTGATGGAGAAAAGATAATAAAAATATATAATGGTACACAAAAACTTAAAGGAATAACTGGGACAGGCTGTATGACTGGAAGTCTTATAGGAAGTTATTTAGGGTGTACAGAAAATATTTTAGAGGCTGCAGCAATGGGGATTCTTACTATGTCCCTAAGTGGTGAAATTAGTGATAAGGATGATATAGCACTTGGAAGCTTTAAAGTAAAATTAATGGATACAGTTTATGGATTAACTAAAGAAAAGATAGAAAGTTATAGCAAGGTTGAACTTATATAAAAGAATAGGAGAATACTTTAAAGGAGGGATAATAATGAAAGAAAAATTAGAACTTTATTTAGTTACAGATTCAGATATGTTAAAGGGAAGAGACTTTTATAAGGTTATAGAAGACTCTATAAAGGGTGGAGTAACTATGATTCAGCTAAGGGAAAAAGATGCCTTAGGAAAAGAATTTTTAGAAAAGGCTTATAATCTTAGAAAGTTAACTAAAAAATATAATATACCACTTATAATTAATGATAGAGTAGATATAGCTCTTCTTGTGGATGCAGATGGGGTCCATGTAGGGCAGAAGGATATACCAGCCAAAGAGGTAAGAAGATTAATAGGAAAAGATAAGATTTTAGGGGTATCTGCTAGAACTATAGAGGAAGCTATGAGGGCAAAAGAAGATGGAGCTGATTATTTAGGAGTAGGAGCTATATTTTCAACTACCACTAAATTAGATGCAAAGAATGTAAAAAAAGAGGAAGTAAAAAAAATAAAAGAGGATGTAGGTTTACCTATGGTGGGAATAGGAGGATTAAACTTAGGTAATATACAGAAAACATTTAATTATGGATTAGATGGATATGCAGTAATATCTGCTATATTAGGAGCTGAGGACGTATATAGTGAATGTATAAAATGGAATAAAGCTATTAGAGAATAGCATAATAAGGTGATATATAGAAAAGTATCTATGAATTAGTCTTAAATTCATAGATACTTTTTTAATTGTAGAATTTAATATATTAAGCTTTTAATATATGGTTATTTAATATAGTAAGTTTACTTTAAAGCTTAAAGTAAATTTTTATGTGGTCTCAGTAGCAGTATTTATATCTAAGTTTTCATTTTCAGAAGATTTAACCATAATAGCAGATGCTATCATAAAGCATAACCCTAAAAATTTAACTATGGAAAAGTCTTCGCCAACTATAGTCCAACCTAGGATTGCAGATATAACTAGTTCTACTGAACTTATAATTCCTACTATTGATAGATCTATTCCTGTCTCTATACCTGATAGATAGAATATGTAAGCTAGGGAAGCTGGTATTAAGCCAAGTCCAAGCATAAGGAGTATGGTAGAAGTATTTCCCAGGTAATGTGTCATATTCCATGGCTTTGCTAAAGGAGTCATAAATAGGGCACCAAATAAAAAACCATAGATTATAAGTGTTAGACTTTTGCAATTATTTAAGGCACCTTTACTTATTATAGGCATTAGAGCATAGGTTATACTTGACCCTATACCAAGGAAGATTCCTAAAAGATTTAGAGAAGAGAAATCAAAAACTCCACCAGTGACAGCTACAATTGCTCCTATAAAACATACACATAAAGAAATTTTTTTTCTTTTATCTATTCTTTCTTTATATACAATACTTGAAAATAAAGCTACAAATAAAGGTGAGGTATATAAAAGTACTGCAGATACAGAAACGCCAATTTTATTTATTGCATTAAAATAGAAGAAATTAAAGGCAGCTTGGCATATAAAACCTATAAGTATGGAATACAAAAGAGAAGATTTATTTATTTTTAAAGCTTCTGGAATAGTAAATAAGGAGTATAAAGATAATATTATAAATCCTAAAAATAATCTTGTAAAAGCAACTTGCTCTGGAGTTAAACCTTTTTGTATAAGTCCATCAACAAAAATTCCAATGGTTCCCCACAAAACCCCAGCTATAGCAATTAAAAAGCACCCCTTGTTTTTCATGGTAATCCCCCTTAAAAAATAATTAGTGGTATTAAGCCTTATGAAAAGCTTTTAATCACAATTAATAGATTACCTAAGTAAGTGTATTTATGTCAATAAGTTAAGGGATAAAATATTTACTATTTTTATAAGAATAATTAATCTATTACAAGGTATATAGATCTAAGCAATAAAAAACCACCAGTAAACTTAGAAGAGTCCACTGGTGATTTTTTATTATATAGATGTATTTATTATATAGATTTATTGAAAATATAAAATCTATTGTTTATTTTTATTAGTATTTTCCTCTAACTTATTATCTTTAGTGTTTTCATTATTAGAAGTCTTGTTATTAGTAGTATCTTTAGAACCTTCATCATTAGAAGCTTTATTGTTATTTTCTTTAGGAGTATTAGATGACTCCTTGTTTTTAGAGGTATTCTCCTCTTTCACCTTTGAGGTATCTTCTTTTTCTTCACTATTACTAGAAAAAAGATCACTAAAGAAATCTGTTATAGAATCCCAGGCATTAGAGAAAAAGTTTCCTATCTTAGAGAAAAAGCCTTTAGCTTCCTCACTAGTTAATTTGTCCTTTAAATCTTTGGTAACCTGATTTAATTGATCCTTAATATCTTTAAAGTTTAAGTCTAATTTATTGATTTTATCCATAAGCTCAGTAATAGTTTTAACATCATCATCATTTAATTTTGAGTGATTTTTAGTTTCTTTTTTTACTATTTTTTCAATTTCTTTTTCATTTTTAGGTTTTTCTTTAACTACATCTTTTTTTATCTCATTTATTAAATTAGCTGCATCATCTTGTCCTATTTTTTCTCCTAAGTCTCCAGTAACTACTATTTCTTGGTTTGCAGCTTTCTTTTTATCTTCATCTATTTTTTCACCTTTTTTACTGTTTTCAAATCCTTTTAATATTCCAGTAAGAGCAGCAGTACCAGACACATTAAATGGAGCAGAAGCCTTAACTTCAGCATTTTTAATACCAGCGGTGATTAGAGCATTCCTTATCATTCCCTCAGTAACCCAGTAAATATTATTAGTGGATATTTTTAGACCACCACTAGATGTAGGTTCTACAAAGGAGCTTGATATGGATCTTGTACCTAGTTGTTTTGAAGAAGCTACTCCTTTTAAGTATTTTTCCTCTTCATCTATGGTAACCTCAAGAACATTGGCTTCTTTTCTATCCACTCCAAAATATTTAAGCATGTCTTCTTTTTGCTCTTTAGTTAAATCAGCACCTAAAGTAACTACCTTAAATGCATCAGCATGGGCTTTTTTAGAAGGGAGGCTTCCCAGTAAGGTTATAGTAAATAAAATAAGTAAAATTTTACTTAAAGTCTTTTTAAACTTCATTTTGTAATCTCCTTTATGTTTTGTTATTAAGAAAAATTTAAGTAGTTAACTTTAGTTTATCCTTGTAAGGATTAATGATAATTAAATTTTAAGCTAAAAGTTATCTATTCCTATGTAGGTATTATTTACTACAAAAGGTTCATAAGTAAAGCAGTATAGTTTTTACCCACAGGATATATTAGATTTTTCTACTATGTTGTATATTATAGCATAGTAGGAAATAGAAAGAAGTTTAAATAATATTACAAACCATATTGAATATATTAAATTATAGTTTTTAGTAGTATTTTATATTAAAGAAGGTAACCAGACAGTCCTAAGATTCTTATAAGTATCTATATAAAAAACAAAATAATGATACAATATATGTATAATATGGGATTAAGAAGGAGTGGGCCTGTGAGAAGATATAAGAAAGTAATAAGGTGGGTATTAATAATATTAATTGTAATTTTCTCTTTAGTATTTTTATATGCATATAATTCAGGATTTTCTATTGAGGGTTCTTTACCGGAAATAGGTGATTCTATAAAAGGGGATGAAGTTCTATCAGTTGAAGATATGAAGGAAGACTTAGATTTTATAGTTGAGAGACTTAAAAAGATACATCCTAAAACCTATAATGGATTTACTAAAGAGCAAGAGGAACTTATTGAGAATATATATATAAAAATAAAAGTTCCTATGGAAGCACAAGATTTTTATTTTTTAGCAAATGAAATAGTTACTTCATTTAAGGATGCTCATACTAGTCTCTCTTTAAGTAAAAATGAGAATAATAGGGGATTAAAGCTAAAAATTAAATGGCTTTATGATGGACTTTATATTACGTCTTCTAGCGGCACATTAAATAAAGGAGATGAGATAATTAGTATTGGAGACGAAACTATAGAGGATATTCTAAAAGAATTGGAGAAGATAATTCCAGCAGAAAATATTTATTGGGTTAAGGTAATTGGAGAAAAGTATATCTTAGATGAATTTTTTCTTAAGCATCTAAATTTAATCCATAATAATGAGGATGTAAAAGTTAAAGTAAAAAGAGGAGAAGAAACTATAGTAAGTAAGATTAAGTTAGAGGAGAATTATAGAGAAAAGGAAGATAAAAAATTAGCATATTATAATATATATAAAGAAAACTCTTTAGGGATATTTACATTAAACTCTTGTGAAAATAATGGAGAATATAATAATAAGTTAGAGAGTTTTTTTAAGGAAGTAAGGGATAATAAAATAGAAAATATAGCTGTGGATTTAAGAAATAACACTGGTGGAAATTCTAAGGTAATAAATAGTTTTATAAGCTACTTAAATATAGATGATTATAAAGTTTTTAGTGGAACATATATAAGGTTTTCTAAGTATGCTTCAGATCAAAATGGTCATCTGAAAAACTTCGGTTATAAAGAATTTAGTGGATCAAATGATAAAAATAAAAAGGTTAAAGATAATACCTTATTATTTAATGGAAAAACCTATGTATTAACCTCTAATAAAACTTTTAGTTCTGCTAATGATTTTGCTATGACAATTAAGGATAATAACATTGGAACAATTATTGGTGAACCTACAGGAAATGCTCCAAGTTGTTATGGAGACATCATAATGTGTCAAAGTCCTAAGGGGAAATTTATACTATCAGTTTCTTATAAGAGGTTTTATAGGGCAGATAAGAGTAAAAATAATGAAACTTATATGAGTCCAGATATTATTGTAAATACTACTATAGAAGATATTATTAATGATAAAGATCCTCAAGTTGAAAAACTTAAGGAAGTTACAAATATTTCATTGAATTAAATCCTTTCCTTAGTAAAAAATAATAATAGAGTCAATAGAGAGGAGGAAGGGAAATGAAAAATAATAAAAAAACTAGCAACAATAATCAATGGACATCTTCTGTGGAGAACACAGGGGAAACAAAGGAAAGAGAGCATAAAACAGCTACAGATAACCAATGGACATCTACAGCTAAAACTAAAAAATAATTTATTTAATTTAGATTAAGTATTACAGCTATTTTATAAGGGTTAACATAAGACTTAATAGAGTATAGATAAATTATTTTGAGATTATAAATATATGGATATAATATTTTATACTAAAGTTATATGTAAGTTTAACAATATATCTTAAGCAAGTATTGATATTAAAAGATATGTTTAATAAAGAAGAAGAGCTTCAGCACAGGGCTCTTTTTTTCTTTTTTATTCAAGATATTAAATATATTTTAATTAAATATAAAGTAAAGAAAATAAAAATAATTAAGCAGTGAGGAGATATTTTAGGGAGAGATAAATTTTTATTAGTAAAGAAAGTATGGATTATATTAATAAATAGTAAAATTTACTATTAAAGTTGACTATTAGTCATTTTGGTAATATTATAGTTATGTAAATAAAATGACTAATGGTCATTAAAAGAGGAGAGCTTGTTAGGAATGAAAGCAGTTGAAGAAAACAGGAGTGGGAAAATCCTTGAAAAGAAAATAATAAAAGAGAAAAATATATACAACGCAGCCTATGATTTATTTACTACTAAGGGGATAAATAATACAGCTGTTGATGACATAGTGAAAAAAGCAGGAGTAGCTAAGGGAACCTTTTATCTATATTTTAAAGATAAATATGACATTATAAATAAATTAATACTCCAGAAAAGTAAGCAAGTCTTTAGTGAGGCTATGGATGAAACTGAAAAGCGAGGAATTGAAGATTTTGAAGAAATGTATTTGTTCTTTGTAGATTACATAATAGGATATTTTAAAGAGAATAAAATAATGCTTAAACTTATCAATAAGAATTTTTCTTGGAGTGTTTATAAAACTGCTTTAGAGAAGCATGAAAAATATGATGAAGTAGACAAGACCCTAGGGTTATTTATAAATAATTTAATGGAAAGAGGAATGGATAGAGAGGAGGCGGAACTTACATTATTTATGGTAGTAGAATTAGTTGGAAGTGTTTGTTATAGTTCTATAATTCATAATGAACCTGTAGACATAGACACTATTAAGCCAATTCTATTTAAAAAGATATTAGCTATGATAAGACAAGATTAAAGGAGATGATAAAGGTGAAGAGGTTTGGAAAGTTTATCTCAGAGCATAATGTATTAGTGCTTATAATAGGGGTTGCTTTACTAATTCCAGCTACCTTAGGCATGATAGGTACAAAAATCAATTATGACATCTTAAGTTATTTACCTCAAGAATTAGATTCCACAAAAGGACAAACTGTATTAGATAAAGTTTATTCAGATGCAGCTACCTCCCTTTTAATTGTGGAAGGGATGGAAGAGAAAGATATTGTTAAACTTAAGGAAGATGTAAAAAAGGTAGATGGAGTAGAGGATGCTTTTTGGATTGATGATGCACTAGATATAAGTATTCCTAAAGAAGTTTTACCAGATAAAATTAAAAATAATTTATACAGTAAAGATTCTACTATGATAATTATAAAATTAAAAGAGTCAGCAGCATCAGAAAGAACTCAAAATACTATAGCTAGTATAAAAAAGCTTATGAATAAACAGTGTTTCTTAAGTGGAATATCAGCTATAGTTAAGGACACAAAGGATCTAGCAGATAGGGAAACTCCACTTTATGTAGTATTAGCAGTGGTATTCTCAACTATTGTTTTACTTTTATCTATGGAATCAGCATTAGTACCAGTAATATTTCTAATAGCCATAGGTATGGGAATTTTATATAATATGGGAACGAATATTTTCCTTGGAGAAATTTCTTATATTACTAAGGCATTAGCAGCAGTACTTCAACTTGGAGTTACCATGGATTATTCTATATTTTTAATGCATAGGTATGAAGAGGAACTTGTAAATCATGAAAGTAAAAAAGAAGCCATGACAGAGGCTATCTCAACTACTATGTTATCTATTTCAGGTAGTTCTTTAACCACTATAGCTGGATTCTTAGCTCTTTGTACTATGGATTTAGCATTAGGAAAAGATATAGGTATTGTAATGGCTAAAGGGGTTGTAATTGGGGTATTATGTGCAATAACTATATTACCAGCTTTTATATTAACCTTTGATAAATTAATTCATAAGTTTAAACACAGAACTATATTGCCTGAATTTAAAAAAGTATCATATTTAGTAATAAATCATTATAAGGCATTTATAGTAATATTTATAGTAGCTTTTATACCAGCAATATTTGGAGCAAAAAACACATCAGTGTATTATAACTTAGATGAATCACTACCGAAAGATATGGAGTCAATAGTAGCAACAAATAAACTAAAGGATGAATTTAATATGATGACTACTCATTTTATATTAGTTAATGATGAGATACCACCATATAAACTTAAAGAGATAACAAGTAAAATTGAAAAAGTTGATGGAATTGAAAATGTTCTATCTTATGATAAATTTATTGGACCAACCATACCAGAGGAGTTTGTCCCAGATAAAATAAGGGATATATTTAAGCAGGGTGGTTACAACTTAATTTTGGCTAATTCAAAGTATAAATCAGCAGAGGAAGCTGAAAATATACAAATTCAAGAACTTACAGATATAGTTAAAGCTTATGACGAAAAAGCTATGGTAGCAGGGGAGGGGGCTTTAACTAAGGATTTAATAAATATAGCAGATGAAGATTTTAAGAAGGTTTCTATAGCCTCTACTTTAGCTATATTTATAATAATACTTTTAGTATTTAAGTCTGTAAGTATACCAGTACTTTTAGTTTCAGCTATAGAATTAGCTATACAAATAAACATGGGTATACCTTATTATACAGGAACAGTTATACCCTTTATTGCCAGTATTGTAATAGGCACTATACAGTTAGGAGCCACAGTAGATTATGCAATACTTCTAACCTCTAGGTTTAAAGAAGAACTTAATAGAGGATATGAGAAAAAGGAAGCTATGAGGGTAGCATTAGAAGGGTCAGCAAAATCTATAACTACCAGTGCTTTAACCTTCTTTGGAGCTACTGGAGGGGTTGCTCTTATTTCAGATATGGCTCTTATTAAGAGCTTATGCCTTTTAATTGCAAGGGGAGCTTTAATAAGTATGGTAGTTATTATATTAGTGCTTCCATCTTTACTGTTAGTTTCAGAAGGGATTATTTCAAAAACATCAAAGAACTGGAAGAGTGAAGAGAAAATAGAAGAAGCTAAAAATATACCGGTATAGGAGGGGTTATTATGAGAAAATCAATGTCTAAAAAATTGGTAGCAATGGTTACCTTAATATCAATGGCAAGTACTACCACTGTATATGGGTTGGAAATAAATAAGGATGAGTCTGTATATATAACCTTAGATTCTGATGGAAAAATAGAAAATAAAATAGTAAGTGCTTGGATACATTCTGATGAAGAAGGAATAGAAATTAAAGATAAAGCAAAATTAGAAAATATTAAGAACGTAAAGGGAGAAGAAAAACCTAAAATAGACGGAGAAGATGTAACATGGAATTTAGAAGGAAATGATTTATATTATAGAGGGGATGCGAAAGAAGAGATTCCACTAGATGTAACAATAAAATATTACTTAGATGATAAGGAAATATCTCCTAATGATATAAAGGGTAAGGATGGAAATATAAAAATAGAGTTAGAGTTTAAAAATAACTCTTATAAGGAAGTTGAAATTAAAGGCGAAGAAAGAAAAATATATACTCCTTTAGTAACTGCAGGAGAGGTTGCATTTTCTTTAGACAAGTTTTCAAATGTAAAGGTAGATGGTGGGTCTGTTATTTCAGAAGGAAATAATAATATTGTAGTATTTACGGCGTTTCCAGGTATGGAAGAAAGTTTAGGACTTAAGGACTTTAATATAGATCTTGGAATTGAACTTAGAGATAAAATTGTAATAGAAGCAGAAGCAAAGGATTTTGAAATGGGATCTATTATGATGGTTTCAACTACAAAGCTACCAGAATTTAAAGAGTTAGAGTCATCTTCAAATATTGATGAATTAAAAGAGGCTTTAGATAAGTTAAAGGATGGAAGTAGTGAACTTTTAGATGGTACAGGAAAGTTAAAAGATGGAGTAAATGAAGCGAAGAACAAATTACAAGAAGCAAAAAAATCCTTAGAAGATCCTAAGACAAAAGAAAAACTAGGCTTAATAATGGATAATAACAAAGTTAGTAGGGCTAGTACTTTAATAGATCATGGATACTTTGCAAAGGATTTAGATACATCTAAAATAAAAGAGATTCTTCCTTTAATTACAGAAGAAAATCTATATCATGGAAATGTTTTAATGGAAGATGGAAAGGTTTTAATAAAAAATGCTAAAACTTTTGAGGAATATATAAAAAAAGTAGAGATACTTAAAAAGGATAAGGAACTTAATGAACTCTTAAATAGTGGGCTTTCAATAAAGAAGCAATATGATGCTATATCTCCTAATACAAAAGACAAACTTAATATTCTTTTAAATGCAACTACTAATGAAAATATAATTAAGGGTCAAAATCTAGTAAAGGGAGCATTAAATACTGATAAAGATATGAATAATCTTATAGGGGGATTATTAAAGGCAACAGGTACTTCAAATATTAATGATGCTATTAAGGTTATAAATAATAATCTTAATAATGCTCAAAAGGCTTTAGGAAATGAAAATCTAGGAAAGCTTCAAGACATGGGTAAAGATTTTGAAAAATATGGTCAAAGTTATTTAATATTAAAATCCTATATGGTACGAGATATGAAGGAAGGATTAGATTTTAATAAGGCAAAAGAGAAGGCTATTTCAACCATATCTATGGTTTATGGAGAACAAGGTAATATGCTAATTCCTATGATTAATTCCATGACTATTAATGATTTTACTAAGGAAGCTATGAATGGGGATGCATTAAAACTCTCTTCTTACAAGAAATATATGGATGAAACTGTAAAAGACATAAAAGGAATTGCTCCAGGATTAAATGGGGTACAAGCTATCCTAGATGGAGGAGAACTTCAAAGATTATTAGGTTTTTATGGAACAATGAAGGAAAATGAAGCCTTTATAAAGCCTTTAATGGAAACTTATTTAAGCTTAAATGAGGAAGACATAAATTCTATTGTAGAAGTTAAAAATTCAGTAGCAAAGCTTTCTAAGGGAATTGAAGAAAATAAGGAGAAGTTAGATGGAATAGAGAAGGCTATAGAAGATTTTACTCATAATAATAGTAATGTTATAGATGAAATAAATAAATTTAAAAAGGATTTAAATGATGCAAGGAGCTTAATATCTACTTTAGAAAATTTAGCTAGTAATAAAGATAATATAGATATTAATGAAACAAAAGTATTAATTACAAAACTTATGACAATGCAAAATGACTTAAAAGAAAGTGAAGATATTTTAAGAATCACTAAAGACTCCCTTTCTAAAGGAAATATAGATAGGGCAAGAAACTTAATAAACTCTCTTCCTAAATTGCAAGAGGGAATAGAAACTCTAGCAGATGGAACAAATAAGCTTAATGATGGTATGAAGAAGTTTAATGATGAGGGAATAGAAAAACTGCATAAAGAGGGAAATGAAAAGGTTGAAGACATAGAGAAGATAATGGATATAAAAGATGAGGTAGTCAACCTTTCTAAGGAATATGATAGCTTTTCAGGCAAAGGAGAAGGAATAAACAGTAATGTTAAATTTATTATAAAAACAAAGGAAATAAGGAATGACAGTAAGGAGAAAGATGAAAAAGTAAAAAAAGAAGTAGTAAAAGAAACCACTAAGGAAAGCAAGAGTTTCCTAGGATGGATTAAAGGGCTGTTTTCTTAAGTAAAATCTTATTAATATTAAATTAGTAAAATTATTAGTTTAAACTATAAGATTTTAATATAAAACATTAGATTATTCATTAAAAATATCCTTAATCTATAGTGCTTTAGGCTGGTGTATAAATTAAATTTTAAACTTTAAACCCTATAAGGTTTTTAGGTTTAAAGGTAATAAAATTATCATCTTAAACCCTTAGAGTATAAAACTTTAGTTTTTAGGAATAAATGATTTTAGAGTGATAAATCAAATAAATATAACAAATTATACATCTATAGTTAATTTTATTAATATAAAATATAAGCACTATGATTTATTAAGTTTAATATTTAATAAATTTATAGTGCTTACTTATATTAAGTTTAATATTAAATTATTAAATAATAGTGTAAATTTTAAGCTTTGACATGGTTTTTAAAAATTTATAACATATTTTATAAAATGCATAAGCTTATAATAATATCATTAAATTAAACTAATAATATATAAATATCATATATTAGAATAGAATCTATATATTTAAGTTTATATATAGAGGAGTAATAATTAATTTTAAGGAGAAATGTATGAAGAAAAATTTTACAATAGACTTAATTTTTGAATATATATTATGCGCTATATGTATTTTTTATGTGATTATAGGGAGTATTACAGTAAAAGAGGGGTATATATTTTCTTCTCTTATTACATTGGGAACTATTATAGGAATAAGAATATTTTTTACCGCATGTAAAATAAAATTACCAATTTCTTTAAACTTAACAATTCAGTTTTTTATATTTATATCTATGATATTAGGAAAAATAAATAATTTCTATGGTTTATTTCCATGGTGGGATTTGTTTCTACATTTAGTATCAGGACCGGTTTTAGTTATGGTTGGATATATAATTTTTATAAAGATAAATAAGAAAAACATTAAAAATAATGTAACTGCAATTACAATAGTTATGTTTTCTTTATTTTTTGGTATTGCTATGGCTGGATGTTGGGAAATTTTCGAGTTTACTACGGATAAGTTATTAGGACTAAATTCTCAGGGCGGAAGTCTTCAAGATACTATGGAGGATATCATAGCTGGAACATTAGGATCAATTTTTATGATCCCCTTCTTATTAAAATATCTAAAGTATGGTAAAGGGGCTTTCTTTCATAATTTAACTAAGTCTATGATTGGAGAAAATCATAAAGATTATAATAAGAATAACTAAAAATATATTTAAAAAGAAATTAATAAAATACAATATTTAAGAAAAATAAAAAAACAGAACATAATTAAAGAACTATTTCCTTTAATTATGTTCTGTTTTTTATAGTATATTAAAATTATAGAGATTTTATATATGGATTTTTGCATAATTCTTGAAGTTTATCCTTATCTAATATATATATTTTCTTGTTTTCACACCTTATAACTTCTTCTGACTCAAGTTCTTTAAAGGTTCTATTTAGATGTCTATAGGTGGTTCCTAAGAATTGAGCAATTTCTTTAAAGGATGAATTTAAAATTACATAGTTTTCATCTGTTATATGGTGAGTTAAATAACTAGATAATCTATTTATAAGAGGATACACAAAATTATAGGAACTATTATTAATAGTTACATAAAGCTTTTCACTTAAAGAACTTATTAAATGATGAAGGAAATTAATATTATACATATATTTTTTTCTAAGGATATCAGAAGGTATTGCTATTAGATAAGTGCTTTCTATTGAGTTAACATCACAGAGTATAGGAACATTTTTAAAAAGTTCTAAGTCTCCTATAGAATTAAAATCTTTATAAAATTTTAAAAACATTGATTTACCATTTTCAAAAAGATAAGAAATTTTTATTTGTCCATCTACAAGTAAATAATAGTATTTAAGAGGACAGGTTGATTCTAATATATATTCATCCTTCTCATAAAAATGTAGGGTAGCATATTCTAATATTTCTTTATCTAATATGTTATCTATATTGTGTTTAATAATATAATGGTTTAAAAGGTCTTTGTCTAAAATTTTTTTCATAAGTTTCTCCTTAATAGGACATATGTCCTATATAAATTCATGAGAATATTGTAATTTATTTATAAGGTGTTGTAAAGTATAAGTATAGTAGAATAATGGAAATATAACTATTTATCAGAATATATATTTAATATTAAAATTAGTACAAAACATAAGGTAAAGAATATTAAGTTAATCTTTTGGGATATTAGGTTAAATGATAATATTTGAATATGATATAATTATAAAAAATTAAACAATAGATTAATAATTATAAAAATTATTAATTATATGGGGGGTATTATGAAATACGATATTATAATGTTTGATGCAGATGACACTTTATTTGATTTTAAAAAATCTGAAAGAGAAGCTTTTAAAAATACTATGGGTGAATTTAATATAGAATATGACGAAAACTATCATCTAAATATATATAAGGATATAAACAGGGTTATATGGAAGGAACTAGAGGAGGGGCTTATTACCCAAAAGAAATTAAAAGTTGAAAGATTTAAGCGATTATCATACAGGTTAAAGGTTAAATTTGATGAAGAAAAATTTGCAGAATCATATATGAATCATTTATCCTATGCATCTTATGTATATGAGGATAGTATAGGACTTTTGGAGGAGCTACATAAGAATAACAGACTTATTATAATTACCAATGGACTTAAGAAAGTCCAAGATAATAGAATAAAAAAATCTACTATAGCAAAATACTTTGAATATATAGTAGTATCTGAGGAAGTTAAGATATCAAAACCAGATCCTAAAATATTTGAACATACTTTAAATAATATAAGTTACACTGACAAAAGTAAGGTTTTAATGGTGGGGGATAGTTTAACTTCTGATATACAAGGAGGAATAAATTTCGGCATAGATACTTGCTGGTTTAATCCAGAGAAAATTGTTAATACAACAGAAATAAAGCCTACTTATGAAATTGCTAACTTAATAGAACTGAAAAGTATCCTTTAAAATATATAATTTTACTATTTAAAATAAACACTATGTTTCTATTTTAGAAAGTCATAGTGTTTATTTTTATAGGGAGATATAAAGGAAGACCTATTCTAATATAAGGTGTTTTTATTTATATAAATAAAACTTTTTTCACTTAAGATATATGAATTGATGATCCCTTTGGAACATTGTCCCATATCCATTTAGCATTTTGTATAGCTAGTCTTACGCATCCATCAGAAATAGCCATTCCAAGGCGACCATCTCTTACAGAACCATCAAGGTTATATAAAATAGAGTGGAATAGGTAATTATCTTTTATTTGAGTATAATACCAACACTTATAACCATGGTTAACACCAAAATAGAGTCCTTTGATTCCTACATTAAAGTTTCCTTTTGGTGTTGGAGTTGGGGGCTTGCCAATAGAACATAAATAGCTTTTTATAAGCTTCCAATTATTTTTAGAGCCTTGAAAAACATTTGTTTTAAAGTTTTTAGTATCTACCCATATAAAATAATTTGTAGGGCTAGAAAAGTTATTTTTATTTACAAAATCTGATGCAGAAGTCATATAGGGAATATCTTGTCTAAAATCTTTAGATATTAAATATAACTTATGTTTTAGTAAAGAGTAAGGTTTATATAAGGATTTTTTTAGAGACTTCTTCATTATAACTGCTCCTAGAAATATTATATTACTATATAGTATATTAAAATAAACTATATAAATATGTTTTAAATATTTAGTATATTATAAGATATAATAAAACTTAAGTACTTATAAACACATAGGCTAGGAGGCGTAGTTATTGAAAAAATTTAATGTAGCAGTTATAGGAGCAGGAGCAGGAGGATTAACCATAGGGTATACAGCAAAAGGGTTTAATAAAACTGTGGTTTTAATAGATAAAAATAGACCAGGAGGAGAATGTACCTTTGGAGGCTGTGTTCCAAGTAAAGCTTTTATAAATATAGCAAATCATATATATAAGGCCAAGGAGTATATAAATATAGTTCCAAATACAGAGGATATATTAAAAAAGGTAAGGGAAGTAGTAGAGAGTGTTTATGAAGCCAAGAGTATAGAAGTTTTAAAAAAAGATGGAATAGACTATATAAATGGCTTTTGTAAGTTTATAGATAAAAACACATTAGAAGTAGAAGGAGAAATAATAAAGGCAGATAAAATATTTATAGCTACAGGATCATCCCCTAAGATACCACCTATTAATGGACTAGATAAGATAGATTATTTAACTAATGAAAATATATTTTATAAGGATAAACTACCAAAGAGCATAATTGTACTTGGCGGGGGTTCCATAGGAGTAGAGCTTTCCCAGGCTATGAATAGGATAGGAATTGAAGTGTATTTAATTGAAAAGAATCCTTACATAATGTATAAAGAAGAGGGGGAACTTTCAAAGAGTTTAGAGGAAATATTAAGAAAAGAAGGAGTGAATATATATACTTCTTGTAATGCTAAAAATATAGAAAAGTATAAAGATGGTATAAAGCTTACCATTGAAAAAAACAATAAAGAAGAGAACATATACTCAGAGAATATTCTAATAGCAGTAGGAAGGGTACCTAACATAAAAGGACTTGAGTTAGAAAAAGTGAACATAGATTATGATTTAAAAGGAATAAAGGTAAATGAGTATTTAGAAACTTCCCTAAAGGGAGTATATGCTGTGGGAGATGTGGTAGGACCCTATTTATTTTCCCATATGGCAAATGTACAAGGAATTGCAGCAGTTAAAAATGCATCGCTTCCAATAAAAGAAAAAATGGATTATTCAAAGGTAGCATGGTGTACATTATCAGAACCAGAATTCGGTAGAGCAGGCCTTAGAGAAGATGAGGCAAGAAAAATATATGGAGACTCCATAAGGGTCTATGTAGAAGATTATAAAGATTTAGATAGAGCAAAATTCAAAAATAATCCTAAGGGTAGAGCTAAAGTAATATGTGATAAAAAGGGGTATATTTTAGGGGCAAGTGTTTTGGGAGATAGGGCTGGAGAAATTATATCAGAAATTCAAACCTTAAAAAGTTTAGGAATTAATTTAAAAAAGCTAACAAAGGTAATACATCCTTACCCTAGTTATTCAGAGATATTAGTAAAAATAAGTAAAAAATTATATGTAGATACTCTTTTAGATAATCCCTTTATTAAAGCATTTAAGAGGTAGTAAATAAACATTTATAAATGAATTATTTAAATTTTTTATATAAGTTTCAGGGAATATATAACTATATATAAAGCCTATAGAGACTTAACATTAAATAATATACCTAATTACTACCTAGGTAATAAAAAATTATGATAAGGAAAGTTGTGGCTTTGAAAGAAAGTTGAATCAAAATTCAAATAATGATAATGTTAACTATTATTAGAGGTATAGCTAGCATTATAAAATAAAATATTAACATCAAGAGACTATACATTCTTGCTTTTAGGAGAACGTATAGTCCTTTTTTATTAGGTAGATGATTATATGGCTAAATGATAAGTATATGAAACTTTACAACAAATTTACATTTTAAATAAATTTCTCATATACTAATTGTTTATAATATAAACTTCTGGTTAAATAATAATAGTAGTCTTCATTAAACAAAATAAAATAATATCACTGGAGGCGATATCTTTGAAACAAAAAATTTTAATAGTAGAAGATGAATTAGCTATATCAAGATTAATAAAATTAAATTTAGATATTGCTAATTATGATTCAAAAGAAGTGTATGATGGCTTTGAAGCACTTCATATTATTGAAAAAGAGAAGTTTGACTTGATACTGCTAGATGTTATGCTACCTAGTATTGATGGATTTACTATAATGAATAAGATAGAGCACTTGAATATTCCTGTTATATTCTTAACAGCTAAAGACTCACTTTTTGATAAAGTTAATGGACTGAAATTAGGAGCGGAAGATTATATTGTTAAGCCTTTTGAGGCGATGGAGTTGTTAGCAAGAATTGAAACAGTACTTAGAAGATACGGAAAAGCTAAAGAAATTTTGGAATTTAAAGATATAACAGTATATCTAAAGGAAAGAATAGTAAAGAAGAATGGTCAATTAGTAGAGTTGACTCTTAAGGAATATGAATTATTACTTATATTGATTCAAAATAAAAATATAGCTTTAACAAGGGAAATGTTATTGGAGAGTGTCTGGCAGTTTGATTATTTTGGAGGTACTAGAACCGTTGATATGCATATTGGGGCGGTTAGAAAAAAACTGGACTTAAATGATAATATTAAGACAGTTTATAAAATTGGCTACCGGTTGGAGGATTAATTGATGAAATTTTGGAAAAGAATATACATTTTCTCTTTAATTTTATTTATTTTAACCTTTAACTTTGCAGGCATTTCAATAATAGAAAAAATTCATAATGAAGCATTAAAAAGAGAAATAAATAGATGCTTAGGTGAACATTTGAGTATTTATTCAGGAGTGAATTTAAGTCTCCCTGTATATAACACCTTAAAAAGATATTCCCGTAATATAAACTCAGATGATGAAATTTTATCTAATGCTATTAATGATTATTATAAAAAGTACAATGATAAAAATGCTTATGTAGAGATTATAGATGCAAATAGCAAGATTATATTTAGTAATATAAATTTTAAAATCCCTGATACAAGAGAAGAACTAAGGTCCCTTCAACCAGACATAAGACAATATATTATAAAGGATATAGATAATAAATCATTTATATTCATATCAAACTTAATAAATATAAACAATAAATCCTATACATTTACCTATGTACGCAATATTTCAGAAATTTATGAGGAAAGAGAAAATCAATATGTTTTTTTTATCAAACTGGATCTAGTAGTATCTCTGATTTTCATGATCTTTATGTATTTTGTAAGTAAACATATAACAAAACCAATACAGAATCTTATAGGGGCTACCAAAAGAATAATTAAAGGAAATTTTTCTGAAAAGGTAGAAATAAACTCTAAGGATGAATTTGGTGTACTAGCAGAAAATTTCAATATAATGACTGAAGTTGTTGAGGAAAAAATAAATGAATTAGAAATAAATAATAGTGAAAAACAGAGGTTTATTGATAATTTAACTCATGAATTAAGAACACCATTAACTTCAATAATAGGGTATGCAAATTTACTTCGTTCCACCAAATATAATGAGGAAATTTTTATAGATAGTCTTGATTATATATATAAAGAGGGAAAGCGATTAGAAAAATTATCTTTTAAACTAATGGATTTAATACTATTAAAAAAAGAAGAATTTAAAATGCAAAAGGAAAGTATAAAAAACATTGTTTTTGAAGTAAAAGGGTCATTGCTTCCAAAACTCATTGAAAAAAATATAAGCTTAGTAATAGATGATAAGGATTTTGAACTACTGATGGAGCATGATTTAATGAAGGTGTTATTATTAAATCTTATAGACAATGCTATAAAAGCTTCCAAAGTTAACTCGGAAATTCACATTGGTATTAACAAAGATAAATATGAAGTTGTAATACAAGACTATGGTATAGGTATTCATAAGGAGCATATAGATAAAATTTTTGAACCCTTTTATATGATTGACAAATCAAGAACTAGGGCAAACAATGGTGCAGGATTAGGTTTAGCAATATGTAAAAGTATATTAGATATTCATAATGGAAGCTTTAAAGTTGAAAGTAAAGTGGACAAGGGTACATCAATTAAATTAATATTTAATACTCTTAAGGGTGGTGATTCTTACAATGAAAAATAAGAAAGTAATCCCATTATTAATAGTTTTTAGTATATATTTAACTTCCTGTGGTAATTTTAATAGCATAAAAAAAAATCAACTGGTAATTGAAAAGCTTGATAAAAATACTCCCTCTACTTCAGATATATCAAATGAAAAGAAAGTTTTAACAGAGGAAGAAGCTAAATTAAAAGCTTTAGAAGTTTTAGAAAAATATTTTAATATAAAGCTTTATTTAACAGAGGTTGGATCTAATGTTGAGTTCCATAGTTCATCTATGATAAAAAAATACTTAGCTGAAGTAACTCCAAATAGCTATTCAAAAGAGCAGATAGAATATAATAAATCCGCGTTAGAAAATGGTTTATATGAGGTGAATTTTTATAATAAAGTAGAAAACCAAGCAAAAGATACAGAATTCAAATATTTTTCTATGAAAATAGATTCAAAAACTGGAGAATGCGTATTTTTTAATGGTTATTATAATGATAAGGCGACAGCTTCTTCAAAGAGCCACATTTATATAGAAGAAGCAAAAAAAATAGCAGAAGAATTTATACTAAAAAATAATATTGGTAATATTAAAAATATAAAGCTAGTTAATGAAAATCAGAGAAGACAAAATGAGGGCGTTAACTACCGCTTTTTATTTGAAGATGCTGATGCAGCTTACAAGAAAGTACTAATTTGTATTGATGGAGACACTAAAAAAGTATACAACTTTTCAATAGGAGTAATGGAGATAATTTATTTTCCAACTGATAAGTGGTAAAAAGATTATATGAAAAAGGGTTCAACTTATTATTAAGATAAGTTGGACCTTTTTATTTATAACTTTACAACTTCCTTACGACTTGTAAAAACTTACCATATATTTAAACTTTACAATTAATTATATAGCCAAATGAAGAACAACTACATTAGTAACTACAACTTAGTTCAATTTATATAATATTTTGCTATAAAATTGGGAGGAGAAGTATGTGAGAAAGATAAATAAAGCTTTATTATTTGTATTATCATCTCTATATTTAGTTGGATGTAACAGCGCTGACACTAGTAAAATAAGCAATGAAAAGAAGGTTATAACACTTACTACCTTTAGTGCAAGTGAATTTTTAAAGGTATCAGAAAAGATGTACGAAGCTAGACATCCAGATATAGATATACAAATTAATGAGTACCTAGGAGAAATGAATACTTTGAAAGATGGAGCTGTAGAGAAATATATACAACAGACTAATACCAAGATGTTAGCAGATAATGGTCCAGATATTCTTCAATTTGATCATTTATCTGTAGAAAACTATGCAAGCAAAAATTTACTTGCCAATTTAACAGAGCTGATGAATGAAGATAAAAGCTTTAACAAAGACAATTATCATATGAATATTATTAATAACTCAACATTAAATGGAACATTATATGATATGCCTATGAGATTTTCTATTAGAACCTTAGTTGGTGATGAAGAAGCTATAAGCGAAACTAGAATAAATATTAATGATAAAAATTGGGATTGGTCAAAATTTATTGAAAATGGTGAAGCCTTACTTGATAAAAATGTACATAGTACAGTTATCGCAAATATGGAACCAGAACGTATGTTTAATGAATTAGTAAAAGATGAGTATAGTAAACTAGTGGATTCTATTAATAAAAAAGCTAATTTTCAATCAGATACATTTATTAATTTACTTAATACTTTAAAGAGTATGTATGAAAAAAAAGTGGCTACTAATGAGACTTCATATATAGGAGATTCTTACTTTATTAATTATTTAGCAATTTCTGAGGAAGATTTTTTCTTAGGCCCATCAGCATTTTATGAGCATGGAAAAACCTATTTAAAACCTCAAAAAAGTGATGAAGTTGGGAAAATTTCCTTTGCAACAACTATGAAGCTTGGAATAAATAAAAAATCATCAGTAAAAAAAGAAGCCTGGGATTTTCTTAGGTTTTTGATGTCAGAAGATGTGCAGAAGCTAGACTTTGATATAAAGGGATTCACAATCAATAAAAATGTATATGAAGAAAAAATGAAAAAAATAAAGGAAGCTCCCCTTACTCATCCTAATGGAACAATAATAAATGTTAAAAATCAGGACATAGAAAGACTAAATGAAATAGTAAATAGAGCAAATATACATTTAACTGAAGATGCTACAATGGAAAAGATTATGACTGAGGAGTTTAAAGCTTTTTTTAGTGGGCAAAAATCAGCTCAGGAGATCTCAAGACTGATTCAAAATCGTATAAGTATATATTTAAATGAATAATACTAAAAAATTTAAAGTATAGGGAGGAAAGAAAAAATGAAAAGAAACAAAATATTAATTATATTAATTACAGCGGCTTTAGCCATGAATACGGTAGGATGTGCTAGTACTTCGGAAACAGGAGTAATTAAAAATCCTCAGAATACTTCAGCTGAAAGTTCACAAACAAATGTGAAAACCCATGGAGAAACAAATACACAAACATTAGATTATTATGAAAAAAACAGCTTTTCAAAAGAAGAGCAGGAAATAGTAGATAGAGCTAAAAACTCCATTCCTAAATTAAGGGAGCTTGCTGAAAAAGAGAAGGCTTACTATTATAATCCACTAAATACAGTTATATTATCAAAACCTAACCCAAATTCAAAGGATAAATATAAAAAGGATTATTATGAAGTATCAATAGATATGTTGCCAGCTTATATATTAGTAAATAAGAACAATAAAGATATTGTATTTCGTGGTATAAATGATGGCAGAAATATGAGTAGTAAAGAGATAGAAAATATTATGCTAAGCAGGCAAGAAGAAAGATTAAGTTTAAAGCAAAAATCTATGAACTTAAGAAAGGGTATTAAAACAGAGGTTAAGGATAAATTACAGAAGAAAGTTAGGGAAGGCGAAAATATTACGGACAAAGATGTATTGGATTTTGCTAGGGAAGTTTTGGAACCTGAATTTAAATATATGAGAGTAGATGAGAAAAAAAGAGCTGAAGAAGAAAAAGTAATATCAAGACCAAATCCAAAGGGGGAAACAAAATTAGATAGAGAGTATTATAGGGTTAAATGTTACTTTGGCACATTATTTATTAAGCCTACCTTTGAAGAAAAAGATATATATCAGCTACTTTTTGAAGGTAAACCAGGAGATATTATATTCTCATTTGAATATTTAATTACCAGCACAGTTCAGAATGATGTAAGCTCTAAATTTTCTAAATAGAAGTATAGTGAATAAATAAATCAAAATTCACAAGAGCCAGGTCTTAAAAGATACTATATGTGAGCTTTTTAATTAATACAGGAATTTAACCTGAACTTTAAAAGGAGTTTTTATGAAATTGAGTAAATGGATAAGCAAAGAGAAAACTGCAGTTGCACTTTTTATCGCACCAAGTTTCATTGGATTTTCTATATTTTATATTATACCTTTTATTATTGGAGTATATTATTCTTTTATTGATAATGCTGTTAATGGTTCATTTGTGGCATTAAAAAACTATAAAGAGTTATTAAGTAATAGTTCATTTGTTAAGGCATCCAGTAATACTTTTATATTTATGGCTATTGGAATTCCTCTTATTATCATGATTTCATTAATGATAGCAATGTCTTTAAACAAAACTTTGTATTTTAGAAATATATTAAGAGGTGCATTTATACTACCATTAGGTGTTACTGTATCTTCTATTATTATAGTGTGGCAAATATTTTTTGATTGGAATGGTGTAATAAATCAATGGATAAGTGTATTTGGAATAGAGAGAGTTGATTGGATGAAATCAGAGTGGGCAATGTGGGTTTTGATTTCCATATATATATGGAAAAACATTGGATACAATATAATTCTATTTTTAGCAGGATTACAAAGTATTCCTAGAGTTTATTATGAAGCAGCGGATATAGATGGGGCGGGGAAATTTGCTAAATTTAGAAATATTACAATTGTTTACTTAACACCTACAATGTTTTTAGTTGTGTTAATGTCAATAATTAACGCCTTTAAAATCTTTAGAGAAACATATTTAATTGCAGGAGCTCACCCATATGATTCAATTTATATGATTCAACATTATATGAATAATATGTTTATATCTCTTGATATGCAAAAATTAACGGTGGCAGCAACTTTAATGTTTATTGTTATTTCATTAGTAGTATTAATATTATTCTTCATTGACCATGGTTTTAGAAAATATATGGAATAAGGAGGAGCTCATGAATAAATTAAAAAAAGTTAAGAAACTTGTACTTACATTAATCCTTGGAATTGTTGCAACATTTATGTTATTTCCTATATTAATTACTATAACAGACTCATTTATGACAGAAAAAAAAGTTGCTGAAAATTATCAAGTAATGGGGACTATGCCTAATAAAAATGAAGGAAATACCTTTGCTAATTTATCTTTGATACCAGAAAAAGTATCAATTGATCAATATACTTCTGTTATAAAAAATGATACCTTCAAAAGTATGTTTAAAAATTCAATCATTATGGTTATCCCTATTGTATTGGGACAGTTAGTTGTTGCATCTCTAGCAGCATATGTATTTGCAAAAATTAATTTTCCAGGAAGAGATATATTATTTATGATATATTTGCTCACTATGATTATGCCATTTCAGGTTACAGTAGTACCAAGCTATATTATAGCCAATCATCTAGGGTTATTAAATACTGCATCTTCAATTATTTTTCCAGGAATATTTGAAGCATTAGGTGTATTTGTTATTAGACAGTTTATGATTAATATTCCTAATTCATATATTGAAGCAGCAAAGATTGATGGTGCAGGACATTTTACAATATTCTTTAAGGTTATTCTTCCATTAATCCGTCCAGCCATTGGTGTATTAGTTGTTTTATTATTTGCTGATTATTGGAATATGATTGAACAACCATTGATTTTTTTAGAGGATAAAATTAAACAACCATTATCTTTATATCTATCACAGTTTAATAAAGAAATGCTAGGAAGCAGCTTTGCAGCATCAATTCTATATACAGTTCCTCTAGTAGGCATATTTTTATATGCAAAATCTTACTTAGTTAGAAGTGAACATTTATCTGGAATTAAGTAATTATTTAGATACTAAAAATAAGAGTTTTTAGTGAACCAATATATAAAGAAACAGGTGAGCCAGCATGGATTCTTCCTTTAGCATGGTCTCAGACAAGGTTTGTACTGACTATTCTTAAAATGGTCAATACAGAAGAACTTTAATTTAAATAAACTATTTTGTAGGAGGCTAGCAAATGGAGAATTTATTACTTAAGAATGTCTATAAAACATATTCAGGAAATGTAAATGTTGTAACAGATTTTAACTTGAAAATTCAGGATCAAGAATTTATTGTCTTGGTTGGACCCTCAGGATGTGGAAAATCAACAACTTTAAGAATGATTGCTGGGTTAGAGGAGATTACATCAGGAGAGATATACATAGGCGGTAAGCTTATGAATGATGTTTCTCCAAAAGATAGGAATATAGCAATGGTATTTCAAAGCTATGCATTATATCCACATATGACAGTTTATGAAAATATAGCTTTTAGTTTAAAAATTAAGAAGTTAGCGAAAGATCAAATTTATAAGAAGGTTAGAGAAGTAGCGGAAATACTTGATATTATCCAATTGCTTGATAGAAAACCAAAGGAATTATCAGGAGGACAAAGACAAAGAGTTGCATTAGGACGTGCTATGGTTAGAGAATCAAAGGTATTTTTAATGGACGAACCGTTATCAAATTTAGATGCAAAGCTTAGAACTCAAATGAGATCAGAAATTACTAAGCTTCACCAAAAACTTAAAACTACATTTGTTTATGTTACTCATGACCAGACAGAGGCAATGACTATGGGAACAAGAATTGTTGTTATGAAGGATGGTATAATTCAACAGGTAGATACACCAAAGAATATATATGATTATCCTGAAAATATGTTTGTTGCAGGTTTCATAGGCAGTCCACAGATAAATTTTATTGAGGTAGTGGTAATAGAAAAGGATAAGAAAATAGTGCTGTCTATGGAGGATGGAACTATATTAAATCTATCTGAAAAACAACAGGAAACTCTTAGAAATAAAAATTATTTAAATAAAAATATAGTACTTGGTATTAGACCAGAGCATCTCCATTATGTAAATATAGATGAGCCATCAAGTAGCTGTAATATAATAAAGTCAGAGGTTGAAGTTACTGAGCTTACAGGTGCAGAGCTATATCTTCATGTAAAAATAGCATCTCATTCGGCTATAGCAAGAGTGGATGCAAATATTGATATGAAAAGTTTTCATACAGTGACCCTTCAGTTCCAATTTCATAATATGAAATTATTTAATAAAGAAACTCAGAAAATCATTAATGAAGATTGATGAATAAAGTTCACATGAATATATAAATTACCTTTAATAGTAAGTAAGATGGAGGAATTGATTTTGTAGCATCCGTTCTATATATGCCTCCACTGATATCTATATTTTTATATACAAAATTTTATTTTGTTAAAAGTAAGCACTTATCTAGAACTAAGTAATTACCTAGATAGGAAAAAAAATTTACAACCTCGTTACAACTTACAAGAATTTATCATATATATACATCCTATAATTTATTATGTAATCCAATAAAACATATGATAAGGATTGATAAATAAAACCGAAGGAGAGTATGTAGAGGATGAATCCTAAATATAAGCGAAAAAGAAAAAAGCATTTAATAAGAATAAGCTTGAGGTTAATTTTATTTTTAGTTTCTATATTTTCATTAATTTTTATAGTTAGGTCCATTGGGAATGAAAGTATAACTAATAATAACGTTAAAGCTACAGAGGAAAATAATATAAAATTAAAGTATGATGACAACAACAAAAGTTTTGCAAATAACAATGTAAAATTTACAGTAGCCATAGATCCAGGACTATAAGTTCCGCGGGTGTTTTTGAAAAAGATGTAACTTTAAAAATTGCCCTTAAAGTTGGGAGATTATTAGAAAAAGATAATATTAAAGTAGTGTATACAAGAAAAAATGACACAGTTTCCTGGCCTTCTAATACAAAAGCAGACCTTAAAGAAAGAGTTAAAATTTCAAATGAAGCAAAAGCAGACCTATTTGTTTCAATACATGCTAATAGTAACACTAATACCTCTTATAAAGGTGTAGAAGCCTGGTGTAGAGCTCCTAATACTGAGGGAGAAAAGCTTGCTAGAAACATACAAAAGGAGCTAGCTAATTATAATTACACTACAGATAGAGGAATAAAATATGAAACTGAGGGTTCTTTAGCTGTATTTAAACTTAATAATTCCACATCCACATTAGTTGAACTAGGCTTTTTATCTAATTCTTCTGATGCTGAATTTATAACATCAGAAAGTGGGCAAGATAAATGTGCGGAAGCTATAGAAAAAGGTATATTAAATTATAAAGCCTCCTATAAAAAATAAAGTGAAGTTTCTAAAAATAAATATAGGGTAGTAGTATTATTGAGTGTGTAAAAAAATCTGTGTAAACCAGAATTTTGATATGTTATGAAAATATATCTAAATTTTGGTTTGCACAGACTTTTATTATGTTAAAGAAAGAATTATTAAAATAAGTTATTAAAGATAATAACTTATCAACAGCACATTACTTGTAACAAGCTCTAATGTGATAATAAACCACGGTATCTAAATGGTCTTTAGTAAAAAATTTAGAAGCTTTAATGATCAAATTTTTTACTAACCTACAGAAGTATTAGTTTAAATAATTCTTATTATGTTTTTACTTTATGTAAATAGAAATTACAATAAAGACCTATTATTTAATTCTATCATCATTCTCATATTTTCCTATAAAAGGCTCTTCATCTTTAGAAATATATATTCCGTCACCATGTCTAACATCATTTTCCCACTGACCAGTATATCTATTTCCATTAGGATAAATTTCAGTACCATATCCTTCACGTAAGTCATTTACCCATTGACCACAGTAGATATCTCCATTAGAAAATGTATATGTACCAAAGCCATGCTTTAGGTCATTTTTCCATTGACCTTCATATTTTTCTCCATCACTCCAAATATATACTCCATCACCAGTTCTATAATCACGAACCCAATAACCTATGTATTTTTCACCATCAGGCCATATCATCTCACCATAACCATCCATTAAATTATCCTTAAATTCTCCTCTATATATGGTACCATTTGCATAGGTGAATATTCCTTTACCGTGTTTTTTGCCATTTAATCTTTCACCTTCATAGGTACCAGTGGTACTATGGTCTGTAATAGTTGCATTAGAAACTTTTTTCATCATAGGCTTTAAAGCAGTAGTTTTCTTGAAATTTATTTTATTCATTAAAGTTATCATCCTCTCCAATTGCTATTAATAATTTAAAATAAAAGATTTATATTTTAATTCATAGTATAATAATAAACTATAAACTATAAAATACCAACAGTTAATATTATTAACTACTAATAGTTTATCTCAAATAATTAAATAAAATTCTATAGACTACATCAAAAGGGGGAGGTATATATGGAAAGTAATAAAAAAAGTTTAGTTGAGATACATTTAGCTGTACTTTTATTTGGGCTTTCAGGAGTATTTGGGAAACTTATTAATCAAAGTTCAATAATTATAGTACTTGGAAGAGTTTTCTTCTCTAGCATATTTTTATTTATAGGGATTCTTATTTTTAAGAAAAATATAAAATTAAACCATAGGAATCATTATTTTTATGTTTCAATTATGGGAATAATTTTAGCTATCCATTGGTTTACATTTTTTAAAGCAATACAGGTTTCAACTGTTGCTATAGGACTTTTTACTTTTTCAACCTTTGCTGTATTTGTAACATTTTTAGAACCCTTATTTTTCAAGGAAAGGATTAAGGGAAAGGATATAGTAGTTGCCTCTATTACAATAATTGGGGTATTTTTAATACTGCCTGATTTTAGCTTAAGTAGTAATGTAACTGAGGGAGCTTTATATGGGATAATATCAGCCTTAACCTATGCAGTTCTTTCAATTATGAATAGAAAGTTTGTAGGAGAGTATTCATCACTTATTATATCCTTTTATGAGCAATTTGTAGCCACTATTGTACTACTTCCTTTTGCTTTTATATATAAGCCAGTATTTTCTACTGGGGACATAATTTTTATTATAATATTAGGATTATTTTTTACAGCCTTAGCTCATTCCTTATTTATAAATGGATTAAAAGGAGTAAAAACTCAAGTTGCCAGTATAATATGTAGTCTAGAACCAGTTTATGGAGTTTTATTTGCAACTATTATATTGAAAGAAATGCCACACCCTCAAGTTCTTTTGGGTGGGAGTATTATATTAGCAACATCAATTTATTCAACTTTAAAAAATTAGAAATGGAGAAAATAATGAAAGATACATGGGAATGCAAGTGGATTGAGGACATAGATTTCCTTAGGGATAATTTAATAGAAAAACATTGTAATTTATTTTGTAATATAAAGAAAAAAGAATTTTTAACATATGTAAATAATTTGAAGGAAGAAATTAATAATTTAGACTTTAATGATATGAAGGTTGAATTAAGTAGAATTGTAGCTAGCATTGGGGATGCCCATACTGCTATAGCTTTTCCAGTTAAATACTTTATTCCAGTAGAATTTTATTATTTTAAGGATGGAGTATATATTACAGAAGATTTATATGGTAATAATATAAAAAATCATAAGGTCTTAAAGATAAGTGATATGAGAATAGAAGAAGTTTTAGAAACTTTAAAAGAAATTATATCCTATGAAAATGAAAGTTTTTTTAAACACAATGTGGTTCAATATCTAAAGGCCACGGAAGTCTTATATGGAGCTCTTTTAATAGATAATATCAATGAAGTAACTATGACTTTAGAGGATCTAGAAGGAAATATTAAGACTAAAACTATAAAAGCTTTAGATAGAGAAGAGTTAAAACAAGCTATTAAGGAGAGAAAAGAGATAAGCTCTGTGGAAGTTCCACTTTGTAGAAGAAATAAAGATAAGCTTTATTGGAGGGAATACATTAAAAGTAATAAAACCTTGTATTTAAAATATAACTCTTGTAGGGAAATGGAAGGGTTATCTGTTGCAGAGTTTATAAGGGATACCATAGAATTTATAGAGAATAATTATATAGAAAGACTTATAATAGATTTTAGGGATAACCTAGGGGGAGATTCAACCCTTTTTGATCCTTTTATAGAATATGTAAAACATAAATCCAAATTAAACAAGAAACATAATCTTTTTATAATAATAGGGAGAAAGACTTTTTCATCAGCACTTTTAAATGTCTATGAATTAAAGAATAACACAAAGGCTTTAATTATAGGAGAAGCCACGGGAGGGAAGCCTAATTGTTATGGAGAAATAAAGAGATTTAATCTTCCAAGCAGTGGCTTTAGTGTAAGTTATTCCACAAAGTTCTACAAGTTAATAGATGATGATCAGGTTAAGACCTTGCTTCCAGATATAATGATAGAAGAAACTATAGAAGATTTTATTAATAATAGAGATCCAGTAATGGAGTATATTAAAAAAATTATATAATTTAGAAAACTCCTCTTTAGGATTTAGAGAAATAAATCTTAAAGGGGAGTTTTAAATTTTAGATAGATTTAGCAATAATATTATGACGCATAAATTTATTAGAAAAACTTTTTATACCTTTTCGAAGTTACATTTTATTACAATTATTTGTCATCTATTTCTAAAGTTGAATATATAAATAAGGCATAAAGCTTCTTATTAATATATAAAAAATTAAAATAATTTGTAAAAAAACAAAAAAGTAGTAGAATAAATAGGGGAGAAATTCTTAACATTTGGAGGGATTATATGAAAATAAAAGAAAAATTATTAAAGGCTATTCCATTACTTGTAATTATAGCCTTGATAGTAAAGGTTTGCATTTTTATGGGGGTTGTAAGAGGAGTAAAATATAAGATAGATATACATAAGTTTTATACTATATATTATTGCTTACCTATAATATGTATCCTAGGATTAGGATTCTTATTTAAGGGAAAAGGCAAATATATTTATTGGATTGTAGCAGATTTTATTTTAAGTGTAATGATGGTCTTAGACCTAGCATTATATAGGGTATCCTATGACTTTTTTGGACTAGAAAAGATTGTATTTAAGGATTTAATAGTAAAATTCAATGGAAGAATGTTAGATTTCAAAAAACTTGATGTGGTATTTTTTATTGATTTAATAGTTATAGGAATAATTTATTTTCTAGGAAGAGAGTTTATAGTACATAAAAGAAGGGCAATATTATCTGTAGTACTTATAGTAATTTCCATAGGATCTATGAAGCTACTTGAATATGGGGCTGATAATGGAAAAATATTTAATGGGGATTATCCAATATATAATAAGTCCTTTTGGAATCCTAACATAATAATGGGGAATTTAGGTCCAATAAATTATCATATATATGACTTTAAGACTTTAATAGATAGACTTCCTAAAAACAATAAGGAAGACATTAAAGAGATAGATAATTGGTTAAAGTATAATAAGGAGGATATAGAAGATAACAAATACAAGGGAAAGCTTAAGGGGAAAAATGTAATTTTTCTTCAGGTAGAGTCCTTAGAAGAGTTTGTTATAGGTAGGGAAATTTATGGACAAGAGATAACACCAAATATGAATAAACTTCTTAAAAATTCTCTATACTTTAATAATATCTATGAACAGAATAATGCTGGTAGCTCTATAGATTGTGACCTTATGGCATTATCTTCAGTGCTTCCTTTAGGGGATAGTATAACCTTTTTAACTAGACCAGAGGTTAAATATAATTCTATAATGAGGGTTTTAAAGAAAGAGGGATATACGTCATATTCTTCTCATCCAGAGGATATACAGGACTTTAATTGGGGAAAAGCTCATAAAGCGGCTCTAGGTACAGAGAATTTATGGCCAGTGACAAATTATATGTTTGATGAGTCAGAGGGACCTTTTGGAATGATATCAGATAGAACCTATTTAAAACAATTTGTAGAAAAATTAGAAAATGTGAGTAAGCCATTTTATGGATTGGGTGTAACAATTTCTAGCCATGGACCTTTTGACTTAAAGGATGAAAGTAAAATGTTAAATTTACCTGAAGATTTAAATGGAAATATTCTTGGTAAGTATTTTCAATCTTTAAGGTATACAGATGAGCAAATAGGAAAAACCATAGAGAGTCTTGAAAAAAAGGGAATGCTAGATGATGCTATGGTAGTTATATATGGAGATCATGCAGGAGTACATAAGTACTATAATAGTAAATTAGAGGATGTAAAGTTAGAGGGAGACTGGTGGAAGGATACTGATAAAAAAGTACCTTTAATAATTTATAATAAAGACTTACAGGAAAATAAGATAGAAGCTTATGGTGGACAAATTGATATAATGCCTACAGTTCTTTATCTTTTAGGAGTAGAGGATAACCTTTATAGAGATAAAGTTATGGGAAGAGTATTAGTTAATACAAAGAGAAATTATACTGTAATTAAAGATAATGAGATAAGGGGAGAAATTAATAGTGAGGAAGAGGAAAAACATATAAAATCAGCTTATGATATAGGAAGAAAGATAATACTTAATCACTATTATGAGAAAAAGAATTTACTTCCTTAAGCCATTTAAAATAATTATAAGATTTAATGTAAATCTTCAACTTATTCATTAAAAGTATAGTTGATTTAGCTGGATTTATACATCTTGATGAATTAAGATAAATTAATAAAGCTTTAAAGAATAAGTTAAAAGTTATTTTTAAATCTCTATAAAATTATTACAAGGAGGGAATTAGTCGTGGAAAAAGTTTTAATAACTGGTGGAAATGGATTTTTGGCAAATAGATTAAAAGAGTCATTAAAGGAAAGGTATAAAATCTATAGCTTTAGTAGGGAAGATTTAGATGTAACTAATGAAGCTAAGGTATTAGGTATATTTAGAGATATAAAACCTAATTACGTGATACATACAGCTGCTATTGCAGATACGGGAAAATGTGAGAATAATAAGGAAATGTCCTTTAATATAAATGTTAATGGAACCATAAATATTGCAAAGGCAGCTAAAAGTGAGAATGCTAAGGTGATATTCTTAAGTAGTGAACAAGTTTACAATGGAAATGAGGAAGAAGGACCTTATTCAGAGGAAGTTATCCCAAAACCTAATACAGAGTATGGAAGACAAAAGCTTAAAGGAGAAGAAGAAGTTTTTAAATATAATAAGGACTCTATAGTTTTAAGATTAACCTGGCTATTTGGCATGCCAGAGAGAAATAAAAAGGTAAATTCTAATATATTATTTAATACATTAAATGCATTAACAAGAAGGGAAAAAATAAGAATATGCTCTAATGAATTTAGAGGTATGACTTATGTCTACGACATAGTAGATAACTTTGAAAAGATAATGCAGCTTAAAGGTGGAATATATAATTGTGGTAGCGAGAATAATATGAGCTCCTATGAAACTTCTTCTTATATATGTAAGTCTTTAAATGTAAGCTATGATCATAATGATATTATTTTAGAGGATACAGAAAAATATAAAGAAAAGCCAAGAGATTTAAGGATAAGCAATAAGAAGCTAAAAGATCAAGGTATAGACTTTGATACTACTAAAAAAGGAATAGATAGAGTAATTAAGGAATGGAGCTTAATACTTTAATAAAAGATAAATTATAAAAATAAAGCTAAGGTTTAAGTAAAATGTATTAGGCAGAATAGACTTTTTATTGTCTATTCTATATGGTGTATTTTAAATAAACATAGCTTTATTTTTATATTTCAAACTTATTCTATATCAATATCTTGAAGACTATTAAATATTTTATTACTACCTATTACTTTATAAGCTTCAGCTATTACATTAATGGCATATCCTGTATATATATCAGATATTCCAGAGAGATCTAAGGAGGAGTCTGAGGGATTAAAATTGTTTTCCTGTTGTTTTAGCCTGGAAAAAGCAACATCGGTTAATAATGTTATACCAATTAATATAATTTTATTTGCAAGTAGAGCATCCCTAGCAGAGTTATTTAGGACGCTTCCTATACCCTCTTTATTTAATAAAATAGCATTTCTTGCTTCTTTAGCTGCTTCTCCTAAGATTATGTAGCCTAGTATAGTAATATATATTCCAGATAATTCATCTTGGATTAGGCGGAGACTTAAGTCTAAATCCTTATCCTTATTATCATTCTTCTTATTATTAAGGTTTTCCGTTGAATCCTTAGAATCATTATAAATCATATACAACACTCCTTATAATTTATAATACAATTTATTTTAAGATTGGTGAAAGTTACATTAATATATAATATGTATTAATGTAAAGAATAGAGTTATGGATAATATATTTTATAAAAATATTTAGAGGAGGTGTATTATATGAAAAGATATGTAATTGTAAGTTTACTCGAGGGAGAGGAGAAAAAATTTCATAAAAGTCTAGTAAAGGAAGTATGTGATAAATTTAATGTAAGACCACAGAAACTTCCTATGCATATAACCTTAAAGGCTCCTTTTGAGATAGAGTCCATAGATGAGGTGGAGAAGACTACAGAAAAGTTTGTAGAAAACAGAAAATCTTGTGGAATTGAGATAAAAAATTATGATCATTTTAGAGATAATGTAATCTTTATGGATATTTTACCTTCTAAGGAAGCTCTAGAACTTCATAAGGAATATTATTTGGAGTTAAAAGAAATTGAGGATCTTAATTGGAGTAATAATGAAGGGGAGAGTATAAAGTTTCATTGCACTTTAGTAAGCAGAAGAATAAGTTCTAAATTTAAAGACATATGGAATCATGTAATAGAAAAAGAGATATTTTTTAAAAGTGCAATAAGTAATATAACCATAATGGAGTATAATTTCTATAAAAACATATGGGAAGTATATAAAAAGTTTTATTTAAATGATTAAGAGAGTATTTAGCAAGAAAAAATTTACTATATAAAAATTATTTATTTAAGATAAAATTATAAAACATGCTAAGTTTATTAGAAAAAAAGAACTAAAGAAAACCTTAGCAAGGTCGATAATAAAACAATAAATTTAATCTTTAGTTTCTAGGGACCATAATATAAATATGGGGGGATTAAATTGAAATTTAAAAACTTAAGAAGCAGAACCTTATTTTCAATATTGCCAGTTGTAATAGCATCTATGGTTATTGTTACAATAATAAGCTATTTTAGTTCAAAGACTTTAATTAATAAAGAAATAGGAACTAAAATGGAGAACCAGTTAAAAGCCAGCAGTGAGGAAATACAAAAGAAACTCTTAAAGCATCAACAAATAACCCAATCTCTTAGTAAGACAGTTGAATCATCCTATAAGGTTATTAATGAAGATAACTATTCTAATATTCTTAAAAATGTAATTGGAACCAATGAAGAAACCTTAGGAGCAGGGGTATGGTATGAGCCTTATAAGTTTAACAATAGCAAGAAGTATTTTGGACCCTATGCTTTTAAGGATAAGGGAGTTATAAAGTATTCAGATGAATATAGTAATGATAATAGTAAATACAATGAAGAAGAGTGGTATAAGATAGGAGTAAATAGTAGTAAAGAAATCCAATGGTCAAAGCCATATATTGATAAAGTAAATGACATAAGCATGGTTACTTCTACTAGCCCTATTTATGATGAAAATAAAAACTTTATGGGGGTAGCTACTTCAGATATAGGTCTTTCCACAATACAAAGTATGATAGAAGAAGTTAGAATAGGAGATACAGGTAGAGCCTTTTTAATTGATAGTTCAGGAGTTTACATAGCGGATAAAGACAAAGATAAAATAATGAATAAGAATATAAATGAAGAGAAAAATGAAAGTCTTAAGAAGCTAGGAGAAGAAATACTTAAGAATAAGGCTGGACAATCCTCCTTTAAAGAAGGTAAAGAAGAAAATATTATATACTATATGACTATACCTAACGTGGACTGGGCTATAGGTATGTATATTAATAAAGATGAATTATATAAACCTGTTCAAGGTCTTTTACTTAACCTTGTTATTGTTGGAATAATTGCAGTTATAGTTTCAATAGTTGTGGTAACTTTATTTGCAAGATATTTAACTAATAATATAAGTGGTGTAAAGGGAATGGCTATGTCAATAGCAGAAGGTGATCTTACTAAGACATTAGAGGTTAAATCTCAAGATGAAATTGGAGAAATGTCAAATTATATAAATAAAATGGCTGAGAACTTAAGAAGTATAATACTAACCATAGGAGAGAACTCTCAGGATATGAGTGCAGCTAGTGAGGAACTTTCAGCTATGGTTCAGGAGATTACTTCTCAGGCAGAAACAATAGGAGAAGCTGCCAATGGTATAGCCTCTAATTCTCAGGATGCTAGTGCAGTATCAGAAGAGGTAAATGCTTCTGTAGAGGAAGTTAGTGCTAGTATAAATATACTTTCTAATAAGGCTATGGATGGACGACATCAGTCAGAGGAAATAAGTGAAAGAGCAATTAAGATAAGTGAAGAAGCAAAGGAGTCCAGCTTTAGGGCGAAGGATTTATATAAACAGAAACAAGACAATATAATAAAGTCTATTGAAGATGGGAAAGTAGTATCAGAGATTTTAGTTATGGCAGAATCCATAGCTAGTATATCTGAGCAGACTAATCTTCTTGCATTAAATGCAGCTATAGAGGCAGCTAGAGCTGGTGAAAGTGGTCGTGGATTTGCCGTGGTTGCAGATGAAGTGAGAAAGCTTGCTGAGGAATCTTCTAAAACTGTAGGAGAAATACAAGACACAATAGGTAAGGTTCAGAAGGCATTTAAGAACTTATCCAATAATTCTGTGGATATACTAGAATTTATAAATGGGGAAGTATTAAAGGATTATGAGCTTTTAGTTGATACAGGAGATAAATATAATAAGGATGCTGAATTCTTAAATATTATGTCTAAGGATATTTCAGCAATGTCTGAGGAAGTTAATAAGACTATTACTGAGATAAGTAATGCAATACAAATAGTTGCAGAGAATTCAGAAACTACTGCAGATAGTACTGAAGGTATATTAAACAGCATTAAAGAAACTGCAGAGGGAATGAAGCAAGTTTCTGCAACAGCTCAAGGACAAGCAGAAACAGCAGAAAAATTAAATGTAATGGTTCAAAGATTTAAAATTTAATAGTATAATATAAATAGGGGTGGCTTTAGGGTCACCCTATTTATATATTGTAATTTTAATATAAAGAAATTTATTAAATAGAAAAGGAGGAGGGGCAGTGGCTTATAATTACGAGATATTAATAAAGTTAGCAGAGAGGGCTGCATTACTTCTTACCTGTTTATTTGTAATAACCAGGATACCAAGATTTAAAGAAATATTTCAAAAGGATGCTTATGAAAAGAAGGATTTAATTATTCTTTGCATAGTGTTTTCTATGTTTGCAGTTTTTGGAACTTATACTGGGGTACATGTAGAAGGGTCCTTAGTTAATGTTAGAATAATCACTGTAATATCTGGGGGAATATTATTTGGACCCTTTGTAGGTATAGTTACAGGATTAGTTTCTGGAATACATAGATATATAATAGATATAAATGGAATAACCTCAATACCTTGTCTTATAAGTAGCATAGTTGCAGGCCTTGTATCGGGATATATAAATAAAAAAATTGAAAAACATCATAGATGGATCGCTGGTATAATTGCAGGAATGTTTTGTGAGGCACTTACCATGGGACTTATACTGATTCTTACAGAGCCTTATGAAATAGGATTAGGTATAGTATCTAAAATAGCCTTTCCTATGATACTTGGAGAAATTAGTGTAGGATTTATTGTTCTTTTAGTTGAAAGCGTTGAAGAGGAAAAGGAAAAGGTGGCAGCAAAGCAAGCAAAACTTGCCTTAGATATTGCCAATAGAACATTGCCATACTTTAGGAAAATTAATAGTGAGTCCTTAATTAAAATATGTAATATTATAAAAGAAGAAATAGAAGCAGATGCTGTTGCTATAACTGATAGAGATAATATTTTAGCCTATGTAGGGGTTGGGAGTGAATACTACAATATAGGACATGAAATCATAAATGAAGCTACTAAGATTGTTATAAATACAGGAGAAATGAGTATAAATAATAAAGATGCAGATAATAAAAGTAATAAAATAAAATCTTCTCTTATAATACCACTTAAGGATAAGAATAATGTAATAGGAGCTTTAAAAATATATTATACTAGAGCCCATAAAATAACTTATTCTATTCAAAGTCTTGGAGTAGGTCTTTCTCAAATTATTTCTACCTTAATGGAGGTTTCTAAGGTTGAACAGATAAAGGAAATGGCTAATAAGGCAGAGATTAAGGCTCTTCAAACTAAGATAAATCCTCATTTTCTTTTTAATGCCTTAAATGCTATAACTTCTTTTATAAGAATAAATCCAGATAAGGCAAGGGAGCTTATAATAAATCTTTCAAGTTATTTAAGATTCAATTTGGAGCTAAATGATGAATTTATACATATAAGAAAAGAACTTAATCAGGTGAGGGATTATATAGAGATAGAAAAGGCTAGGTTCGGAAACAAGCTTAAAGTGGTTTATGATATTGATGAGGTAGAGGTAAAGATGCCAAGTCTTATAATACAGCCCTTAGTTGAAAATGCAATAGTTCATGGAGTGCTTAAAAATAAGGGTCAAGGAACAGTTACTATAAGAGTAAAGGATGAGAAGGAAAAGGTTAAAGTAGTAATAGAGGATACTGGTATTGGTATAGAAGAGGATATAATAGAGAGGGTATATAATGATAATATGCCAGATAATAAGATAGGTCTTTATAATGTTCATTTAAGATTAAAACTTATTTATGGAGAGGGACTTAAGATAGAAAGATTAGAGAAGGGTACTAAAATAGAGTTTTTTGTAAAGGGGTGATTTTATGAAGGCTATAATAGTGGAGGATGAATTTTTAGCTAGAGAAGAACTTAAATATTTTATAAAAAATTATAGCAATATTGAAATTGTAGATGAGTTTGAGGATGGAATAGATGTACTTAAATTTATTCAAGAAAATCAGGTGGATGTAATATTTTTAGATATTAACATAGCATCTCTTGATGGAGTTTTACTTGCAAAAAATATAAGTAAATTTTCTAAAAAACCATATATAGTTTTTATAACAGCTTATAAAGAACATGCAGTAGAAGCTTTTGAGGTAGAGGCTTTTGATTATATCTTAAAGCCTTATTCTGAAGAGAGAATAAAATCTATGTTAAAAAAGTTGGAACTTAGTTATAAGGATAGAAATGATGAAGAGCATAAAACATCAGTACGTAGTAGAATAAGTCTTTGGAAAAATGAAAAGATAATAGTTGTGGATATAGATGAAATCTACTATTGCGAGGCAAAGGAAAGGGTAACTTATGTTTATACTAAAGATGAAGAGTATTCTGTAAATATGAGTATATCAGAGTTCTATAATAGCCTTCCAAAGGAGAAGTTTTTCAAATGTCATAGATCTTATGTGGTTAGCATAACAAAGATTAGGGAGATAATTCCTTGGTTTAACAATACATATAACTTAAGATTACAGCATGTAGAGGCTGAAATACCAGTAAGTAGAAGCAATATAAAAGAGTTTAAACAAATAATGAATATATAAATGTATTTTATGTAGGTTTTTATGCATTTCATTCAAGAAACACTAAAAACTCATAACCCTAGGTTTATAATTAAGACATAAAAAAGAAATCATAGTAAAAATCTTAAGAATAAAACTAGGGAGTGAGTTAAATGAAAGAAAAGAAAGTTTACGGATTTATAATGCAGGCTCTAATTTTTTCAACTATAATGCTTTTATCTAATGTTATTGTAAAGGTTTTGCCGGTACCTATGCCAGCATCAGTTATAGGAATGGTGATACTATTTTTACTACTTTGCACAAAGGTTGTAAAGCTGGAAATGGTAGAAGGTCTTGGAGGATCATTAACATCTAAAATTGAATTTTTCTTTGTTCCATCAGGAATATCAGTTATAAATTCTCTTCCAGTTATGGAGAAGTACGGAATACAAATTTGTTTAACAATATTTATTGCAACTGTTATATTACTTGGTATTACAGGATTATTCTCAGACCTTATATTAGGAAAGGATACATCAAAAGAACTTAATGCTAAGGATAATAAGATAGATTTAAAAGATAGAAACAATAAAGGAATAGATAATAAAACTTCATTAGATAAGTTAAAGGAGGTTGTTTAGTATGACTCCATATTTCGGAATAGTAGTTTCTTTAGTAGCCTATGGCATTGGTAAGGTTTTGTTTAGTAAGACTAAGGGGTTCTTCCTCTTTACACCTTTATTTGTATCTATGATACTTGGAATACTATTTTTAAAACTAGGCAATTTCTCTTATGAAGAGTATAGTAGCGGAGGAAAAATAATAAACTTCTTTTTAGAACCGGCAACAATTGCCTTTGCCATACCTTTATATAAACAAGTAGATAAGCTTAAAAAATATTGGTGGCAAATACTATCAGCTATTACAGTAGGTTCAGTATTCTCAGTATTAATAGTTTATATATTAGGAAAAGTATTAAGCTTAGATTTAGCTGTTATGAAGTCAATGCTTCCAGAAGCGGCTACTACATCTATAGCATTACCTTTATCACAAGGCATGGGAGGAATACCTTATATAACATCCTTTGCGGTTATATTTAATGCAGTTATTGTATATGCTGTAGGAACTAACATCTTGAAATTATTTAGAATAAAGAATCCTATATCAAAGGGACTTTCTTTAGGAACAGCTGGACATGCACTAGGAGTTGCAAGAGGTATGGAACTTGGAGAAGTTGAGGCAGCTATGGGAAGTATAGCAGTAGTTGTAGTTGGAATTATTACAGTAATAGTAGTACCTATATTTGCTCAAATTATGGGATTATATTAGTAAAGAATTTTGAATTATGGCTTTAAAGTCTAATATTAATTAAGTAAGTAGTAGAATTTAAATGAAATTTATAAAATATAAAAAATTATACAAGGTTATAAAAAATGGATGAAAAGCTTAAATGGTAGTTTTTCATCCTTTTTTATATTATAAATTAATTTTGAAAAGAATATTTACTAGAAATATATCCTTTATTTTTATATAATTAAGAAAAAACTTTATAAGGAGATAAAATGTTTAGTACAGAGGGAATTTTACAAATTTTAAATGATTTTAGTTATATAGCAATTCCTTTAAGTATAGGAATAAGTACTTTAATAGCGGTATTAGGAGTACTTCCTTCAGTTTTTATAACTGGAGCTAATATAATGTTTTTTGGAGTTTATTATGGATTTATTATATCTTTAATGGGGGAAGTTATAGGGGCAGGAGTGTCCTTTTATATTTATAGAAAGACCTTTAAAAATAAGGTCCATACAATAAAAGGAAAATATAGGGTTGTAGATAAGATATTAGAGTCTAAGGGAAATAAGGCCGGTATGTTAGTTTTAGAAGGAAGACTTATACCTTTTGTTCCATCTGGAGTTGTAACCTTAGCTTCATCAGTTAGTAATATTAACCTTAGTATATTTCTTATGGCTACTTTTGCTGGAAAGGCACCTTCCATTGCCTTGGAAGTATTAATAAGTTATGATGTTATAAATATAAATAGTAATCTGCCAAGGCTTATTATAACATTATTGGCTTTAGTTCTTATAGGGTTTACAATTAAAAGTAAAGAGGAGTCAAAGGATTAAAAGTTTATATATACTTTAATAAGTATTAGTCATAAAAATAGAGTAAGGTGTAGTTTAAATACCTTACTCTATTTTTATATAAATGTTTTAGACACCTATTTTACTTTTATTTATATAAGCATATATTTATTGATAATAAGGGTACATATTAAGCAAAGAATAAGGGTAATTATTGAAAATAGGGAAAGGATTTTACTTTCATGCCATCCTTTAAGTTCAAAAGAATGATGAATAGGTGTCATAGGAAAGAGTTTTCTACCTGTTATCTTAAAAAATATAACTTGTATTATTACAGATAAAACTTCAATTACAAATATAAGACCTACAATTAATATTGTTATTTGTAAATTTAGTATTAGTGCTATTGAAGAAATAATACCTCCAAGGGCTAGTGAGCCAGTATCTCCCATAATTATTTTAGCGGGATAAGAATTAAATTTTAAAAATCCTAATAGTGATCCACAAAGAATAGAGGAAAATAGGGCTAAATTATAATGATTTGTAATTATGCTTATCACTGTGAAGAATGTTAATATAATTAAGATTAATGTAGTGACAAGTCCATCAACGCCATCAGTTAAGTTTACTGCATTAGTTGTGGATAAATAGAAGAATAGGGTAAAAGGAATATAATATATTCCAAGATTAAGGAATCTAGGGATAAAAGGAATAAATATTTCTTTACTAATAGAGGGATTAAAATAAGTAAAAAAAGATAAGAAACCAGATACTATTATTAATAGTACAAGTTTTTGAAAGGGAGAGAGTCCCTTATTATGTCTACCACATATTTTTAATACATCATCTATAAATCCTACGGCGCCAAATAGTAAAAGAGATAAGATGCAAATTAATACTTCAACATTTTTGTATCCTAAAAAAATCATTGATAGTAAAACAGAAGAAAGAATAAAAATAATTCCCCCCATGGTAAGAACCCCAGTCTTTTTCTTGTGGTTCTTAGGAGCTTCTTCATTTATAGGCTGACTAAATTTTAATAGTTTAAATATAGGAAGAATTAGAGAGTAAGAGACCATAGAAATAAAAAAGCTTATAAGAGTAAAGAGAATAATATGGTTCATTAAAACCACCTCCTAAAATATTGATAAATACATTTTTTATTGTAAGTTATATAAATATTAAGTAAAGGTTATTTCAAATTCCTGAAATAGATTTTAGGGTAGGAATAGGTAAAACCTTGGTAAATAAGGAATACAAGGTATAAGAAAAAATATCACTTTGTTAAATAGAAAATATTTAGTAAAATAGTAGTTAAGATTTTTCAACTTATTGAAAAAATATGATATATAAGATAGGGTTTCTAAGGAGGGGAAAAGGTGAGTTATTACAGCTTTGAAGAAGATATTATAAGAAATATAAAAAACAACACAATATGGATAGTTGAAAATAATTATAGAGGGAGTCAAACCTTAGCAGCTAGTAAGCTAGATATAAGGGTAAATACTTTAAATACCTATATAAAAGGAAATACTAAACCATCAATAGCATTTATATATAAGATATGCAAGGAAAATAATATTTCTATAAATGATTTTTTTACTATAAACCTTAGAGAGAATAAGAGAGAAGGAGTTAAAAAGCAACAAATAGAGGGAGTATATAATAAATTTGTGGGAAAATATTATACTTACTTTTTTGTAGTAGATTCTAATTCATTAAAAGAAGGTCTTATTCAAGAAGGGGTAATTAACATAAATTATAAGGGAGAAACAGATTTTGAAATATTAAATACCAATAAAAGATTTATAGGACATTTCACATTTTCTAATGAGTTATTATTTTTAAATCTTAAAGATAATAAAGAAAAAGTAAGTATTACAATGAAAAGTCCTAGTAAAACTATAAAAGAAAAATATATTTCTGGAGTTGGAATTATTAATATATCTTCTCCTGAAGATAATAGAGTTCCTAGTTCTCAAAAGATTATCTTAAGTAGAGTTAGAATTCCTATAGATAAATATTTTAACACCTTAAAAGAATTTCTTTCTTTAGGTTTAGAAATAAAAATAAAAAAGAAATTTTTAAGAGAAATATTTATAAAACATATAAATATAGAAAAACATAGAATAAATGAATTAAATACATTAATAGAACATAGGAGAATATCAGATGAGGACAAGATATGTCTAGGATACAAGGAAATTAAGTTTATACAAGAATTATTAACTAAAGAGGAGTTTATAATAGTGCAAAGCCATATTTTAAGTAGTGAAAATATTAAAGATGTAGTTTTTATAAATAGCATAAAGGCCAATGTAGAAGATAATAGAATGATATATAAGTTTATAAAAAATGAATTTAAGGACAAGGTAAAGTTTAAGTAATATGAGATTTTATTAATTTAAAATAAATAACCTTATAGGGTTTTAATATAAATACTTAACTTATTCATTGAAAGATACCGGTAATTTATATGATATTAGGTAGGGGTGTAAATAACCCTATAGTACTTTAAAATATTACTTTTAAAGTTAATAGTATGATTTAGAAGAAGTGTAAAGTATATGTATAAATTTTAGGAGGAAAAATGAAAAAGTCTTTTAAAATAAAAATAATAATAAGTTTTTTAACTCCAGGAATTTTAATTTTAAAAACCATTCTAAAAAATTATCCTTATGTAATAGAAAATTACTATTCTAAAGGGATAAATAAGTTTTTAATAAAAATATTAAGTAAAGTTACAGGAGTTTTTCCTTTTTCTTTAGCTGAGTTTTTAGTTGGGATTTTATCTATAACTTTAATTATTCTTATTATAAAATTACTTAGAAATTTTAATAAAAAAGAATTACCTAATAGCATACTTAATATAACTTCTTATTTATCTCTTTTGTATTTTTTATTTATGGTTATGTGGGGATTTAATTATTACAGACTTCCATTAAGTAATATAATTAATTTACCTGTAGAAAAATCATCTAAAGAAGATTTATATAATTTATGCTTAAGCCTAGTAGAGAGAGCTAATGCCCTTAGGGAAGAATTAGATGAGGATTCTAATGGAGTTATGAAACTCCAGTTAAGCAGTAAAGAGGTTTTTAAAGAGGGAAAAATATCCTATGAAAATCTTAGTGAAAATATAAAAGAATTAGATGGGGAGTATGGATTAGCTAAAGGAATTATATTATCAAAGCCTATGACTTATACAGGTATAACAGGAATATATATGCCTTATACAGGAGAGGCCAACGTAAATGTAAACATAACAGATATGATGTTACCATCTACAGTTTTACATGAGATGGCTCACCAAAGAGGGTTTGCAAGGGAAGATGAAGCTAATTATATTGCTTATGTTGGAGGAGTAAATCATCCAAGAAAAGAGTTTCAATATTCGGGAATAATGTTAGGATTAATACATTCTGTAAATGCCTTAGGAGACAAGGACATGGAAGCTTATAAAAATATAAAAAGTAAATATTCTCGGAAGGTAAGAAGAGATTTAAACTATCAAAGTGAATTTTGGAGTAAATATGAAGGAAGTGTAGAAGAATATGCCAGTAAGGTCAATAGTAATTACTTAAAATCTAATGGACAAGGTGACGGTGTAGAAAGCTATGGAAGAATGGTGGATCTTCTTATGGCAGAATATAAGAAAAAATTAAAAGGAGACTATTATGGAGGATAAGAAAAAGCAGCTAATAGAAGTTTATAATATTTTAACTAGTAGTGGAGTATATTTTTACTATGACAGTGAGGATATTCAATACGGAGAAGTGACTAATATGTATATAGGAGAGAATTCTAATATGTTTCTTCAAATTGATTTTGAAAAGGAGTATGAAATAACATTAGAGGATTTTCAAATATATCATAGTAAGGAAAATATTAATTATTATGATTGGACTGATATAAGAAAGTTTGATGAAATTTTGGATGAGTTAAATTAATGAATATAGTGAATTAAATAATAGTAGAAGGTAAAAAAGAATTAAGCTTTAAGCAGGTAAATTTTATAATTTACCTGTTTCTATATTTATAAAATAAAAGGATGTAAAATCCATTTTAATAAATAAATTTTACATCCTAAAAAAATATATATAACTATTATTAATCTCTACAATATTTGGAGTGCTTACAATTAACATGAATATGAACTGCATGAGTATAGATTTTTATTTCCCCGCATTCATCTTTTTTATAATGATTATCATGTTTATTACAAGGCCTTGAAGATGGAGCTTCATATTTTTCAAATTCTTCGTATTTATCATAAAGTTTAGATTCATCCATAGCTAATCTCTCCTTGTAATTATAATTTATAATATGGTTTATAATATATGATATTAAGATTATATAAATATGTGATAGAAAAGGAGGGAGTAGTTATGAGAATATATGATGGAAAACTTATTAATGATGAGTTAAAGTTTGGAGTTCTTACAACAGAAAATATTGAACAAGCTATAGAAAGAGCAGGAACTAAGAGAGGAAATAAGGGCTTGGAAGCTGCAACTACTGCCATAGAAAGGGCTAACTTAATAAAAAGTATATAAGTTTCTTCACTGTAATAAGGTAAAGTAGTACAAAGAAAAATTGACATAATAGTTGAAAAAATGAAATTTTTAATATATTGTATATCAATAAAAACAAATCCATAGCTAAGATGTATATGCTTTAGTTATGGATTTATTTTTTTGCATATATGAAAAGAGAGACTATAGCCATTGAATATAAAGGGTTATAAAGATATTTAACTTTAAAAAATATATTTATTTTTAAGTTAAATAGAATTTAAAAAATATTTTAATTAAATATACTATCAATAAAATGAATCTCTGAACGATAAGTTTAATGAAAATAAAATTATTATTAAAGTCGAACGAAAAATGTTGATTTATATTCCATATCTTATATAATTATTTATAATATGGAATATACAAAGAAAGGAAGTGAAAAATGAAAAAATAATTTTTGCTTAATAATTTTTAATTAACAACTTTTAATTAATAAAAAGGGGGAGAAAAAATGAGTAAAAATTATAAAAAAATGACTAAATCATCATGTAGCAGAAAAGGTTTTGCTAAGTCCTTAAGTATGATGACCATAGCAGCGGTGTTAATTGCTAATAGTACGGTAAGTGTTTTTGCTAAAGAAGTAAGTAAAGAGAAGATAAGTAAAGATGGGGTAAAGGTTCTAGGTAAAGAGGTAAATAAGAAGGATAGAGAACCTGGTGGTAAAAAAGTTCTAGATGATGAAAAGGTTTTAGGTAAGGAGAAAATTTCAGATACTGAAAGAATAGAAAGAGCAGAAAGCGTTAGCTATAGTGAAACAAGGAAATATACCTTTAAGGAGTTAAATGCTCTAAGTTATAGTGATTTAATAAAAACAATTAAGTCTATAAAATATGGGGACGTTCCTGAATTATTCCAGTTTAATAATGATAGCTATGAGTTCTATAAAAATGAGAATCGTGTACAGGCCCTAATAGATGCTCTTACTAACATAGGACAAACTTATACAAAGGAAGATGATCAAGGAATAGAAACTGTAGTTGAATTCTTAAGATCTGCTTTTTATCTTGGATATTATAATCAGCAGCTTAAGTATTTAAATACAAGAGAGTTTCAAAATAGATGTATACCTGCTATTAAGGCTATAGAAAATAATCCAAATTTTGGTTTAGGAACAAAGACTCAAGATAAGGTTGTAGAAAATCTTGGTAGCTTTATAGGTAATACCATATGTAACCCAGAAACAGTTAATGGTGTGATTAAAATATTTGATCAATATGATAGTAATTTAGCAGCTTATTCTAAAGAGAACAGCAAGGGAAGAGCAATATACGCATTAATGAAGGGGATAGACTACCAAATAGTAAATGTAGATCTTTATGGAACGGCACCTAAGGATACCATTTTCTATGGAAAAATAGATGGATATATAGGAGCTTTAGAAAGAGTAGCTCTTCTAGGGAATAGGTTAACAAGTGACAATAAGTGGTTTGCTGAGAATGGAATATATTTTACAGGAAGAATGGGTAATCTTAGAAATGATCCTAGAATATCTCAAAAGGCATTAACTGATGCTATGATGATATATCCTTATTTATCTTCTTTATATTACACTGCTGCAGAAAGGTTAGATGAAAACTTTGATGGTAAAAACTCTAATGGAGTTGCTATAGACTTAGAAGCTCTAAAAGAATTAGGAAAAGAAAAGTATCTTTCTAAAAATTATACATTTGATAATGGAACCTTTGTAGTAAGGGCTGGAGATAAGGTTTCAGAAGAAAAGATAAAAAGGCTTTACTGGGCAGCTAATGAAGTTAAAGCTCAATACCATAGAGTGGTTGGAAATGATAAGCCACTAGAGGCTGGTAATCCAGATGATATACTTAAGGTTGTAATTTATAACTCACCAGAAGAATATGAGATGAATCTTAAGCTCTATGGATATGAAACTGATAATGGAGGAATGTATATAGAAGGAATAGGAACTTTCTTTACTTATGAAAGAACACCTGAAGAAAGTAGATACACTTTGGAAGAGTTATTTAGACATGAGTACACTCATTATCTACAGGCAAGATATGTGGTTCCAGGAATGTGGAATGAAGGAGAGTTCTATAAAGATGGCGCTCTTACTTGGTATGAAGAAGGAACAGCAGAGTTCTTTGCAGGAGCAACCCGTACAGGAGGAATACTTCCGAGACAATCAGTAGCTAGTTATTTAGATCAAGATGAGGCAAGTAGATTATCCCTAAAACAACTCTTATATTCTAGATATGGAACATGGGACTTCTACCACTATGGATTTGCATTCTCAAACTATATGTATAATAAAAACGTAGAGATGCTACAAAGGATGACAAGCTATATTAAGAAAAATAATGCTGAGGATTATAAAAAATATATAAAAGAATTAAGTGAAGATAGTAACTTAAATAAAGAATATCAAAAATATATAGATGATCTTTTAGCAAATTATGATAACTTAACAGTGCCTCTAGTATCAGATGATTATACAAAATCACATCCAGAGAAAAGTAATAATGAAATAGTTAATGAAATAGATTCAGTTTTAGATTTAAATAACATTACAACAGAGATAAATAAATCAATGTATTTTAACACCTTTAATATTCAAGGTACATTTGTAGGTGGAAAGGCAACAAATGAAGATGCTGACTGGAAGACCATGAATAAAAACCTTGATGAAGTTTTAAAGAAATTAGAAAATAGTTCATGGAGTGGATATAAGACTTTAACAGCATATTTTACTGACTATAAGGTAAATAGTGATGGAAACTATGAGTTTAAAGTTAATTTCCATGGTTTATCTACAGATACTAAGGTTAATGTGGAAAATAAGTTACCGATAGCAGATGGAGAAGTAGATGCTACAGGAGTAACTAACGAATCAATAAAGTTTAATGGGGAAAAATCTCGTGATGAAGATGGAACAATAAAAGAGTACCTATGGGATTTTGGAGATGGAACAACAAGTAAAGAAGTTAAAGGAACCCATAACTATGAAAAAGAGGGAGTATATAAGGTTACTTTAAAGGTTACAGACGATAAAGGTGGACAAAGCGAAAAAGTCTTTGAAGTGAAAATAGTAAAAGGAAATTCATCAGGTAGAACCATTGAGACTGAACCTAATAATGAATTTAAGCAGGCTAATGGTGATGTAGTATCAGGACAAACTATTTCAGCTAGCTTTACTAAGGGAGATTCATCAGATAAGTTCTACTTTGATGTAGAAAAGGATGGAGAAGTAACCATAGATGTCAAAAATCCTAATGGATTAGGCATTAACTGGACTCTTTATAAAGAAGGAGATCTTAATAAATATATAGCATATGCTTTAAAAGATGGAACTTCACTAATCAATAGGGTGAAATTAGCTCCAGGAAGATACTATTTAAATGTATATAATTATGATAGTAATAAGTTAGGTGATTACACTTTAACTATAACTGGAGGTCTGAAAGGAAGCCTAGAGGATGGAGTTATAAAAGAGGTTGAAGGTAACAATAGCTTTGACAAGGCTATGGCTATAAAAAAAGGTAATACAGTAAATGCATATATTGATGATAATGACTACGAAGATATATATAGCTTTACATCAGACGGTGTTTCCGATGTGGAAATACTATTAGAAAAACAAGATAATATTAAGGTAAATTGGCTTCTTTATCATGAAAGTGATTTAAAGAATTACGTTGCCTATGCTAATATTAATGGAAATACTTTAAAGAATACCTATAAGGGAAAACCAGGAAAATATTATATTCATGTATATAAGCATGATACTAATACAGCAGGTAGCTATACTTTAAATCTAAAGTAATAAAAGAAAAGGTATTCTTAAAAGTATAGAAAAAAATTATTAATATAAAACACATAGCCTATATCTTAGATTACATAGTAATTAAAGATATAGGCTTATTTAATGGGAAGTAGGAAAATATAAGTAACTTATAGGGATGAATACATAAGTAGACCTTTGGTTAAGTTATAAAAAGTATTTAGTTGACTTTTTCATAATCATTCGGAAATATAAAGGACCTTTTAGGTCTTTTTTAGGAAAAAACAAATGAAATATAATAAACATAAAGAGGATGGTATACTATGGAGCTAAATAAAGATTGTATTGATATTTTAAAATATATGAAAGAAAAAAATGATTATGTAAGGATTCAAGAACTTGCAGAGAAATACAAGGTTACAGATAGAGCTATAAGATATAAGGTGGATAAAATAGAAGAGTTTTTAGTGAAGAATGGCTTAGGATACCTAGATAAGCAGCACAGTAAAGGGGTAAAATTACCTAACAATAAGAAAGTAGTGGACTTTATCAATAAATTTGTAGGAGACTATACCCCTTATAAATATGTTTATTCAAAGGATGAAAGAATTAAGTTTATAATTGTAAAACTTCTTCAAAGTAGCAAGCCTATAACAATAGGAGAATTTGAAAGTAAACTATGTATTTCTAAAAATACTGTTTTAAAAGAACTAGATGAAGTAGAGATATGGCTAGAAAGTAAGGATTTAGAACTTTCTAGAAAGCCCAAAGTTGGAGTTTTAATAGAAGGAGAGGAAATAAAAAAGAGGAAGGCTTTAATTGAAATAACTTCAGAGACAGTTTCCTCAGAAGCTTTAGTAAATTATATATCAAGAAGAATGATTCAATCCAAAATAAATAATCTTCAGTTTGATATATTATTTTCAGATATAGATATAGACTTTATAGATAATATAATAAGACATGCAGAAGTGGAGCTTAATAGGGAATTTAGTGATGAAGCGTATGGAGGTCTTATAACACATCTTGCCATAATGATAAAAAGAATTCAATTAGATAAAGAAATACATCTACCAGATATCAACAATGAGGTAGTAAAAAATACAAAGGAATATGAGGTTTCAGGAAATTTAATTAAAAGAATAGAAAAACATTATGGTATAAAGGTTCCAGAGGTTGAAAGAAGCTATATAGTTATACATCTTCTTGGAGCAAAAGTTTTAAGAGATAATGAAATTTACAAAGATGATCAATATAAACTTAACGATCTATATGGAGTAGTAAAAGCAATGACAGAGGAAATTGAGGAGATTTATACTTTAGACTTTGGTGAAGATAAAGAAAAACTCTTAGATGATCTCCTTCTCCATTTAAGGCCAAGTTTATATAGGATAAAGTATGGAGCTAATCTTATAAATCCATTATTTGATGAGATAAAGCTTAACTATAGGGATTTATTTTCTAAGGTAAAGATGGTAGCTAAGCATTTAGAGGATTATGTGGGTAGTACTATAGATGATCACGAAATATCATATATCGTAATTCACTACGCAGCAGCTTTGAGAAATTACAACCAAAAACATAATAAAAAAGCAAGGATTGTATTAGTGTGTGGAACAGGAATAGGAACAGCTAAGATAATATCTTCATATATATGTGAAAAGTTTAAGGTTGATATAGTTTCAACTACAGCCAGCAGAAATATATTAAGTTTAGATAAAAGTTCTTATGATTATATAATAACTACTGTTGATATACCAGATCTTAGAGAAGATGAATATATAAAAATAAGCCCTCTTTTATTAGAGAAGGATTATAAAAGTTTAGAGAAGTATTTAGCTGTTAACCATAAATCCAAAGTTAATTCAGAAGAGACATACGTTGTAAAAAGAATTATGAATATAGTTGATAAATATTGTGATATAAGAGATAGAGAGCAGCTACAATATGAACTTATGTATGAACTTAAAAGAAGAGAAGAATACACAAAAATAGAAGAAAAAACATATGTACTAAAAGATTTTATAAAATCGGATACTATAAGACTTAAGGCAAATTGTAAGGACTGGAGGGAAGCTATACATTTAGGATGTGAACCTTTAATAGAAAAAGGATCTATAGGAGAGGATTACACTAAGGAAATAATAAAAAACTTAGAGAATATAGGTCCTTATATGGTAATAGCACCTTCTATATGTTTAGCTCATGGAAAGTTAGATAAGGGAATAGAGGGAACATCTATGAGTCTTTTAAATTTAAAGTATCCAGTTAAGTTTAATAATGAGCTTAATGATCCAGTTAAACTTATAATAACCTTTGCTACAGATGATGATGAAAGACATTTAAATGCTTTATCAAACCTTATGGAACTTATAACCAATAAGGAGGATGTGCATACTGTTATGAATTCTTCATCTAAGGAAGAGATTATCGAGCTTATAAATAAATACTCTAAGTAGATTTAAGGAGGGAACTAAATGAAAAAAGAAGAATTGAGTTTACTAGAAGAAAAGTGCCGCAGAGTGCGTAGATTAATAATTAAGGAAATAGGTCATTTAGGAACAGGGCACGTGGGAGGAAGTCTTTCAGAGGTGGAAGCTTTAGTACTTTTATATAATAAAGTTATGAACATAGATGTTAAGAATCCTAAAATGGAGGGAAGAGACAGATTTGTATTATCTAAAGGACATGGTGGGCCAGGACTTTATGCAGTCCTTGCTGAAAAAGGATATATAAAAGAAGAAGATCTATATACCTTAAATCAGCCTAATACTAAACTTCCAAGTCATTGTGATATGAATAAAACAAATGGAATAGATATGACTACAGGATCTTTAGGTCAGGGGATATCTTGTGCTGTTGGTATGGCTATGGCTTCTAACATAAGAAAAGATGGAGCTTATATATATGCAATGGTAGGGGATGGAGAATGTCAAGAAGGTCAGGTTTGGGAATCAGCCCTTGCTGCATCAAGCTTTAAACTTAATAATTTAATTGCTTTTGTAGATTTTAATAAGCTGCAATTAGATGGACCTTTAACTGAAATAATAGAAATGTCACCTATGGATAAAAAATGGGAATCCTTTGGATGGAATGTTATAAATGTAAATGGACACTCCTTAGAGGAAATAGATAGTGCTATAGAAGCTGCAAAAATGCAGCATAAGCCTACTATGATAGTGCTTCATACCATAAAGGGTAAAGGTGTATCCTTTATAGAAGAAATGGGATTTAAGAATCATAGTATGAGTCTTACAAAGGAACAAATCGAAAAAGCTCTTGAAGAACTAAAGTAGGAGGTGTTTAGTTATGGAAATGAGACAGGTTTTATGTAAAGAATTAGAAAATTTACTTAAGGAAGATGAAAGAGTTATAGTTATGGATGCAGACTTAGCAAGTGCTAATGGTACCTTAGCTCTTAGAGATAAATTTAAAGATAGGGCTTTAGACGTGGGAATAAGTGAGCAAAATATGGCTAGTATGGCAGCAGGAATGAGTGCCTATGGTATGAAGCCTTTTATATGTACCTTTACTGCCTTTGCTACAAGAAGAATATGTGACCAAATAGCTATATCTATGTCTTATGCAAAACAAAATGTAAAGATAATAGGAACAGATGCAGGGGTTTCCTCTCAACTTAATGGAGGAACTCATATGAGTACTGAGGACATAGGAGTTCTAAGAAGTATTCCTGATGTAACTATAGTTGAAGTAGTAGATGAAGTACAGTTAGAACAAGCTATTAAGACTTTAGCTAATCATGAGGGTGTAGTTTATCTTAGAATGGTAAGAAAGGATGCACCTAAGGTATTTGAGGATGATTATAAGTTTAATTTATATAAGGCTGATACCTTAAAAGAAGGGAAGGATGTAACAATATTTGCTACAGGACTTATGGTATCAGAAGCTTTAAAAGCCTCAGAGAAGCTTAAAGAAGAAGGGATAGAGGCAGAAGTTATAAATATCCACACAATAAAGCCGATAGATAGGGAATCTATAATAAAGTCAGCTAAGAAAACAGGAGCTGTGGTAACTTGTGAAAATCATAATATTATAGGTGGATTATATAGTGCTGTTTCAGAGGTACTTTGTGATGAGCTTCCTACACCTGTTAAGGCAGTAGGAATAAGAGATCACTTTGGAGAGGTAGGAAAGCTAGATTTCCTAATGGATAAGTTTAATATGACATATGAAACTATAGTAGAAAAATCTAAAGAAGTAATAAAAATGAAAAAATAAAGGTAATAGTATAGACTATTAATAAGTGGGTTTGTAGAAGCTTAATGCTGATGCAAACCCACTTTCATTAAGAGCTATAATACAAGGATATAATCTTATAAATCTAAGGGATCTAGATTGAAAAAGCCAATTAATTCTTATGGATATATGGGTTTGTAGAAGCTTAATGCTAATGCAAACCCATTTTTCCTTATTTAATATCATATTTAAAAAGTTCAATTTTTCAAATTCACTTAGAAGTAGAAGGGAGTGAAAACATATTCAAAGAGAAAAAATAATTTTATATAATAATATCATAGAGAAAAACAAATAATAAATAAAACCAAAACAAAGAGAGAGGACTTAAGATGTTAGATAAGTTAATAACTTCAGAGGTTATAAAGGTAAAAGAAAGATGTGAAGATTGGAGGGAGGCTATAACTTTAGGAGTAAATATTTTAATTAATGAAGGAAGAGTGAAAAAGGATTATGAGGATGCTATATTTAGAAACTTTAAAGAACTAGGTCCTTATATGGTAATAGCTCCAGGAATAGTTTTATCCCATGCAAGGCCAGAGGATGGTGTTTTAGAAACTTCTATGAGTTTAGTAACATTAGAGAATCCTATAGAATTTGGAAGTGAGCTTAATGATCCAGTGAGCTTAGTGATTACTTTAGCTGCTACTGATAGTACGGGGCATATGGGAGCTTTAGCAAATCTTATGGAGCTTTTTATGAATAATGAAGATTTAAATAGGGTTATTAAAGCAAATAACAAAGAAGAAGTTTTAGAAATAATAAGCAAATATAGTAAGTAATTTTAAATATAAGTAAAAAATAAAAATAGAAAGAAATTTAAGGAGGAATATATTATGAAAATATTAGTATGTTGTGGAAGTGGACTTGGAAGTAGTTTTATGATTGAGATGAATATAAAGAAGGTATTAAATGAGTTAAATGTTACAGGAGTAGAAGTTAACCATTCAGATTTATCATCAGCAAAGGGAATGCCTTCAGATATATATGTAGGGACTAGAGATATAGCAGTACAATTAACAGGACTTGGTGGAGAAGTTATTTCTTTAAACAATATGATAGATATAAATGAGCTTAAAACAAAGCTTCAAGAAACTCTAACTAACATGGGAAAAATAAAATAAATTTATAGGAAGGAAGATAGAGCATGTTAAAGTTCTTATTAGATATACTTAGCGTACCAGCTGTTTTAGTTGGATTAGTAGCATTAATTGGGCTTGTACTTCAAAAGAAGTCAGCCTCAGAAACAATAACAGGAACCATTAAAACTATAATGGGATTCCTAATATTAGGTGGGGGAGCATCCATAGTAGTTGGAGCTCTTGGACACTTTGGAACTATGTTTGAACAAGGATTTGGAATACAAGGAGTTGTGCCAAACAATGAAGCTATAGTTGCTTTAGCTTTAAAAGAATATGGAACACAGACCGCACTTATAATGGCTTTTGGTATGATAGCTAATATATTAATAGCAAGATTTACAAAATTAAAATATATATTCTTAACAGGACACCATACATTATATATGGCTTGTATGGTAGCAGCTATATTAATTGCAGGAGGAGTTAAAGGATTACCACTTGTTATCATAGGATCTATAGTATTAGGACTTATAATGGCTATAATGCCAGCTCTTGCTCAACCTACAATGAAAAAAATAACAGGAGTAGATGATGTAGCCTTTGCACACTTTGGAACTTTTGGATATATATTATCTGCTGGAGTTGGTAAGTTAGTTGGAAAAGGATCAAAGTCTACTGAAGAAATAAATTTCCCTCAAGGATTAACATTCTTAAGAGATACATCTGTAGCAATAAGTTTAACTATGTCAATTCTTTATATAATAGTAGCTTTAGCAGCAGGTCCAACTTTTGTTGAATCTAAGCTAAGTGGGGGACAAAACTTTATAGTATTCTCCCTAGTACAAGCTATAACCTTTGCTGGAGGAGTTTATGTAATCCTTGCAGGTGTTAGATTAATATTAGCAGAAATAGTACCAGCTTTCAGAGGAATAGCTATGAAGCTTGTACCAAATGGAAAACCAGCTTTAGATTGCCCAGTTGTATTCCCTTATGCACCAAATGCAGTACTTATAGGATTCTTATCAAGTTTTGTTGGTGGAATAGTTGGAATGTTTATCTTAATAGCATTAGATGCTACAGTAATATTACCAGGAGTAGTACCTCATTTCTTCTGTGGAGCTACCGCTGGAGTATTCGGTAATGCTACTGGAGGAAGAAGGGGAGCTATAATAGGAGCATTTGCTCAAGGATTATTAATAACTTTCTTACCAGTATTACTTTTACCTACTTTAGGAAACTTAGGTTATGCAGGATCTACCTTTAGTGATGCAGACTTTGGAGTTATAGGAATAATACTTGGAAAATTATTAGCATTAATAAGCTAGTTTAGAAGATTAAAAGAGTTAAAAGACATAATCTTAGGAAGGTGATTTTATGAAATTATTTATAGATACAGCTATAACAGAGGAAATTATAAATGCAAATCATATGGGAGTTATTTGTGGAGTAACTACAAATCCTTCATTAATAGCAAAGTCAGGAAGAGATTTTAAGGAAGTTATAAAAGAAATAACATCCATAGTAGATGGACCAATAAGTGCAGAGGTTATAAGTCTTAAATCAGAAGAAATGGTAGAGGAAGCCTTAGAACTTGTGAAAATACATGAAAACATAGTTATAAAGCTTCCAATGACAGAAGAAGGATTAAAGACTACAAAGATATTATCATCTAAAGGAATAAAGACTAATGTAACACTAATATTCTCAGCAGCTCAAGCATTACTTGCAGCAAGAGCAGGGGCTACTTTTGTAAGTCCATTCCTTGGAAGACTTGATGATATTGGAATGGATGGAATGAACTTAATAGAAGAGATAGTAGATATTTTTGATGTACATGGTATAGAAACAGAGATAATAGCAGCTAGTATAAGAAATCCTATTCATGTAACTAGAGCAGCTAGAATAGGAGCACATATAGCTACAGTTCCATATAAGGTAATAAGAGAGATGACTAAGCATCCTTTAACGGATATAGGAATAGAAAAGTTCTTAAAAGATTGGGAAGGTGCTATAAAATAGTTTAGTATAAGAAATCTATGGGCAAGGAATGGTTTATAATTAACTGTTCCTTGTTTTTTATATTATGAAATATATATGGATAAAGAGGATAGTTAATTTAAATTGTAGAAAATTATATAGTACTATTAAGTTTAAAGACTTATATTTTTAAGTAAGGTGGTTATTATATGGTTGGGGAAAATAGAGAGATATTAATAAAAAAATCCCATGAAAGATCTGAGGGGTATGGGGTTTTAAGAAATATTAGTTGTTCTAAAAAGATAATTTATGGAGAAGAAGTTAATGAAATTTTACATCACAATAAAAAACTTATAGAAATATCAAAGTATTATATAGATATGGTACATTCTGCTCTAAATGATGATGATTTTATAATAGTATTGACAGATAAGGAAGGGTGTATCTTATATATTAAAGGACATGATACTATAACTAAGGACTTTCAAAAGATAAATTTTGTAGTGGGAGCTTATATGAATGAAAAAAATATAGGTACTAATGCTATGGGCACTGCTATAAAGGAGGATAAGGCGGTTCAAATAACAGCTAAGGAGCATTATATAAATATGTTTCAGGATTTTACCTGTTCTGCTGCGCCTATACATAATACTAGGGGAGAGGTAATAGGAAGCTTAAATTTAACAGGAAAATATAAAAATAAGCATCCTCATACTCTAGGGCTTATTATTTTTGGAGTGAGGGCAATTGAAAATGAATTATATAAACAGCAAACAAATATAATACTAAATGAAACCTATAGCTATATGGAGAGCATTATAGATAATCTAGATAAAGGAATAATAATTGTAGATATTAAAGGAAAGGTAAGAAATATAAATAAATTAGGTCTTAAAAGATTTAATAAGGATAAGGATGAAATTGTTGATAAGAATATAGAATACTTAGTACCTAATTGGAAAAGTATATATGAATACTTTAAAGAGGGAAATAAGAGTTATAATAAGGAGATTAAATTTGAACATAATAGTAAATATAAAACATTACTAAAATTTAAGCCTGTAAGAATTAAAGATAAAGTTATTGGGATGGTTTTAATTCTTTCTGATAAAAAAGAAGAAAATAATAATTTAAAAAATACAACTGGAGCCTTTTACAATTTTGAAGATATAATAGGAAATAGCGCTGCCATAGAAAATGTTATAACTAATTGCAGAATAATATCTAACAGCCCATCAACTGTACTTATAGAGGGGGAAAGTGGTACAGGAAAAGAAGTTTTAGCTCAAGCTATGCACAATTATAGTCATAGAAAAAATAATAAGTTTATAGCAATAAACTGTGGTGCTATACCAGAGAGCATAATAGAAAGTGAATTATTTGGTTATGAGGAAGGGACATTTACAGGAGGACTTAGAGGAGGAAAAAAAGGAAAATTTGAGTCAGCTAATGGTGGTACATTATTTTTAGATGAAATAGGGGATATGCCGCTGGATATGCAAGTGAAACTTCTTAGAGTCCTTCAAGAGAGTAGGGTTACAAGGCTTGGAGGTAATAGGGAAATACCCTTGGATATTAGAGTAATAGCTGCAACCAATAGAAATCTAAAAGAAGAAATAAAAATAGGTAAGTTTAGAGAAGATTTATATTATAGGATAAGTGTAATCCCAATAAGGTTACCACCACTTAGGGAGAGAAAGGGAGATCCTATTATTCTTATAAATTATTTTCTAAGAATAAAGGCATTTAAGTTAAATAAATCTATACCAAGCATAGAGAAAGAGTTATTAGATAAACTTATAAATTATAGATGGCCAGGAAACATAAGACAGTTAGAAAATTCTATTGAAAATTTAGTTAATCTTAAAGGGAATATATCTTTTGATTTGTTTGAAGAAGAGGTAAAAACTATTAAAAATGAAGAAGAAATTCAAGAACTCAATTTAGAAAGCTATATAGGATCTCTTAATGATATGGAAAAGCTTGCGATAATAAAGACTCTTAGAGTGTATAAGGGGAATATAACTAAGACTTCAAAAAAATTAGGAATAAGTCGAAATACCTTATATAGTAAAATTAAAAAGTTCAATATAGAACTGTGAAGAAAATGAACAATGTCCTATAATTGAGCAAAAATAATTAGCTTGAAGTTCAGTTATAGGACACTATATTTTGGAATAAAGTTATTTTTTTCACATATAAATAGCCATGGAGATAAATTTATTAAAAAAATATATAATTGGCACTAGAATTGCTGAATTATGTATATAGGTAGGATATATGCTCTTTAATTAATTTAGGGGATTAATTAAGAGGAGAAAATTATAAGAGTATATATTAGTATTTGCTTATATAACATAAGTATGATTGATAATTTATAAACAATATGTGTTTCTTAAGATACCTACCACTAGAAAAAGTAAATTAATATAATTTAGGGGGAATAAATTTATGGCACGTTTTACATTACCAAGAGATATTTATCATGGAGAGGGTTCTTTAGAGGTTCTAAAAACCATTAAAGGAAAGAGAGCCATTATAGTTGTAGGTGGAGGCTCAATGAAAAGATTTGGTTTTCTAGATAGGGTACAAAAATATTTAGAGGAAGCAGGAATTGAAACATTGCTATTTGAAGGAGTGGAACCAGATCCATCAGTAGAAACTGTTATGAAGGGTGCAGAAGAGATGAGAAAGTTCCAGCCAGACTGGATAGTTGCAATGGGAGGAGGATCTCCAATAGATGCAGCTAAGGCTATGTGGATTTTTTATGAATATCCTGAGTTTACCTTTGAAGAGGCAGTAGTACCTTTTGGATTACCAGAGCTTAGACAAAAGGCAAAGTTTATAGCTATACCATCAACTAGTGGTACTGCTACAGAAGTTACAGCCTTCTCCGTAATAACTGATTATAAGGCTAAAATAAAATATCCATTAGCTGATTTTAACATAACTCCAGATATTGCAATAGTTGATCCGGACCTTGCACAAACTATGCCAGAAACCTTAGTAGCTCATACAGGAATGGATGCTTTAACTCATGCTATTGAAGCATACACAGCTTCATTAAACTCAAATTTTTCAAATCCATTAGCATTAAGAGCTATAGTAATGGTTAAGGAAAATTTAATAGATTCATTTAAAGGAGATGTAAAAGCAAGAAACTTAATGCATGAAGCTCAATGTCTTGCAGGCATGGCTTTTTCTAATGCCTTACTTGGTATAGTTCACTCTATGGCTCATAAAGTTGGGGCAGTATTCCATATTCCTCATGGCTGTGCTAATGCTATATTCTTACCTTATGTAATAGATTATAATAGAAAAGAATGCGAAGATAGATATGGAGATATAGCTAGAGCTTTAGGTTTAAAGGGAGAAAATGATAAAGACCTTACAGATTCTCTAATTGAAACTATAAATGAGATGAATAAAAAATTAAATATACCACATACAATGAAAGAATATGGTGTTACACAGGATGACTTTAAAAACAATCTTAAGTTTATAGCACATAATGCAGTATTAGACCCTTGTACTGGATCTAACCCAAGAGCTATAGATGATAGTGCTATGGAAAAGGTGTTTACATGTGCTTATTATGGGGAAAAAGTAGATTTTTAGTAATGAAAAATAAAAATCTATATATTAAATAAAAAAAGTAGTATTATATGATTTTTAGTAGAAAAATATAAAAATAATCTTATAAAAATTATATTCAATAAAATTACAATTTAAACTAAAGAATTATTATAAAAATAAGGTACATGGATATAGGTATTAAATATCCATGTACCTTATATTATTAAGTTTAGTATATATTAAATAATTTACATTTCACTGATTGATGACTCAATAAGTTTCAACTGAATCTAATGTAGTTTTAATATTAGAACTTATATACATCTTAATTAGTCTATTTTTCTTTAGCAGTTAAGGTTGACTTTAGGATTATCATAAACCATATAAGACTTATTCCAAGTAAAGCATGTCCAGTTCCTGAGATATGGCTTAACCCTTTAAAATCAGAGCCGTTAACTTGTAATATTCCACGCATAGTCAAAGAAGCGCAAGTCCAAAGTAGTGATATATTATATAAAATAAACCACTTATTAAAGTTTTTATTTTTAGTTAAGTCTAAACTAGAACTTCCTAAGGTAAGTATAAGGAAAAATATAAATCCTAAGGTAAAAAGGTGAGGATGGACTGTAGTAAGATTTGTACTTCCAGTGAACTCATTAAATTTCATGAACTCTCTAGCAAATACTCCAGAAGCCATTCCTAGAACCAAATAAAAAAAACAGGCATTAAAAAGTTTTTTCATATAAATCCTCCTATAATAATTATTACAATCTAATAATATCTGTTAATTAATTATATATTAAGTAGTATATAGTTACAATGATAAATTCATTACATATATTTTATGAATAAATCAAAGTTATCATTAATAAGAATTATATATAATAAGATATTGGGGGGTTAAAGAGAGAAGAAACTATGCTTATAATATAAGCATAGGGTAATAGTTCCTATTTGAAATTCAAATAGTAGTAGTACTTTTTAAAACTCAAGGAAGAGATTGATAAATAGATTAAATATTTTTAAATAATTGGTGGAAACGATTTACAATATACTGTAAGATAATTATAATAATAGATAGAATATTATAAAAATTGCGCATATTACTTAAGCAAAACTTATATAGTAACAAATAAATCATATAGGTAGTAAGATAGGAAATAATTATCCAAAAGTCTACAAAATATTTTTCAAATATTCTGAAGAGTTAGAATATAAAATGGAGGTAGGATAATGGAAAACTTAAAAACTACCCCCCTAATAGGGGAGTATGAGAAATATGGAGGCAAGGTAGTTGACTTTGCTGGTTATGCCCTTCCTATACAGTTTAAAGGAATCCTTAATGAGCACGAGTCAGTAAGAGAGAGAGCTGGTCTCTTTGATGTATCTCATATGGGAGAGGTAACTGTAAAGGGAAAGGATGCTGAAGGTTTTGTACAATATCTTATGACAAATGATATAGAGGCATTAAAGGACAATGATGTTGTTTATACTTTTATGTGTAATTTCAATGGAGGAGTTGTAGATGACTTATTGGTTTATAAGTTCTCCAAAGACTATTATTACTTAGTTGTAAATGCTAGTAATAAGGATAAGGATTTTAAGTGGATAGTAGATAATAAAGGGCAATATGATGTTGAAATTAAGGATATATCAGAAGAGGTAGCTCAATTAGCACTTCAAGGGCCAAGGGCTCAAGAAGTTTTGCAGAAACTAGTACCTTCGGATTTATCAGAAATAAAGTTCTTTAAGTTTAAAGATGAAGTTTTAGTAAATGGAAAGAAGTGCCTAGTTTCAAGGACAGGGTATACAGGAGAAGATGGGTTTGAGATATATTGTGAGCCACAGGATGCAAAATATCTTTGGCACGATATATTAGAAGCTGGAAAAGAAGAAGGAACAGAGCCAATAGGTCTTGGAGCTAGAGATACCTTAAGATTCGAAGCTACTCTTCCTCTTTATGGTAACGAAATGGATGATACTATAACTCCGCTAGAAATGGGTTTTGGCTTCTTTGTAAAGCTAAACAATGGAGATTTTATAGGAAAAGATGTTTTAGCTAAACAGAAAGAAGAAGGAGTAAAAAGAAAACTTGTAGGCTTTGAAGTTTTAGATAAGGGAGTAGCAAGGCATGGATATCCAGTAGTTAAAGATGGTAATGAAATAGGACATGTTACCACAGGGTATATGTCACCTACTTTAAATAAAACTATAGGATTTGCTCTTGTAGATGCAGATAATTCTGCTTTAGGTACAGAGTTATCAATAAAGGTAAGGAATAGAGAGCTAAAAGCAGTGGTTATTAATAAAAAATTTTATGATAAAAAGACAAAAAAATAGGAGGGATTTATAATGGCAGTTTTAGAAAATCTATTATACACTAAGGATCACGAATGGATAAAGGTGGAAGGAAGTAAGGCATATATAGGGGTTACAGACCATGCACAGAAACTACTTGGAGATATAGTTTATGTTGAGTTACCAGAGGTAGATACTGACTTTGAAAAGGGAGATGTATTAGGCGTAATTGAATCTGTGAAGGCAGCAGCAGACATATATATTGCTATAAGTGGTACAGTTGTAGAAATAAATGAAGAATTAATAGACAATCCAGCAGCTATAAATGAAGCAGCCTATGATAATTGGATGATAGCAATTGAAATTAAAGATGAAAATGAATTAAATGAATTATTAAGTCCAAAGGATTATGAAGAAATCTGTAATGAGGAGGAATAGTATGTTTCCTTATATACCAAATACAGAAAAGGAAGTAGAGAAGGTTTTAAAAATTTTATCTATAGATTCTATGGATAAGCTTTTTACGGATATCCCAGATAAGGTTAAGTTAAACAGAGACTTAAATCTTGAAAAAGGATTATCAGAACTTGAAGTTGAAAAGAGAATGAAGGATTTAGCAGGAAAGAATAAATCCATAGAGGAATTAACTTGCTTTTTAGGAGCAGGAAGTTATGACCATTACATTCCATCTATAATAAAGCACATATTATTAAGAGGGGAATTCTTCACTGCATATACTCCTTATCAACCAGAGTTAAGTCAAGGTACCCTTCAAGGTATATTTGAGTATCAAAGCATGATATGTAATTTAACAGGAATGGAAGTTTCCAATTCTGCTATGTATGATGGAGCTACAGCTACTGTAGAAGCAGCTATGATGGCAATAGATAATACAAAGAGAAAAACCATAGTTGTATCATCAACTGTAAATCCAGAAACAATAGCAGTTTTAAATACTTATCTAAAGTATAGAGGATATAACTTAGTAGAAATTGATGAGAATGAAGGAAGTACAGATTTTGAAAAATTAAAGGCATCTTTAAATAAAGATGTAGCAGCTGTAATAATACAAAGTCCTAATTTCTTTGGAGTTATAGAAGATGCAGAGGAAATAGTCAAATCTATTCATGATAATAAATCTATTTTTATAATGAATGTGGATCCTATATCCCTTGGAATATTAAAGAGTCCAGGAGAAATAGGAGCAGATATAGTGGTTGGAGATGCACAATGCTTTGGTTCTAATATGAGCTTTGGAGGACCAGGACTTGGTTTTTTAAATACTACAAAAAAGCTTATGAGAAAGATGCCAGGAAGAATTGCAGGACAAACTGATGATGGATATGGAAATAGAGGTTTTGTTCTAACGCTTCAAGCAAGAGAACAACATATAAGAAGAGAGAAAGCAACCTCTAATATATGTTCAGATCAAACTTTAGTTTCCATAGGTGCTGCTATATATATGGCTACTCTTGGAAAGAAAGGTATTAAAGAAGTAGCACTGCAGTGTTTAAATAAGTCTCATTATGCCTTAGAGAAGTTAACTCAAAGTGGAAAGTATAAGAAAGCCTTTGATAAACCTTTCTTTAAAGAATTTGTTATAAAAGCAGATAACTGTCCTTGTGATATAAATAATAAATTATTAGAAAATAATATCTTAGGTGGATATAACTTAGGAAAGAACTACCCTAAATATAAAGATTCTATGATGCTTTGTGTTACTGAAAAGAGAACTAAGGAAGATATTGATAAATTAGTTAAGGTCATGGAGGAGATATAATGAAGGATTATAATAAAATTATATTTGAGCTTTCCAGTGAGGGTAGAATTGGATATAAGCTTCCTGAATTAGATGTACCAGAAGTTAATTTAGAAGAAGTTCTTCCTAAAAATATTATAAGAGAAGGTGAGCTTAATCTTCCAGAGGTAAGCGAAGTAGATGTGTTAAGGCATTATACAGCTTTATCTAATAAAAATTATTGTGTGGATAAGGGATTTTATCCTTTAGGATCTTGCACAATGAAATACAACCCAAGAATAAATGAAGATATGGCATCACTTCCAGGATTTAGCAAGATTCATCCTCATCAAAAGTCAGATAGTGTTCAGGGAGCATTAGGTCTTATGTATGATCTTTCAAGTAGGCTTTCTGAAATTACAGGTATGGATGATTTTACCCTTCAACCAGCAGCAGGAGCTCATGGAGAACTTACAGGGCTTTTACTTATAAAGGCTTATCATGAGGATAGAGGAGATTTTAAGAGAACTAAAATAATAGTTCCAGATTCTGCTCATGGAACTAACCCTGCTAGTGCAGCAGTTGCAGGGTTTGATGTGGTAGAAATTAAATCCTTAGAGGATGGCTCTGTATCTATTGAAGCACTTAAAGATGCGTTAAATGATGAGATTGCAGGACTTATGTTAACTAATCCGAGCACCTTAGGATTATTTGAAAAGAATATAAAGGAAATAAGTGATTTAGTTCATGAGGCTGGTGGTCTTGTATATTATGATGGTGCTAATTTAAATGCTATTATGGGAGTGGCAAGGCCAGGGGATATGGGTTTTGATGTATGTCATTTAAATCTTCATAAAACTTTCTCTACTCCTCATGGTGGTGGAGGACCAGGAGCAGCACCTGTTGGGGTATGCACAAAACTTTCTAAGTTCCTTCCAGTACCTATAATTAAAAAAGATGAAAATAAGTTCTTATTAGACTATGATAGAGAAAAGTCCATAGGAAGAATAAGAAGCTTCTATGGTAATTTTGGAGTTTTAGTTAGAGCTTATACCTATATTTTAACTATGGGACAGGATGGGTTAAAGAAAGCTTCAGAAAATGCAGTATTAAATGCTAATTATATAAAAGAAGCTTTAAAAGATCACTATAAAGTGGCTATAGATGAAATCTGTAAACACGAAGTTATATTTGCGGGACTTAAGGACAATCCTAATAAAGTATCTACTCTAGATGTGGCGAAGAGATTAATAGATTATGGAGTTCATCCTCCAACAGTATATTTCCCATTAATAGTTGAAGAAGCTTTAATGGTAGAACCAACTGAGACAGAGAGTCTAGATACTATTAATCACTTTATAGAAGTTATGAAAAAAATAGCTGAAGAGGCAAAGGAAAATCCAGAATTATTACATGATGCACCTTATAATACACCAGTAAGAAGATTAGATCAGGTTAAGGCTGCAAGAAACCCAGTATTAAAGTGGTAGTAAATAGAGGTGTGGCTTAGGTCACACCTTTTATAATCCTATGATTTTGTTTTAATTATTATAAAAATTCAACTTAATGAAAGTATATATAACTTGGATTTTTATATAGATGTAATCTTTAGTATTTAAAACTAAATTTTGAATTGCTATGATTTTATAGTGTTAAAATATTGAATTTATAAAATTAGTACCTATATAGGGTTATGCTTAGGAAAAATTTAAGAAGAATAGTAAAGAATAATTAATAATATATTAATAAATATATTGGAGGGATAACATGAAAGATATAATTGTTTTAGGTGGAGGACCAGGTGGATATGTAGCTGCTATAAGGGCAGCACAACTTGGAGCAAGTGTAACTGTTGTGGAAAGAGATAGCTTTGGAGGGACATGTCTTAATAGAGGATGTATTCCAACAAAAACTATATATAGGACAGCAGAAATTTTAAACATATTAAAACATATTAATGATTTTGGGATAAGTGTTAAAGATTATGAAATAGATGTAAATAAGATACAAGAAAGAAAAAGAGAAATAATAGGCTCTTTAGTAGGGGGAATAGAAAAATTACTAAAGGGTAATGGAGTAGAAGTAATAAGAGGAAATGGTACCATAATTGATAAAAATAGAGTTAAGGTTGAAACTGAGAATGGAGAAGTTATTCTTGAAGGAAAGAACCTTATTATAGCTACTGGATCAAAGTCTGAAATTCCAAATCTTAAGGGGATTCATAATAAAAAAGTAGTTACCAGTGATGAAATATTAGAGTTTACTGAAGTTCCTAAGAAACTTGTGGTTCTAGGTGGAGGAGTCATAGGAATGGAGTTTGCTAGTATATTTAACTCTATGGGAAGTGAAGTTACTGTTATAGTAGCTAGGGATTCTATTCTTTATGATATAGATAGAGAAATAAGCAAGAGATACACTGCTATGGCTAAAAAATCAGGTATAGAAATACTAACTTTAACCTCTGTAAAAGAAATAGATGGTGAAGAATTAGTAAAAGTAATTTGTGAAGGCAAAAAAGGTGAAGTTGTTATAGAAGCAGATTTAGTTTTAGTAGCTAAAGGTAGAAAAGCTAGTTATGACGGTGTGGATATTGAAGCCTTAGGGATAGAACTTAATAGAAAAAGTATAAAAGTAGATGAGAATTATGAAACTTCTGCTAAGGGTATATATGCTATAGGAGATGTTAATGGAATATCCCTTCTTGCTCATGCAGCTTCTCACCAAGGAGTAGAAGCAGTGGAACATATTATTTTAGGTAAAAAGTGTCATAAATCAGTAATTCCAAGCTGTATATTTACTTTCCCAGAAATAGCAGTGGTAGGACTTACTGAAGAGGAAGCTAAGGCTAAGGGCATAGAATATAAAAAGAATAAATTTTTATTTGGAGCCAATGGTAAGGCTTTAGCTTTAGGAGAAGGGGAAGGTTTCGTAAAGGCCATAAGTGATGAAAATAATAAGCTTATAGGAATTCATATTATGGGTCCTCATGCTTCAGATTTAATTCTAGAGGCAACTATAGCTGTGGAAAAATCTATGACTGTAGCAGATTTAAAGGAAGTGGTACACAGTCATCCAACCTTAGGAGAAGCCCTCCATGAGGCAATATTAGGATTAAATAAGGAAGCTATTCATAGTATAAATAAATAGGGAAATTAAACTGTAGCAACCTTATGGGAGCTACAGTTTAACTTGTTTTATAAAGTGAAATTAATGTAAATAGGATAAAATCATTAAAAAAATAAGATGGAGTCATAGGTTACCCATCTTATTCTTTATTTTTTATTTATAAGATTTTACATCTTTATATATATAATCTAACATATGATTTTTAGTTTCATTGATATCATAAACTTCATACCAAAGTCCATCGGTTAAAAACTTACCATTATAGTATCCCTCTTGAGGAAAGCGGTTCTGCTCAAAAGAGTAACTAGTGCCTTTAGTTGAGAGACTTATAATATCAGAGGAAGATAAACTAGTCTTTATATAAGGTAATACCTCATCTATTAAAGAATTAAGCTGCATAAGATTTAAACTCTTAGCTTTCTTAAATATTTCTTCAAGAACCTTCCTTTGCCTATCAGTTCTTTCTAAATCTCCATTTCCAACATATCTTATTCTGCAATATCCAAGAGCTTGGATACCACTTAAATGTTGCATACCAGTACCAGGAATAAGATTATAAGATTCCCCAGTTCTCTTTGCAGAGTCTTTTATATATTGATTAACCATTTTAAGTTCATAGTCTTTTATATTCATATCTATTCCACCCATAGCATCGATAACCTTAGGAAGGGTTGAGAAGTCAACCATTATAAAATCTTTTATGTTAAGGGCAAAGTTTTTATTAAGGGTTTTAACAGCAAGCTGAGGACCACCATAGGCATAAGCATGATTAAGCTTAGTTTTACCATGGCCATCTACAGGGACATAAGAGTCACGAAGGATAGATGTGAGTTTTAGCTTACTACGGGATTTATCCACAGTAAGCACCATTGTAGCATCAGATCTACCATTGGTTTCATTTTCACTTTTATCTACTCCAAAGAGAGCTATATTTATTATATCATTAGACTCTTTTTCTTTTTCTTCATCTATACCTAAGGCTTCTTTAGAAGTATCAAGGTCTACTGTATTTATTTTACTTACCTTGTTATGAATAATATAATATCCGGTGCCGAGAATTACCAGTAAAAAAGCTATTATGCAAGATATTATTATTTTAAGTTTTTTTCTAGGTTTTTTATTTCTTCTTTTTTTATTCATTGTTTTTTTTGAGTCATCACTCATAAGAACAACTCCTTTTAAATAATAGTAATTATAATTATATTTTTAAAATCATATCTTCTATTATATAAAGTTATATATTTTAGCAGGTTACAAAAAATCTACGATAAAATGAAATTTTATATAATATTTACCTTTAAAGTTAACAATGAGTTTAAAATATAAAAGTTAAAAGAACGTATTTCTATAAAACTTTTTAAGTTTTGGTTTCATTAGTTTTCAATTTGATCAATAGTAATATAATAATTTCCATTAGGAGAATGAACCTCTACTTTTTCATGAAGCCTATGTTTATAGATGGCTTTTCCAAGAGGAGATTCTATACTTATTTTACCTTCTAGTGGATCTGCATCTATGGTAGTTACTATTAAGAATTTTTCAATTTCATCATCCTCAAATTTTATATATACAGTTTTTCCTATACCAACCTGGTCTTCGGACACTATATCCTCAATTAAAATAGATGTCTTAATCATTCTTTCAAGAAATCTTATCCTACTTTCGTTCCTAGCTCTATCTCTTTTAGCAGACTTATACTCAAAGTTTTCACTTAAATCACCGTGAGCTCTAGCTTCTTTTAAGTCTTCATTAATTTGTTTTCTAGTAACAACTTTACGATACTCAATTTCATCCTCAAGCTTCTTTATGGCTTCCTTAGTAAGGTAATTATGCAATTTAAAGCACCTCTTTTCTAAGAATATTCTTATATTATAAAATAAATAAATTTAAAAGTTATGTTATTAATATAAGATGGATTATAAAAATCATTATAGTATATAGAACATTAATATACAATAATTACTAAGTTTAGTGTTTATATATTTAGCATAAGGTTTAGTAGGTATTATTTATTATATATTAGGAAAAAATATAAGGGTAGAGATATGGATAAAATACCATAATAAATAAAACTTAATATAAGCTAAAAAATTATAGGTATAAAAGGAAAAAAGGAGGAAGTATTATGAGAGTTAGGGATATATCTATTCCAACAGCTTTAGGAGTAGCAATTACAGTAGGATCTTTAGCTTTAAGATATAATGATATAAAAAAAAGAACAAGAAATCCTAAACTAAAAAGACTAGTGGTGGGGTTTGGAGCAGCTCATATATTATTAGGGACTATAGATTTAATTAAAGAAAATCCTAGATATGTTTAAAAACTAAGGGGTGTAACATTAAGTTATGTCCCTTAGTTTTTAAGGTTATATCCTATTTAACTATTAAGATTTAGCTCATTAATTTATTAAAGAATGGATAGTTAATATTTAATATGATTTTTAAAATGAGCTTGAATTCTATTATTATAAGTAAAATATAAGCCGCTGAAAATATAAGGATTTTAAAACTTAGAACTCTATAATGTACTTAAATAACATATAAATTTAGGAGGGGTTTATTTAAGTAGTATATGGTAAAATATACTTAGTACATAAGAAAAGGGAGGAGAATATGAATACATTTTACGTATATATAAAAAGGTATTATAAACTATTTCTTGTAGCAATATTTTCTTTGATGATAGAGATATTTTGTGATCTTATGCAGCCTACAATAATGTCCAAGGTTGTTGATATAGGAGTTAAAAATAAGGATATTAATTATGTAATTAATATGGGAGGAGTTATGGTTTTAGTGACCCTTATAGGAGCCTTGGGAGCAACTGGAAGAAACATACTATCTAGTACTGTATCTCAAAGTTTTGCTTCAGATTTAAGGGGGGATCTTTTTAAAAAAATAAATTCTTTTTCATTTAAGACATTAGATAATTTTACAACACCATCTTTGGTAACTAGACTTACAAATGATGTGACCCAGGTTCAGAATTTTGTTAATGGACTTATGAGAATTTTTGTTAAAGCACCTTTAATAGGAATAGGTGCTATTATTATGGCATCTAGGTTAAATCCTCCTATGGCCATAATTCTTATAATTATATTACCTATTATAATTTTAATAATATTTATGAATATGAGAATATCTTATCCATTCTTTATAAAAATTCAAGGAGCTGTGGATAGGGTTAATGGGATAATGAGAGAGTATTTAGGTGGAGTAAGGGTAGTTAAAGCTTTTAATAGATTTAACTATGAAAAACATCGTTTTGAAAATTCTAATGAAGAATTAACTAAGCTATCTAAAACTGCTATGATGGTAAATTCTTTATTTTCTCCAGGAATAACTTTAACAGTTAACCTATTTATAGTAGTAGTACTTTGGGTAGGAGGAAATAGAGTTAATAATGGAACCATGGAGGTTGGACAAGTAATAGCTTTCACTAATTATATGACTCAAATTTTATTTTCTCTTATGATGATTTCTCATGTATTTACTATGTTTATTAAAGCAAAGGCCTCCACAAAACGTATAGGAGAAGTTTTAAGAGAAGACAGTGATGATGTAAGGAAGGAAAGTGGTAACAGCTTAGATTTACAAGGAAATGTAGAGTTTAAAGATGTAAGTTTTTCTTATTTTAATAATTTAGAGGACTTAGTACTAAAAAATATTAGTTTTAAGGCTAAGGCTAAGGAAACCATAGGAATAATTGGCTCAACAGGTTCTGGGAAAAGTACTTTAGTAAATTTAATACCAGGATTTTATAATACAAATTTAGGACATATTGAAATAGATGGAGTTAATATAAAGAATATAAATTATAAAAGTTTAAGGGATAGCATAGCTATTGTACCTCAGAAAACAGTGCTATTTACAGGGACAATAAAGGATAATATTTTGTGGGGAAAAGAAAATGCAGATTTTGAAGATATTAAGGAAGCAGCATCTGTAGCTATGGCCCATGACTTTATAGTAAATACCAAAGATGGATATGATACTATTCTTGGAAAAGGTGGAGTTAATTTATCTGGAGGACAGAAACAAAGAGTTTCTATTGCAAGGGCTCTTATAAAGAAACCTAAAATTTTAATATTAGATGATTGCACTAGCGCTTTAGATACTTTAACTGAAACTAAAATTAGAGAAGGACTAAAAACCTATTTAGGAGAGGTAACTACATTTATAATATCCCAGAAAGTAACCTCTGTAATAGAAGCAGATAAGATAATAGTTATAGACAATGGAGAAATAGTAGGAATAGGAACCCATAAAGATTTAGTAGAGAGTTGTGATGTTTATAATGAAATATTGAATTCTCAGCTAGGTGAAGAGGAGTGGAAGTAATATGAGCAATAATAAAGACAGTAATAAGTCTAAAATAGAGGAATTTGCAGATTTTTCTTCCATGGGTAGAAGTAGTAGGGGAAGAGGTACAAGAGGTCTAAAGGGTCCAAAACCTAAGAATATGAAGGGGACTTTAAAAAGACTATGGGAATATTTTCAGAATGAAAGAAAGTTACTGGTTATATTATTTATATGTGTAATAATTTATTCTTTAGTCACATTATTAGTACCATATATAATTGGAAAATCTATAGATTCTATGTCTAAGGGAAAAGACAACGTAGATTTTTCTTATCTTAAGGTAACTATTATTTCATTAATAATAGCTTATATAATTAATGGAGTATTAACTATTATTCAGGGGCTAATTATGGCAAAGGTATCTCAGAGTATTGTAAAAAATCTTAGAAAAACTTTATTTGAAAAACTTCAAAAACTACCTCTAGCTTTCTTTGATTCTAATAGCCATGGAGACATTATGAGTAGATTAACTAATGATATAGATAATATTAGTAGTGTTATAGCCCAATCTACTACTGAACTTATGTCAGGAACAATAACTATTTTAGGGTCTATCATTATGATGATAATTTTAAGTATTCCCTTAACTCTTGGAACCTTAATCATAGTACCATTAATATTTTTACTTACAAAATCTATAACTAGAAAAACTAGGGTTCTTTTTAAGGAGCAACAAATAATTCTTGGGAAACTTAATGGACATATTGAAGAATCAATATCTGGAATTAATATAGTAAAGGCTTTTAACCATGAAGAAAAGAGTATATATGAGTTTGAAAAAATAAATAAGGATTTATATAATGTGGGAGTGAAGGCACAAATTAGATCAGGTTTTTTAATGCCTATGATGAATGTTATAAATAATATAGGTTTCACAATGGTTGCTTTAATTGGGGGAATTTTAGCCACTAAAGATATCATAACCTTAGGAGTTATTGCTAGTTTTTTAAGTTATTCTAGGCAGTTTTCAAGACCTCTTAATGATTTAGCTAATATTTTTAATAGTTTACAATCAGGGGTTGCAGGGGCAGAAAGAGTTTTCAATATTTTAGATGAAGAGGAAGAAACTTTAGATAGTAAAGGAGCAGAGGCGTTAATAAACCCTAAGGGAGAAGTGGAGTTCTCTAATGTTACCTTTGGGTATGGGGAGGATTCAGTTATCTTTAATAATATAAGTTTTTATGCAAAGCCAGGAAGCAGTACTGCCATAGTTGGTCCTACAGGAGCAGGAAAAACCACCATTGTTAATTTACTTACTAGGTTTTATGAAATTAATAAAGGAGAAATTTTAATAGATGGCAAAAATATAAAAAGTTATACTAGGGATAGCCTTAGAAAAACTTTTGGTATAGTTCTTCAAGATACCTATCTTTTTTCAGGAACCATAAAGGAAAATATAAAATATGGATCATTAAATGCTACTGATGAAGAAGTTTATAGAGCAGCTAAAATGGCAAATGCTCATAGGTTTATAAGTCATCTTAAGGATGGATATGAAACAGTTCTTACAGAAAGTGGAGCTAATTTAAGTCAAGGACAAAGACAGTTAATAGCAATAGCTAGAGCAATACTTTCTAATCCATCTATTTTAATACTAGATGAGGCCACAAGTAGCGTTGACACCCGTACAGAACTTCAGATACAGGATGCTATGGTAAAGCTGATGGGAGGAAGAACTACTTTTATAATAGCTCATAGATTAAGTACTATTCGTAATGCTAATAATATTATGTTAATAGACAAAGGAATTATAAAGGAAAGTGGAAGTCATGAAGAGCTTATAGCTAAAAGAGGAGAATATTACAATATGTATTTTAATCAATTTAAGGGACTTGTAGAATATTAACATAGAAGAGCTTTTTAGTTCTTCTATTTTTATATATAAATATTGTGGTTAAATATGTTTTTATTGGAAATACTAACATGGTAGAACACTAAAATATATTTTCATGAGGTGAAGTTATGAGAATACCAAAGCATATAGGAATAATCCCAGATGGTAATAGAAGATATGCAGTATCTAAAGGGTTAACTAAAGCCATGGGGTATGACCTTGGAATAGATCCAGGATTAATTCTCTTTAAACTTTGTCAAAAGCAAGGTATAGAAGAGATAACATATTATGGATTTACCACAGATAACACAAAGAGACCAGCAGATCAAAAGAAAGCTTTTGTAAAAGCTTGTATAGATGCAGTTAATCTTCTTTCAAAGGAAGATGCAGAACTTCTAGTAATAGGGAATAGTTCATCGAAAAGTTTTCCTAAGGAGTTAATACCTTTTACTAAAAGAAAAGTCTTTGGCAAGGGGGGAATAAGAGTGAATTTTTTAGTGAATTATGGATGGGAATGGGATTTGAATTTATTAAAAGAATCACAGATAAATAGAAAAAACATAACTGGAAACATAAACTCTAAGGATATTTCAAGAATTGATCTTATAGTAAGATGGGGAGGAAGAAGGAGACTGAGTGGCTTCTTACCAGTTCAATCAGTATATTCTGACTTTTATGTTATAGAAGACTACTGGCCAGATTTTAAGCCACAGCACTTTTATGATGCTTTAAGCTGGTATAATAATCAAGATATTACTCTTGGAGGTTAGAATAAAACAACAGTATATGTTTTTTCAACGATTTCGGTTTTGAGGTGCAAAAAAGTTTTTCATAGTTAAAATAGAAAGTAATTTCACAACTGAATTCACAATAAAACCACAAAATAAAAGTCGGCAAATCTTTGCCGACTTTTTTAAAGGTTATATAATTTTAATATAATTCACTAAAATCATGATTTATTATTTCTATCAATTTAAATTCTTCGTTTTCAAATTCAAATTTTAGTATACAACAATTTCCAAGCCTTTCTTTTTGGTCAATATGGCTAGTGTGAGCCCAATACCTCATAAATTGACGACAAGCAGCTCCGTGAGAAACAGCTAAAACAGTATGATGGTCATCATTTTTCATAATTGAACAGAGGGTTTCTGCAACTCTATTTCTCAATTCAATTTCATCTTCACCCCCATAATTAACAAAAAAATCTCCATAAGGTAATGGTGGATTCAAATCCTCGCTTTCCCCTTCAAAGGTACCAAAATTCCACTCTTTGAGTCCCTTGACTCTTTTATATGGAGTATTGGAAATGTACTCCAAGGTATCGCAAGCTCTTTCAGATGTAGATGAATAGGAATGGTCAAAATTTATATTATTTGTTTTGAAATATTCTCCAGCTATGATGGCTTGTCTAATTCCTAACTTAGTTAATGGAGCATCGCACCATCCTTGGATTTTTCTTCTAACATTAAAAAGGGTTTGACCATGTCTCATTAAGTATAATGTTTTTTTCATAAATTCATCTCCTAATTTTAGTATATGTTAATTTAATAAGCTAATAACCTGTAATTTAACCTCTATACATAAAGAATATTAGATATTTTCATTTTTCGTAGTCACTATTACTAATTCATATTTTATTTGTGACAAATATTCTGCTCTAGGTACTGATGATAAAAAACTCCAAATCTAATTGAGGACATTTTTATAGTAATATTTAAACTTACATATTCTATTTTAATTTCTCCTTGATTTTTGTTATATTCATCTTATAATAAATTGTATCACTAGGTAGTAGCTACCGAGCAAGAGTTTTTTATTTTTTAGTTTAGGAGGGGAATTTTATGTGTACAACTAAAGAGGTGTGTGACCAAGTTGGGATATCTTACGAAACATTAAAATTTTATTGTAAAGAAGGTTTAGTGCCTAATGTGAAAAGAGATAAGAATAATTATCGTAATTTTGATGAAAAAAATATTGCGTGGTTAAAAGGGTTACAATGTTTAAGGAAATGTGGTATGAGTATTAAAGATATGAAGCTATATATGAATTATTGTTTAGAAGGTCTTTCTACAATTCCAGAGAGAAAAGAGATGCTTAATAAATCAAAAGATTCTTTAGTTAAGCAAATTAAAGAACTTAATGAATGTATTAATTTTATTGATAATAAGCAATCTTTCTATGATGATGTACTTACTGGTAAAATAAAATATACTAGCAATTTAATTAATGTAGAAAATAAAGATGATACTTATTAAAGATTTTATTATAACAACAGTGGGTAACTGGATTAGAAATAAGAATATAAATAGCCAAGCATTTCATTTGATGGTCTTTCCTAACTACTAAGCTCTTTTTATATTGTATACTAATATATCTAAAAATTGAAAAATCACAGCATTAATAAATTTATTAAAGGCTGTGATTTTGCTTGTAATCTTTATGATATTTTAGTTTTACATTTTAAAACTGAACACGCTCATATGTTTTATCCTGCTGTTTAATTGTTAATATTTTAAATATATAAATGCTAAACAGATAACTCTTCTATTTCCACATAGTATACGTTGCAGTTACGACAAACAGTTATAGTAACAATATAGCTGTTGTCCACTTGTTTTTCTTTCAATAGTTTATTAAAGGATTTACCTTCATAATTTGATGATATATCACTTATAACGTAATTAGAATCTTTAGTAAATATGTAGAAGTGATACTCTAAAAATCTAAAAACTTTTTCTTTTTCTTTTACCCCATTAAGGCATTTAGAGCAAGGCTCCTCATAATAAGCCACATCAAATTCTACTTCATTAGATCCATTTAAAATATTTAATACAGTTTTAGTATCTATATTATTAATAGGATTTTCTTCATCATTAATAAAATACTCACAGTTGTTTTCAGAAAGCTCATAATTTTTATCATTAAAGCTAAAGGTATAATTTCCCATAAGTCACCTCTTATAATTATAAGTTTTATTTATAATTATAGCACTTTACTCAATAATTTAAACATAAAGTTAAATTATTAGGGGTAAACAGGGATTACAAAGGTTATAGAGTAAGTGGGAGAATTGATTTTATAAAACTCATTAAGTATAATATTTAATGGGAATATTTAAATTTAATTATGATAAATCCTTAAGTAATAACCTTTAAAAATATAGATAGAGATTTAAGAATATAAAGGTTTTTAAAGTTAAGGGAAAACATTTACAAAGGAGGATAGGATAGAATGTCATAGTTAAAAATACATTTACTAAAGAGAGGGGTAAAACATATGAATAATAAGGAGAAACACTTAGATGAAGTAGATAAAAAAATACCAGTGGTAGAGACATTGCTATTAGCTTTTCAACATGTACTGGTAATGTGTGCAGGAGCTATTGCAGTTCCTTTAATTGTAGGTAATGCAGTAGGCCTTTCTCAGAATCAAGTTATATTTTTAATTAGTGCAGACTTATTTCTAGCTGGAATAGCTACGGTAATTCAAAGTATAGGTATAAAAAACATTATTGGAGCAAAAGTGCCTTTAGTTTTAGGTACAAGCTTTGTTTCTGTAAATGCTATGGTAGCCATAGCTGGCACTTATAAGGGAGATCCAGAAACAGCAATAACCACTATTTTTGGAGCAGTTCTTATTGCAGGACTTTTTTGCTTTTTAATGGCACCGTTTTTTGGAAAGTTACTAAGATTTTTACCAAAGGTGGTTACAGGAACTGTAGTTACAATTATAGGGTTATCTTTACTTCCAGTAGCTATAAGATGGTCAGCAGGTAACAATATAGGCGCAGAAGATTTTGCAAGTTCTAAGAATATTTATATGGCTTTATTTGTTCTAGGAGTTATTCTAATATTAAGTAAGGTATTAAAAGGAGTATGGAATAATATGGCCATACTGTTAGGAATTATAATAGGTACTATAGTATCTAGTTTTTTTGGTATGGTAGACTTTACACTAGTTAGAGAGGCGAGTTTTATAGGAATTGTGAAACCTTTTTATTTTGGTATGCCAAGGTTTGATATAAGTGCTATTATGTCATTAATCCTTATAGTTATAGTAAGTATGACTGAGTCTACAGGAAATATGATGGCTATCCATGAAATTGTAGGTAAAAAGGTTGATAATAAACAAATAACCAGGGGACTAAGATGTGATGGATTAGCTACTATGATGGCAGCTATATTTAATACTTTTCCTCATACATGCTTTGGACAGAATATAGGTCTTGTTAATCTAACAGGGGTTAAAAGTAGATATGTAACATCAGCAGCAGGATTTATATTAATAATTCTAGGGATATTTCCAAAACTTGCAGCAATAATTGCAGCAATTCCATATCCTGTTCTTGGAGGAGCAGGATTTATAATGTTTGGAATGGTTGTATCTGGAGGGATAAATACCTTAGGAAAAGTTCAATTTAATGGTACTAAAAATGGGATTATAGTAGCAGTTAGCATAGGAGTTTCTTTAATTCCACTAGCAGTTCCTAATTTTTATCAAAGCTTTCCAACTTGGGTAAATACCTTATTTCATAGTGGAATAACCACAGGGAGTTTAATGGCTATTATATTAAATATATTGTTTAATGAGATAGGAAATAATAAAAATTCCTCAACTATAAATGAAAGCAATAGAGTAGCATAACATAAGATTTTAATTTATATAAAGCATTAAACCTACAAAGCCTTTATGGAGAGTATAAGGGTAAGATATAAAGCTTTTAAATTATTAAATGTAAAAAACTATGAGTTTTTCTTAAGACTCATAGTTTTTTAGAGTGTTTTCACCTTAGAACATAACTTATACAGATGTTAACTCCTTTAAATTAGGGGGTAACTATTGTATAAAATAATCTTAATTTATAAACCCTATATTAAAATATAGGCATCCTACCTTAAAAACTTACTTATACCTGTTATTTATTCAGTGATAAATAAGACTTTTAAGGTATGTATAAATTAAGAAGTGATATAGTAATTCTATAGAAGAGAAGGCTGCAACTCATAAATTTAAAATCTATTTTATAAAATTTATAGGGAAAATATTTATGTATACAATGAAAATAACTCTTGAATTGATGAAATATTCAGATAAATAATATATAATATAAGATATGTTATAGGGAAGTAATATAAAATAAATTTAAGGAGTTAGGTATTTTAATATGTTAGATTATAGTATTAAAGATATTTATAATTTGCTAAAGGATCTTTTAAAAGAAACTATAATAGATATAGAACCTGTAGGGAATCATGACATTAATAGACATTTGGTTTATAAAGTTTATACAAAGGGAAAAAATAAAATACTTAAGATATATTATAAGAAAAATAAAATAGATAATGAGGTTATAGCCTTAAGACTTTTAGAAGATACAAAAGTAAAATCCCCAAAAAATTTTTTGAGTGGAGAGTTTGAAAATGGAGATCCATGGCTTTTATATGATTTTATAGAGGGGGTTACTCTTAAGGAAGTTATTAAAACTATGCCAGAGGAGAAGAAGGAAAAGTTATTTGAAGAAATAGGAAGAGAACTTGGAAAACTACATAGTAGTTATGGGGGAGATTATTTTGGTCCCTTAGGAAAGGTAATGAAGGGGGAAAGCAAAGAACATAGTTATTACAATAAGTCACTTAACTCTATAGATGAATATAGAAAAGTAATAGAAACTTTAGATCTTCCCCATAAAGAGCTTATAGACAGCGGATTTAATTACCTTTATAATAATTTAAATTTAATAAATATAGAGGTAAAGCCAACATTATGTCATGGAGATTATAATGAGAGAAACATATTAGTCAAGGAAGACTATGAAGGGTACACTATAACCTCTATAATAGATTTTGAGACAAACCATCTTGGAAATAATGAAGAGGACTTAGTGTCCTTATATTTACTTTCTTTTAGGCAGAATAAAGATCTTGAGAGAAAGTTTTTAAAAGGATACAGTAAATTTGAGACTTTATATACTGATTTTAATAAAAGATTAAAATTTTATATGATAAAATTTATTCTAGGAAATTGTACGTGGTCCTATAGTAATGCAAAAGACTATTATAACTTAAATATACAGTGGCTTTATGAGGTGTTAAATGAAGAGTAGAATGTAAAAGTTCTACTCTTTTTTATGCTATAGATATATCATATGAGAATTAAAATTAAATCACCAGCTATCATTACTTAATGTGTATTAAAAGATTGAGTTTTGAGGTAGTTTATCTATATAGATTTACTTAGAAAAAAGCTCTCCTAAGTCTTAGTTTTATAGAATCATAGATCTATGGTTTATAGAAAGTAGTTTTACTTTAAGAATGAACTTACATTAGAAGTATTTATGAAGTACTTATATTATTTCAGAGGGATATATATATGCTTAGGGAGAATTAGAGCAAATTAAATCCACATTATTATAATTATAACAAGGATTCTTTAAATTTCATGGTTATAAGAATTTGATATAAGCTTGAAATTTAATATACTTATAATTAGGAGGCTAGATAGATGAAGCGAGGATTAAAATATAAATTTTTCACCTTATTTTCTTTGCTTATTGCTATAGTTGTTATTATTGGGGGGACTTCTTTAGGTAATATATTAAAAATAAAAAGTACTACTGATACCTTGATGAATGATAATTACTATTCAATAGATGCTACTAATAATATGCAAAAGTGTGTAGATAATCAAAATAATTCTTTGATAAATTTTATAAATTCAGGAGAAGAAAAATATAAAAAGGAGTTTTATCAATATAACGCTGAATTTTTTAAGTATTATACCTTTCAAAATAACAATATAACAGAAGAGGGAGAAAAGGAAGTAAATGCAGAGGTACTTAAAGATTATGATGAGTTTATTGAAAAATCAGCTTTGATATTTAATAGTAATAAAAGAGATATAGAGAGTATATTAAAGATATATACTAAAGAAATACAACCTAAATATATGAGTTTAAAAAATAATCTTAGAATAATAACAAGTTTAAATGAGGAAGGGCTTTTAAATAAAAAAGAGGTCTTAAAAGAAACTGTAGAAATATCCACATATACAATGATATTTATATCAATTATACTAATAGTTACAAGTCTTATATTATCAATAAGATATATAAATAAATTTTTACATCCTATACTACTTTTAAAAGAAGATATTATAAAGGCTAGAGAAGGAGACTTTAATCATAGGGCTAAGATAGTGTCAGATGATGAGGTAGGGCTTTTAGCAAAAGAATTTAATAGTATGAGCGAAAAAATATGTGAGTTTAAAAACTCTACCATAGGGAAAATCATGGAGGAGAAGAATAAATCTGAGGCTATAGTTAAGAGTATAGTGGATCCATTAATTGTATTAGATGATAGTTTAAGGGTAGTATCCTTAAATGATTCCTGTGAAAGAGAGTTTAACATGTCACTAAATAAAATTCAGGATCATCATATATTAGAGGCTATAACAAGTGGAGAACTTTTTGACTATATATCTAAGTTTATAAAATATGATAAGGAAAAAATCTCTAAAATAATAAACCTAGATGACTCAGTATATGATGTGAACTTATCATATTTTATGGATAGTGATAGAAGAAAAAGAGGGGTTATAGTATATTTTCATAATATAACTGAACTTAAAAGAATAGAAAAAATGAAGCAAGACTTTATAGCTTCTCTTTCTCATGAAGTAAAGACTCCATTAACATCTTTAGTAATGGGAGTGTCCCTTTTAGAGAATAGAGATACTCTTGAGGAAAATAAAAATATAATTAATACCATATCTGATGACTGTCAAAAGATAGTTAACTTAATAAATAATTTTTTAAGAATTCATGAGATTGAGTCAGCTGATAATCTTTTATTTAAGGAAGAGTTATCAGTAGAAGAACTAGTTGAAACAGCTTTAGAGTCCTTTTTTATAATCGCAGATGTTAAGGATATAAGTTTAATAACTGAATATGATGAAGATATACCTTTAATAAGTGGAGATAGAGAAAAGTTAGGATGGGTAATAAATAATATTTTGTCCAATGCAATAAAGTATTCAAATGAAGGTGGATTTGTAAGGATAAAAGTAAAAAATAATAAAGAGTCAGTAGAAATTCAAGTTAAGGATAATGGAAGAGGAATCTTAGAGGAGGATTTACCTAGAATTTTTGATAAATTCTATAGAGGGGTAGATGATGTGGAAGGTACAGGTCTTGGACTGGCTATTTCTAAGGATATAATAGCACTTCATAAGGGTACCATAAGTTGCGATAGTATTTATCAGTATGGAAGTATATTTAAAATAACTTTACCATTATGGGAGGATGAAGATGAAGAATAAGGTATTGATAGTAGATGACGTTAAGAATATAAGAGAGATGCTTAGAACTTGTCTTCAGGATGAAGGATATGAAGTTTTTGAAGCCACTTGTGCAAGGGAAGCTATGGAATGTATAGAAAAAGAGAATATAAAAATAGTTTTTAGCGATATAAAGATGCCAGAAGTCAATGGCACAGAACTTCTAAAGAGTATAAAGAATCATAATAGGAATATAATAGTAATAATAATGACGGCTTTTGGAACTATAAAAAATGCAGTGCAATGTACTAAGTATGGAGCTTCTGCCTATCTTCAAAAACCTTTTACAGCTAAAAGGGTTAAAGGTATACTAGATGAGGTTTTAGGAAAAGAGCAAGCAAAAACAGATATTAATTTTTATATAACCTCTGCAAAGAAGCTTTTAGATAAAGGGGATATAAATAAGGCTCATGAGATATTGAAAAGAGCTCTTATAATAAAGGATGACTGTGGAGAAATATATAGCCTTATAGGAGATATTGAGGAGATAAGTGGAGAACATGAGAAGGCAGAAAACTTTAGAAGCTTTGCTAAAGCTTTAGGATTTCATAAAGATGATAATGTGAGTAAAAGTTAACAGTTATGTAGGAAAACTATGTGTAAAACTTTGGCTACAATAGTAAATAGTTTGTTGAATTTTGTAATATTATGTGGTAATATTTTAATGTAATTTAATATAAAGTATTGATTATGAGGAATATGGTTAAAATCCATAGCAGCCCCCGCTACTGTAATTGCAGACGAAAAACAAAATCCACTAGATAATTTATATCTAGGAAGGTGGTTTTAGGATGAAGCAAGAGCCAGGATATTCTAATCTATAGTTTTTGAAATTCTACACATTCTTCGGAGGGAAGAAGTTAGTTTCACATAATATGTATATATGAAACTTCCTTTCTAGTATTTATAGTAAGGAAGTTATTTTATTTTAAGGAGTTGATTTATTGAGAGGAATAGATTTTTTAAGTAGTCCTTTCTTAAAGGAAGAAAGTCTTTTATTTGATCATGAAGTTTCTACAGATTATTTATGTAGTAATATAGCTTTAGTTTCAGAGCGTGCAAGGAGAAAATATCCAAAGCTTCATAAAGAATTAGATCCTTTAGTAGAACAGGTATATCATTTAAATGGATCTATAAGGGGAAAACTTTCTATAGATGAGAAGGATCTTATAGCTCTTCATGAAAGATATAAAAATATAAAAGGTAAGGTAGAGCATAGAGCAAAAGGAATGTTACTTCCAAAGGGATGTGAAATTGCCTGTAGGATACATATACTAAGATGTGAAGTAATACAGGTAGTAAGAACTATGCATAAGATAAAACATAGTGGAGTAGAGGTTCCTAATATATTATTTGATTATGGAAACCTGCTAGCCAATTATTTCTTTGTATTAAGTCTTTATGCTAACGAATTAGAAGGTAGAGAAGAGGAAGAATTTATCTCAAAGAGTTATTAGGAGGAAAAAATGAAGAACAATAATTTTAAAATAATAATATCATCATTACTAGTATTATTAATTGCAGTGGGTGGATTTTTAGGGTATAGGTATTACAATGAAAGTAAAAAAGTAAAAGGAAGTAAGGATATTGTAGTAGTAGTTAAAGATAGTAAAACAAACTATGATAAAACCCATAAGCATTCAACAGATACAGAGACCCTTGGAAAAGCCCTAGATGAAATGAATATAATAGGAACTAAGGATTCTCAATTTGGAAGATATTTAGAAAAGGTTGATGGAATAACTGTAAATGCAGATAATAAGGAATGGTGGAAAATTATAATTAATGGTGAGGATTCTCAATCAGGAATAGATGAGGCTCCTATAAAAAATGGAGATAAAATAGAGATTATCTTAACTGTAGGGTGGTAGTTATGAGTCATAGGGTAAATCCAATAAAAGAAATGATAATATTATCACTTCTTGGAACTATAGTATTTGTACTTCAAAGTGCATTAAGCTTTCTACCAAACATAGAGCCAGTATCATTTTTACTTATAATATACACATTGATATTAGGAAAAAAAGCAATAATTCCTGCTATGGTTTTTAATATGTTAATAGGACTATTAAGAGGCATGGGGACTTGGTGGTTTGGATATTTAATAGTTTGGCCTCTTCTTGTTTTAATAGTTTTACTTTTTAAGAATATTATTAAAGAGAATTTTTTAGGGTGGAGTATTTTATCAGGAGTATTTGGTCTTATTTTTGGGGCCTTATATGCTATACCACAGATAATAATAACATCTCCTAGCGTAGCTTTAGCATATTGGATTAGAGGTATTCCTTATGATATAGTCCATATGGTAGGAAATTATTTTATTATGCTTATTTTAGGAAAAAGAATATATAAATTATTATCATCTCTATTAAAGAAATCCTTAAATTAATTATAATAGAAAAAATATATATTAACTTTAGTACATACTTAAGAATTTACTTATGTACTAAAGTTTTTTTATTGGGTATAATAGAATATATGTTCGTGTATTTGAGGGGTGAAATATTTTGGAGAGAAAAATTTTACATGTGGATATGGATGCCTTTTTTGCCTCAGTAGAGGTTTTAGATAATAAATCTCTTAAGGGAAGGCCAGTAATAGTCGGAGGAACATCTGAAAGAGGAGTTGTAGCCACATGCTCCTACGAAGCAAGAAAGTATGGAGTTAGGTCTGCCATGCCAATTTTTATGGCAAAAGCAAGATGTCCTCAAGGGATATATTTACCTGTTAGACATTCTAGGTATAGGGAAATTTCAAAAGAAATATTTAATATTTTCTATGAGATAACCCTTTATGTAGAGCCCCTTAGTATAGATGAGGCATTCTTAGATATAAGTCATATGGATATGAACCCTGTTTATATTGGAAACTTACTGAAGGAAAGAGTTAAAAAAGAAATAGGTTTAACCTTATCAGTTGGAATATCTTATAATAAGTTTTTAGCTAAACTAGGATCAGATTGGAATAAACCTAATGGATTAAAGGTTATCACAAAAGAAATGATACCTAATATATTATTACCACTACCTATAAATAAGGTTCATGGTTTAGGGAATAAATCTGTAAAGAAACTAAATAATATAGGGGTTTTTACCATTGAGGATTTATACAACCTATCAGAAGAATTTTTTATGGATTATTTTGGTAAATGGGGAAAGGAAGTCTATGAGAGAATTAGGGGAATAGATAATAGGGAAGTTAAGGTTATAAGAGAAAGAAAATCCATAGGAAGAGAAACTACTCTTAGGGAAGACACTAAGGATAAGGATAAACTTAAAGAATATCTAAGAAGGTTTTCTTATGATATTAGTGAAACTATGAAGGGGAAAAATATGAGGGGGAAAACAATAACTATTAAAATTAAGACTAGTACTTTTATAAGTCATACAAAAAGTAAGACTTTAAATAATTATATAAGTTCTGAGAATGAAATTTATAAAGAGGCACTAGATGTTTTAAATACTATAGATTTTGTAGAAACCATCAGACTTATAGGGGTATCTGTTTCTTCTTTAAAAGAAAACAAGGTTGAACAAATAAGTTTTTTTCTATAAAGATTTAAAATGAAAAAACTTTGAAGGCTGTGGAGTTTATAGTTAGTAACTAATTGTGTCCATGTCAATGTCATACTTCGTTAATTATATTTTTATATTCAAAAAGGACTTCTAGCTTTTATAGCTTGAAGTTTTTGTAGTTTGAAGTCTTTAAATCAACTGTATAATATCATTGACTCCAGCATCTCTATTAATATCATCAATAAATAGAGATAATAAGAGGAATATTAAGAAAACTTCTTTTCATTAAAATAAATAAAAGAATATTATTTTGACTTAATAATAATGGTTTATTATAATTTCTTTAAACTATAAATATATAATTCAATGAAGAGAAAAGTAATTAGTATATTAGTATTTAAAGAGAGTGATGGATGGTGAGATCATCATAAGAAAGTTATTAATGAAGGACATCTCTGAGAAGTTTATCTGAATTTAGTAGGATAAAACCATTAACCTAGGTTATAAGGTAAGAGATAACTTTAAGTTTTTAAAGTTAATTAGGATGGCACCGTGGATAATAGCATTCACTCCTTATATGGAGTAGATGCTTTTTTTATTTATACAAACTCTGAAAATATTATGAATTAATTATAATATTTCTTCATAGAAGCCTAAGATGGAGATGTTAAGTAAATTTTGGTGCAGGAATAATTTTTATATATTACATTTCTTTAAATGTTTAAAGTTAATTAGGATGGTACCGCGAAAGTCTTCGCTCCTAAAGGGAGAGAGGGCTTTTTTTTATACTTATATGACTTAAGAATAACTTAGATAATAAGGAAATAATATTATATAATTTGGAGGTTTTATTATGAGTAGAAAGGTTATTAAAGAATTAAACAGGCATATTGGAGAGAAGGTTTTAATAAGTGGATGGGTTCATAGAATAAGGGAACTTAAAAATATAGTGTTTCTTATTCTAAGAGACAGAACAGGACTTGTACAATGTGTAGTTGATAAAAATAATCCATACATTAAGGAACTAAAGATAGAAAGCGTAGTATCAATTGAAGGAATAGTTAAGGAAGGAAAGAATAAATTTAATGATTTTGAGGTAGAAGTTTTGGAGATTGAAGTTTTAAGCAAAGCTTTAGAGGAACCACCTATTGAAATTAATAAAGAAGAATTAGAGGTTTCATTAGATACTATGTTAAATAATAGGGTTCTAAGTTTAAGACATAGTAGCCAAAATTCCATATTCCATATTAAAAATATTATAGTCAAAAGCTTTAGAGAATTTTTATGTGAAGAAGGATTTATGGAAATATTTACTCCTAGAATTGTAAAAGAAGGAGCAGAAGGGGGAACAGAAGTATTTAAGGTTAATTATTTTGGAGAAGAAGCATACCTTGCTCAAAGCCCTCAGTTTTATAAGCAGATGATGGTTATAGGAGGATTTGAAAGGGTATTTGAAATTGGGACTTTCTTTAGAGCAGAGTCTCATGATACCAATAGACATTTAAATGAGTTTATAAGCATGGATCTTGAAATGGCATTTATAAATGATGAAGAAGATATTATGGATATGGAGGAAAGGCTTATAAAATATATATTATATAAGTTAGATGTAGAAGGAAAGGAATATGTTAAAGGGTTTAATGGAGGAATTCCAGTAATTGGGGAAACTATACCTAGAATAGATATTAATGAAGTAGCTAAAATATTAAAAGAAAACTTTAACAAGGATCTAGAAGGAAGAGATTTAGATTCAGAGGGAGAAAGGCTTATATATAAGTATGTAAAGGAAAAGTTCAATAGTGACTTTGTCTTTGTAACAAACTATAGTAGAAAAAAGAGACCTATGTATACTATGCCTAAGGGAGAGGAAGGAACCCGTTCCTTTGATTTAATATTTAAGGGGGTAGAGATAACTTCAGGAGGTCAAAGAATTCATGACTATAATATGCTAGTAGAGAATTTTAAATATAGGGGTATAGACCCAGAGAGTTTTTCAAGCTACACAGAAAGCTTTAAGCATGGGGCACCACCTCATGGAGGATTAGCTATAGGCCTTGATAGATTTGTAGCATTACTTCTTAACTTAGATAATGTAAGAATATGTACAGCATTTCCAAGAGATAAAAATAGACTTATACCATAAAGAAAATTATTTAATGTAGGGCTTTATACAATATGTTAAGAGTAAAATTAAAATATAAAAATAAAAGATAAAAAAAGCTTTACTTATTTCTAGAATGTGATATACTAAGTGAGTAAATAAAAAAAGATTTAATAGCTAGTAATGATTCCTCTATTTGGAAATCAATTAATAACTTTAAATCTAAGAAAATGGAGGAATTGTAAATGGCAGATAAGAATTTAGTATGTAGAGATTGTGGAAATGATTTCGTATTCACAGAGGGAGAGCAAGCTTTCTACAAAGAAAAAGGTTTCGATAACGAGCCAACTAGATGTGCAGATTGCAGAAGAGCTAGAAAGCAACAAAACAACAACAGAAGATACGATAGATAATATAATATCTTTTGAAGACTATAAGAGAATTCTCTTATAGTCTTTTTTAATCTTCCCTTTTATACTATTGTATTTATAACATTAGAAATATAAGTTTTAACGCTTGTGTAATTGATTACAATAAGAGGTGTTAAATTACATATTATTTTATTAAATAAGGAGGGATTAAAATGGAAGTAATTGAAGTGAAAAACTTAAAAAAATCTTTTAAAATTTCTAAAAGAAATCCTGGAATTAAAGGGGCTTTTGGTGGATTATTTAAAAGAACTTATGAGAATATAGAAGCAGTAAAAGATGTTAATTTTACTATAAACCAAGGTGAAATAGTTGGGTATATAGGACCTAATGGGGCAGGAAAGTCTACAACTATAAAAATTCTTAGTGGAATAATGGTACCAGATGGTGGAGAGTGTGTAATCCTTGGCAGAACTCCTTGGAAGGAGAGGATAAATCATGTAAAAAATATAGGGGTTGTTTTTGGACAAAGGTCACAGCTGTGGTGGGATCTTCCTTTAAGAGATTCCTTTGAACTTTTAAAAGATATTTATAAAATACCAAGGAACACATATGAGGAAAATTTAAAAGAGCTTACAGAGATATTAAACACTAAGGATCTTATGGATATTCCAGTAAGACAATTATCCCTTGGTCAAAGAATGAAATGTGAGCTCATGGCATCTCTTCTTCATAAGCCTAAAATATTATTTTTAGATGAACCTACCATAGGCTTAGATGCAGTTTCAAAGCTAGTAGTTAGAGATTTTATCAAAAAGATAAATAGAGAAAGAGGGGTTACAGTAATTTTGACAACCCATGATATGGATGATATTGAAGATCTTTGTCATAGAGTTATAGTTATAGGAAAAGGTAAGGTATTAAGTGATGGACCTCTAGAGGATTTAAGAAAAGAAGTGTTATCAGAAAGAAGAATAATATTAAATACTTTTAATCCAATAAGCCAGAATCAGATCAATAAAATTTTGTCCCATAAATCTTATATTAATTATATAGAAAGTAAAAATGATAAAGTAATTCTAGGATTTGATCCTAATAAAACCTCCTCTCAAGATTTAATATCATTTTTATCCTCAAAAGTTTCAATAAAAGATATGCTAATAGAAAACCCACCTATAGAAGAAATTATTTCAAAACTCTATAAAAAATTTAATATAAATTAGGGGTGGAAATATGAAAAGTTATATAATCTTAATAAAAATGAGATTTATATTATTACTTCAATATAGAGCAGCTGCTTTTGCTGGAATATGTACACAAGTGTTATTTGGTTTTGTACGTGTAATGATTTTGATAGCGTTTTTTAGTAATGGCGGGGAATATCCCTTAAATCTTAAGGATACTGTAACCTATATATGGCTTAGTCAAGGGCTAATTGCAATGTTTCCATGGAATGGGGATAAAGAGATACAAGCTATGATAAAAAGTGGAGGGGTAGCCTATGAGCTATGTAGACCCACTAATTTATATTTTACATGGTATTCAAGAGCTCTAGCTTTAAGAGTAGCACCTACTATGCTAAAGTCTTTTCCTATTATTTTACTATCTATGGTATTTTTAAAAGAACCTTATAGAATGTATCCTCCAGAAAGCTTTTCTAGTCTTATTTTATGGGGAATAGGCACAGTATTAGCTTTATTTTTAAGTTGTGCCATAACTAATATAATAACCATACTAACTTTATTTACTATAAGTGGAGAAGGACTTAATAGAATACTACCATCCATTATAACCTTTTTATCAGGAATGATAGTGCCCCTTCCCTTATTTCCCGATAGATTTAGAAAGGTTTTAGAAGTTATGCCCTTTTCTAGTATTTTAGATGTTCCTTTAAGACTTTATATAGGGGATATAACTGCAGATAAGGCACTATATTTTTTTAGTATTCAACTAATATGGATAGTAGTTTTAATTGGGTTTGGTTACCTTTTATTAAATAAGCTATTAAAAAGAGTAGAGATAATGGGAGGGTAGATTTATGAAACTTATTAATGGAATTAAATTATATTTTACCTACGTAAAGACATCCATAAGAAGTCAAATGGAGTACAAGACCTCCTTTATTTTATTAAGCTTATCTACGTTTTTTGTAGGTTTTACAGAGTTTTTAGGGGTTATAATATTATTTGATAGATTTGGAAACATAAAAGGATGGACGCTATATGAAATAGCATTATTTTATGGAATGATAAATATGACTTTTTCCATAGCAGAAGCTATGGCTAGAGGTTTTGATCTTTTTAGTAGACAAGTTATAAGTGGAGATTTTGATAGAATACTTCTAAGACCCAGAAGTACAGCACTTCAGATATTGGGAGTAGAATTTACTGTTATGAGAATAGGAAGGATTTCATTAGGACTATTTTTAATTTTATATTCATCCTGTAAGCTTAATGTAGTTTTTGATTTTTATAATATAAGCTTATTACTATTTTCAGTTATAGGAAGTGTATGTCTTTTTATAGGATTATTTATAATTCAAGGGACAATGTGTTTTTGGTCTACAGAAAGCTTAGAGATAATGAATATGTTAACCTATGGTGGAGTAGAAACTATGCAGTATCCATTATCTATATATGGAAAATGGTTTAAAAGATTTTTTATATTTGTAGTTCCCTTAGGATGTGTTAATTATTTTCCTCTTATTCTCTATATGAACAAAGATGATTATATAAATTATCCTAGGATATTATATTATTTAAGCCCATGTCTTGGAATAATCTTTCTTTTAGTGTCCTTAAAGCTATGGAATATAGGGGTTACACATTATAGGTCCACAGGGAGTTAGTAAGTTTAATAAGTTAATAATTTTAAGGGAATAATTTAACTAGAACGAGATAAGAGGGAAATAGAATAAAAATATTTTGACAAAATATAAAACTATTGATAAAATTTAATGTCTTATATTGAAAAACAAGGAGAAAAAAATATGATAGAAAATGATTTTAAAAAGTTAGCCATAGGCAATGATATAATAAAAGGATTAACTAATCTAGGATTCACAGAGGCAAAAGAGGTACAGAAAAAAGTTATCCCTTTTATGCTCTCATCTAAGGATATTATAGTTAAGTCAGAAACAGGAAGTGGAAAAACTGCCAGCTTTGGAATTCCACTATGTGAAAAGGTAGAGGTAGAAGAAAATAAAATTCAAGGAATTGTCTTAACTCCTACAAGGGAACTAGCTCTTCAGGTTAAAGAAGAGATTTCTAATATAGGAAGAGTAAAAAAAGTAAGATGCGCTGCTATTTTTGGAAAACAGCCTATGAAAGAGCAGATAAATGAATTAAAGCAAAGGGTACATATAGTAGCAGGAACTCCTGGAAGGGTAATAGACCATATTGAAAGAGGAACTATAAATCTAGAAAATGCTAAATATTTAATTATAGATGAAGGGGATAAAATGCTTAATATGGGCTTTATAGACCAAATAGAAAAAGTAATTAATGCCCTTCCTAAAAATAGAAGTATAATGTTATTTTCTGCTACCATGCCTGAAGCAGTAGAGAAGCTTTGTGTAAAATATATGAATAACCCTGAAAAGGTAACTGTAACTACAAAGGTAGTAAATAGAGAGAGAATAGAAGAAGTTTACTATAATGTAGAGGATAAGGATAAGTTTAAAGCCTTAAAGAGGGTAATATATGGGGAAGTGCCTAATAGGGGAATAGTATTTTGTAATACTAAGGATACAGTTAAAAATGTTATAAAGCTTATGATTAATGAAGGGTTATCAGCAAAGGAACTTCATGGAGATATGGAGCAAAAGGAAAGACTTAAAATAATGGAAGACTTTAAAAATGGAGATTTTCAATTTTTAGTTGCTACAGACATAGCAGCTAGAGGAATACATGTTGATGATATAACCCATGTTATAAACTATGATGTGCCAGGAGAAAAAGAGGCATATGTCCATAGAATAGGTAGAACAGGAAGACAAGGTAAAAGTGGAAATGCTATAACCTTTGTTTCTAACTATGAAACTAAATTCTTAAGGTCCATAGAGGAATATATAGGATATACAATAACTCATGGTACTTATGCAGAAGATAGTAAGCTAAGAGAGGGAAAAAAGCTTTTAAAAGAAAAAAGCTCTAATCTTAAAAAGTCTGTTAAGCCTAAAAATATAAATAAGGATATAGTAAAAATCCATTTAAATGGTGGAAAAAAGAAGAAGATAAGACCAGGAGATATAGCTGGAGCATTAAATAGTATAGAGGGAATAACATCAGAAGACGTAGGTATAATAGAAGTTCAAGATGGATTTTCCTATGTAGATATATTAAATAAAAAAGGAAATACAATTCTAAATAATTATAAAGAATTATCAATAAAAGGTAAAAAAATAAAAATACAAAGAGCTAAAAATTAAAAAGATAGTTGGAATAATAGAATATTTTAGTATTTACTAATACTTTATCAATAATATTTTAAAAGAGTATGTGGTTTAATAGTAATTATTGCTAAAAAATATTATATTACTAAAAAAATATATAACTATTGCAAAAGTTTTTTCAGGTGATATAATAAAAAACATAAAATTAAATACGAAAACTTCTTATCAAGAGAAGCCGAGGGACTGGCCCGAAGACGCTTCAGCAACCAATAGTTTTATTATAGGTGCTAAATCCAGCAGAGTCTTTAAGACTCTGGAAGATGAGAAAAGGTATATCTTTAAAATGAGCGCTCATTAAAGAGAAATTTACCCTATTCGAATCTTCGAATAGGGTTTTTTGTTTTAAATTTTATTATAAATAATTAAATTAAAGAGATATTAATTTAAAAGTAAATATGTAAAAAATTATAATTACTTTAAATATTACTTTAAAGCTTAGATTAACTTAATTTTAAGAAGAAAGGGGAGGTAAGTATGATAGAAATAAAAAATATTAAAAAGACCTATGAAACTCCAAGTGGAAAAGTAGAGGCTTTAAAAGAGACAAGTTTAAATATAAATAAAGGCGATATATATGGGATTATCGGATATAGTGGAGCTGGTAAAAGTACTTTGATAAGATGTATAAATCTACTTGAAATCCCTGATGGGGGAGAAGTTATTATAAAAGATGTTAAATTAACATCTTTAAGGGAGAAAGAACTTAGAAAATCTAGAGAAAAGATAGGTATGATATTCCAGCATTTTAATTTAATGAAATCAAGAACTGTGGCAGAAAATATAGCTTATCCACTAAAAGGTAAGGGTTTAAATAAAAAGGATATAGATACTAGGGTTGAGGAACTTTTAAGCCTTGTGGATTTAAAAGATAAAAAAAATTCATACCCATCTCAGCTTAGTGGTGGACAAAAGCAAAGAGTAGCTATTGCAAGGGCACTAGCAAATAATCCAGAGGTGTTATTATGTGATGAAGCAACTTCAGCTTTAGATCCTAAGACTACTAAATCAATACTTGGATTATTAAAAAAGATTAATAAAATGCTAAATTTAACTATAGTACTAATAACCCATGAGATGCAGGTTATTAAAGAAATATGTAACAGGGTAGCTGTTATGGATAATGGATATGTTGTGGAAAAAGGAGAGATTACTAATATATTCTCAAATCCTAAGGAAAATATAACTAAGGATTTTATAGCCACAGTGTTAAATGAGGAAAAGGAAGCAGAAATAGCAAGGGAAGAAGACTTTGAAAATGTATATAAGTTATCCTATGTAGGAGGAAAAACAAGGGAAGCTATAATATCTAAGGTTTCAAGAGATTTTCAGGTGGATATTAGCATCCTTTATGGGAATATTGAAAAAATACAAGATACTATCCTTGGAAATTTATTAGTTAAGGTAGAAGGAGAAAGTAGTAATACTTTAAAAGCATTAGAATTTATAAGAAAAGAAGGAATAAAAGTAGAGGTGATTAAGGATGATAGATATAGCAAACTCTATAGCGCCTAATGTGGTGGAGCTATTTCCAAATATGATTTTAGCATTAAAAGAAACCTTAATAATAGTTTTAATATCTGGTATAATTTCAACGGCAATAGGGATACCCCTTGGAATAATATTAGTAGTTACAAGACCAAAGCATATATTAGAAAATAAGGTTATCTTTAAAATTCTAAGTAGAATAATAAATATATTAAGATCAATACCATTTATAATACTTTTAACTGCAATAATACCTTTTACAAGATTTGTAGCAGGGACAACCATAGGAATAAAAGGAGCGCTAGTTCCTTTAGTTATAGGAGCTATACCATCTATAGTAAGACAAATAGAAGCAAGTCTTTTAGATATAGATGAAGGAGTTATAGAAGCGGCTAAAGCTATGGGATCTAGTAACTTAGAAATTATATATAGGGTTTTATTAAGAGAAGGTCTACCATCTATTATTTATGCTCTTACCATAACAACTGTTAGTTTAATTGGTTTCTCAGCTATGGCAGGAACTGTTGGAGGAGGAGGTATTGGAGACTTTGCAGTGAGATATGGATACCAATACTTTAAAACAGATATAATGGTGGCTACCATTATAATAATGATAGTTTTAGTAAATTTAGTACAATTCTCAGGAGAGGTTTTAAGAAAAAGGTTTATTCATTAAAATTTATAATTTAAGAGGTGATTTACATGATTAAAATAAAAAGATTATTAGGATTAGCGTTAGTGTCAGTAATAGGAGTATCAGTATTTGTTGGATGCTCTGGTAAAAAGGAAGAAGGAAAAAGTAATGAAGAAAAGGTTGTTAAAATAGGAGTTACAGGAGATGGAACTGTGGAACCAAAATCTCCTTGGGCCTATGTTCAAAAACAACTTGAAAAGGAAAATATAAAAATAGAATTTGTTGCTTTTGGTGATTATAATAGACCTAACTTAGCACTTGCAGAGGGAGAAATAGATTTAAATTCTTTCCAACACGTTGCTTTCTTAGAGACCTTTAAAAAGGATCATAATTTAGACCTTGTACCAATAGGAAATACTAATTTAGCACCTATGGGAATACACTCAAAAACATTAAAAGATCCAAAGGAAATTAAGGATGGAGGTAAAGTAATAGTACCAAATGATAAATCCAATGAAGGAAGAGCACTTCTTATCCTTGAGGAAACGGGTCTTATAAAACTTAAAGAAAATATAGGTTATTATCCAACTCTTAAGGATATTGTAGAGAATAAGAAAAACTTAAAATTTATAGAGGTAGCAGCAACTCAAATACCAAGATCCTTAGATGATGCGGATTTAGCAGTTATAAACAGTGGAGTTGCATCTCTTGCAGGGCTTGATCCACAAAAATCTCCAATATTTTTAGAAGATGTAAAGTCTGAAAAAGCAAAACCTTATATAAACGTTATAGTTGCAAGAGGAAAGGACAAGGATAACGAAACTTATAAGAAAATTGTTAAGGCTTATAATACAGATGAAGTAAAGAAGTTAACTCAAGAATACCACAAGGGTGGAGTGGTACCAGCTTGGTAAAATCAAATAATAAGTAATAAGTAATAAATATTAATCTTAAAATGTTATATTTCTACTATATAAAATTGGTTGTTTAAAAAGGAATATTTATAAGTTACCATAGAGAAAAAGGATGCATATAAGGAAGGTGGGTTTTTCCTTATGCATCCTTTTGATTCTTTAATAATACTATTTTAAAATTTTTTTAATATAATGTATACTTTTTTATACATAGTGAGCAAGATAGTTACATATAAAAAAGTTTTCTATTTTTCATATTAGTAATGTAGGAACATTGTTTTTCTTCAAGATAAACCAGTAAGATAGAATTAAGACTTTGACAATAGGGGAAACTATTGATAAAATTAATAGTTACTGAATTTAGAAAAAAGAGGTAGATACTATGGATATGAATTTTGAAAAACTAGGATTAAGTAAGAATATTACAGAAGGATTAGATAAATTAGGAATTAAAGAACCTACAGAGATTCAAGAAAAAGCGATTCCTGCTTTGTTAAAGGGAGATAATGTGGTAGCTCAATCAGAGACAGGTACAGGTAAAACATTGGCTTATCTATTGCCTATAATGGAAAGGATAGATACTTCAAAAAAGGAAATGCAATGTATTATACTAGCTCCAACCCATGAGCTAGCATCTCAAATAAATAGTACCATATCAGAACTTATAAGTGTTTGTGATCTTAAGGTAACAGCTACTCCTTTAATAGGAAGTGCTAATATAACTAGACAAATGGAAAAATTAAAGAAAAAGCCACATATATTAATAGGCTCAGGTGGACGTGTATTAGATCTTATTAAAAAGAAAAAGATTACAGGTAATACAATAAAAACTTTAGTTTTAGATGAAAGTGATAAGCTTTTTGATAAGAATAATAAAGCTGGCACAAAGGAACTTAGAAATTCTCTAAATGAAGATATTCAAATTATGATGTTCTCAGCAACCTTAACAGAGGCATCTATTACAGGAGCTCAAACTATAATGGAGGATGCTGAGGTAATTAGAGTTAAGGAAGAAAATACTGTTAATGAAGATATAGACCATGGATATTTTATTTCAGAGCGTAGAAATAAAATTGACGTTCTTAGAAAGATAGTTCATGCAGATAAAATAAGCAAGGCATTAGTATTTATTAATAGTGGTTATAATGTAGATATAGCTTTAGATAAGCTTAAATTCCATAAACTTAAGGCAGAGGCGTTACACGGAACTAATGGAAAAGAAGATAGAAAAAGAGCACTAGATAATTTTAGAAAGGGAAAAGCAACCCTTCTAATTGCTACAGATATAGCAGCAAGAGGACTAGATATAAAGGGAATAACTCATGTTATAAACTTAGATTTACCAGAGGATTCAAAAGACTATATACATAGAGCAGGAAGAGTTGGTAGAGCAGGAGAAAAGGGGATATCATATTCCTTAGTAGATCCTAAGGAAGAAAAAGTTATAAAAAGGTTTGAAAGAGATTTAGGCATAGAAATAGAAAAGTTAGACTTATATAAAGGGAATGTAATAGAAGGTTAATAAAAGGGACTTATTGAAACATATCAATAAGTCCCTTTAGTATATTATTAATGAAAAAATTTAATTTAGTCATAAATATAGGGGTGCTTTCATAATATTAGATAAAGTAAATCTTTTAATAGTAAGATTTATAGGACTTTTATATTAAATTTATAAACCTTATGAAGTAGTGTCTAGTTAATTCATATTATAATAATGAATTATTTAGATAAAAATTAAGAAGATAAATTTATTATGGAGGGATGGGTATGCCTGATAAAGGAAAGAGTAAGAGCGGGTCAAGTAAAAACAGTGGAAAAAAAGATTCTAAAGGAAAAGAAAAGAAGAAGGAAAAGAAAAAATAAAATCTTAATATTTAAGAATATTAAGAGGTTAAGTAAAGGAATAAAACCACTAAGGATTAAATATTATCCAAGGTGGTTTTATTTTTTATATATTAAATCTAGGCTATGTTTTATATAAAATTAAGGATGTATTATATTAATAGTGAGAACTGGTGCATTTATTACAATAAGTTATAAAGCATATAATATATAGTATAAATCATATGCTGTGTACTATAGTATATTAGGATCTATATTATTTTTAGATTCACCATAATAATGAAGAGGTCTTAAAGCAGGGCCATTTATTATCTCTCCTTTATAAGTGAATCTAGAGGCGTGACAAGGGCAATCCCAAGATTTTTCTCCATCATTCCACTTAAGCTCACATCCAAGATGAGTACAAGTTATATCAACCATGTGCATAACTCCATCTGCATCCTTATAAGCACCATATCGCTCACCTTCAATGCTAACTACCTTCCCTTCATCTTCTTCTAAGAAAATATCATGGTCTCCCTCATTTATTTTTCCTTTCAATAAGTCTTTAGCCACATGCCCTCCTAATGAAATAAAGTTTTTAGTGGATTCTAAGGAGAAACTACGGCTAGGGCTAAATATATCTTCGTAGATGTTCTTACCATCAACTATAAGATCTTTTATAATTTGTGCTGCTAGGGTTCCAGTAGACATACCCCATTCATTAAAACCAGTGGCTACATATATATCCTTTGAAGAGGAGGTTAAGTGACCAATATAAGGGACTGAGTCTAAGGACTTATAATCTTGAGTGGACCAATGATAAGGAATAGATTCCACTGTAAAGGTGTTAGTAGCAAAATCTACTAAGTTATTATAACGACCTAATGTACTTCCTCCATGAGCAGTTTTGTGTCCTTCTCCTCCTATTAGAATAAGTGGTTTTTCTTCAGTGTTTATACTTCTTAAAGAACGGCCAGGGTCCTCTGCATTTATAAACATAGCATTTGGAAACTCTTCTTTTATATTACAGGCTATAACATAAGAGCGTTTTGCAACTAATTTAGTGAAATATAATCCAAAGCCATCATAAAAAGGAAATTGAGAAGCTATTATAACCTTTGAAGCTATGATATTTTTTCCATCATCAGTGGTTAGGGTTATTTTCTTTCCCTCTTCTTGATTTAAGTCCATTATATGGGTGTTTTCGAAAATATAACTTCCGTGGCTATGAAGATTTTTAGCTAAGGATAGAATATATTTTCTCGGATGAAATTCTCCTTGATTTTCAAAAGAAACAGCAGCTTTTACAGAAAGAGGCAAAGGAATACTATCTACTAATTTAGATTTTAATCCTATGCTAAGAGCAGCTTTATGTTCTTTCTCTAAGGTTTCCAAATAGCTATCCTCTAGGGTATACATATAGGAAGGAAGTCTTTTGAAATCACAATCTATATTATATTTCTTTATAGTATCCTCTATAAAATTTATAGACTCTTCATTAGCCATTCCATATTTAGCAGCAGCATCGAATCCAAAGGAAGATATAAGTTTATCATAGATTAAATGGTGTTGAGAGGTGATTTTAGCTGTAGTATTACCAGTAGCAAGGGAAGCTAAGGTGTTTTTTTCAAAAATCCCTACATTAAATCCAGCTGTCTTTAGTAACATTCCGCAGGTTACACCTGTTATCCCACCTCCTACAATGGCTATATCTATTTCTATATTATCTTCTAGTTTAGGATATTGAGAAGTAGTAGTTGAGTCTATCCAATAGGAATTAAGGGTGCTTTTAAATCCACTTAAGTCATAAGTTTTTATCATTTTAATCCTCCTTATAGGTATTTATCATATTTTTTCCTAAATTAATAAACCTATGCACATATAGGAATATCTTAAGGAGAAGTATATATTTATATGAAAGTCTTTATGAATCTACTAATTTAGAATAAAAATATATAAGCAAAAGAAATAATAAAAACTTAATTTAGATAAAGTTTTTATAGAAGGATAAGTGTATATAAAATAATTTAGATATTTTTAATACTATATTTAAAATTTAGAAGACAAGTATTTAAAATACTAAGCAATGGGAAAAAATTATTAATATAAGTAAATTTAAGTGAAGATATAAGAGGAAAGGTAGGTGAGGGTTTTGATTTCTAATTAGGGGAAAATTTTTTATGGTTTTAGAAATCAAAATTAATATGTTAAAAAGAATACATAATCCAGATATCTATCATGGAAATAGAAGAAAAAAGAACTTTTTTGAAGGATGGTATTTTAAGTTAGTGGATAGATGGGGGAAGGAAAGCCTTGCATTTATACCAGGAATTTATAAGGGAGAAGATAAAGGGAAGTCTCATAGTTTTATACAAGTGCTTCAAGGAAACAAATGTAGTTATAATTACATAAAATATAAGGAAGAGGATTTTATATATTCTAAAAATAAGTTTAACATAGCTATTAGAAAGAATTTATTTAGCCTAAATTCTATAAATATAGATTTACAATTTAAAGATTTATATGTTAAGGGTGTTCTTAGATTTAAGAATATAAAAAAGTGGCCAGATACATTTATAAATCCAGGAAGTATGGGGTTCTATAATTACTTTACTTTTATGGAGTGTTATAGCCAGGTATGTGCTTTAAATGGAGAGGTTCAAGGATATTTAGAGGTGAATGGAGAAGAAATAGATTTTAATTTAGGAAAAGTTTATATAGAAAAAAATTGGGGCAGGGAATTTCCAAATTCGTGGATATGGATTCAAAGTAATTCTTTTAAAGAAAAAAATGTATCTATCACATGTTCTATAGGAAGGGTACCTTTTATATTTGGAAGCTTTAGTGGATTTTTAGTTGGGATAACTTTAGAAAATAGATTTTATAGTTTTACTTCAATAAATAAGAGTAGAATGGACTTTAAAATAAGGGGGAGGGATGTAATTATAACTTTCCTAAGAGGAAATCTTTTACTTACTATAGAAACCTTTAGTGATAATAAAGAATTTATGTTATGTATGGGACCTAAGGGAAAGTCTATGATTCCCCTTGTTTATGAGACTCTTAAAGGAAGGGTAGTAATGGAGCTTAAGAATATAAAAACTAATGAAATTATATACAAAGGAGAAGGAAAGGCTGCAGGAATAGAATATGGGGGAGAGTTTATGGATAATTATAAGTTGTAGAGCTTAACATATAAAGTAATTAGTAGTTATAGAATATATTATAGTTTGTAGGGAGTCTAAAGAGGATTTATTATTTACTATGTTGTAGATATAAAAGTATGTTGTAGATATAGAAGTATGTAGTAGATACAGAAGTATGTTTTAAATATAAAAGTATGCTGGAAATATGAGAGTATATTATAGTAAAGTGGTAGAAAGGAATTTTAGATTTATAGATATATCTATGTTTAAAGTATAGAAATATATTTCAATAGTGTAGATTTATGTATTAAACGTAGAGGTGTGCATTAAAGGTATAAGGAGGAAATATGAATATAGCTATTATTGGAGATACCCATGTTAAAAATAGATTAGATAGACTAAGAAGATTTTTAGAGGAAAATATACAGGGATTTGATCTTATAATACATGTAGGGGATATTTTATCAGAAGAAGCTTTAGACTTAATAGAGAGTTTTAATAATACAGTAGCTGTATATGGAAATAATGATAAAGACCCCATAAGAAAACGGATTTCAGAAAAAGAGATATTAAATATAGAGAATTATAAAATTGGAGTTTTTCATGGAAGTGGTAAAGAGAAAACTACAATGGAAAGATCCTATGATGCTTTTTTAGGAGAAGATATGGATATTATATTGTTTGGACATTCCCATAGTCCACTTATTAAAACCCATAAAGGAGTACTTATGATAAACCCAGGATCCCCAACTCATAAAAGAAGGGAAAGGCTTTATTCTTTTGCAGTTTTAAATATAAATAAAGAAAATATAGAAGCTACTATTAAGTTTTTCTCATAATTATAGTTATTTTATATAGAGTGTAGGATATATGATTGAGGATTCTATACTTAAGAACATAGGAGTATATGAAAAATTATAAAGGAAAGAACCCACATATATATGGTATAATAACTAGTATTATATAAATTAATTAAAATTAGATTAATTATAGATATTAATGTAACCTGTATAAGAAAGGAATTTTAACATGGGAAAAATATTAGTTTTAGCAGAAAAACCTTCTGTAGGTAGAGAAATTGCTAGAGTATTAAAATGTAATAAAAAAGGTAATGGTTTTATAGAAGGAGATAAATATATTGTAACATGGGCATTAGGTCATTTAGTAACCTTAGCAGATCCAGAGGTTTATGATGAAAAGTATAAGACTTGGAAGTTAGAAGATTTACCAATGTTACCGAAATATTTAAAGCTTGTGGTTATTAAGCAAAGTGGAAAGCAGTTTAGTGTGGTTAAAGCACAGCTTAATAGAAAAGATGTAGAGGAAATAGTAATTGCTACTGATGCTGGTCGAGAGGGCGAACTAGTAGCAAGATGGATACTTGAAAAAGCCGGGGTTAAGAAACCTATAAAAAGACTTTGGATATCCTCCCAAACAGATAAGGCAATAAAAGATGGATTTAGAAATTTAAAACCTTCTTCTCAATATGATAATCTATACAAGGCAGCAAAATGTAGGTCAGAAGCAGACTGGGTTGTAGGATTAAATATAACTAGAGCTCTTACCTGCAAACATAATGCTCAATTAACTGCTGGACGTGTGCAATCTGCAACCTTAGCAATGATAGTAAATCGTGAAGAAGAGATAAGAACCTTTAAGCCAAAGAATTACTACGTAATAAATGCTAAGGCAAAAGGTTTTACTCTTCAATGGAGAGATAAAAATAATAATAGTAATATTTTTGAAGAGGATAAGGTAAATAAGATTCTATCTTCTACTAAGGGGAGAGAAGGAATTGTAGCTAATGTGACTGAAAGCTATAAAAAGCAATTTGCTCCAGCTCTTTATGATTTAACAGAACTACAAAGAGATGCTAATAGGATATTTGGATATTCAGCAAAACAGACCTTATCCATAATGCAAAGGCTATATGAAAACTATAAAGTATTAACCTATCCTAGAACAGATTCAAGATATATTTCTACTGATATAGTTGAAACTCTGCCAGATCGTTTAAAAGCAATTTCAGTGGGAAGCTATAGAGCTTTAGCTACAGAAATTTTAAATGGAAAGATAAATCCTCATAAAGGATTTGTAGATAATAGTAAGGTTAGTGATCACCATGCCATAATCCCAACAGAGGAGAGAGGAAATATAGGGCTTTTAAGTAGTGAAGAAAGACACATTTATGATTTAGTAGTTAAAAGATTTTTATCAGTAATGCTACCACCTTATGAATATTTACAAACTACAATAACTACAGAAATTAATGGGGAAACCTTTGTAGCAAAAGGAAATGTTATAAAGTCAAAAGGTTGGAAAAAGGTATATGATAGAATAGATGAATTAGCTGAAGATGAAGAGGATAAAGATAGTCAAGTATTACCTGTAATTAAAAAAGGGGATACATTAAATATACTTTCAGTTGAAAGTAAAAAGCAACAAACAAAGCCACCATCAAGATTTAACGAGGGAACACTTCTTTCAGCTATGGAAAAACCTCAAAAGTATGTAGCAGTAGATAAAGTTTCTGCTAAAACCTTAGGGGAAACTGGAGGTATAGGAACAGTTGCTACAAGGGCTGATATTATAGAAAAGTTATTTAATATGTTCTATATAGAGAAAAATGGAAAAGAAATAATTCCAACAGGAAAAGGAAAGCAACTTATAGAACTTGTACCAGAAGAACTAAAATCACCTTTAATGACAGCTAAGTGGGAATTAGCATTAGAACTTATAAGTAAGGGTAAAAAAGACCCAAAGGCTTTCACTGATGAAATGAGAGAATATGCATGTGAGCTAGTAAAGGATGTTAAGGGAAGTAGTGAAAAGTTTAAGCATGATAACATTACTGGTAAAAAGTGTCCAGAGTGTGGTAAATATATGCTAGAAGTAAAAGGAAAACATGGGGTAATGAATGTATGCCAAGATAGAGCTTGCGGACATAGAGAAAATGTAAGTAAGTTTACTAATGCAAGGTGCCCAGAATGTAAAAAAAGATTAGAGCTTAGAGGGAAGGGTGATGGCCAAATCTATGTTTGTCCTAATTCTAACTGTAACTTTAGAGAAAAAGCATCTGTATTTAGCAAGAGATTTGATAAAAATGATAAGGTAAATAAGAGAGAAGTAAATAATATAATGAAAAAGATGAAAAAGGAAGCAGAGGAACCATTAAATAATCCTTTTGGAGATTTAATGAATATGTTTAATAAGGATAAATAAGTAAAGGGAAGTAATGAAACTCATTATTTAAGATAAAGTATATCTTAAATAATGAGTTTTTAGAATTCAGTTGTATCTAAAGATGATATGAAACAAGAACTAAAAGAAAGCTCATTAAGTAGACATAGCTAAAAGTTAGTTTATTTTCTACTTAACGAGGAAATTTTGCAATGATTATAATATAGAGTAAACAATAACATATGATATGAAAATTATATAAAACTAGAAGATTACGTATATGGGGTAATATGTAAATTGATATCATAAAACTCTTAAATTATAATATTAAAAAACTAATAACCAAGGCAAATATCTTACATATTAATTCTTTGTTTTAGTATATTTATACTTATGTACATAAATTTAAAAATAAACTTATTATTTTAAAACAGATAGAAATAAAGATAAAGAGTTGATGATATTCATGCTTAGACTTCATCTTAAATTAAAGTTAAATAAATAGCAGTGCTTATTATTTCATAAAATAGAATACATTTTTTAAAATTAAGCTATAACTATTTAATTTACTCTCCATGTTCTTAAAAGATTATTATCTATACTTTTTATTATTTCTCTCCATTCAAAGCAGTCACGTATAATTTTGCTGTACTTACCATTACTTAATTCCATATCAGCATCAATCATATTTGTTACGACTTTAGAGTAATAAAGGTTATTAGGAGATGTTTTATCCCATGTTAGCGCCATTAGTTTTCCAAAGTAATCTCTTGCATCTAATAATGCAGTTTTAAATTCTTCCTTTTTATCTTTAAAGTGCTGTTTAAACTCCTCTTCAATGCCTGGTAGTTCAACTTCATCAGCATGATAAGATCTTTTAGCAAGATTTTCAGGAATTGTTCCTTGTTCGATAAGATTATGCTCATATATTTCAACCAATACATCAAATGCACCACCAGAAAATGGTAAAGATAAATCATGTTCTTCTGTTACATCTAACATGTCTGACATTTTCATATCATTAAATACACTTCTTATAGATTCACTTTCGTTTAATTCCCCTACACGTGATAGCTCGTTTATTGAAAAAAGGTTACCTTTTGTGTTATCTAATAGATGATTTAAGACACTATCAAAATGAAGTAAGGAAACTATGCTTATTAAATCACCAAAAGCTTCATGATGTCCACCATATTCATATGTTTCACTTTCTTCTGAGTCTGGAAAACCGATAACTTCATATTTTATTATATGACCAAGTTCATGCGCAACAACATCAAAGTTTTCGCAATAAGGATTTTCAAAGTCAGTAGATAAATGATTCTTTCTAGGAAATCCGAACTCAATGAATCCGTATCCTGCATGGGCATTATTCCAAACTATACGTGGAATTATTTCTAAACGTGAATAATGAGCGCGGAAAAACCAAGGAATTGCCTTACCAAAATAATCCTCCCATATATCAAGAACACGTCTAATTGAAGCATACATAGATGTAGACCCAAAAGCTCTATCTTTAGGATCTATATAATCAAAGTGTCCCTCAGAATCGGGTTCAACATTAGGATAATGTTGCCCACTATAAGGGGGAAGATATGGATGATCATAAGGATTTTTATTCTTTGCATCAATGACATACATTCTATCATCTTGTGGGCCAGCTTTAATAGTCCCTGGTTTAGAATTAATATATATTAATTCAGGTTCATTAAAGCCTTTCAAATTTTTATTTTGAGGATATACACGGAATCGAGTTCCAGTTTCTGATAGTTTAGTATCTAATTCTTGTGACATTATAATTCTCCTTTCAACTATATTATTTTGTTTTTATACAGTAGTATTTAATACTGCATACTAAAAGATTATAGTGTCACTTATAGAGTCTCTGTTATCTTTATTTTTATACTAGTGATTTTTAAATTAAAATAAATATTATGGTCGTGACTTAAGCTAAAATACATTAAATTCCTTCTAAAAGTTTAATATATAAACAATTAATTTCTATTAATTATAACAGATAAAAAATATTTCAATAAAGTTCTATATGTTACCTATAGTGCATTTGAATAATAAGTTATATATAGTGCAATATACATAATGTTTGTTATTAAGGTGGTGGGAAAAGTTTATTATAGATTGTATAGTAAATTCTTTCAGATAAAAATATAAATATATCTAAGGAGAGAAAATTATGAAAAACAATATAACTACTTTATTAATTGTTAGGCATGCAGATATAGATATTCCAACAGAAATAAAAGATGATAGAAACATAATCTTGAATGAACGTGGAGAAAAGCGAGCTGAAAATTTAGCTAAAGTTGTTGGGAAGGCTCCTGTAGTAGTTTATACAAGTACTGTTATTAGGTCAATACAAACAGCTGAACCTTTGCTAGAAAAACTATCTATTGAAAATAGAAAAAATGATGAGTATGAAAAAATTGTAGAAGATATTTTATTAAACTATGAGGGAAAAGTAGTACTAATAGTTCATCATTCTAATTCAATACCAAAGATTATAGAGAAATTTACTGGAGAAAGTAATCATGTTATTAATGGATTTGATGATTTCTATATAGTTAATTTTTATCATTCTGAGGATATTGAAAGCAATCATGCAAATGTTATACATTTAAAATATGATGTTTAAATAGAAATAAAAATTTGATTTTTAAGTTTATGTTAAGCTAATAATATAAAAAATAAAGATAATTATAGTAGTTTCTTCTCAAGAATATTTTGCAGATCTTATTAAGAATTTTAAGTATATTAAAATTTATCTCTTTAAATAAAATTTTTATATAAGATAATATAACTTATAATAAGGGTTTATTTCAAATTTTCAATAAAATTTGAAATAAACCCTTTATTGTACTTGGCATGAAAAATTAAAGACTAATTAACTTAAAAGCTCGTCTATCTTTTTTTCAGCCTCTTCCTTCTTTAAGATACCTAATTCTTGATGTTTTTCTATCTTTTTTATTGCCTCAAAGTTATCTATGGTTTTTCTAAGTTCTTGGATTCTTTTGTTATAGGCAGCCTTATCTATGTCTTCCAATACAAGAGCTTTATCTAGTTTTTCTTTCTCTTTTAAGAAGTCTTTTTCAAGGGTAGCTTTTTCTTTTAAAATCTTTTCTTTTGCAGCTTTTTTTTCAACTTCTATAATTTCATTATTTAAGTTTTGTATTTCTTCATAGATATTTTTAAGGTTATTTAGTAGATTTTCACTATCTATATTATCTTTATCCTTACAGTTAAAATGATCATAGGCGATTGATTTTCCGAGTTCTGTGTAGCCAGACTCCAGTTCTTTCTCTAAAGATTTAATCTTTTCTTTTAAATTATCCACAGATTCTAGGTTGTTTTTTGATAGGGTAGAAGAATTAAAAATCTTTTTTATAAAAGACATACAAACCCTCCTTTATATAAAATTAAAATGCCATAGTAGGCATATACATTTAAATATATGAATATACTTAGAGATAAATTACAACTATATGAAAAATATATAATAATTTATTTATGTAGGTTGACATAGCCTGATGTAACCGTTATACTAATAGTAGTATAACGAATTTGTAAACAAAAACACTATATTCCCCAAAATATATTGTTAAAAAAGTGGTTAGAATAAATGAGGTATCATTATTCTAACCACTTTTTTATGTTTATTAGATTATATACAATCTTAGGGATTTTTAGTGATGAGGAAGAATTAAATTCATCTAGAATAACATGAGGAAATTTTTATAAGGAAAATTAATATGACACAACAATCATATATATTTAGAGGTATGAATATAACTCTAGGTAGGTTATATTCACAAAGGGGAAATTAGAATTTATTTATGTGGGTTGACAGAATATAATGCATTCGTTATACTAATAGTAGTATAACGAATTTGTAAACAAAAACACTATATTCCCCAAAATATATTGTTAAAAAAAGTGGTTAGAATAAATGAAAGTATCATTATTCTAACCACTTTTTTTATAAAAATTAAAGGTAAGTCTAGTAAGTTTTAGGATATAGTTATTTATAATCATGAAAATAAGAATCAAAAATTTCATTAATAGCTTTTTCGCAACTAGAGTAAAACATAGAATATCTACTCATAAGTTCTTCGGCTTCCTTTGTAAGCTCAGAACCACCCCCGTGAGCACCTCCAGTTTTTCTTATTATTAGAGGAAATCCTAATTTTTTTTCAATGCTTTTTATAAGGGTATGAGCCTTGTTATATGAGATACCATAACTTTTAGCAGCTTCAGATAAGGAACCTTTTTCTTTAACTCCATTTAGTAATACATAGGGACCTTGTCCAAAAGCTTTACCATCCTTATCTAGCCATATTTTATATTTTACATCAAACAAAAGTAACATCTCCTTAAAATAACATTAGGTATATTAAACTATATTATTGATTATAGAAAAGTACAGTTAAACAATGCTTAAGCTTATAGAAAAGAAAAGTTTTTAGTAACTATTAATTTATATATATTTTAACCCAAATAATTGAAGAGTTAAAGCATTATAGAAAGTTTATATAATGTGTTAAAGATTATTTTAGAGATAATAAAAAAAAGTATAAATATTTAACAAGTAAAAGAAAATAAGAACTTAATAATTAAAATTATTAAGTAATAGGTTTACAAATTATTAATTTTTAAATATTAAGACGAATATACAAATAAATCCTTATAAAATCATTTGGATATTAGAGAAACTTATATATAATTAATGAATATTTAGGAAAAATTTAATAATATTTTTTAAAATATAATAAAGCAAAGAAAATAGAAGAATTCCCCTAATATATATGGGTTAGATAGTAATATTTAATAATAGTAGAAGTTAAACACTAATGATTTTTTTTAAAGATTGTGTTAAAATTTATACTTGGGATGTAGAAAAATGTTATATGAGAGAGAAAGATTTTGTGGAAAATACCTATTTGATATAAGGTATGCTTATATTGAATAAGTGAGGTTTCCGGTGATTATAATATGGTTATTTATGTAACCTATTATAATTTGTTACAGTATCTAGGGGGTTTCTATATTGATATATGGGTTAAGGAAATTTCTAAAAAGAGATACTTATCTGTATTATAAGAAATTCACCTTATTTTAGGTAAAGATTCAAGATAATTAAGGTAAACTTAGGAGGATACTATGAAAAGTGTAATAATTAATGGAGTAGCTTTAGAAGTTCAAGATAATATAACCATATTAAAAGCAGCTAAAGAAAATGGGATAGACATATCTACTTTATGTTTCTTGAAGGATTGTAATGATGTAGGAAATTGTGGAGTTTGTGTAGTTGAGGTAGAGGGAAAAGATGAATTAGTTACAGCTTGTAATACTTTTGTAGAGGAAGGTATGGTAATAACCACTAATTCTGAAAGAGTAACTGAAAGAATAAAAGAAAGAATATCTAATATGCTAGATTCTCATGAATTTAAGTGCGGTCCTTGTAAAAGGAGAGAAAATTGTGAGTTCTTAAAATTAGTTATAAAGCATAAGGCAAGAGCTTCAAAGCCATTTTTACCTGCAGATAAATCAGAATATATAGATGACAGAAGTAGGTCTTTAGTTATAGATAGATCTAAGTGTGTAAAGTGCGGAAGATGTGTGGGAGCATGTACTAATAAAACAGGTACATCTACTATAAAATTTGTAGATAAAGATGGAGAAAAGGTAATAGGAACAGAGGGATTAAAATGTTTCGATGAAACTAGCTGTTTATTATGTGGACAATGTGTAATTGCATGTCCAGTAGATGCTTTATCAGAAAAGAGTCATATGGATAGGGTGAAATCTGCATTAGAAGATACTGAAAAGCATGTAATTGTAGCTATGGCTCCATCAGTAAGAACCTCTATGGGAGAGTTATTTAAGATGGGTTATGGGGTGGATGTAACAGGAAAATTATATACAGCATTAAGAAATCTTGGATTTGACAAGATATTCGATATAAACTTTGGAGCAGACATGACTATAATGGAAGAGGCTACAGAGTTTGTTCAAAGAGTTAAAAATAATGGACCTTTCCCAATGTTTACATCATGCTGTCCAGCTTGGGTTAGACAGGTCGAAAATTACTATCCTGAACTTTTAGATAATATATCTACAGCTAAATCACCACAGCAGATATTTGGTGCAGCTACTAAGACTTATTATCCATCTATAGAAGGATTAGATCCAAAGAGTGTATATACTGTTACTATAATGCCTTGTACTGCTAAAAAGTACGAAGCTGATAGAGAAGAGATGGAGAATGATGGTTTAAGAAATATAGATGCTGTTATAACCACTAGAGAGCTTGCAAAAATGATAAAGGATGCAAAAATAGATTTTGCAAAACTTGAAGATAGTGTAGTAGATCCAGCTATGGGAGAGTATACAGGAGCAGGAGCTATTTTTGGAGCAACTGGCGGAGTTTGTGAGGCAGCTTTAAGAAGTGCTAAAGATTTTATTGAAAATAAGGAATTACAAAACATAGAGTATGAAGAAGTAAGAGGACTTAAGGGAATAAAAGAAGCAGCTGTTGAAATAGGTGGACAAGAATATAATATAGCAGTAATAAATGGATCTTCTAACCTGTTTGAATTTATGAAGTCTGGAAAAGTCAATGAAAAACAATATCACTTTATAGAGGTAATGGCATGTCCAGGGGGATGTGTAGATGGCGGTGGACAACCTCATGTAAGTGCTGCAGATAGAGAGAAAGTAAATATAAGAGCGGTGAGAGCATCAGTACTTTATAATCAAGATAAGAATCTTAAGAGAAGAAAATCTCATGAAAATGAAGCTTTAATTAAGATGTATGAAACTTATTTTGGTAAGGCTGGAGAAGGACTAGCTCATAAGCTTTTACATTTAAAATATAAAAAGTAAAGAGCCATTTAAATTAATAGGATTAAAATCTTATAGAAACCCTCTAACTTTTGCTGATTTTTAGTAAAAGTTAGAGGGTTTTCTTTTATTATAAATTATAAGTTAGAAATAATAACATATTATCTCTTAATATGCTATTCTCCTTTACATAAATTACCTCATTATAAAATTAATCTAAATTCTTAAGTTATTAAAGAGAATCTAGCAATCCTTTTTACCTATTGCTTTTAAGGGGGATGTAAGTTTTATTATTAGCTTTATACTTAGAGTATTATTACAATCTATTTTGTAACAAGTAATCAATTTTAACATTATTCCTTAAAAAAGCTTAAAGTATAACTTTAATACTTGTCTATCTAGTAACCTAATTATAGGACATGAGGTTTTAATATTATGTAAACTGTTTAGAAAAATAAATGTATTTTTACATAAACTTATGGGAGAGGAGTATAATTATATTAAATAAATAAGGAAATATATGATTATAAATTATAGAATGGGGGAGATTTATGTATAATATGTTTTTAAGGCTCTTAGTTGCAGGAATACTAGCGGGACTTATAGGAATTGAAAGAGAACTTAGATCTAAAGAAGCGGGGCTGAGAACGCATTTTTTAGTAGGTATTGGTAGTGCCTTAATAACCATTGTTTCAAAGTATGGGTTCTATGATATATTAGGACTTGATGGTATTGGCTTAGACCCAAGTAGAATAGCAGCACAGATTGTAAGTGGAGTTGGATTTCTTGGAGCAGGAACAATAATACTTCAGAAACAGGCTGTTAAAGGTCTTACTACAGCAGCAGGAATATGGGCTACATCTGGTATCGGTATAGCTGTAGGGGCAGGGCTTTATGAGATTAGTATATTTTCTACAGTATTAGTTTTAGTAGGACTTGAGATACTTCAAAAATCATTAAAGACTATTTTAAGAGGACAAGTTGATATGGTGATAGATATATTAAAAGAATCTAAAGGGGACATAATTAAATCCATAGAAGAATGTAAGGGAAATGTAATTTATTATAAGTCTAGAAAAAGTCGTAATAATGGGGAGGAAACTTATACTGTGGAGTTAAAAGTTAGGCTAAAAAAAGAAGGTAAAGCCTTAGATATTATAAGAAAGATAGAAGATACAGATGGGGTTATTAGTGTAGAAGTGGAGAATATATAAGTAGAATCAATAATTATCAAAATAATAAAATTTATCATGATGATAATAAAATTCTAATAATGATAATTATTTTTATAAAATCAGGAGATATTTTTACATTATATTATATAGGAGGTAGATATTTTTCCTATAGGGAAATTATCTAAGGAATTTTAAAGTTAAGAAAAAGTTTACAAAAATAAATCTATTAATTTAAATTAAGGATTATAATAAATAAGTAAAATAAGGAGTAAGAAAGAGAGTAAACACAGATAAATCAATAGAGCAATAGTAAAAAGTAGAATAGATATAAATTTATAAAAAGACAATTACTAATTTTGGATTGAAAATTGCTTTATAAATTTAGTGCTTAATTTTTATTAGGTAAAAGGGTTAGAGATAAATAAAGTAATTTAGCTAGGTGATTAAATTAATGTATATGAATATAATGACTTTTCTTTATAGGACAAGGGCTACTATCCTAAAGGTCAAAAGCATTAATTATAATTGATATAACATTTAATTCATATAATTAGATGAGTTTATGGATTTTTATAATGTATGAGGAAGATTAAAAGTCTAGCTTTAGTATATATTTTATATTGTATTTTAAATAAGGGGGAAGACAGATGAGGACTTTAATAAAAAACGGGACTATAGCTACGGCTTCCGATGTTTTTGAGGGTGATATTTATATTGAGGATGGAATTATAAAAGAAATAGGCATTGATCTAAATATGGAAGTAGATGAACTTATTGATGCAAATGGAAAATTTATTATACCTGGTGGAGTAGATGTACATACTCATTTTGATTTAGATGTGGGAATAGCAAGAGCAGCAGATGACTTTTATACAGGAACAAGGGCAGCAGCTTGTGGAGGTACCACATCGGTAGTTGATCATATAGGATTTGGTCCTGTAGGATGTAAACTTAATCATCAAATAAATGAGTATCATAAATTAGCAAAGGATAAGGCAGTAATAGATTACAGCTTTCATGGAGTTATACAACATGTGAATGATGAAGTTTTAAACGATATGGAGGAACTAGTTAAAGAAGGAATATCAAGCTATAAATTTTACTTAACTTATGGATTTAAGGTAAGTGATGAGGAGGCTTTTAAGGTACTTCTTAAGTCAAAGGAAGTAGGCTCTATAGTAACAGTTCATCCAGAAAACAACGATACTATAAATTATTTAAGAGAAGATTTTGTAAAAAAAGGATTAAAGGCTCCTATTTATCACAGTAAGAGTAGACCTGTAGAGTGCGAAGGAGAGGCTATAAATAGAATGTTAAATTTAGCTTCATTAGCTTCAGATTCACCTTTATATATAGTTCATTTATCTTGTAAGCTTGGGTTAGATTATATAAAAATGGCAAGGGAAAGAGGACAAGAAAATGTTTATGCAGAAACATGCCCTCAGTATTTATTATTAGATGAAGAAAGATATAACCTTCCAAATAATGAAGGGTTAAAATATATAATGAGTCCTCCATTAAGAGAGGAATATAATAAAGAAGCTCTATGGGATGGTATTAGAGATGGATCTATACAGGTTGTAGCCACTGACCATTGTCCTTTTAACTTCAATAAAGAAAAGCAGCTTGGAAAAGATGATTTTACTAAATGTCCAAATGGAGCACCAGGTGTAGAAGCAAGAGTTCCTCTCTTATTCTCAGAAGGAGTAATGAAGAATAGAATATCCATAAATAAGTTTGTAGAAGTAATAAGTACAAACCCAGCAAAAATCTTTGGATTATATCCAAAGAAGGGAAGTATAATGGCTGGATCAGATGCAGATATAGTAATAATAGATAAAGAGAAAAAAGTAACTATAACTAAGGATATTCTTCATGAAAATGTGGATTACACACCATATGAAGGATTTGAGGTTCAAGGGTATCCAGTACTTACTATGGTTCGTGGTAAGGTTGTAATGAAGGATAATGAATTCTTTGGAGAAAAGGGTTATGGAGAGTTTATAAAAAGAAAACCATATTGTAAGAATTAAAACTTAACAATAATTAAATCTAAGACTTTACTGCTAAATCTAATAAGATTAGTAGTGAGGTCTTTTCTTTATTTTACAAAAATTTAAACTATAATAGACTGTTTAATACTTTATGGAATTGATAAAATTGTTAATTTATATACTAATGTTTTATTAAAATAATTAATAGAACATGTTATATTGATTAATATTGACAATAATAGCTTTCTGTAATATCCTATCTTAGGGACATTTAGCGAAAAAATTTACAAAATGTTAAATTAAGGAGGAAATATGAAGGAATTACATAATGTAAAGATAGTAACGGCAGACCCTTCAGCCTTAGGTTTATTTGGACTAGCTATAATAACTTTAGTAGCATCTTCTCAAAAATTAGGAGTTACTAATGGAGTATCTTTAGTTTTACCTTGGGCAATATTTTTAGGTGCTTCTGCTCAATTAGTTGCATGTATAAATGATTTTAAACATAATAACACCTTTGGTGCAACAGCATTTGGAGCTTATGCTTTCTTTTGGTTTGCTATGGGCTTTACTTGGATTATTCAAAAGGGTGTATTAGGAGAGGGACTTGCAGCGGCTGCAGATACAAAACAATTAGGTTTTGCCTTTCTTGGATATTTAATATTTACTATGTTTATGACCATAGGAGCTATGGAAACTCATAAGGTATTATTTTCAATATTCTTATTTATAGATTTTTTATTTTTAGGTTTAACTATGAATTCACTAGGAGTAATGCCAGAATTAGGTCACCACATAGCAGCATATTCAGAACTTATAATATCACTATTATCTTTTTATGGTTGTGGTGCTGCAGTGCTTAATACTCACTTTGGAAAAGTATTTTTACCTGTAGGAAAGCCTTTTGGAATATTTAAGAAATAAATATATTTATAGAGAAATGGAGTAAATATATTGTACTATTATTTAAGAGATTTTAGTATTAAAAGCTTTTAAATAGATATACAATATGATAATTGAAACTAAATTACTAGCTATTATTATTTAATATGTATTAAAAGAGTAATCTTTTAGGTGGTTTATCTATAATAAAAAGTAAGGAAAGTCTTATGGGCTTTCCTTACTTTTATTTTAAACAGTATTTGTAGAGAGTAAAATAATTATTTTTTATTTTTCATATAATCATCCATAGCTTCAGCTACTTTTTTAGAGTATTTAACAGCTTCAACTACAGTCCTTGCTCCAGTTACCACGTCACCACTAGCAAAAACACCTTCTTTTGTTGTATTTCCAACATCATCTGTTATTAGAAGGCCCCATTTATTTATTTCAAGACCAGTGGTATTAGAAACTATATTAGCTCTAGGACCTTGGCTTACAGAGACTATTACACTATCTGCTTTGAAAAGACCTTCACTATCTTCTATAGTTGACACTACAACTTTTCCATCTTCATTTAAAGATCTAGATACCTCTAAATATTTAACCCCTTCATCGGTAATTTCTATAGGAGATTTTAAGAGTTGAAATTTAACCCCCTCCTCCTTAGCCATATTAAGCTCATGCTTTGTTGCTGGCATGTCCTCAAATGTTTTTCGATAAAGTATGTATACTTCCTTTGAACCTTGTCTTAAAGCAGTTCTAGCAGCATCCATAGCTACATCTCCAGCACCTATAACACAAACTCTATTTCCTAAGTTGTATACCTTAGGATTTTTAAGATAATCTATAGCATAATGAACATGACCAAGACTTTCACCCTTTAGATTTAATTTATTAGGTTTCCATACTCCAGTACCTATAAATATAGATTCATATCCATCATTTTTAAGATCTTCTAAAGTAATAACAGGACCAATTAAGGTATTAGGTCTTATTTTAACTCCAAGCTGAAGTAAGAAAATCTTGATTTTTTCTAAAATATCCTTTGGAAGTCTAAACTCTGGGATACCATATCTTAATACCCCACCAATTTCATCATGAGCATCAAATAAAGTTATATCATATCCTTTAAGAGCTAATTTAAAAGCAATGGTTATACCAGCAGGTCCTGAGCCTATGATTGCAACCTTTTTATTAAGTTTTTCTCTTTGGGTAAAGGTCTTTAAATTAAGAAATTCATTGGATATTATATACTCCATTTCATGGAAAGGTATAGGCTCATCTTTAATTCCTTTTATACAATGACCAAAACATTGTTTTTCGTGAGGACAAATTAGTGCACATACTACAGAAAGGGGGTTATTATTAAATAAAATTTCCCCTGCTTCTTTAAGTTTACCTTCTTGAAATAATTCAATTATTTCTGGAATTGGGGTATTTACAGGACAATTTTTACTACATCTTGCATTTTTACATTTATAACATCTATCAGCTTCTTTTAATAGTTTATTCAAACCATACACCTCCATTTATATTGTAATTATAAGCAAAGTTTCAGGAAAAGCATATGTTTTTTATTTAAATAGTATATGCTTTATCTTTATAGTAACAATATTTATATTATAACTTTCTTAGGGTAAAGTGACAATATGATAGTAATTAAAAATATTTAAGAAGAAAGAATATTTATTAATTTATTATTTTAATATATATTAAACCTAAAAAGATATATTTTAATGGTTTATAATTTTAAAATTAAAAAAATATAAATTTACTCTTGAAAAAAAATAATAAAGTTGTATAATTAGTTTTAAAATAAAAATTAAATAACTTATCAAGAGAGGTGGAGGGACTGGCCCTGTGAAACCCGGCAACCAATATATACTTTTATGAGTATATATACGGTGCTAAATCCTGCAGCATTGCTGAAAGATAAGGGAATCTTAAGGTGTAGATAAAGAGCCTAAAGGATAATCCTTTAGGCTCTTATTTTTTTATCCTTCTCCCAAAATTTATTATGAAAAATAACCAGCTTCAGTTGCAGAACTAAAAGATAAGTAACATTTTAGGGGGTAAATTTATATGAATATAAGTAAAAAGTTTAATGAAAAGGAAGTAGTTTTTTCTTTTGAGGTTTTTCCTCCAAAGGATACAACACCTATAGAAAGTATATATGGTGCTTTAGACAAGCTTACAGGCCTTAATCCAGATTTTCTTAGTGTAACCTACGGTGCAGGGGGAAGTCTTAAGAACAATAAAACTTGTATGTTATCTTCATATATAAAAAATTCTTGTAAAAAAGAAGCCTTAGCTCATTTAACCTGTATAGGATCTACAAAAGATGAGATAGACTTTATTTTAAAAGAATTAAAGGATAATAATATAGAAAATATTTTAGCATTAAGAGGTGACATTAGAGAAGAAGATAATACTAGAGGGGATTTTAAATATGGACATGAACTTATAAGTTATATAAAGTCCAAGGGGAATTTTAGGGTGGTGGCATCTTGTTATCCAGAAGGACATGCAGAGAATAAGAATATAGAGAAAGAAATAGAAAATACTAAACGAAAGTTAGAGGCAGGAGCAGATTCCTTTATATCACAATTATTCTTTGATAATGAGATATTTTTAAGATACTTAGAGAGTTGTTATAGTAAGGGGATAAATGCTCCAATACAAGCAGGAATTATGCCTGTAATAAATAAAAATCAAATTAATAGAATAGCTAGTCTTTGTAGAGTTAATATTCCTAAAAAGTTTCTAAGAATTATGGATAAGTATGGTCATGATAAAGAGGCATTGAAGGATGCAGGAATAGCTTATGCTACAGAGCAAATAGTAGATTTGGTTTCAAGTGGAGTTCAGGGAATTCACCTTTATACCATGAATAATGTTTATGTGGCCACTAAAATAAATGAAAATTTATCAACTATATTAAAGTCTATAAACAATAAGATTGCTATATAATTTAATATTAACATAGGGTTTTAAGTTGAAAATTAATTTACACATTTCTCTAAAATAAATTAAGGATGTTTTTAAATAAATGGGTTAAGCGTTTATATTAAAATCCTATAAGTTTAATAAAATAAAATTCGATTTAAAGAAGAGTCACTAAGGCTAAATTTTACTTAAAGGAATTAAAAATTTTAAAATTATTATTTCTATTCTTAAAAAAATTATTACCATAAATAAAGATTATAAAAATAAATATTTGTTTTAGGAGGAATAAAAAATGCAAAAAGTTGAAAGTTTTAAACTAGATCATACAAAGGTAAAGGCACCTTATGTTAGAAAGTGTTGTGTACTTCAAGGAGAAAAAGGAGACAAGGTTACTAAATTTGATTTAAGATTTACTCAGCCAAATAAGGAATCAATACCAACAGGAGCAATTCATGGACTTGAACATTTACTAGCAGGATATTTAAGAGATAATTTAGGAGAGATTGTTATTGATTTATCTCCAATGGGATGTAGAACAGGGTTTTATTTAATACTTTGGGGAGAGGTAGAACCAGTTAAGGTTAAGGTAGCCTTAGAAAAATCTTTAGAAGAGGTATTAAATGCTACTGAAATTCCAGCAGCTAATGAACTTCAATGTGGGAATTATAGAGACTTATCTTTATTTGGAGCTAAGGAGTATGCAAACCTTGCACTAACTCAAGGGTTTTCACTAAATATATATGGTGAGGATGATGAATAATTTTATCTTAAATATAGATAAACAAGAGGTTCTAAGATATTTAGGACATAGAGGTCAGGAGTTTTCTAAGGAGTTAAATAAAACCATAGATGAAGAAATTGAGGAAATTAAGAGTATGGCTAGGATAAAGGGAATATATAATAAATATTCTATTACCCTGGATGATGGACAAGTTATTTTAGAAGAAAGTAATTTAATTCTTAAGGGAAAGAGTATATATAATCATTTAAGTAAATGTAGTAAGGTTTATTTAATGGCAGTAACCCTAGGAATTCATGTGGATAAAAAAATAGCTTATTATGAAAAATTTGACCTTACTAGGGCCTTAATTTTAGACGCTTGTGCTACAACTTTAGTTGAAGAGTATTGCGATTATCTAGAAGGTATTATAAAGGAAGAAGAGGAAAAATCAAATAACACCATAACCTGGAGATATAGTCCAGGTTATGGTGATTTAACCATAGATATTCAAGGGAAGTTTTTAAGAGCATTAAATGGAGAAAGAGCTATTGGACTTACAGCATCTAGCCATAACCTATTAATACCAAGGAAATCTGTAACTGCTATTATAGGAGTTTCAGACTTTAAGATAGATAAAGGGGAAAGAGGATGTGAAAGTTGTATAGGAAAGAAAGACTGTAGTTTCAGGAAGGTGGGGGTAACCTGTGGAGGTTAAAGAGTATATAAGAAAGAACATATTAGTTTTTGATGGGGCTATGGGTACTATGCTTCAAGATATGGGTTTAAAGCTTGGTGAATTACCAGAAGAGCTAAATATAACATCTTCAAAAACCATAATAGATATCCATAGAAGATATATAAATGCAGGGGCAAAAGTTATAACAACTAACACCTTTGGAGCTAATAAGATAAAGCTTAAGGATTCTGAGTATTCAGGGGAAGAGATAATTTCCTCAGCCATTAACAATGCAAAAGAGGCCAGGGGAAATAGTGAGTCCTATATAGCGTTAGACATAGGGCCAATAGGACAACTTTTAAAGCCTATGGGAACTCTAAGCTTTTATGAAGCTTATGATATATTTAAAGAGCAAGTTGAAATAGGAGTAAAATATGGGGTAGATATTATTCTTATAGAGACTATGACAGATTTATTAGAGGCTAAGGCAGCAGTTCTTGCAGCTAAAGAAAACTCAGATATTCCAGTGTTTGTAACCATGACTTTTGAAAAGGACGGAAGAACCTTTTCAGGAACTGATATTTTGTCCATGGTTATTACATTGGAAGGTTTAGGAGTAGATGCTTTAGGAATAAATTGTTCCTTAGGCCCATTGGAAATGTTACCCTTAATTGAAGAGCTTACCTCCTATGCCTCAATTCCACTTATTGTTCAGCCTAATGCAGGGCTTCCTATAGTTAGAGATGGAAGAACTGTATATGATATAGGAAAAGAAGAGTTTGGGGAATTTATGAAGGCCTTAATTCTTAAAGGGATTAATATAGTAGGAGGATGTTGTGGCACTACAGATGAATTTATAAATGAACTTTATAAACTTACAAAGGGTAGGAAACCTTGTGAGGTTATAAATAAAAACATTGTAGGACTATGTAGTTCTTCAAAGACTATACTTATTAATGGGGTTAATATTGTGGGAGAGAGGATAAATCCCACAGGAAAAAAGCTGTTTAAGGAAGCTTTAAAAAATCAAGATATGGATTATATATTAAAAGAAGCTATAGAACAAGTAGAAAAAGGATCCAATATATTAGATGTAAATGTGGGGCTTCCAGATATAGATGAGAAGGCTATGATGAAAAGAGTAATAGAAGAGATACAGGCTATTATAAATACTCCTCTTCAAATAGATTCTAGTGATGGAGAAGTTATAGAAGAAGCTCTTAGAATATATAATGGAAAGGCTATTGTGAACTCTGTTAATGGAGAAGATAGTAAGCTTTTAGAAATCCTTCCTATAATAAAGAAGTATGGGGCTATGGTGGTTGGGCTTACCTTAGATAAAAAAGGTATACCAGAAAAAGCTGAGGATAGATATAGAATAGCAGAAAAAATAATAAGGGTAGCAGAGAGTTATGGAATAGGAAGAGAGAACATAATAATAGATTGTTTAACCCTAACAGCATCTACTAATCAAGAAGAAGTTATAGAAACCTTAAAAGCTATAGAGATGGTAAAGAACAATTTAGGGGTAAAAACAACCTTAGGTGTTTCAAATATATCTTTTGGACTACCAAACAGAGGGCTTATAAATAAGACTTTTCTTTCCATGGCTTTAACTAGGGGGTTAGATCTTCCTATAATAAATCCTAAAGATGAAGAAATGTTAAATATAATAAATGCTTTTAAGTTATTAAATAATGAGGATAAGGGTGGAGAAGGTTTTATTAATAAATACTCTAATGTAGAGGTATCTAAAGAAAATAATCATAAAGAAAATAAACATATGGATATAAAGGAAATAATAAAAAGGGGCTTAAAAGATAAATCTTATGGGGCGGCAAAAGAACTTTTAAAGATTAAAGATGAACTTTCTATTGTAAATGAAGAGTTAATTCCTGCTTTAGATCAGGTGGGAAATGATTTTCAAAGTGGAAAAATATTTCTTCCTCAATTAATACAATGTAGTGAAACAGTAAAGGGAGCCTTTGAGGCTGTGAAGGAAAGCTTAGTAAGAAATAATAGGAGTTCTATAAGCAAAGGAAAGATACTTTTAGCTACAGTGGAAGGGGATATTCATGATATAGGAAAAAATATAGTAAAGGTGATACTAGAAAATTACGGGTTTGAAATAGTGGACCTAGGAAAAAATGTAGCTACTGAAGATATTGTAAATAAAGTAAGAGAAGAAAAGATAAAATTAGTGGGGCTTAGTGCATTAATGACAACTACAGTAAAAAGCATGGAAAAAACTATTAAAAGATTAAGAGAGGAAAAGCTTGACTCCTTAGTTATGGTAGGAGGAGCAGTTCTTAATGAGGATTACGCAAGGCTTATTAAAGCAGATTTTTATGCAAAGGATGCAAAAGAATCAGTTAATATTGCAAATAAAGTTTTTTCAGAGGAATAAAATTACTTAAAAGTATTATAGGGCTTAAAAGTTGAAGTTTATTTTATACAATAGCTAAACAGCACCATTTAAAAGAGTTAACACCGAACAGGTTAAGTCCTGAGATCAAAATCATATATAGGGTTTTAATATAAAGAATTAACTTATTCATTAAAATAAACTTAATTTATAATGCTTTAGTCAGATGTATAAATTAAATTTAAAACTTAAATCCCTATAAATAGAAAATATATAAAAATAATAAAATAAAAAAGGCTTTATTACTTAGATAGGGGTAATAAAGCCTTTTTATGATTTATAAATTTACTTTAAAGGTGCTACAGTAAATCTACTATTAAAGGATTCCATTATATTAACAGTATTTCTACGAGAAGCATTAATTTTACCTAAGGTTTCCTTATTATATTTAGAAGTAATTTCACTTATTTCTTCATGTAATGGAATAATAGAATAACTATATTTCTCTTCACCTATAGGGGTTTTATTTACCCAGGTAGGAATATAGTCTACCTTATTTATTTTAATGGAATTATCATCTAAGGATTTTCTTATGGTAAAGTTTAATATTACTCCATCCTCTGTGCCTTCTTTCTTCACAATATCATATCTTTGATTGGAAATAAAATTCCCAAGAGAATAAGCTACTAAAGTTTCTTTTGAAGTTTTACTAGAATATAAAAACTCCATAGGTTGTATTACATGAGGATGACTACCTATTATAACGTCTACCCCATAATCATTTAAGGCTTTAGCTATGGAGATTTGATAGGCATTAGGCTTAGAGTTATATTCATCCCCCCAGTGCATATAAAAGACTAAAACTTCAGCACCTTCTTTTTTCATTGTATTAACTCTTTTTTTAAGTTTATTTAGGGTTTCTTCCATATTGCTAGGGTCAAATGTATCTATAAGTTTTTCAGCATTTTTATCAAGAACAATGGAGTTTATAGTTTTATTTCCTTTATTCATTGGAGTTTCAAAAACAAAGTTTGAGAATCCAATATTTATTCCTTTTATATTTTTTATTAAATAAGTTTTAGAATTTTCAGTATCTTTAATACCTACAAGATCTAAATTATGATTTTTTATAGTTTTAGCACTTCTAATTAACCCATCAGTTCCCCTATCTAATATATGATTATTAGCAGCAGTTACCATATTAAAACCAGATTTTTTTAAGGCATAGAGTATTTCATCAGGGGTATTGAATAAAGGATAACCTGAATATGTTTTTTCTTTTCCTCCAAGGGATGTCTCAATATTTGCTATAGAAAAGTCAGAGTTACTTATGTAAGGTTTTATCTCATTAAAATAAGAGGTGAAATCATAGGATTTTGTAACTTCGTTATATTGGGATAATAATTGGGTTTCATGAACTAGAATATCACCTACAGCAGTAAGATTCACATCTATATAATTTTCATCAAGCTTTATATTTGAAGGGTTAATATTACTTGAGAGGTCTTTAGATGTGGATTTATTATTTACTAGTAAGTAACTAAATAAAGCTATAATGAAACATATTAAACCGATATATACTTTTTTCATTTAATACCTCCTAACCTATTATATGGATTTTAATACTTATATCCTATATATAGCCATAAAGTATAGTTTATAAACCTATGCTATTTTCAAGAGTTTAATTTAAATATAAGAAGCATTTTTAAATTTATTTTACGTATCTTACCTTAGGGGGGGAAGAAATTAACCTTTTGAACTAGTTAATTATTAAAATGGTCAAAATTAGTGATTTTAAATTATAAGGTAACTAGAATAAGAAATTAAATTAGTTTTTATTTAAGATATACATAGGGATAAGAGGATTATATAAGATGCATAATATGAAAGGATCATAAAAAGAATATATGTTAAAAATATAGTTTTTTTATGAAACTACACCAGTTATATATATTATTTCATAAAAATTAGAATAAAAAAACAATAAATTAGAAAAGTTTAATATATTTTTAAAAATGCAATTGTTTTAATGTGGAATTATAATAAAAAAAACAAGGAAATTACAAGATTTTTTATAAATATTTAAATAAAGGTGGATAAAATAGAGATAAAATTTAAAAAAATGTTATTTTTTAAAAAATAAATTGCTTTAGATGTCACATTATGTATAATAATATGTGTTGCGATTTTAACATTGACACAATCTAAATTAGGGGGAACTAAAGATGAGCGAGAATGAGAAAAAAATTAAAAAATTAAACTTGGTAGCTTTAATTCTTATGATATTTACATCGGTTTTTGGATTTGCTAACATGCCAAGATCATTTTATCTTATGGGATATGGAGCTATACCGTGGTTTATATTAGCTGCAGTAACATTCTTTATACCTTATGCCTTTATGATGGCGGAATATGGAGCTGCCTTTAAGAATGAAAAGGGTGGGATATATTCATGGATGGATAAGTCCGTGGGACCTAAGTATGCTTTTATTGGGACCTTTATGTGGTACGCATCCTATATAATATGGATGGTTAATATAGCATCTGCAATATGGATTCCACTATCTAATACCATATTTGGAAGAGATAATACTTCAACTTGGAGTATATTAGGATTAAATTCAACTCAAACTCTGGGAATTCTTGGAGTGATTTGGATAATAGTAGTTACGCTTACTGCATCTAAGGGGCTTGAAAAAATAACCAAGATAACATCTGTAGGTGGTACTGCTGTAGCTCTTTTAAATGTAGTATTACTTATAGGAGCAATAATAGTTCTTATAGCTAATAAGGGAGAACTAGCCCAGCCTATAGAAGGAGCTTTAGATTTAGTGAAATCACCTCATCCATCTTATCAGTCACCTATTGCTATGTTATCCTTTTTAGTTTTTGCAATATTTGGATTTGGAGGAATAGAAGTTATAGGAGGACTAGTTGACCAAACAGAAAAACCGGAGATTACCTTTCCAAAAGGTCTTACCATAGCTGCAATAGTAATCTCTATAGGATATGCAGTAGGTATATTCCTCTGTGGTATATTTATTAATTGGAATAATGTGTTATCAAGTAATGATGTTCATATGGGAAATGTAGCCTATGTAATGATGAGAAACCTAGGATTTGAAATAGGAAATTCTCTTGGATTAAGTGAATTAGCCTCATTAAATTTAGGAGCATGGGTTGCTAGGTTTGTTGGATTTTCAATGTTCCTTGCCTTAACAGGAGCCTTCTTTACACTAGCTTATTCACCTTTAAAACAATTAATAGAAGGAACTCCTAAAAAAATATGGCCATCTAAAATAGGAGAAATTAAAAATGGGATGCCAGTAAATGCTATGAAGCTTCAAGGGATAATAGTTATAGTGATGATTTTAGCTGTATCTTTTGGGGGAGAAGGAGCATCAGAGTTCTTTTCAAAATTAGTACTTATGACAAATGTAGCCATGACCATACCATATATGTTCTTATCAGGAGCTTTTTCATCCTTTAAGAAGAAAAAGCATATAATAAAGCCTTTTGAGGTTTATAAATCTTATAATGGAGCCTTAATAGCTTCAATAATTATTACCTTAGTTGTTGGATTTGCTAACTTATTTACTATAATAGAACCTGCTATGAGAGGAGACTTATCTTCCACTCTTTGGATGATAGGAGGTCCATTGGTATTTAGTTTACTTGCTATTATTATATATAGTAGATATGAAAGAAGCTTAAGAAAAGATAAATCTAATAAGGATGTAGCATAAATTATATAAACAATAGAAATTATTATTTAGTATTTTTTGTTATTAAAACTTGAAATTATTAGTGAAATGTTATATTATTAATACCTAGTTCATATATGTTATATAATGAGGCGAGGAAGGAGAAAGATTAATGAAAAAAACTTTTAAGCTATTAGGTATTATATGTGTTATTATAATTTTCACATTTAGTTTTATGGCTTGTAACAAAAAACAAACTTTGCAGGTGTTTAACTGGGGAGAGAACATAGATGAGGACTTAATTAAAGAATTTGAAGATAAGTATGATATAAAAATTACTTATTCTACCTATGATACTAATGAGGATATGTACTTATCAGTAAAATCAGGGAAAACAAATTATGATGTAGTAGTCCCATCAGATTATATGGTTCAAAAGATGGTAAGGGAAAATTTATTAGAGGAAATAAACTTTAATAATATTCCTAATTTTAAAGAAATAGATGAATCTTTTCTTGGAAGACCCTTTGATCCAGAAAACAAATATTCTGTGCCTTATATGTCAGGAACCATAGGTATATTATATAATAAGGATATTATTAAGGAACCAGTGGATAGCTGGAATATACTATGGAATGAAAAATATAAAAAGCAAATGTTTATATTAGATGCCCAAAGAGATGCAATAGGAATGGCTTTAAAGAGGCTTGGATATTCACTAAATACAACTAATGAAGAGGAGCTTAAGAAGGCAAAGGAAGAACTTATTAAGCAAAAACCATTAGTACTTGCTTATGTACAAGATGAGGTTAAAGATAGAATGATAGCTGGAGATGGAGCTTTAGCAGTAATATGGTCAGGAGAAGGATTAAACCTTCAAGATGAGCATCCTAATCTCCAATACGTAGTTCCCAAGGAGGGAGCAAACTTCTGGGTAGATTCATTATCTATTCCAAAGGGAGCTAAGAATAAAAAAGAAGCAGAGCTTTTCATAAACTTTATGTGTGAGAAGGATTCAGCCTTAAGAAATGCTTCCTTAGTTGGATATACAACACCTCATAAAGAGGCTCAAAAATCTCAACCAGAAAGTATAAGAAATAATAGGAATGCTTATCTTCCAAAAGAAATATTAGATAAATGTGAAAACTATGAGGATCTAGGTGATAAGCTTAAATTATATGACGAGGTTTGGACGGAAGTAAAGGTTAATAACTAAAGAAAAAGATTTTTTCTTTAAGATAGTTTTTAAGGATTAATGCTAATTTTATATTAGTATTAATCCTTTTATTTTAGAAATATTTTATATGAAATATATAAAGCTTAAAGAAATTAAAGTGTTTGAGTAATAAACAAAAATTAGTTCAATTTGTTATTGTAATTGATAAAGATTTTAATATTGAAGATTTAAGAAAAGTATATATAAGAATATAAAGAAAAAATATTATATAAAACTCTCCAATATATAAAAAAATAAAATAATTTTATAAATTACTGTTAATTTATAAAGAAAACAGAGAAAAGCTATTTATAAATACATAAAAGTTATATAAACTAAAGATATTGAATGTAATAGTATGTAATCCTATAAATATATAAATTTAGGAGGAATATCATGGCATTAGAGATGTTTCGGTTCATAGATGAAGCCTTAAACACCTTAGAGGATAATTTTGAAAGCTTATATGAGATTTCAAAGGAACTATCAGAATTTTTTGAAGATCAGGTTCTTGAGCATAGTGAAGGATATATAAATATTAACTCAAGGGTTAAAACCCCAAATAGCTTAAAGGAGAAAATACTAAGATATAGCTATTATAACTTATATAAAGATTCAATAGAACTTTTTAAGAACTTATCTGACCTTATAGGTTTAAGGATTGAGTGTAGATTTATAGAAGATGAAGCATTAATATATAATATATTAACTAGATATTTTAATGAATTAGATAAGGATGGATTTTATTACAATAAAAATAACAGAAGTATAAGTTTAGATTTAAATGGAAAGCAACCAGAAAAGCAAAAGAATGGATTTAAAATTTATAAAATAGATGGAAAATATAAAAAGAATAATAAGGTTATTAATTTTGAACTTCAAATAAAGGCTCTTGTTAATATATTTTGGGGAGAGATAGAGCATAAAATAATATATAAGAACTATAACTATATGCTAGGAGATGGTTTTTTAAAGGATATAATGGGATCTATTAAGAATAACCTATCTATGATAGATCATCAATTGCTTATAATATATAATCAATTTAATAAATCAAATACCACAAATCCAGTTATAAGAAAAGCTCAATCAGAATCCTTGTTATCTAAAATTATATATGACATGTTCTCCACAAGAATGAAAAGTAGTATAGGGGTAGACATAGATTTTAAAAGACCCTGCGATACTATAATGAGTTATATTTTTAGAGGTAATAATATAGAGAAAATGGATGAGTATGGGGATACCTTAGTAAAAGCTTTTTCAAGATTAAATGAAATAAACAAAGAGTATATAGATTTTAACTCAATAATAGAATTTGAAAGAAGAGTTGAGTTCAATGATGAGTTTTCTAATATGGTGGGAGAATTATTTTTAGAATCTATAAATAAAGAATTTTTATGGAATCTATTTTTTAGAATATTATTTATAGTGGAAAAAGGAGATAATTCTAAGGCTTTAGAAAAATTTATAGAATTTTTAAGAGAGAGATTTATAAAAAATCCTGAATTTTTAAAGATGGGTAGTAGATTTAAAGAAGAAGAAATATCTATTATAAAAAATGATGTTATGAGAATAATAGCTGTTAGTTTTAAGACAATAAAATCTATAGACATTATATATGAGGAGAATATAGATAAAATTAATGAGGCATTAAGTAAAATAATAGAGCTTATAATGGAAGAAAATAAGGACTATAATGAGTATATAGTATATAGAGATATATACAATTATTTATTATACTTAAAATTACTATCTATATTTAACTGTAAATTAGATAGTAATAATTTAGAGGCTTTAATTTGGAGTATAAATAAAACCCATATGAAGGATGATTTAAATGATAATCTTTTAAAATATTTAGACCATATGAGTTTACTTTCAAAAATAAAACCACAGGATATTTTATCTTTATTAAATCATGATCATTTTACAATGGATTAAAAGTATATTATAAAAATTTATGGAGGTAGAAGATGCAGATTGAGGATTTAATTCTAGAAAGAGATGGAGAAAATATAAGTATTAGTTGGAGCAGTAGAATAAATAAAGAGGTAAAGATTTATTGGACAAATACTCCTAAAATTAATGATAATATAAAATTAATAGGGACTGCAAAAGAGAATTATATAAAGTTTAAAGATCCAGAACCTAATGTTAGAAACTATTATATATTAGAATCTGAAGGATATAATACAGAAATTTTAGGAGAAAGACTCCTGCCTCTTAAAGGGGTAAATAACTTCAGAGATATAGGGGGATACAAAACTGAAGATGGAAGACGAGTAAAGTGGAATAAGTTTTATAGGTCAGATGCATTAGGTACCCTAACTATGGAAGATATAGAATATGTAAAGAAGTTAGGGGTTAAAGCAGTCTTTGATTATAGATCTAATATGGAAGTAGAAAAAAGCCCAGATCCTAATATAGATGGGATTGAATTATTTAATATATCAGCAATGAGAGCATTAGATAAAAGTGATAAAAACTTTAGTATGTTTGATCTTATAAAGAAGGAAGGTAGCTTAAAACATATAGATAAAGATATGCTAAAGAATGGATACAAAGACATGGTAATTAATAATGAAGCCTTTAGGGAAACCATTAAATATATAGATAAGAAAGAGAATACTCCTATAATTTTTCACTGTACTGCGGGAAAAGATAGAACAGGTCTTGCAGCTGCCTTAATACTAATAGCCCTTGGAGTTTCAAAGGAAACCATATTAGAAGATTATATGTTAACAAATACCTATATAAAGAGCAATAATGATAGGTTAATGAAGCCGATTATTTCTATGTTAAAGGATAAGGAAAGCATTGATATATTTAAAGCTTTAATGGGTGTAAAAAAGGAATATATATTAGAATCATTTAATACAATAAAAGATAATTATGGAACCATAGAAAATTATTTAAATAAAGAGTATGGATTAGATGATGAGAAATTAAATAGATTAAGGGATTATTATTTATATTAAACATTAGAATAAGAAATACTAAAATATATTCTTTGAAAGGATGAGTATTATGGATATAATTGATTTCAACGAAATTAAAAATAAAGCAAGAGACAAGGATATAGATAAGTTTGAACAATATATATATGGGCTATATTATTCCTTAGCTCAAGGACAAATAACTATGAAGGATTTATATAGCAATTTAAATGAATACATGAAGGAAAATAATATATCTCAAGAAAAATTAATTAATATACAAAAAGAGATAATGAAAAGATATGGATTTAATTTTGAGGATATAGAAAATCAAATGAAGAGTATGGGAATAGATACTCAGAACTTTAATATGAATATGGATTATGAAGCCCTTAGAAAGACAATGAGTTTTAAAGAGAAATATAAGGATAAAATACAGGAAAAAGTATTTATTGTGTATGAGATAAATAATATTAAAATATATATTACTGGAAATGAAGTTATACTAAGGGGAGAAGGAAAAGTTAATCTTCAAAATAATAAAATAAGTGAATTCCTATGTTCTTATAAGAAGCTTTTAGGAGATGAAACTTTAAAGGTTTCTATATTTGAGAATGTACAGGAGTATGACTATTAGAAGATATAGGGGGATGTAAATGAATATAAAAGAAGGAACAAAATTTTCTCAAATAAAGAAGGTAACAGAAGAGGATAGTGCAAACAAATATGGGTCAGGTACCTTAGAAGTATTTGCAACTCCAGCTATGATAAGTTTTATAGAGAATACATGTAAAAATTCTGTAGAGGGCTGTTTAGACCAAGGTTTTACCACAGTTGGTACAGAAGTTAGTATAAAGCATATAAAGGCAACACCAATAGGTATGGAAGTGGTATGCACCTCAGAACTTATAGAAGTGAAAGGTAAGAAGCTTGTATTTTCTGTGGAAGTTGTAGATGAAGAAGGGAAAATTGGAGAGGGTCTTCATAAAAGATATATAGTAAATTCAGAAGATTTTTTAAAGAACACATATAAGTAATAAATAAGACTATTTTAAAACTAAAAAGGAAACACTACTTAGAGTATTAATTTTAGGTGGTGATATAATGAGTAGCAAATCTAAGATAACTAAAAATAATAATACTGGTAATGAATTAAACAATATGAAAACCATAGGTAATTTTACAAAGAATGCTGTGAAAACTTTTGAAGAAAACATAGTAAATAAAAAAGATTTTCTTGAGAATAATAAATTTAAATAACCCTAATAAAAGGAGATATAGTGAAAGGATTAAGCTATGCTCCTTTTTTTATTAAATAAACTAAGACAGTGGTTTTTAATTTTTACCTAAAAGTTTGATATAATATTTTATGTGTAAAAGATTAATAGTACATTTTTACTTAGGAGGTGAAAGCCATAAAGAACATTTTCTTTGAATATAAAAAGATAATAGGAGATTTAAAATTTGGGTTTAAAAGATTTATTAAATTTCAAATAGCCACTAAAATGCTTATAACCTTAGTCTTTATACCAATTATAAATCTTCTTATTAATAGTCTTATGAAGAATAAAGGAGTAAGTACCTTAGCAAATAATCAGCTATTTAAATTTATAATATCTCCTCAGGGTATATTGCTTATGTTACTTTTAATTATAATAATGAGCTCCATTATTCTTATAGAAGTAGGAGGATTAGTAGTTTTAAGTCATCAAATATATTTAAGAAAAGAGGAAAGTAGTTATTTAGAAATACTTAAATATTGTTTGTTTAAAATACCAAGGTTTAAGGGGGTCGGGGGAGTATTAGTACTTCTAAATATAACCATATTTACCTCTATGCTAAGGATTGGATTATCATCTAATTCTATTAATATATCAAAGATACCAGATTTTATAATGGATTATATTTATAGTAATAATCTTATAACAGTACTTTATTCTATATTAGTTTTAATTGTAGTGGTTTTATCTATAAGATGGATATTTTCTATGAACTTTATTATGTTAGAAAATAACTCCTCTTATGAAGCGATAAGGAATAGTGGAAGACTTGTGTCTAGGAATCTTAAGGTGTTTTTAAAACAATTTATAGGTATAACTTTAATGAACATTTTTATATCCTTATTTCTTTTAGTCCTATGGATGATTTTAGTCTATGGACTTATAAAATTCGTAGGAATAGAACCAGGAGCTAAAAGACTTATCTTAGCATTTTTTAAACTATTTCAGTTTATTATAGTTATATCTCTTAGCTTTCTTCTTCTAGCTTTTGAAACCCAACATTATACAAGACTTTACTACAAATTATACTATAATGATATAAGTAAAATAATAGTTCCTTTAAAACTTAAGGAAAGGTCATATAAGACATTTTTAAATAAATTATTTAAAAGAAAAAGATTTATATTTATTAGTTTTGTAATAATATTAGGATTCCTAACCCTAGTAACTAAAGAAATAATAGATGAGTCAGTGGATGCAAAGTATAGCGTAGACATAACTGCCCATAGGGGAAGTTCTAAAGAAGCACCAGAAAATAGTATGTTAGCTATAAGAAAAGCTATAGATAATAAGGCGGATTATGCAGAAATTGATGTTCAAGAAACAAGGGATAGAAATATTGTGTTAATTCATGATAGTAATTTAAAAAGGCTCACAGGGGTAAATGATTATATATGGAACTTAGACTATGATTATATAAAAACTTTAGATATATCCTATGGAACTAAGGAATATTCATTAGAAGAAAATATACCTTTACTTGAAGAAGTATTAGAATTATCAAAGAGCAAAATAAAGCTTAATATAGAAATAAAGCCTAATAATGATAATGAGGAAACTATGGCTATAAAAGTATTAGATTTGATAAAGGCTTATAATATGGAGGATGAGGTAATTATAACTTCTATGAACTATGATGTTCTTCAAAAGGTAAAGGATATAGATAGCAATATAAAAACAGGATATATAATGTATGCCATAGTAGGGGATTATGAGAAATTAAATGTAGACTTATTTAGTGTAGAAGAATCCTTTGTTACAAAGAGATTAGTAAGGGAAGCTCATAGACTTGAAAAAGAGGTTCATGTGTGGCTTGTAAATAATGAAGATGGACTTAAGAGACTTATAGATTTAGGGGTAGATAATATTATAACTGATGAAGATGAATATTTCTTATCCATATTAGAGGAAGAAAAAGAGAAGGACTATTTTAGTAAATTTTTAGAGTTTATGATATATTACTAAAATATATTAGGAAAGTTATTTTAAATTTAAAGGCAATGTACCTAAAGTTAATGGTACATTGCCTTTAGGTTTTTATAAATTTAAGGAAATAAAAAATTCGTTAAAGGTAATGTAGTGAGTTCTAGATATGGTTATTAAATTATTAATTATAAGCTGTGAAAGTTTGCTGTTACTTAAAGGGTTGCTTATTTCATCTTTATTTCTATGGAATTCTAATATTTTCTCAACTACATTGTATAGGGGATCCATAATGGACTCTTTCCTGCAACCATAATGCTTAGCATTCATTTCAAAGAAAATGGGAATATAAGAACTTAGAAATTCATCAATGTAAAGATGTACTGTTTCTAGCTTATCTTTTAAAGGAATGGGGGATAGCTCTATGGAACTTACAGATTTTAATATTTTATTCCAGTCTTCTCTAAAAATATTTATTGCTAAGTCCTCTTTGCTTTTAAAATAATTATAAAAGGTTCCAGTAGCTACTCCAGATTCTTTAGTGACTTCTCTTATGTTAAGTTTTGAGTATCCATTATTAAGTAAAATTTTCTTTCCTTGGCTTAATAGTGTATCTTTTATGTTATTTATTATCTTTGGCATATATACCACCAACCTTACTGAATATTGTTCATATTATAACCTTACATTAAAGATTATTCAATACATATAAAATTATAAGCATTTAAAACTAATATACAATCTAAAATTGTAATGACTAAAATTATATATTAGTTAAGTTATACCACTAGAATTATTCACATTTATAATTAGAATTTTATACCTTAGAAATTTAGCCCAGTAATTTTCACTCCTCCTAGATTTAACTATATAACAAGTTAAGTAAAATTAGTACTAATCTATATATTGAATTATATTTTTTAACTTTAAATTAACTTAGTTTTAACTTTAAATAAATTTTTATATTATAATTGAAGTAATATATAAAACATGGTATATATAAGAAAAAAGTAAAGAGTTTTAAAGAAGGTGGGATAAGTATGAATAAAATTATAGACACTATAAAATCTAGAAGAAGTGTTAGGAAATTTAAAGAGGATAAGATTAAAGAAGAAGAGCTTTTAGCTATTTTAGATGCGGCCATCCATGCACCATCTGGACATAATGATCAGCCATGGCATTTTACAGTAATTGAGAGAAAGGAAATGTTAGAGAGAATAAATAGGGAAGCTAAAGAGGAAATGATAAAAAGTGAGGAGGAGTGGATTTGTAAAATAGGAAAATCAAGTAGAAATATATTACATGATGCTCCTACATTAATCATAGTTTCAGGTAGAAGTGATACCTATTCACCTTTAATAGATGCTTCTGCAGCTACAGAAAATCTTATGATAGCAGCTACTAGCTTAAATATTGGGACATGTTGGGTTGGACTTGTAAACTATTTCTTTAAAAATCTAGAGAATATAAAGTTATTAGGGATTAAGGAAGGATATCAGCCTTTTTATGCTATAGCAGTGGGATACATAAAGGAGGGCTATGAAGCACCCAAAATAAATAGAAATAAAGAGGTAGTTAATTATATAAAATAAATATATTCTATAATTATAATGGGGCTGTCCTACTAATAATAGATAATACAATATATTGTATTATTTAGTGCGACAGTCCCTTATAAAATTATTAAAAGGAGTATAAGGAGTAACCAAAATGGTTACTCCTTATCTAAGTCTAGTGAAGTCTCATCTAAAATATATATTTCTTTTTCTTTAATTTTTTCTCCAGATTTCTCAGAATACACTGTATATATACCAGGAATAACTTCAAAATAGGAGGCTGTATATTTATCTTCATTTAAATATATTGGTCCTTCTGAACCACGGGTAATTTTTATTGGAGTAAGTTTTAATTTTTTATCTTCAGTTAAATATATATTTTCTCTTATTTTAATTTGTTCTTTTGCCTTTGACTCAGAAACCTTATTTATTATTTCTTTTTTTAAATCTGTATCTTTATTCAGAAGGGTTATAAATGCAGATTTTTGAGAAGAAGTTAAGTTTTTATTAGATATTATATTACTTAGAACATTAATATCTTTAAGTTCTATAGAAGAGGTTAAATTTTTATTAAAATCTCTTATAGAGCTATATAACATTATTGAAGACACACTTTTATAGGCAATAAATAAAGAGCCTAATACAAGAAATCCAATATAAATATATTTATATTTATTTAGTTTGTCTCTTCTTATTTTAGATAATTCTATTCTTCTTTCTTCTTCTTTCTTCTTAAGATACACATCTTTATTAATTTTTTTTAATTCCTCGTTGGCTTCTTTTAAAAACTTACTAGAAACTAAAACCACCTTTAAGTAGTTTAGTAGTTTTGGATTAATACTTTTAGCATAATTTTCTTCTTTTAAGGTTAAAAACTCTGAAGCTATATTATAAATAGAATCTAGATCTGAGTCTTTTAATATATCCTTATATTGTAATAAATGCTTCTCTAGGTTTTTTACTTTTAATAAAGGAATATTTGATACATTAAGTATCTTACAATCATTATTAAGCAAGACTCCTAAAGGATATACCCTTATATAATCTGTGGACTTTTTAGAAATTTTAATTTTTTCATTTATATTTTTTTCTAATAATTTACAACACATAAGTAAAGAAGTCTTAAAATTTTTACTTATGAGATGCTTATGCATACCTTGATGTTTAAATACCTTACCATCATTTGTGACCTCAATAAATATAGAATCATCTAGGTCAAGGTTAAATGCTTTTAAAACAAAGATTCCTTTTTTAGTTATTATAACCTCATCTAAATCAATGTTTTCTCCATTAACATTTACTGATATGTTATGGAAAGTTTTTGTGTTAGAAATTTCATTTAAGATTTTTAGTATTGAGTTATCTTGAGAAAGAGTAAATTTAATTGAATTAATTAATTTCAAGTTATTTATAACTTGAGAAATTAATTTTTTTAAATCACCATATTCCTCATGAAAAAACATATTTGAAATTTCTTTAGGGACTTCCACTACCCTAGAGAGTTCAGAAGAAGTGTTACAATAAGTAGAAACTTCTTCTTTGTAGCACTGGAGAATATGTACAATGGATTTAAGGTTCTGTGCCTTAGTTTTACTTAGATCATTAAATTCCCTTATTATAAGGTTTTCAACTTCATTAAAATATGATAGTACATTATTTTTATCATATTTTAAGTCATCAATAGGATTAAAATTTAAACTGTATAATTCCTTACCCAAATTGTCTTTTGTGTCCATTAAATTAGAAAACATTAGTAGTACCCCCAAAAGTAATGCTATTATATATATTCATATGAATATATTGTATAATTTATTCAACCAATTAGTAAAGACATTATACCACGAAAATGATATAATATTTCAAGAAAAGTGAGGTGTTATAATGAGTGATTTAGCAGGAAATGGATGTGACGTCTTAGTTCCTTTTAATGAAAGAAAGCCTTTAGAGGAAATCGAACGTAGCCTAATAAAGAAATATAGGAAGCAAATTTGGTCTAAATTTGTTAAGGCAGTTAAGGATTATAACCTTGTAGAGGATGGAGATAAAATAGCAGTAGCTATATCTGGGGGAAAGGATAGCTTGATTATGGCAAAGCTTTTTCAAGAGCTTAAAAGGCATGGTCAGATGGATTTTTCTCTTGAATTTATAGCAATGGATCCAGGATATCATGAAAATATTAGGGAGCTTCTTATAGATAATTGCAATTATTTAAATATCCCTTTACATATATTTAATTCAGGTATTTTTGATGTAGTAGATAAGATTGCAAAGGATTATCCTTGCTATATGTGTGCTAGAATGAGAAGAGGAGCATTATATTCTAAGGCGAAGGAATTAGGATGTAATAAGCTGGCTTTAGGTCATCACTTTAATGATGTTATAGAAACTACTTTATTAAATGTGCTGTATGCAGGTAACTTTAAGACTATGCTTCCAAAGATAAAAGCTTCTAATTTTGAAGGAATAGAGCTTATAAGACCACTTTATTATATTGAAGAGAAGAATATTCAAAAATTCACTCAAAGCAGTGGTATATGGCCATTAAACTGTGCTTGTATGGTAGCAGCTAAAAAGATAGGAAATAAGCGTTATGAAATTAAAGCACTTATAGAGAATATTAAGAAGGACTTTAAGGATGTTGATAAGTCTATATTTAAGTCTGCAGAAAATGTAAATGTAGAATCAATTCTAGGATGGATAGAAGGGGGAACTCATCATTCTTATCTAGATGAATATGATAAATAAAGTGTTATATTAGAGATTTAAATTTTATAACTATAATATAAAAGACTTTCCTAATAATTTAATAGGAAAGTCTTTTTAATTATTCATGAAATTTACATAACTAAGTTACTAGGTTAAAAAGCATATTAATATGTGGTGGTTTTATAAATTTAATACTTATTTAAATAGTCATATTTATTTTTACTTAAAAGATTATATGAGCTATTAAAGTTATTATAGGTAATGTTATCAAAGTTCTTATAATAAATATAAAAAGCAAATCTTTAACATTTAGAGGTATTTTAGATCCTAGTATAAGACCTCCTACTTCAGACATATATATAAGCTGGGTAACAGATAAAGCAGCTATTATGAATCTTGTCATATCACTTGCTATATTACTAGCTATAACTGAAGGAAGAAACATATCTGCAAAGCCTACCATAATTGTTTTAGATGCGGCAGCAGCTTCAGGGATTTGAAGTAGCTTTAAAAGTGGAATAAAGGGTAATCCAAGCCACTCAAAAAAACTAGTATATTCTGCTATGATTAAAGCTAAGGTTCCCATAGACATTATTACAGGAGTTACTCCAATCCACATATCAAATATATTTTTAAATCCATCTAAAGAAACTCTCTTAATAGTATTTTCAGGAGAATTTGCTTTTTCTATAGCTTTTTCTAAACCAAAGGAAAAGCTAGTATATCCTTCAGGGATGATTTCATTTAAGTTATTATTACTATTATTATAATAGCTATCGTTTATCTTACTTAAAGGTGGAATCCTTGGAATTATAATAGCGGCAACAACACCAGCAAAGGATACAGTAAGATAAAATGGAACAAACATATGAGAAAGATTAACTTGAGCTATTACAACTAAAGCAAAGGTTATAGATACTGCAGAAAAGTTGGTAGCTATAACAGCAGCCTCTCTTTTTGAGTAAAAACCATCCTCATACTGTTTGCTAGTTAAAAGAACTCCGATAGTACCATCACCAAGCCAAGAGGTTATACAGTCTATAGAAGATCTTCCAGGTAATTTAAATATAGGTCTCATTACTTTTGTAAGTAAAGAACCGAAAAATTCTAAAAGTCCAAAATCTAAAATTAAAGGTAATAATAAACCAGCAAATAAAAATACTCCAAATAGTACAGGTAAAAGGCTAGTTAATAAAAGTCCACCAGTATTTTCAGACCATATAGCCTCAGGTCCTATTTTAAAATAAGTTGAAATTACAAATATAAAGCCTAGGGTTCTTGACAAAAACCATACCTTAGAAATATTAAATAAATTATTTAAATATTTACTATTTATTATAAACTTAGGTTTAAAAATCTTAGTAATTAAAGTTAAAGTAAAGGCTAGGGATATAATAAAAGTCATTATAAAAGGAAGATAATCTCCTAGCACCTTTGATATTAATTTGGACAGCATAGCTACTGGTATAGTAACCTCTCCATTAAACACCATTGGGGTCATAAATAGTAGTATTCCTATAAACGAAGGAATTAAAAATTTTAATAAAGCTTTTAGGGTAACTTTATTAAATTTAGATAATTTTATTTCCATGAGTACACCTCTTTTTTCTTATGTTTTTAATTTAATTATAAATACATAATAATGTATAATAATGCATAAATCAAGGTTTTATTCAATGAAAATATAGGATTATTTGGATTTGCATATGCATAAATATACCTAAAATTTTGTTTTAAGTAAGGTTAATATATAGCTTGGAAATAATAAAAAAGTCTGCACACATTTATGGAAATATAAATAAATTAATATAAACACTATACAAAATAGGAATTATAATGTATTATTAAACCTATAAAGAGATAAAGTTAAACTTATATGGAGGGAATTATGAGCTGTTTAGGAAATTTAATATGGATAATATGTGGTGGGTTAATACATGCTGCAGGGTGGCTTATTATAGGAGGATTTTGGTGTTTAACAATAGTTGGAATCCCTATAGGAAAACAATGCTTTAAGATGGCATCTTTACAATTTGCACCCTTTGGAAAGGAAGTAGTTACCGTTAATGATTCAGGAATTAGTCTTTTGTTAAACATTCTATGGATAATATTTGGTGGATTTTTATTATGTCTTGGAAATCTAATAAGTGGAATATTATTATGCATAACAATAGTAGGTATTCCTTTTGGACTTCAGTTCTTTAAGCTTGCTAAATTGTCACTATGTCCTTTTGGGAAAAATATATATTAATAATATTATTATATTTAATAAGGGCTCTCTTTCTAAAGCAAATTTAATAGGAGGAGAGCTTTTATTTTATGATTTTTTATTAAAAAGTATAGTTTTTTAAATTAAAATATTATAGAAAATTAATATAGGGAATAATAATGGCAGTTATATAGAATAGTCATCACAAAATATATTTATTTTTAATCCATAACTTTTATGAAAATTATTCATAGAAAAATTCTGAAAAAGGCTAGTTATATGGCATTAGGAGGCATTTTATGATATAGTAGTAGGCGGAGTACTAGTATTATTTTAAGTGCTAAAATTATGTGCAAGAGAGTTGGTGGTAGTTATGGATAGTTTGCCCGATGGGAATAATTTTAATAGTAACTTAACAAAAATAAGGGAAGCCATAGCTATAAACCAGTATAAGGTTTCCCCTTAAAGAAAGGGGATTATCAATGGAAAAAATAATAGAACTTTTAAAGGATAATAAATTATTAGAGGCTAAAACAAAACTTATAGACCTAAATGTAGTTGATATCGCACAATTATTTGAGGAAATTGATAAAGAAAATGTAGTAAAAACTTTTAGAATTTTACCAAAGGATATTGCAGCAGATGTATTCTCATATTTAAATTATGATGAACAACGAGTGATCATAGAGTCTATAACAGATAGTGAAATAAGTAATATAATAAATGATTTATTTGTAGATGATGCTATTAATTTATTAGAAGAGATGCCTGCAAATGTAGTTAAAAAAATTCTTGAAAATGCAGAGGAGCATAAAAGAACTGTAATAAATCAATTTCTTAATTATCCACTAAATAGTGCAGGTAGTGCAATGACCATAGAATATGTGGATTTAAAAAAAGAGATGACCATAGAAGAAGCTATAAAGCATATTAAGAAAACAGGAGTAGATAAAGAAACTATAGACACCTGTTATGTAATAGATAAGGATAGAAGGCTTGAGGGTGTTTTATCCATAAGAACTATTATTTTGAGTCCTAATGAGGCTAAAATAAAAGATGTAATGGAAAGTAAGGTTATATGTGTAAATACGGTAGATGATCAGGAAACTGTAGCTAATATATTTAAGAAATATGACTTTACTGCCATGCCTGTAGTAGATAAAGAGAATAGATTAGTTGGAATAATAACCATAGATGATATAGTTGATATTATAGAACAGGAAAATACAGAAGACTTTCAAAAGATGGCAGCTATGGAGCCTTCAGAAGAAGAGTATTTAAAAACCAATGTGTTTTCTTTAGCAAAGCATAGAATTATATGGCTTTTAGTCCTTATGATATCAGCTACCTTTACAGGAAATATTATTAAAAAGTTTGAAGATGTGCTTCAATCTGTTGTAATACTAGCAGCATTTATACCAATGCTTATGGATACTGGTGGAAATGCGGGATCACAATCCTCTACCTTAATAATAAGAGGATTAGCCCTTGGAGAAATTAAACTTAATGATTTTATGAAGGTTATATGGAAGGAATTAAGGGTAAGTAGTATTGTAGCTGTTGTATTATCATTAGTGAATTTTTTAAGGTTATATTTATTAGAAGGTACAGATATATATATTTCTATAACAGTATGTATAAGCTTATTCTGCACTGTAATATTAGCTAAGGTTATAGGAGGGGTTCTTCCTATAATTGCGAAAAAGTTTAAGCTAGATCCTGCTATAATGGCAAGTCCACTTATAACCACTATAGTAGATGCTTTTGCTTTAATAATATATTTTACCACAGCCAAAGTTCTTGTTGGAATATAAATATACCTTATTAAAACTAGTATATAAGGATTTTTTTAAATGTTTTTATAATATAAGATAATTATAAGTTAAAAGGAAGCTGTATGATAATGCATGGGTATGCACTATCATACAGCTTCCTTTTATAAATCATAGGTTTTAACTTTAATCTTATATAGGGCTTTAATATAAGTACTTAACTTATTCATTAAAAATATTATTGACTTGTCTTGCTTTACCCAGATAGATAAATTAGCTTTTAAAATTAAAACCATAGAAAATTAAAATCATATTTAAAGTTATTTTATACAATAGCTAAAACACTTGATTTAAAGGAGTTAATGTGTGTATATCTTAAGTTCTAAGATGAAAGTCCTATATGGTAACATTATAATTGAGAGAAATTTATTATTTCTATATTATTAGATTTTATATAGTCCTTTAATCTAGTACTAGTTAATATTTTAAGCTCTTCCTCTCTAAAGTCATTATAGGAACTTAAAGACCTAAGTTCTTCATCTGAATATCCAGGATGCATCATAAATTCTAATATAGAGTTTGAATCCTTATGTTTATTAAGAATAGATATAAGGTTTTCAATGGTTGCTCCATCTTTATAAAAACTATCTGTAAAATCTGTAGTTTTTATATTTTCTTTATTACATAAAAGTTTAATAGAAGTAGTACCAGACCTTAAGGGAACATTAAGCTCCTTAGAAAGCTTTATAACTATATCTAAAAGCTCAGGATAAAACATAAAAAAGTGATGATGACCATCTATATGATTAAGTTCTAAACCACAACCTAAAAACTTATTAACTTGGGCCCTCATTTCTTTTTCAAACTCATCTATATTTATATTACATGGAAGCTTGGATACAGATTTGAAAAAGTCTCCATTTTCATCTACCAAGGACTTAACTAATGAGGGAGGAAGCACTGGTTTTCTATTTGTTAAAGTTAAGTGAAGTCCTAGGCTAGTTATATCATTTTCTTTGGCATACCTTATAGAATCTTCAAAATAAGGAGAGTTAACCATAGCTGTTGTATCACTAAGAACCCCCTTCTTAATTGCCTCAATTATTCCTTTAGAAACTCCTTTAGTTAGTCCAAAATCATCTCCGTTAAATATTACTTTCATAAAATCACCCCTAAAGATTTGTATACTTTAAGTATAGACTATAAAATATATTTTTCAAAATTTTATATGATTTTTATAAGAGCTTATCATAGACTATAGAAAAATTTAAAGAAGTTATAGAATATAATAATAACTATAAATAATACTTTTCCTAAATAGAGATTTGTTATATAATTATGTCTGTAAAATTATGTGAAAATATATTGTAATTTACATATTTTTATTCTATTATGTCTACTCTAAGCAAAAGATTAATTTATATAAAGAAACCATATAAAGCTTACGATAAGTATATAATCTAGGAGGGATAAAAATGAAAAACTTAACTATTAAGGAAAGGACTAATAACATATTTGCATTATGTATTTGGGTACTTGGAATTGTTTACTCAATAGGGTGTACAGGCCTTATTTTAAGAGGACTTATAAACTTATATGCTGGCATAGCGGCTCTTGTTCTTATGCTAGGTTCTTGTCTTATAATGACTTATTTTTATTTAAAAGACAGGGGAAATGTAAAGGTAAGACATATATGTGGAACCCCTTTTGCCATTACATATTTTCTATTATTATTTTTCTGTGAGATAAAAACTACTCCATTACTTATTATACCTATGATAATAGTGGCTACAGCTTATATAGAGGTAAGATTTCTTATTATACCTATAGTTGGAACTGTACTATTTAATATTGGATGGGTTTATAAGAATTTATCTCCAGAAAACTTAGGGATAATAGCTATGGAAGAGATGATAATAGGACTATTTATATTTTCTATAATTTTGGTTACAAAATTTTCAGAGTCTATGACTAAAAAGGCTGAGGAGGAACAATTAAAGGTTATAGAAGCTAATAATAAGCAACAGGGACTTCTTAAAGAGATAAATAAAGCTATAAATCTTCTAAATAAAAATACTGGAAATTTAAATAGTATGATAAATTCTATAGAGAAGTCATCAAATGTAATACATGGAGCTATGAGTGAAATCGTTAAGGGATGTGAAAGCACAGCTTCTAATATAGAAGAGCAAACCACAGCTACCACTAATATACAAAATGAAATAACCACAACTGCTGAGCTTTCTAAGGAAATGAAGAACTATTCAGAAGAGAGTGGTAAGATTTTTAATGAGAGCATAATAGTAGTCAAAAATCTTTCAGAAAAAGCATCTCTTGTAAAAACTAATAATAGAGAGGTCTATGAGATTTCAAAGAGCCTCAAGGATAAAACAAATAAGGTTCAAAGTATAATAGACATGATAACAGGTATATCGGATCAAACTAATCTTCTTGCATTAAATGCAGCTATAGAAGCAGCAAGGGCTGGAGAGCTTGGAAAAGGTTTTGCAGTGGTGGCAGATGAGGTAAGAAAATTAGCAGAACAAAGTAGGGCATCCTCAGAAGAGATATCAGGAATAATTCTTGATTTAGAAAAAGAGGTTAATAAGATATCTAAGTCAGTATCTAACTTGAATGAAATCAATGAGGAAGAAAGCGCTTTAGTTATAAAAACAGAGAATAACTTACAAGGGTTATTTAGTCACATAGCCGAATTTACAAAAGGAATAAATGAATTAAATGATAAAGTTCAATTTGTAATGAATTATAATAATAATATAAATGAGTCTATATTAAATTTATCTGCTATATCAGAGGAAACCCTCTCTAATTCTCAAGAAGCTAATAGTAATTTAGAAGAGTATATGGAGGATATGTATAATGCAAAATCTTCTGTAGAGGAACTTGTTACCTTATCTGAAAATATGAAAATCTTAGTAGAGTAGAATATATATAAGGTTTTATCCCATAATAATAGTGTAAACTTCTATTTAAGGAGGAAATACTATGACAAAAGATAAGGATAAGAGTAATAAAAAGGTTAAAACAAAGATAGTTCAAGGAGAAAAAGGTCCTTATATAAGTGAGGTTCAGGAATTTGAAGAGCCAGTAGGTTATGAGGAAGCTTTTAAAACATATTATCCTAAAGACAAAGAAGTTTAGTATAAATAGAAAAGGTATATCGTAATATATTTTATGATATGCCTTTTTGTTATATTTTTTTAATAAGTATAAAGTTTTAAATTACTGAGAAAACTCAATATAGTTAATCAGTTGCATATCAACTGTTATCTCCCACCTTACACGTGGATGGGGGGGATAGTGAGTAGCCATGAGATAAATAGGAGATTATTTTAGTAAGGTACTTTATTAATGACTATTTAAAGCTTCTATTAATAAGGAGGATAATATGAGAAAATCAAAAATAACAAGGGAAATAAGTTTATTAATCATAATAACTTTTATTTTTGTCCTAGGATGTGGAGAAAAAAAAGATATAAATAAATATAGAGCAGTTAAAACTTACACAGAAAAAAGAAGTACTGTAGAAAATCATATTAAAAGCACTCTAAGGACTTTAATAAGTGATGAATATGAAGGACGATTAGTTGGAAATAAGGGAAATATTTTAGCAGAAAAGTATATTGAGGACACCTTTAGAAATAACGGATTAGAGCCCTATATTAAAGATAATTATTATCATAGCTATAATCAAATAGTATATCTAAATAATGAAAGCAATCATTATATGAAGGTGAGTTTTAAAAATGGAGAATTTAAGGAATATGTTTATGGCAAGGATTATATAGATTTAAATAGAAGCAATGATTTAAGTCTAGAGGGTAAGATAACGTTTAATAATGAAAGTAGATCAGAGGAGTTTATAGGAGTTTTAGAGGATAATAATCCTAACCTAGGACTATTAATTAGAGGATTTAAAGGAACATTTTTAAAAAAGGAAGTTTTTGAAGGCTATGTAAGGATAGGTACAGGAATAAAACCAATTTTTCAGATCTCACCTAATATGTATGAGGAACTAAAAAGTAAGGAAGCTGTTGAGGCACAGATAAAATCAAGATACAAGGTAGAAAACAAAAAAGTAAATAATGTGGTTGGGAAGATTAAGGGTGAAAATTCAAAAGAAGCCATAGTTATATCGGCTCACTTTGATCATGTTGGCAGGGATGGAGATTCTATATTTAGAGGGGCTATAGATAATGCTTCAGGAACTACAGTGCTTTTAGAACTATCTAGGGAGTTAAGTAGACTTTCAAAAGAAAAGAGATTTAATAAAGATATAGTATTTTGTGCCTTTAATGGAGAAGAACAAGGACTTATAGGAAGTAGGGAATTTGTACCTATTTTAAAAAAGGATTATGAAAAACTATATAATATTAATATAGATTGTGTTGGAAAAAAAGATGGAGAAAATCTTTTATTAGCTGGAATAAAAGACAATGAACATGATTTTGTTAAAACAATGGAAAAATATTTAAATAAATATAAGTTAGATTTTAAGGTAAGAAATATGGAAGGTTCTAGTGATCATGCCTCTTTTGTAGCTAATGAAATATTTGGAGTTACCTTAGGTCAAGAAAATATGTTTAAGGGTACTAAAATTCATAGTATTAGAGATGATGAGACCTTAGTAGATTATGATTACATTGGAAGGGTGTATGATGCTGTATTAGAATTTATATTAGCAAATAGTCATAAGAATTTCCAATTAGAGTAATTAAAATATTAATACACTATTATTGTAAATTTGATTTAACAGTTTTTTATTTAAATGGTACTCTTATGTAAATCTAAGAAATTAATATGTTTACATTAGGGTATAAAGGTTAAAATTAAAAAAATGTTGGTGGGATAATTTAAGTTTTAATATAGAAGCCTTATCTATTCTTTATAAGAATAGATTTAGCTCCAGGTTGTATATCATAGTTTTAATTTTATGATATATAACCTGGAGCTTTTCAATAATTTAACTTAAGCTTAAGTTATTGAATATGTATAAGTAAAAATTTAATATTTTTATCTCCCCAGCCTAAATCAAAGGGAACATGGTATCTATCTACAGTGTGAGAATTAATTAATGGATATCCATGAGAGTCAAAACCAGTAATTATAGCAGTATGATCTATATCATTACCTTTATCATAAGCAATTACATCTCCAAGGGTTAATTTTCCAATAGCTCCATTTGAGGATTCTTTTAAGGGCTTTGTCACTTCTTTAAAATCACCTTTTTTAACTAGTTTTCCTTTGCCACTATAAAGAAGATAGTTTTTAAAGGCATCAGCATTACTCCAAGAGGCACTAGTTTCAGCTCCATTATATCCTTTATATATGCAATACCATGTGCCATCTTGTTTTAAGCTCCCAGCATCTTTATCACCAAGGCATTGAGAAACATAGTTGGTACAATTTCCACCTACTCCAGTAAAGTTTTTATACCTAGTATTATATTTATTGATTTCCTTTCCAGTTGCCCAGGGTACACCACAGTAAGTATCAGCATAGGATACAGCTTTCAATCTATCAAACTTTGAAGAGGAGGAGAGTTCTACATTGGTTCTTACATTATTTACAAAGTCATAATTTTTTTCCTTAGGTGCTGGAAGTAAGGTTTCGGAATAATTAACTTCATAAGTCTTTAGTCCATCTTCAAAGCAATCTAGATAATAATCATTTATTATAACCATATTAGAATCATTAATTTTTAGGGAGATATTATGAAATAAATTCACCCCAAACACATTTTCACAATTATCCTTATCATTAGAATATCCATAGGTAACCTTTACTCCTTCATCAACTCTAACAGTTGCAGAGTTTTTTCCTAGGGTAACCTTCTTAAAGTTTGGAATAGATTCTATGGATTTAATTATCATTCCTCTTTCAGAAGCCCAATCTCTTAAGTATTTAGCTCTTTTAACTTCATGTTCAAAGGACCACTTTCCATAATTATTTTTTAAATCATAATTATCTTTAAAGTTTTCTAGATCTCCACTTAAGGTGAAATTATTTCTAATTTTAAATATATTATTTATAAAATCTGTAACATTATTTTTATCTATTTCCTCTTTGGTATAGGCGCTGACTTCCTTTTCATTAAAGGAAAATAACATAATAAAAATAATAAAAATAGAAAAACATCTATTAAATATTTTCATACTTCACACTCCTTAATGATGATTACAATATATTGTTCCATAAAGGCAGTATATATATTACTTTAAAATAATTTTTTATAATTATGAAGTTAAAGTATTAAAAGAATTAGTAGCATATATAAGATACATAAAAAATAAAGATGTGGTATAATTATTAAGAAATTAAATGGGTAAATCCCTAAATCCATTAAATTTAGTCTTAGTTTATTAAAGGCTATAATATTTATTTTTTTAATGAATAAGTTGACTCAGATTCTACTTATTCTAAAAAGGTGTATAAATATTATAGTAAAGGCTGAATTTTGTGGGACTGGTTCGAGAACTCCCAGTATAAAAAACTAAGGATTTACGGTAAGGTGACATAGCTGTATCCTTGGCTATGGCTTTTTTGCGTTTAATTAAGCCATGGAGCCCGTTCTCAATAGTTGAGAAAAGGAGAAGGAATATGGAAAAAAGGAGAAAAGTAATTATTGATTGTGACCCAGGAATTGATGATTCCTTGGCATTACTTTTAGCTCTAAAATCAGAAGAGCTAGAAGTTGTAGGAATAACCATAGTATGTGGAAATGTTCCTATTAAAGAAGGGGGAGAAAATGCTTTAAAGACTTTAGAAATACTTAAAGCACTTCATATCCCAGTTTACTTAGGGGAAGAAAAACCTCTTAAAAGACAACTTGTAACAGCTCAGGATACCCATGGAGAGGATGGCCTTGGAGAATGCTATTTTGAAAAAATAGAAGGAGCAGAAGTGAAAGAAGGAGCAGTGGATTTTATAATAGATACCCTTAGAAAAGAAAAGGTATCCATTATAGCATTAGGTCCTCTTACTAATATAGCTAAGGCCATAGAGAAAAATAAAAAAGTTTTTGAAAACTTAGAAGAGTTTGTATCTATGGGAGGGGCATTTAGAATTCATGGAAACTGTTCTCCAGTAGCTGAATTTAATTATTGGGTAGATCCTCATGGAGCAGATTATGTGTTTCAAAATTTAGGACATAAGATTCATATGATACCTTTAGATGTTACAAGAAAAATCGTATTAACTCCAAATATACTAGAAGGAATTAGAAGACTCAATAATCCTATAGGAGAGTATATTGTAAAAATCACTAAATTTTATGTGGATTTTCACTGGAAGCAAGAAGGAATAATTGGATGCGTAATTAATGATCCTCTAGCAGTAGCATATTTTATAGACAAATCCCTTTGCACTGGATTCTCTTCCTATGTAGAGGTTGTAAAAGAAGGGGTAGCTGTTGGACAAACTATTGTAGATAAGGAAGACTTTTGGAGAAAATCTCATAATTCCTTAGTCCTTAATGAGGTAAACTCTAAAGAGTTTATGTATAGGTTTCTTGAAACAGTATTTAAGGAAAACCATGAAACTTTAAGAAAGCTTAAGGAGGTAATATAAATGAAAAAATTATCTCCATTAAAAATAAGCATAATAGGATTTGCCGTAGCACTAAATATTGTAGGAGCCTTTATAGCATTAAATCTTAGACTACCTATATATATGGATTCCATTGGTACTATAATGATTGCTTTTCTTATGGGACCAGTATACGGAGTTATAACAGGGATTATTGGGAGTTTTATAAGTGGTATTACCTTTGATATATATTCCATATATTTTGCGCCAGTACAAATATTTGTAGGGCTTTTAGGTGGAATTATGTTTAAGGGCGGTTTTATGAAAGGATATAAGATGCCTTTTGGGGTATTAATTCTATCTATTTTTTCATCACTTATAGGAGCCATAATAGCAGCTTTTTTATTTAATGGGGTTACATCCTCAGGATCTTCATATATAGTAACCATTATTTCAAATTTAGGTTTAAATAAGGTTATAAGTGTATTTTTAGTTCAATTTATAACTGATTATATAGATAGATTTATAAGTGTAGCTCTAATATTACCAGTGGTTCTATCACTTCCAGAAAGATTTAAACATAAGATTATAAGGAGTTAATTATGGATAGATATAGTATAATTGAAAATAAAAATCATAGAGAAATAGTACTTTTAAAAGGCTTTCCTTGTGTATGGGGAAAATGTAGCTTTTGTGATTATATATTAGATAATTCAACTAATGAAGAAGAAATAAATGAGATAAATTTTAATGTGCTTAGTAATATAACAGGAAAATATAAGGTTTTAGAGGTAATAAATTCAGGAAGCTGTTTTGAGATTCCTAGAAAAACCTTAGAAAAAATAAAAGAAATTATAGATGAAAAGGGAATAGAGAAATTATTTTTAGAAAGTCATTGGTGTTATAGAAATAGGTTAAATGAAATGAGAGAATTTTTTAATATTCCTATTATATTTAAAATAGGAGTAGAAACTTTTGATTATGATTTTAGAAATGATTTTCTAAATAAAAATGCTAAATTTAAAGCTCCAGAGGAGTTAAAAGAGTATTTTGATTCCCCGTGTATTATGGTAGGAATAAAAGGTCAGAGTAAAGAAAGCATAGATAAAGATATGGAGATAATACAAAATATATTTACCCATAGTACGGTAAATATATTCACCCCTAATACCTCTAAGTTAGAAAGAGATGGGGAGCTTATAAAATGGTTTATAGATAAATATTCCTTCTTAGATAAAAATCCTAATATAGAGATACTTTATAATAATACGGATTTTGGAGTGGGAGATTAAAAGAAACTGCACCTTGTGGAATATAAGGTGCAGTTTCTTTTTATAGTTATTACTCATAAAAATTATGTAATAAATATAATTAAACAGTATTTTATAAAAATATTTAATTTAGTTATAAACATTTTTATTATAAGGATGGTGATAATTTAAAATGGATGTATTGTAAGAGAAAGTAATTTAAGGATTATTTAAGGGTAAATACTAAAAAATCTAGTATAATGAGACATGATAAGAGAATAGTTGGGGGGATTTTAAGTGATCTTAGAAGTGAAAAATTTAGAAAAGTCCTTTAAAAAGGTAAAAGCAGTAGAGGATATATCTTTTTCTTTAGATAAAGGACAAGTTGTTATATTAGCAGGACCTAATGGAGCAGGTAAGACCACAACCATAAAATGTATACTATCCTTATTAAAAAAAGATGGGGGAGAAATAAGCATATATGGAAAGGACGTTAAGGGTAGGAGTGCTAGGGAAAAGCTTGCCTATATTCCAGAAAATCCAGATATATATCCTCTTCTTACAGTTTGGGAACATCTAAAATTTATAGCTTTGGCATATAGATTAAAGAACTGGGAGGAAGATGGAGAGAGGCTCTTAGAAAAGTTTTATATACTAGAAAAGAAGCATACCTTAGCTAAGGAACTATCAAAAGGAATGAAGCAGAAATTATCCATTGCCATGGCTATACTTCATAAGCCAGATATATTTTTCATAGATGAGCCTTTTATAGGGCTAGATCCAAAGGGAATAAAGGATTTTAAAGAAATTTTAAAGTCACTAAGAGATGAAGGGAAAACCATGTTAGTAAGTACTCATATATTATCTTCCATTGAGGAGTTAACCGATGAAATAATAATAATTAAAAAAGGGGAGCTTATTGCAAAAGGATCAAAGAGGGTATTAATAGAAAAATATGGCTTTAATGAAAACGCTACTTTAGAGGATGTTTTCTTAAAGATAACAGAAGAGTAGGTGATTTTAATATGAGTAAAGATTTTTTTACTTTAGTATATATGGATCTTTTAAAGTGGAAAAATGGGTTTAAATACTCCCTTACTAATCCAATAATTGCTATAAAAAAATTTTTTTCATTGATTTTTCCTCTAATATTCATTATTATACCTATGCTATTTTCAGGTAATAGAAATAAGGGTAAGATAAGAGAGTTTTTAACTCCAGAGGCTTTTTTGAGTGCTAGAGCATGTGTAACCCTAATAATATTTATTGTAACTTGTATTATCATATATAAATTTTGTAATGATCATACTCCAGGAGGATTTAATATAAATGATGTACATTATCTTTTTCCAAGCCCCATAGGAGAGAAGACTATACTTCTATATAGTATGCTTAGAAGTGCTATTATATCGATTCTTACCTATATATACCTATGGATAATATTACTTATCACTGGATTTAAAGGAATGGGAATAAACCTATATAATATGATATTTTCAAGCCTAATGGTAATAGTTTTAGTAGTTTTCTTTAAATCCTTAGGATATCTTATTTACTCTTTAAAAATAAGATTTAATTTAAAAAATAGTTTTAGAATCTTAGGACGGATATTTATTGGAATTCTTCTAGTGTATATAGGAGTTTTAGCATATAGGCTATATATAACCAATTTTCAATTTAAAGAAGTTTTTGAAAACCTTGTTATAGATAAAATATTTATTATAAGTAGTTTTGAAAAGGGAATAACTCTACCTTTATCCTTAAGTAATATAATACCATATAAAGAACTTATTACATTGATAGTAGTTACATCCTTACTAATAGCAGGTTTTTTAATATTTGGAGTAAATTATTATGAAGATGTAGCAGAAATTGTAGAGGGTAGAAATGATATTCTCAAAGTAACTAAGAGCTATAAGGATATGGATACAGCGGCAGAGGGGAATTATAAAAAGGTGAAAACTTCCATTAAATCTAAAGAGTTCTTTGGAGAGTGGGCATTTCTTTGGAAGCAAAACCTAACTAGCGGAAAGAAAAACATGACTAAAAAAAGAATAGGCATGGTCTTACTTATGATAGGTATAGGATATATCTTATCTAGAATTTTGAGTGGGGATAAGGAGTCTGTAGATAAAATACTACTTAGTATTGTTGGATTTATGGCTATATTTCAAGCAAATTCTTCGGCAGGAGAAAGTCTTAAAAGAGAACTTAACAATATGTATATATACATATTACCAGGCTCTGCGCTAAAGAAAATAATAGCAATAGTTACCCAGCCAGTAGCCTTATCTATTATTTATAAGTCTTTAATGTTTTTACCTTTACTCATCTTTTTAGAGGGAAATAAATTCCTAATTATATTAGCTCTTTTATCTAGTTCCATGTTTAGCTTTATAGGAATATTAAAAACTCTTTTAATTCAGCTTTTAATTCCTAGAGATGTAGAAATTAATGATGGAGGGTTTATAGGGACATTAATAAATCTCATGTTACTAATTATACCTATAGCTGTAGCAGTTATAGGGGTAAAGGTCTTGGAAAATACTATATTAGCCTTTATATTTGTTATAATTTCCTTAGCTATAGAAATTATAATTTTATTAATGGTTACAGATAAAATATTTAATAAATTAGAATACTAGTCTTTATAAAAGGATTTTCAAGATCATAAATATAAATAGTTTAACCACTAAGAGTATTAGGAATTTAGTATAATACTTTTAGTGGTTTTATTATGTTTTATTTTAGAGCCTTAGTTTTAAAATCAGGCTATATATTATATTTAAAGGTGGGTTATTAAAAAGTTGTCTTAAATTAAATTTTAAAGATTAGGAATTAACATTGTATTCATAATCAAGGATTGAGTATATGAATGAATCCCTTTTTTCTTTTTTAATTAACATATGCAAATGAGTAATTATAAATTAATATTTAAATATTTTTATATTTAACTTAAGGCTTTAAATAGAGGGTATAATTAAGAAATACCATATGAGATTATAAGGAAGTGTATTTAAATGAATAAGAAAATATTAATAGGAGAGATGGCAAAACTCCATAATATATCCACTCAAACCCTAAGATATTACGATAAAATAGATCTTTTTAAACCAAGATATGTAGATAATGAAAATGGATATAGATATTATGATATAGAACAATTTGGACACTTAGATTCTATTATATTTTTAAAAAGATTAGGTATGCCTCTTGAGGAAATTGAAAAATATTTTAGTGATAGAAATTTAAATTTTATGAAGGCGGTTCTTAAGAGCCAAAAGGAAAGATTAGAAAGGGAAATAGAGATTCTTAAAGAGAGAGAAAAAATTATAGATTATAAGCTTAAAATTTTACATATTTATGGGGAAGAAAATAATTTAGATACTTGTTATATAAAGAATATCGAAAAGAGGAATATGATATATCTAAACTTTGAAAAAGATAGGGATATAGTAGAAGTTGAATATGGAATAAAAACTCTTAGCAATATAATAAATGATGAGTTATGCTTATTTAAAGGTATGATAACCTATATATTAGATAAGAATAATATTAATAACAACATATATAAGGAATGGAAATCTTTAGCCTTAGTTTTTCAAGAAAAGATGATGAGATTTAATAAGATGAAGAAGGTAAATGAGGGAACTTATGCAACTATTGCTTTTAAGGGAAATATAGAAGGGGGAAAGAGTTATTATAATAAACTATTAAGATTTATTAAAGAGAAGAATCTTACCATATGTGGAGATGGTTTAATAGTTACCATAAGTGATATAGCTTTTTCATCCTATGAAGAGGACCATATATATGAGATACAAATTCCAGTAAATAAATAAGAATTAGGTTAAAAGAAATTCACATTAATAATATATTAAGACTATTTTAGATAATTAGATAAAGAAATCTTTATTATTATAAAAGAAAAGATTATGGGAAATTTGTAATTTTATTCTCTGTATTATATAATTTACCCAAGTATAACTAAAGGTAAATACTGCATATTTTATAAAAATTATTTACTACCTAAAAGGAGGTGAATCCCTTTAGTTTAAGGGAGATTTATGTTTAAATATATACTTATATTTTGGGCAGCTTTATTTGGATATTTTTTTCTAAGAGTTAAAAAAGGAAATAAAACAACTTAAAATTATTATATATGAACAGTGATTTTTATAAAACAATAAGTGGTTAGGATGGGGTGAAATTATGTCTTTTATAGAAAGAGTAAAAATAATCAAAAAAGAAGTATATAAGTTTAAGAAAGAATATCTTAAGAATAGCATATTAGAATTATTAGAGGAAGATAAAACTTTAGAAGATATAATTAAGCTACATAGTTTTTTAATAGAAAATATTATAGAAATCCATAATGAAGAGGAGGATTTTCATAATAGAAGAATACTAGAAGAGAATATTAATATAAGCAACTGTATTCATGATTTTAACAATTGTAGAAGGGCATATAATACTTATATTTTAAATAAAGTTAAAGAAGTATATTTTATTGGAGATATTCATTCGGATAGTATAAGTATAAAAAGAATCCTAAGTAAAGTGAATTTTTTTAATAAAATTGAAAAGAAAGAAGACTTTGCACTCCTATTTCTTGGAGATTACGTAGATAGAGGAGAGAATCACTTAAAAACCATAGAAATTTTACTTATTTTAAAATACCTTTTTCCTGAAAATATCTTTTTACTTAGGGGGAATCACGATGGTGGATATTTAGAGGAAGAAATATATAAATTAATAGTGGGGAGAAATTCTAATACAACAGATAGAGATTATTTTATATCATATATTTATAACTTGTTAAAAGAAAATAGCTTAGAATTAGACCTATTAAAGTGTTATATAGATTTTTTCCATTCCCTTTCTATAAATGCATTTGTTAAAAGTGAAAAACATGTATACATGGGGGTTCATGGAGGGCTTCCTAGGCCACTTGATAATGAAACTTTTTATAGTCATATAAAATCCCTGAGAGATCTTACAAATGAAAATATTGTAGATTTAATAAATAGAACCATAGTTCAAAACCTTCTTTGGAGTGATCCTAAGGAAGGGGACATAGAGGAAACTAAAAATAAGGGAAGATTTTATTTTTACAAAGAACATTTTAATAGCTTTAGGAAGAGGTTTGGCATATATAAGGTTATAAGAGGACATGAAGCTTATGAGGAAGGATATAAGGAGTTTTTTGAAGGAAAACTTTTATGTATATTTTCTAGTGGAAGATTAACTGATGCAATGGGGAATCAGGTTAATCATGAGACTAACTATAGAAACATAAGTCCTAAGATAATAAGATTATATAAGGATAAAGAGGAGATAATAGCTCTTTAATCTAGGGTTGTGGCAACTGTTATCCACAACCTTTTAAAGGTTGGGGGTGTTACAGCTCTGGTAGCCATCAGATAAAATCTAATTAAAGAAATAAGAGATTTTATAAATATCCTCTATATACTTAAAAATATACAGGATTATGAAAAGTTAATGGATAAAAGTATCCTTATTTAAGGAGAGGTATTTTGAATAAAGAATATTTTTTAAATGAAGTAAAAGAATTAAATAAAGAACAAAAAGAGGTTGTGGAAGCAACGGGAGAAAATCTACTTACTCTATCACCAGCGGGTACGGGAAAGACAAGGGCAGTAGCCCTAAGAACGGCAAATATAATTTTAAAGGGAGAAAATCCAGAAAAGATACTATGTGTTACCTTTACTAATAAGGCTTGTAATGAGATGAAGGATAGAATAATAAATACTGTAGGAAAAGAAGGACAAAGGGTATATGTAAAGACTTTTCATGGATTTTGTTTTGATATAGTAAAAAGCGAAGCTAAGAAAAATACAGATATATCAAGTGATTTTTTGGTTTTTGATGAAGAAGATTGCAGTGAAATAATTAAAGAAATTTTAGGACATATTAAAATGGACCTATTTATGCTAAGTAGCTTTATATATGAAGTTAAACATCATTCTGTAGCTGTAGAGCCTATATATAGAAGTGATATAGAATATGTAACCAAGGACTTTTTAAGTAAAAAAGGAGAAGGATTTTTTAAAAAATTCTCTAAAGGAGAAAGGATAGCCTTTACAAAGGATGCTTTAAGAAAGCGTGGATATGGACTTATAAGATTATATAATTCTATATTAAAAGAAAGACATGGCTTAGATTTTAGTGATCTTGTAATAAATACCTATGAAATATTAGAGGACAGGGAAACTTTAAATAGGTGGAGAGAAAAATTTAATTATATTCAAGTGGATGAAGTTCAAGATACTAGTTTATTAGAGTATGAAATAATAAAGAGGTTAAGTTTAAATAAAAACTTAAGCTTCTTTGGAGATATAAATCAAACTATTTATAGTTGGAGAGGATCCAAGCCTTTTACAATAATAGAAGATTTTAAAGAAGAATTTAAAAATGTACGAGTTATACATTTTAATAAAAATTATAGATCTACACAGGTTATTATAAAGTCATCTAATGAGTATTTAAAAACTATTGAAAGAATATATATGATAGAAGATGATTTGAAGAATAAGGAAATAGTCACAGAGGGAAATAAGATAGGGGAAAAGTTAAAGTACAAGGAGTTTAATACTTTAGAAGAGGAAGGAAACTTTATTTGTAATATTATAGAAAAATATTATAAGGATGATTTAAGTTCAGTAGCAATTCTAACAAGGAATAATAGACTAAATCTTGCCTACTCTAGCATATTAGAAAAAAGAGGTATACCTTCTTTTTTAGTAGAAGAATTTAAATTTTTTAGAAGGAAAGAAATTAAGGATGCTCTAGCCTATTTAAAACTTGCCCTAAATAAATATGATGTAAATAGTATGAAAAGAATAGTTTTAAATTATGTATCAAGGGTAGGGGATAAGACTATTGAATACATAGAGAAGAAGGGAAATAAAGATTTAGGCATAAGGCTTACAGACTTTTTAGAAAGTAGTACCATCTCCTTAGGAGAGCCTTATAGAATGTTATGTGATGCTATATTAAGTGGAGATGTAGTGATATTTGATGTAGAGTCTACAGGAGTTGATATAACAAAAGATGAGATAATACAAATAGCAGCCATAGGTCTTAATAGGTATGGAAGTGTAACTACTTTTGAAGAGTTTATAATACCAAGTAAATCTGTTGGATCTTCAGAAGAGGTTCATGGATTTAGTGATGAATATTTAAAGCAAAATGGAAAGAGCCCTAAGGAAGTTTTTTTAAAATTTTTAAGTTTTATAAAGGATAGGGTTGTAGTAGGCCATAATGTACAATATGACCTTGGAATATTAAATAGTGAACTTAGAAGACTTAACTTAGAGCCATTTAAAATTAAAGGATACTACGATACTTTGGACATAGGAAGAAAACTTTATCCTAATCTTGAAAATCATAAACTTGAAACCTTAAGTAAGGTTCTAAAATCAAATGTAAAACCTAGCCATAATGCTATGGATGATATTTTAGCCACTAAAGATATTTTATTATCTATGGCAAAGAAGCTTAATAGTACCTCTATGGAAAGAATGGCTGTTATGGGGCTTTATAATAAAAGATTTAAGGATCTTAAAGAGCAAATGGATGAATTAAGAGAACTTATGGAGATGGAAAGACCATATAAGGTATTAGAAAAAATTTATGAAATAAGTGGGATTATTGAATATTATAAGAATAAAAATGAAAATAATAGGGTAGAAAATTTAAAGGAATTATATAACTTCTTTAAAAATGGAGATAATTCTCTAGAAAGTCCAAAGGATTCATTAATAAGACTACTTACAATAACTTCATTATCAAATAGTGAAATAGACAGAAGCTTTTCTAAGGAAAAGAAGGTACCAATAATTACAGTGCATCAAGCTAAGGGTTTAGAATTCAAAAGAGTGTTTTTACCAGCCCTAAACAATGGAGTGTTTCCAAGCTTTATGAGTAAAACAAGGGAGGAAATATTAGAGGAGTGTAGGCTCTTTTATGTGGCAGTTACTAGAGCAAAAGAAACCCTATATTTAACTAGACATAGACATAAGTATGAAAGAGAGAATATTAAGGAAGAAGGAAGCAGGTTTTTAAATTATTTAGATAAAGAGTTAATAGAGAGTTTATAGAGAGCTATCTCACAATAAAAAGTGAGATAGCTTATTTTTGTTGTGAGATTAAGAAAATTAAGAAAAGGTAATTTCAAATGATTTTTATAATTTGAAATTGTGGACTCTTTAAAGTAGTTTCTTAGAAGGAGTTATTTCTTATTGGAATAAAGAAAATCTTCCTTAAATAAAAATATTATATATAAAAGATATTTAAGTTTTAAAATAATGATAAAAAAATAACATAAAACTTTAGTGGACGAAAATAATAAAGAAATAATAATAACATAAAAGCTTAGAGTAGGACAGAGAAAATTAGAGGTTTTTAATAAGTTAATAGATATAAAACATTAATTATCAATAGTAAACAATTACAAAAGGTAAGAAGTTATTAATTTAATAAAAAGTAGTAATGGTCTTTACAGAATAAAATAATTGTGATAATATTAACAATATAGAGAGGGAAAACATTAAAGTAATCTTAAAAAGAAGAAAAAATATCTGAAGAATATAAATTATAATTATATTTTTTTAGTATAGATTGTTAGTTATTTAACAAACAATCTATAAGACGAATTATTAATTCAATTAACTACCATATTATAAATAAAGAATTTTAACTAAATAACAGTATTATATAAATAATAGGAGTGAGAATTTATGAGAGTAAATAATGCAGAAACACTTATGAAAAGATTAGACCAAGTAAGAGAGGCACAAAGAAAATTTGCCACCTATACTCAAGAGCAGGTGGATGATATTTTTACAAAGGCCGCCATTGCTGCAAATAATGCAAGAATAGCTTTATCAAAAATGGCTGTTGAAGAAACAGGAATGGGAATTGTAGAGGATAAGGTTATAAAAAACCATTTTGCTTCAGAATATATATACAATAAATATAAGGATGAAAAGACTTGCGGAGTTATAGAAAAGGATGAGGCTTTTGGAATAACAAAGATAGCAGAACCCATAGGAGTAGTAGCTGCAGTTGTTCCAACAACAAATCCAACTTCTACAGCAATATTTAAAGCACTTATTTCCTTAAAAACAAGAAATGGAATAATATTTTCTCCTCATCCAAGAGCTAAAAATTCTACTATAAAGGCAGCAAAAATAGTTCTTGATGCTGCAGTTAAAGCAGGAGCACCAGAGGGAATAATAGGATGGATTGATGAACCCTCTGTTGAATTATCCCAAATAGTTATGAAAGAAGCTGATATAATACTAGCAACTGGTGGACCAGGAATGGTTAAAGCCGCTTACTCTTCAGGAAAGCCAGCTATAGGAGTTGGGGCTGGAAATACACCAGCTATAATTGATGAAACAGCTCATATAAAAATGGCAGTAAACTCAATTCTTTTATCTAAAACCTTTGATAATGGAGTTATATGTGCATCAGAACAATCCATAATTGTTATAAAGGATGTATATGATGAAGTGAAAAAAGAACTTAAGGAAAGAGGAGCATATATATTAAAGAAGGATGAAATAGATAAGGTTAGAAATATAATATTAAAAAATGGAAATTTAAATGCAGATATTGTAGGTCAGCCTGCAACAAAAATAGCTCACATGGCAGGAGTTAAAGTTCCAGAATCAACTAAAGTTTTAGTTGGAGAGGTAAAATCTGTAGAACTTGAAGAACCATTTTCTCATGAAAAGTTATCTCCAATACTTGGAATGTATAAGGCTGAAACCTTTGAAGAAGCTTTAAAAAAGGCTGAAAGATTAATAGAGCTTGGAGGATTTGGTCATACTTCAGTATTATATACCGATCAAAATAGATGTAAGGATAGAATAGATAGATTTGGTTCAACTATGAAGACTGGAAGAACTATAGTTAATATGCCAGCATCTCAAGGAGCTATAGGTGATATATATAACTTTAGATTAGCACCATCATTAACTCTTGGCTGTGGTTCATGGGGTGGGAACTCTGTATCAGAAAATGTAGGAGTTAAACACCTTATAAATATAAAGAATGTGGCTGAGAGGAGAGAAAATATGCTTTGGTTTAGAGTTCCAGAAAAAGTATACTTTAAATATGGTAGTTTAGGAGTTGCCCTTCAAGAACTTAAAGATATGAATAAAAAGAGGGCCTTTATAGTAACAGATAGGGTATTATTTAATTTAGGATATGCAGATAAGATAACTAGTATATTAGAAGCTAATAACATAGAATTTAAAGTGTTTATGGACGTGGAACCAGATCCAACCTTAAATACAGCTAAAAAAGGTGCAGAGGAAATGAAGACCTTTGAACCAGATACAATAATAGCTTTAGGTGGGGGATCAGCTATGGATGCTGCTAAGATAATGTGGGTACTATATGAGCATCCAGAGGTTAAATTTGAAGATTTAGCTATGAGATTTATGGATATAAGAAAAAGAGTATATAAATTTCCTAGAATGGGAGAAAAGGCAGAATTAGTATGTGTTGCAACCTCAGCTGGAACTGGATCAGAGGTAACTCCATTTGCAGTTATAACAGATGAAGAAACAGGATGTAAATACCCACTGGCAGATTATGAATTAACTCCAGATATGGCAATAGTTGATGCAGAACTTATGATGAATATGCCAAGGGGACTTACCTCAGCTTCAGGAATAGATGCATTAACCCATGCCATAGAGGCTTATGTATCAGTTCTTGCATCAGAATTTACCAATGGATTAGCCCTAGAAGCTATAAGACTTATATTTAAGTATTTACCAATGGCTTATAATGAGGGAACAACTAATGTTAAGGCAAGAGAAAAGATGGCCCATGCATCCTCTATGGCAGGAATGGCTTTTGCAAATGCCTTCCTTGGAGTATGTCACTCTATGGCTCATAAACTTGGATCAATGCATCATGTACCTCATGGAGTTGCCAATGGATTACTTATAAATGAAGTAATTAGATTTAATGCTACAGACAGCCCAAGAAAACAAGCTGCCTTCCCACAGTATAAATATCCAAATGCTAAGTGGAGATATGCAAGAATAGCAGATTATTTAAATCTTGGGGGAAATAGTGAAGAGGAAAAGGTAGAGCTTTTAATAAATGCCATAGAAGAGTTAAAGGCAAAGGTTAATATACCAACTACCATAGAAGAGTTTGGAGTATCTAAGGATAAGTTTTATAGCACTTTAGATGAAATGAGTGAGCAGGCTTTTGACGACCAATGTACAGGAGCTAATCCAAGATATCCATTAATATCTGAAATTAAACAAATGTATGTTAATGTATTTTCAAATAAATAATTTTTCTTTGAAAATATAAAAATAAAAATCACACCCGAAATGAATTACAAGACTCACAAAGTGGCTCTACACAATGTTGTAGGGCTTCTTTGTTTCTTAAAATTATTATATTTAGACATAGAATAAGTTTTTTGATATAATAAGCCTTAGTGTTCAATTAAAATATGTTTTTAGAGAGGAAAATGCCAATGATTACAGTAAGTAACATAAGCTTAAGATACGGAGCAAGAAAGTTATTTGAGGAGGTAAATTTAAAGTTTACCCCAGGAAATTGTTATGGTGTAATAGGAGCTAATGGAGCAGGAAAATCAACATTTCTTAAAATACTTTCAGGGGAAATTGAGGCTAACACAGGAGAGGTTATAGTACCTAATAATGTTAGAGTTTCAGTACTTAAGCAAGATCATTATCAATATGATGAATATGAAGTTTTAGAAACAGTAATAATGGGAAATGAAAAACTTTATTCCATTATGAAAGAAAAAGATGCTTTATATGCAAAGGCTGATTTTAGCGATGAGGATGGAATTAAGGCATCAGAACTTGAAGGTGAATTTGCAGAACTTAATGGTTGGGAAGCTGAGGCTGAAGCTTCAATGCTTCTTCAAGGTCTTGGAATAGGAACAGACCTTCATTATAAAATGATGAATGAGCTTAAGGGTGATGAAAAGATTAAGATTCTTTTAGCTCAAGCTTTATTTGGAAAGCCAGGAGTTCTTATTCTAGATGAGCCTACTAACAACTTAGATATAAAGGCTATTAACTGGCTTGAGAACTTTTTAATGGATTTCGAAGGAACAGTAATTGTTGTTTCCCACGATAGACACTTCTTAAATACTGTATGTACACATATATGTGATGTGGATTTTGGGAAAATTAGACTTTATGTTGGTAACTATGATTTCTGGTATGAGTCTAGCCAAATAGTTGCTCAAATGATTAAGGATCAGAATAAGAAGAAAGAGGAAAAGGTAAAGGAACTTCAAAACTTTATAGCAAGATTCTCAGCTAATGCATCTAAATCTAAACAAGCAACTTCAAGAAAGAAGCTTTTAGATAAGATTACCATAGATGAATTACCTTCTTCTTCCAGAAGATATCCTTTTGTTGGCTTTAAACCAGAAAGAGAAGTTGGAAATGATGTTTTATTTGTAGAGAATTTAAGTAAGACTATAGATGGGATTAAGGTTTTAGATAATGTTACCTTTAGAATAGGAAGAGAAGATAAAATTGCCTTTGTAGGTGATGAAATAGGGGTAAGTACTTTATTTAAAATATTAACTGGAGAATTAGAATCAGATGAAGGAACATACAAGTGGGGAGTTACTACATCTAATGCATATTTTCCAAAGGATAACTCAGAATTTTTTAATGACTGTGACTTATCTTTAGTTGATTGGTTACGCCAATTTTCAGAGGAGCAAAGTGAAAGTTATTTAAGAGGTTTCCTTGGAAGAATGTTATTCTCAGGAGAAGAGGCATTAAAAGAGGCTAAGGTTCTATCAGGGGGAGAGAAAGTAAGATGTATGCTATCTAGAATGATGTTGTCTAGTGCAAACATACTTATATTAGACCAACCAACGAACCACTTAGATCTTGAATCTATAACTGCTTTAAATAATGGTCTTATGGATTTTAAGAGCGTAGTTCTTTTTGCATCTCATGACCATCAATTTATACAAACTATTGCTAATAGAATAATAGAGATAAATGGAGAGGGAATAATCGATAAGCAATGTACTTATGATGAATTCCTAAAGGGAAAAGGAATAGAATAGGATTTTTTATAGGATTTTTACTGGAGAGCTAGTAAAAATCCTATTTCTTTATTTTTATAAGTTAATTTATGAAAAAAGCTTAAATTTTAAAATAACATTAGCACAATATAAGATAAATTAACTAAAAAACAACATATTTAAGATGGCATATATCAGGAAGTATTTAATAATTTGTATTTTAAAACATAGAGAATAAATATATAATAAATATATAGGTTATATAGGAGTTTAGTCATGGGAGGGTTAGGTATGAAACATAAAGAAAAGGAAGAAATTGGAGTGAAAGAAGAAGCAGGGGAGATAGTTAGATTTAATAAGGCAAAATCATTGGACCTTTTTTTAGGTATAATATTTATTTTTTTATGTATTAGCTCTGTAATGGGAATGAAAGATGTATCTGCAACTACTGGAAAGTTATCTATAGGAATAGCTATATTTAATGGGTTAATGTCAGTGGTTTCAGGATATTTTGGATTTATGCTCCTACTTAGAGATAAACTAGGATACATAAGACTCGGAAAAGATTGTATAGGATTTAATAAAACTTTTAAAGAAAAAAAGATTTTATTAAAAGATATCTTGAAAATTATAAAAGTTACTAAGAAAGAAAATCTTGTAGCCTATAGAGTTGTAGCTAAGGGTATTATATTAGAAGTACCAATGGAATACTATAAGGAAGAAGAAGTAAATAAAATAAATGCTTATCTAAAGAGTAAAGGGAAACTTTAAAATTACTATAGAATATTTTTTTTCATAGGACATAAACTACAAAAAGAAAGGAGAGTGTCTTATGAATAAAACAAATAATAGTACAGATAAAGGTCAAAAAAGGGTAGAGCTTCAAAATATGCCAAAGGGTAGAGGTTATAAGAGAACAAAACCTAGATATGAAAATTTTAAAGGCGAGCCTATAGAGTAATATGAAGTTAAGAAGGGATATATATTTTCCCTTCTTAATTTTTGTTTAAATTTCAAAAGTAAACTCATCCTAGCGTATCAATAAAAGAAACTTAGAGAAAAATATAGAAATAATCAGTATTGATGGAATAATCACATGTATTTTAGATGTAATGAAATAAAATAGTAGAAGATTTTATATAAAATAAGTCATGTCCTCAAAAATAAGGACTATTGATTTTTGAAAATTAAACAGATTAAGATAAAGAACCAGCAATTCTTTTAACAGTAAATAATTAGCGAAAAGCTAAGATTAAACTTTTAAATTGAGAGTTTGATCCTGGCTCAGGATGAATGCTGGCGGCGTGCTTAACACATGCAAGTCGAGCGAGAGAGTCTCTTCGGAGACAATCTAGCGGCGGACGGGTGAGTAACACGTGGGCAACCTGCCTTGTAGTGGGGGATAGCCCTCCGAAAGGAGGATTAATACCGCATAATATTGCTTTAAGGCATCTTAGAGCAATCAAAGGAGTAATCCGCTACAAGATGGGCCCGCGGCGCATTAGCTAGTTGGTGGGGTAAT
>NZ_KK366004.1:368363-817806 GCF_000686705.1 Clostridium hydrogeniformans DSM 21757 | reverse complement strand
GATCAAGGAGTTCATTATACTAGTCCGATTTTTCAAAATAAAGTCAAAAAGAATAAATTAGGACAATCTATGTCTAGGCGTGGAAATTGTTGGGACAACGCCCCACAGGAATCCTTTTTCGGACATTTAAAGGATGAAGTTGATATAAAGGCTTGTGATACATTTGAGGATTTAGTTAAAGAAATAGATGATTACATAGATTATCACAATAATTTTAGAGGACAATGGAACTTAAAAAAGATGACTCCTGTTCAATACAGAAATCATCTTTTAAATTAGTCTACTCTTTTTTAAACTGTCCTTGACAAAGGGTACAGTTTACTCCCTAGACCACCTTTATCTTAACTTCTGAAACAAAAATGTAAGAATTCATCTCCTAAATTACTTTTAACTTTATTTGCTTCGTCTAAGGTCATATATTGAGATTCAAATAGTATTCCTGATCCATTAGCTTTAACATAAAAATTTTTATTTAAGAACTTCTCCATATACTTATTTACTTGAATACCATCTACTCCATCAGTATCTAAAGTTTTCGTTTGGACATATACATTCTTATCCATAATATCTCCTCCTGAGTTGTTACTAGAACCCTCTATAGTTCCTCCATTAATTCCTTCGGCTATTATTTTTCCCATATTAACACTACTATATCTTTCCATATCATTTGTATCTATAAAACAACACTCAACCAACATTGAAGGGCATGATGGACCTTTAACCACTGCCAATTGAGATCCATCTTTAATTCCCCTATTTATATAACCTAGGGCAGTGAATCTATCTAAAACTTTTTTGGCTCTATCTATTATTTTGCCATTAAATGTATATATCTCTGTTCCATATCCTCCACCACTATTAAAATGTATGGAAACAAAAAAATCTGCTCCCCAATTATTAGATTTGTTAACTCTATATTGAAGGGATTGTGAAACTGATGTCATCCCGCTATCTGGTGAAACTATTAGCACATCATGACCAGCTTTTTTTAATAAATTTACTACAATTTTCCCTACTTCTCTAGTTAGTATTTCTTCTCTATATCCCTGGGATGCTGCTCCCGTATCCGCACCACTTAAGCAGTGACCAAAATCTACTGATATTTTCATATATTCCCCTCCCCCCTATACTAAATAGGTCTATATAATATAATATCAACTTTAAGAATTAAAGAACCTAATTTTTATATAGTTTAAATAAAAAAACTTACTTAATAACTATCAAATCCCTTTTATTGACTCTTCCTACTTTTTATATACAATTTTCCCCTGAGTATTTATTATCTATAGCTAAATATTTTTTACTGTAACATACTTTTTATAAAATATATTCCCCTCTAAGAAAGTTCTTATATATCTTTCTACTTTTTTATAATTACCTTATACCTAAATTTCACTTCCCATATTAGCTTTAATAGGAAAAACAGATTTTAAAATACAAAAATAAAAGAACCCTTAAAATATTAAGAGTTCTTATTTTTCTAGACGTTGAATCTAAATTGAACAACATCCCCATCTTTCATTATATATTCTTTTCCTTCTAATCTATAACAACCTTTTTCCTTAGCAGCAGCTTCTGACCCACACTCTACCAAGTCATTATAAGATACAATCTCTGCTCTTATAAATCCCCTCTCTATATCTGAGTGAATCTTACCTGCAGCTTGAGGCGCCTTTGTTCCTTGTTCTATTGTCCAAGCTCTAACTTCCTGTACTCCTGCTGTTAAAAAGCTCATAAGCCCTAAAAGTTTGTAGCTCTTTCTAACTAATTTATCTAATCCTGTTTCCTCAAGTCCATACTCTGAAAGCATAGCCATCTTCTCTTCATCATCTAAAGTAGATAGCTCTTCTTCTATTTTTGCACTTATTATTACTACTTCAGAATTTTCAGCTGCAGCATACTCTTGAACTTTTTTTACATATTCATTTTCAAGGTTTCCTTCCATTAAGTCGTCTTCTGATATGTTAGCAACATATAAAACTGACTTAGATGTTATTAAAAATAAGGAATCTATAAATTCTTTTTCATCTTCTGTAGCTTCTAAAGTTCTTACTGGTTTTCCAGCTTCTAAATGAGCCTTCATGCTCTCCATTATGGCATATTCAGATTTAGCTTTTTTATCTCCTGATCTTACAAGCTTTAAAGTTTTTTCCATTCTTCTCTCTAAAATTTCTAAGTCTGAAAATACAAGTTCTAAATTTATAGTCTCTATATCTCTTATAGGATCTACAGAGCCATCAACATGGACAACATTTTCATCACTAAAACATCTTACTACGTGAACTATAGCAGAAACTTCTCTTATATGAGATAAAAATTTATTTCCAAGTCCCTCTCCCTTACTAGCTCCTCTAACAAGACCAGCAATATCATAAAATTCTATAGCAGTATAAACCTTTTTCTTTGTATTATACATTTTCTCAAGAACATCTAATCTCTTATCTGGAACACTTACCACTCCAACATTAGGCTCTATAGTGCAAAAGGGATAGTTTGCAGATTCTGCACCTGCCTTAGTTATTGCATTAAATAAAGTACTTTTACCCACATTAGGTAACCCAACTATTCCAAGTTTCATCTATGTACATTCCTTTCCTTTTAAGTATATCCTTTAAAATTATACTCTAGAGCCTTAGGTATTTCAACTCTTATGTTAACTTCCTTCTAGAAAACATAATTTATAATGAATATTTTTCTAGCCATATGCTTATTTTATAATTAAATACCTAATTATAAAAATAACTTAACCTGTTGTGCTAAAAGATAAATTTTCATTAATAGTACTTCTATACCATATAATATAAGTATAGAAATCCTCTAAATTTATAATGTAATTTTAAAAATTTCTATGAAAAATACTAAATATTTTAATATTATTTTTTTATTCTAATATATATTTTATTCTATCATATAACCCCCTATTAATATTGTGATTATTTGAAATATTTTAAATTAACTCATATAATTATCTTATATGAATTTTATATACTATGGAGGTATATTTATGGATATGTGGCTAAAAGAAGGTCAACTTGAAGATACAGCTATGACCTATAAAATTAAAGAAACTATTTGTAGAAAAAAAACTCCTTATCAAGACCTAGCAATTGTAGATACCTATGCCTTTGGAAGAATGCTTATATTAGATGGTATAGTTCAAACCACTATAAAAGATGAATATGTGTATCATGAAATGATAAGTCATATTCCTCTTTTTACCCATCCAAACCCTGAAAAGATACTAGTAGTTGGTGGTGGTGATGGTGGAACTATAAGAGAAGTTTTAAAGCATCCTTCAGTAAAAAAGGCTATTCTCTGCGAGATAGACAAGGTAGTTATAGATGAATGTAGAAATCACCTTAAGGAAATAAGTTGTTCCTTAGATGATCCTCGTTGTGAAATCTTTGTAGGAGATGGTATAAACTATGTTCATGAACATAAGAATGAATTTGATGTTATAATTATAGACTCCACTGATCCTTTTGGAGCAGCAGAAGGTCTTTTTGGTGGTAGTTTTTATAAAGAAATATATGAAGCATTAAAAGATGAAGGAATATTTGTAGCTCAAACTGAATCTCCATTTTTTCTTCCCCATGTTGTAAAAAAAGTATTCTCTGATTCTAAAAATGTATTTCCTATAACTAAACTATTTATGGCAGCTATCCCTACATATCCTAGTGGCTATTGGAGCTTTACCATTGGATCTAAAAAATATAATCCATCATCTATAGACATCTCAGAAAACCTATCCTTTGAAACAAAGTACTATACAAAAGAACTTCATAAAGCTTCCTTTGTATTACCTAGATTTATAGAGGATATATTAAAATAAATTAAGCAGGGATTTTACTCCCTGCTTAATTTATTCTCTATAAATCTTATTTCCTCTAAGGTTATATTATAAAAGCTATATAGCTCTTCATCTTTAAAGTCCTCTTTCAATATACACTCTTCATTTTCAAATACCTTTATATGAAGAAGCCTATTAGGATAATATTCATATAAATAATCTCCTAACTTTTTCAGATTACATTTAATATAAAATTCATATAATGTGCTATTTAAAAGATTAGCTATAAATTTAGGATTAACCTTAGGATTAGTTATTGTAAATCCATATATATCAGCACTAAAGTAACATCCACTTTTATCTAAAACAAATCTATTTTCTGAAGCCTTATAGGGATATATAATTTTTTCTTCATTAAAAAGCTTTTTATCTCTACCCCATTGAAGCTCATACCACTTTCTTATATTTCTTTTACACTCTCTCCTATTTTTTAACTTTGAATAATAATTTTCTATATACTTTAATGCATTTTTATGAATACCTATTTCTATATCGTTTGAATAAATTAACCACTTATAGTTATTATTTATTCCCCCATTATAAAGATTACTACTTTTTATCCAAGGTCTTAATAGGCTTTTTTCTATTTTATATTTATCTATATCATCCTCTGTTACGATAAATGCCCTATCACACCCTGTTATAACTCCCTGAAAATTTTCTCCTATTTCTCTAAGACTACCCTGGCTTTTTTCTTCTATCTTTCTTATTATATTTTTTTCTATAGGGTCTAATATTCTCCAAAAATCCTGATTAAGATCTTTCTTATTTGAACATAAAATATTAAGGTCTTTTCCATTTACTAAAGAATCTATAAAATCAAAATCCTTTTTTCTTATTTGTCTTATATAAGGTCTTATGACCTTAAAATTATAATTTTCTACATTTTTGTATGTTAAAAATAATATAAGTGGATCTATTCCATTGCCTTTAAAAGGTCTAAGTCCATAAAAATCTACTATTTTTTCTATACTATAATTCTTCCTTATAAACTCCCTTATCCCCTTAGCACTTTGTGCTTCCATAAGATACCTTGAAAGTATTAAAGCTAAACTTCCATTATCCTTTAAAAAGTCTTTAGCCTTATTAATAAAACAATAGCATATATCACTTTTATTAACATAAACCTCTTTATATGTATTTTTTATTGTTTTTACATAATCTTTATCTATGGATTTATGCCCTATATATGGAGGATTCCCAATGATAATATTAAATTTTTCTTCTGAATCTAATGTTAGAAAATCTCTAGCTATAATATTATCTTTGAAATCATTAGCCTTAATTATATTCCATATATCTAGTCTTAGTATTTTTAATGCAGTTTCATCTATATCAAAGCCATATAAATTATTTTCCATTATATGCTTATATAATGTTTTTTCCTTTAATTTCAAACCATGAACTTCATTTATATAATTTAAATTCTTTAAATAAATATTATTTAAATGTCTATAAATCTCTATTATAAAATTTCCTCCACCACAACTTGGATCCAATATTTTTATAAAAGGATTTTCCACTATCATATATTCCTTGATTACATGTTGAACCATATACTTAACAATACCTTCTGGAGTATATACAGCACCTTTTTCCTTTTGATTTTTTATCATATGATTGTAAAAGTCTCTAAACTCTTCCTCATATTCCATAGATAATTTTTTTTTACATTCATCAATTTCATAACATATGTTAATACTATGTGTTGATGAGTATATTTTATTAAAACATTCTTCAATAATTTGATTAAAATTATTCATATAATAAACTCCTAAAGCGAGGTGATTTTGTGAAAAAATTTATTACATATACTTTACTTAGTATACACTTATGTAGTTTACCAAACTTTTTCACTAATGAAAACAATATCTCAGTAAAAACAACTAAAAATTATGCTTATTCAGAAAAAAGCTCAAAGGAACTCAACTGGTACTTTGGCATAAGAAATGATGGTAATCCTCCCCATAGCCCAAAAGAATCTAAGGATTTTATATCTAGTTACGACTCCTACTACCTTGGGGATACTTCTAAAAAGGTCTTATATTTAACCTTTGATGAGGGCTATGAAAATGGATATACAGAAAAAATATTGGATATATTAAAAAAACATGATGCAAAAGCTGCCTTCTTTGTTGTTAAACCTTACATAAAACAAAATCCTCATATAGTTAAAAGAATGGTAGAGGAAGGTCACCTAGTTTGTAATCATAGTTCTACTCATCCCTCTATGGCCTCTGTAATAAATAAGGATAAGTTTAACAAAGAATTTACCGATGTGGAGGATGAATATAAAAATCTAATAGGAGAAGATATGCCAAAATTCTTTAGACCCCCTATGGGAAAATATAGTGAACGTTCTCTTATGTATACTAAAGATTTAGGATATAAAACTATATTTTGGAGTTTTGCCTATAATGATTGGGATGTAAATAGACAGCCTGAAAATAATAAGGCTAAAGAAACAATACTAAAACGTAGTCATAATGGAGCTATAGTATTACTACATGCGGTTTCTAAAACGAATACAGAAATTTTAGATGAAGTACTAGAAAGTTGGAAGTCCACGGGCTATGAAATAAAGCCTCTTACAGACCTTCCTGAAACTCCAATATTCATTAATGAATAGCTCATTGTTAAAGTATTACTACACTTAATTTAAATTTTAAAACTTCTTATTATAAATAATTTCATAGATTTTATTATCAATTAACATAGAAAACTATTTTATTATAAGCTTATATTTTTTCTAACACCTAAAATAAAAGAAGGCTACTTATTAACTGCCTTCTTTTAAGATTTCCTCTCTATCATTAAGTAATTATTCTTAAAATAAGTTTCACCACCAAATATATTCTATATTTAGTGGTGAAACTTATTTATATACTAATTTATTAAATATTTCTTTTACTTATCTATACTAAAATTACATATAATAAGTGAGCTGATATTCCTGCACAAAGTCCACCTATGGTATGACTTAATATAGCTTTTCCTGTTAAGTTCCTACAATCTAAAGAATCCATCATAGCCACATGGGTACTTAGGTATCCACTCCAACACATTCCCATGGCTGTAAAAACTGCTATTTCATTTCCTCCTATAATTCCTTTTGAGAGAAAACTAGGAACTAAACTAATAGCTGCTCCAACAGCTCCTAAAGATGTTATTGGAAACGCTATAGCTTCTGGGTTTTTAAAGCCTAATAAAGGTTCTAATATAAAGGATAACTTACTTCCAATCCAAGGTAGAAGACCTACCCCTTCACCTACCGCTCCTGTATAGCCTTGTGCTGATGGTCCATTGGTAAGTATTAATACAAAGGTACATATTATAAGTACTCCTGGTATTATCTTCATTCCAAGATCTACTCCTGTTTTTCCTCCATCTAGTAAAGAGGACAATATCCTTCCTCCTATAGATCCTTCTCTAATTTCTCTTGTGTCTAGTAAATCATCTTTTGGATTACTACTTTTTATGGCCATTTCTTCTGTTCCAAAATACTTCTTGGTAAAAGTTTGCATTATTCTAACACTTACTATACTTCCAATTACCGCTCCTAAGTCTCCAATTAAAGCTGCAAAAACTAAATTTTCCCCTGTAGGAGATTTTTGTGCCATCATAAAAGCAGTTACTATAAGTCCCATACCAAATGATGTACCAAGATTGGTTAAGGATGGTATTTGATATTTTTTAAAGTATCTCTTAAATCCCTTATCATCTGCCAAGGTAATTATAGCTGGATTATCTGATAAGTAAGTTGTAATTATCCCTAGTGCTGAAGCCCCTGGTAAATCATATAATGGCTTCATAAATGGGGATAGTATCTTATTTATTATAGCTATTACTCCAAATTCTGATAATAAGGAGGCTATTGCTCCTGCTATTACTGCAATAGCTAAAATAAAAAATACAGTATTAAGTAAAAGGTTGTGGGCAGTATTCATTATGGTATTAATCATATTTACTGCCCCCATTTTAGAACCTATAGCTGTAAAAAAAGCTATAAACAATATTAAACACAAAACCCCTTCTAACCCAATGGCTTTTTTCACTTTCGTACTACTCATTAACTTCACCTCTTAAGTTTATAAATTTTCTTTAGTTTATAAATTTATAAACTTAAAGTTTCTCTTCAGTGATACTTAATATTTCATCTCTCTTTAAAACTCCATCTTTTACTATCTTCTCACATAGCTCCTTTAAAGATTTCTTCTCTTCTTCATCTTTAACAGAAGATAAGTTTATCTTTACATTTAACACAGCGCTTTCTATAGCTGCTTGTATAAATAATGCTGCTACTCCTGCATCAGACACAGCATTTATATTTCCATATTTAGCTGCAACATAAATTATGTCGTATGCTTCAAAGCTTTCCTTTGCTAAAGTAAGAGGAACTTCTAATGCCTTTTTATAGCTTTCATCAATTTTTTCTTTTCTTAATGCCTTTTCTTCTTCTGTGTCCTTAGGCATTTTAAATGCTTCCATTACCTTTAAGAAAGCTTCTGTATCCTCTTCCATTAGTTTTAAATAAGTATCTTTAAGCTTATTAGCTTTTATTAAGTTTTCATCTATTAATTTTTGAGTATCCTCATCATATTCTCTATAAACTTTTTTACCTACAGTTAAATTAAATACCATGCTAGCTAAGGCTCCTCCTAAAGAAGCTCCTAAAGCTGCCACACTTCCACCACCTGGTGCTGGTGAATTTGAAGCTAATTCCTCAATAAATTTATTAACCTTTAAATCTGATAACATAAATATCTTCCTCCTTATAATTTAAATTCTACTACAGCTTCTACTGCCTTTAATATCTCTCCATTTTCTAATAAAGCTGTACACTTTTCTAGTTCATCATACATAAGTTTATCCTCATTTATAAAGTCTATGTGATTTCTTACTACTTTATAAGCCTCATTTGTACCCTTCCCTAAGGATAATCCTTTTCTAAAATCAATCCCCTGACATGCTGCCAAAATTTCTGTTGCCAAAACTCTTCTTGTGTTTCCTATAATATTTAAAGCCTTCCTTGCTGCTATTGTTCCCATACTAACATGGTCTTCTTGGTTAGCAGAAGATGGTATTGAATCCACAGATGCAGGATGACTTAAAATCTTATTTTCTGAAACCAAAGCTGCTGCTGCATATTGAGTTATCATAAAACCTGAATTTAATCCTCCATTAGGAGTTAAAAAGGCTGGCAAATCATTTAATTGATGATTTATTAATCTTTCTAATCTTCTTTCAGACACATTTGCCATCTCTGCCATAGCTATTCCTAAAAAGTCAAAGGATAATGCCATAGGTTGACCATGAAAATTCCCCCCTGATATAACATCTCCATTTTCAAAGACTATAGGATTATCTGTTACAGAATTAACTTCTATATTAATTTTATCATTGACATAATTCACAGAATCCTTAGATGCCCCATGTATTTGTGGTATACATCTTAAAGTATATGCATCTTGAACCCTTATTTCTCCTTGGGATGTAAGGAATGTACTTCCTTCAGTTAGAGCTAATATATTTTCTGCTGTATTTATCTGACCTTCATGATGTCTTATCTTATGAAGTCTTAAGTCAAAGGCGTCTTTAACCCCTCTTAATGCCTCTAGTGTTAAAGATGCTGCTATATCACTAAGTTTTAGTAGGTCTAAGGCCTCTTTTAATGCTGTTACTCCTACCCCTGTCATAACTTGCGTTCCATTTATAAGTGCTAGTCCTTCCTTGTAGGTAAGCTCTATGGTTTTTATTCCTGCTTTCTCCATAGCATCTTTTCCTGACATTTTTTCGCCCTTATATTCTGCCAGCCCTTCCCCAATCATAGGTAAAACCATATGAGATAAAGGTGCTAAGTCTCCTGAAGCCCCAAGAGACCCTTTCTCAGGTATAAGTGGATGGACATGATTATTAAGCATTAATAGAAGTGTATTCAAGGTTTCTATAGATATTCCAGAATGGCCTTTACATAAAGCATTTATTCTAAGAAGCATTATTGCCCTTGTTATATGACTTGGAAAAAATTCTCCATATCCACAGGCATGGGATAATATTAAGTTCTTTTGAAGAGTTTTACATTGATCATTAGATATAACCACATCTGAAAATTTTCCAAAACCAGTGGTTATTCCATAAACAATCTTTTGATCCTTTACTATATCCTCAACAATTTTTCTTGATGCTTTTATTCTCTCCAATGCCTCATTATGAATTTCTACCTTTGCCCCTCTTACTGATACTTCAGTAATATTATCTAAAGTTAGATCCTTACCATTTAACACTATTATTTTACCCATATTTGCCCCCTTATATATATAATTACCTTATTATTCTTTTATATATAAGGGTTTTCCTTCATAAATTCCTCTTTCAATTGTCTGAATTTATTTACTATTTCATAACTTTAAGATGATAAAACTTTAATACAATCTAATTTGATAAAAAACTAACAATCTTATTGTAAAACAAATTTTATTATTTTACAACAAATTCACCTGTGGTCTCCCTTAATTATTTCTAGTATATTATACTATAATATATTTTTCTTTAGATTATTTAACTTATTTAAACTTTACAAATATTTCTTACCTTTTGGTTTATTATTTCTACTTAATCTTAATTATTTTACTAAATAAAATCCTTCTCCCCTTTACTAAGATGAATCTTATTTCTTTATAAAATTCTTTATATTAATTTTAATATATGATAAAGTGAAACTTGATTCGTATAGTATTTTTAATATATATGGATATAATTAATCTAATGATTTTAAAAATATAGTATTTTTTGTATTAATTTTTAAAGAAAGATTTATAAAATCATTAGAAATTTTTTGTATAATTTTAGGAGGATTTTATATTGAGTAACTCTATTAAACTTAATAAAGAAAAAAGATTTGAGATGATTAATTCAATTAAAGAATACTTTTTTAACAATGAAAATGAGGAATTAGGAGATTTAAGAGCCTCTTTACTCTTAGATTTTTTTCTTGAAGAACTTGCACCTGAAATATATAATGAAGGAATTTCTATGTGCTACTCTCAACTAAGCTCCTCATTAGAGGATCTTTTCGCCCTTCAAATAAGAAAGAGATAACATAGATATAACAAAAGCTACCAAGTATTTTGGTAGCTTAAAATAAATTTTCTATTTCCTTATGAAGATTTTCAACTATAATATCCCAGTTAAATTTCTTCCTGCATATATCATAAGTTTTATTACTCATTTCTAAAAGATTCTCACTATCCATAACTTTTTCTAATGCTAAGGCAAGTCCCTCTACATCATCTATATTAACTAATGCACCATTATTGTTTATTACAAGCTCCTTAGCAATTCCAACATCCGTTGATACAACAACATTTCCAAAGGCTGCTGCCTCTATAAAAGCTATTCCAAAACTTTCACAATTAGAAGTTAATGTGAATATCTTAGACTTTCTATATTCTTCATAAAGTTTTTTTCTATCTTCAATATTCCCTTGAAAAATTACAACATCCCTAAGATTAGGATATTTATCAAAGTATTTTTCTATATATTTTAAAAAGTTATTTTCTATAGGTCCTATAAGCTTTAACTTCCATCCCTTATTTTCTATATTAGGAATCTTACTAAATGCCTCTAAAAGTACCTCTGTTCGTTTTTCTTCAGCCCCTATTCTAGCTACATTTACAATTATATTCTCTTTTTCATTAAAATCATAATGTAGTCCCATATCTTCTATGGCCTTAAAATCTACTCCATTAGGAACATTTATTATTTTATTAGCTGCTTTTGGAAGAAGTTCTTTAAGTTCCTTATATAGTACCTCTTGCTCTGCACTAATTAAATCCACCTTATGAAAAAAATAATCTGTTAATTTCTTTCCTATCCTGTTTTGAGACCTTATTCTATCTGGTAGTCTGTGGCTACAGTCTAATTTTAAGTATATTTTTCCCTGTTTATTTACCATCTTATAAATAGTTGCATAAAAAACGGAACTTAAGGTTACATGAAATATATGTAGACAGTCAATATTTTTACCATTCTTAAGTATATATAGTACTCCATCTAAAGAATAGCTATGGAATATTCTCTTAATAAAATTCATCTTAAGTCCCTTAACTTCTTTATTAGCATAAGGATACTCTCCATTTTTATAAGTGGCAACATAAGAATCATAGTTATGATTTTTATAAAGCTTATAAGGAATCATTCCCATATCTTTTACCAAATTTACATTTTCTGTTTTTAAATATTCCATACAATATCTCATAATTCTCTCCTACTTCATATGTTCTTTGTATTTAAAGATGAGCTTAACTATTTTAAAATCATCTATAAATACCCTTTTAAACATTCTTCTAGGTTCCTTAAAAAATCTATAGAATCCCTCAAGACCTGATTTTTGCATCCACCTTGGGGCTCTTTTAATTCTTCCTGCTTCAAAATCTATGGATGCGCCTATTCCTAGGGATACAGGAACTTTAAGTTCATCTCTGTACTTAAATACAAATTTCTCCTGCTTAGGTGCTCCTAGTCCTACAAATAATATATGAGGTTTTGCTTCATTTACTATATCTACTATCTTTTGAACCTCATTAGGATCTTTTTCAAATCCATAGGATGGTGAATAGGTCCCTACCACATTTAAGTTATTATATTTACTTTTAAGTTTTTCAGCTGCAAGGGCTGCAACTCCCTCAGCTGCCCCTAAAATAAATATGTTATATCCTTTATTTGCAGCTCTCTCACATACCAAAGGAAATAGGTCTGACCCTGATACCTTCTCTTTTATAGGTTTTTTAAACCAATTAGATATCCATATAAGTGGCATCCCATCCGTTAATATTAAATCTGCGTTATCATATACTTGTCTAAACTCTAAATCTTCCTCAAGGCTTACTAAATGTGCTACATTAGGTGTTACCACATAATGGTATCCTTCTGATGTAGCAAGATCTTCAACCCTATCTACTGCTTCTTTCATGTCTACATTATCTACATATATATTTAAAAGTCGTACTCTATCCTTATTCATAGTGTCCTCCTAAATTTTATCCCTATAAGAAGAAACCTTATCAATATTCTCCATTTTGGTTATCATTATAGTATCATCACTTTCTACCACAATTAAATCTTCAACGTCTGCTAAAATTATTTTTTTATTACTTGATACCACCATATTGTTCTTTGAATTTATAAGTTTTACCTTACCCATTTTAATATTTTCTTTAAAATCTTTCATATTGTATCTGCTTATTGCTTTCCAGCTTCCCACATCATCCCATCCTAGGGAACCTTCTATAACATATATATTTTCAACCTTTTCCATAATAGCATAATCTACTGATATATTTTCAACTTTACTATATGCTTCTTTAAGTTTTTCATAAAAATTTTCTTCTTTATATCTATAAACATCTTCCAAAAGCTTATATGTATTATTTAAATATTTTTGCATAAGTTCTAATATATAACTACTACTCCATAAAAATATACCACTATTCCAAAGGAAATTCCCTTCCCTTAGGTACTCCATAGCTTTTTCTATATTAGGCTTTTCCACAAATCTATTAACGGTTTTTAATCCACCATTTAAAGACTGTTCATTGTACTCTATATATCCATATCCTGTTTCAGGTCTTGTAGGTTTAATCCCTATGGTTACTATAGAAGAAATATGATTATCAATAAATCCATAAGCTTCTCTTATTATTGAAACAAATCTTTCTTCATCACGAACTAAATGATCTGCTGGCAATACTACCATAGTACTATTTTTAAATCTATTATTTATTTCAAGGGCTGATAAAGCTATACAAGGAGCCGTATTTCTTCCCATAGGTTCAATTATTATATTTTCTTCTTTTATATAAGGTAATTGTTCTTTTATATATTTTATATAATCCTCACAGGTCACTATAAAAATTCTATCATAGGGTACTACTCTACTTATTCTATCCACTGTCATTTGAATCATAGTTTTTTCTGAGAGAAGACTTAAGAACTGCTTTGGCTTATCTTCAGTTGATAATGGCCAAAACCTAGTTCCTTTTCCTCCTGCCATTATTAATGCACATAACATAATTTACTCTCCTTCAATGCTCGGGTATTTCATATTTTCCTATGTTAAATGGATTATATCATATTGCAAAAAAACATTGCAATATTTACTAATTATTATGGATTATTTATTCAATGTAGTCCTAATATCCTTTACTATTTCATCCTCTGGATCTATTTTCTCTGCTATATTTAAATGGAGTTCAGCATCCTTATATTTTCCAAGCTTAATATAGCACATAGCTATATTAGTACATACTTCTATACTTTTAGTAACTTCAAATACCTTCTTAAAATATTCTATGGCAGTTTCATAATGACCAAGGCAAGCATAGTTAAGCCCAAGCTCATTTAAAGGTTCTGCAAAAGCACTATCAATTCTTAATGCATCATTTAAATAATAAATTGCCTTTTCATTAAGTCCAAGAACCCTATAAGAAACAGCCAAGTGATAATATAATAAAGGATTATCTTCAAATTCTTCTAATAGAGAAGATAATAACTCTATGGCCTTTTTAGGATTATCATATACTAAAGCTTTTCCATTTTCATAATTTACCGCACTTTGAAGCCACTGCCTAAAATCTAATATTTCTTTTGTTTTTTCTCCACCTTTATTTAAATACTCATCTAGATTAATTAATGAAAGCTCATATTCTTCCTTGTCCCTAAGAATAAGAGACTTATAAAAATACCCTTCTTTATCATCATGATACACTAGATACTCTTCTATTATATCCTCTTCTACCTCTGTAAAACTATTATTTTTCTCTCTTATAGCTTCACATATAATTAATGCTTTATTAAAAACTTCTTTATCTTTTTCAATTCTTAATAATCCATTTACTAATATAAAAGCTTTTTCTAAATCTTCTTCCTTAACACTTTTTGCTATACTTCCTTTAATAAAGTTTTTACATGAGGGTAATGCCTTTATAATATCAATATATACTTTATTATACTTAAAATCTTCATCCACTCCTAAGGAAAAAAACATTCCTTCTAAAAACACAGTAATTGGAAGATTATTTATAGCCTCTTCATTTTCTATATTATTAGATAAATATTTAGTATCTACAGGTACATATACTTCTTCTATGTTCTTATAATTTTTAATATCTATTTTAAAAGTCTTATAAATCGCCTCTTCCTTAAGTTGAAGAAAAATCATTCCTGAAAGTCTTTCTTTAAGCTTTTCTCTATAATTCATAAATACAATCCTCTCTATATTCTAGTAAAATCTTTCTATACTTTAAATATAGAATAATTATTGCCTATAAGGGCATTTATTAACCATAACATAAAGGCAAGAGTAAATCTCCCCTTGCCTTTTACCTAACTATTTTAAACCATCATTTATTATCTTCATAACACTCTCTTTAAATTCTTCTAATTTCTTTTTAGAATCCTCTAAAGAACTTCCTTTAACAGATAAATACACCTTCATTTTAGGCTCTGTTCCTGACGGTCTTACAACAAACCAAGAATCATCCTCTAATATGAATTTTAAAACATTAGATTTAGGAAGATTTATAATCTCTTCATGTATATTCACTAAGTCTTTTTCTATGCTTAACTTATAGTCTTGTTTCTTTACTATATTTACATTATTTACAGAAGTCTTCATAGAATGTCTTAAATGCTCTATACAGCTTCCTATCTTTTCTTGACCTTCCTTACCTTGAAGTTCTATAGAAACTAAATCTTCCTTTGAATAACCATAGGTATCATATAAATTAGTTAAGGCCTCATATAAGGATAATCCTTTTTCCTTATAATATAATGTCATCTCACATATTAAAGAAGCTGCCACTACTGCATCCTTATCTCTAACAAAAGTACCTGCCAGATATCCATAGCTTTCTTCAAATCCAAATAAATAATTTTTGCTATTATCTGTTTCGAACTCTCTTATTTTCTCACCTATATACTTAAATCCTGTAAGAACATCAATAATCTCTACACCATAATCCTTTGCTATAGCTTTTACAGCTTCACTTGTTACTATGGTCTTTATAACTACAGGATTCTTAGGTAACTTATTAGTTTCCTTTAAAGAACTTAATATATAATGAGTTAATAAAATTCCTGTTTCATTTCCAGTTAGAACTTTATATTCTCCGCTGTTATCCTTTACTACAGCTCCTATTCTATCACAATCTGGATCTGTTCCAAAGATTATATCTGGGTTTATTTCCTTTGCCATATCTAAGGCTATTTTAAATACCTTTGGATCCTCTGGATTTGGATATGGAGCCGTTGGGAATGTACCATCTGGCTTCTCTTGTTTTTCTACAATGCTTAGATTGTCATATCCCTGTTCTTTTAATACTCTCTCTATAGGCATTTTTCCTGAACCATGTATTGGAGTATATATTATTTTTAAATCCTTTGCCTTTTCTTTTATTAATTCTTTTCTTATAGATAGATTTTTAACTCTTTCTATGTAAGATCCATCTACCTCTTCTCCTATATAATAAAGAAGCTTCTTATTTACAGCCTCTTCTTCATCTATAGTCTTTATAGCGCTAAAATCTTCTATGGCATTTACATAGCCTATTATTTCTTTAGCTGGCTTATCTGTTACTTGTCCACCATCTTCTCCATATACCTTATAGCCATTATACTCCTTTGGATTATGTGAAGCTGTTATCACTATTCCACCCTTACAGTTTAAGTGTCTTACTGCATAAGATAGCATTGGTGTTGGTCTTAAATCTTCAAATAAGTACACCTTAACATTATTCCCTGCTAAAGTTAAAGCAGCGGCCTTTGCAAATTCTTTAGACATTATTCTAGAATCATAGGCTATGGCAACAGAAGGATTTTCAAAACTAGAATTTAAATAGTTAGCAAAGCCTTGTGTTGCTTTACTTATGGTGTATATATTCATTCTATTAGTTCCAGCACCTACTACCCCTCTAAGTCCACCTGTTCCAAATTCAAGATCTTTATAAAATCTATCTTCTATTTCTATTTCATCTTCAATATTTTTAAGTTCATTTTTTGTTTCTTCATCTATATGGCCTGAATTTAACCATAAATCATACTTTTCTAAATAAGTCATAAGTACCCCTCCTATTTATAGCATCATTGAATTATTATACTATAAAATTAATATAGATAACCACTATTTTACCATTAATTCTTCTCAATTATTATATATATAATTTTCAAATAATTGTTTACATTTTCGTTAACTTTATAATGTCTAAGTTTTCTAACTTCCTATTTTTCATATATTATTTAGTAATTCTTATAATGTATACTTTTAATGAAACAAAACCTTAAATGTTATTTATAGTCTAAAATTTAATGCCTTTTCTCAATATCTAATATATTTTGTAATAAACCTTATAGCCATGAGATAAACTTTAGAAATACCCCACTAAAGAGATAGTCATGACTACCTTTTTAGTGGGGTATTGAACATACTTTATATCAAAGGATACTTTACTCTTCTTCCTCCATAAGTAATGCATCTCTAATAGAGTAACTTATAGAGGCAATTACTGTATTTAGGTCATCTAATACACTTATCTCTGATCCAAATTCTACATCTGAAATTTTTATGGCAGAGCCTATATCATCTTGTTTTAGATTTATTGAAACATAGCTTGGAATCTTATCACTAGAACACTTTATTTTAATTGATGGCTTTTCCTTTTGTATTACTCCACCATTTTTAGTTATAAACTTCTCATTTAAATATCTTACAGGTACTTCTGTCTGTACCTCTTTGTTACTAACCTCTTCTAAATCTATGTGTATTATATTATTATATACAGGATCTCTTTGAACTTCTTTTATAATAACCTTTTTTTCTTCCCCTTCTACATTTACATTTAGCATACCATATTCCCCATTGGTTACTATTTCTTTATTTAACTCAAGTTCTCCTACTTCAAATAAAAAGTTTGACCTTAGAGCTCCATATAAAACTCCTGGTACCTTTCCCTCTTTCCTTAATTTCTTTGCTGAATTATTTATGTTGTTACTTCTTTCTCTTATACTTAAATTTTCCACATTTATCCCTCCTTTTCCTTATTATCTCCAAGGAAGGATTTATTATACTAATTAAGTTCTAAAACTTTATTGTATACTTCTAATAACTAATATAAGTCCTTAACTTATTCATTAAGAACCTCTTGATTTATCTTGCCTTAGAAATATATATAAATTAATTTTTAAAAATATTTATTATATATTGAATTTTATTATATAAAGGTATATTTCCTCACTCAATAGCCTATAAATTATAATGAAATACCCTATATAAATTTATTCTTTGTAAAACCTTAATTATTATTGCATTCCTTATAGGTTTAACTTATAATAATATTGTTTTATTCAAAGAAAATCTAGAGAAGAGGGGGCCACTTTTAGGTGTATAAGTTAAATCAAAATGAAACTCCTTTATTTGATGCCTTAATGGAGTATGTTAATAGAGAAACCGTTCCTTTCCATGTACCTGGTCATAAAAAAGGTATTGGTATGGATGAAGAATTTAAGAATTTTATAGGAGAAAATCCTTTTAAAATTGATGTTACTGTGTTTAAACTAGTAGATAGTCTTCATCATCCAACAGGAGCTATAAAAAAGGCTCAAGAACTTGCTGCAGATGCTTATGGATCTGATGCTGCATTTTTTTCAATTCATGGAACATCAGGGGCAATACAAGCCATGATAATGTCTGTTGTTAATGAAGGTGAAAAAATAATTATTCCAAGAAATGTCCATAAATCTGTTACGGCAGGAATAATATTAAGTGGTGCAAGACCTATATATATGCAACCAGAGCTTGATAAAGATCTTGGTATTGCTCATGGTATTACCCCAAATACAGTGGAGGAAACCTTAAAGGCTAATCCTGATGCAAAGGCTGTTTTAATAATTAATCCAACTTATTATGGTGTTTCAACAGATTTAAAAACTATAGCTGATATTGTACATAGCCATAATATTCCTCTTATTGTTGATGAGGCTCATGGACCCCACTTAAGGTTTAATGATAAGCTTCCTATGTCATCAATGGAAGCTGGAGCTGACATATGTGCTCAAAGTACTCATAAAATAATAGGTGCCTTAACTCAAGGTTCTTTACTACAAGTTAAGTCTAAATATGTAGATATAAGTAGAGTTCAACAAATTTTAAATCTTCTACAAACTACATCGCCTTCATATATATTAATGGCTTCTCTAGATTGTGCTAGACGTCAAATTGCTCTTTCTGGTAAAGAACTTTTAGATAAATCTATAGATCTTGCAAACTATGCTAGAGCTGAAATAAATAATATTCCTGGATTCTATTGCTTTGGTGAAGAAATACTTGGAAACCCTGGAGTGTATTCATTAGATCCTACTAAAATTACTATGACATGTAGAGATCTTGGTATAACTGGATATGACTTAGACATGATTTTATCTAATAAATATCATATACAACTAGAACTTTCAGATTTATACAATGCTCTTGCAGTGGGATCCTTAGGAGATACTAAGGAAAATATAGATAAGTTAATAAATGCTTTAAAAGAAATAAGTAAAGACTATATGGGAAAATCCTCTAAGAAGCCTGACTTTTTAGATATACCTAATATTCCTCCTCTTGAAAAACTTCCTAGGGAAGCTTTTAATAGTGAGAAAGAGTCTTTATCTTTAAGAAATAGTATAGGTAGAATAAGTGGTGAGTTTTTACTTGCATACCCACCTGGAATTCCTGTATTATGCCCTGGTGAAATAATAACAAAAGAAATAATAGATTATGTTGAAGAATTAAAGGCTGTAGGACTTTATGTTCAAGGAACTGAAGATCCTAAGGTTGAAAATATAAAAGTAGTAAAATAAAGGCTTGGATAAACCAAGCCTTTTGCTTTTTAAGCATTTAATCCATATTCCAAAGCATTCTTATTTAAATCAAATACCTTAGAAGGAACACTTTCCTTTAAAATTTCAATCCAATTTATTTCTTCAAGTCCTAAGGCTTTTATAAGAGCTCCAAGTAACACTACATTTTGAGCCTTTATATTTCCAAAACCTTCTGCAACTTTAGCTGCATCTATTATAAGGGTTTTTTTCACTTCATTTTTAAGCTGCTCATTTACATTCTCTGGGTACTTCTCGCTTCCCATAACAACAGTTACAGGATGTATCTCATAGTCATTAACAATTAAAGCTCCACCCTTTTTTAAGAAGCTTATCCATCTAGCTGCTTCACTTTTTTCAAAGGCTACTATTACATCTGCATCTCCTTCTTCTATAAGTGGGGAATATACCTTTTCTCCAAATCTGACCTGAGTAGAAACATTTCCCCCTCTTTGAGCCATACCATGAACCTCTGACATTTTAACATCATATCCTGCTTTTAAAAGTCCTTCTGTTAGTATTTTAGAAGCTAGAATTGTTCCTTGTCCTCCTACTCCTACAAATAAAATGCTCTTTGTCATAATTATTCACCCACCTTTTCTATTGCTCCAAATTTACAAGCCTGCTTACATATTTCACAGCCATTACACATATTCTTATCTATTTGAGATTTACCATTGCTATCTTGACTTAATGCAGGACATCCTGTTCTAAGGCAAGCTTTACATTTAACACACTTTTCTGAAATTACTCTACATTTTAAGTTTGCTCTCTTTTTCATTACATCTTTAATTAAAGCACATGGTTGTTTAGTTATTATAACAAAAGGTTCATTACTATTATAAGCTTCCTTAACAGCTGCTTCTGTTTCCCCTAAATTATAAGGATCTACAACTCTTAAATTTTCTTTCTTAATTCCAAGGGATAATACAACCTTTTCTATATCTATCATAGGTGCTTCTTTTCCTTGAAGAGTCTTTCCTGAACCTGGATTTTCTTGATGTCCTGTCATTCCTGTTATTCTATTATCTAAAATACATGTAACTATTGGAATATTGTTATAAACAGAATCTATAAGTCCTGTTATACCAGAATGGAAGAAAGTTGAATCTCCAATAAATGCAAATATCTTAGATTTCTCTCCTGCCATTTCCCTTGCTTTTTGTATTCCAAGTCCACCCGATATAGATGCTCCCATACAAATTACTGTATCTGTAACACTTAAAGGTGGAACCATACCTAAGGTATAACATCCTATATCCCCTGTAGCTATTATATCCTTACGCTTAGATACTGCATAGAATATTCCTCTATGAGGACATCCTGGACATAAAACCGGTGGTCTATTAGGTGCTTTAGCATCTACACTATAAACCTTATCCATTTTTTCATTAAGTATAGCTTTTCTTATTATATCTGGATTTAATTCTCCGCAAACTGGTATTACTTCTTTACCTATGCACTCTATTCCCATAATTTTTACAAACTCTTCAATATAGGGATGATTTTCTTCTATTATATAAAGCTTATCTACTTTTTCACTAAAATCTTTTATAAGTTTATCTGGTAATGGGAATGTAAATCCAAGTTTTAAGTAAGAAGCCTTTTCTCCAAAAACCTCTTTTGCATAATGATAGCTTATTCCACTAGTTATTATTCCAATAGATTTATCTCCCATCTCTATTCTATTTAAAGGAGTTTTGTTGGAATATTCTTTTAATTTTTCTAATCTCTCTTCCACCTCATAATGCTTAGCTCTAGCATGAGCTGGTATCATAACATACTTTTTAATATTCTTTTCATATTTTTTAATAGGCGTTTCCTGTCTTTCCTCAAGTTCAACTATACTCTTTGAATGTGACACTCTAGTGGTAGTTCTAAATAAAACCACTGTATCAAATTCTTCACTAATATTAAAAGCCTCTTTTATATATTCTTTACACTCCTTAGAATCTGAAGGTTCAATTAATGCCACTTTAGCATGTGGAGCGTATAATCTATTGTCTTGTTCATTTTGTGAGGAATGCATTCCTGGATCATCAGCAGTAACAACAACAAAACCTCCATTTACCCCTTCATAAGCCATAGTAAAAAGTGGATCTGCAGCTACATTAACCCCAACATGTTTCATAGTTGATAAACTTCTAGCCCCTCCAATAGAAGCTCCAGATGCTACCTCAAAAGCTACCTTTTCATTAGGTGCCCATTCTGCATAAACCCCTTCATACTGTGCAAAATTTTCTAATATTTCTGTACTAGGTGTTCCTGGATAAGCTGATGCTATATTACATCCTGCCTCATAGGCACCTCTTGCTATGGCTTCATTACCACTCATTATTTTTTTCATATTAAATCCCCCTTAAGTAGTACAAATTCTATCCAATAATAGCTCCAAGAGCTATTGAATAAAGCTTAGATTTAGCTGTATCTGCTCTAGATACTAAAACAATAGGACATTTAGCCCCCATAACTACCCCTGCATTTTCTGCTTCTGCAAAATATGTTAAAGATTTTCCTAGGAAATTCCCAGCCTCTATATTTGGCATTAGTAACACATCTGCATCCCCTGCTACTTCACTTATTATTCCCTTATGCTCTGCTGCCTCTTTTGATATGGCATTATCAAGAGCTAAAGGACCATCTATTATACATCCTTTAATTTGCCCCCTCTTATTCATAGCACTTAAAATTGATGCATCTAATGTAGAATTCATAGATGGATTAACTACTTCTACAGCACAAAGAGGAGCTATTTTAGGATTGTGTATTTCTAAACTATGACAAACCTTCACTACATTATCTATAATTCCTATCTTATCCTTAAGTTCTGGATAAGGAACCATCCCCCCATCAGTCAAGAATAAAAGCTTATGGTAGGTTTTAGCTTCATAAACCATTACATGTGATAATAGTCCATTACCTCTAATACCTGCTTCCTTATTTAAAACAGCCTTTAAAAGGTCAGCGGTACCCAGCATTCCCTTCATTATATAGTTAGCTTGTCCATTTCTCACAAGCTCTACAGCCTTTAATGCTGCTTTTTTAATATTCTTTTCATCTAGGATTTCTACCTTTTCTAAGGATAGGCTTTCATCCTCTGCTATTTTTTCTATTTTTTCCTTATTACCAACTAAGATAGCATTTATAATTTCAAGGTCTACCCCCTGAAGTACTGCCTTTAAAACCTCACTATCTTCTGCCACTGCTACAGATAAAGTCTTTCTTTCCTTTGATTTTGCAATGTCTATAAGTTCTTTTAATGACTTAATCATTTCTCCTCCCCCTCTATAAACGTTTACAAGATTATATATTATAATAGGTTTAATTTTATTCTTCTAATTTCAGTATAATATATGAACATTTTTTGTCAATTTATTCTGTTAAAGTATACACTCATATAAGATTTATTTAATTTTTCTATTAAAATCTTATATATCCTCTCAATTAGCTAAATATCTAATACTTCTTCTTTGCTAAACCTTAATCCTAATATTTCATTGTCCTAAAACCCTATATTATTACTTACTAAAAATTTTATATGATACCTTAGTGTCTAATGCATATAAAATAAAAAAAGGACAATTTTGTCCTTTTTTAATTCATCTCAATTATTTCTCCAGTATCAGTATTTATAATTATTGTAGCACTCTTATGATTAGTTGATTTTTCAACATTAACAACCTCATTAGTTGAATTGTCTATTTCTACCTTAGTCTTATTGAAATTATTGTCAGCCTTAGTAGGAATAGCAGCCCCTAGAATACAAACTGATCCTAATAATAATGTAGTTAAAAAAATTTTAAAAGATTTTGATTTTACCATAAATAACTCCTCCTTATTTTTATCATATATTACAACCATAACACATAATTGGTAATATACATGCATTAAAACACTTTCTATATTAGCAATGTATAATAATGCTTTAACACGTATTACTATAACCCTTATCTTTATTTTTCAAAAACACTTTTTAGTTTATATATTTATATCAATATTATTACTCAATAATATTTTAAGTTATATGTAATAATATTTAAACAGTATGTAACTATTTCCTAACACCTCTTACATTTTTTTCATAATTATTTTATAATTATATTAAGGAATTTTAAATATGATAAATTACTAAATGAATTTTTTACAACATAGTATATTAAAGTTCCAAATATCTAATAATATTTATATTTAGATTATTTAGGAGGGATTAATATTAAAACTACAGTAAATTATTTAGAAGAAGTAAATAAGTATAGTGCGAAAAACTATAATCCTCTACCACTAATTCTTGAAAAAGGTCATGGTATATTTGTATATGATATAGAAAACAACAAGTATATTGATATGCTCTCTTCCTATTCAGCATTAAATTATGGTCATAGACACCCTAAAATAATTAATGCTCTTATAGAACAAGCTTCTAATATTACTTTAACCTCTAGAGCATTTCATAATACAGAAATGGGACCTTTTCTAAAAAAACTTTGTGAAATTTCAGGATTTGACCAAGGACTTCTTATGAACTCAGGAGCTGAAGCTGTAGAAACTGGTCTTAAGGCAGCTAGAAAATGGGGTTATATAAATAAAGGCATAGAAGAAAATGCTGGGGAAATCATAGTATGTTCTAATAACTTCCATGGCCGTACCATAAGTATAGTAAGCTTTTCTACAGAAGAACAATATAAAAAAGGATTTGGTCCTTACACCCCTGGCTTTAAGAGTATTCCCTTCGGAGATACTGACGCTCTTAAAAAAGCAATAACACCAAATACTGTTGCTTTTTTAATGGAGCCTATTCAAGGAGAAGCTGGAGTAATTGTGCCTAAAGAAGGAATTCTTAAGGAAATTAAAGAAATTTGTAAAACCAATAACATATTATTTATTTTAGATGAAATACAAACTGGCTTTGGAAGAACAGGTAAAAACTTTGCCTTCCAACATGAGGATGCATCCCCTGACGTATTGTTAGTTGGGAAAGCTTTAGGTGGAGGCGTTTATCCTGTATCTGCCATGCTTTCTAATAAAGAGATTATGGATGTATTTAAGCCTGGAGATCATGGTTCAACCTTTGGTGGAAACCCTCTAGGAGCCGCTGTTGGTATAGCTTCATTAGATGTTCTTTTAGAAGAAGATCTTGCAAGAAAATCCTTAGAACTTGGAAAATATTTTATAGATGAGTTAGGTAAACTTAATAGCCCTTATGTAAAAGAAATTAGAGGTAAGGGACTTTTAATTGGGGTAGAAATAAAAGAAGAGTATGGTGGTGCTAGAAAATTCTGCGAGAAACTTATGACCCTTGGTCTTCTTTGTAAAGAAACCCACGAACACACAATAAGATTTGCTCCTCCTTTAATTATTTCTAAGGAAGAAATAGATCACTGTCTATCAATAATAAAAGAAGTATTATGTAATCCAATATAATTAATCCTTTATTCAATCTATGCTATATATAAAACTTATAATAAAGTGTAATCTTAAAAACTAAGAAGTACTAAACACTATTAGGATTTTAAAATATATCATTATATATTTATTAAGGGTTTACTCCTTTTAATTATTGATATTATATAAGCTATACATTTAACTACTATGACTATTATATGTTTTTTATAATATAAAAAATTAAATTAACTAAAAATATACCACTATGAAATTATATAATATTAATAACTTCATAGTGGTTATTTTAATCTCTTAAAAACTTTAGTTGTTTAAAATAATTAATTACTTCTTGTATATTATATATGCTAGTTATTTACTATCTTTAGGATAGTATAAATCAATAAGTTTCTCTCCTAATCTTTTGTACATATTTGCATTATTTATTAAATATAAGATTAAGAATTCAACAGAATTCTCCGCTTCTAATCCTTCAAAGATTTTCACTATATTATTATTAAACATATCTAATTCTTTAGAGTAATTATTTAAATACTTAGTATAAAGCTCTATTATATCTACCTTATCCCCATTGTTTATTTTAGCTACCACCGGCTCTAATAATCTTTTAATATCAGCAATGGATAAGCTTTGCTTTAAATTATATATGATTATTAAAATTATTATATGTTCCCTTGTGTATTTTTTATTTTTTATAGGCATCATGAGTTTATCTTTTGCGTAATTATTAATCATAGTTTTGGTCAAAATTTTATCTTCATCATTTCTTCTTGTAGAGTTTAAATGATTTTCAAAAAGTGTTATAACCTGATCCATATAAAGATCTAAGGATGGTATATCTTTAACATCTATACCCTTTTTATAATCCATACTTTTTATAATCTCTTCTAGTTCTTCCTTATTTAAATTCATTATTTCATCTCCTATATGTAGTTTCTATAACTATATGTAGTTATATTAATAATATAAGAAAACTAAAGATATTTCAAGAAATTCTATGAAATTCTAGATTTTATCTATATATTTGGCATATATATGGATTTGTTTTATATGAAACACATATTGTAATATATAAATAACAATACATAGTTTTTAAAACTACGTTATATATCATCTACATTAAAGGAGTGATTTTATGAATAAAAAATTTAGAGAACCCATAAATGGTTTCACCCATGTCTTTGGAGCTATAGTATCCTTGGTAGGATTAATTTTAATGTTAGTTAAAGTTCTATCTAGTAAAAATTTTTCTCCTGCCTCTCTAAGTTCTGCCATAATTTTCGGATTAAGTTTAATACTGCTATATACAACTTCTGGAGTATATCACCTTTTAAATAGTAGTGAAAAAGTTCTAAGTTTTATGAGGAAATTAGATCATTCCATGATTTTTGTTTTAATTGCGGGAACTTATACTCCCATCTGTTTAATTGCTTTAAGTGGAGGATTTAAATGGGGATTACTTATAGGTATTTGGTCTATAGCTATTTTAGGCATACTATTTAAAATGATATGGTTCAATGCTCCAAGGTGGATATCAACCTTTACTTATATTTTCATGGGATGGATAGTTGTATGCTTCTTTTCACCATTATCTAAAATTCTAAACATCTATGGATTCATATGGATGTTTATTGGTGGGTTATTCTATACCATAGGTGGTATTATCTACGCTAAGAAGTCTCCTAACATAAGCTTAAAATTTGGATTCCATGAGCTTTTTCATATTTTTGTTTTATTAGGCAGCTTAAGTCACTTTATACTAGTTTTTAATTATATAATTTAATCTTATATAATTATTTCTATCTGTTTTGCTTTTCTCTAAGAAATTTATAATTCTAATGATATATTAAATAATAATATATTAGAATTGTAAATTTCTTAGTGTATTTTAGATATAATATAAAAATAATTAACTATTTTTCTTAATTAAACTCCACTTTATAAAAATCTTTCCCCTTAATAACCCTAAAAAAATCCATTTTTATCAACTAAAAAAATGGATTTTTCATTAATAGTACAACTTTTAAACTTCTATTAAAACTTATAAATAATTTTATATTTTTCCTATCTAATTGTGGTATAAATTTCATCATTTTTGTTAATTTTGTTGAAATTTACACCATTTTTTTTGTTTACTTAGGTAACGTTTTCATGATATTTTAAAGATGTCATTTAATTAATTTTACATAATAATACCATATCTTTGTTTTTAAATAATACATCCCTAAATATTCCTTAGTTAAAAGTAGCTACTAGCTATTTTTATATAAATTTCAGTTTATTAAGGGGGAAATTTAAAATGAATTCCAGTGTAACTGCACAAAATACCCAAAAATTAAAACATCCAAAGGGGCTCTATCTTTGTGGATTAACCATAATGTGGGAAAGGTTTGCCTATTATGGGATGAAGTCCGTTCTTATCCTTTATCTAGCTGCTGAAATAGCTAAAGGAGGATTTGGCTTATCTAAGGGCTCTGCTACTGTACTTATGGGCTGGTTTGGTGGTCTTGTTTACCTTATGCCTGTACTTGGTGGTTATGTATCTGATAGGTATTTAGGTACAAAAAAATCCATAATTCTAGGATGCATCCTTATCTGTGGAGGACAAGTATTATTATTTTTAGGAATATCTAGAGTTTTAATTTATTGTGCATTAGGTTTAATCACTTTAGGAAATGGATTTTTTAAACCTAATCTAAATACAATGGTTGGTGATTTATACTCCAAGGAAGATGTAAGAAAAGATTCAGCCTTTTCTATACTGTATATGTTTGTTAACCTTGGAGCTACAGTATCACCATTCATTTGTGGAGCTTTAGCAGAACAAATATTTATAAAGAAGAGTGGAACTGAAATTATAAGTTATGGTTTCAAGTATGCTTTCTTAGCTTCAGCTATATCTATGCTTATAGGACTTATTTTCTTTATTGCTGGTAGTAAAAAATATTTAGGTACTCTTGGAGAAAAGCCAAACTATGTAGCTAAATCTTCTGATTCCAAGAATGCAACCGTACCTTTAACCCTTCAAGAAAAAAGAAGAGTTATTGTTATATTAATATTAGCATTCTTTGTTATATTCTTCTGGATAGGTTTTGAGCAAGGTGCTACCTCACTATCTTTATTTACACAAGAGTCTGTTAATAGAAACCTATTTGGAAAAGAAATTTCTACTGCGGCATTCCAATCTATAAATGCTATATTCTGCGTAGCATTTGCTCCAGTTCTAGGAGCTCTTTGGGTAAAACTTGCAAGCAGCAAAAATGGTGACCTTTCAATACCGACGAAAATGGGAGTTGGTCTTATCCTTTTAGGAATTGGATGTTTCTTCGTTGTACTAGCAGTACTTCAAAAGAATTCATCTGGTATGGCTTCTATGATATGGATTGTATCTTTTTATTTCTTTGAAACCATAGGAGAGCTTTGTCTATCACCAGTAGGATTATCTATGGTAAGTAAATTAGCTCCTGCAAAATTGATCTCTATGATTACTGGAGTATGGTTTATAAGTACATTTGCAGCCTCTACACTATCTGGATATGTAGCAAAGGCAGCCACAGATCTTGGAGAACTAGAAGTCTTCGCAATATTGGGTGTTGTTGTTATTATCTTAGGTCTTATCCTTATACTTATAAGGAAAAGGCTTGCTGCTATGATGGAGTAATAACTTAGCTATAATATATAAACTCTAATATTAAATGAATTTTATGTTAGTAAGTTCATTTAATGTTAGAGTTTATTCTTATATAGGGATATTTAGAAAAACTATAATATATGGAGAATTTATTACTTTTCCCTATACTAAATCTTTTTAATAAGATTCAGAATATTTTGCATATTGTATCTTAAGTGGTATAATTTACAAAACTAATTATTTATAAATCTTATTTTAATTCTTTACTTATGTTTGATTTTTAAAATAATGTTTTCCATTATTTTATGGAATAATTTTATTATATTTATATAAGGAGGTATTATATGGATTTATTGACCTTAGTAAAAAACATTAATTCTTTATTTTGGGGATTTTTGCTCTTAATTCTCCTATGTGGTACTGGTATTTTCTTTACTTTTAAGCTTAAATTTATTCAAGTTAGAAAATTTAAAGAAAGCTTTAAAAAAACCTTTGGTGGCTTAACACTTAAGGGAGCAAAAGCAGATAAAGATGGAATGTCATCTTTTCAATCCTTAGCTACAGCAATTGCAGCTCAAGTTGGTACTGGAAACTTAGCAGGTGCAGCTACCGCCATCGCTTCTGGAGGGCCTGGAGCAATATTTTGGATGTGGCTTAGCGCCTTCTTTGGTATGTCTACAATTTTTGCTGAAGCATCTCTTGCTCAGAAATATAAAACCACAGTAAATGGTGAGGTAACTGGTGGTCCAGCCTACTACATCCAAGCTGCCTTCAAAGGTAAGTTTGGTAAATTTCTTTCAAAGCTTTTTGCAATACTTATAATTTTTGCTCTTGGTTTTATGGGTAATATGGTACAAGCTAATTCTATTGGGGATGCCTTTAATAATGCTTTTAATATAAATCCTATTATCCCTGGAATAATAGTCGCTATATTAGCTGCCTTTATCTTCTTTGGAGGAATATCCAAAATTGCTTCTGTTACTGAAAAAATAGTTCCTTTAATGGCTTTATTTTATATACTAGGTAGTCTTTTAATAGTAATACTAAACATAAGTTCCCTTGGAGAAGCATTTAAATCTATTTTTGTTGGTGCATTTTCTCCAGAAGCTGCCACTGGTGGTCTTCTCGGGGTAACTATTAAACAAGCTGTAAGGTATGGTGTTGCTCGTGGATTATTTTCTAATGAAGCTGGAATGGGGTCAACTCCACATGCCCATGCCATAGCTAAGGTAAAACATCCTTGTGATCAAGGTATAGTATCCCTAATGGGAGTCTTTATAGATACTTTTATAATCTTAACTTTAACTGCCCTTGTTATTTTGACTACTGGTGCATTAGATGGTAATACTACTGGCATAAGTCTTACTCAAAATGCATTTAACCTTGGTCTTGGTACCTTTGGTAATTATTTCATAGCCATATGTCTATTCTTCTTTGCTTTTTCTACTATTGTTGGATGGTATTTCTTTGGAGAACTAAATATAAAATTTTTATTTGGTAAAAAAGCAACTAAGATATATGCGCTCATAGTTCTATGTTTTATAGTTCTTGGTTCCACCTTAAAAGTTGACCTGGTTTGGGAACTAGCCGATATGTTTAATGGATTTATGGTTATTCCTAACCTAATTGCTTTACTTGCCTTAAATGGTGTTGTTTCAAATTTATTAAAAGAATATGAAAACAAAGAAAATCTTAAATCTTAATTCTATTCTTATCTTATAAATCCTAGTGACTTTATATATAATAAACATAAAAGTAGGCTTTATACTAAGTTTAAACATCATTTAGTATTAAAGCCTCTTTTCTAGATATTCTTAAATAATTATTTAAAATATATTTAGTCATAATTGATACAATATTGTACCTTGCATTTCTCACCCTTATATTATTTATACTACTTATAATAAGTTAATATAATAACCTATCCCTTTGAAAAATCTAAGGCTTCTAAATTATTAGCTTACCTTTTTACTCTTTCCTAAAAACTTAAAGTCTTCTAAAAGTATATTAGTGGTATATCTTTTAATTCCCTCTCTATTTATATAGTTGCTACTTTTAAGCTTACCGTTTACAGCTATAAGAGTTCCTTTTTCTCCATAACTACACAACACCTCTGCTTTCTTCCCAAAAGCAACCACATCTATAAAACTTACACTTTCCTCTTTTCCTATGTACTCCTGGACAGCAATGGTGAAAGATGTATATTTCCCATCTCCCTCATTATATGTTTTAATCTCTAAACTTTTAGTTATTCTTCCAACTATTGATACATTGTTCATAGGTATCACTCCTTATTTATTATTATCTACATTATTGACCACAATAAATAAGAATATACGTTCCCCTATTAAATATTTTCTATATAATTTAAATATTCTTCTACTTCCTTTATGGTAAGATTATTTCTCTTAATATCCTCTTCATTCCCATCTAAGATTTCCTTAAACATATTTAAGGCTGTATACTTATATAACTTTTCTTCTTTTATTATATCTAATGCTAATTTAACTGCCTTGTTGTAATTTTTAGTACTAAAGAAAATCTCACATATCTGCTTTTTTAATTCTACTGGCAATATATCTTCTTTATGTAATAGTGTATCTAAAGCCCTAAATAAATAAGCCTTATAAAAACAAACCTTACTTTCTCTATGATTTAAATATATGTCACTTAAAATCTCTACCCCTTTTAAAGATTTATTAAACCCACTATCTCCTTCACTAAATATCCTATCTCCATGCTCTATAAGAAGTATTCCTAAAATGCTCATTTTACTATAATCTTTTATTCTATTATGATTTAATAAAAAACTTAATTGACTTAAATCCATAGCTTCTATTGCTCTTGAATTAAACCCTACATATTTTTTATAAAGCTTTTCTATTTCTTCATTAAAGTTTTTATCTTCCTTTATTAAAATTTCTAATTCTTCCGAAAAATCTACACCTATATTGTCATTTAAATCTGTTTTAATCATATTATTACCTACCCCTTTTTAATAATATAAGAGAACCTTTTCTTTATAATTTAATATATCATTGCATATTGCCTTTATCAAGATTAATTAATTATAAAAAATCTTATTGTCTTTACCTTAAATAATTTTTAAGGTCCATTATATTTAGTAAACTCTTTAAACTTATAAAGAAAAAAGTCATAGACTTAGGGATATACCCTATTCTACAACTTTTTTATCTTTAATATTTCTTCTGTATTGTTTATATAAATTTCTTTTATAGATTGTCCAATAGACTTAGAAAATATCAGGTTATCATTTATATCATTTAAAGTTCTTATAAATTCATGTATATTCTTTATATGATATATTCCTGGTACCCTTGTCCTAATATTACAGTTATCATTAAAGCATATTATTATTGGGATTAATTCTTTATGTCCTATTTTAGATTCCTTTAATAACTTTCCTATACCTAAAGTTTTCTCTTTTAATGTTGTTATCTCTTTATTTAAATTTATGACCTTAAGCCCCTTATCCACTAAAAGAAGATTTTCTTTTTCATAAAATAGTGTACCCTCTATATCCGAAAATCTTATAAGAAAAATATAATCTGATTTTATTAACATAGCTTCTGCAAATATATCTTCCTTAAAAAATACTCCATTTAATATATAATTATATTCTCCTATATTTTTTTCTAATAAGGCATTCAATAAATCTTTATACTTTAATGTGTTTTCTATTTCCTCATATATTCTTAAGAAGACATGCACATTATTTTCTTCCGTTTCTAAAAGAAGTCTATTTTTATTTATAATGTCTTCTATACTAGAAAATTCTTCATCCTTAGTTATTTCAACCCTAGCTAAATCACTGCTAAGACCATTAAAGTCCTCTTCATCTATATACTCTTCCACAATGTGTTTTTTATTAAGTCTAGATTTTTTTAATATTCTACTCACTATAGAATATGTAGCGCATATAAAGAAAAATCCCCCAATAGCTATAAACTTATATTTATCTAAAAATCTATATATCATAAAGCTTCCAATAAGAAATACTGAAATCTCTATCATAATATAAAATAATTCATCTAGTTTAAACATATCAGAATTTTTTAAATCCTCTATGGTTACAGAACTTCTAAGGTCTTCTATTTCTTTTTTATGCTTCAAGTAATCATCACTTGCTAATTGTCTTCCTCCCTGAAAACTAGAAATCTTATTTTTATAAAACTGTATATAACTATTACTTTTTTTTACCTTTTTCCCTATTTTCTTTAATAGATCATCATTTAAAAAAGGATTTAATATTATCATATATCTCCTCTCCCCCTTAAACTTAATAGGATTATTAACTTTATACTATTTCTATTTAAGAAAAGACCTTAACCTTCCATAGAACCTTAAAGGTATTTCCCTGTTCTTATATTGTTTAATCTGTATCTTAAAATAGAATTCTTAAATATCCTATAAATTTATATCTAAAGCTCTTAATAAAATATATTAAGTATATTTAAAATATATTTTATTATAATTATAAAATATATTTTCTACTTAATATATATTTAGGGTTACTGACTTAATTCTTAACTTATACTTAGTTATCTATATAGGACTACTAACTTAAAGATTAAAAATCTTTAAGTTAAATCCTATTGTATCTACTTCCTTTAATAATGTCCATAGGCTTATACAAAAATTTTACCCTCTATCCTTCTTTCATAAGGAGTCCATTGCCCCTTCTCCACACTTTCAGTTACTATTTCTATCTTGTTCATCATAGCATCTACATAGTCTGCGTAATGAACTATATGAGATTCCACTGTCTTAGGTGCTTTAGGGGATCCATATTCCTCTTTTCCATGATGTTGAACAATTATACCCTTTATTCTCCCCTTAAATTCTTCATCATATAATTCCTTATTTTCTCTAAAAGCATCTTCTATCATATTTACTCCAATTACTATATGTCCCTCCATATCCCCTCTTAGAGTATAGTTGAATGGTCCATCATAACTCATCTCATATATTTTACCTATGTCGTGAAGCTTAGCTCCTAGAATTGCAATTTCCTTATATCTGCAATTGTATCTATAGGATAAAACTTTGGTTAAATGCATTACATTTAATGTATGTTCTGCCAGTCCTCCTAAATAATTATGGTGTTGATATACTCCACCTATAGCCTTTTTAAATTTATTTATAAACTCTTCATTCTTAAAAAAGTATTCATTTAACTTTATTGCTTCCTCACTTTTAAATTCTTCCTTAGAAAGAAGCTCAATTTCATTCATAATATCCTCTATAGGTCTTTTAACTGAAGGTAAATAATCCATTATATTAAAAGTTTTTTCTTTTTTTACCTTGTCTACATCTATACTTTCTCCTAAAGTTCCCTTAACAGTTATTACATCTCCAACTTTAAATGCTCTATTTTCATCCTTAAATCTAGCTTTAACTTCTCCTGTATTATCTCCTATAAAAGCATATACATTATTACCATCCCTTGAAATAATTTTATTTATCATAAATGAGGTTTCTACCTTTTTTCCCTTATGTAAGGTTTTTAAATATTGATTTTTCATTATATCATCCTTTCTTTCACAGGTTGAAGTTTATATACTTTAATTTGTATATAAACTATCTTTTAATCAACATACAATTCAGTTTAACTCCCTTTATATATTTTGCACAAAATCATAATTATAATTAATGGGTATTTATTGAAATTAAAATCTTCAATTAAAATTAATTTAAAGAAAGAAAAAAGTCCTATTACTAATATATATATTAGTAATAGAACTTTTTATTTAAACTAATTTTTTTCTCATATAATATCTTTTATGATCTTCTGGACAATCTTCAAGAACTCCAAATACCTTATAACCATACTTTTCATAAAAGTCCTTAGCTTGAAAGTCAAAGGTATCTAAATGAATTAAAGTACACCCTAAAGATTTCGCCTTTGATTCTATTGTATTTAAAATTAAAGCTCCATATCCTTCTCCCCTATATTCCTCTTCTATAGAAATTACGTGTATCTCTAATATGTTCCAAAGATATAGAGTTCCAAGTACTCCTCCTATAATTTTCCCTAAGCTATTCTTTATAACAAAATTCATAGATGTAAAAGGATTTTCTTGGGTAAAAGGTACCCTAAGGTTATTATATTTTATTAGAATTTCACTTACTATATTACATTCTTCCTTAGTAGCTTTTTCTATGGTTATACTTTCATAACTTTTCAATTTTCATCCCCCTATAACTTTTTTAAAACTATAATATTTATATAATAAATTTATTTATCTTATAATTCTAAAATCTAGCTTCTTAATCTTAAGATAAAAACTGTAATTCTTATAACACTATTCTCTATAATCTATCTAAGAAAAATTTACAATGAATTAATTTTATATTTCATTATTTTTCCCTGTATTTCTTGATGATTCACTTATTATATAACTTAATCTTAACCTAGAGAAGTATTCATCACTTTCATTAATATCTTTTGATACCCCATTAATTTCTCTATTATATAAAAGCCCATCTACCGCTTTATACTTAACTTCTTTTCTTAAAATTCTATAAGCTATCATAGGCCACTCTCCATCTGTCATCTTATCCTTGGAATATTTTAATATACCCTTTGCAACTTCTTGTGAAAAACAGCAAGACCCTGCTGTAACATCAGCTTCCTTTTTAATTTCCAAAGAAAATATTCTATTAGTTATTCTCTCCGTTTCCTTCCAAGGTGTAGGATGAGTTTCAAAAGCTTTATTGGTTCTTCCTAAGATTAAATAATCATAATTAGGTATTATTTCTATAACTTCTTTAAGCTCTTCTTTGTAAAATTTTATCCAAGTTAAAAGTCTATCAAGATCTATATAATGATAAAATTCCCCTTCCTCTTCAAGGGCAAATCTTAAAACCTGTCTCCTTGCATCAGCGGCACCTCTTTTTTCTATAATCTTAATATTAAAGCCAAAACTCTTAAGACTATTATATATATGTTCATGAGTTTCTTCACTTATTGTTATATATGTATTTTTATATAACTCTTTTATACTCTCCCCAAATAATTTAATACTTTCTAAGTTTCTTCCCTTAGGATCATGGATTACTCCTAATAATGATACTTTGCTCATACTTCTCACATTTTCTCCCCTGTATAATTATTTTTTATATTAATATATAATTGCCGAATATAATCCTTTCAATCTAATAAACTAAGAACTTTAAATACTCTTAAACCTTTTAAAATTTACTTAGTAAAATAGAATAATTCTATAATTATTTTAGTAAAGTTTCTATTTCTCCTTTACTATCCTTTAACTTAACCTTTGCAATAGCTCCATTTACTATAGTAAGTTGTGGTTTTGTATGACCAACATCCACATGAAAAATAACTGGAACATTAAGGTCATTAAAAATTTCCTTTAAGCTATCCTCCAAGGTAAAATCTAAAACATCACTGTATCCTACAGGTCTTCCTATTAAAACTCCCTTTAAATAATTAAACCACCCTAACTCTTTCATTTGCCAAAGTGCTCTATATATACTAACGGAATTCATATCACAGCTTTCAAAGTATAATATAATCCCTTCTTTCTTATATTTTTCTCCAAAGGTTTTTACATCTCCAAATCTAGTTCCAACTAAATTACTGATAGTATCTAAGCATCCTCCTAAGATTCTTCCTTGAAATTCTGCATTTTCTCCACTTAAGCTCTTCCACTTAACTTTATTTGTTTCTTTATAATCTCCCTTAGGATCTTTATTTATATCAAACTTATCTTCCCCATAAAAATCAAAACTCTCTTGAAAAACTCTATCCTCTGCCTTTATAACCCTTAATGCATTAATAGTTCCTTTATTTAAACTTTTACTTCCAAAGTCTATCGCTAAGGGACCATGAAAGGTAGCTATATCACATTTTAATGTTAAAGCAAATAAAAGATTACTTATATCTGAATATCCTAGCACTCCTTTAGGTTCTGCCCTTTTTATTTCTTCATAGTCTAAGTATGGGAGCATATCTATAAGTCGTTCTCCTCCTGTGGCACAAAATATAAAATTAACTTTAGGATCAAGATAAGCTTTCATAAATGCATTTGCTCTCTCTTTTTTGGTATCAGACTGTAGCTTATAAAACACACCTATATTATAATATAATACTATTTTATATCCTAAAAACTTCAAATTTTCTATGGCTTTTTCTAATCTTTTTTCGTAATTTTTTATAATCCCAAAGGAAGGAGAAACAATAGCTATGGTATCTCCTTTTCTAAGAGGCCTTGTATATCTCATTCCTTTACTCCTCTTTATAAAAATATTCTAATCAAAAAACTTTCTTGTTTTTAACATATTATACTAAACTTTTCACATAAAAATTTTTAACTAGAATAGCATCTTATATTAATAATTTATAAATAAATCCATACTCTTTTTATAAATAATCAATATAAATCTGATATTAAAATCCTTATAAATCTTAATAATATTTCATCAAATGCTTTGTAATACTATTATAACACATTTTCCAATATTATCCTATTGTAATATATAATAGGATAATATAAAAAAGCCATCATAAGTAAATTATTACTCTCATGATAGCTTATAAAATCATTCTCCCTAATATATTGTCTTTTTATTTTTTATATATAATCTAAATCCTAATTCTTGAATAAAATTAACTAAAGATGAGGTTATAAAGTATATCCCTAAAGCTACCGGGGCTTTAATAGATATTAATAGGTTTATGATTATTATAGGAATTATAGTCTTCTTATCTATCTTATTATTTACCTTATCTTTAAAATAAGAAAAGTGTGAAATCATAGTTGGAGCTAGAGAAATTAAGATATATATTAAAGGAACAAAAAAATAATTATCATATTCTTTAATATTAATAACCCATGGAACTATTAAAGTGGTAGCCTCCATATTAATATTAGTTACTGTAAAATATAAAGATGTAACCACAGGTATCTGAATTAAAGTCCCTAAACACCCCTTTATGTTTTTTAATGATTCCTTTTCATATTTTTTCTGTTCTTCTTCCATCTTGTCCTTGTTATTTTTATATTTTTCCTTTATACTTTCAAATTCTTCTCTGAGTTTATTATTTTTATATAATATAACTTTTGACTGTATATCAAGGGGAGATAAAATTAGTTTTACTATTAGTGTAATAAGTACTATAGCCACTCCTAGATCCCCTGTAAAATTAAATAAAACTTCTATAATAGTATTTAAAATCTTAGAAATCATCACTTTTACTCCTTCTTATAAATAGTAATATTACGGTTTATTACTATTTACTAAAATAAAGTAGTAAATAAATAAATTCTATACTTATTATAAGTTCTATAACTGTAAACACAAACAACTATGGATGATATATATTTAAAAACTATATTTTTGTGATTAATAATTTTTAAAGATTTATCTTTATATAAATATCTAACAGTATAAAGAACTGTTATAAATAATAATATAATTGAAGTTATATTATATAAACTTATGACATTAAATAATTCCATAGTCATAATTAAATAATCCTCTTATAATATAGCTTTAAAAATTCAATAGTTACTAATACCCCTATCCCTAATAGAGTATATGGAATAATATCACCTAATAAAAATATCCTATAAGTATCTATAAAAAATAACTTTTCTCCTATAAATGAAGCTATAACTAATATACTTATAAATATTATTGGAATCTTAACATTTTTTCTATATAAGGAGCTATTCATTAAAAATACTTTATGAAATAGATCATAGCTTGATGTACCCTGTCTTCCTTTTTTAGATATGGGGATTATAAACAGTAACATCAATAAAATAAAAATCACCTGATTAAGGTTTATACCTAAAATACCCTCTCCAATTTTGTTTGTTATAACTAATACTCCTGATATTATAAGTCCCCAAATTATATTTCTTTCTAATAAGGATATTACTTTTAAGCTTTTACTTCTATTGCTTAAGTATTCCTCAATAACTTGATCACAAAATTTTTCATAGTCATCTCCAATAAATAAATTTATATTCCTATTATGAAATTGTGCTTGAAGTATAATATCTAAGATTTCTTGCAAAACCTCTTCTTTATCATATAAACTTAAGTCACTATTATTTATATAACATGTAATTGCATTATATAAACCTCTATTTTTTGTGTTAAGATTTTTTTTACTTTTATATCTTAAAAGTTTTAATTTAAAGTATGATACCATAATTATCCCTCCAAAACCTTATTAACACTATTTTTCACTTTATCCCAAGAACTAATAAAATTTATTAATTCACTTTCTCCTTCTTTAGTTAAATAATAATATTTTCTCATAGGTCCTAATGGAGATTTTTTCATAGAAGAATATATTATATTCTTCTTCTCCAATCTTATTAATATAGGGTATACACTTCCCTCTGAAACTTCCTCAAATCCATAGTTTATAAGACTTTCACAAATTTCATATCCATAGGTGTCACTATCTTTTATTATTTTTAATATACACCCTTCTAATAACCCTTTTAAAATTTGAGTAGAATTTCCCAAGTCATCACCTACTTTGTATTACATAATAGCTTATTTATAATTTATCAAAGCTACTATGTATTGTCAAGTAGTCTCTTGTCTTTCATTTCAAAGTAAAATAATTTAATTAATTGTTTACAATTGATTAAATTATATGATATTATGAGTGTGTCTATATGGAGAATATTGTAAATATAATATAACTTAGTGTAATAATAAAATAATATTAGGAGGTATATCAATGAATTCTATAATATATATGCTTATATACATATTAATTCTCTACACTTTTCATGAATTAATGAGAAGAAATATTAAATTAGCCCTGGCTATTTGTATTCTTTCTCTTTTAACTATTCCCTTTTGGGGAAATAACTTAAGCTCTCCTTTTAGGATAGCTAAAACCCTTAGTGTTATTTTTCCAACCTTATTTTTAACCCTATGTAGATATAGTGAAAAGTATGATACACTAAAGTTTTTACAAAAGCCTTGGACAAGTATTGCCTTTTTTATGATAATTGGAATTAATATTTTAGAGGCTTCCCTTACAGATTTATTTGTAACTAAAAATATCCTTAATGGACTCTGTGGACTAATTTTATGTATTACCATGCCTCTTCCTAAAAATAATTGGCTAATTTCTATTGAGGGTAATAAATATACTAATATCATAGTTAACAATATATCTATAGCCTGGATTTTTCTTTATACAGTATGGGATATTTGTTTTGTATACGGAGAAAACTATCTGTTTGTATTAAGTACAGTATCTGTATTATTAACTCCCTTTATAAGAGCACTTATAAATAATAGAAAGGATTTATGGATAAGTGCTAGAGCCTACACATTATTTTTTCACTTATTAACTCGAGCATCTTTAGGAGATATATTTAGTAACCTTATGAATAGTAGTAACCTTTATAATGTAAAGTTTTTAAACTATTTTAGTTATATAAATTTTACACTTCATATAATATTCTTAATTTGGTATTATAAAAAGGTTTTTTATAATAAGCATCATGCCTTTAAAGCTTAAAATAAATTTTCTTTTTTAAAACTTATCTATCTTTTTAAATATGAATACTCTTTTTAAAGAAAAATACTTAAGCGACTATATAAAGTTTTTTAATCTTAAGGATTCCATATAAATATATAATAATATTCAAAAAACTTATTATATTTACATTATTGAAAAAATAATTTTTTAATATATAATATCAATATATATGTAACAAATGTATAATGTTTATATACTCTACAGATTTAAAGGAGGTAAAGTATGAATATAAAAGTAATAAATAAAAATGATGTAAATATAGCAGTTATATCTAGCGATGATGTAATTATTAATAATGTTCAAGATGCTTTAGATCTTATGGTAACGGTTAGATATGATTATAATTGCGATAAAATAATTATTAACAAGAAGAATATAATTGAGGATTTTTTTGACTTAAAAACTGGTATTGCTGGTGAAATAATTCAAAAGTATACAAATTATCAGCTCCCTCTAGCTATTATTGGTGAGTTTCACCAATATAATAGTAAAAGTTTAAATTCTTTTATCTATGAATCCAATAAAGGAAAGAACATACTCTTTAAGGGTACAGAAGAGGAAGCTGTAGAATCCTTATAATACTTTCCTCTTAAATTTAGATAATCATACTATTAAAAAGAATATGATTATCTAAATTATATTAAACCTTAATGAAAATTTTTAATAATATAAAAATCTTACTATTTTTAGGTTTTAATTTCTTACTATAAGGTAGAATTTCTTATAATAAGTAAAATTAAAGCCTACTTTATATAAGTATTATTTCTCTAGTGTACAAGTAAAATATTAAATTAAGAAATTATAGAATTAATACTTTTACTTTATATATAATGAGGTGATAAAGTTGAATTATAGACTACTTAAAATGTCAGAACTTAAGCTATTAGGTGACATTGATAGAAGTGAAATTACAAAGGAAACTTATTATTATAAAAATCATAAACTAGAATTAGTAAATGAGTTTTACAATATTAACGGCTGGAATCTAGAAGAACTACATGAATACATTGAAAGACTAGAAGATATATATTCTAGAAATGGTACTATATATGGAGCATTTCATAATAATAAAATTGTAGGCTTAGGTGCTCTAGATAATAAGTTTATTGGTTTAAATAATGATGAACTTAAGTTAGATATGTTATATATAAGTAGCAACTATCGTAAAAAAGGCATTGGTAAAAATCTAGTTGCTTTATTATGCGAAAAAGCAAGGGATTTAGGTGCTAAAAGGCTTTATATCTCTGCTACTCCTTTTAAAAATACAGTGGATTTTTATTCTGCCCTAGGAGCAAAGTTAACAAATGAAATAAATAAAGATTTATATGAGTTAGAACCTTATGACATACATATGATATTAGAATTATAATAGCTCTATTCTTGTATAGAGTTTACTACTATCATTTGCACTAATGTTCATAGAAGTTATGTTCAATCTACTAAAGATTTTTTATGAACTACAATCTAGAAAAAGAGAAAAAATAAGAATTGATTTTAAATGAAATTTTGGAGGTGTATATGATAGGTCTTGTAGGAATAATATGTTTAGTCCTTGGGTTTATATTTAAGGTTCTTCCACCACGAAAAATTAATTGTATATATGGTTATAGAACTAACTTATCAATGAAAAATCAAGATGTATGGAATGAAGCACAAAAATATTCAGCCATCACTCTTATTATATTAGGTTTCATTTATGTGGCTTTAGAATTTCTTTTAAATCATTTAATTAAAAATCTTAGTATAGGTTTTGAAAATATATTGATTTTAATAGGTTTTGTTATTATGATTTTTCTTGATGAAGTTCATCTTACAAAAGTTTTTAAGAAAGATGGAAGTAGAAAATTATAGTATAAATAAAAAGGATTTAACTCATTAATTATGAATTAAATCCTTTTTTATTTAAGTTCTATTTTATTAACCTTTCAGCTTCCTCTTCAGTTATTACCTTAAATCCATTTTTTAATAAAAGTTCTGCAGTAACTCCACTCCCATTTTTTAATGTACCTGTAAAAGTTCCATCATAAATTTTTGAAACACCACAGGATGGGCTTTTAGATTTTAATATTATATATTCTGGATTTATAGATTTTGCTATGTTTAATGTTTCCTCTGCACCTTTTATAAATTTTTCTGTACAGTCTATATTTTCCTTAGTAATAACTTTACTTTTTCCTTGTAGAACCTCTTTTCCACTTCCAAAAGATATTTCACAAGGTTTTCTTGGAGTTTCTAGTCCGCCTAATTGTTCTGGACAAACCATCATAACCTTTCCCTGTTCTAAAAGCTTTTTTAGAGGTTTCTTAAGATTATTTCCTCCATTATATTTACAATTCACTCCACAAAGACATGCACTAACAAGTATCATAGCTTCACCTACTTTAATACGGCAACAGTTACCCCAGTACCACCTTCACCGTATTCTCCAAGTCTAAAGTTCTTTACATGAGGATGTCTTCTTAACATTTCATTTATGGCGTTTCTAAGTACTCCTGTTCCCTTACCATGGATTATAGACACCTCATTAAGTCCCCCTAAATATGCATCATCTAAATATTTATCTGCATTATAGCAAGCTTCTTCTGCATCCATTCCTCTTAAATCTACTGAAGATTCAACCCTTCTTAAATTAAGCTTTGCTTCTCTTTTCTTTGAACCTCTATCCTGTTTACTTGAAGTACCATTTCCTATAAGTCTTAAATCTGAGAGCTTTACATTTATCTTCATTATACCTGCTTCAACCTGTACTTCTCCCTTATTATCTGGAAGGGTTAATATAGATACCTTTTGATTTAAAGAAGGTAACATAGCCTCCATACCAAGGGTAACCTTATCTATCTTTTCACCCTTGTCTTTTGTTGATAAACTTACCTTTTCTTCATGGCTTTCTAGTTTATCTTTTAAAGTCTTTCTTTGTTCTTCTAGCATAGCACGAGCTTCTGAGCCATAGCCCATTTTTTCTAAATCTCTCATATCCTTTAGAATTTGGTCAGCTTCTTCCTTAGCATCACGAAGGACACTTCTCGCTTCTCTTCTTGCTTCTTCTAAGGCTTTTTCTCTTATCTTATCTATTCCTTGAAGCTTATCCTCATAATTCTTTTTAAGTGATTCTATATTAGTTTTTAAGACCTCTGCACTTCTTGCATCCTTTTCTGCTTTTATGCTTTTTTCTTGAAGATGGCTTATTAAATCTTCAAACCTTACATTATCCTTAGAAATTAAGTTTTTAGCTTCTTCTATTATATGACCTTGAAGTCCAAGTCTCCTTGATATATCAAAGGCATTAGACTTTCCAGGAATTCCTATTAAAAGCCTGTAGGTTGGTCTTAAAGTTTCCACATCAAATTCTACAGATGCATTTTCAACACTCTCAGTCTCAAGGGCATAAGCTTTAAGCTCACTATAGTGAGTGGTTGCAACTAATTTTACATTTCTACTTCTTAAGTATTCTAGTATAGATACTGCTAATGCTGCCCCTTCCGTTGGATCTGTTCCTGCTCCTAGTTCATCAAATAAAACCAAGGACTTTTCGTTAGACTTATCTATTATCTTAACTATATTAGTCATATGAGAAGAGAAAGTTGAGAGACTTTGTTCTATACTTTGCTCATCCCCAATGTCTGCAAATATTTCTTCATAAAATGCCACAGAGGATTCTGATTTTGCTGGAATTAATATTCCACTTAATGCCATAATATGAAGAAGCCCTGCTGTTTTTAAGGTAACTGTTTTTCCACCTGTATTAGGTCCCGTAATAACTAAAGATGTAAAATCTTCTCCTAAATAAATGCTAGATGGAACTACTACCTTAGGATCTATTAAAGGATGTCTTCCTTCAATTATATTAAAGCTACCATCAGTATTTACCTTTGGCATTATTCCATTTATTGAACTACTAAACTTGGCCTTAGCAAATATAAAGTCAAGTTCCCAAATTATTTTACTATTATTCTTAACCTCAAAAATATTTTCATATACTCTTTGAGATAAATCAGCTAAAATTCTCTCAATCTCAGCCTTTTCCTTAAGCATAAGCTCTCTTATCTCATTATTTAAGTTTACAAGATGCATAGGCTCTATAAATAGGGTAGCTCCTGATGAGCTTTGATCATGTACAAGTCCTGGTACTGACCCCTTATGTTCAGCCTTTACAGGGATTACATATCTATCTCCTCTTACAGTATATAAATTATCCTGAAGATATTTTGAATTACTTCTTATAACATCATTAATTCTGTCTCTTATAGAAGAATTCTTTTCCTTTAATGATCTTCTTATATTATATAAGGTTTGAGATGCTCTATCTGATATCTCTTCTTCACTTATAATAGCAAATAAAATATCATCTTCTAACTTCTTTAAAGGAACTATTCCATCACAAAGACTCTCTAGTTCATAATAAGCCTCTTCCCCTTCTTTTCTAGATATATAATCCTTAAATCTCCTACTAGACCTTAGCATATTTGCTATTCTAATAAGTTGGCCTGACATTAAGGTTCCGCCCTTACCTGCCCTTTCAATACCTTCTCTTACATCATATAATCCTTCAAAAGGTGGATTCCCTTTCTTTAGTAAAAGGTTAAATGCTTCTTCCGTTTCCTTTAGATGCATTACAACTTCACGGGAATTATTGTAAGGCACTAGGTCCTCTATTAAATCCTTTCCTGCAGAAGTAGCCGTATATTTTTTCATTAATTCTTTTATCTTATTAAACTCTAAAACTTTTAATGCTTTTTCATTCATAGTAATTTCCCCTTTTATTCTACTCCTCTTTTATAATGTCCTCTTGTGTAATTCTCATAGCTATGATCCCACTTCCCTTCCTTAAAGGAAGTTATGACTTTTTCAACTTCTCTCTCATCTTCATTAATAAAATCTATTCTAAAGCTACTTACATTGTTTATCTCTTTCATCATAGGTATCAAGTTAATACTGTTGTTATTATATATATAACTCCTACAGAATACATCAGTATTTACTATAAATTCTTGGTTTTTTCTATCCCTTAATGTAAAGTCTCCCTTAACACAAGGCATAGAACAGTTATGACTAGAATCACGACCTCCCATAACACTACCTATAGGACAATATTCACTTACCATAAGTTCTGGGTTTCCATATAAAAGCACTTGAAGGTCCATAGTACTTTTACTAGCTAATTTGTTCATTTCTTTTTTATTTAACTCAAGGCTTATACATGCACCATCTATATGGGGTTTCATATATTCTGTAGCATAACTATTATATAAATTTAGTTTATAGTCTCCTATTATTCTTGTTTTATCCTTAAATGAATTTATTATTCCTAGGTTAGAAGTTATTATTCCCTCTATATTTTCTAAATTTCTTTCAATTATACTAGCTACCTTGTTAAACTCTTCCTTAACTATATTTGGTATTTTTAAATATAGTCTTTTTCCTTTTATATTCTTTAAATCATCTTCTTTTAAATACTGATTTCCCCTATAAAATATATTAACTCCTATATCCTCTACATTAAGTTCTAAAACCTTATTTAACTGTGTTTTAGTAGATACATTCACTAACAAATAAGGTAACTTTCCTATTTTTTCTTTTCTTAATCCCTCTAGTTCTCTCTTTATGCTTTCTTTCTTATAAGTATTAATCATACTACTTTCTATAGCTTCTATTATTTCTCTTCTTACAGCATTTAGAGATGACACTGGAAGAAACCCGTCTTCATAGGTGTTAAATATTATCTCTTCTATTTTAAATGGAGTATCTCCACTCTTTTGAAGACTATCCATTATTCTTTCTTTAGATAGAGGTTTATTCTTAGCTACTTGAACTATTTCCCCCTTAGTATAAAACTTATTTCCATGGAAATAAATGGTTATAGTTATTTCCTCATTTACCTTGAAATCTACTTTAGCTTTTAAGGTAATCTTTTTCCCATAAGGACTTAAATAGCTTGATTCATATGTCTTCATAAGATTATTGTCTAAGGTCTTATAGAGTTTTTCCCCTCTTTTATAATTAGTTGGGTGTATAATTACTCTATCCCCTTTATTTCCACTACTTACTTCCTTATTATTTACTAGTATCTTAGAAACACTAAAACCTTCCTCTCCATTTCTAATCCCATCTCCTACAAAAATAGCCTCTTCAAGGACTATTGTATTATCCTTTAAAACTGTACCTATATGTACTCCTGTGTTTTTAGGAAAACTATATGCCATCATATCTTTTCCTTTATTTCCATAAAGATAAGCCTTTGAAAATCCTTCTCTATTAAATAGTTGCAAAAGTTTTTTCTTTTCCTTTTCTTTATTTAAGCTATTCTTTTTATAATAAGAATCTACAGCCTTTTTATAACTTTCTACAACTCCAGCTACATATTCTGGTCTTTTCATTCGTCCTTCTATCTTAAGAGAAGCGGTTCCGCTTTCTATTAAATCCTCAACATTTTCTATATTGCATATATCCTTAGGACTTAGTAGATATCCTTTACTTTCTTCCCTTGTATTTTTATTTATAAGGGTATAGGGTAACCTACAGGGTTGAGCACATCTTCCTCTATTACCACTTCTGCCTCCGATTAGACTACTCATTAAACATTGACCTGAGTAACAAACACATAAGGCTCCATGAACAAATATTTCAGTCTCTATACCTAAATCCTTAGAGATATACTCTATATCCTTTAAAGTAAGTTCTCTTGATAAAACTATTCTTTGAAATCCATTATTCTTAAAAAATATTGCTCCTTCTCCATTGTGAATTGTCATCTGAGTAGAAGCGTGAATTTCAAAATCTTTAAAATATGTTTTTAAAATTTCTGCAACTCCTAAATCCTGTACTATTAATGCATCTACCCCTATAGAATATAAAAATCTTATGTATTCAAAAGCTTCTAAGATTTCTTCTTCCTTTATTAAAGTATTTAATGCAATATATATTTTCACTCCATATAAATGAGCATAATCTACAGCCTTTTCTAAATCCTCATTAGTAAAATTAGATGCATAAGCCCTAGCTGAAAACTTACTTCCTCCCATATAAACTGCATCACAGCCTTTGTTTATTGCCGCATATAAGCTCTCAAGACTTCCTGCCGGAGCTAATAATTCTATCCCCTTCATAAATTGCACCTCTCTACTATTTTTAACTTCTTTTGTTTTCCACTTAACTTATTATACATTAAATAAAATTCAATGTTAATATATAAAATAGCTCATGAATCCATGAGCTATGCTGTAAACATCTTTCTTATTGCCTTATTTTTAAGAGAACTTGGATATCTTTGACCATTTCTTATCATAAAGTTTACTTCCTCTTCTATATCAAAATCATCATTATTTTCTATATATCTTTCTATATCCATGGGAGGTATATATTCAATATCTTCATTTAAGCATATATATCTTATCTGGCTTTCTATAAGTTCTTCTATAAGAACTATATATTTATTTTGATAAGTTTTTAATTTATAAAAATTACTTGAGGTTGTAAATGATGTTTCCTTAGATTTTTCCTTTAAATATTCATTAAGCTTTTTATATTTTTTAGCCTCTTCTTCTAATATGGTTATTTGCTTACTTAATGATTCTACCTTATCTTTATAAGAGTTATTCTCCTCATAGTCCTTAAACTTTCCCTCTAAATCTCTAATGTTATCTGTTAATTGAAGCTTAATCTCTTCTAAAATAGATTTTTCTTTCTTTAGATTAAATACTTCCCTATCCTTACCTTCATTTTCCTTTAATAAAACCCTTTTTTCATTCTTTAGTTTTTCTATGGAGTTACTTTTTTCCTCAAGAATACTATTGGTTTCCTTAAGATTATTTTCTAAATCTACTAAAGAAATTTCCATGGATTTTTTCTCTTCTAAAGTTTTAGCTAAATTATCATCACAATTTTTCTCTATTTCTGACTTTTCTTTCCTATAAGTTTCTTCTAACTTATGTATTTCTTCTTGAAGGTTATTTAATGATTCTTCTCTATGTTCTAATATTATATTTTTATCCTGAATTTCTAACTTTAAATCATCTCTTAATTTCTTTAAACTTAAAATTTCTTCTCCATTCTTCTCCACAATACCTTCTAAGTTTTTTATCTTATTTTCATAGACATGAGTATTTTCTTTTATTTTTAAATTAAATGTAGTTTCTAAACCTTCTACTTTATCTTCTAATTCCTTATTATGTCTCTCCAAGTAAGATATTTGACTTTTTAAAAGTGCAAATTGGTTTTTTATTTCCTTGGCCTCATCTCTTGCTTTAAACATCTCATCTACAGAATTCATAGCTGTTAAAATAGCTGAAGAAGCTGTACTTAACTTTTTATTTCCATCTATTAAATTTTTTATTTTTGAATCCACATAGTTAGCTACATTTATTAAATACTCTCTGTTTTCTTCTCCCTTTAAATTATACTCCATTCCATTTATTTCAACTGTTACTTTATTCATGGCAACCACCCTTTTATCCCACTTTATATTCAAAATAATTTAATTTACTACTTACATATATATTTAAGACCATATGAAGGTTAAACTAAAATGTAATTCCCTAATGGTATCTTCTTTCTATTTAAACATTATATAGCTTATTTATGAGTGAATTTATTGTATAATGTTAAACTCATAATATTTATATAATAGTCCTAGTATAAAAATTAATACAATTCTTAATTATCCTAAAATAGAAAGAAAATATATGTAAAATATAGTTACCTATATTTTAACATATATTTTCTCAGTAGAAAACAATCTAATTAAATTGATATTCAGACAATGTTTTCCTTATCTTAATTCTGCTCCTATTTTGTATTCTAGAGCTTTTAATATTTTATCATGAACCTTGTTAACTTCCTTATCTGTCAATGTTTTATTTTCATCTCTATAAACTATAGCATAAGCTATGCTCTTCTTACCTTCTGGTATTTGAGCTCCCTTATAGATATCAAATAATTTCACTTCTTCTACCATAGAGCCACCAGCTTTTCTTATAGCTTCTTCTATATCTTGAACTAGAATTGAATCATCTACAAGTATAGCTATATCTCTTGTAACTGCTGGGAACTTAGGTAACACCTTATATTTTTTTACTAGGTCTGCTTTATTATAAAGAGCATCTAAATTTATTTCTGCTAAATAACAGCTAACCTCTATTCCATAGTTTTCACAAACATCAGGGTGAATTTCTCCTAGAACCCCCATAACATCCTTATTTATATAAACTTCTGCTGTTTTTCCTGGATGGTATGAAGAATTCTCACTTTGTCTTTTAAATGTTCCTCTTTCTATTCCCATAGAAGTTAGAACTTCTTCTACTATTCCCTTTATATCTAAATAATCAACATTTCCATATATTCCAACAGTTAAAATATTTCTCTCTTCTGGAAGTTTATCTTCTTCCTTTTTAATATATACTTTACCTATCTCAAATAGTCTAGCCTCTTCATTATTTCTTGAATAATTTCTAGCTAAGTTTTCCATCATAGAAGCTATAGTAGATGTTCTCATTATGCTATAATCCTCTCCTAATGGATTTCTTACAGCTATTACATTTCTAAGGTCACTGTCTTTACTAATGTTAGCACTATCAAAGGTTTTAGGACTTACAAAAGAATAACTTATGGATTGATTTAATCCAAGCCCTATCATAGTATCTATTATAACATCATCTTTTTTAAGCTTAGAGTTTTTAGCTCCCTTAAGACCTGTGGTTTTTGCAATAGTTGATCCTATCTTATCATAACCATAGATTCTTGCTATTTCCTCTGCTATATCTTCCTTTATATTTATATCTATCCTAAAAGTAGGCACTGTAATATTTAAAATTTCTTCTTCAATCTTAGTATTTAAGTCTAATCTATCTAAATACTCTTTCATATCTTCCTTTGATAAGTTTGTTCCTAAAAATCTATTTATAAACTGAGAATCTACCTTTAACTGTTTTTCTTCCTTAAGGTTATTGTATATATCTATGGTACCTTCCATAACCTCTCCAGCACCTAGTTCCTGTACAAGATAACATGCCCTATCCATAGCAAGCTTTACTAAGTTAGGATCTATTTCCTTTTCAAATCTTGAAGAAGATTCTGTTCTTAATCCTAATTTCTTAGAGTTAAGTCTTATATTAACTCCTTCAAAATTAGCGCACTCAAAAATTACTTCCTTAGTATCCTCTTTTATTTCTGAGTTTAATCCTCCCATTATTCCTGCAAGAGCTATGGTTCTTTCCCCATCCTTTATAGTTAATACTTCACTATCTAAAGTTCTTTCTATTTCATCAAGGGTTACAAACTTCTCTCCATTTTGTGCTCTATCCACTACAATTTTGTTTGAAGTTATTTCACGCTTATCAAATCCATGCATTGGTTGACCAAGCTCTAACATGACAAAATTAGTTATATCAACTATATTATTTATTGGTCTAACCCCTGCATCTAATAATCTTTCTTGCATCCATGAAGGAGAAGGCTCTATTTTAACATTCTTTATCCCTCTAGCCATATATCTCATACAAAGAGAATCCTTAATTTCTACCTCTAATTCATTCTTTATGTCTAAGTTACATTTAGGAGTGAATTCCATACTAGGCATGTTATATTTACTTCCTAAAGTTGCTGCTGTTTCCCTAGCTATACCAACTACACTTAAACAGTCTGGTCTATTAGACGTAATTTCAAACTCAATGGTAGATTTATTAAGACCTAAGGCCTCCTTTATATCTATACCAACTTCAGTATCTTCATTAAGGATCATTAAACCATGTACTGGTTCATCTCCTGCTATTCCAAGTTCTTCTTCTGAACACATCATGCCATTAGATACAACTCCACGAAGTTTACCCTTTTTTATCTTTAATCCACCATGAAGAACTGCTCCATGAAGAGCTGCTGGAACAATATCCCCTTCTTTCATGTTTTTAGCTCCAGTAACTATTTGTATTAATTCTTCTTCTCCTACATTAATTTGACATATAACAAGTTTCTCTGCGTCTGGGTGAGGCTCTATCTTTTCTATTTTAGCTGTAACTACATTAATTATTTCATCTCCTGTGGTTACAACTTCCTCTACCTTAGAGCCTGATAAGGTTAACTTATCCCCTAGTTCTTTTGCATCTATATTAACATCTACATAATCTTTAAGCCATATAACTGGTACCTTCATTATTTATCTCCTCCTAGAATTGATTTAAAAATCTCATATCACTTTCATATAATAATCTTATATCATCTATTCCATAGTTAAGCATAACCATTCTATCTACTCCAAATCCAAAAGCAAAGCCTGAATACTCTTCTGGATCTATTCCACATCTTCTTAATACCTCTGGATGAACCATTCCGCAACCAAGAAGTTCTATCCAACCACTACCCTTACATACTCTACATCCTTCTCCTTCACAAACAAAGCAAGTTGCATCCATTTCAGCAGATGGTTCTGTAAATGGGAAATGGTGTGGTCTAAATTTAGTATTCACATCATCTCCAAACATTTTCTTTGCAAATAATTCAAGAGTTCCCTTAAGATCTGCAAAAGTTATTCCCTTATCTATAACTAGACCTTCCATTTGATAAAAGATAGGGGAATGTGTTGCATCTACTGCATCTGAACGATAAACTCTTCCTGGAGATATCATTTTTATAGGTGGCTTTTGCTTTTCCATAACCCTTGCTTGAACTGGTGAGGTTTGGGTTCTTAATACAATATTATCATTTATATAAAAAGTATCTTGCTCACTTCTTGCACTATGGTTCTTTGGTATATTTAAAGCCTCAAAATTATAATAGTCATATTCAACTTCTGGGCCCTCTTCTATGGAGAATCCCATCTCTATAAATATATTCTTCATTTTATTTAAAGTAAGTTCTATAGGATGTCTCTTACCTATATTTTGCTTTCTTCCTGGCATAGAAATATCTATTACTTCATTTTGAAGTTTTTCATTCTTTTCTTTGTTCTTTATTGAACTTATGCTATCATCTAAGAATTTTTCTATATGCTCTCTTACCTCATTAGCTATCTTACCAACTATTGGTCTCTCTTCCTTTGAGAGCCCTCCCATTCCTCTTAATATAGAAGTTAATTCTCCTTTTTTACCTAGATATTTAACTCTTACAGCTTCAATTTCAGTACTTCCCACGCATTTAGCTATTTCTTTTAATGCATTTTCTTTAATAAGCGCTAATTTTTCTTTCATAACTTCTTTCTTCTCCTTTCAAAATACTTTTATGTAAATAAAAAAACCGCCCCTAAAAAAAGGGACGGATTATCCGCGGTACCACCCTAGTTAATCTTAAAATTAAGATTCTCTTAGTAAGAATAACGGTTTTACCCGCTAAGGGTTACTATAAAACTTCTCCCTTAGTGCTCCAGAGCGAACTTCAATATATCTTCTTGTAAAAGGGCTTTCAGTCTAAGACCCTTTCTCCCTGAAAAAGATAAATATATCTACTCTCTCCTTCATTGCCTATTATAATTATTTACTTAGTCACAATTATACATACATAAGAAAAATATTTCAACAGTTAAATTAATTTTTGCCTTACTATTTCAAACATCATAATAGATGATGCTACTGCTACATTTAATGACTCTGCCCCACCTGGCATTGGAATCTTAACCTTTATATCACCTAAATCATAAATATAATCTGATACACCATTGCCCTCATTACCTACACAAATAACTAAGTTTCCTTTTAAGTCCACTTCAAAAAAGTCTTTATCACTTTGAAGGGAGCTCACTAAAAATTTATACCCTTTTAGCTTTAAGTAAGGTAATATTTCTCCATCATCCTCTATTATAGGCATATGGAAAGCTGATCCCATGGTACTTCTTAATGCTTTATCATTAAATATATCTACACTACCTTTAGTTAATATTATTCCTTTAGCACCACTAGCATGGGCTGATCTTATTATAGTTCCAATATTTCCTGGGTCTTGAACCCTATCTACAAGAACATAAAAACCATCCTTTAATGTGTCAACCTTAAAATCTTTAATATTAACTACAGCTAAAATTCCTTGAGGATTTTCTGTACTACAAAGATTCTTTAGTATTTCATGCTTGACCTTATATATCTTCACATTACTATGGTTTAATCCCTCTATAATAGAGTCTATTTTTCCGTCCATCTTCTCACTATATAAGATAGAATCCAAGGTATAGGGTGAATTTATTACCTCTTCTACACTTTTAATTCCTTCTACTAAAAACTGTTTAGCAGCTTTTCTTTGTTTTCTATCTTTTAATTTTTTAACTTCTTTTATAAAAGAGTTATCCTTACTCTCTATGGTTCTTATCATAAACTTACTCCACCTTATTTAGATATCATGGTTTCAAGTTTACTTAAATCATCTACAGAGCCAATAGCAATTATAATATAATTTTCTTCTATTATATCATCTGCATCTGGAGAAATATTAACTTCATTATCTCTTCTTATAGCCATTATATTAATTCCATAATTAGCTCTAACATTTAAGTCTTTTATTGATTTTCCTATCCATATTTGTGGCGCTTCTATTTCTATTATACTATAGTCTGGTGACAGTTCTATATAATCTAGTATACTAGAGGACACTATATTATGCCCTACCCTAACACCCATATCCTTTTCAGGTTGAACTACTCTATCAGCACCTATCTTATAAAGAACCTTTGCATGTAAATCATTATGAGCTTTTGCAATTATATATTTTACGCCTAGTTCTTTAACTATTAATGCAACCATTACACTAGATTGTATATCAGAACCAATAGTAATAACTGCTACATCAAAATTTCTTATTCCAAGAGTTCTAAGAGCTGCCTCATCTGTAGCATCCATTTGAACTGCATGAGTAACATTATCTGAAACTTCTTGTACCACATCTTCATTTTTATCAATAGCCAATACTTCGTGACCTGATTCATATAAAGTTTTAGCTACAGAAATTCCAAATCTTCCTAAACCTATTACAACATATTGCTTACTAGCCATAATAGCCTCCTTCTAACCTACTAAAATTTTATCTTCAGGATATTTTATAGACTTATTTTTCTTTCTTGTAGTTAATGCAAGAACTACTGTCATAGGACCTACTCTACCTAAATACATAGTAAGTGCTATTATAATCTTACCCATAGTTGAAAGCTTTGTTGTTATTCCAAGGGTCAATCCTACTGTTGCAAAAGCTGATGTTGCCTCATATAATAAATATTCAAAACTAATACCTATTTCTGTTACAGATAAAATCATAGTTACTATAACAACTATAGCTCCACCTAAGGATGCCACTGTTAAAGCTCTATATACTAGGTCCTTGCTTATCCTTTTCTTGAACATCTGGGTATCTTCTCTTCCTTTTATAACAGATACTACTGTCATAATAAGTACTCCTGCTGTGGCAGTTTTTATTCCTCCCCCTGTTGATCCAGGAGATCCACCTATGAACATAAGAATGGTAGTTAAAAATCTACCTGCTAATGTCATATCAGATGTTGATATGGAGTTAAATCCTGCTGTTCTTGGAGTTATGGAAGCAAATATAGAAGATAAAAACTTCCCATTCATATCCATGTTTTTCATAGTAGCTGGATTATTAAACTCAAATAAAAACATAAGTATAGTTCCACCTACTACTAACCCCACTGTCATTGATATAACAAGTTTTGAATGAAGGGAAAGTCTCTTTAAGCTTTTACAGTTATATATCTCTGACCATACTGAGAAACCCATTCCACCTATTACTATAAGTGCTCCTATGGTTAGAATTACTACTGAATTATTAGCATAAGATGTTAAACTTGAAAAATTCCCAAACAAGTCAAATCCAGCATTACAAAATGCAGATATAGAATGAAATATACTATAATATATTCCTTTAAGGAAACCAAACTGTGGTATAAATTGTGTTGATAATAATAAGGCTCCCAAGAATTCTACTGAGAAAGTAAATACTAATATATATTTCACCAGTTTTACAAGACCTTGTAAATTAAAAGTATTTAAAGCCTCCTGCATTATAAGTCTCTCTCTTAAGGTTATCTTCTTACCTAAAAGTAAAGCAAAAAGAGTTGTAAAGGACATAAATCCTAGTCCACCAATTTGTATAAGAGAAATTATAACAGTCTTTCCAAAATAACTCCAGTAAGTCCCCGTATCTAATGTAATAAGTCCTGTAACACAGGTAGCTGAAGTTGCTGTAAAGAGTGCATCAATAAAACTAGTTCTAACACCAGTCTTAGTTGATATAGGTAATGTTAAAAGAATTGCTCCTGTTAATATAACAATAGCAAAACCTAATGCTAATATTTGCACTGCATTTAGTTTTAATTTTCTTGGTAAATTATACTGCATATTCTCACCTCAACGGCTTATATTTAAAACATCTACAATATATTATATCTCTTTATATAAAAAAATAAAAATAAAAATGCGACAATTAGTCGCATTTATATGTTAAATTATGCATTTAGTGCATTTTTAGCTACTTCTACTAAATCAGCAAATGCCTTTGGATCATTTATTGCTATCTCAGATAACATTTTTCTGTTTATATCTATTTCTGCAATCTTTAATCCATTCATGAACTTAGAATATGTTAAACCATTTATTCTTGTAGCTGCATTTATTCTAGCTATCCATAATCTTCTGAAGTCTCTCTTCTTTAATCTTCTTCCAACATATGCATTTCTTAAAGCTCTTATAACTGACTCATTAGCAGTTTTAAATAACTTACTTTTTCCACCGTAATATCCCTTAGCAAGCTTTAACACCTTCTTATGATTCTTACGCGCGTTTTTTGCTCTTTTAACTCTTGCCATTTTTTAAACCTCCTATTCAGTATCTCTATTATAGATATGGTAATAATTTCTTCATTGCTTTTTCTTGTGCTGTAGAAACATAAGCAGTTTTTCTTAAGTTCCTCTTTCTCTTTGAACTCTTCTTAGTAAGGATATGACTTTTGAAAGCCTTTGCTCTCTTTAATCTTCCTGTTCCAGTCTTTTTAAATCTTTTTGCAGCACCTCTGTGAGTTTTCATTTTTGGCATAATAAAATCCTCCTCTCAAGTTTAAGCTTTTTTTGGAGCCAAAATCATTGTCATGTTTCTACCTTCTAACTTTGAAGGTTTTTCTATAACACAAACATCCTCTAATTTAGAAGCAAAATTCTTAAGAATTTTTGTTCCTACTGATGAAGCATGTTCCATTTCTCTTCCTCTAAATCTAACAGTAACCTTAACCTTATCAGCATCATTCAAGAATCTTCTTGCATTATTTGCTTTAATCATAATGTCATGTTCTTCAATAGAAGGACTAAATCTTATTTCTTTTAGGTTTGTAACCTTTTGTTTTTTCTTAGCTTCTTTGTCTCTCTTGGATTGTTCATATATAAACTTTCCAAAGTCCATTATTTTACAAACTGGTGGGTTAGCGTTAGGAGATATAAGGACTAAATCCTCTTCTCTTTCTTCAGCAATGCTTAATGCTTCCCTAGAAGTCATAATTCCAAGAGCTTCTCCACTACCTGTTATAACTCTAACTTCTTTCGCCCTAATTTGTTCATTTAAAAGAAAATCTTTACTAATATTATTCACCTCCACTTATGATAAGTATCAATAAATCTATGTAAATATACAATATAAAAAAGCGGCATAAAGATGCCGCTTTCATTTATATTACCTCTTTAAAGTTACACTCAAATTTAAAAGTGTTTAGAGATAACCCTACTAGCAATGCTGTAAGGTGAGAAACGGCTGTTCCTTCTTTACATTTAACACAGGATTTATTGTAACATACTAATATAATGTTGTCAACAAGTTTGTTTTTATAATTTTACTGTGTCTCTACTTTTATCTATCATAGGACTATATAACTTATCTTGACAACACATATAACAATTATTACAGAAAACAACCCTATTTGTAAAGACATTTTTTATTGTTTCTAATATCTCCTTATTTATAAAGTTTCCTTCTCCATGTATCCTTACTATCTTAGGAGAATTTGTTATAAGACCACTTATTATAACATCATCCATATTTACTCCTACCATGCCAAACTTACAATCCACAAATTCGCTTATGAATTCACTTAATATTTCTTTTCCTTCCTTATCTTTTAATGTGTAATTACCATTTTCATCTACAATTATATTAACTTCCTCAATCTTACTATCTTGAACATCCACAAAATATTTTAATAACTTTATAAACTCATTGTATTCCTTCTCTACTAGATACTTTTCTACCACCTTATCAACTATAGCCTCTAGATCATCCTTTAAATATTTCATTCTAAAAGTTATAAACCCCTTTATATTAAGTTCTGTGCTCTCATCTATACACTGTTTTATTTTAGTTATTATATTATTTTTTCTATTCATACAGTATATACTAGTCTCATCCTTTATCTTACTTTCTCCTATTAAAGCCTCATAAATCCTACTGCTAACCTCTGGAAGCTCATCATTTCTTAAAAAGAAATAGGTGTCAGTTAAAAATTCATAAACCTCTTTCTTTTTAAATATATCTATAACTATCTTGTATAAAATATTACTAACATTTAAGTTCACAGAATTTTTTAATTTTTCATCATAAACCTCATCTTCGCATAATATTTTTATGAAGTGAGATGATCCCTCAATACTCTCTGAAATACCAATAGTTATATTCTTGTTTTTAAAATATTTTTTTAAGTCTTGGAGTTCATCTACAACTATTGCTTCTCCTTCATATACAATTTTTAGTAGTAGCATACTTCTCACTCCCTTCTTATCCATAGTATGTGTTTTAACTTTTCATATATACAAAAAAATATTAGCATTTATCGACACAAATTAAATAAAAAATTTTTTTAACATTACCTAAGATATATACCTAGTTATTTATCCAGTTAATTCTTAAAGAAGGTTTAAATCATAAAGTAAACTCTCAGATCATAAAATTCTAAATTAAATTTCAATAATCCCAATAAGATACTTTAACTATTTAACTGAAGAAATTTATATATTTAATAAGAGTTAGTGTTCTCATAAATTATAATTAATATCCTTTTTTATATAATTATTTTTTTATATAATTATATTAAATGTTTTATAATTTTTCTTTAATAAAAATTATATTTAGTAAAAAGGAAGGTTCTTTATGAAATATGCAATAGTAGACTATAGGATATCAAAAGAAGAAGAGGATTCTTTAAAGAGTCTAAACTTTAATCTTTTAAAAGTTCCAAAATCCACTAAAGTTTATGATGCTATTAGTGGTCACCCAGATATTCAACTTCATATGCTTGATAATTATAATATAGTGGTTAATAAGGATATGGATAATAACTTTATTGATAGATTAAAAAGATTAAATTTTAATCTTCATTTTTCTAAGGATTCTTTAGATGAGAAATACCCAAAAGATATTATTCTTAACGGAGCTTCTTTTGGAGAATATTTTATTCATAATTTAAATTATACAGATTCTACTCTTTTACAAATGATGGATAATAAAATTAAAATTCATGTAAACCAAGGTTACACAAAATGTTCTACTGCAATTGTTTCTTCCTCAGCTATAATAACCAGTGATCCTTCTATAGTAAGTAGTTTAAAAAATACTAACTTAAATATTCTACACATTCCTTATGGTGATATTATTCTTCAAGGAATGAACTATGGTTTTATAGGTGGATGTTGTGGACTTCTAGATAAAAACACCTTGGGATTTTTCGGAGATTTAAACTCCTATGCCTACGGAAAAGAAATTTTAGACTTTTTATCCTCTCAGAATATAAACTACCTATCTTTAAAGAAAGGAAAACTTGCAGATAGAGGAAGTATATTTACCTTTTACAGATAAGTAATATGATAAGAATTATTAGGTATAAAAAACTCTTATAAAGTCTTTATTATAAAGGTTTGATTTAACATAGTAGTTAATAGTATTATATAGTTGAAAAGGTTTTTATTATAGACTTTACAATTCTAAAAATTTCTACTGTTAAAGCTAAGGGTTGGAATTATAAAGTCTTATATTTATAGGGCTTTAAGTTTTAAAGTTAATTTATCTATTTTGTTAAAGCAAGGCAAGTCAATGATATTTTCAATAGATAAATTAAGGACTTATATTAAAACCCTATAGCAAAGCTTAAATTTAGCTATAATAATGAAGTCAGTTAATTCAAGCTTTACTTTATTATAATTTGTACTGTAAATATACCTATGATAATTCACTTAATACTAAAGGGGTTGATTTCATGACTACAAAAAACAAAGATTTTTTTATTAATCTTCTTAAGAGAGAGGTAGTTCCTGCTCTTGGATGTACCGAACCTATTGCCGTAGCTTTAGCTAGTAGTAGGGCTGCTAAAGAGATAAATAGAAAAATAGATAAAATTGAGGTTTATGTAAGTTGTAATATTTTAAAAAATGGAATGGGGGTAGGCATACCTGGTACTGGAATGATAGGTCTTCATATAGCTGCTGCCCTTGGAGCTTTAGGTGGGAATCCTGATAAAGATCTTGAAGTTTTAAAAGGTATAACTAATGATCATATTAATTCCGCTAAAATCTTTGTCAAAAACAATAAGGTCTCTGTATCTACTAAAGATGTTGAAACAAAGCTTTATGTAGAAGCCATAGTAAGAAATAAAGATGAGTATTGTAAGGTAATAATAAGTGACAAGCATTCTAATATAGTATATGTAGAGAAAAATGGACATTGCATCTTTCAAGGCTCAGAAGAACTTTCTGCTCCTAATGATTGTGAATCTAATGAGACTTTCCATACTACAGTTAAAGACATATATGATTTTGCCATGAATGAAGACTTTGATAATATAAAATTTATATTAGAAGGGGCTAAAATGAACAAAACTGTATCCCTAGAAGGGTTAAATATGGATTATGGATTAAGGGTTGGAAAAACTCTAATGAAGACCATAGAAAAAGGATTACTATGTGATGATATACAAAACTATGCCATGGCCATAACTGCAGCTGCCTCTGATGCTAGAATGGCAGGATGCATGCTACCTGTTATGAGTAATTCTGGAAGCGGAAATCAAGGTATTACTGTTATGATGCCTGTAATAGCTGCTGCTGAAAAATTAAAGGTTGATGATGAAAATTTAGCAAGATCTCTTATACTATCTAATTTAATAGCTATACATATAAAATCTTATCTTGGAAGACTTTCTGCCTTATGTGGTTGTGTGGTGGCTTCAGCTGGGGCAAGCTCTGGTATTACCTATCTTTTAGGTGGTGACTTTGAAAGCATAACCTATTCTATTAAAAATATGGCGGGGAATATTGTTGGAATGATTTGTGATGGAGCAAAAACTGGCTGTGCTTTAAAAGTATCCACTGGTGTTAGTGCTGCCATTCAGTCTGCCCTTCTTGCCATAGAAAAAATAGAAATAGGCGAAACTGATGGTATTATAGACAAGGATATAGAGAAAACAATTAAGAATTTAGCTAGAATTGGTTCTAATGGAATGACAGAAACTGATAAATTGATTTTAGATATAATGGTATGTAAATAAATAAAAGGTGTAGGTTACCTCCTACACCTTTTATTTATTCTTTATGCTTCCATAGCTGATGCTACTTCTTCTTCTGCGTCTAAAAACTTATTTACAGCATAAGCAACCCCATCTTCTCCATTATCCTTAGTTATAAAATTACTTATCTTTTTAATTTTATCATCTGCATTCCCCATGGCAACTCCAACTCCCGCCATCTTAAGCATTGTTTCATCATTAAAGTTATCTCCTATGGTGATTATCTCTTCCATATTTATTCCTATATATTCTGATAAAAATTCTAAAGCATCACCTTTAGTACATTTCTTATTTATAACTTCGAAATTAAATTTTCCTGAAAAAGGACATGATAAACTATTATCTTTTTCTATTTCCTCTTTAACCTTATTAAGTCTTTCCAAATCAATAGAGCAAACAGATATAAGAGATATATCTATATTATCTAAAGTCTCCACAATATCATTTACTTCCTGAAGTCCATTCATGCTTTTAATAGCTTCAATATATGATTTATATTCCTCTTCATTTAAATCAATCTTATTTTTTAATAAGGTAAACTCTTTATGAAGTATATCTTCCCATCCTTTTTCCATAAAAACCTTATCCTCTGTTGCAATTTCTAAGAAAAAATCTTCCTTTCTTAGCCACTCTATTATTTTTTTACCTACTTCCTTATCTATATAAGTAGATTTCAGCTTTTTTCCATGCTTATCATAAACACTTCCTCCATTACTACTTATTATATAAGGTTCTATTCCCATTTCATTGCTTATAGATTTTATATCTCCATAGTTTCTTCCTGAGGCAATGGCAACATTAACCCCTTTATTTAAAGCCTTCTTTAAAGCTCTTTCATTTTCTGTGCTAACTACATGACTCTTATTTAATAAAGTCCCATCTAAATCTGTTACTATTAATTTCATATGTTATCCCCTTTACTAAAAAATTAATTCTACCTTATTCTCTTCTAATATTTTCATAAATTCATTGCTTGGTTTCTTATCCGTAACTATAACAGACACCTTATCTATATCACAAACTTTAAAGTGAGCTGACTTATTTATTTTAGAACTATCAACCAAAACTATAACTTCATTTCCCTGTTGAATCATCTTGCTCATTACTTTGGCATCCTCATCACTATCTACAGTTATTCCCTTTTCACTAACTCCTAAGGCTCCTAAAAAAACCTTATCTGCAAAATAGTTATCTAACATATCTAATGTATAACCTCCATATAGGAATCTATGCTTTTTATCTATTTTCCCTCCTAATACATGAACGTCTACATTATTATCTTCCATAAGAACTTCTGCCACATTTATAGAATTTGTTACTACAGTACATATTTTATCTTTTAAACAATGAGAAAACACCTCTACTGTAGTTGAGGTATCTAAGATCAGAAGATCTCCATCTTCAACTAAATTAGACGCTATATTTCCTATTTTATTTTTTTCCTTTGAATCTATCTTAAGCCTTGAAGAATAGCTTTCTATCTTATTTTTTTTATTTTGGAATAGTGCTCCTCCATGGGTTCTTATAATCTTTCCTTCCCTCTCAAGGTAAACTAAATCTCTTCTTGCTGTATCCTTAGATACTCTACAATTTAAGCATATATCATCAATAGAAATACGTTTATTATTACTTAAGTGGCTTAGTATATATTGAAGTCTTTCTTCTTGATACACCGTTTCACCCCCTAAATAAATTATAAGTGTTTTTAAGTGTTTTTGCAATATATTAAGCGTTTATAAGTTTACTTATTCATTATCCATTATTTCAAAACATAGTTATAGTTACCATAGCTGTTATGTAAATCAAAATATAAGGCTTTCAAAATAAATTTCTCATAGAAAAAGTACTATAAATAAAACTTAAATTTATAGTACTTTTTCTATGGATTATTCTTTTTCACTTAAAATCTATTAATAAAAAATATTTCCTAATTTGGATCGTAATATGCTAAGTTTATCTCCTCTTATATTATTAATATAAGAAATATACTATTTTTCATGTACTATAAGATCATAGTCCATAAGTTCTCCATTTTCATAAATAATCTTTCCTGAAAACATTTTATATTTCTTAAGCCATTCTAAAAATAACCTATCTCCTTTCCATAGATTAAGGTCTAAGATTTTATCATTATGGACCCAATGAAGATCCCCTTCATCACAATTTCTAATTTCCCCCTTAAAATCTTTAGCACTATATAAAAATACCAATCTATCCTCATCATAAACAAAATTAGGAAAGGTTAATATCCCCCTTAATTTAGGATTTTCTATGGTTAACCCTGTTTCTTCCTTAACTTCTCGTATTATACACTCTTCAGGACTCTCTCCCTTTTCCACCTTTCCTCCAACCCCTATCCACTTTCCATAATGGACATCATCTTTTCTTTTTATCCTATGTAACATTAATGTTTTACCTTCATGTTCTATATAGCAAATAGTAAAAACTCTTATCATTTTATCACCCCAATTTTCTATTTAATAAAATAGGATTTGATAACTAGTTAAAATCCTTATTATCAAATCCTATAATTTTAAAATTATATGCTTTAAACTGTTATTTCAGCTTTTATATCTACTAAATCTTTATTATTCTCAAGAATAGGTGTTACATACTCATCAATAAATTCTGTAACCTGACTTGGAGCTCTACCTATAAACTTTTTAGGATCTATTATAGATAATATTTCATCCTTAGAAAGCTTAAAGCTTTCATCTTTTATTATCCTATCTATTAAGTCATTATCAAGGCCTTCTCCCTTAACTCTTTGAGCAGCTTCCATTGAATGTATTCTTATACTCTCATGAAGTTCTTGTCTATCTCCACCTCTTTTAACAGCTTCCATCATTATATTTTCTGTAGCCATAAATGGTAACTCTCTATTTACATGAGCTGCTATTACCTTTTCATAAACTACCATATTTTCAGCTATATTCATATATAGATTTAACACTCCATCTAGGGCAAGGAAAGCTTCTGCCACTGCTATTCTCTTATTTGCTGAATCATCTAGAGTTCTTTCAAACCATTGAGTTGATGCAGTTATAGCTGGATTTAAAGCATCTACTATTACATATCTAGCTAAAGCTCCCATTCTTTCTGATCTCATAGGATTTCTCTTATAAGCCATAGCTGAAGATCCTATTTGATTCTTTTCAAAAGGCTCTTCTACTTCCTTCATGCTTTGAAGTAATCTTAAATCATTAGAAAATTTATATGCACTTTGAGATATTTCCGATAAGGTATTTAGTACTATAGAATCAAGCTTTCTTGGATAAGTTTGCCCTGTAACTCCATAGGATTTGGAGAAGCCCATTTTTTCTGCTATCTTTTTATCTAAAGCTTTAACCTTTTCCTCATCCTCATTAAATAAGGTCATAAAGCTAGCTTGGGTACCAGTAGTTCCTTTAACTCCCCTAAGTTTTAAAGTTCCTATAAGAAAATCTATGCTCTCTATATCCATAACTAAATCTTGAATCCAAAGAGTTGCTCTTTTGCCTACAGTTGTTAATTGTGCTGGTTGAAAATGAGTAAACCCTAAAGTTGGCATATCTTTATATCTTATAGCAAAATCACTTAAAAGTTTTATTGTTTTCACAAGCTTTTTCTTTATTAGGTTTAATCCATCTCTCATTATAATAACATCAGTATTATCTCCAACATAACAAGAGGTTGCTCCAAGATGTATTATCCCTTTAGCATTAGGACAAAGAAGTCCATAGGCATAAACGTGACTCATAACATCATGTCTTACTTCTTTTTCTTTTGCTAAGGCCTCTTCATAATTTATATCATATATATGTGCCTTAAGTTCTTCAACTTGATCCTTTGTAATATTTAGACCAAGTTCCATCTCTCCCTCTGCTAAAGCAACCCAAAGTTTTCTCCATGTAGAAAACTTCATATCATCGGAGAAGATGTAACTCATTTCTTTAGATGCATATCTGCTATTTAATGGTGTGCTATATGTATTTCTCATAAAAAACCTCCATAACGAATCTTTTTTAAATTTACTGTGTATTCATTCGCATTATAACATAATTAAAATAAAATATCAGTTATATTTTAAAATTATTCTAATATACTTTAATTAGAAAACATATTTTCAGTTTTGGGAGGATGCAATATGTACAAATTAAATTCTTTGGACAAATTAGCAGCTATATTAGTACTTATAGGAGCACTAAATTTAGGACTAATTGGTGTTTCTAACATTGACTTAGTAGGGTTACTTTTTAGTAAAATCCCTGCAGTTCATCGAGGTGTTTATATACTAGTTGGAGTGTCAGCATTATACTTAGTCTTTTTAATCTCTAAAAGCAAAAAAGCTTTAATAAGTAAATAAAATCAAAAGCCACTTAAATTTAAGTGGCTTTTGACTTATATTAACTATATTACTCTTCTAGTGACGCTATTAACTTAGCTATTTCTTCTACAGCTAAAGTTTCATCATCTCCAGATGCAACAACCGTTATATTTGCATCTTTAGTAACTCCTAATGATAAAACACCTATTAAACTCTTTACATTAGCTTTTTTTCCATTAAACTCTATGCTAATGTCAGATTTAAAAGCTGATGCTTTCTTTACTAATAAAGTAGCTGGTCTAGCGTGTAAACCTGTTGAATTCTTTACTACAACCTCTTTAGATACCATTGCTTCCACCTCTTTAACTATTTGATTTCTTAACTCCTATATTATAACATCTTTTTAACTTAGTTCAACAATTTTTCAAAAAAATTTATTGTTTATTAAAATTACTTTGATTTCTTAATAAAACTTTCTATTCTATCTAAACCTTCTTTTATATTGTCTAAGGAAGTAGCATAAGATAGTCTTATATAATTTTCTAATCCAAAAGCTACACCTGGAACTACCGCCACTTTTTCTTCTTCTAATAGCATACTAGAGAAATCTAAGGAATTACTTATTTTTTCTCCATTAAACTCTTTTCCAATAACTTTTTCTATGTTAACCATAACATAGAAAGCACCTTCTGGGTTTATACATGTAAGACCTTCTATTCCTTCTATTCTTTCCACCATAAAGTTTCTTCTATTCTTAAATTCAATTATCATGGATGAAATCTTTGAATGATCTCCATTTAAAGCTTCTACTGAAGCATATTGAGCTATAGAGTTTGGATTAGAAGTAGTATGGCTTTGAATATTAGACATAAGTTTTATTATCTCTTCACATCCAGCTGCATATCCAATTCTCCATCCTGTCATAGCATAGGACTTAGATACCCCATTAATAACTATGGTTCTCTTATATGCATCCTCTGAAAGACTAGCTATACTTATATGTTTAGTGTCTCCATATATTAATTTTTCATAAATTTCATCTGATATTATTATAAGATCATGTTCCTTTGCAAATTCTGCAATATCTATTAACTCTTCCTTAGAGTAAACAGTTCCTGTTGGATTGTTTGGGCTATTAAGTATTATAGCTTTAGTTTTTTCATTTACTGCTGCCTTTAAATCTTCTCTTGTGTATTTAAAGTTATTGCTCTCTTTGCAGTTTACGAAAACTGGATTACCATCACTTAGTTTTATAAGTTCAGGATAGCTTACCCAATAAGGTACAGGTACCAAAACCTCATCTCCTGGATTTAGTATAGACTGGAATATGTTAGCTAAGCATTGTTTTGCTCCTGTAGATACTATTATTTGTTTTCTATTATAAGTTAATTCATTATCCTTGCTAAATTTACTTATTATAGCATCCTTAAGCTCATCAATACCTGATGCAGCAGTGTAACGAGTCTTTCCAGACTTTATTGCCTCTATGGCAGCTTCTTGAATATTATCTGGAGTATTGAAATCTGGCTCCCCGGCACCAAAGCCTATAACATTTATTCCTTCTGCTTTCATAGCTTTAGCTTTAGCTGTTATGGCTAAAGTTAATGATGGTGATATTTCCTTAGCTTTTTTTGAAAGTATCATTATAAATCCCCCTAGTAATGTTATATTATTTCATTTATATGATTATCTTATAATTAATATATTATACTATTTAAAAATTTATATAAAGTTTTTCTTAAAATGAATGTTATTATTTTATAATAATAACAAAATGAAAGTTAACTTTCATATATTAAATATAACATTTACTTAAGTGTATGTAAACCTTTAATAAACTGATTTATATAACTAATTTCTATAACGAAAAAAGGAAGCTTTATATATAAGCTTCCTTTAATATTTTATCTAGGCTGAACAATTAATTTTATAGCTGTTCTTTCTTCCCCATCTATTTCGATATCAGTAAATGCTGGAACGCATACTATATCCTTTCCACTTGGTGCAACAAATCCTCTTGCTATAGCTACTGCTTTAACAGCTTGATTTATAGCTCCAGCTCCAATTGCTTGAATCTCCACTATATTTCTTTCCTTTAATATAGCTGCTAGTGCCCCTGCTACTGAATTTGGATTTGATTTTGTTGAAACTTTTAATACTTCCATTACTCTTACCCCCTAATTAATGCATTTATACTTTATAATTTAAAATTAATTCCATAGAACTATATATTCTACAAACCTTTACAAAACTCCTTTTATAATTTTTTACAAAAATAAGATACATTTTATTAAATAAAATGTATCTTATTAAAAATCTTATATTATTTTGCGTAATCTACTGCTCTAGTTTCTCTTATTACATTTACTTTTATTTGACCTGGATACTCAAGTTCATTTTCTATCTTCTTAACCATATTTCTTGCCATATCTATAGCTCCAGCATCATCTATATCTTCAGGTCTTACCATTATTCTTATTTCTCTACCAGCTTGAATAGCATAAGATCTTTCTACACCTTCATAAGAATTTGCAATTTCTTCAAGTTTCTCTAAACGCTTAATGTAAGCTTCTAGAGTTTCTCTCCTTGCTCCTGGTCTTGCTGCTGAGATTGCGTCAGCTGCTTGAACAAGAACTGCTTCTAGAGACTGCATTTCCATATCTCCATGGTGTGCTCCAATAGCATTAACTATAATTGGAGATTCATGATACCTCTTAGCTATTTCTGCTCCTATTAAAGCATGTGGTCCTTCAACTTCATGGTCTACAGCTTTTCCTATATCATGAAGTAATCCTGCTCTCTTAGCAACGGCCACATCAAGTCCAAGTTCTGAAGCCATAAGTCCTGCTAAATATGAAACCTCCATAGAGTGCTTTAAAATATTTTGACCATAACTTGTTCTATATTTTAATCTTCCAAGAAGCTTTATAAGTTCTATATGTAGACCATGCACTCCTGTTTCGAAAGTAGCTTGTTCCCCTTCTTCTTTTATGTCATTTTCAACATCTTTTTTAGCTCTTTCAACCATTTCTTCAATTCTTGCTGGATGTATTCTACCATCCACAATTAATTTTTCAAGGGCTGTTCTAGCTACTTCTCTTCTTATTGGATCAAAACTTGATAGTATTACTGCCTCTGGAGTATCATCAATTATTAAATCAACCCCAGTTAATGTTTCTAAGGTCCTTATATTTCTTCCTTCTCTGCCTATAATTCTGCCCTTCATTTCATCATTAGGAAGAGCTACCACATGAACAGTGGATTCTGATACATGATCAGCAGCACATCTTTGAATAGCTGTAGTTATTACCTCTTTAGCTCTCTTATCTGCTTCTTCACGAGCTTTGGTTTCAACTTCCTTAATCATCATTGCAGCTTCATGTTTAATTTCCTTATTAACCTCTTCTAGAAGAATATTCTTTGCATCTTCTGAAGAAAGGCCTGAAATCCTTTCAAGTTCTTCTCTTTGTTTAGAATAAAGAACTTTAACACTATCTTCTACTGCTTCAATTTCTTGGAGTTTTACACTTAAACTTTCTTCCTTTTTATCAAGGGAATCTCCTTTTTTATCAAGAGACTCTTCTCTTTGAATAAGTCTTCTCTCCATTCTTTGAATCTCGTTTCTTCTTTCCCTACTATCTCTTTCGAAGTCATTTCTTAGTCTATGAACTTCTTCCTTTGCCTCTAAAACAGATTCTTTTCTTAAAGCCTCAGCTTCTTTTTTAGCATCTTCAAGTATAACCTTAGTCTCTTTCTCCGCCTCTAATATCTTATCCTGAGATATCTTAAGTTTCTTTTTAACATTAAGATATATAAGAAATAACACTAATAACACTAATATTAATATAACAAATCCAACAATACTTATAATATAATTATTCAAAATAACACCTCCTACGCTTTTTAAGGAAACTATACTTTTATAAATATGAAAGCAAAAAGGTGCATACATTAAATTTTTGAATCAATATTACAAACCAGTATTTGCATATATTTTATATTTATTTTATATTTATTTTATATTTATGTCAAGTATGAGCTCCTCTTGTTTAGTGTATAGTAATTCTTAAATTTCACTATTTCATAACTATGCTTAATGTTCTCTTATTGATTATGTACCCTATTCTACTTATTTATTCACCTATTCACTATAATACTACCTAATATATAAATAACCTAAATAATTTTCTATAAATTTATTTACTTTAAAAATCACTTGTAAATTTATAAAAAATTATTATTAAATTTAAATATATTCTTTCAAAATACTTTCTAATAAATGCTATTAAAACTTTTCATAGCATTTTTTAATATTTATAGATATAAAAAAATTAAAAGGTGTTATAGCCTTATTTCTCCTAACTTAATAAGAAATGAATGTAAATTTTCTAAATCCTTCCCTCTACAAACTGACTTATTAAAGATACTAAATCTTCCTCTGCAATTATATAACCTATGTTCAGCGAAAACTTTAGTTAATAAACACCTTCTCTTTGAGTATAATCCTTACATGATTAATGTATTTTGTCATATATTAACTTTATCATAAATCCTTATCTTCAGAGTTTGGAATTTATTTTTTATAAAAATAAGCTGCACACTAATTATTTAGTGTGCAGCCCTTTTAATTACTTTTCTTTTTTCTCTTTTACTGGAGCAGTTGTTTCCTCTTCCGAAATAAGGTTGTGTTTTTTTCTTATTATTTTATCTATTTCTAGAGCAACATTAGGATTTTCCTTAAGATATTGCTTAGCATTTTCCCTACCTTGACCAAGTCTTATATCATTATAGGAGAACCATGCTCCGCTCTTTTGAACTATCTCCTCTTTAACTCCAACATCTAGTATATTACCTTCTCTTGATATTCCTTCATTATACATAATATCAAACTCTGCTTGCCTAAAAGGAGGTGCTACCTTGTTTTTAATAACCTTAACTCTTGTTCTATTTCCAAGGAACTCATCTCCTTGCTTTATGCTATCTATTCTTCTTACATCCATTCTAACAGAAGCATAGAACTTTAGAGCTCTTCCTCCTGGAGTAGTTTCTGGATTTCCAAACATAACTCCAACTTTTTCTCTTAACTGGTTTATAAATATAGCACAAGCATTTGACTTATTTATGCTTCCTGCAAGCTTTCTTAAAGCTTGAGACATAAGTCTTGCCTGAAGTCCTACGTGGGAATCTCCCATTTCTCCTTCTATTTCCGCTCTAGGTACTAATGCAGCAACAGAGTCTACAACTAGAACATCTACTGCTCCACTTCTAACTAGGGCTTCTGCTATTTCTAAAGCTTGCTCCCCTGTGTCTGGTTGAGAAACTATTAAATTGTCTATGTCAACACCTAATCTCTGTGCATAAGTTGGATCAAGAGCATGTTCCGCATCTATAAATGCTGCTACTCCTCCAGCTTTTTGTGCCTCTGCTACTATATGTAGTGCAACTGTTGTTTTACCTGAAGATTCTGGTCCGTATATTTCAACTATTCTTCCTCTTGGAACTCCTCCAATACCTAAAGCAATATCTAAATCTAAACATCCACTAGAAATAGAATCTAGCTTTAAAATACTATTTTCTCCTAATTTCATAATTGAGCCTTTTCCAAATTGCTTTTCTATTTGACCCATTGCCGCTTCAAGGGCTTTTAACTTATCCATATCTACTGCCATTTGGCCACCATCCTCTCCGAACATCTGTTCTTATTTTTTATTATATCTTACATATTATTTATAGTCAATAAGAAATATTATAAAAGTTCCTAAACTTTAGGAACTTTATATTAGTTATATTCAATTATATCCATGAATATATAGTTTTAAACTTATTTGTCAACCTTTATGGCCTCTTTATTTTTTATAAAATAATCTATACCTGAAATCAAGGTAATTATAACTGCTACATATAAAGATATTTCTGGAACAATATCAAAAAACTTACTTAGTAAATCACTACTTGCAACATATCGTCCCCATGATTCAGTTTCTGTAATATTAAACTTTAATAATAAAAGTATTATAGCACCTATTTGTATAACAGTCTTAAGCTTTCCCCAATAACTAGCTGCTATTACTATTCCCTCTGAAGCAGCTACTGTTCTAAGTCCACTTACAGCAAATTCTCTAGCTATTATAATTACTGCTGCCCAGCTAGGTATTATTTGAAACTCTACTAAGGATATTAAAGCAGCTGTTACAAGAAGCTTGTCAGCTAGTGGATCCATTATTTTTCCAAACCTAGTTATTTGATTTCTACTTCTTGCTATGTATCCATCTAATTTATCAGTAAGAGAAGCTAAAATGAATATAGCAGTGGCTATAAACGTTCCATATGGTATATATCGTACAGCTATAAATACTAAAAATATAGGTACTAAAAATATTCTTAAAAGTGTAAGCTTATTAGCTAAGTTCATCTTCAACAACCCCTATTAAATCATATTCTAAAGCCTCTTTTATCTTTACCATAACAATAGTTCCTAGTTCTAACTTAATAGTTTTATTAATATAAACTAGTCCGTCTATATCTGGAGCCATAGCTCTTCCTCTTCCTATGTAGTAATCTTCACTCTCTTTATCTATTATTACCTCATAGCTTTTTCCAATACTTTCTTTCTTTATCTCCTTGGATACTTCTTTTTGTATACTCATTATTTCCTTTTGTCTCTTTTTCTTAATCTTCTCATCAATCTGATTATCCATTTTAGCTGCTGGAGTATCTTCTTCCCTTGAATAAGTAAAAACTCCAAGGTTGTCTAACTTATATTCCGTTACAAAATCCTTAAGTTCCTCAAAATCCTCTTCTGTTTCTCCTGGAAAACCAACTATTAAAGAAGTTCTAAGTGTCATATCTTTAATCCTTCTTCTCATTTTATCTATTACATTTAGTATAGATTCTTTATTGGTTTTTCTTGCCATTTTACTTAGTATATTATTACTTATATGTTGAATTGGTATATCTAAATAATTACATACTTTTTCATTAGTAGCTATTTCTTCTATCATTTCATCTGTTATTTCTTCTGGATAGCAGTAAAGAATTCTAATCCACTTAAGACTTTCTATATGACTTAATTCTCTTATTAATTTTACAAGAGACTTTTCTCCATAAAGATCTTCTCCATATTTAGTTGTATCTTGAGCAACTAAAATTATTTCCTTTACTCCACTTTCACAAAGAGATTTAGCTTCTTTAACTATATTCTCAATTTTTCTACTTCTAAACTTTCCTCTTATCTTAGGAATTATACAATAAGTACAAAAATTGTTACAACCTTCAGCTATTCTTATATAAGCACTATGCCCTTCTGTGGTTATTATTCTTTCCCCTTCATTTATTGTTTCATTTTGGTACTCACACTTAATAACCTTTTCTTTGTCCACAAGAAATTTATCAATATGTTCTATTAGATTAGTGTAGTCATTAACGCCAAGAAGAATATCTATTTCTGGCATAATATCCATAAGTTCTTTACCATATCTTTGAGTTAAACATCCTGTAGCAACTAAAACTTTGCAGTTATACTTTGTTTTAAAGTCTGCCATCTCTAGTATGGTATCTATGGATTCTTGCTTTGAGCTCTCAATAAAACCACAGGTGTTTACTATAATTATCTCCGCTTCTTTTGGATTATTCGTTATCTCATAGCTATGCTTAAGCTTAGCTAAAATAATCTCGGTGTCAATCCTATTCTTATCACACCCTAAGCTTATTATTCCTACCTTGTATTTAGCCACTGATTTTCCTCCTACGTCTTCAAATATACAAATTAATTTTATATCTCTTTCATAATTAAAACAAGTATTTTAATTATAATTTTCATTTATTTCATCTTTAGATACAAGAACCTGCCTTGGCTTACTCCCATCCTTTTCTGATATAATTCTTCTTTCTTCAAGTTCTTCCATTATTCTAGCAGCTCTATTAAATCCAACTCTAAGTCGCCTCTGAATAAAAGATGTAGATGCTTGACCTGATTCTACAACTATTCTTATAGCCTCTTCTAAAAGGGCATCTCCTTCTCCTGATTGAGAATTATCACTAGATAATGATGCATCATTATTTATATGATCTAGTATTTCTTCTTCATATTCAAACTCTTGACCTTGGTTTTTTATAAAGTTTACTACTTTTTCAACTTCTTCCTCAGATATAAACGCTCCCTGAATTCTTAATGGTTTAGATTCTCCCACTGGATAGAATAACATGTCTCCTTTTCCAAGCAGCTTTTCAGCTCCTGCTGAATCTAATATAGTTCTCGAATCTATCTGAGAAGAAACAGAAAATGATATTCTAGATGGAACATTAGCCTTTATAACTCCTGTTATTACGTCAACAGATGGTCTTTGAGTTGCTATTACAAGATGCATTCCAGCTGCTCTAGCCTTTTGAGCAAGTCTTGCAATATATTCTTCCACATCATTTGCACATGCCATCATAAGGTCAGCAAGCTCATCTACTATAATAACTATCCAAGGCATCTTTTCTTCTATTCTACCCTTGTTATAAAGTTCATTGAACCCTTCTATATTCCTAACTCCATTATCAGCAAAGAGCTTGTATCGTCTTTCCATCTCATTTACTGCCCAATTTAAAGCTGCTGCTGCCTTTTTAGGGTCTGTTACTACTGGAATTAATAGATGAGGTATTCCATTGTAAACATTAAGCTCTACAACTTTTGGGTCAACCATAAGAAGTTTCACATCCTCTGGAGAATATTTATATAAAAGACTTACAATAAGGGTATTTATACAAACACTTTTACCAGAACCTGTGGCCCCTGCAATAAGAAGGTGAGGCATCTTAGTTAAATCTGCTACTATGCATTTTCCTCCTATATCCTTTCCAAGAGAAAAGGATAGATTTTTCTTAGAATTTTTAAATTCCTCTGATTCTATGACCTCTCTTAACAGTACTGGGGTAAGATCCCTGTTAGGTACTTCTATACCTACAGCTGATTTACCTGGTATAGGAGCCTCTATTCTAACCCCCTTTGCTGCTAAGCTAAGGGCTATATCATCAGATAGATTAACTATCTTACTTACCTTTACTCCTGCACTAGGCTGAAGTTCAAATCTAGTAACAGAGGGTCCTTTTATAACCTGTAATATTTTTGTTTCAACGCCGAAACTATTAAGGGTTTCTTCTAATTTAGCTGCATTAGATAAAAGTTCTTTCTTATCTTCTTTATTCATTTTAGCTAAGGTATTTTGATTTAAAAAGTCTACTTCTGGAATCTTATATTCTATGTCCTCAAAAGGACTTCCTATAATTTTAGAGTTAAGCTCATTATTTATTTCCTCTTTAATAGAATTATCTACCTGCTCTTTTTTTCTAGCCCCTCTTTTACTATCATCCCCTTTAAATATTGGCTTCTCTTCTTTATACTCATCCTTCTTTTCTATATCTTCTTCGTCTAATATGGTGGAATTTTTCATAAAATCTAATATTTTTATTTTACTATTTATTCCCTTAATAAACTCTTCTTTACCTTCAATGTTCTCCTCTGGCTTTTCTAATATTCCTATTATACCTTCTGACCCTTTAGTTTCTATAATCTTTTTTCTTTCTCTTCTTGTGAGAGCCTTACTCTTAAATGTATTTCCTACATCATATAAAGAAATATCAAATATTATTATAATGGCTATCACATATATAGCCAAATAAAGAACATAGGAAGCCCCTGCCCCTAAAAGACTGTATATAGGATAACTAATAATCATTCCAAGGATTCCTCCATGGAATGTTTCCCCTCCAGTTACAAGAAACTTTATGCCCTCTGAAAATTCTCCTACAAGATAGCTTTCCCTATTAATAAGTTGTACAAAACATAAAGTATTTATAAGAAGCCCTACCATTAAGTAAAAGTTCTTATTCATTGTAGTCTTTACATCTTTCTTAAATATAAGAGAAAATCCATAGAACATTAAATAAAATGGAGTTAAGTATGCCCCTATTCCCACCAATGAAAATAATATATTTTTTAAAAATGCTATAAGTGATCCTTTAGAATTAAAAAATATGGTTATAGCAAAGATTATACCAAGAGCCATATAAACAACTCCATGAATCTCTGGATTTCCACTACTAGTATTTTTTGAAGTATTTTTTGCTTTTTTTCTAGCCATATGTTTCACCTCTTCTCTTATGTATTTCTACAGCTTGAAAAAATCTCCTTTTAATTATAACAAAAATTAAACCATAGGTAAGTCCCTATGGCTAATTTTTTTCATCCTCTTTAATTAATTGATCTAGCTTATCTAAAGCGTCCCTTACTCCTCCTACATTATCTATAAGACCTATATCCACAGCTTGGTGTCCTATAAGTATTGTACCCATATCATTCATAAGTTCATCTGTCTGCATCATAAGTTCACTTAACTTATCTTTACTTATCTTAGATGTCCTTATCACAAAATCATTTATTCTTTCTTGCATTTTATTAAAATACTCAAAGGTTTGAGGAGCTCCAATCACAAGTCCATTCATTCTAATAGGATGAATTATCATAGTAGCAGATGGTGATATAAAAGAATATTTAGCAGAAGTAGCTAGTGGAACTCCTATAGAGTGCCCTCCACCTATTACAAGAGATACTGTTGGCTTACTTAGACTTGTTATCATCTCTGAAATAGCAAGACCAGCCTCTATATCTCCTCCCACAGTATTCAACATAATAAGTATTCCTTTTACATTATTATTTTGCTCCATAGCTATAAGCTGAGGTATTATATGTTCATACTTAGTAGCCTTTGTTTGAGGTGGAAGAACTATATGACCTTCTATTTGCCCTATTATAGGCAAAATTTGAACTCTTTCATCCTTATTCTCAACTACATCATTGTTTCCAAATTCTTTTATATTCTCACGAGTTTCTTTTTCTTCCCTTAACTCTTCCTTTTCTTCATTATCTCTACACATATTAATCCCTCCTATATAAACTTAGTCTGTTCATATAGGCAGATTATTATACTATGACATAAAAGTTTTATGAATTACATTTAAAGCTCTTTTAATATTTACTGTATGAACTAAACACCAAATAGTGGTATGGGAGTCTGCTGTTTGAAGAACTTCTATCTTTTCTCCCTTTAGTGCCTTTAATATTTTAGCCATAACTCCTGGTACCCCCACCATTCTTGAACCTATTATAGAGAGTTTACTACAGTCATCTATATGACTATACTTCAATTCCATTTTTTTCATTATCTCATCAAATTTATTAAAACAATTCTTATCTATAGTAAATGTCTTCTGATTTGGAAATATGTTTATAAGGTCTAGACTAATATTATTTTCTGCTAATATATCTAAAACTTCATCTAAATCATTATTATTTTTATTATCTTCGCTTAACACATTTATCTGTATTCTATCACTCATATGTGTTATACCTGTCATTATGGAACTTCCATTTTCATCTCCAATACTATTTATAAGAGTTCCATGAGAGTCACTCATGGTATTCCTTATTACCAGAGGAATATTTCCCCTCATTGCCATTTCAACAGCTCTTGGGTGAATTACCTTTGCTCCTTGATCTGCAAATTGAAATACCTCATTATAACTTATCTTATCTATTAGGCATGCTTCTCCTACTATTCTAGGATCTGCCGTCATTATTCCATCTACATCAGTATATATTTGTATTTCTTTGGCTTTTAAGGCAACCCCTAGTACTGCAGCAGTAAAGTCACTAGCACCTCTTCCTAGAGTAGTAAAATATCCATCTTCTGTAATTCCTTGGAACCCTGTAACAACTGGAACTTTACCCTTCTCTAATAAAGAAAGAATATGCTTTGTATCTACTCTTGATACTTCTGCATCATTAAAATTATCATTAGTTATAATTCCTGATTGCCCTCCAGTAAGTGGTATTGCATCTATATTAGCATTAAAAAATTCATTGCTCATTACTACAGAACTTATTATCTCTCCGCAACTTAGTAATAAATCTAATGGAAGTAAATTATTTTGTTTAAAATTATTATCTACTAAAGATAGTAAGGTGTCCGTAGCATAGGGTTCCCCTTTTCTTCCCATGGCGGATACTACAACTACTGGAGTAAACCCATCTAATATAGCTTTTTTCACCTTCTCTATAACCTTAAGTCGTCTTTCCTTAGTTGATACAGAAGTTCCTCCAAATTTTTGAATTAGTATCTTCACCTTTTATTCCCCCTTCTTAAGCTTCATCAGATCTTGCTTTTCCTTATTAAATTATCTTCTACATCTAGTATTATAGTCTTTGCTCCAATTTTCTTTACATATTCCCAAGAAATTTCTAAAAATTCATTATTATTAAAAAAACTAAACTTACTTTGATTATTGTTTATTATAAGTAATTTAAAATTTCCATCATCATCTATAACTACATCATTGTTTGATAAATAATTGTATTTTTCACCATCATTAATATTTATTATTTCATATCTTTCAAGTTCACTAAAGTACTTTAACTTATCACTCATTTTCTCATCCTCCTATATTAAACTATATTTTAATATATGATAAATGAGTGCAATATTATTCCCTTAGTTACTTTAGTATATTTTTAACCTTATTTATTTCCACATTATTTCCAACTAAGGCGCAATTAAAAATCCCCTTAGTAAATGTGCTATCAATAACTTCTAGTATTTTATCATAGGTAACTTCATCTATTTTCTTAATTATATCTTCTGGCTTATTTATTTTATTTAAAAACATTATTGATTTTCCATTTGAAAACATCCTACTACTTGTGCTTTCTAGTCCTAATATATAATTACCTTTTATTTGCTCTTTAGCTATATCTAAATTAAATTTATTAATTACCTCTTTGGGGAATCTTTCTATTTCCTCTTTGATTACAGATATAGCATCATATACATAATTTGGCGATACTCCTGTATATATGTTAATAGCTCCTGTATTTATAAATGAAGAACTATAAGAGTAAACTGTATAACATAGTCCAAGTTCTTCTCTTACCTTTTGAAATAACAGAGAAGATACTCCCCCACCAAAGAAATTATTTATAAGCAATAATGGATATACATCCTTATGACCTAAAGATAGTCCTTCAAGACCTAAACTTAAATGCACCTGCTCTATAGCTTTTTCTTTGTATAAAATATTTTTTAAAATTTTGGGTGTTGAATAAGATAGGGTATTTTTTTCTTTTGCACTCCAATGCCCAAAATACCTCTCTACTAATTGCTCAGCCTTATTAAGGTCCACATTACCACATATTGATATTACAGATCTTTCAGGTGTATAGTTAGAGTCTATGTATTCTTTTAAAAGACCTTTGTTAAAAGATTTGACAGTTTTTTCTGTACCTAATATAGGATAGGATAAGGTATCTTCTCCCCATATGGCATAGCTATGTAAATCTGATAAAACATCTTCTGGAGAGTCTTCTCCCATATTTATCTCTTCAATTACAACACTTTTTTCCTTTTCCATTTCTTCTTCGTTAAAGGTGCTATTGAATAACATATCCGAAAGCACATCTAATGAAAGGTCTAAATGGCTATCTAAAGCCTTTATGTAATAGCAGGTAGCTTCTCTTCCTGTAAAGGCATTTAATTGCCCTCCTACATTTTCTATAGCTTCTGCAATATCCTTTGCAGACCTATTTTCGGTACCTTTAAAAAGCATATGTTCTATAAAATGAGATATTCCATTATTTTCTTTGTTCTCATTCCTCGATCCATTTTTAAACCATAATCCTACACTAACAGAATTAACATAATCTATCTTTTCTACAACAACTCTTAAACCATTATGAAGTTTAAATACATTGTACATAAATTCCCTCCGTAATATAAAAAAATAAAAAGGCATTACCTGCCCTTCTATTTTTAATTTGTTACTTCTTCAGTTTCAGAACCTTTTTCGGAATCTTTTTCAGAATCTTTTTCAGAATCCTTTATAGCATCTTTTCTAGATAGGTTAATTCTTCCTTGAGCATCTATATCTGTAACCTTAACTAAAATTTCATCTCCAGCAGATACTATATCCTCAACCTTATTAACTCTATTTACATCTAATTTAGATATATGAACAAGACCTTCTTTTCCTGGAAGAATTTCAACAAAAGCTCCAAATGCAGCAATCTTTGTTACTTTTCCAAGATAAATTTCTCCTGCCTTAATTTCTTTTGTCAAATCTTCTATTATCTTAACAGCTTGTTTTCCACTTGTAGTATCTACTGCAGTAACAAATACTTTTCCATCTTCTTTTATGTCAATCTTAACACCAGTTTCAGCTATTATCTTATTAATAGTCTTACCACCTGCACCTATAACATCCCTTATTTTTTCAGGATCTATAGAAAGACTGAAAGTTTTTGGAGCGTATTTAGAAACTTCTTCTCTTGGTGCTCCTATACATGCATTCATTTTATCAAGCAAGAATAATCTAGCTACTCTAGCATCTTCTATACTCTTCTTAATACAAGTATTAGATAACCCCTTAAGTTTTGTATCTACCTGTATAGCAGTTATACCTTTTTCAGTTCCTGCTACCTTAAAGTCCATATCTCCAAAGAAGTCTTCTATACCTTGTATATCTGTTAATACTTCTTCTTCAGTTAAGTCTTCACTAGTAACAAGTCCCATTGCTATTCCAGCCGCTGGTCTCTTTATAGGCACCCCTGCATCAAGTAACGCTAAGGTACTTCCACAAACACTTGCCTGAGAAGTTGATCCATTAGAACTTAATACTTCTGAAACAAGTCTTACAGTGTATGGAAAACTTTCTTCTGATGGTATTAATGGTTCTAAAGCCTTCTCCGCTAAAGCACCATGACCAATTTCACGTCTTCCTGGTCCTCTTAAAGGTCTAACTTCTCCTACACTATAAGCTGGGAAGTTATAATGATGCATATACCTCTTGGATTGTTCTTCACCTATACCATCTATTATTTGAATATCGCCTAAAGCACCTAAAGTAGCTACTGTAAGTACTTGAGTAAGTCCTCTTGTAAATAGACCTGTTCCATGAGTTCTTGGAAGTAAAGATACATCACAAGATATAGGTCTTATTTCATTGAACCCTCTTCCATCTGGACGTATTTTATCATTTAATATCATATTTCTAACTACTTTTTTCTGTATTCTGTATATTACATCGGAAATATCTGCTTTATTATCTGGATATTTTTCATCAAAGGTTTCAGAAACTTTTTCCTTAACCTGATCCATTGCTTTATTTCTTTCATCCTTATCTGTAATATACATAGCTTCCTTAATCATGTCAAAAGCAAAGTCCTTAACTTCATTCTCTAAGGATTCTTCCACCTCATAAACTTCAAAGTCAGCTTTCTCTTTTCCAAACTTATTTCTAGCTTCTATTTGGAAATTAACAAGGTTTTGACACTCTTTAAATCCAAACATAATAGCATCATACATTACATCCTCAGGTATCTCATCTCCACCTGCTTCTATCATCATTATTTTTTCTTGTGTTGCACAAACAGTTAATGACATAGAACTCTTTTCTCTCTCTGAAGAGGTTGGATTTAGTATAAATTCTCCATCAATTAATCCCACGGAAACTGTTCCAACTGGATCTACAAAAGGAATACTTGATATGAAAAGTGCTGTTGAAGCTGCATTGATTGCAAGTATTTCTGGAAGATTATCGTTTTCTACTGACATAACCGTACAAACTACTTGAACATCATTTCTATAACCCTTTGGAAATAAAGGTCTAAGTGGTCTATCTATAGCTCTTCCGTTTAATATAGCTTTCTCGGAAGGTCTTCCCTCTCTCTTTATAAATCCACCTGGTATTTTACCAACTGAATATAATCTTTCTTCATATTCAACGCTTAGAGGGAAAAAATCTATGCCATCTCTAGGTTTTCCTGAGGCATTTACATTTACAAGAATAACTGTATCTCCATAACTCATCATTAGGGCTGCATCTGAAAGCCTACCAACTTTCCCATATTCAATTTTCATGGGTCTGCCTGCAACTACAGTTTCAAGTGTATGGTGCATACAACGACCTCCTTTCAATCTAATAATAGTATTAACATATTTTACTTAATTATTAATTTTTTAAAATAATAGAGCGGAAAAATCCGCTCTAATAAATTATCTTCTTAATCCTAATTGTCCAATGATAGTTCTGTATCTTTCGATATCTTGATTCTTTAGGTAATCTAAAAGACCTCTTCTTTGTCCTATCATCATGAATAGACCTCTTCTTGAGTGGTGGTCTTTCTTATGAGTTCTTAAGTGATCAGTTAGAGAGTTTATTCTCTCTGTTAATAATGCTATTTGCACCTCTGGAGATCCTGTATCTCCTTCGTGTCTTGCATAAGTATTCATTATTTCTTGTTTTCTTGCTTTTTCCATTATAAGCACCTCCAAAATATTATCCCCTAACTCCAAGAAAAAAGTCGGTACTCTTTTATCTTAGATGTAGGTTCTCAACGGTTATTATATCAGACTACATATTAGTTGTAAATTACTTTTTATAAATTTAGACATAATTTTTTCCCTTTTCCATAGTCTGAATCCTTCTTTAATTGAGCCTTTAATTCCTCAAGAGAATTAAACTTAATCTCATCCCTAACTTTTTCTATAAAATATATTTCTAATTCTTCTCCATATATATCTTTATTAAAATCTAGTATAAAGGTTTCTATGGATAATTCTTTACCTTTTACTGTTGGATTATACCCAATATTAGTCATTGCTTTAAAAAGCTTTTTATTAATTCTTATATTGGTATAATAAATCCCGCCACCAGGTATTATTACCTCTTTACTATATTCTAAATTAGCTGTTGGGAATCCTAAAGTTCTACCAAGTTTTTTTCCCTGCTTTACAATTCCTCTCATCATAAAAGGTTCCATAAGATACTCATTAGCTCTCTCCATTTCCCCATTTTTTATAAGAGTTCTTATTATAGAGCTACTTATTATCTCCCCATTGTGACTCTGGGCCTCTATTACAACTAACTCAAAGTTTAATCTTTCACTAAGTTCTTTTAAAAGCTTAATATCTCCTAAGTTTTTGTATCCGAATTTATAGTTAAAACCCACAACTATTCCTCGTACATTAAACTTTTTTAATAACATCTTTATAAATTCTTCTGGAGAAAGTCTCATAAATTCTTCATTAAATTCTACAAAAGCTACATAATCTATACCAAGACTTTCTATAAGTTTAGCCTTAGATTTATTATCCATAATAAGTTCTGGTTTAAACCCTTTTCTCACAACTGTCAATGGATGATTCTTGAAGGTATACACCATGCTTTTACAATTGTTAATCTTAGCCTTTTCAAAAGCTTTATTTATAAGAGCTCTATGTCCTGTATGCAGTCCATCAAAACTTCCTAAAGCAACATAAGTTCCCTCTTTTAGTTCTTTGGAGAAATTATTATCTATTATAACCATAGCCGTCCCCCTATAACAGTAACTTTATTATTTTAAACCCATTTTCAAGTTTTTTTCCTAGTCCTATTAACTCATCATTACTTCCATGGACCCTATAAAGCTTATTCTCTTCTATCTTTTCTTTATAAAAGCTCTTATCCATTATAGTAACTCCATTAATAAGAAGCTTTTCAAACTTTTCACTTACCTTTATGTATGGGTAATCTCCTAAGGAATCTTCTAAAGATATGAGACTAGCTTCTAATTTATCTCTATTAAGATCTTCTATATTAATAGAGTTTTCAATATTGAATGTTCCAGTAGCTTCCCTCTCTAGTTTAGTCATATAAGCACCACATCCTAGAGTTTCTCCAATATCATAACAAAGACTTCTTATATAGGTTCCCTTAGAGCATAAAACTCTAAATTCTACAAAAGGTTTATTTATATTTAGTATTTCTACTTTATATATTACTACATTTCTACCTTTTCTTTCAACTTCTATACCTTGTCTTGCTAAATCATAAAGTTTCTTTCCGTTTATTTTTATAGCAGAATACATAGGGGGTATCTGACTATATTCTTTTTGAAAAGAATTTATTACATTTTCTATTACTTCTTTACTTATATGTTCATAGCTATTTTCCCTTATGACTTTACCTTCCCTATCATAGGTATCAGTAACCTGTCCAAGCTTTAACTCTGCCTTATAAGTTTTTCTTCCTTCCATTATATAATCCACAAGTTTAGTTCCCTTACCTATACATATAGGCAGAACTCCACTAGCTAAGGGATCTAAAGTTCCTGTGTGTCCAACCTTTGAGGTTCCACATATTTTCCTTACCTGTCTTACTACATCAAAAGAGGTAAGTCCTTCTGGTTTATATATATTAATTACTCCATTCATCTACCTAAATCCTATCTTGCTAATTGCATGTAAAATCTTCTCTTCTGCCTCTTTAATAGTAACACCCTTTATCATGCATCCTGATGCCTTAGTGTGTCCACCACCACCAAAGCTTTCAGCTACTTCTCTTACATCAAAATAATTTTTGGATCTTAAACTGACCTTTATTCCTTCTTCTGCTTCCTTCAATAATAAAACTACTTCTGCAGTATCTATTTCACTTCCAAAATGTAATACATCTGAAGTATCTACGGATCCTTCTATTCCTAAATCTTTAAACATTTTTTCTGTTATATTAATAATGCATAATTTTTTATCCATTAAAAGTCTCATAGATTCTATTGCTTTTCCATAAAGTTTTATTTTTTCATAGGGCTTATTCTCAAATAAAGCTCTATGAATATTAGTAAAATCTATACCTGTGTCTATAAGTTCTCCTGCTATGTAATGGGTGGTCTTACTAGTTCCTGAATGCTTAAATACTCCTGTATCTGTTAATAAAGAAGTGTATAGGCACATTGCAATATCCTTATCCATTTCTATATTTAGTTCTTTTATAAGTTTAAAAATTATTTCTGCTGTAGCAGCTGCCTTAGTATCTACGTAATTTATATCTCCAAAATTATCATTAGACAAATGGTGGTCAATATTTATTATCTTATACCATCTATTTGAAAAATCAAAGTTTCCTGAAAGCCTCTCTACATTTCCACAGTCTACTGTAATTAGGCACTGAGTATCCTTTCTTGCCTCTACCACATCACCCTTTATATGATCATCATAACCTAAAAAGCTAAAATCTTTAGATATTACATCCTTGGATATTATATAAACATTTTTTTTAGCTTTTTTTAATGCCCTAAGAAGTGCAAGGGCACTTCCTAGAGCATCTCCATCAGGTGAAGTATGGTAAGTTATAGCAATATTCTCAAAGTCTTCTATTAACTTTACCACATCTTTCATATTTACTTATTCTCCTTTATCTTATGGATTAAAGAATCTATATACATTCCATGTTCTATAGAATTATCAAGTTCTATAATAAGCTCTGGTACACATCTTAGTTTTATTCTGTTTCCAAGCGCTCTTCTCATAAACCCTTTAGAACTCTTTAATATATTAAGACAAGTTTCTTTTTCTTCTTCCTTACCAAAAATACTTATATATACCTTTGCATATTTAAGATCCTTAGTAACATCTACTTGAGTTATGCTTATCATAGCCGTAAGCCTTGGATCTTTAATTTCATATCTTATGATTTCACTTAACTCTTTCTTTACTTCTTCATTTATTCTTCCACTTCTATAATTAGCCAAGAGAATCTCTCCTTTTATAGCTCTTTTCTTTTTATTTCTTCCATAGTGAAGGCTTCTATTATATCTCCTTCTTTAAGATCATTGAACTTTTCAATGCTTAATCCACACTCGTATCCTGAGTTTACTTCTTTAGCATCATCCTTAAATCTCTTTAATGATGCTAATTTACCCTCAAGAATAACTATTCCATCTCTTATTACTCTAACATCACTATTTCTAGCTATTTTTCCATTTAATACATAACATCCTGCTATAGTTCCAACACTTGATATTTTATAAGTCTGTCTTACTTCAACATTTCCAAGTACAACTTCCTTATATTCTGGATCAAGAAGTCCTATCATAGCTGATTTAACATCTTCTATGGCTTCATATATTACTCTATATGACTTAACATATACACCTTCTTTTTCTGATGCCACTTGTGCATTTCCATCAGGCCTTACATTAAATCCTATAACTATAGCATTAGATGCTGCTGCAAGAGTTATATCTGTTTCAGTTATAGCTCCAACACCACCATGGATTACTCTTACCTTAACATCATCTGTAGATAGTTTTTCAAGAGAAGCCTTTATAGCTTCAACAGATCCTTGAACATCTGCTTTTACTATTATAGCAAGTTCTTTAACTTTTCCTTCTTGAATTTGACTATATAAATCTTCAAGAGATACTCTATTAGAACTTCTAAACTGCTCTTCTTTTATCTTATCTTTTCTAGACTCAGCCATATTTCTAGCAGTCTTTTCATCCTTAACTACATTAAATCTATCTCCCGCTGCTGGTACATCAGATAATCCTAGTACTTCCACTGGTATTGAAGGGCCTGCTGATTTAATTTTCTTTCCTTTATCATCAAACATAGCTCTTATTCTACCATAAGTATTTCCAACTAAAATAGAATCTCCTACATTTAAAGTTCCATTTTGAACAAGTAAGCTAGCAACTGCTCCTCTACCCTTATCAAGTTGAGCTTCAATTACTGTACCTCTTGCTTTTCTTTGAGGATTAGCTATAAGCTCTTCAACTTCAGCAGCTAAAATAACCATTTCTAAAAGATCTTCTATACCTTCTTTTGTTCTAGCTGACACTGGTACACATACAGTATCTCCGCCCCAATCTTCTGGTATAAGTCCAAACTCTGTAAGTTCTTGTTTTACTCTGTCAGGATTCGCACTTGGTTTATCCATCTTATTTATAGCTATAATCATTGGAACTTTTGCAGCCTTACAGTGATTTATTGCTTCTTTTGTTTGAGGCATTATTCCATCATCAGCTGCAACAACTAATATAACTATATCTGTTACTTGAGCTCCACGAGCTCTCATAGCTGTAAAAGCTTCATGGCCTGGTGTATCTAAAAATGTAACCTTTTCTCCCTTTACATCTACAGTATAAGCACCTATATGTTGAGTTATTCCACCTGCTTCTGACTCTGTTACTTGTGCCTTTCTTATTGCATCAAGAAGAGAAGTCTTACCATGGTCAACGTGTCCCATAACAGTTACTATTGGTGGTCTCTTAATTACATTTTCATCATCTAAGATATCATCTTCTGTTTCCTCAAGGGTATGAGTATCTTCTTCTTTTTTTGTAATAATCATTTCAAATTTTTCAGCAACTTTCTCTGCTGTTTCAAAATCTATCTCTTGATTTAAGTTAGCCATAACTCCTGCAAAGATTAATGCCTTTATTACCTCTGATTGAGGTTTATTTAGCTTTTCTATAAACTCTTTAACAAGAATAGTTTCACCTATCTCTATTACAGTGTTTTCATCATTATTGTCTTCTGCTTCTTCTGTAGCTTTTTGTTGCTTCTTATTAGTTTTTCTTGGTTTATTCTTTTGTCCACGGTTTACTTCTTCAGAAACCATGTCCTCGTATTCTTCTACTAATCCTTTTTTATCTTCTACAGGATTATTCTTTTTATTTTCCTCTATTAATTCCTTTATAAGTTCCGCATCTTCCTCTTCAATGACACTCATATGATTTTTTACTTCAATACTGAATTCGTCCATTAGAAGAGTTATAAGGTCTTTACTTGAAACTTCTAACTCTTTTGCTAATTCATATACTCTTATTTTTGACACGACTCTTCACCCCCGATAAAATTTATCTCCGACTCTAGGCTTTTCCTTAGCTCTAAAAGTTTTGTTGCCATGTTACTATCTGTAACACATAAAACTTTAAGTTCTTCTCTTCCTAAGGCATTTCCTAGTTCTTCCTTTGGTAAGTTTTCTATTACTGGTACATTCTTCTCTGTACAGTATCTTAAAAACTTATCTCTTGAGTTATTAGATATTTCCTTTGCAAGTATTATCAAACAAGGTCTTTTTCTTCTAATATACTCTTCACATTTATTGTAACCTTCTAAAAGGTTTCCAGCTCTTTTAGTTAAACCTAAAAAGTTATAAAATTTATTTCTCATTATCTATCTCTTCCTTTAAAGAAGCATATATGTCTTCTTTTATGTTAGTCTCAAGGTTTTTATTTAGTCTTTTAGACTTAAAAGCTTTCTCTAAGCATGCTTCACTTTTGCAAATATATGCTCCTCTTCCTGGCTTTTTACCAGTTAAGTCTAAAGAAACATCACCTTCTGGACTTTTCACTATTCTTATGAGCTCCTTTTTAGGTTTCATCTCCATACAACCATTACACATTCTTTGAGGTATTTTCTTTACTTTCATTCTTATCACCCCTTAGAAATTATTCTGTAACTTGTGATTTACTTTTTATATCTATCTTCCATCCTGTAAGCTTAGCTGCAAGTCTTGCATTCTGTCCTTCTTTACCTATAGCTAAGGATAATTGACTATCATCAACAACAACTCTTGCTGACTTTCCTTCCTCATTTACAGATACTTCTAAAACTTTTGCTGGACTTAAGGCATTAGCTATATACTCTTCTGGAAGTTTACTATATTTTATTATATCTATCTTTTCATTTCTAAGTTCGTTTACTATATTTTGAACTCTAGATCCCTTAGGTCCAACACAAGCTCCCATAGCATCAACACTTTCGTCATTTGATGAAACTGATATCTTTGTTCTAGATCCGGCTTCTCTTGCAATACTTTTTATTTCAACTACGCCTTCATATATTTCTGGAACTTCAAGCTCAAATAATCTTTTTACAAGGCCAGGATGAGTTCTAGAAACTACCACTTGAGCACCCTTTGTTGTGTTTTTAACTTCAACTATATATAACTTTAGTTTATCATTAAAATTATATTCTTCACCTAATATCTGCTCATTTGGTCCAAGGGCTGCTTCTACTTTTCCAAGATCTACATATATATTATTTCTATCTTTTCTACTTATGACTCCAGTTATTATATCATATTCTTTTTCTATAAACTCATTATATACTATAGTTCTTTCCGCTTCCTTTATTCTTTGTACTACTACTTGTTTTGCAAGTTGAGCTGCTACTCTTCCAAAGTTTCTAGGTGTTACTTCTATTTCAACTATATCTTCAAGTTCATATCTTGGACTTACCGCTTTTGCATCTTCTAAGCTTATTTCTATAACATCATCATAAACTTCTTCCACTACTTCTTTTTGAGAATATACATGTATTTCTCCGCTTTCTCTATCCATACTCACTCGAACATTTTGGGCTGCACTATTTGAGTAATTTTTTTTATAAGCTGCTATAAGCGCATCTTCTAAAGTAGAAAATATTAAATCCTCACTTATACCCTTCTCCTTGACTATATCCTTTAATGCACTTATAAATTCTTCATTCATCTTATAATAACCTCCTTTTTAAAACTCCCCACTAAAATGCTTCTACATTAATAGATTTTATATTTTCTCTATTTATTGTTAATTCATTACCATCTTCTAAGATTATATTTAAATACATATCATCAAAGGACTTTAAATTCCCCTTATAAGCTTTTTTACTATTTAAGCTTTTATTTAATTTAACTAAAACATTCTTTTCTATATTATCTTGTAAATGCTTAGAAGTATGTAAAAATCTATTCATTCCTGGTGATGATACTTCTAAGTAGTAGAAGTCACTTATAGGATCCTTGTCATCTAATACCTCACTTAGTGCTCTACTTACCTTTTCGCAATTATCTAGTGATATTCCTTCTTCATTGTCAATATATATCCTTAAATAATATTCTTTATCTTCTTTTACATATTCTATGTGATAAACCTCATATCCTAGTTTTTCTATCACTGGTACTAATATTCCCTTTAAATCTGCTACTAATTCTTCTTTTTTCATATATATCCCTCCTAACTATGTTATTTATAGTTTTTCACATTTACAAGTAAATATATGTAATTAAGTTCAATTTTAAAATATTAAAAATAATTAACGAAAAACGCAACCTGGTAGTTGCGTTTTTTACAAATAGAAAGAGCGGGCTTAAGACCCACTCCTTAATGTCTCAAATATAGCATGATATGATTACATTGTAGCATACTTAAATAATTAATACAAGTAAATTTCGGAAATTAAAATAAACTAAGCTGATTTGTCTCTGAAAGACCTTCTAAGCATCCATGATTACTCAAGGTTTCTATAACAGTCTTACTTACTTTAGCTCTAAGTCTTAAATCCTCTTTTGAAATAAATTCCCCTTGGTCTCTACACTCTATAATACTCCTTGCAGCATTTTCTCCCACTCCTTGAAGTGCACTTATAGGAGGTCTTATTCCCTCTTCTTCAATTAAAAACTTTGCATCGTTAGACTTGTATAAATCTACCTTCAAAAACTTAATTCCTCTTTTATACATCTCATAGCATATTTCAAGAACGGTAAGTGATCCTTTATCTTTCTGAGTCATATTATTTCCAAGATTATTAAGTTCTTTTATTTTATCTTTAACAACACCCTCGCCCTTTACTATAAGATCTGCATCAAAATCATCAGCTCTAACAGTAAAATATGTTGCATAGTATGCCTCTGGATAATGAACCTTAAAATAAGCTATTCTCACAGCCATCATAACATAGGCAACTGCATGCCCTTTTGGGAACATGTATTTTATCCTATTACAGGATTCAATATACCAGTCCGGAACTTTATTTTCCTTCATTACCTTTATATCATCATCCTTAAGACCTTTTCCTTTTCTGACTTTTTCCATTATGGTAAATGCAGTCTTAGGTGGAACTCCTTTATATATAAGATATACCATTATATCATCTCTTGTAGATATACAATCCTTTAGGGTAGTGTATCCTTCCTTTATAAAATACTGTGCATTATTAAGCCATACATCAGTACCATGAGAAAGTCCTGATATTCTCACAAGATCAGAAAAAGTTTTAGGTTCTGTGTCAAGTAGCATTTGCCTTACAAATTTAGTTCCAAACTCTGGGAGTCCATAGGTTCCAACTTCACATTCTAGTTCCTCCTTAGTTATCCCTAAAGCATCAGGCTTTGTAAAGAGACTAAGAACCATCTCATCATTTAAAGGTATAGTTTTAGGGTCTACCCCAGTCAGGTCTTGAAGCATTCTAATCATAGTTGGATCATCATGACCTAGTATATCAAGTTTCAGAAGTCTACCACTTATAGAGTGATAATCAAAATGGGTTGTTATTATATCTGTATCATTATCATCTGCTGGATGTTGTATTGGACAAAAATTAAAAATTTCATTATCCCTTGGCACAACCATAATTCCTCCTGGATGCTGTCCAGTGGTTCTTTTAATACCTGTACATCCCATGGTAAGTCTCTCTATTTCTGCTTGAGGAACTATTATTTCTCTTTCATCTAAATATTTCTTTACATATCCATAAGCTGTTTTTTCCGCCACAGTACCTATGGTTCCAGCCTTAAACACATAACCTTTACCAAATAAAACCTCTGTATACTTATGAACCACTGCCTGATATTCTCCTGAGAAGTTAAGGTCTATATCTGGCTCCTTATCCCCCTCAAATCCAAGGAAGGTTTCAAATGGTATATCATGACCTTCTCTTATAAATTCTGTATCACATTTAGGACAACTTTTAGAGGGAAGATCCGCTCCAGAACTTATAGAACCATCTAATATAAACTCACTATTTTTGCAATTAGGACATACATAGTGAGGTGGTAATCCATTAACCTCTGTTATATCTGTCATAGTAGCAACTAAAGATGATCCAACAGATCCTCTTGATCCAACTAAGTATCCATCTTGAAGAGACTTAGCCACTAGCTTATGAGCTATTAAATAAAGAACAGCATAGCCATTATTTATTATAGAATTAAGTTCCTTATCAAGCCTTTTCTGTACTACTTCTGGTAGAGGGTTTCCATATATTGAATAAGCCTTTTCTAAAGTCATATTTCTTATATCTTCCTCTGCCCCATCTATCTTAGGAGGGAAGGTCTCATCAGGTATTGGTTTTACGTCCTCTATCATATCTGCAACCTTATTAGTATTTGTAATTACAACTTCTCTAGCTTTTGCTTCCCCTAAATAGGAGAATTCTTTAAGCATCTCATTAGTAGTCCTAAAATAAAGTGGTGGTGAATTATCTGCATCCCTAAATCCTTGACCTGCAAGTATTATTTTTCTAAACATCTCATCCTTAGGATCTAAAAAGTGTACATCACAGGTAGCTACTACAGGCTTTGAATATTTTTGTCCCAGATTATATATTTTTCTATTTAAGTTCTCTAATTCTTTTCTATCCTTAACTTTCTCATCCCTTATTAAAAATTCATTATTATCTATAGGTTGAATTTCTAAATAATCATAGAAGTTTAAAATTTCTTCAATATCATCCTCTTCTACATTTTCAAGTAATCCTCTAAAAAGTTCTCCACTTTCACAGGCTGATCCAATTATAAGTCCTTCCCTATGCTCTTCTATTAGAGTTTTAGGAAGTCTTGGCTTTTTAAAGAAGTTATCTAAATGTGCACTTGATACTAGCTTATATAAATTCTTAAGTCCTACTTGATTTTTAGCTAAAATTATAACATGGTACATAGGAAGTTTCTTAATATCTATGTTACTTAAAAACTCTTTATTTAAGTCACTTAAGGTTTCTATATTCTTATCATCTTTTAAAATATTAAAAGAATGAAGTAATATTTCTGCTGTAGCTTCTGCATCATCTACAGCCCTATGGTGATTTTCAAGAGATATACCTAAATGTTTTGCTATAACATTTAATTTAAATCTTTTAAGCTCAGGATATAAAAATTTTGCAAGAGGTATAGTATCCATTACTGAATTATCAAAAGTTAAACCTAAATCCTTAGCATTTTTTCTTATAAAAGATGTATCAAAGGCTGCATTATGAGCTACAACCACACTGTCTCCTATAAACTCTATAAAATCCTTTAATACTATATCTATGGTATCTTCATTCTCAACCATACTCTCTGTAATACTTGTAAGCTCTACTATCTTTGCTGGTATAGGCCTTTCTGGATTTACAAGTCTACTAAACCTATCTGTAATATTTCCATCTTCTATTTTAACTGCACCTATTTCTATTATCTTATCATTTTGATTAGAAAACCCTGTAGTTTCTATATCAAATACTATGTAGGAGTCATTAATGGTCTGACCTCTTTCCTTAAGAACTATAGGAGCTCCATTATTTACAAGATATCCTTCAACACCATATATAATCTTAATTCCATGTTTTTTCCCTGTATCCATTGCCTCTGGATATGCCTGAACTACTCCATGATCCGTAATTGCAATAGCTTTATGTCCCCATTTAGCAGCTCTCTCTACTATTTTCCCTGGAGAGCTTACTGCATCCATAGTACTCATTGTGGTATGGGTATGAAGCTCTACTCTCTTTTCCTCACTGATATCCATTCTTTCAATCTGTTCTACTTTAACTATATTTCTTGCCTTTAAAGTTATCTCTCTTGAATACATATCATAAGAGCATTCTCCCTTTACCTTAACCCTTATACCAGCCTTTATATTATTAATTAGTTCTTCTACATCTTTTTTAGGGAAGAACTTTACAGTTATAGAACTAGTATAATCTGTTATAAAGAAAGAGAAAATTACAGTACCATTTTTGGTTTCTATAACATCAGTTTTAAATATATCTCCACAAATAGTTACAATTCCAGAACTATCTGTTAAGGTATTAATATCTAAAACTTCATCAGTAATTTGTCTAGTTCCATATAGTACATTTTCATCCTTAACTTTTGAATCCCCTTTATCTTTACCTTGATATTTATTACCATTTCCATATTTATTGCCTTGATCTTTTGCCTTATTTGAGGCATTATCACTTTTAGCCTTAGGAGAGGAAACCCTATTTTCCATAATTTTCTTAACAAGATTGTTATTCTCTTTTATTTTCTCCTCAGTATAATTGCTACCTATTCCAACACTTGAGTCATATACTATTGATATGCTACAACTTATCCCAAACATATCTTTTATATTGGCCTTTAAAATTTCTTGAAGACTTTTACTTTTAAGCATCTTACACATAAATTCATTACTATGTTTAAGGACTAATGTATCCTTCTCAATAACTCTTTCACATTTATGTAAAAGTTCCTTAGATACTGGGATTTTTTCAATAACTACACTAGTTAACTCAAACCAATATTTCATAGCTAATTCTTCTAAAGTTACATTTTCAAGTTCTTTAAAATATACTATATCTACATTGGTAAACTCCCCTATATTAGATGCTATACTCTCTCTAATCATTGAATCTACAGATTCCTCTATGTCTCTTTTACACTTAAAAACAACTCTTAAGGTATCGTTGTTTTTAAAATACTGTATTCTACTAAGTTTTAATTCATCTTTTAAGGAATCATTATTTTTTATGATTGGTGTAAGTATATCTACACTCACAAAAATTCCTCCTTGCAATTAAAAATATGTAGGCAAAAGCCTACATATTCTCTATTTCTTTCATTAATTCTTCAACTAAATCTTCTTCTTTAACTTTTTTAATTACTACACCCTTTTTGAAGATCATTCCTTCTCCACGTCCACCTGCTATTCCTATATCAGCTTCCTTTGCTTCTCCTGGACCATTTACAACACAGCCCATAACAGCAACTTTTATATTTTTATTACATTCTGCTAATCTACTTTCAACTTCCTCAGCTATTTTTATTAAATTAATCTGAGTTCTACCGCAGGTAGGACAAGAAACAAACTGTACTCCTTCATTGAGGTTTCCTGTAGCCTTTAATATTTCACGACCTACTTTTATTTCTTCTATAGGATCCCCTGTTAAAGACACCCTTATTGTATCACCAATACCTTCACAAAGTAAAGTTCCAATTCCTATGCTTGATTTTATTGTTCCTCTCCATACTGTTCCTGATTCTGTTACACCAAGATGTAGAGGGTAGTCTGTTTGTTTTGAAACCAATCTATAACTATTTACCATTTCCATAACATCAGAAGATTTTATAGAAATTACTGTATCATAGAATCCAAGATCCTCTAGGTATCCAACATTTCTTAAGGCACTTTCAGCTAAAGCTTCCGGTGTAGGTCTACCATATTTTTGAAGCAAATCTCTTTCTAAAGATCCGCTATTTACTCCAACCCTCATAGGAAGTCCTTTTTCCATAGCCGCCTTAGCTACCATCTCAAGCTTCATCTTACTTCCTATATTTCCTGGATTTATTCTAAGGGCCGATACTCCATTTTTTATAGATTCTAATGCTAATCTATAATCAAAATGTATGTCTGCAACTAAAGGTATATCTATTTCCTTTGATATAGAACCTAAAGCCTCTGCAGCCTCCCAATCTGGTACTGCACATCTTATTATGTTACACCCTGCTTTTTGAAGCTCTTTTATTTGATTTACTGTAGCCTTTACGTCTCTTGTATCTGTATTTGTCATAGATTGAACACTTACAGGAGAATCTCCTCCTATATATGTGTTTCCAACCTTTATTTTCTTTGTTATTGCTCTGTTCATCTTATCCTCTCCTATAGCTTAATAGGGAATAATATATCCTTAATGGTTACTAAAAGCATTAATAATAATAATACTGAGAAACCTATATAATTTAAAGTACTTACTACCCTATCGCTTACCTTTTTCCTTGATATTAGTTCTATTAATAATAAAACTATCCATCCTCCATCTAATGCTGGGAATGGCAATAGATTAAATATAGCTAGCTGAATACTTATATATGCAGCTAAATTTAATAATGAATATAACCCTGCCTTAGCAGCAGCTCCTGAAATTTTTATAATAGAAACTGGTCCTCCTACATCATTAACCGTAGCTTTTCCTGAAACTAAGGTCTTAAGTGCAGTAAATGTCTGTTTAATTATAGACTTAGTTTCGCGGAATCCATAATTAATTCCTTCTAAGAAAGTTGGATTCTCTATCTTTGTAGGTTCTATACCTATCATATATCTATTTTCTTCTTTATTAAGCTCTGGAGTTAATTTTATCTCCTCCACAGCACTATTTCTTAGAACCTTTAGTTTTATAGTAGAATCCTTTGCCATAAAAATATCCATAGATAAATCTTCCCAAGTATCTACCTTTTTATCATTTATGGCAATGATTTTATCTCCCTTCATTATTCTTGAAGCTTCTGCTGGAGAATTAGGAATTACGCCATTGATGTCTGGAGTTAAAAAACCATAATTAATTCCTATAAAAGTATATATTAAAACTGGTAATAATAAGTTCATTATAGGACCTGCTACAATTATACTTATTCTTTGAAGAGGACTTTTAGATGAAAAGGCTCTTTCATCTCCCCCTTCTACCTCTTCTTCCTCACCGTACATTTTAACATATCCACCTATTGGTAACATTCTTATAGAATAAAGAGTTTCTTTGCCTTCTATACTAAAAAGTTTTGGTCCCATACCTATGGCAAACTCTAATACCTTAACTCCATTTACTTTAGCCATAATAAAATGACCAAGCTCATGTATGATAACCAGAACCCCTAATGCCAATATAGCAATTACAAAATACACTTAACAAAACCTCCCTTACTCATATCTATTATATATGTATGTTCTAACATCTTCATCCATCTTAATTATATTCTCTAGAGTTACCTCCATATTATAATTAAATTTCCCCATAACTTCTTCTATTATATCAGCTATTTGTAAAAAAGAAACTTTATTTCTTAAAAATAATTCTACACAAACTTCATTGGCCCCATTTAAAATAGTTGGCATAAGTTTTCCCTTTTTCCCAGCCTCATAAGCAAGTTCCAAGCATCTAAATGTGCTCATATCTGGCTTTTCAAAGGTTAATTTATTAATCTCATAAAAGTCTAATGATGAACATACCTGTGGTTTTCTTTTAGGGTAATTTAATGCATATTGTATAGGAAGCTTCATATCAGTGCTACCAAGTTGAGCAATGACACTTCCATCTATATATTCTACCATGGAATGTATAACGCTTTGCGGGTGCACTACTACCTGTATATCACTATAATCTACATCAAATAACCACTTAGCTTCTATAACTTCAAGTCCCTTGTTCATAAGGGTTGCAGAATCTATGGAAATTTTACGCCCCATATTCCACTTAGGATGCTTTAGCGCCTCATCTGGAGTAATGTTTATTAAATCCTTACTCTCTTTTCCTCTAAAAGGCCCTCCAGAAGCTGTTAAAATTATCTTTTTTACATCTTTTAAACTATTACCTTGAAGACTTTGAAATATAGCACTATGTTCTGAATCCACGGGGAATATATTTACCCCATTGTCTTTAGCAGCTTTCATTACAATTTCTCCTGCAACTACTAAAGTTTCTTTATTTGCTAAAGCTATATCCTTCTTCGCTTCTATGGCCTTTAATGTAGGTCTAAGTCCAATCATACCTACAATAGAGGTAACCACCATATCCACTTCAGCTAATGTAGCTATATATTCAAGTCCCTCTATACCAAATAATAGAGTTATATGGCTATTTATAGTCTCTATATAGTCTCTTAATTTTTTATAAGCTTCTTCGTCACTCATAACAACAAACTTAGGGTTAAATTCTTTTATGATTTCAATAACCTTATCTATATTGGAATTAGCCGATATTGCTATAAGGTTAAAACTGTCTTTCTCTTCTCTTATTACATCTAAAGTCTGAGTTCCAACAGACCCTGTTGCACCTATGATACATATATTTTTCATTCTGTCTCCTCCTGGTCTATAATTAGTATTTCCTTGGATAAAATAATATAAACCATCCCAGCTAGCCCTCCTATTACTCCAAAAACCTTTATTCCTATATAAAGAGAAATAATTATGGCTAAAGGATGTATATCAAGTTTATTGCTAATAAACTTAGCCTCTAATATTTGTCTTATTATTTCTACTAAAAAGTATAGTCCTATAAGCCCTATAGAAATAAAATAATTTTTAAGAAAAATATTATATATTATAAGAGGTATAAAAACCAATATGGTCCCAACATAGGGAAGTATATCTAATATACCACAAATTATTCCAAGTATAAATCCATTAGGTATATTTAAAATAAAAAAACCTAATATAATTATTAAAGTAGAAATTAGTATTAATATAACCTCTATTACTGCAACCTCTTTTAAATTAGAGGTTTTACTACAAAGATTATCATAAATTTTGTCTCCTAATAAAAGTTTTACAAATTTTAATATAGCATATTTATCACTTAATATAAAGTAAGATGCTATGTTCCCTATAAAATAAGCTACTATACTGTCTGTGGTGTAAAGGGCACTCTTTGTTATTATTCCCTTATTTATTATGTTAAAATCATTTAAATTAATATCCCCTATCTTTAAGCTTATAACTTCTTTTACATCATATATAAAACCTATGAAATTTTTTATCATATCACTATCTTTTTCTATTAAATTTCTATTAATAATATCATATATGTTATTTCCTACATAAAAAAATAAAGAAATTACTAAAAGATTAATTATTATTATGCTTATTAAGGCCCTAATATTTTTATTAAATAAATGAAGCCTCTCCATTAACTTAATTATGGGAGTTCCTCCTAAAGAAAATATAAGTATTATAAAAAATGGTTTAAAATAATTTTTTATAACTAAGGTGATGACTATTATTATAAAAAGAAGTCCTATTAGGTTAATTATCCTTTTTCTATGTATCATATATATTCACCCACTTTATTTACTTTACATAACATTTTATGTGTAATATTATATAGCTTTTATCTAAAGTACTTTTATTCCCCTTCCCTTGTAAAAAAAGTCATATGCTAACATAATATTAAAAATTACCATATAAAAATCATATATTCTTACTACTATTCTATTAATATAGTTCTATGGATATAATACCTACTTCCCCCTTCCTAATTAATCTATATATTTTACTTATGCTTTCTTTTTTATTTTTATTACTAGTATTTATTATAGAAACATTAATACTATCTTCATAAATTTATTAATAAAATGAAAATTTATATATCCTCTCTCATCTAACTAACCTTCCTTTCTTATTAAAATAGCTCCTTATATACTAGAACATTCTTTATAAATATGATTTTAAAAATTAAAATAAAAAAAAGACTTTACCACTAAATTTTAGTGAAAAGTCTTTGATCTTACTATAAAATTCTATTCAAGATTATATGCCTATGTGAGAATAAATATATGCTAATTAAAATTCATATAATATTTAATCTAAAAAATCTTTTTTAAATAAATTCATAACTTTTATAAAACTTTTAAACTTTTAAACTTTTAATATATTATTCTTATATACTAATATTAATCTACTAATATTTATAAATTCAATATTAAAGACAGGTAAAAGAACACTATAACTGATGAAAATAAAATACTATCAAATCTATCTAATATTCCACCATGTCCTGGAATTAGATTACTATAATCCTTAACTCCTACATATCTTTTTATTGATGATGCCACAAGATCTCCAAATTGGCTAAATACCCCACATAGTGCTCCTATAATAAAATAGTGATAAAGAGGTATATTAACTCCATATTTTGATATTATTACACCATATATTAAACATCCAATAGCTCCTCCTAGAAGACCTCCTAAGGAACCTTCTACAGTCTTCTTAGGACTTACCTTTGGACAAAGCTTAGTTTTCCCAAAAGCTCTTCCCACATAATAAGCCGTTGTATCACAAAGCCAAGATGCTATAAATACAAGCCAAAGAAGATACTTTCCATTATCCATGGAATTTACTAAAGGTATAAAACTAAAGAATAAGGATACATAACAAAATCCAAGAATAGTTATGGCTCCATCTATAAAATTATATTTTATATTTATTACAGGTATTATTAAAGATATAAAACTTAAAGGTATTAATATGTATATTACCTTTGTTATATCATTATCTAATAAAAATAGTCCTATGGTAGCTAGGAATCCAAGGATAGCAAAAGGTTTTATATTCTTTTCACCAACTACTGTATATAATTCATGTATACCTATTAATGATAATACTAAGGTTAAAACCTTTAGATAAATTCCCCCTAAAAATAAGAATATTATAAAGGGTGCCATAATTAAGGCTCCTAAATATCTTTTATTAAAACTCATATAATCACCTACTTTATTTTATTCCACCAAACCTTCTATCCCTATGCTGGTAGTCCCATATAGCTTTATGTAAATCTTCTTTAGTAAAGTCTGGCCAATTTATATTTGAATACCAAAACTCAGAATATGCACATTGCCAAAGAAGGAAATTACTTAATCTTTGCTCCCCACTTGGTCTTATGATTATATCTGGATCTGGCATATCTTTAGTATATAAATATCTTTCTAAAATATCTTCTGTTACCTTAGTACATTGAAGCTTACCATCTTTTATATCATCTACTAATCCATTTACAGCGTCTAAGATTTCTTTTCTTCCACCATAGTTCAAAGCAAGATTTAAAGTTAGGCCCGTGTTATTTTTAGTTCTTTCATAGGCAGAATCTAATTCTTCCCTACACCTTTTAGGTAACATAGAAATATCACCTATATTATTAATTATTACATTATTTCTATTTAACTCTTCAAACTCTTGTCTTAAATAAGTCACTAAAAGCTCCATTAATGCATTAACTTCATCTTTAGGTCTTTTCCAATTTTCTGTTGAAAAGGCATATAAAGTTAAATATTTAATTCCAATATTACTACAATCTTTTACAATATTTCTTATGGTTTCAACTCCAGCTTTATGCCCCATGGTTCTAGGTAACCCTTTTGCTTTAGCCCATCTACCGTTTCCATCCATAATAATAGCTATATGTTCTGGAACATTATCTAAATCTATATGAAGATCTTCTTGGTGCTTCTTCTTACTCCTCTTAAAAAAGAACACTTTATTACCCTCCTAAAACCCATACTCTAATAATAAAACCTGCCATAAGCAGGTTTTATTATTTATACAGACATTATTTCTTTTTCTTTTGCAACGATTATATTGTCAATTTCTTTTATAAAAGCATCTGTTTTCTTTTGTATATTTTCTTCAGCTTTCTTTATTTCATCCTCTGATAAATCTCCATCCTTTTTTAAGGACTTAACTTTATCATTAGCATCTCTTCTTATGGCTCTTACAGCGACCTTAGTTTCTTCTCCTGCCTTTTTAACATTTTTAACAAGAATTTTTCTAGTTTCTTCTGTAAGTTCTGGTATTACAAGTCTTATAACTATTCCATCACTAGATGGTGTTAACCCTAAATCAGACTTTAATATAGCTTTCTCTATGTCCTTTATTGTGCTTTTTTCCCAAGGTTGTATTAATAATATTCTTGGTTCTGGAGCTGAAATATTAGCAACTTGGCTTAAAGGACACATGCTGCCATAGTATTCAACTTCTATTCTATCTAACATTGTTGGGTTAGCTCTTCCAGCTTTCATTGTAGATAAATCAGATTTTAATACACTAATGCTTTTCTTCATCTTTTCTTCTGCTTTAGATATTATTTCCTTAATCATAATTTTACCTCCACTTTATTTACTTACTAATGTTCCAATATTTTCGCCCATTATGGCCCTCTTTATATTTCCTGGTTCATCTAATGCAAAAACAAGAATTGGTATATTGTTATCCATGCATAGAGAAGTTGCAGTAGAATCCATTACCTGTAATCCTCTTTCAAGAACTTGTATATAATTTAATTTATTATATTTTACTGCATCATCATATTTCTTTGGATCCTTATCATATACTCCATCAACTTTCTTAGCAAGAAGTATAACCTCCGCTTCTATTTCAGCTGCTCTTAAAGCTGCAGTAGTATCAGTTGAGAAATAAGGATTTCCCGTTCCAGCTGCAAAGATTACAACTCTCCCTTTTTCTAAATGTCTCATTGCTCTTCTTCTTATAAATGGCTCTGCTATTTCCTTCATTTCTATAGCAGTTTGAACTCTTGTCTTAACTCCTATACCTTCTAAAGAATCTTGAAGTGCTAAGGCATTTATACAAGTAGCAAGCATGCCCATATAATCTGCTGTAGTTCTATCCATGGAATCTCCATCTCTTCCTCTCCAGATGTTTCCACCACCTACAACTGCCCCTACTTCTATACCCATATCTACAAGTTCTTTAATCTCTGTAGCTATTCTTTGTGCCACATTAAAATCTATTCCAAAACCATTTTCTCCTGATAATGCTTCCCCTGAAAGTTTAAGCATTACCTTTTTATATTTGCAACAATCCATATATTAAAACCTCCAATTTTTGCAACTTATTGTATCTTAAAAAAAGAGAACACCCAGTGTTCTCTTTTGTTTTACTTTCCTTGTTGCATTTGCTTTGCAACTTCTTCAGCAAAGTTCTCTTCTTTCTTTTCGATTCCTTCGCCTCTTTCAAATCTTACGAAATCAGTAACCTTCATTTCAGCTCCAACTTCCTTAGATTTTTCTTGAAGTAATTTAGTTATTGTATAGTCACCATTCTTAACCCAAACTTGATCTACTAAGCAGATTTCCTTTAGGTACTTCTTAACTCTTCCAATTACCATTTTATCTACTATATTCTCTGGCTTTCCTTCATTTAAAGCTTGAACTCTGAAAAGCTCTTTTTCTTTCTCTATAGCTTCTTGATCAACAGAAGTTTCATCTAAGTATAATGGGTTAGCAGCTGCAACTTGCATTGCTAAGTCCTTAGCAACTACTTCAGTTATATCAGATGCTTTTTCACACTCAACTTTTGTAAGAACACCGATTCTTCCACCACCGTGGATGTAGCTTGCTATAGTTCCATTTTCAACATTGAACTTAGCAAATCTTCTTACGTTCATGTTTTCTCCTATTTTAGCTATTAATTCAGTTAAGAATTCCTTAACTGTCTTAGTTTCGTCAGCTATATACTTTTCTTCAACTAAAGCTTCAATCTCAGTATTTGATGTTAATGAAGCCATTTTAGCTAAGTTATTTGCAAAGTTTATAAAGTCCTCATTTATAGCAACAAAGTCAGTTTCACAGTTAACTTCTACTATACCAGCAGTTTTCTTGTCTTCTGAAACATAAGTAGCTATTACTCCTTCAGCAGCAACTCTTCCTGCCTTTTTAGCAGCAGCAGCTAATCCCTTTTCTCTTAATAGCTCAACTGCCTTATCCATATCACCTTCAGTTTCTGTAAGAGCTTTCTTACAGTCCATCATTCCAGCGCCAGTTCTTTCTCTTAATTCTTTAACCGCTTTTGCAGATATCATAATTTTATCCTCCTTAAAAGTTAATGGAAGAGGTAACTGGATTTACTCCACCTACCTCTAAAGTTCTAATTATTCAGCTGAATCTTCGCCTTGTCTACCTTCCATGATAGCATCGCTCATCTTAGCAGTTATTAACTTAACCGCTCTTATAGCATCATCATTTCCTGGTATAACATAATCAACTTCTTCTGGATCACAGTTAGTATCAACTATAGCTACAACTGGTATTCCTAATATCTTAGCTTCAGATATAGCATTCTTTTCTTTTCTTGGATCTACTACAAATAAAGCACCTATGTTGTGTGAATCTAAGTTCTTTATTCCACCTAGGTTCTTTTCAAGCTTTTCCATTTCAAGCTTTAACTTTATTACTTCTTTCTTTGGAAGAACATCAAAAGTTCCATCTTCTTGCATCTTTTCGATATCTTCTAATCTCTTTATTCTTTTCTTTATAGTAGTGAAGTTAGTTAACATTCCACCTAACCATCTATTGTTTACAAAGTGCATTCCTGATCTTACTGCTTCTTCAGATATAGCTTCTTGAGCTTGCTTCTTTGTACCAACGAATAATACATCTTTACCTTCTGCTGCAACTTCTTTTATGAAGTCATAAGCTTCTTCTACTTTCTTAACAGTCTTTTGAAGGTCGATTATATATATTCCATTTCTCTCTGTGAATATGTATGGAGCCATTTTAGGGTTCCATCTTCTTGTTTGATGTCCGAAATGAACACCAGCTTCTAATAATTGTTTCATTGAAATTACTGACATATTTTTTCCCTCCTGGTTTTTCCTCCACCATACATTTATCTAATAAATAGCCCTTAGGCACCAGTTTAAATATCATATGGTGTGTGTATTTTTATTCCTTAGATAGTATATCATATGAAATAAATACTATCAATAAGTATTTTATATTTTTTGTAACTTTATACTTTATTTTAAATCTTATATAGCTTAAATCTATATTTTTTAATTAAATATATTATATGTACATATAAAAAAATTAAGGAGGATTCCAACTTCCCCCTTAACTTAAATATACCTATTTTATTTTATTTAACTCATCTAATAATTTTTCATTTAAAATTCTTATATGAGTTCCCTTCATTCCAAGGGATCTAGACTCAATGACTCCAGCACTTTCAAATTTTCTTAAAGCATTAACTATAACAGATCTAGTTATTCCAACCTTATCTGCTATCTTTGAAGCAACAAGTAAACCTTCAGTACCATCTAATTCATTGAAAATATGCTCTACAGCTTCAAGCTCAGAATAAGAAAGAGTTCCTATTGCAAGTTGAACCACAGCCTTCTTTCTTGCTTCCTCTTCTATTTGATCTTGTTTTGCTCTTAACATTTCAAGACCAACTATAGTTGCACTATATTCTACTATAACTAAATCTTCATCTGTAAAAGGCTCTCCAAATCTAGCTAATAATAATGTACCTATCCTCTCTCTATTTCCAATTATAGGTACTATTGTTGAAAGCTTTCCTGGTGCTTCACATTCCTCTTCTACATCAAATACACATTCACCCTTATTTGGAAGGTTAGGCATTGTATCATTAATATTTAGAAGCTTAGCATTGTAATCTTCTGGAAATCTTCCTTCTACTACAACATTATCTTTTACAACATCACATTCAAATCCGTTTGAAAAATTATGTCCTAATATTTTTCCTTTTCTGCTTATTATATAAACATTACAATTTAAAACATCACTTAATAACTTACAAATATCATCAAATACTACTGGTTCTGTACCAGACTTTTGTAATATCCTATTTAACATCCTTGTTTTATTCAATAATGTGGACATTTTTCTCCTCCTTGCTATTACAAATTTACTACTATTACTAAAATATTTATTTTAATACTTGCTATATGTGGAAGAATTACTTTTTTAATTCCGAATATTCTAAAAACATTAAATTTTTAGAATAGTTTCCAAACCACCTAGACTATGATAACATAATGATATTTCTATTTCAACCATATTTTTTTATTTTCGACATTTTACTTAAATACTATAAATAAAATTACCAATTTCTTGAGAACTAACCATTTTCCTTTTTATCCTTGTTTTCCTCTTCATACTCTTTGTTTTTACATTCACTATTTGCACACTCTAAATAGTTACCCTTAGACTTATTATATTTTTTAAGCATATATGTTCCGCATAAATTGCATTTTTTTGTAGATGGTTCTTGCCAACTTACAAAATTACACTCTGGATAATTAGAACAACCATAAAACTTTCTTCCTTTTTTACTTCTTTTAAGTAACACCTTTCCTCCACATACAGGACAAGGAGCCTCAACTTCTTCTACTATTGGTTTAGTATTCTTACAATCTGGATATCCAGGGCAAGCTAAAAACTCTCCATACCTTCCCCTTTTAATTACCATAAGCCTTCCACACTTATCACAAGGAACATCACTAACTTTATCCTCTATGGTTATTTTTGATATCTCTTTTTCTGCTATCTCAATACTTGTTTTTAAAGGAGTGAAGAATTCATCTACTACTTTAGACCAGGTTTCACTTCCTTCCTCTATATTGTCAAGCTTACCTTCCATTCCTGCTGTAAATTCTACATCTACTATTTGATTAAAGTACTCTTCCATAATATTATTTACTATCTGTCCAAGTTCCGTAGGTATTAGATTTTTCTTTTCTCTTTCTACATATTTTCTTTGTAATAATGTAGATATAGTAGGAACATAAGTACTTGGCCTTCCTATTCCCTTTTCTTCTAAAACCTTAACAAAACTCGCTTCTGTAAATCTTGCTGGTGGTTGAGTAAAATGTTGATTCCCATCAGCTTTATTAAGCTTTAATATTTCTCCATCTAAAAGTTCTGGAAGCTTGGTGCTTTCCTCTTCCTCTTCAGTTACATACTCATATACTTTCATAAATCCATCAAACTTAACAGTAGATCCACTAGCTCTAAAATTATATCTTCCATTTTCAACCTCTATTCCATAGGAATTAAGTTGTGCAGAAGCCATTTGGCTAGCAATAAACCTATTCCATATTAAGGAATATAATTTGTATTGCTCATCCTTTAAACTTTTCTTAGCAATCTCTGGAGTTATTTCAATATAACTTGGTCTTATAGCTTCATGAGCATCCTGTATATTCTTTTTTCCTTTATAAATCCTAGGTGTTTGTGGAACATAATCCTTTCCATAAGAGTTTTCAACAAAATCTAAGGCTGCATTTTGAGCATCCTGAGATACTCTAACAGAGTCAGTTCTCATATAAGTTATTAATCCTAGGGTTCCGTGTCCTTTAACCTCTATACCTTCATATAACTGTTGAGCCACGGACATTGTTCTCTTAGTTTGAAAATTAAGCTTTCTATAAGCCTCTTGTTGAAGAGTACTTGTGGTAAAAGGCGCCATTGGATTCTTATTCTTCACAGACTTTTTTATCTTACTTACCTTAAATTCTCCATTTTTAATTTCTTTTAGAATTGAGGTACTTTCCTCTTCATTATTAATCTCAGCTTTCTTTCCATCTATACTATGTAGCTTTACCTTAAATTTATTTTTTTCCTTTTGAAGAAGACAGTCAATAGTCCAGTACTCTTTTGGCTCAAACTTACTTATTTCATCTTCTCTGTCACATATTAAGTTAAGTGCTGCTGATTGAACTCTTCCTGCACTTAATCCCCATTTAACATTTTTCCATAAAATAGGACTTATTTCATAACCAACCAACCTATCTAATATTCTTCTAGCTTGCTGGGCGTCTACTAAATCCTTATTAATTTCTCTTGGGTTCTTTATAGAGTTTTGTACCGCATTTTTAGTTATTTCATTAAATTCTATCCTACATTTTTCAGCATCATCAATTTTTAAAACATTGGCCAAATGCCAAGATATAGCTTCACCCTCTCTATCAGGGTCAGTTGCCAAGTATATTCTTTCACTTTTCTTAGCTAACTTTCTAAGCTTATCTAAAAGATCTCCTTTTCCTCTTATTGTTATATATTTAGGATTATAATTTTCTTCTATATTAACTCCTAATTGGCTTTTAGGAAGATCTCTAACATGACCCATTGAAGCCTCAACAACAAAATTTTTCCCTAAATATTTACTTATGGTCTTTGCCTTTGCTGGAGATTCTACTATTACAAGTTTTTGTCCCATATGTTACTCCATAATATTAAATTTAATATGGAGAATTCACCCCCTGTATGTCTTAATTAATTATTCAATTAAATGGCTTTCACATAGAAATTTCCATTTAAAGCTAAAATTCTTTCTTCAAATTGCAATTCAAATAATAACTCATATAATACCTTTATGTCAATATTAGTTATTTTCACAATAGTATCAATATGCATAGGTTCATTCCTTATTATATTGTATATTCTCTCTTTTAATGTATTATTCTCTGCTTTATTATTTTCTTCCTTTAATTTATTAGAGTTTTTATTAATTTTAAGTAAACTTAAAACATCTTCTATTTCAGTGAATGGATAAGCACCATCCCTTATCAACTTATTACAGCCCTTGCTTAATTCCGAATAAACAGGTCCAGGTACTGCCATTACATCCTTTCCTTGCTTTAAAGCATGGGATGCAGTTATTAGGGTGCCACTTTTATTGCTTCCTTCTATTATAATTACTATATCTCCTAAGGCACTTATAAGCCTATTTCTTTGTGGAAAATTATAATTAATGGGAGGAGTACCTGGAAGAAATTCACTTAGTATTAATCCGTTTTTTTCTATATCTTTAAATAATCTTAAATTTTCCTTAGGATATACAATATCTATACCACATCCAAGAACAGCCAAAGTTTTACTCCTATTTTCTATGGATGTTAAGTGAGCTATAGTATCTATTCCCCTGGCACCTCCACTTACTGTATTAATATTATATGAACTTAACTCTTTAACAATATATTTTGTAACCTCTTTTCCATAAGTTGTGCAATTTCTTGCTCCAACTATTGATACCTTTTTATTTTTAAAAATATCTAAACTTCCCTTGTAAAAAATAATAAATGGTGGTTCTTCTATGTTATAAAACTCCTTAGGATAATCTTCTTCTCCATATAAAAGATACTTTAATTCCTCTTCTTTAATCCTTTGTGATATAGCATTAATATTTTCTTTATTAAAGCTTCTTATAAGCTCCTCCATTTCCTTTAAAGAAAGCATATTAAGCTTATAATTTACTATATTATATAATAATTCTTCCTTATCATTGTAAAGATCATATATATAGTTCTTCTTAGTATTGCTTATAGATGATGAAGCTATCCAAAGAACAGTATTAGTATTGGTTATATTCATACCCTATCCTCCTTTTTTATTTTTAAATTATATCCAATAATTTTTTATGTATACAAAAATAGACACCTATATTAGATGTCTAGATTATTTCTTCATTTATAAATTTTCTATATTGAATTGCTTCTATAATATGACCCTCTTTAATCGAATCACTATTATCTAAATCTGCAATAGTTCTAGATAGTTTTATTAACTTATCATATACCCTTGGACTTATATTGTACTTTAAATATATTTTATCTAGTATGTTTAAAGCCCCTTTGTTTATCTCTCCTAGATTACGTATATGCCTATGGTTCATTTCACTATTACAATATATATTTTCCTTTTTAAATCTTTCCCTCTGCTTCTTTCTAGCCTTCTCCACTCTTTTTCTAATTTCTTTAGAAGTTTCACCTAGGGACCCTCCTCCATTTAATTCTTCAATATTAACTGGAGGAACAAAAATAAACATATCTATCCTATCTAATAGGGGTCCTGATAGTTTTTTAATATATCTATTCTTCTCCCTTTCCGTACAAGAACATCTCTTATAGGGAGAATTTGATAGGGCCATACCACAAATGCAGGGATTCATTGATCCAATTAAAATAAAGCTTGCGGGGTACTCTACAGTTCCGCTTAATCTTGATACAGTTATGCTTCTTTCCTCTAAAGGTTGCCTTAGAACCTCTAATACATCTTTTTTAAATTCCAGTATCTCATCTAAATATAGTACCCCATTATGGGCTAAGGTTATCTCTCCAGGTCTTAAATCTCTTCCCCCACCAACTAAGGTTATATTAGATGTGGTATGGTGAGGCCTCCTAAAAGGTCTTTCCTTAACCAATCCATTATTTTTATTTAATATACCACAGACACTATATATTTTAGTAACCTCTAAGGATTCTTCATAACTTAATTCCGGCAATATACTAGGGATTCTATTAGCAAGCATTGATTTTCCTGTACCTGGTTCTCCATAAAGTATTACACTATGACCTCCAGCACAAGCTACTTCTAATGCTCTTTTTACACTTTCTTGTCCTATTACCTCTTGAAAATCCCCTAAGTTTCTTATGTTCACCTTATCCTCTTTTATAGAATAAGGCATAACATCTCTATAGGTTAAAAATCCTATAACTTCTTTTAAGTTTTCAAAAGCATATACTTTTGTATTTTTTATAATAGAACATTCTTTTACATTATCATAGGGTACAATAAAATTCTTAAACCCATTATTACTGGATTCAATTACTATAGGTAGAATTCCCTTTACTCCTCTTAACTCTCCATTTAAAGAAAGCTCTCCTAAGATTATAAATTCTTCTTCATTAAACCCTTGTATCTGCTCAGTTATTCTAAGTATAGCTAAGGCAATAGGAAGATCAAAATATGTTCCTTCTTTTTTAAGATTTCCTGGAGCCAAATTTACAATTATTCTTCCTAAAGGAAATTCAAATCCACTATTTATTATGGCACTTCTGACCCTCTCCTTTGACTCCTTTACAGTGGTATCTGGAAGTCCTACTATGGTAAAGGATGGAAGAGACCTTACTATATCTACCTCTACCCTAACCATTTCTCCTTCTATCCCTCTTATGGTGGCACTATTTAGATTAATAGCCATATAATCTCACCTCAATGTGATTATTGACATATAAATCTTATTTTATAATTCCTTATCCTTAGTTTTAAATAATATATTTATTAAAGTTATTAATAAAGCTGCAATAACTCCACTTAATACAAATGTTCCTTTTGGTCCTACACTATTAGATAAAGCGCCTGTAAACATACTACCAATAGGTGCTACTCCTGCAAATAGCATGCTATAAACACTCATAACACGTCCTCTATACTCATCCTTACTATTTAACTGGACCCTAGAATTAGCACTTGTTGAAAATGATACATTAAAAATTCCAATACAGGCCAAAAACAAGGATAAAGTATAATACTTAGTAGTTATGCCTATAATTATTAACAAAATAGAAACTATATACCCTATTATCTGTATTGACCTTTCCTTAGGCATAGAACTTTTCTTTGTGGCCATTCTTAAGGCTCCAATTAAAGAGCCTACTCCTAAGGAAGACATTAAAAATCCATACTCTTTACTAGTTAATCCTAGAACCTCAGTTGAAAAAATAGGTATTAAAACATTGTAATTAAAAGCAAAAATTCCTACTATGGTTATAAGAGCAAAGGTTCTTACTAAAATTTTATTATTTTTTATATAAATTAAACCTTCTTTTATATCCTTTATAACACTACCATTATTAACCTTACTTTTAGTTGCTACTATACCCTTTATACTATATATTCCAAAAATCACAGGAATAAAGGTAACTGCATTTATAAAGTAACAAGGAGCTATCCCAACATACCCTATTAAAAGTCCACCAATACCCGGTCCAAAAATCCTTGCTGCATTAAATATAGTGGAATTAAGGGCTATAGCATTCATAAGATTTGATTTTCCTACAAGTTCTATAACAAAAGAATGACGTGTTGGAAAATCAATGGAGTTTAAACATCCCACTAAAAAAGCTATAATCATTAAATGCCAATACTCTATGGTGTTAGTCCAAACTAGTATTCCCTGCAAAAATGCCATAATCATAAGACCAATTTGAGTAAAAATTAAAATATTACGTTTATTAAATCGATCTACTATTACTCCTGAAAACAAAGAAAATAACATAAGTGGTAAAAATTGAAGTGCATTTATGACACCTAAAAGAAATGCGGTATTTTCTGTAGTAATTTCTAAAACTAGCCAACTTTGAGTTGTGTTTTGTATCCAGGTGCCCACTAAAGAAACACACTGACCAAACCAGAAATATCTAAAATTTCTATGAGTCAGTGCTGGAAATTTATTTTTTACTACTTTTCTTAAACTTAAAGATATATTCATAAAATCCCAACCTTTGTTTTATTTTACTATTTAAATATAACATATATTTAAATATGTTTTTAAAGTTTTAAGAAAAAGTGATATGTAATAATCAAAATCTGTATTAATAGGAGGTATTATGAAAAATTTAAATAAATCCATAGGAAGTTATGGTGAGGATATAGCCTGTGACTTTTTAATTAAGGAAGGATATAAAATTCTTCAAAGAAATTTTTACTGCACAATAGGAGAAATAGATATAATAGCCTTTCATAATAATATCTTATGTTTTATTGAGGTAAAGACTAGATTCTCAACTAAATATGGATATCCTGTAGAAGCCATAACTAAATACAAATCCTTAAAACTCAAAAAACTAGCGGAATTTTATATAATAAAAAAAGGGCTTACCAAACACTTTGTAAGGTTTGATGCCCTTGAGGTATTTTTAAATACAAATGATGATAGGTGTAGGTTTAATCTTATTAAAAATATTTTAACCTTTTAATCCTCACATATGTTTCTTAAAAAACTTTTCCTATGTATTTTAGTTATTCCATATTCTTTTATACCATCTATATGCTTTTTAGTACCGTATCCTGAATTATTATTAAAATCATAATTTGGATAAACTTCATGGTACTTTTTCATAAGATTATCTCTATATACTTTTGCTATTATAGAGGCACAGGCTATAGATGCACTATGGGCATCTCCCTTTATTACCGATTTATTTCTTATGGTAAAATCCTTTATCATATATCCATCGGATAATACAATATCAGGCTTTGTATTTAAAGAATAACAAGCTTCCTTAAACACTTTATTATTACAATAAGCTATACCCTTTTCATCTATTTCTAAGTTAGAAGCTTCACTTATACTATAACTAATAGCTTTCTTTTTTATGATTTCACTAAGTTCCTCTCTTTTACGCTCTGATAAGGCCTTAGAATCATTTATATATAGTATTATATCATTTAGGTTCTTTAAATCTAAAACTACAGCTGCAGCTACTATAGGACCAGCTAAGGGTCCCCTACCTACCTCATCTACTCCTGCTAGAATTATATTTTCTCCAAATTGCCTATCAAAATCATATAGCTTTCTAACTCTAATATTTTCTTCTTTATATTTAGTATAACTTCTCTCTAATTTTCCTATAAGAGAAACTACATTTTTTCTTTTATCATTTCCTATAAGATTACCTAAGTATTTTAAATCTTCCTCTCTAAGAACACTAATATCTAAAGAATCTACTGCTAATTTTATATCTTTAAATTTAAGGTCTTCAAGAGTATTTATATTTAGTAAATCCATATGTATCCCCCTATCTTTAAGGTGTTTCTAGGGATATGTTTCCTATTTTCCCACCTCTAAATTCATCTAAAAGCATAACGGAAACCCTATTATAATCTATGGCTCCTCCACCCATTATAGCCCCTCTTTTTTTAGCAATAGCATCTAGAGTGTCTAATGGATTTTCATGTATATCTTGAATCTTATATCTTGTCTTTAAATTTTCTGGATACATATTTTGAAGTTTTTCTACAAGTTTTAATGCAAGCTCTTCCACATCCATTATTTCATCCTTTATGGCTCCTGTAAAAGCTAGACTTAAAGCTACTTCTTCATCCTCAAACTTAGGCCAAAGTATACCTGGGGTATCCATAAGCTCTATACCTATTTTAGTTTTTATCCACTGCTTATTTTTAGTTACTCCTGGTCTATCTCCAGTTTTAGCAATATTATTTTGAGCCATTTTATTTATAAAAGAAGATTTTCCCACATTAGGTATTCCAACTACCATAGCTCTCATTACTATATTTTTAAGTCCTTTAGATTTAAGTCTATCATGTTTCTCTTTTAAAAGTTCTTCCATCATAGGCTTAATATTCTTAAGGCCTTCTCCTTTTACACAATTAACCTCAATGGCTCTAATATCCTCTTTAGTTAATTCTCTTATCCACTTCTTTGTAGTATTTTTTTCACAAAGATCGCTCTTATTTAAAAGTATTATTCTTGGCTTACCCTTACATAATTCTTCTATTTCTGGGTTAGAGCTAGACTTTGGTATTCTAGCATCTCTTATCTCTATAACTACATCTACTAATTTTAAATTTTCTTTTATCTCTCTTCTGGTTTTAACCATATGCCCAGGGAACCAGTTAATAGCCATTAAAATCACCCTTTCTAAATCTCTTGTAATTTATATCCTAGTTCTAACTATAATCATGTTACTATACTATAGGGTTTTTACATAAACGCTTAACCTATTCATTAAAAATATCCTTGATTTATCTTTTCTTGGATATATGTATAAATTAAGTTTAAAACTTAAAACCCTATAATTAAGAATAACAGTGTATATAAATTTTTTCTTAGGGTAAATCCTTCTTATATTAAAGTTTACCTCACCCTAAAAATGTCTTCATCTATATATACCCTTACCTTAAATTCAATCAAGGTATTTATGTAAATAAAAGAGGGGCATTAACCCCTCTTTTAAATAATTATGTTCTATTATAATCTGATTAATTCCTTAACCTTAGCTGCCTTACCTACTCTATCTCTTAAGTAGAATAACTTAGCTCTTCTTACCTTACCTCTTCTTACTACTTCTAGTTTTTCAACTATTGGAGCATTTATTGGGAAAGTTCTTTCAACTCCAACACCGTAAGCTAATCTTCTTACTGTGAAAGTTTCTCTAACTCCACCATTTTGTCTCTTTATAACAGTTCCTTCGAACATTTGTGTTCTTTCTCTGTTTCCTTCTTTAACCTTAACGTATACTTTAACAGTATCTCCTACATTAAAGCTTGGTAAGTCATTTCTTAATTGTTCAGCTTCTATAGCTCTTATTAATTCGTTCATGTGCATTCCCTCCTTAAATAATCTTGACGTTCTTACAGTATAAGTACCATAGAGGACCGCCCGTACTAGCACAAAGTTTATTATATCATAGTTATATTTAAGAGTTCAATATATTTTATTCACTTTTCAGAAGTTTTTTGTCTTCCTTTGTAAGTAGAATTTTCTTATAAAGATCTGGTCTTCTATTCTTAGTTATTCTAAGAGACATAAGCCTTCTCCATTTTCTTATATTTTCATGATGACCAGAAAGTAAAACCTCTGGTACTCTTTCCCCTCTAAAAGTTTCAGGTCTTGTATATTGAGGATACTCTAATGTTCCATTATAATAGGATTCTTCCATGAAGCTATCTTCCTTTGATAATACCCCTGGAATAAGTCTTAAAATACTATCTATAACTGGTATACATGCCATTTCTCCCCCTGTAAGAACAAAATCTCCAAGAGAAATTTCCATATCTATGTACTTATACACCCTCTCATCAATGCCTTCATAATGTCCACATAAAAATATAAGTTCTTCTTCTTTACTTAATTCTTCTGCAAGTTTATGATTAAAGGTTTTTCCACGAGGCCCAAGAAAAATAACCTTGCCCTTATTTATTTTTTTAGTTTCCTCTATGGAAGAAACTATAGGCTGAGGAGTCATAACCATTCCAGCACCTCCTCCATAAGGATAATCATCTACCTTTTTGTGCTTATTCTCTGAATAGTCTCTTATATTACAAGTTTCTAAGGATATTATTCCCTTTTCCTTTGCTCTCCCTATTATGCTCTCATTAAAAATATTAAACATATCTGGAAAAAGAGTTAAGACATTAATCTTCATCTTGCCATTCTCCAACTGGTTTAATAACTATCTTCTTATTTTCAACGTCTATATCATATACTATTTCCTTAAGTACTGGAACTAAAACTTCCTTTTTACCATCTTTAACCCAATACACATCATTATAACCAGTTTTTATTATTTCCTTAACTTCTCCTATAAAAACTTCATTACTATCATAAACAGAGCACCCAATAATGTCTACTATAAAATGAGTATCTTTTGGAAGTCTTATTGCATCTTCTCTTCTTATATTTAAATATTTATTTCTAAGCTTTTCTGCATCATCCATGGACTCTATTCCTTCAAGTTTTAATATTGCCCTATCTGATTGAAGCTTACACCAAACAACCTTTACTTCTTTATCATCAATAAAAACAGTCTTTAATTTCTTAAATCTTTTTACATTGTCTGTTAAAGGAAAAACCTTTACTTCCCCTTTAACACCATGGGGTTTTGATATCTGTCCAATAGTCATAAATTCTTTCATAATATATCACCACCAAAATTTAGTTATTTTTATAACATTAAATATATCCTAAATAAAAAATATTTATTTAAAGATTACACTTGTATTTTATGTAAAATAAAACTACCTATGTTCCCTTATAATTTATTGATTTTATACTTCCTATACAATCAATAAATTATAAGAGAACATAGAATACTATATAAATTAATTATTTTATATAGATTAATTAAAAAGAGCTAGGCAAAACCTAACTCCTTCTAATTTAGTATTTCTACTACTACTCTTTTATTTTCCTTTATTGCTGCGGCTTTTACAACGGTTCTAATAGCTTTTGCTATTCTGCCTTGCTTTCCTATAACTTTGCCCATATCATCTTGAGAAACTTTAAGCTCTATTATAATAGATTGTTCTCCAGTGATTTCATTAACTTCAACTAAATCCGGGTTATCCACCAAGGATTTAGCGATAATTTCGACTAAGTTTTTCATTCAAAGCTTCTCACAAGATATCCTAAAACATCCTATGAGAATTCACCTCCTAACCAATACTGGATTAAACTCCAGCTCTACCGAAAAGCTTCTTTACGATATCTGTTGGTTGAGCTCCGTTTTCCATCCACTTCTTAGCCTTTTCGCTATCTATCTTTAGCTCTTGAGGCTCAGCAACAGGATTGTAATATCCTATTTCTTCTATGAATCTTCCGTCTCTTGGACTTCTTGAATCAGCAACAACTACTCTGTAGAAAGGAGCTTTCTTAGCACCCATTCTTCTTAATCTTATCTTTACTGCCATGTATTTCACCTCCTTTAAAACTTTAGTGTATTTATTACATGAAAGGAAGTTTGCCTAAAAATCCTTTTTTAGAATTCTTCTGCATGCCCTTCATTTGTTTCGTCATCTTCTTCATCTGCTCATAACTTTTTAAAAGTTTATTTACATCTTGAATAGTGGTACCTGAACCCTTTGCTATTCTTTTTCTTCTAGAACCTGAAGAAGAAATTAAATGTGGGTTACGTCTTTCCTTTATTGTCATGGAATTAATTATTGCCTCAGTTTTACCCATTTCCTTTTCCCCTTGGCTTAAATCAATTCCCTGAAGCTCTTTCCCTCCTACTCCTGGCATCATTTCTAAAATCTTGGTTAAAGGTCCAAGTTTCTTCATTTGAGCCATTGCTTGAAGGAAATCTTCGAAGTTAAATTCTTGATTTAACATTCTGGAACCAAGTTCCTTTGCTTCTTTTTCATCTATAGCTTGTTGGGCTTTTTCAATTAGAGATAAAACATCTCCCATTCCTAGTATTCTAGATGCCATTCTATCTGGATGGAAGACTTCAAGATCAGTCATCTTCTCTCCAACCCCTGCAAATTTTATAGGTTTATTAGTCATGGATCTTATGGAAAGGGCTGCTCCCCCTCTAGTATCACCATCAAGCTTTGTTAATACAACTCCTGAAATATCTAATGAGTCATTAAAGGTTTCAGCTACATTTACAGCATCTTGCCCTGTCATTGAATCAACTACAAGTAATATTTCATTAGGATCTATACCACTTTTTACATCCTTAAGTTCTTGCATAAGTTCTTCATCTATATGAAGTCTTCCTGCTGTATCCACTATAACTACATTAAGTCCATTGCTTTTTGCATGTTCTATTGAAGCCTTAGCAATGTCCACCGGACTTACTTTATCCCCCATAGAGAACACTGGAATATCTATTTGCTTTCCCACTGTTTGAAGTTGCTTTATAGCAGCTGGTCTATATATATCCCCTGCAACAAGTAATGGCTTTTTATTTCTCTTTCTAAGTGATAAAGCAAGTTTTCCTGCCATGGTAGTCTTACCAGCACCTTGAAGTCCTACAAGCATTATAACTGTAAGTCCTTTATCATCAAAATTTATCTTGCTTTCACTATTTCCCATAAGAGCTGTAAGCTCATCATTAACTATCTTAACCACCTGTTGTCCTGGTGTCAAACTCTCAAGTACTTCGCTTCCTGAACACTTCTCACTAACAGATTTTATAAAGCTTTTAACTACCTTGTAGTTAACATCTGCCTCTAATAGAGCAAGCTTAACCTCTCTCATGGCTTCTTTTACGTCTTTTTCTGTTAGCTTACCTTTGCCTTTTAACTTTTTAAGTGTATCTTGAAGTTTTGATGCTAATCCTTCAAAAGCCATGTTAAAACCTCCTACATTTAAATGGTTTCCTTGACAAGTTGCTCTATATTATAAATCTTCTTCTTTTGCTTTTCATCTACTATTTGGTGATCCAAACTATTAAGTTCCTTAAGTATTTCTTCTTTAGCTTTTTCTTGACTTAAGCTTTTTTCAAGAAGTCCTAACTTCTCTTCATAAGATAAAAGTTGTTTATAACATCTTTTAATTAAATCATGTATTGCTTGCCTACTGGTTTCATTTAACTCTGAGATTTCTTTTAATGATAAATCTTCGTTATAATAAAGCATCATAATGCTTTTTTGTTTATCTGTTAAAAGTTCTCCATAGAAGTCCATAAGCAAGGATATCTCTACTCTTTTTTCCATATCAATCACCTAACTTACAAAAGATATAATATCAAAACTCTAGAGCCCTGTCAAGTATTTTTACTTAACACTTTTTTAAAAAAGTGCCTCAACAAATTCTTCCTCATTAAATTTTTGTAGATCTTCTATTCCTTCTCCAACACCTATATATTTTACAGGTATATTAAGTTCCCTAACTATAGATATTACAACTCCACCTTTAGCTGTTCCATCAAGCTTTGTAAGAATTATTCCATCTATATCACAGACCTCTTTAAATTGCTTAGCTTGAATTACAGCATTTTGTCCTGTTGTTCCATCAAGTACTAGTAAAGTTTCTTTCTTAGACTCTTTAAATTCTCTATCTACTATTCTGTTGATTTTTGAAAGCTCATCCATAAGATTTTTCTTATTATGAAGTCTTCCTGCCGTATCACAAATTAAAATATCTACCTTTCTCGCTTTTGCAGCAGATATGGCATCAAATACAACTGCTGCTGGATCTGACCCCTCTTGATGTTTTATTAAGTCTACATTAGCCCTTTGGCTCCAAACCTCTAGTTGGTCTATAGCCGCTGCTCTAAAGGTATCCGCTGCAGCTAATAAAACTTTTTTACCTTGTTTTTTGTATTGAGCTGCTATTTTTCCTATGGATGTGGTTTTTCCAACCCCATTAACTCCTATAATCAAAATAGCTTTTTCTCCTTCATACTCTTCTACTTCCTTAGTTCCTTCTCTCATCATATCCCTTATAACTTTTTTAAGACAAGGTCTAACCTCTTCTACATCCTTTATTTTCTCTTCTCTTATTCTTTTTCTAAGTCTCTCTATAATTTCTACTGATGTATCCACCCCTATATCTGAGGTAATTAATATTTCTTCTAGCTCCTCATAAAGATCCTCATCAATAGTTACTGCTAAATTAAATACCTCATTCATTTTGTCTGTTAAGTTATCCCTTGTTTTTGAAAGTCCAGTTTTTAATTTTTCAAAAAATCCTCCAAACATGTTTTCTCCTCCTTCTATTAAGCACTTAGATCCACAGAAACCACCTTAGAAACACCTTTCTCCTCCATGGTTACTCCATAAAGGATATCACTTGCTTCCATGGTTCCTTTTCTATGGGTTATTACTATAAACTGTATATTTCCTGCAAATTGTTTTAAGAATTCTGCATATCTATTAACATTAGCATCATCAAGAGCTGCCTCTATCTCATCTAATATACAAAATGGTGTAGGCTTCATTTTTAGTATAGCAAATAATAAGGCAATGGCAGATAATACTTTCTCTCCACCAGACATAAGACTTATATTTTGAAGTTTCTTTCCTGGGGGCTGTACATTTATTTCTATATTAGCAGAAAGTTCATCTCCCTCTCCTAATATTAAATCTGCACTTCCTCCTTTAAATAATTCTCTAAAGGTTTCATTAAAATTCTCCTTAAGAATTTTAAAATTGCTATTAAAAACATCCTTCATCTTAGAAGTCATCTCACCTATTACACTAACAAGCTCTTCCTTAGCCTTATCTAAATCTTCTCTTTGAGTACTCATAAATTTATACTTTGTAGTTACTTCTTCATATTCTTCTATGGCTCCTAAATTAACTGTTCCAAGGGATGAGATTTTCCCTTTTAATCTCCCTATATTTCCTTTAAAATCTTCTAAGTCAACTACCTCTATACTTAAGTCTAAAGCCTCAGCTAAGGTTAAATTCATATCCTCGTTAAGTTTAGAATAAAGAGAGTTTTCTTCCACTTCATACTTAGCCTTTGTTATGCTCTTTTTGTTTATGGAATCCTCCAGTTTATTAAGATCTAAAGTTAAGCTTTCTATTTTATTATTATTTAACTTTATTTCTTCCTTAAGTTTAACCCTATTTGCTTCATAAGTTTCAAAATCACTTTTCATTCCTTGAATTTTTTTATTTAATTCTTCTATTAATTTTTTATTTTCTTCTATACTCCTTAGGCTTTCCTTCTTACTTAAAATATTTTTATCTATATCACTGTTTTTAAGCTCTTCCTTAAGAGTTAATTCCTTTATATCATTTTCTAACCTTCTTATTTCCTTAATTTCACTTCCTAAGGTTTCATCTATTTGTGCCTTTTTAACTTTAAGCTCTACTAAGTTTTCCTTATGTATTGTTAAATTTTCTTCTTTACTTAACAATTCTTTTTCTCTTAATTCCTTATTCCTTTTTATTGACTCTTCTTCTTCTTTTAATTTTACTATATTTTCTTTCTTAAGCTCTAATTCCTCATAACTTCTAGTAATTTTTTTACTTATAAGCTCTTTTTCCTTAAGAGAAACCTCTAAAGCTTCCTTTAACTTTGTATTTTCATTTACTATACTAGATATCTCTCCTTGGATTCTAGTAACTTCTATATTATTAAAGTGTACCTCATCCTTTAGATTTAAGCACTTATCATCTAAATTTTTAAAGCTATTTTTCTCAATAATAACTTTAGCATTTAAATCTCTTAAGTCTTTAGATATCTCATTTAACTCCTTCTCTATTCCCTCTATCTCTCTTTTTCTTCCTATTATATTTACATTTTTATTATATATACTTCCTCCAGTAAGGGCTCCTCCTGGATTTATAACCTCTCCTTGAAGGGTTACTATCTTATAAGAATAATCCGTATACTTTGCAAAATTTAAGGCTTCATCCATAGAATTACAAATTATAGTTCTACCTAATACATAATTTATAGCAGGTGTAAACTTTTCATCATAAGAAATAAGCTCACTTGCTATTCCTATATAGCCTTTTATTTTTTTTATATTGTCATTTAAATTTACTTTTCTACCCTTTATTATAGTTAATGGAAGAAAAGTGGCTCTACCTAAATTATTCTTTTTCAGGTGGTTTATTAGTATCTTCGCCTGAGATTCATTTTCTGTAATTATGTCAGAAATTCCTCCCCCTAGAGAAATTTCAATGGCAGTTTCATATTCTTTTTTAACCTTAATAATTTCTCCTAGAACATGACAATTTCCTTTCATATTAGGAATTCTTTCTTCACTAACCTCTTTCATAATAAGTTTTACAGCTCTTGCATATCCTTCATATTGCTTATGAAGGTTTCTAAGCATTTGGTGATTTGCCTCTAGCTTATTGAATTTTATATTTTTCTCTTTAAGAACTTTTTCATTTTGGTTTATAACACTTAAAAGCCTATTCATTTCTTTTCTACTACTTTTTATGTCTTCATTAATAGACTCTATTTTCTTTAAAAGCTCTTCTTTATTCCCATCTAACATATTCTTTGTAGTAATATTAATTTTTAAAGAGTTATTGGAGTTATCATAAGATGTTTCTAAAACTTTTAATTTACTGCTAAGGCTTTCTATATCCTTATTTAACATCTCTATTTTATTTTCTTCTGAGGCTATATCTCTTAAAGCCTTTATTTCCTTATCCCTTAAATCTATGGAGCCCCGTTCTATATCCTTAAGCCCCTTGTTATAATCTTGTATTGTCTTCTCTAAAGTTTCAATCTGTTCATTTATTAACTTCTGATTCTCTTTATCTATTAAGAGTTTTTCTTCATTTTCCTTCTTATTATCTATAAGACTCTTAACCTTATGTTTTTCTTCTTCAATTTCTTTATAGTTTTTCTCTATATTAAAATCTATATTTTTTATTCTTTCATTAAGAAGCTGAATTTCCCCTTCAAGTTCCTGGGACTTTTCCTTACTGCTATAATATATTACCTTATCTTCACTTGATTTTTTATCTTCATCTTCTAATGTATTTTCTAACTTTTCCGAAATACCTTTAAATTCGTTTCTTTCTTTTTCCTGCCCCTCTATAGTCTTATTTAACTCTTTTATCTCCTCATCTATTCCCTTAGCATTATTCTTAACCTTATCTATAGAATCCACTATTAAGGATATTTCTAAGGTCTTTAACTCCTCTGAAAGAGCTATAAATTTACCTGCTTTCTCATTTTCTATTCTAAGTGGCTCAATTCTCTCCTCATATGTACCTAAAATATCATTAATTCTTACTAAGTTTTGTTCTGTATTATTAAGTTTTTTCTCTGCTTCTTCTTTTCTTGTTTTAAATTTTACTATTCCTGCAGCCTCTTCAAGTAGTGCTCTTCTTTCCTCTGCCTTACCACTTAATATTGCATCTATTTTTCCTTGCCCTATAATAGAATACCCTTCCTTACCTATACCAGTATCCATAAAAAGTTCATGGATATCCTTAAGTCTACAAGAGGTGTTATTTATATAGTATTCACTTTCTCCTGATCTATATAACCTTCTTGATATGGTTACATCTGAATAATCAATAGGAAGCTCTCCTTCAGCATTATCTAAAGTCAAAGCCACCTGAGCAAGTCCTACTGGTTTTCTATATTGGGTTCCCGCAAAGATGACATCTTCCATCTTTCCTCCCCTAAGACTCTTTGCACTTTGCTCTCCTAGAACCCATCTAATAGCATCAGAAATATTACTTTTACCACTGCCGTTAGGTCCTACCACAGCAGTTACTCCTTGCTTAAAATCTAGCTCTATTTTATCTGCAAAGGACTTAAAACCTCTTATTTCTATGGACTTTAAAAACATATATTCACGTCTCCTTCTAACTTATCTAAATACCGTAGGTAATATAGATAATACAAACACCAAAATCATAAAAATCACTAATCCCTTAGTTATTTTTTCTCTTGTCTTCGCTCTCAAATTAAACACTCCTTTATTTTTTATCCCTTTATCTTATTTAAAGTATCACTTATCTTATCTAAGTTATAGATATATAATTATATATTTCAATATCTTATTTACTTTTAAAGATTCTTTTAATTTAATCATAAAATATTTATTTTATCTTATATTAGTTTATAAAAAATATAATAAAATATCAAGAACTCTCTATAATTATAAAAAGACCTTAGTATTAACCAAGGTCTTAGAGTATTTTCAAAAAACAGCTAAGTATTTTTTTACTTATCTAGGTTCAACTATGAACTTAATAGCAGTTCTTTCTTCTCCTTCAATTTTTATCTCTGAAAAAGCTGGTATTACCACTAAATCTATACCATTGGGAGCAACAAACCCCCTTGTTATAGCAATAGCCTTTATTGCTTGATTAACAGCCCCTGCCCCTACAGCCTGTATTTCCGCAATTGTTCTATCTCTAAGTAGGGCTGCCAAAGCACCTGCTACTGATTTTGGCTGTGAATGCGCTGATACCTTTAATACTTCCATAATAAATCCTCCTAGATATGTCTAAATATTGTTTTAAATTTAACATATTTAGGTATATTCTATAAAAGAGTATCTTTTCCTTCTTTTGCAATTTCTTCAATCCATGAACTTATAGACATTTTTATGTTATTTTCATCATTCTTTATTAAAAGTTCTCCTCTTGAAAGAGATGGATTCTCAACTATTCTCAGTTTTTTTATATTATTTTGTTTTAATATGTCATAAAAAAACTCTTTTTTATTGGTGTATATCTTAGATATATCCTTAGGATTTACCTCTATAACTATATTACTATTAAACTCTCTTATACATTTATCTATAAGTCCATTATAAATTTTTCCTTCTACCAATTCCCTAAAAGCAGGGTGAAATGGGCCTTCTATAATGTCCCCATCATAGTTAATATTCTCCGTTGGCTGAAGCCCTATTCTAATAACCTTAATTCCATTACTTATATACATAGAATATAATATTTTACTTATTTCCACTGCCTCTTCTAAGGTATAGGGCTTATATAGATTCTTTTTAACCATAATTTCCATGGGAGTATCCTTTATAACAAGAGCTGGATATATTCTACATATATCTGGTTTCATAGAAATACTCTCTAAGGCTGTATTTATATCCTTTTTAAAGTTATCTGAAGGTAATCCTAGCATTATTTGATGGCCTAAGGTAAATCCATACTCCTTAATAAGTTTAGACGCTCTTATTACATCTTCTTTGCTATGACCCCTGCCTGACTTTTTTAAAACTTCTTCATCTAAGGATTGCACACCTAGTTCTATTATGTCTGCATTGAATCCCTGTAAATGCTTTAATATGTTTTCATCTATATAATCTGGTCTTGTTGACATTCTTATATAATCTATGCTTCCTGAGTCCTTATACTCTTTAGCCACAGACAATAACTCTCTTTGTTTTTCCATAGGTATACCTGTAAATGTTCCCCCAAAGAAAGATACCTCAACTATAGCCCCATTCCTGTCTATAGTACTTAAGTATTCTTCTATGGTATTTCTTACAGTATCAGCATTTACATCCTCTTCTTCTTTAACCCCCATATCTTTTAGGTTTTCTCCTGTAATCCTACTCTGATTACAAAACACACAATTATGAGGGCAACCTATTTGTGGTACAAAGATAGGTATTATATAATGTCTTTTACTTTTCATCTAAATCCTCCAACTTCTTAAGTGCTTCTTTCGCTGAACTTTGTTCTGACTCCTTCTTACTATATCCTTCTCCATTTCCCATTACAGAATTATCTATTAAAACCTCTGTATAAAATTTTCTTCTGTGAGGAGGCCCTTCAAACTTAGTAAGATTATACACTATAGTTACCTCTCCATTTTTCTGAAGGGTTTCTTGAAGTTTAGTCTTATAATCTAAAACTATTTCATTGTTTATAGCTTTTTCTATAGTATCTTTTAAATTCTCTATTATAAACTTCTCAACAAATTCTATGCCCTTATCAAGGTAAATAGCTGCTAATATAGCCTCTACACAATCTGCCTGTATTGATACCCTATCACGCCCTCCTGTGAGCTCTTCCCCTTTACTCATTTTTATATATTTTCCAAGAGACCATTTCCTAGCTATTTCATAAAGGGAATTTTCACATACTATTAAAGCTCTAGCTTTAGTAAGCTCCCCTTCTGTTTTATCTTCATAATGATTAAAAAGATACTCCGTAATAGATAATTGAAGTACAGAGTCTCCTAAAAATTCTAATCTTTCGTTAAACTTTACATTCTTATATTGGTTAGCATAAGAACTATGAGTAAGAGCTACCTCAATATATTTCCTATTATTAAACTTAACTCCTATTTTATTCTCAAGTTCTCCTATTAAATTATTAAATAACATCTGTCCAACTCCCGCGTAAGTTTATTCTTCAATTTGCCAAAGCATTACAAATTCAAGAATAAACTTTTATTTCATATAATTAAAGCCCCGATTTACGGGACTTCTAAATGTTAATCTTCACTATTTTCTCTTATATATTCCACAACTTCGCCAACAGTAGTAACACTCTCTGCTTGCTCATCAGATATTTCTATTTCAAATTCATCTTCTAAAGCCATGATTAGCTCAACTACATCAAGGGAATCTGCTCCAAGGTCATCAACAAAAGATGTTTCCATAGTTATATCACTTTCACTAACACTTAACTTATCTGCTATTATTGATTTTACTTTTTCAAATACCAAATTTTTCACCTCCCTAAGAAATTCTATACCTAGATAATATTACATATTTAGAAAGTCGTCAATAAATAAAATATATAAAATTTACGCTTCAATTATTTTTTCTTTTATTTTTTCGATGACTTTGTTGTCATAGAATATTTTAGCCTGCTTTATAGCGTTTTTTATGGCTTTACTATCTGAGCTTCCATGAGCTTTTATACATATTCCATCTATTCCAAGGAAGGCTGCTCCCCCAACTTCTTTATAATCAAAGTCCTTCTTAAATTTCTTAAATACAGGCTTTAACATTAATGCACCAAGTTTTCCTCTTGTTGAGGCTAGCATATTCTCCTTTAATGTAGAGAAGATTGTTCCCGCTACTCCCTCATACATCTTAAGTACTGTATTTCCTACAAATCCATCACAAACAAGAACTTTAGTATTTCCAAGGGGAATATCTCTAGGTTCCACATTACCAACAAAGTTTAATGGTGCTTCTTTTAAAAGCTTATATGAAGCCTTTGTCAGCTCATTTCCTTTTTCCTCTTCAGCCCCTATATTTATAAGGCCTACAGAAGGTGTGTTTATTTTCATTATATTTTCCATATATACGCTTCCCATTTTAGCAAATTGAACTAAATATGGTGGCTTACACTCTGCATTTGCTCCACAATCAATTAACATAAAAGGTCCATTTTTTCCTGGCATAACTGGTGCAAGGGCTGGTCTATCTATTCCCTTTATTCTACCAACTACTAATGTAGCTCCAGCCATAAAAGCTCCTGTACTTCCAGCTGAGATAACCCCATGAGCCTCTCCTTCTTTAACAAGACTTAAAGCTTTGTATAAAGATGAATTTTTCTTTCTTCTAATAGCCTTAACAGGTTCCTCATTACAACTAATTACCTCTTCTGCATCATGGATTTTTATTTTATTTTTATCATAGTCGTATTTACTAAGTTCAGTCTCAAGAATCTCTTTTTTTCCTGTGATTATTATATTAACATCTATTTCTTTAGTTGCAAGAACACAGCCTTCAACTATAGCACCTGGAGAATTATCTCCTCCAAATCCGTCAACTGCAATTTTCATAATCAACGCCCCTTAAAATTCTTTTATATACAAAGAAAAGAAAGTCATAAGACTTTCTTTATTTTTCAGATGCAACAACTTCTTTACCTTTATAGTAACCACAACTCTTACATACTCTGTGAGCAAGTTTCATTTCGTGGCATTGTGGACATTCTATTATTCCTGGTACACTTAACTTGAAAGTTTGAGCTCTTCTTGAGTCTCTCTTCGCTTTATAAGTTTTTCTTGCTGGATTTCCCATTATTACACCTCCTTAATCACTTGGAAACAATTCTTTTAACTTTGCCAGCCTTATGTCAATATCTAGATTATCACAAGAGCAATTATCTAAATTTAAATTGGCACCACATTGCTGGCAGAGACCTTTGCAGTTCTCACTACAAAGTTTTTTAATTGGTAATGCCATAACTATACTTCCCTTGATCATTTCTGGAATATCTAAGATTTCCTCGTCAAGGGTAATAGCATTTTCATCCTCACCATCTGATATTGAAAATTTTTCATTCATCTCCATATTTATAGGATAAACAAAAGGTTTTAAACATCTAGAACAAGGAAGGCTTAGTTTAGTCTGAATATTAACGTCTAAGCTTACTATATTATCCCTAGAAATAATTTCTCCATGGGCATTAATGGGATCTAAAAATTTAATTTCATCTCCCTCATGGACAAACTCCTCTCCTTTAAAAGAAAGTTCTACGGATTTCTTCTTTAATTTTTTTCCTATTAATTCAGAAATATTAATTTTCATAATTTCACCCCATATAAAGCTTATTAGCTTTTGCCTTATATAGATAATATTTTGTAGGGAATAATAAAATATACCCTATGAACACAATTTATTATATAAACTTAAAATTTAAAAGTCAAGTTTATTTTGGAATTTATTTAACTAAACTTACTGTGTCCCTTGCAATTACAAGCTCTTCATTTGTTGGTACTACGAATACCTTAACCTTTGAACCATCTTTGCTTACTTCTTTTACTTTACCACGTATATTGTTTTTCTCATGGTCTACTTCTATTCCTAAGAATTCTAATCCACTGCATATTTCTTCTCTTGTCTCTATTGCATTTTCTCCAAGTCCTGCTGTAAATACTACACAGTCAACTCCACCCATAGATGCAGCATAAGATCCTATGTATTGTTTAACTCTATAATTGAATATATCTAATGCAAGCTTAGCTCTATTATTTCCTTCTGCAGCAGCTCCTTCAATATCTCTAAAATCTGAAGAAACTCCTGAAATTCCAAGAACTCCTGACTTCTTATTTAACACTGTATTAGCCTCATCAGCAGACATATTTAATTCTGTCATTAAGAATGTAACTATTGCAGGATCTATATCTCCACATCTAGTTCCCATTGCTAATCCTTCAAGTGGAGTGAATCCCATAGAAGTATCTACACACTCTCCATTTTTAACTGCAGCAACACTTGCTCCATTTCCAAGGTGACAAGTTATTATCTTAAGATCCTTTATATCCTTACCCATCTCTTCTGCTGCTATGTTTGAAACATACTTATGAGAAGTTCCGTGGAATCCATACTTTCTTATAGCATTATTTTCATATAATTCATATGGAAGTGGGTATATATATGCTTTTTCTGGCATAGTTTGATGGAATGCTGTGTCAAATACTGCTGTCATTGGTGTATTTGGCATAAGCTCCTTACATGCATTTATTCCTATTATGTTTGGTGGGTTATGAAGTGGAGCAAGTTTTGCACACTCTTCTAACTCTTTCATAACTTCTTCTGTTACAACTACAGACTTAGCATACTTTTCTCCACCATGAACAACTCTGTGTCCAACTGCTGAGATTTCATCCATGCTCTTTATAACTCCATTTTTCTCATCAACTAAAGCATTTAAAACAAGACCTATAGCAACTTTATGATCTTTCATTGAAGTTTCTATTATATATTTATCTCTTCCTTCAACCTTTTGAGTAAGTATAGAACCTTCTATACCTATTCTCTCAACTAAACCTACAGCTAACGCTTTTTCATTACTCATATCAATTAATTGATACTTTAATGAAGAACTTCCACAGTTAATAACTAAAACCTTCATATTATTTCTCCTCTCTTTTTGTAAAACATATTCTTATTCAGGGACTTTACAATTCTAATACCCTAGCTAAATTAATACTGGCTATAAGAATTGTAAAGCCCCTAAACTATTTATTATAGAACGAATCTTCCTTCAGATGGTGTTCTTTCCACCATCTGAAGGTTAAATAAGCTCATCTAGTGGCATAGCAACTGTTATCCCTAAACTTTAGAGGCTTGGGGTGTTACAGCTCCTAGCCATCATATAAATTAATCTGAATTAAAAATCCCATGTGAATTAAGTTTCACTTTATTTATTTTATATATCTAAAAAGTTACTTCTTATTTACTTCCACTTTGAGCTTGAACAGCAGTTAATGCTACCACATTAACGATATCCTCTGGACTACATCCTCTTGATAAGTCGTTTATTGGCTTTGCAAATCCTTGGCACACTGGTCCAATTGCTTCTGCTCTTGCAAATCTTTGAACTAATTTATATCCTATATTTCCTGCCTGAAGATCAGGGAATATTAATACATTAGCCTTACCTGCAACCTTACTATTTGGAGCCTTTTGCTTAGCTACCTTATCAACTATAGCAGCATCTAATTGAAGTTCTCCATCTATATCTAAATCTGGTCTTAATTCTTTAGCTATCTCTGTTGCACGTCTTACCTTTTCTACAAGTTCATGATCAGCACTTCCCATACTTGAGAAAGAAAGCATTGCAACCTTTGGATCTATCTTACATAAGTTTTTTGCTGTTTCTGCTGTAGCTATAGCAATAGATGCTAATTGCTCTGCAGTTGGATTTGGATTAACAGCACAATCTGAGAAGAATAACATTCCATCCTCACCATATTCACAGTTAGGTACAAGCATTATAAAGAAACTTGAAACAACTGATACTCCTGGTAAAGTCTTAATTATTTGAAGTCCTGGTCTTAAAAGATCTCCTGTTGTATGTACAGCACCTGAAACCATTCCATCAGCATCCCCAAGTTTAACCATCATTGTTCCATAGTAAAGAGGATCTCTAACTATCTTATTAGCCTTCTCTATTGTCATACCTTTATTTTTTCTAAGCTCATAAAAAGCATTAACATACTCTTCTGTTTTTGATGAGTTTTCAGGATCTATTATTTCTATTCCCTCTAAGTTAACACCAATATTCTTAGCTTTCTCTTCTATACTTTTTAAATTACCAACTAAGATTACTTCTGCAAGTCCTTCTTTTTTTATGTCCTCAGAAGCCTTCAGTGTTCTTTCCTCATCACCTTCTGGAAGAACTATCCTCTTAACATCACTTTTAGCATCTTCCCAAATCTTTTTCATTAAGTCCATGTTCATTACTCCTTTCAAAAATAAGGCTTTCTATATATAATATACTCTTAATAGTATATACTTTTCAACAAAAAATCATAAATATATTAGCAAATATTAAATTCTTTATTTTATAAATTTTCTGAATCCAAGCTAAAAATTACTTATATTTAATTTTTGCCAAAAATACTGTATAATATTATATATTTAAAATAGAAGGAGCATTTTTATGAAGATTAGTGCTATAATTTCTGAATATAACCCTTTTCACAGTGGTCATCTATATCATATCAAAAAAACTAAGGCTTTAACAGAGGATTCTTTATTAATTGTCTTAATGAGTGGAAACTTCACCCAAAGGGGTATTCCTTCAATTATGGATAAATGGAGTAGAGCTAAAATGGCTGTTCTAAATGGCGCAGACCTAGTATTAGAGCTGCCTACCTTATTTTCCTTATCTTCAGCTGAGTTCTTTTCTCATGGTGCCGTATCCATTTTAAATGGATTAAATTCCATAGATTATCTATCCTTTGGTAGTGAATGTGGAGATGTAAATAATATAATTCTCATTGCCGAAGTACTTTCCAATGAGCCACTAAAATATAAAACTTTACTTAAGGATTATCTAAACAAGGGGTTACCTTTTACAACCTCTAGGACTCTTGCCCTTAAGGATTACTTAAAGGAAACATCAATACTTAATAATACTATAGATAGTCTCTTATCTTCTCCTAATAATATTCTCGCCATAGAGTATTGTAAAAGCTTAATAAAATTAAATAGTAATATAAAACCTTTAACCATTGAAAGAATAGGTGGTGGATATAATGATTCTTCATTGAATCCAATATTCTCTAGCGCCACATCTATAAGAGACTATTTAAAAAATAATGAAGATTTAAATCCATTGTCAGAACATATGCCTAAAGCTTCTTATGATATTCTTTCTACTCTAAAAAATGAAGGTTATGATTTTGTCTTTGAAGAAAAAATCTTTTCCTTTATAAAATATAAGCTTTTATGTAATAAAAATAATCTTTCTCTTATTCCTGAAGCTTCAGAGGGTTTAGATAATAAAATTTTAAAGGAAATAATTAACTCTTCATCTTTAAATGAATTGATTCTAAAAGTTAAAAGTAAGAGATATACTTACACAAGAATAAATCGTATACTCTGTCAGTATTTTATTGGTTTTGATAATTACGATATTTTATCTCTTAGAAAAACTTGTCCTAATTATATACGCCCCCTTGCTTTCAATGAAAATGGTAGTAAAATTTTAAAGAATATAAAATTAAATAGTGAGGTTAAAATCTTAACTAAACTCCTAAAGGATACCAACCCATTTTTACAGTTAGACCTTCAGGGAACCAGAGCTTATAGCCTTCTTTGTAATAACATAAAAGAGAACTCTGATTTCTTATACCCTCCATTTATATTGAATTCATAAAGAGATTTTAAGTTATATTAACTTTAATATAACTTAAAATCTCTTTTTCTAATTTATGAATATTCTAAGATTATAGTAATATAATTTTTATGAATCAATTATTTGGAGGTTCTTTTGATATATTTATTTTATCTTTCTCTTATAGGCATATTTATTCTTATGTTTATACTTCTTAAAAATAATAGAATAAACTATATAGCCACATTTTTATTAACCTTAATAACCATATACTTTATTCTAAATCCTAACCTTATAATAGACTCCTGCATAAATGGAGCTAAACTATTTTTTAACAATCTGTTTCCAACTTTATTCCCCTTCTTAGTTATAACAGAACTTTTAATACTCTATGGAGGGGTTTCTATCTACTCTAAAGCTCTTGGTCCACTTATTTGCAAGCCTCTAAGGCTTCCAAGTCAATGTAGTCTTACTTTAGCAGTAAACCTACTTTGCGGCTATCCTTTAGGGGCAAAATATAGTTGTCACTTATATGAAGAAAAACTTATTAATAAAAACACTTTTAAAAGACTTCTAAACATAGCAAGTAGTGCCAGTCCTCTTTTTATAATAGGGGCTGTAAGTACATCCATGGTCAAGCTTCCAAGGGTTGGGGTCTATCTTCTTATCGCTAACTATGTTTCTTCTTTTATTATGGCTTATATAGGACCCTTAACCAAAGAACCATCTTTAGAAAAAAACATAAATTTTACAAAGCCTAATTTTGGCTCCATCTTTAAAGAGGCTTTGGATAACTCATTAAAAACTGCACTATCAGTTGGTACTTATGTTGTAATATTTTCTATATTAGTAGCTATAATTAAAAATTCTAATGGCTTTTATAATATAGTAAACTACTTATCAAAATTATTATTCTTTTTACCTAAGGATGCTGTATCTGGGGTTGTTCTTGGAATCTTTGAAATAACTAATGGATGCTATATATTAGCTGAAAGTTCACTACCTATAAATCTAAAACTATCATTTATAAGCTTTTTATGTAGCTTTAGTGGACTTTCTATAATTTGCCAGGTTCATTCCTTTATATATAAAATAAAGGATGTATCCATTTCCAGATACATCCTAAAAAAATTCATCCAAGGTATAATAAGCTTTTTTATAACTTACATTATTTTTACTTTTATACCTATAGATATATATACTTTTAATCCTACTTTTAATAAAAATATTTATATTTCTTTTATACCCTTAATACTACTTTTTATAATCCCTATGTTACTTATAAAATTAAGAAAACTATTTAATATTTCTTAATTCTTTTATGTTCTCTCTTATTATCTTTGTTGAATTTATCATATCCTTAGATATGGATGTTAAATAACCGTCCATATCTTTTTTCATGCTTTCTAAAAGCATTCGTCCTTTTTCTTCTATTTCTTTATCTAAGGTGCAAAGAACCTCATCAGCATAATCTCTTGACCCAATCATCATTTCTTTTGCTTCTCTTTGAGCTTTATTTATTATGTCATGAGCCCTAACTTCCGCCTCTTTGGTTATATCATGACTTTCTATTTGCTTCCTTCTTATATCCTGACATTCCTTCATCATTGAATCATATTGATGTTTAGCTTCTGAAAGCATTCTGTCCTTTTCTCCTAAAACCCACTGGGCTTTTTTAAGTTCATCTGGAAGATATGAAACTATATCATCTAATATGCTTAATAGCTCCTTCTTATCTAAAACTACCTTACCAGATATAGGAACCTTAGGAGCCGTATCTACTAATTCATGAAGATAATCGATTAACTCTATAACCTCCATCTAGCTCTCCCCCTATTCTTTTATTTTCCTCACTACATCTTCTATTATTTCTTCTGGCACTAGTCCTTTAATACACCCTCCAAATTTTGCTACCTGCTTTACTGAGGATGAACTTAAATAAGAGTATTTTGCATTGGTCATCATAAATAGGGTTTCAACTGTTGAATCTAGCTTATTGTTCATTAAAGCCATTTGAAATTCATACTCAAAATCTGAAACTGCCCTTAAACCTTTTATTATAACTTTAACATCTTCACATTTCATAAAGTCTATAAGTAATCCATTATAGCTTTCAACTCTAACATTTTTATAGGATTTCGTAACTCTTTTTATAAGTTCTACCCTTTCTTCATTGCTAAAAAGTCCTTTTTTATCCACATTAACTAAAACCACCACTATAACTTCATCAAAGATCTTTGAAGCTCTTTTTATTATATCCAAGTGTCCATTAGTTACAGGATCAAAACTTCCAGGGTAAACAGCCCTTCTCATGATTAATCCTCCTTATACTTATAAAAACACACTGTTGTATTTCCGTATATTCTTTCGTTTATTAATTCAATCCTATGATTCCCCTTATAAATATCCTCTGTGGAATCTATTTTAGTTACAATTAACCCATTAGGATCTAATAGATTTCCTTCAGTTATCATATCTATAGCTTTTGGAATCATATCCTTTAGATAAGGAGGGTCTATAAATATTAAGTTAAAAACTTTATTATTATCTATGAATCTTTTAAGAGCATCATAGGCATTCATATTTAAACAAGTACATTCATCTTGAAATTTTAAGTTTTCCACATTCTTTTTCAGAAGTGGAAATGTAACTGGGCTCTTGTCAATTAAATAACATTCTTTTGCCCCTCTACTAACTGCTTCTAAACCTAAGCTTCCTGTTCCTGCAAAAACATCTAAAGCCACTGAATCTCTAACATAATTCTGTATTATGTTAAAAATGTTTTCTTTAACCCTATCTAAGGTAGGTCTTGTTTCCATAGTATCTGGAGACAAAATCCTTCTTCCTTTAGCACGACCTGCAATTATTCTCATTTTTTGTCCTCCTTTAGTCTGCTTTATATTATTTTATCATAAGTAAAGAAAGTCTACAAAATAAATTTAGCTTCATTAATTAAAGCATATGTATTTTGTTGTATTTTCTAAAGAGTTTACTATTTCCTTACATATCTTTATATTTTCCATAGTGTTACTTTCTACAACAAATTTAGCATCATTATTGGCAGCCTTTAGTATATCTATATCTTCTACAAAATCACTTAATATAAGCCCATTATCCCCATGTTGCCTAAATCCAAAGAGTTCTCCGCCCCCTCTTATTTTAAGGTCTTGTTCTGCAATATAAAACCCATCACTGCTCATAGTCATTATTTGCATTCTCTTTTTAGTTACATTGTTATTAGCCTTAGCAATTAATATACAGTAAGATTTATGTCTGCCACGCCCAACTCTTCCTCTTAACTGATGAAGCTGAGATAGTCCAAACCTTTCTGCATTTTCAATTATCATAACACTAGCATTAGGCACATTGACTCCAACCTCAATTACTGTGGTTGATATTAATACTTTTGTTTCTCCAACCTTAAATCTTTTCATTATTTCATCTTTTTCTTTTGGCTTCATTTTTCCATGGAGAATTTCAATAGGTACCCCTTTAAGAAGTCCTTCTACTAAATACTCATAAGTTTCCTCTACAGACTTAATCTTTAAGTCCTCATTTTCTTCAATTAAGGGACAAACTATATAAACCTGCCTTCCCTTCTTAATCTCCTCTAATGCAAGCTCATATCCAAGGCTTCTATTTTCCTCATTATAAAATACAGTATCTATCTTTTGTCTTCCTGGAGGTAACTCATCTATTATAGATATATCCAAATCACTATAAAGATATAAGGATAAAGTTCTAGGTATAGGAGTTGCTGTCATAACTAAAACATCAGCTTCTTCATTTTTATTTATAAGCCTACTCCTTTGATGAACACCAAACCTATGCTGTTCATCGGTTATCACCATCCCTAACCTCTTAAACTCCACATCATCTTCTATTAAGGCATGAGTTCCCACCACTATTATAGGATCACCATTTCTTATTCTTTCTTTAATCCTTAGCTTTTCTTTTCCTTTAGTACTTCCTGTTAAAAGCTCTACTTCCACATCAAAGCCCTCTAGTACCTTAAGAATCTCTAAGTAATGTTGATTTGCTAAAATTTCAGTAGGTGCCATAAATACTCCTTGATACCCATTTTTTATTACATTAAACATGGCTATTATGGCTATTATGGTTTTTCCACTTCCTACATCTCCTTGAACTAATCTATTCATAGGACTGGTCTTCTTTTCATCTATAAGAATTTCTCTCATTACCCTACTTTGAGCCTTAGTTAAGGAAAAAGGTAACTTTTCCTTAAGCAAAGCTAATTCTTCTGAGATTTTAAATCCTATTCCTTTTCTGTCTCCCTTTATATGGTTTTTAAGCATCAGTATTTTTACAGAATAGGTGAAAAGCTCTTGAAACTTCAACCTATCCTTAGCTTTTTTTAAAGTTACTCTGTCCTTTGGAAAATGTATTTCCCTTATGGAATCATTTAAAGATATAAAGTTATATTTATCTACTATATTTAAAGGCAGATTCTCTTTTATCAACACATTGTCTAATACTCCATGAATAAGCTTTGATAAAAGTTTATTTGTAAGATTACTATTTAAATTATACTTAGGTATTATTTCTGTTTTATCAAGTTCCTTACATGCATTTAGTGGATTCATAACTTCAAGGTCTTTTCCTTTTTTCTTATACTTTCCAAGAAGTTTATATGTTTCTCCTATTTTAAAAGTCATCTTTATATAAGGTTGATTAAACCAAACTGCCCTAACTTTTAGTCCCTTATAATTAAATATAAGGGTTGTTAAGGTCTTTTTAGTTTGAGTTCTCACATCTCTTTTAACCTCAATTAAAGTACAATCTAAAGCAATTTTTTGTTTTTCATCTATATCCTCTATATCTATATTCAAATCTATGTTTTCATAATCTCTTGGGAAATATAAAAGCAAATCTAAAATAGTATATATACCCGCTTTATTTAAGGCTTCTTTTGCCTTAGGTCCAACTCCCTTTAATTCATGAACATAGCTATAAATATTCACTGTATCCTCTCCTTAACTCAAATAAAAAAAGCCCGAAGGCTTTTTTATATTTATTCAACAGAAATTATAAAATAATATAATGGCTGCTGACCCTTATACATTTGAACGTCTAAGTCTTCATATAGTTCTTCAAGATTCTCTTGTAGACTCTTAGCCTTCTCTTCATCTATATCACTACCATAGAAAAGTGTTATTAAAGAACTTTCGTCATCTACCATAGATTTTATAACCTCATTAGTTGTTTCTATGACATCTTCTCCCACTTCTTTAATTTTACCTTCTACAAGACCTAGGATATTTCCCTCTTTTATTATGTTTCCATCCATTTCAGTATCCCTAACTGCATAAGTTATAGATCCTGTTTTAACGCTGCTCATAGCATCTTCCATTGCTTCTACATTGTCCTTAACTTCAGCTTCTGGATTAAACATAGTAACACATACTATTCCTTGTGGAATTGTCTTTGTTGGTATAACCACCACATTTTTATCTTCTGAAAGATCTGCTGCTTGATTGGCAGCCATTATTATGTTCTTATTGTTTGGAAGTATAAATATATTATCTGCATTTATGTCATTAACAGCCTTCATTATATCCTCAGTACTTGGATTCATTGTCTGGCCACCTTCAATGACATAATCAACTCCAAGGTCTTCAAAAATATCCTTAATTCCTTCTCCCATAGCTACAGAAACAAAGGCATATTTCTTTCTCTCAGTTGATTCATTAGAAATTGCAGTCTCTATCTTTTCATATTCATTCTGATCTACAACAAGACTTCTATGTTCTTCCCTCATATTATCTATTTTTATCTTAGATAATTCTCCTAAGGTAACTGCCTTAGCTAAAACTGCTCCTGGATCATTAGTATGAATATGAACCTTTATTACATCCTCATATCCAACTACTATCATAGAGTCACCTAAAACTTCAATTTCTTCCTTAAAGTTATCTGCCTTATCCGCATTTCCTAAGATTATAAACTCTGTACAATAACCAAACTTTATATCCTCTGCATTTAACTCTAAATTATTTGCAGCTGATACATTTTCTTTAGACGCTACCGCATCTTGTATTACTGCCTTTATATCATTATTTAAAGCCTCATGCATTCCCTTTAAGATAATTAAAAGACCCATTCCACCTGAATCTACTACCTTTGCACTTTTAAGTACTGGAAGCATCTCTGGAGTTTTATTCAGCATGTCATTACTCTTTATACACACTTCTTCCATTAACTCCGTTACATCTTTCTTTTTAGACGCAACTGCTGCCTCTCCTGCAGCCCTTACCACAGTAAGGATAGTACCTTCTATAGGTCTCATAACAGCCTTATAAGCCGCCTTGCTACCCTCTAATAAAGCATTTGAAAACTCTTCAGCATCTACCGCTTCTTTTCCATCAAGGCCTTTAGATATTCCTCGTAATATTTGAGATAATATTACTCCTGAGTTTCCTCTTGCTCCCATAAGGGCTCCTTTAGCAAGTTTCTTTGCTACTTCCCCAATTGAGGATACATCCATGTTTTCTATTTCTTTCACTGCAGATCTAAAAGTCATAGACATGTTAGTTCCAGTATCTCCGTCTGGTACTGGAAACACATTTAAAGAGTTTACAAACTCCTTTTGCTCTTCTAATCTATTTGAAGCATTTATAACCATGTTATAAAAATTTTCACCATTTATTTTTGAATACTTCATTCTGTACCTCCTAGACTCTCACACCTTGTACATTCACTGTTACACTGTTAACTTTTAAACCTGTATAATTTTCTACATTATATTTAACCTTTTGAATTATATTATCTGCTATAACAGATATTTTAGTTCCATATTGAACTACAACAAAAAGTTCTATATTAAGCTCATCATCTTTACTATTTATCTTAACACCCTTACTTAGGTTCTCAGCTCTCATAAGCTCCCAAAATCCGTCAGTTGCGTTCTTTGAAGCCATTCCAACGACTCCGTAGCATTCCATAGTGGAAAGACCTACTATATTAGCTATAACTTCTTCTGAATATCCTACATATCCGCTTTCATTGGAAAAACCTATCATAATCATTCTCCTCCTTGAAAAATTCCATATAGTATATTCTATATTAATTACAGGATTTATTCAAGGAAATTAAATAAGTTAATTAATTATTTTTTAAGATATACTAATATTTCACTTGCAAACCATATTGACTTTATGTTAAAATAACTTACGTTATGATTGAAGACTATTCTTCGTAGGGTTAGAGGAGGTGTTTTATAATGTCAAGAAGATGCGAAGTTTGCAACAAGGGTGTTATTTCTGGAGTACAGTACAGCCACTCTCATAGACAATCAAAGAGAAAATGGGCTCCAAACGTAAAGAAAGTTAAGGCAGTAGTTAACGGAACACCTAAAACTGTTCATGTTTGTACAAGATGCTTAAGATCCGGAAAGGTTCAACGTGCTATATAAAAGGCAAAACAAAAAATGCAGTTGTAAATAACAATTGCATTTTTTATTTTGTCTTTTTCATATTCTTTTGTTCTACTTTCTTTTAAATATTTTTATTATTTTTGATATAAATTTAGGTACTTTAATAGCAATAATCTTCATAACATCCTCCCATAATAATTTCCATATATATTATCTTCTGAAACATTCAGCAACATACCACCCTATATAAACTAAGGCTGCCCCTGCTACTAAAAGCCACCCCCATATAGGAACAAGTACAGCAAGTAAAATCCCCATACCTACTGCTCCTATAACCATTCCAATAACTGTTCTTGGACATAATTTTCTAGACAAAAAAATCACCAAAAATTTACTTGCTTTGATATCATTATATGATATAGTAATTTTTTGGTGACTATATAAATTTTTATTACATTATTATTTTTAACCTTATTTAGATACTCTAACCTACTAAATATATATATCCTTAGGAATTTTATTTTTACTGATTACTTCATATTAAACTTCTCTAGAGTAAAATCCCTGGATAAGTTTAATTTCATTTCTAAAAACCAAATGATTAACTATACTTAATCATTTGAATATATAACCATAACAATTCCCTCATTAAAAATAATATCCATGGAATCTTCTATAAATTCATTAGATACAGTAATACACTCTCCGAACTTTAAATTGTGATTATAAAGGTCATACTTAGCTCCTCTTATATTAAAGTCTGATACCATATCTCTAAAGCCTTGAAATCCTATGTATTTCATTCCCTCATTCTTTAAAGTTGTACTCTTATTAACTAAAAAAATTATATTATTATCATCTACAAGTTTTCCCTTTATATTTTTCTCTAAACACTTATAAAGAAGACCAATATTACCTAGAACATGATCCATTCTTGTACCTATACACCCTAAAATAATTATTTCTTCTGGATTATGCTTTAGGGCTATGTTTAAAGCTAACTCACTATCTGTAAAGTCTTTTTCCTTAGGGTAAACTTCTATATTAAGATTCTTTTCCTTAAGCTTTTCTAATATTTCATTATCTATGGAATCAAAATCTCCTAAAACTATATTAGGAAATATATTTTCCTCAAATAAATACTGTGCCCCTTTGTCCGCTGCAATTATAAGATCACAATTATTACAGCTTTTTTTAAGAAGCTCTTTGGAAGGTTTATTTCCCCCTCCTATTACCACTATTTTCATCTTATAATGCCTCTCTAAGTCTTTTTACATTTTCCTCTATTTCCCCATTTTTAAATACAGCAGATCCTGCGACTATAACATCTGCCCCACAACTTACTACCTGATTTATATTAGAGGAATCTACTCCTCCATCTACTTCTATCATAACCTTATGACCTAATTCTTCTGAAAGATTTTTTACTTCCTTTATCTTATCTGAAGCATAGTTTATGTACTTTTGTCCTCCGAATCCTGGATTTACTGACATTATTAAAACCATATCTAAGGATTTAAATATATTTTTTATGGATGATACAGGAGTTCCTGGATTTAAAGCAACTGCAGCCTTTACTCCAAAGCTTTTAATATAATTTATAGTTCTATCTATATGTCTATCGGCTTCATAATGTACTGTTATTATATCTGAACCTGCATCTACAAAGTCTTTTATATATCTTGAAGGATCTTCTATCATTAAGTGTACATCAAAAGTTTTGTCTGTAAGACTTCTTATAGACTTCATTATTGGTGCTCCAAAAGATATATTAGGAACAAAACTTCCGTCCATAACATCTATATGGATCATATCTATTTCTGTTTTATTTAACCTTTCTATTTGTTCTCCAAGTTTTGAAAAATCTGCTGATAATATTGATGGTGCTAATTTTACCATTTTTTCTTTTTCCCCCTTTGAATTTCTTCTAATGTTTTTAAATAAAAGTTATATCTAAAATCGCTTATATTCCCCTTAGCTACTGCATCTTTAACTGAGCAGTGGGGTTCCTTATTATGTAGGCAGGTTGAAAACTTACATCCTCCATTATACTCCTTAAATTCAGGAAAACAATGCATCAAGTCCTCTTCTTCTATAAATGTAATGTCTATATTAGAAAATCCTGGAGTATCAACTAAAAAGCCTTCTTCTACATCTATAAGTTCACTATGTCTTGTAGTATGCTTACCTCTTCCTAGCTTTTTACTAACTTCTCCTGTTTCCATAAGTTCTCTTCCACTAAATTTATTTAATAAAGTTGATTTTCCTGCTCCAGAAGGACCACATAAAACAGTTACGTTTCCTTTAAGTCTTTCTTTTAAGTTATCCAAATTATATCCCTCTTTAGCTTTTATTGGAAGAACTTCATAACCTATATTATTAAGTAAAAGCTTAAAATCTTCTAATTCCTCTTTAGTACATAAATCTATTTTATTTAGACATACTACTGCCTTAATATTATTATTCTCACATAACACTAAGAACCTATTTAATAGATCCATATTTATATCTGGATTTTTAGCAGCAAATACTACAAAGGCTTGGGTTACATTTGAAACTAATGGTCTTATAAGCTCTGATGATCTTTGAAAAATCTTTTCTATAACTCCCTTTTCACCATTAAGGCTTATTTCCACCCTATCTCCGACTATAGGGGTAAGTCCATCATATCTGAACTTACCCCTTGCCTTACATTCTATAACCCTATTATTAACCTTTACGTAGTAGAAGCCTCCTATGCCTTTTATTATAGTTCCTTGCATATTTCCTCCTACTGGATTTATTTAATGATTATTATTATCCTATACTTTTAAATCACCAGGTTTTATGGCTGTTTTGGTTTTGGATTTTCTTCTGGCTTTTTTTCTTCTACACCACTTATTGTTATAAGAGCCCCTTTCGGTGCCTTATTACTTTTTCCATTTTTTACAGTATAGTCTTTTACAACATCATCATCCTTAAAGCTTCCTGGACTAAAGGTAAAGCCCGCTCCTTCTATTATAGCTCTTGCATCTCTAACTGTAGCACCTTTAATTCCACCTGGTATATTAATTAATTCTGGTTCCGGTTCTTTATATTCATATACAATTACATTAACATCTACAACACTACCCTCTGCAACTTCTTTACCGGCTTCTAAGCTTTGAGATATTACAGTATAATTCTTATTTAAATCATCTCTGTTATTAGTTACTTTTCTTTCTTCATTCACTTTTCCTGGGGTCAATTTCCTTCCCTTTAAAATATTAGGAACATTAGATTTATGCTGTTCTCCTAAATAGGGAACAGTAGTATATTTTATTTGTGGGCCCTTACTTATAACTATATCTATAGAATCTCCCTTTTTAACTTCCTTACCTTCCACCGGGTTTTGACTAATAACTTTTCCACTTGGCACTGTATCATTGTATTCAGACTCTATCTTACCTAATGAAAGTCCCAGACTCTTTAATAGGGTATCAGCTGCATTTTTATCAAGTTCTCCCAGCCCTGGGGCTTTTAATTTCTCTACCCCTCCACTTATTATAACCCTAACTTCCTTACCTTTTTCTATCTTTTCTCCAACTCCTGGATGGCTAGAAACAATAGATCCCTCTGGATATTTATCATCTGGGTTCTCTCCAACAATCTCCATTTTAAGCCCCTTAGATTCTAAGAGCTTTTTAGCCTCTTCTTGACTTAGTCCTATGATTTGTGGTACTTCTATAGATTCAGCCTTCTTATCAGAAGGTTTAAATACCATTGCAGCTCCTATAGCTCCAAGAGCTATCACAAGTATTCCAACTAAGGATAAGATTAAAAATTTCTTTTTGTTACTTTTTCCATAATCCTCGTCTTCATAATCATCGTCATCATCATATTCTTCTAATTCTTCATCTTTTATATTCTTCTTAGGAGAATTAGAAGGCTTATTTGCTTCTTTATTAGCATTGCTCTTTCTAATATCTTCATCAGTTATAGGACTCATTACTCTTGTAAACTGATCATCCTGTTTTTTAGGAGTCACATCTATATTCTCATTTCTTTTTATTTTTATTAAATCATTTATGATTTCTTTACAAGAAGAATACCTTTTTATTGGATCTTTTTCTATTGCCTTTAATATTAAACTGTTTAAACTCTCTGGTATTGTATCATTTATATTAATAGGAGGAACAGGTTGCTCTTGTATATGTTTTAATGCCACTGATACTGGACTATCTGCATCAAAAGGTAGCCTTCCTGTTACCATTTCATATAATACAATTCCTAAAGAATATATATCAGTTCTATAATCTATATAATTTCCCTTAGCTTGTTCTGGAGAAAAATAATGAGCAGATCCTAAAATTTTACTAGTGTTAGTAATAGTTGCGGAATCTGTAGATTTAGCAATTCCAAAGTCTGTTACCTTTATTATATCATCTTCAGTTACTAAAATATTTTGTGGCTTTACATCCCTATGTATTATATTGTTTCTATGGGCACAGTCTAATGCTTTAGCTATTTCTATTCCATACCCTACTGCTTTTGTATAAGGAATCTTTCCATTTTCTCTTATTACATCCTTTAATGTTTTTCCTTTTACATATTCCATAACAATATAATTTATATCATCTTGGGTACCCACATCCAAAACATTTACTATATTATTATCAGATAAGTTTGCTACTGCTGTAGCTTCTCTTTTAAATTTTTCTACTACTAGTGTATCAGAGGAAAATTCTTTTTTTAATATTTTTACTGCATCAAATCTATTTAATTTATTACACTTTGCCTTATATACCTCTGCCATACCACCTTCGCCTATTTTTTCAATAAGCTCATACCTGTTACCTAGCACAGTTCCTATCATCATACTACTCTCCTCCAACTATAATTAAAGATATATTGTCTCTTGCTCCTCTGGTTTTTACTAGTTCTATAGCCTTTATGCAAAAATCCTTATAATTTTCAGATGAATTTACTAAATCAACTATCTCCGAACTGGATACTTCATTTGTAAAACCATCAGTACATAACAAAATATGTTGGAAGTCATTTTTCTCTAGCTTATATATATCAGTTAAAACCTCTTCCTTCGTTCCTATAGCTCTTGTTATAATATTTTTATTGGGATGATTTTTAGCTTCCTCTTCTGTAATGCTTCCCTCATCCAAAAGTTCCTGAACTAAGGAATGATCTTTGGTTATCTTTTTTATATTATTTTCTTTTAAAATAAAACAACCACTATCCCCTACATTTCCTATAAACACCTTATCCTTAATTATTAAGCAAGCTGTAATTGTAGTCCCCATCCCATTTAAATTATTGCTACTTAAGGAATAATTATATACCCTCTCATTAGCAGCTTTAATTGCATTCTTAAGAAGCTCCTCTGGAGATTCAACTTTTCTTTCTTTTATATAAGAAATTATGGTATCAGTAGCTAATTTACTTGCCACCTCTCCAGCATTATGACCTCCCATACCATCTGCCACTACATAAAGTAATTTTTCATCATCCTCATAAATTTCTAAATAATCCTCATTAATACTCCTAACATTTCCTACATCAGTTATGAATCCCACCATTTAAAACACCCCTTTAATTGCTATTTTTGGGTTTCTATATAGCTTCTTCTAAGCTGGCCACAAGCAGCATTTATATCTGATCCCATTTCTCTTCTTACTGTAGCTTCTATACCATAGTCATTTAAAACCTTAGAAAAAGCTTTTACCTCTTCCGCTTCTGTCTTTTTAAAATGATTTTCTTTAATCTCGTTTACAGGAATTAAATTAACATGACACAGCATTCCTTTTAAAAGTCTTGCTAAATCTCTAGCATCTTCTAGGGAATCATTAACTCCCTTAACTAAAGCATATTCAAAAGTTACCCTTCTTCCTGTTTTATCTATATAGTATCTGCATGCCTCTAATATTTCTTTTAAGGAATATTTATTTGCAATAGGCATTATAGACTTTCTTCTTTCATCTGTAGTGGCATGAAGGGAAAGAGCTAATGTTATCTGCATCTTTCTATCTGCAAGATCCTTTATTTTAGGGACTATTCCACAGGTTGACAATGTTATATGCCTTTGACCTATGTTAAATCCATAGGTTGCATTAACAATCTCTAGAAACTTAACTACATTATCATAATTATCTAAAGGCTCACCACTTCCCATTAAGACAATATTGGAAATCCTTTCCTTAGTTAAGTTTTCTGCAACTATTAGCTGAGATAAAATTTCTCCATTAGATAAATTACGTACTCTTCCATCTAGGGTAGATGCACAAAATTTACATCCCATTCTACATCCAACTTGGGTAGAAACACATATGGAGTTCCCATGCTTATATTTCATAATTACACATTCTATTAAATTATTATCCTCTAAGGCTAATAATATTTTTTTAGTTCCATCTGCTTTTGATGTATACTCATGAACTACCTTTGGAAGATAGAACTTAAAATTATCCTCCAATTTCTCAGCTAAAGATTTAGGTATATTTTTCATTTCATTAAAAGAATTGATTCCTTTATATAACCAATCCATAACCTGTTTAGCCCTGAACTCACTTTCTTTATTATCTTTCATCCATAGCTTAAGATCATTAAGGGTTAAATCATAAATATTCTCCATTATTCTCTCCTATTACCTTTTCCTAAGTTTTGCTATAAAGAATCCATCCATATACTTATTAGGTAATACTGTAATATACCCTGCATCACTATATATTATATTTTCAGCCTCTCCTAAATATATCTTCTCAATTGTAAAATCTCTATGCTTATTTAAGAACCACTCTATATTATTTTCATTTTCTTCCTTGTTTAAAGTACAAGTTGAATAAAGTAATATTCCTTTACTCTTTACATATTGAGCAGCATTATCCATTATTTCTCTTTGAACCTTTACAACTTCTCTTAAATCCCTTGGGTTTTTAGTCCATTTTATCTCTGGTTTTTTTCTAATAATTCCAAGGCCAGAACAAGGTACATCTATAAGAACCTTATCTCCATAATTTATAAAGTCAGTATTAAGCTTAGTAGAATCTCCAAGAACGGTTTTTACATTATTAAGGTTAAGTCTTGATATATTTTCTTCTATTAGCTTAAGCTTATGCTCATGTATATCTTGAGCAATTACAGTTCCCTTATTATTCATAAGCTCTGCCATATGTGTAGCTTTTCCTCCTGGAGCACTACATAAATCCATGGCTACTTCATCTTCATTAACTTCCATAAGAGGAGCAACTAACATAGCACTTTCATCTTGAACTGTTATAAGTCCTTCCTTAAATGCTTGATTTTCTTCTATTCCCTTACCTCTTTTTATTATTATAGCCTCTGGACATATATAACCTTCTTCTACCTCATAACCTTTTTCTTCTAAACTTTCAAAGGCATCATCAAAGCTTCCTTTAAGTTCATTAACTCTTACTGTCATATAAGGCGTCTCATTTAAACCTTTTAAGATTAATTTAGCTACATAATCTCCATATTGCTTTGTAAAGAGATTTACCATCCATCTAGGATAGGAATATAAAAATCCAATATCTCCACTAAACTCTCTTAATAAATCCTCTTTATCACTTCTTATATAACTTCTTAACACACCATTTACAAACTTTCCTGCACCCTCTGATTCCTTTTTACCAATTTCTACAGCCTCATTAACCACTGCATAATTTGGAAGCTTATCTAAATAGTGCATTTGATAAATGGCACTTCTTAATACATTAAGCACATTATTTTGTATAGTACTAAAATCCTTTTGTATAAAGTTCTTAAGTATTAAATCTATAGAATATTTATATTTTATAGTTCCATAAACCACTTCTGTTACTAGTCCTCTGTCCTTATCATTTAAATTGCTCTTCTTTAGTTCACTGTTTAAAGCGATATTAGAATAAGCACTGTTACTAAAAACCTCATCTAATACCTTAACTATTACTTCTCTTGCTTTCATATCGTTACCTCGTATTTCTAATTATCACGACTGTTACTTATGGCTACTAATCTTATAAGTTGAGATACTGCCATTATTGTAGCTGCTACATAGGTTAAAGCTGCCGCATCTAAAACCTTTTTTGCTCCTCTTTCTTCTTCTCCATAAAGTATACCTTGGGCTCTAATCTCCTTTAAGGCTCTTGCTGATGCATCAAATTCCACAGGTAATGTTATAATTTGAAACACTACCACTGCTGAAAAAAATACAATTCCTAAGGTTACCAATGGTTTTATAGATAAAACTATTCCTGCAAAAAACAATATCCAAGATAAACTAGATCCTAAATTTACAGCTGGTACTATAGAATTCCTAATCACTAATGGCTTATAAGAATTCTTATGTTGAATTGCGTGACCTACTTCATGGGCAGCCACTCCCACACTAGCAACAGATGTTCCATAATACACATCTTCTGAAAGTCTAAGTACTTTCACTGTTGGATCATAGTGATCTGAGAGTTTTCCCCTCACAATCTCTATGGGTACATAATATAAACCATTACTGTCTAAAAGATTTCTAGCTGCTTCTGCTCCAGTTATTCCTCTACTTCCTCTAACCTTTGAATAATTTTCAAAGGTAGAGGATACTTTAAATTGAGCCCATAGAGAAATAAGCATAGCTGGTATTAAAAATAAATAGGTACTGTCATAAAAAAATGGCATATGAACCCCTCCTTATTTTAAAATCTCCTGCTCCTCAATAGAATGACCATTAATATACTGAGCAACACTTAGAGGCTTTCCATTAGGAAATTGTATAACTTCTAATAAGATAACTCCTTTTCCACATGAAATTTCTATTCCCTCTTTGTTAACATTTATAATAGTTCCTGGTGATTTTGTACTTTCTTTATTTAAAACCTGACTTTTATATATCTTCATATTTTCATCCTTATATGAAGTATAAGCAACAGGCCAAGGATTTAATCCTCTTATTAAATTATGAATTTCTTCTGATGTCTTACTCCAATCTATCTTAGCCATGTCTTTGTTTAACATAGATGCATGGGTACTTTTATCATCTTCTTGTTTTATAGGAGTTATTTCTCCTTTTGAATATTTCTTTAAAGTATCTACTAAAAGATCTGCTCCTTTATTTTTAAGAATATCATAAAGTTCCCCTGAGGTCATATCTTCCTTAACTTCAACTTGATCCTTTAAAAGCATATCTCCAGTATCAATGCCTACATCCATAAGCATAGTGGTATTTCCACTTACCTTTTCTCCCATAATTATAGAATGCTGTATAGGTGCTGACCCTCTATATTTAGGAAGTAATGATCCATGAAGATTTATACATCCATATTTAGGTATATCTAAAACTTCTTTAGAAAGTATTTGACCAAAGGCAACAACAACTATAAAATCTGGTTTTAAATCCCTTAAAGCCTTTATACATTCCTCATCAGTTCTAAGTTTTACTGGCTGGTATACAGGTACATTATTCTCTAATGCTATTTCCTTTACAGGAGTTATAGCTAACTTCTTCCCCCTACCTTTTTTTCTATCTGGTTGGGTAAATACTGCACTAACATTAAATTCTTCTATTAAAATTTTTAAAGAAGGTACTGCAAAATCTGGGGTTCCCATAAATACTATATTCATATTTTACTCCTCCTTCAATTACTTTATTACTTTATCTACAAATAAAACTCCATCTAAATGATCTAGCTCATGGCATACTGCTCTTGCAAAAAGCTCTTCTGCATTATAAATAACTTCTTCTCCATTCTCATTTAAAGCCTTTACTGTAAGTTTAAAAGGTCTTTCTACTTCTCCTTGCTCTCCTGGAACACTTAAGCATCCCTCTACATCAATATAGCTTCCTTCGCTATGAATTATTTCTGGGTTTATAAGAGCTACTGGACCTTCACCAACATCTATTACAACCACTCTCTTAAGTATTCCAACTTGAGGTGCTGCAAGACCCACCCCATCTGCCTCATACATAGTCTCTATCATATCCTTAACAAGGGTTCTTATTCTATCATTCACCTCGTCTACAGGTTTACTCTTCTTTCTTAATACATCTTCACCCATGGTTCTTATATTTCTTAATGCCATAGTATATTCTCCTTCCAATGTTTAATTATATATGTCTTCTTTTATATTATATTAGGCTATTAGGATTTATATCAATACTTATTCTTATATAAGCTGCATTTTCCTTAGTTAAAGTATAAGTATTATCTCTTATAACTTTAGCAAGATCTTCTCCTATATCTCCTTTTATAACTATTTGCCATCTATACATTTCTTTTATCTTACTTATTATACACGGACATGGCCCTAGTATATCTATATTATTAGTATTTTTTAATAAATCTTTTAAATTTATACCAACCTTTCCTATAGTTTTTATAAGTATGTCTTCTCTCTTAGAGCTCATGTTAATTGACATTATTCTAGAAAAGGGTGGGTAATTCATGGTATTCCTTAAGGATATTTCTTCCTTAAAAAATCCTTCATAATTATTATCTTTTGAATATTTAAGACTATAGTTATCCGGTAGATATGTTTGAATTATCACTTTACCTTCTTTTTTTCCACGTCCTGCTCTTCCTGATACCTGGGTTAGAAGCTGATATGTTCTTTCTCCAGATCTATAATCTGGAAGGTTTAAGGAAAGATCCGCGGCAATAACTCCTACTAAGGTTACATTGGGAAAATCTAAACCCTTTGCTATCATTTGAGTTCCAATTAATATATCTGCCTCTCCATTTTTAAAAGAGGTATATATATCTTCAAAGGAATTTTTTCTTCTCGTAGTATCTAAATCCATACGAAGAACCTTAGCATCTTTGAATTCCTTTTTTAATGCCATCTCAACTTTTTCTGTACCTACTCCAAAATACTTTACATAGTTACTTTTACAACTAGGACATGTTGTATTAACAGAAGTTCTTTTCCCACAATAATGACATGAAAGATAGGATCCATGAGCATGATATGTAAGTGATATATCGCATTTATCACATTTAAATACATAACCGCACTTTCTACAAGATACAAAGGTTGAAAAGCCCCTCCTATTTAAGAAGAGTATTGCTTGCTCTCCTCTTTCAAGAACTCTTGCAAGCTCTTCTTTTAACTCATTACTAAACATGGATTTATTATTATTTTTAAGCTCTTCTCTCATATCTATTACTTTTACCTCTGGCATCTTAGCTCCATCTGCCCTATGGTTTAAAGTTAATAGTTTAATCTCTTTTTTATGGACCCTATAATAAGTATCAATAGATGGGGTTGCAGATCCTAGAAGTACCTTAAGCCCTCTATTTCTTGCCATAAATTCTGCCACTTCTTTTGCATTATATTTTGGGTCACTTTCTGACTTATATGTAGCCTCATGCTCTTCATCTATTATTATAATTCCTAAATCTTTAAATGGTAGAAATAAGGCTGATCTTGCTCCTACTGCAACCTTAACTTCTCCTCTTTTCACTCTATGCCATTCATCAAATCTTTCTCCATCAGAAAGCTTTGAATGAAAAACAGCAACATCACGACCAAATCTTCCTTTAAATCTTTCAACCATTTGTGGTGTTAGGGAAATTTCTGGTACTAAAATTATAGCACTTTTATCCTCTCTTAAAAACTGGGCTACAATTCTCATATATACCTCAGTTTTTCCACTGCCTGTAACTCCCTTTAATAGATATATAAAGGATGACCCATTTATAACTTCTTTAACCACTTCTTCTTGATCTTTTGTTAAGTTTTTCTCTTCATAGAAACTATATTCCCTAGTATTAAATCTATTAACTATAGTTTTTTCTGTTGTTAAATATTCATGTTTTATAAGGGTATTTATAGAGCTTAAGGAAAGACTAAACTCCTTGCAAAGCTGAGTTTTTGTGTACTTACCTTCATTATCCTTAATAAGTTTAAAAATAGAGTTATATGGTTCTTTATCATATTTTACTTCTAAATTTTTCACTGAATATAGTACTTGCTTCTCTTTATATGATACCCCTTTAGTCACACCTCTAGGTATAAAGAGTCTTATACCTTCCATATATGTACATAAATATCTATCTCTCATATACTGGACAACATAAAAATCTTCCTTAGTAAATAGAGGGTCTTTTTCACAAATACTATTTATTGATTTAAACTTTATTCCTTGTTCTTCTATATCCTCATATAGTTCTACCACAAATCCATCAATTAGTTTTTTCCCCATACCAAAGGACACCTTAACCCTGTGACCTATGGTAATTATATTTCTAATATCTTCCGGCACTTTGTAGGTAAAGACTCTATCTACCTGCACGGAATCATTATTTACTATTACTCCAGCGAATTTATTCACTTTATCACCCTTTACCTAAAAAACGTTGGTTCCATATTACTATCCTTTATATTATCTAAATTATATTATCTAAATTATATTACTTAAATAAATTATTTAAACCTATTATCTATTAATATAAGATATTTATCCCACTATAATTTTTATATTTAAATTATACTTTTATATTTACAATTACTTAAGATTAATTAGATATATAACCTATCTATCCATAAATTAAACTTCCAAATAAAAGCATAAATTTATTTTATTAATTATATTGCTGCTAAAAATATGTATATAAACTTTTCTAAAAATTTTAAAGCTTAGGTAATATAAATGATATATATGAAAAAAAGCGCAGTTAGCGCTTTTTATTATTTATTATATTAAATAATTCCTTAGCTACACTTTTCTTAGGCATTTTTCCTAAAGATATTTCTTCTCCATCCTTTGTTAGGATTATAACCTTATTATCTTCTGAAGAAAACCCTGTATCCTTAGAAGTTATATCATTAGCCACTATGTAGTCCAAATTCTTTTTCTTCATCTTTAAGGATGCATTCTCTATTAAATCATTACTTTCTGCTGCGAATCCTACAAGAATTTGATCTTTCTTTTTATCCCCTAAAAATCGTAATATATCATTATCCCTTTCTAGAGTAATACTAAGATCTCCTTCACCTTTTTTAATTTTTTTCTCACTATAAGTCCTAGGCTTATAATCTGCCACAGCTGCTGACTTTATAACTATGTTAGAACTTTCATAATGACTTAAAACAGAAGATAACATTTCTTCATTGGTATTTACATGAATAACATCCACATTATAAGGTTCTTTAATATTAGAAGGACCTGTAATTAAGGTAACCTCTGCACCCCTATCTCTTGCCTCTTCTGCTATGGCATATCCCATTCTTCCAGTGGATCTATTAGTTATATATCTCACTGGATCAATAGGTGAAACTGTTGGTCCAGCTGTTACTAATACCCTTTTCCCCTTAAGGTCCTTTATAGGGTATAGCTCACTCATAACATGTTCTACTATTAAATCAGTACTTTCAAGTTTTCCGCGGCCTGTATCACCACAAGCAAGTCTGCCACTGGCTGGCTCTATAAATTCATATCCATAGGACTTAAGTTTTTCTATATTATTTTGAACTATAGGATTTTCATACATATTTGTATTCATAGCAGGGGCAAAAATCACCTTTGCCTTAGTAGCCATAATTGTTGTGGATAACATATCATCTGCTATTCCACTAGCAATCTTTCCTATTATATTAGCTGTGGCTGGTGCTATAAGCATAATGTCTGCTTTTTTAGCTAAAGATATGTGCTGAATTTCCCAATGTTTAGGTTCCTTAAACATATCAACTATAACTGCATTACTACTTAAGGATTGAAAACTAAGAGGCGTGACAAATTCTGTAGCAGACTTTGTCATTATAACATCTACCTCCACATCCTTTTTAACTAGCTGACTTACAATATCAAGGGCTTTATAAACAGCTATGCCCCCTGATACTCCAAGCACCACATTTTTTTTAGGCATTTCTACTTGATACCTTCTTTCACTGCTTCATACTGTATAAATCCTTCATTAACCTCATTTATAGCAAGAGTTAGTGGTTTAACTCCTTCTACTTTAACGTTAGCAGTATCTCCTTCAATAAGCTGTCTTGCTCTCTTTGAAGTTACTATAACTAAAGAATATCTATTGTCTACCTTATTTAATAGTGTTGAAATTGATGGATTAATCATAGAGTTGTTCATGGATTAAGCCCTCCTTAGAATCTAATATTTTTTCTTTCATTCTGTCTACTCTGCAGTTTTCTGCAACTAATATGCTTTCTATTTTCTTAACAGCTTCTTCTACTGTATCATTTACCACTGCATAATTATATTTTGAAATATAATTAATTTCTTGATATGCAGACTTAAATCTAGTCATCAATGACTCTTCAGTTTCGCTTCCTCTTTTTATAATCCTTTGCTTTAATTCTTCCATTGATGGAGGAAGTATAAATATAAATACTCCTTCAGAAACATTTTCCTTAACCTTAAGGGCACCTTGTATATCTATTTCTAGAATTACATCCTTACCCTCATCTATCATAGATTGAACTTTAGATTTTGGTGTTCCATAAAGATTTCCATAAACCTCTGCGTACTCCAGAAAATCACCTTCTTCAATCTTCTCTAGGAATTCTTCCCTGGTTTTAAAATAGTAATTCACTCCTTCTACTTCCCCAATTCTTGGGGATCTTGTTGTAGCTGAAATGGACAAGTAAAAGTTATGTCTATTTAAAAGTTCCTTGCATATAGTACCTTTTCCTGCCCCTGAAGGTCCGGATATTACTATTAATACACCTTTTTTATCCTGCATTATTCATCAACCTCATCCACATGCTCCTCTTCCTTAGAAGATAATCTATGTGCCACTGTTTCTGGTTGAACTGCTGATAATATAACATGATCTGAATCTGTTATTATAACTGCTCTTGTTCTTCTGCCATAAGTTGCATCAATAAGCATACCCCTATCTCTTGCCTCTTGGATTATTCTCTTGATTGGCGCAGATTCTGGGCTAACAATAGCTACTAATCTATTAGCAGAAACTATGTTTCCAAAGCCAATATTTATAAGTTTTATACTCATATTCTTCCTCCTAAACACTATTCTAAATTCTGTACCTGTTCTCTTATTTTTTCAATGTGATTTTTTATATCTAAAACCATATTTGTAATCTCTAAGTCTTGAGATTTTGAAGCTATGGTATTGGCTTCCCTATTCATTTCTTGCACTATAAAATCTAGTTTCCTTCCTATAGGTTCATTTAACTCTAAAGTATTTTTAACTTGATTTATATGAGAATTTAATCTTGTTATCTCCTCATCTATACTAGCCTTATCCGCAAAAAAAGCAACCTCAACACTTATTCTATTATCGTCTAAGGTTATATTATCACTTAAATCTTTTATTCTTTCTTCTAATCTTATTTTATATTCCTTAACAACTTCAGGAGCTTTAACTTCAATTTTATCCACTAAAGATTTTATACTATCACACTTTAAGATAATATCCCCTTTTAGTTTTTCCCCTTCTATTTCTCTCATCTCTACTAACATAGAAAGAGCATTTTCTAAGCTAAACTTTAATCCTTCCCAAAGTTCTTCCATATTTTCTTCTTTTTCTTCTACCTTTATTACATCATGAAAACTTGAAATTAAAGAAACAGAAATATCATCCTTAACATTCTCATACCTATCTTTAATAGACTTTAATGTCTTATAATAGCTATCTGCTAAAGCCTCATTTAAAATTGCTTCTCCATGGAAGTCTCCATAATTCTTATAGGTTATAAATATATCTACTTTTCCTCTGCTTAGCCTCTCATTTATTATCTTTCGTATTTTCTCCTCAAAGGAAATCATACTTTTAGGCATCCTAACATTTATATCTAAGTATCTATGATTAACACTCTTTAGCTCTACAGAGAAACTTATGCTACCTTCTTCACCACTAGTTCCTCTCCCAAAGCCTGTCATACTCTTAACCATGACATTCCTCCTTACGGTTGCTCCCAATTCATACTACCTATTATACATAACTTAATAGGAGAATTTCAAGTTTTATTTGCAAAAAGTTTGATTTTTGACCTGTTTTCTCCCTAAAACTCCGAAATTCTTGAAAATGCTTTTTCTATTATATTAACATTTTTAGTTAAAGCAACCCTAAACCATCCATCTCCCTGATATCCAAAAATATAGCCTGGGGTAACTAATATGCCATAATTATATAAAAGTTCTTTTGTAAACTCATCAGTGGAATACCCCCTTGGAACCTTTCCCCATAGATAAAAGCTTCCTTTTCCCTTAAAATATTCTACATTCTTTTCATCTAATATTTTTTCAAGAATATTTCTTCTTTCATTATATATATTAAGCTCCTCTAATACATGAGATAGTTTACTAAGAGCTTCTATACCTGCATACTGTATTGGTAGAAATTGTCCTGAATCTACATTAGATTTTATTTTTAATAGCCTCTCTATACACCTTTTATCCCCCACTGCATATCCTAGCCTAAAGCCTGTCATACTAAAGGTTTTAGAAAAACTACCAAACTCTAAAACATTTTCCTTTCCACTAGATAGTAAAGATATTCTCCCCTCATTATCCTTTATTATATCCCCATAAGCATTATCATTACATACTACTATATCATTATCTAAAGCAAACTTATGAACCTCATCATAAAAATCCTTAGTTGCTACTGCTCCTGTTGGATTATTTGGGTAATTTAACACCATAAGCTTAGCCTTTTTAATAACAACCTTAGGTATGTTATTAATATTAGGTAAATACCCATTATCCCTTATAAGAGGAAACCTATAAGTTTCTATCCCCCAAAGTGCTGAGGATGTTGAATAAACTGGATATCCAAGAGCTGGTATTAAAGCTACATCTTTAAAGTCACAAAAAGCTGGAAATGTATTATTAATACCTTCCTTAGAACCTATTAATATTATAACCTCATCCTCATCTAACTCTACATCATATATATTTTTATAATATTTGCATATTTCTCTTTTTAATTCCTTAATTCCTTCATAAGGTGGATATTTATTAAATCCATCATATTCCAAGGATTTAATAATAGTATCCTTTATATCTTTTCTAGTCTTTAAATCTGGTTCACCTATTCCAAAATCAAAAACCTCTTTCCCTTCTTTAGAAAGGTTATCCTTTATATCTTCTAATGTTTTAAAATGATATTCTTTTATAGAACTTAACCTATTGTTTATTTTCATGGATTTTCCTCCTTAAATAGTTTACTTTATACTATTCACCTGTATTTAAGGAGGTACTAAAAATAACATAATATATAAAAAAAGACTTTATCACTAATAATTTAGTAATAAAGTCTTTTCCCTTTAAAACAAGCTTTAGTATTAAGTTTAGCCTATTCCAGATACTATTAGTTTTATTATAAAGATAAAAGCTAAGCATATCATAACATTAGAAACTTTTTTCTTACCCTTATCATATACTCCAACTAATAATCCTATAATCACATAAGATAATACCCCAATAGTTAAACCATCCCCTATACTATAGGTTAAAGGCATCAATATTATAGTTAGGAAAGCTGGGATTCCTTCTGAAAAGTCACTAAAATCTATCTTTGTTATATTCTCCATCATAAAGAACCCTACCATTATTAATGCTGGTGCTGTTGCAGAACCTGGTATAGCTACAAATAATGGTGCAAAGAACATAGCTAGTAAGAATAGACCTCCTGTAACTAAGGATGTAAGTCCAGTTCTTCCCCCTTCTGCAACTCCTGCTGAACTTTCTACATAAGTTGTTACTGTTGAAACCCCAAGTAAAGCCCCTACTGTTGTTCCTATGGCATCTACAAGAAGAGCCTTTCCAGCTCCTGGCACCTTTCCTTCCTTATCAATCATATTGGCTTTTGAAGCTACTCCAACCAGTGTTCCCACCGTATCGAAGAAATCTACAAATAAGAAAGTAAAAACTACCACAACTAAGGTCCATATTTTTGATGGGTCATTAAAAATAGAAAAATCTAGTTTAAAAGCAATAGATGATATACTTTCATATTTAAATACTCCCTCTGGTAAAAATATCTTGTAATAAGCAGCTCCTTGTGGATCTATTATGGCATATATCCAAGCTGCTATAGTACTAACAGCTATCCCCCAAAGTAAAGCCCCCTTAATATTTCTCTTATAAAAAACAACCATGGTAAAAAGTCCAAAGGCTGCAATGATTACTGTCGGTGAAGTAAAATTCCCCATAGATACCATAGTGGATTCATTTTTAATAACTACCCCACTGTTAACAAATCCTATGAAACTTATAAATAGTCCTATACCTACGGTTACTGCATATTTTAAATTTAATGGTATTGTATTAACTACTGCTTCACGTACATTAGTTAAAGATAATATTATAAATATAATTCCTTCTATAAAAACTGCAGTAAGGGCTGTTTGCCAGCTTACTCCAAGACCTATAACCACACCAAATGTAAAGAAAGCATTAAGTCCCATTCCTGAAGCTAGTCCAAAAGGTAAATTAGCATATAAACCCATAAATATTGTAGTAAGACCTGCTGTAAGACAAGTAGCAGTTACCAATGCCCCCTTAGGCATACCTGCTATACTAAGTATGTCTGGATTTACTGCAATAATATAAGCCATAGTTAAAAATGTAGTTATACCTGCAATAATTTCCGTTCTCATATTTGTATTATTTTCTTTAAGTTTAAAAAATTTATCCATACCCATCCCCCTCTTATATTCTACGAATATTATTTTAATTTATTTAATATTCATTTGTCAATATACATATTATTATTTTTATAAATTCAATTATTTTTCGTGTATGTTTTTTATAAAAATAGTGTAGCTCTTATAAAAAACTACACCATCTTCATAACTATAACTTATATCTTAAGATACAACTATTTTCAACAGGAATATTAATGCTAAACATATCATTACTCCTGAGACCTTATTTTCCTTTTTACCTAGTATAGTTAATCCTAGATTTATTATTACATAAGATAATATTCCAAAGGTCAAAGCATCCCCTATACTATAGGTTAATGGCATTAATATTATAGTTAAAAATGCTGGTATTCCTTCTGCAAAATCTGTGAAATCTATTTTCCCTATATTATCCATCATGAAGAATCCTACTATTATTAAAGCTGGCGCTGTAGCACTAGCTGGTATTGCTACAAATAAAGGAGCAAAAAACATAGCTATTAAAAATAATATCCCTGTGGTAACTGCTGTAAGACCTGTTCTTCCCCCTTCAGCTACCCCTGTGGAACTTTCAACATAAACAGTTACAGCTGATACTCCAAGCACCGCTCCAAAGGTTGTACTAATAGCATCTGTAAGTAAAGCTTTTCCTGCATCCTTTATATTTCCATCCTTATCTAACATGCCTGCCTTAGATGCCACTCCTACTAATGTACCTAAAGTATTAAAGAAATCCACAAATAAAAATGTAAATATTATTATTACAAAATTCCATAAGGTATTCATGTTATATATAAATGAAAAATCTAATTTAAAAGCTACAGGAGCTATGCTCTCATATTTTATTATTCCTTGTGGAAGCATAATATTATAGGCTTTAGCCATTTCTGGATTAAAATAGGCATATCCCCAAGCTATTATAGTACTTAAAACTATTCCCCATAAAAGAGATCCTTTAACATTGGCCTTATGTAGTATAACTATAGTAATTATTCCTATTACACTTATTATAACTACTGGAGATTTTAAGTTTCCCATGGATACTAAAGTAGCATCATTTTTAACCACTATTCCACTATTAACAAATCCTACAAAGCTTATAAATAATCCAACTCCTGATGTTACCGCATATTTTAAAGTTAGTGGAATTTTATTAACCACTATTTCACGAAGTTTAGTTAAAGATAATATTATAAAAATTATTCCTTCTATAAAAACTGCCGTTAAGGCTTGTTCCCAGGTAATTCCTAAGCCTAAAACTACACTAAAAGCAAAAAATGCATTTATTCCCATTCCTGACGCCAGTGCAAAAGGAAGATTTGCATAAGCTCCCATAAGTAAAGTAGCTAACCCTGCTGAAAGACATGTAGCTGTTACTAAGGCACCCTTGTCCATCCCAGTATTGCTAAGTATATCTGGGTTAACCGCTATAATATAAGCCATAGTTAAAAAAGTTATTACCCCTGCCACAATCTCCTTTTTAACATTAGTGTTATTTTCTTTTAACTTAAAAATTTTTTCTATCAAAACATTACCTCCTCAAGGAATAAATATCCTCTTTATCTTTAGTGCTGTATCATGTCATATCACGAATATTATTCTATCATATAGATTTATCTTATGTCAATATACGAACTATATAAAAAGTATATCAAATCCAAGTTCGCATTTATAAGTTGTAAAGGTATTAAAAAGTCCTATTTAGTTATACTTATCCTTAACTAAATAGGATTTTATCATTCAATAAATTAAAAATTTATATAATTCTAAGCCCGGAAAACCTCCAGTCTAATAAAACTATATTTTAACTAAGAATAAATACTACAATATATTTTGCTAATTTAAAATTTGCAAATCAATATATTGTATGTAAAGTCTTTAGTTCCACAGCTCCTTTATTTTTAAGGTAAATTAACTTCAATTTATTAAACACTATATAAGTGCTTTTCAAATATAGTTTTTAGTTCTTTCATGTCCTTAGTTTTACTTAAAGCAACCATAAGTTTTATTCTAGCCTTTTGTCCTGGAAGGGTATCACCAAAAATAACACCAAGATTTCTTATATCTTTACCCCCACCTGGATAGCCATAAGAATCACAAACTCTTCCCTCAAAGCATCTTGATACTACAACTACTGGTATATCTTTTTCTATGGCACGCCTAACTCCTTCTACCATCTCAGGTGGAATATTCCCTCTTCCCATAGCCTCTATAACTATACCTTTGTATCCATTATCTATAGAATAATTTATAAAGGCTGAATCCATACCTACAGCACATTTTATTAAAGCTACCTTAGACTCTATTTCATCTATGTGATAATTTTCCTTGTTATAACTATTTCTATAAAATAACACCTTATTATTATCCACCATACCTATTGGTCCAAAATTAGGAGTCCTAAAGGTATCAAGAGACATGGAATTAGTTTTTGTAACTTCCCTAGCACAATTTAAATCTCCATTTAAACAAACTAATACACCTCTACCTCTGGCTTCTTCTGATATGGCCGTACATATAGAAGCTGCTAAGTTAGAAGGTCCATCATAACCAAGCTCTGACCCACTTCTCATAGATCCTGTAAAAATTACTGGTTTATCTGTATTTAAGGTTAAATCCACTAAATAAGCAGTTTCTTCTAAAGTATCTGTTCCATGGGTAACTACAACCCCATCTATATCTCCTCTATTTAAAAGTTCCTCTATAAACTTTGATAACTGAAGCATTATCTCTGGAGTCATATGTGGTCCTGGCATAGAAGAAAAAGTATGAGACTCTATCTCTGCATAGTTTTCAATTCCTGTCACCATAGACATTATTTCTTCTCCTGTGAGACTTGGCACCGCTGCCTTTAATTTTGGATCCACCTTCATAGATATAGTTCCACCATTAAAAATTACCGCTACTTTTTTCATAAGATTCCCCCCACAAATGCTAAAACGCAATTTAAACTTTGTATTTTTATTAAATATAATCTAAAATAGCCATTCTATCTACTAACTATTTTTAATCTTCTTATGTAGATTTTACAGTTTATATTCTACACCATAATATATGAAAATTCATTATAATTATAAAAAGAAAATTAGGAAAGATATGCAATATCTTTCCTTTATATTAAATATTTAAATAATTTATATATAACTTAATCTATATATACTAAATTAGAAAAATCTTTGTGAAATAAATAGAAATTTATAAAATCTTTCCTTAAGATTTATTTTATGTTAACTTGTCCCTCATTTTCTTATGAAGTTTATTTATTCTTTCTTCTGTAAGCCCAGTCATGGATATTATTTCTGTAATACCTATACCTTTATCTAGAAGACTTTTAGCTTTATCTGCTGCTATCCCATATTCACCTTTTTTAAATTCCCTTGTCATAACCAGCTCTCCTTTCTATCCTATTGTACTACCTATAGTATTCTTACTCTTATGTTTTTTCATTTCATCCTCATGAATTATCTCTGGCTTTTTAAATTTATCTGTTCTTTTTTTTGCTTTTTTATCTTCTCTATGTCCCATTTTCTATCACTCCTTCATTAAATATTATCTCCACCTTAGAGATTTTATATGCTGGAATGAATTCATGGTATTTCTATTAAATTCTATTATTAATTTTCTTAATATAACCTAAAGAAAAGTTTTTAAACTTTATGTAATAAGTTATAATTTTTTTAGTATTTTTCACAATTCCTTTGGTAATATTCACCAACTCATTCATATATGTATAAAATATTAAATATATTTATAAATATATTTAATATTTAGGAGGAAAATATGAACTTTTATACTATAAGAAAATCTGCTAGAGATTCTTTAAAAGGTAATTGGGGACAAGCTGTTCTATGCTATTTTATTTTTTTCTTAATAGACTCCTTATTAACACTTCCTAGTACACATAAATATGGATTTGGAGGTGTTTTATTAAACCTTTTATTTTTTATAATTTTAGGTCCATTAATTGCTGGAGTAAATTATTTTTTCCTTAAACTTAGTAGAAAAGAAAAAACCTCTCTTGAAGACCTATTTTATCCATTTAAAAGTTTTTTGAGATATTTTCTTTGCCATCTTTTAACTACAATTTTTAGTCTTTTATGGTCAATACCTGCAATTATAGTTGTGGTTTTAACCATAACAGGAGCTTTATTTCATCCTTCAATTGCAGAAGTAAATTATCATGGTAGTAAATATATATTTACTCCTGCAATCTTCCTCATTATAATTACTTTTATAATTATTTGTATTATTCTTGGAATCTTTTTAAATAGATATGCACTAGCACATTTTATGCTTCTTGATAATCCACTTTTAGGCTCCTATGATGCCATAGAGGAAAGTGTAAATATGATGAAGGGTTATAAAATTAAATTATTTCTACTTCATTTATCATTTATAGGTTGGTGGATTCTATCTATATTTACCTTAGGCATTGGATTACTTTGGCTATTGCCTTATGTTAGAACCTCTACCGCTATCTTCTATGAAGATGTAAAAAAGAACTATAATTACTAGGATATTAATTTTAAATTAAGCCCACTAAGTATTAATCCATAATACTTAGTGGGCTTTTATAACTATAAGTATGACTTATAATATTTAAAATATTATATAATATAAAATTTAAAAACTATAATCTTAAATTATTTTTATAGAGTTTTAATCTTTAAAGCTAATTTATACATATATCTAACCCTAAATAAATAAAGTATATTTTTAATAAATAAGTTAAGTGTTTATGTAAAAAACCTATATATTTACCTTTTTTAAATACTCATCTATAAACTCAACTATTTCATTACAATCAATTCCCTTGGCTCTAAGTTCCATACAATTTACAGAGCCATACTTTTCTAGTACTGAATTCATAAGTTCCATAACCTGAATTTTACACTGATTATTTTCCTCTAAAGAGTTTCTTCCCTTTAATATCCCAAGAATCATATTTCCTCCTGTAATAGCACCACAGGTAAGTCCAACTCCCATCCCTCCTCCCATACCACTTCCTATAGATATAGGAATACTTGTATTTAAATTATCATTGGAAGAGGCTATTATAGCTTCACAACAATTTAACCCTTCCATAAAATGTTCTTTTGCCTTCAATATTTTCCCTCCAATCCTCCTATGTAAGTATTTTATATATATAATCCTGTTCTTTTTTATTAAATTTTATTATCCTATCTTTAGTCTTTAAAAATATATTAGGATAAATTTTCAGATATATATTATCATTTAATTTATTTTTTCTAAGTTCATTTTTAAGCTTTAAATTTAAAACCTCTTCTTTTTTCTCTATTATATTTATATATTTTAGTTCCTTAAAAGCTTCTTCTTTTAAAATTTTTAACAAGTTTAGTTTAATCCAATACCTTGTCCTTTTTTCTAAATCCTTCTTTATATCTTCAATATCCCCTCGTATAACAGGACTTCTATGAAGTTCTTCTTGAAGCTTCCTTGTATTTTGATTTTCCTCATAAAACTTTCCCATGATAAATAAACTTCCATAATCATATTCTGTTCTTATAAGTCTCCCAAAGATTTGTTTTGTAGCTATGGATACAATTGGATAATTAATTTTATTATAACATCTCCAATAGTCTTCCTTCCCTCTCATATTCTTTTCTATTAAGGCTTCATAAAAAGGGTCATTGCTATTTATATTTGGAATTTTATCTAAAATTACAGTGTTCATACTATCTCCTGGTATATCTATCCCTTCAAACATTCCCTTAGACCCTAAAAATACATAGGTATTATCTCTCTTTTTAAGATTATTTATTTCATTTTTATCTGTAATAATTTTAATTCTTAAGTTTTCTTCTTCTTCTTTTATAAGTTTTTTAAATTCCTTAAGCCGTCTTATATTAGTAAAAAGCATAAGAACATTACCTTCTATGATTTTTAGAATTTCTTTAAATTTATCTAAAAGTTCTAAAGAGTATTCTTCTACATTTTCATTTATAGCGCTATAAAACTTAGGAGCATATACCACACTTCTTTTTTCATAGTGAAAGGATGATTCTATAGGATTTATATCAATTACATCCTTCCTATTTTCTTGGCTTTTCTCACATAAATTAATTCCAAGAGTTCTCTTTAAATCATTATATTTCCCTTCTGTTGAAAGTGTAGCAGATATAAAAAGTCCACTTTCTAAATCACTTATGACTTTTTTGTGGAAAAATCCTGAAATATCTAAGGGAGTTATTTTAAGACTCCACCACTTATAGCCTTTATGAAGCTGAAAAGAATAACAATACCCTTCCTCTTGATTTAATATAAATTTTTCTATATTATCTTTTATATTATTTAAAAACTTACATCTTTCCTTAAGGATTTTAACTCTAATATCATTTTTAAAGTTTTCTTTATTTTCTATGTTAGAAAGTCCCTTATTTATCTCTTCTAAAAAGTTATACATATTATTACCTAATCTATTAAGATTAGCCTTTACCCCTTTTAATACTCCATCCTCTAAATTAAACTTTTCATTTAAATCATATTCATTAGTTATCTTTTTATCATCAGCATACTTAATAATAGAGGACTTCACAGCTTCTATATTATAGCTAAGGCTAACTATATAATTATAAATATTATTTAAATCAAAGGCGCCTTGACTCTTATGGCTTAAATAAAGTAAAAAACCTTTATTACTTTCTTTATTATATATGTCCATTAAAGCCTTATAAATATCTAAAGTATTAACTTCTTCTTCATAAGCCTCATAGGCTTCCATAGAAAGGTTATGTGCCTCATCCATTATAAGATGCTGTATTTTTGCATAATTTTCATAGGGCCACCTAAGTAGAAGTGAGTGATTAATAACTATGATATTTCCTTCCTCAAGGCTTCTAACCTTCTTTGCATAATAGCATCTCTCATCATAAGCACATTCTTCTATGTTACACAGTTCTGAGTCACAAAAGCAATGAGGAATAAGCTTTTCTAAGTTAAATTTTTCTCTTATATAAGGGTTAACCTCTTCAATATCTCCAAGACCATAGTCATTTATATATCTATAAATATAGACATAGGCCAATGGATTATTTGTAATTAAGTCCTCCTCTAGATAATTAAATCTATCTATACAAAAATAATTGCTCTTTCCTTTTATAAGCACATATTTCACATTATTTAACTTTAGTATTTTTAATAAATTTGGGATGTCCTTAGTAACTAATTGTTTTTGAAGCCCCTTAGTATTAGTAGATATAAACATCTTCTTATCCTTATTAAAGTGACAAAATATAGATGAAGGCAAAAGATATGCCATGCTTTTACCTATACCTGTAGGTGCTTCCACTAAAGTTATATTCTTTTTTAAAATGCCTTCTTTAATATGAGTGCTAAGTTTTACTTGATTTTCTCTTACCCTATAGTTGCTATGATATCTTTTCCATAAGCCCTCATCATTAAATAACTCTTCATATCTTTTATAATTAACTTTAATATGATCTTCTTTAAATTTCTCTTCTTTATAAAAGTCTTTATTATCCATAGTTATACTTTTAGGTTGAATATAAGAATACCATGGCCATGTTCTTAAATTGTCAAATTCTCTTGGAATAATCAAAGGATTTTCCATCCAAAAGTCGCTTAAAAACTTATTTACTAATTCTAATGTTAAGTTCTCATATTCCATAGGTTTGTTATAATAACCATTTTTTATTTTAATGTAGCTTTTTAACCCCTTGAGAGTGTAATCCTCCAGTGATGGATTCAATAAAGCTATAAGTTCCTTAGAATCCAGAAACTTATTTTTTATATGAAATTCTTTATTTATTATATATATACCTTTTAAGACTGAGTCATCCCCATGATATATTACAGGCATTTCTTCTAAAAAATTCTTAAAATCTTGAAGTTCTCTATCTCCACTAATATGATTGTTATCTTCTATTAACTCATGTTGTTTTTTTAATTTCCATTCTTTAATTTGTATTTTTTCTTTGTAATACATAGGTATTCTATTTTTAATTTTAATTCCTCTTATATATAAATACCCATCTTCATTGTTACTCTCTATAAAATCTATATAAATATATACTATATTATCTAAAACACTAAATACTTTCTCCATTATATCCTCTTTTATATTATCTTATCTATTTTGGCTAACCTAATCTCCTATTACCTATAAGCTTAAAGTAAGTCTATGTATAATGAGCTTTTATAACTTCTCTTAAAATTAGAGATTACTTAAACTATAATACCCTTATAATTTAAAAATCCCTCTTAATATACAAGTTGTAATATGAAAGCTGGACTAGATTCAGCTTAAAATTATTGATTCATCAATCAGTTGAATGTAAATTATATAATTAACTATATATAAATAGTTAATTATATTTTAAATGAAACTTCCCAAGTAGTATTTTATCATGATATAAGAAAATAAAAAATCAATTTAAAAAATCTAGAGAGATGTGTTTCCCTCTAGATTTTTTAAATTACTTGTATAATCCTTGATATCTATATAAATCTCCGCTTAAGGCATTCATAAGCTCATCATTCCCAACCATTTTCCATTTACCATTTACCTTAACTAAATCTAAGTCATAATTTTTAGTTTTTCTTGTTACATCTGGCTTTTTAAGTTCTTCCATCACATTGTTTCTTATGGTTGTATAATTTGTACTATTAAGATTTCCTTTGTTAGTTATAAAATTTTGAATGTTTTCTCCTGTAGTATCTTTAACAGCCCTTGTAATTATCTCTAAGGTATTAGGAAGGGTTACTTCTGTTTTAACTTTGGCATTATCTCCATTAACATCTTCTGATATTATTTTATAATCTAAATTTTTATATAATTCTTTTCCTATTTCCTTTGCATCCTCTGTATTTATACTATTTATACTTTCCTTTGCTCTTTCTTTATCCTCATCACGAACTTCTTTTAAAGCATCTTCATATCTTTCTCTTTTTACATTTTCGAAAAAGTTTTTAACAGTAACTTCAGACTTTTCTGAGGACTCCTTGGGTTTATTACATGCTACCACTCCAAAAATAATTATAACTAATGCTAAGGTTAGAACACCTATCTTTTTTAAACTCTTCATTCCTATATCTCCTTTCAATATTTAACTCCTTTTAGTTTACCCTTAAGATTTTTTTACATTCTATATTTAGTTAATAAATCCTTATTTATAGCTTTAACTAACTTAGACTATTATACTAGTTACTCTATATTATTGAAATTAAATATTTCTAAATTTAAAGTTTCATATTTTATACTTTAACTAAATTAATTTTATTTATTCTAAAATTAACTACTCAAAGGAATAAGTTAATCTGTTAGCAATTCAATGGTTTTTCATCTATAAAAATATTACCAAATTAAAAGATACTTACAAAATCAAAATTTAATTTTGCAAGTATCTTTTAATAACCCCCATTCCTTTAAATTATATTTTCACTGCGATTTTTAACTGTATATAACTTAAAGGGAGGTTTTTATTATATAAGATTTTTAAAGTTACTCTTAATTTTTCTAGTTATTTCTATGCCATAGCTTTTTCAGAAACTTTTATAACTTTATTTTTCCAATGACCTTTCTTATATAACCATAGGCCATATATACATATTATAAAATTACTAAAGCTCATAGAAAACCATATTCCTTCCTCTCCTATATTAGTAAAATACTTAAAGGCAAGTATCATAGGAAGCCTTACAAACCAAAGTCTTCCTATTTCCATAGCCATAGAATATTTTGTATGCCCCGATCCTTGGAATATTCCTTGTAGTACACTAAATATCCCCATAAGAGGCATAGAAAAGGATATGAAATTTAAAAATGTTATCCCTTGGGATATAACTTCTTTATCGTCCTTAGACTGCATAAAAAAGTTTATGATTCCCTCATTCTGCCATATAAGAATAATAGACCCTAAAACTGAAAATACTATGGTAAACTTAAGTGCTTTAATAAATCCCTCTTTAACCCTATCTAATTGATTCGATCCTAAGTTTTGTCCCACTATAGTAGTTAAAGCTGCTCCCACTCCCATAGCTGGCTGCATTATAAGAGAAGTTATCCTGTTTACCATTCCAAAAGCTGCTAAGGTTGCAGTACCATAAGAGGCAATAAAACTATTAAGCACAATAAACCCTAAAGCTGAACCTGATTGACCAACTGATGAAGGTATTGCTACCTTAAGTATCCTTCTTATTATATCCTTATCAAATTTAAATCCTTTAAAGCTAGGCTTAATCATAGTAGAAGAATTTTTCATTAAATATACTATAACCCCTGCTAAAAGTGCCTTAGATAAAAGGGTTGCTATAGCTGCCCCTGCTACTCCCATATTAAAGGTAAATATAAATATAGGATCTAATACTACGTTTAATATAGCACTTATTCCACTTAGTATAGTTGGTGTTAATGTATTACCTTGGGAATTCATTAAAGAATTAAAATTAAAAAATAAGAAAACAAGAGGTGTATCTAAAAAAGTAATTCTAAGGTAAGTAATACTATGGATCTCAAGATCTCCTGTAGCTCCCATTGCTCTTACTACAAATGGAGTTATTAAATATCCTACTACTGCAAATATTAAAGAACAGCATAAGGATAATGCTATAAGCTGACTTGCATACTTATTAGCTTCTTTATATTCTCCTGCCCCTATGAACTGAGATAAAATAGCTGTTCCTGCAATAGATATTCCAATTCCAAGAGAAATAAAAAGGAAATTTACTGGCCATACAAAGGATGTAGCTGCAAATTCTGTGGACCCTAATTTACTGACCCATACTCCATCTGCTAAATTGTATAGTGTTTGTATTAAGTTATTTACCATAATAGGTATGGCTAAGGTAATAATAACTTTATACATGTCCCCCTTAAGTATAAGCTCTTTTTTTGATTGTCCATTCATTATAATTCAAAGCGCCCCCATTCTTTAAATACTGTACTAGTTCATTGTATCATGGTTTGTAAACAATTAAAATTATTTATACCTAAGACCATAACAGATATTATTCTGTTATGGTCTTAGGTATATATTTCTTCACTTAATTTAATTAATGTTCCAATTACTAATGTTATAAATATAAAACACTTATTCAAAATCCCTCCCCATATCTTATTTAAACATTAAATAATAACAAAAGGGTAGATTATAGAAAAATTAATAGCCTATATACTCTTTAAATTTTTCTTATAAAATCTATTTAACTTTAAGGAATATAAATAGAAAGACATTATAACTAAATTAATAATAATCTAATTATAATGTCTTTTTCTATTCTTTATATTTATTGTTTATCAGTAGATGCAGTTAAGTCTGCTACATTATCTTTAGTAAAGAATCCATCAAAATCACCATATCTATAAATATATTCATTTACTATTAATGTGCTCTTAGAAGGCTTACTAAAGGTTTGAACTATTCCTTCTTCCTCATCTCCAACTAAATCAATAAGGAATTCCATTCCTTTTTCCTTAAGTTTTTCAAAGCTATATTCTATATTTTCTAAATTATAAGCTATATGATGAGGCCTTGCTCCATAGTTGTATACAAATTTTTCTGTAGGACCTGCTTCCTCTAAGGATTTAAATGGTTCTATACCAGCTGTAAATACCATAGCTACCTTTCCTTTAGGAAGTCTTGATACATTAGTTATAGAATTCATTTTTTCAATATATATAGCAAAATTAAAATCATAGTTTGTAAGTTCCATAAACTCTAAAATTGCTGCATCCCTATCCTTAGATTGAATTCTAGTAGCTATGTGATCCATTTCTTTAATATACTCTATATACTTCTCCTTAGGCTTAGTTAATGAAACCTCTATCTTCTTATCTTCCTTTGATAAATAAGTGGCTTTATTATCTTTCCACTGAATAACTCCATAAGATGTATTAGTAAAGCTTGAGGGTATTGTTAGAAGCATATAATAATTTTCTTTTTCTACTATATCCTCTGTTAGGAATCTTACTCCTAGCTTCTTTTGTATTTCATAGTACTTCTTTATATCACTACAAGAATATATAAATGCTTCTATTCTTGTATTAATCATTTCTTGTGATTTTGGATGATATTCCTCTCTTATATAAGGATTATCTTGATCTTTCCTTGATTTTATTAATATATCTGGTGAATTGTTTTGAGATAAAACATAAACTCTTTCATAATCGTTTTCATATCCTTCATTAAAATCATATCCTGTAAATTTTAAATACTCTTCAACTGCGTTTTCTTGTTTATCCATCTCAGTATTTATAAGTAAAACTTCTAAATCTCCCACTAATCCTTGAAGTCCTAAAGTCTTACGCTTATCTATAACTTTTTCTGCTTCCTTTTTTAATAACTCATCATTATTGTTAAATTCCTTCACGCTATCTATATAATTTTTCAATTCTTCATGTTCATTCCAGAAATCAGGTAATATTAAATTTGTCATATTATCCCCTCCTTATATGATAATTATAATCTATTGATAATCATTATTCAATAGCTAATATTATATTTTTCAAAATTAACTGTAAATTTGTATAATCATATAAATCTAAATATTTATACTTATTTATAGAAACTAAATCCTTCTTATAGTTTAGCTATTTTATTAAGGTTATTATTTTTCTTAACTTTAATTTTTATACTTTTATATTATAGTTAGTACCCTTATGTATTCTAAAAATTAAGTAGCCCAATAGGATGACATCCTATTGGGCTACTTAATTTTTCAATTTATAAAATCTAGAGTAAATAAACCCTAATGTCCTAAATAAATGCTAAAATTTCATATCCTTTTTAGTATAATAGGCAATTCCAATTGCTCCTGGTCCTACATGAAGACCTATAACCGGTCCTATATCACAAATTCTCGCCTCTATATTAAAGATTTCTTTAATTTTAAGAGATAATTTTTTAGCTTCATCTACTGCATTTATATGATGGATTGCAATTTCTTCCACATTGAAATTTATATTATCATCTAATACTTTTTTAATCATCTCTTCTATAGCCTTTTTCTTCGTTCTTATTTTTGTAAGAACGGTTGTAACACCTTCCTCCACTGTAAGGATAGGTATTATTTTCAAAAGACTTCCAACTAAAGCACTTGCAGTTCCTATTCTTCCACCCTTTTTTAAGTATTCTAAATTCTCTGGTATAAATAAAAATCTACTACGTCTTATTACATCCTCAGCCTTTTCCTTAACATTATATAGACTATCTCCATCTTTAGCTGCTCTAGCCGCTACTATGGAAATGAACCCAAGCTCCATGGAATTAGATTTTGAATCTAATATCTCTATATTTGCATCTTTATAATCTTCTAACATCATATTTTTTACTAAATGAGCACTAGAATAAGTTCCACTCATTTTTGAAGATAAGAATAAGCATAAAATATCATTTCCCTCTTTAATTATCTTTTCCATAGAGGAGTATAAATCATCTATAGAAGGTTGAGAAGACTTAGGTATCCCCTTTTCTTTCATTTTTTCATAAAATTCTTCATTATTTATATCCACTTCACTGAAGCTCTCATCACTAAAATTAACCTTTAAAGAAACTATGTTAATATCTAATTCTTCCAATATATCCTTAGGTATATAACTGGTACTATCTGTTAATATCTTTACTGCCATATTGCACCTCTCTGATTAATCTATTTTATACTTTTATTAGTCATCCAATTATTATACCACTTAGTTCAAAAATAAAGAATATATAAACTACATTTATCAAAAGCAAATATTATAATTTATTTTTAATCTCTTAAACAAATGTTTAATAAACCCTAAACATTTGTTCATTATGAACATAAGCGTGTTTTTTTCATGTAAAATTATTCTTGGCATTGTATTATAAATATCTTAATTTATATAATCATATGATAAGGAGGAATTTAATGAATATAAGAAAAATTACAAGAAATAAGCACTTTAAGATTTTTATTGATTACTTTATGTTAACGCTAGGAGCCCTACTATCAGCTATTGCCATAGAACTGATAATGGCTCCTAATGGTGTTGTTGATAGCGGTACTACCGCCCTTTCTGTAATAATCAACCACCTTTTCGGATTTCCACTTTTTATAAATCTTATTATACTAAACGGAATAATCCTATCCTTTACCGCTAAAAAACTTTATAAAACTTTTTGTATAAGAACCATATACTCAAATATTATAGCTTCCCTTTGGCTATATTTATTAAAGCCTGTTCCACCTGTAACTACATCAGAGTTCTTAATAGTTCTCTATGGAGGTGTAATCCTTGGAGTTGGTGTTGGAATTGTTATAAAATATGGTGGTGCCATTGATGGAAGTGAAATGTTATCCATTTGGATTAATAAAACCTTTAATATTCCAATAAGTGCTGTATTGTTTACAATAAACTGTTCTGTATTAGTTGTAACAGCCTTAGTTTTTAATATAGAGCAAGCTATGTTTTCTCTTGCTATAATATATATAATGACTAAAATTGTGGACTTAATACTATCCGGGCTTAACCAATGCAAATCTGTTCTCATTATCTCTTCTAAGTATGAAGAAATAGGTAAAACTCTTATAGAAGATCATTCCATACCTATAACATATTTAAAAGGTAATGGTGGATACTCTGGAGAGGACTATAAAATAATATATTGTATAACAGATAAAATCTTCTATCCTCATTTAAAGGATGTAGTCCTTAATATAGACGATGGGGCTATAATGCAAGCTTCAACCGTTTCTGAAACCCATAATGTAAGAAAAAGTTCTCTTACTCATATAACTAAAAATATAAGAGAATTAAATAAAACTAGCTAGTTAGTTAAAAAATTTTATACACTTTATATTATCCAGTCTAAAATTTACTACTTATTCTTTGTAAAACTATTATAAATTTATAATCTTTAAGATACGCCTTCTTAAAGATGCTTCTAATATTTCACAAAAATATATGCTTTGATTATTACTTATAAGAATATAAAGGGGCTGTCACACTAAAGAATTTACATACAATATATTGATTTGCAAATTTAAAATTAGCACAATATATTGTAGTATTTATTCTTAGTTCAACAGCCCCTTTTATAAAGCTTTACTATTCTTCTATTTTATATATTATTTACTTAAGGTTGTTAACTTTTAACTCCCTTTAGTTAAAACTAATGGTGAAAATTTAAAATTCCTAATACTCTTAAGTAACAACTTATTCTAAATAACAAAATCTTCCTATAAATTAATTTCTCTACTTATTACTTTTTTCTAGCTCTAATAAATACTTCTTTACAGAAAGTCCTCCCTCATAACCAACTAAGGCTCCATTGCTTCCAATTACTCTATGGCATGGAATTATAACTGACAGTGGATTTTTGTTATTTGCATTTCCAATAGCCCTAGACGCCTTAGGATTTCCAACCTCAATTGCTATGTCTTTATAGGTAGCTACTTTTCCATAGGGTATATTCTTTAATGCCTTCCACACCCTTTTCTGAAACTCAGTACCACTAACTATATCTAAAGGCACTGTAAACTCTTTTCTTTCTCCTTTAAAATATTCACCTAACTGAGTTTTAGCCATTACTATTATTTTATTACCACTGGCCTCATCTTTTTTATTATCTTTTAAAAATTCAATGCCTATTATAGAATCTTTATTTGCAGTTATCTTTAATATTCCAATAGGTGATTCCATATAATCTACATATATCAATATTTTAGCCCCTCCTTAGAACTTATAACTACTATATTCTCTTTTTTATTTACGTCCTCAATAAACTGTTTAAGCTCTAAATAATATTCAATAACACTTCCTTTAAACATAGTATAATTACAATCTGTACTAAATGTTTCTAAGTCTATATTTAAATCTATATGATGATTTTTTTTGCTATATATGCTACTTAGCACCTTTTTATGTTCCCCTATAGATTCCTTTACTATAAATGAAAATTCTGTCTTGTCTTCATCAGCCATTTTATTAAATCTAGAACTAAAGTAAAAAAGTTTATAAATTATATTATAACTACTTTCTAAAAGCTTTGTAAGCTCTTCATATTTATATAATAACAATAAATCTTCTTTCGATTCTTTTCTTTTAAGATTTAAGTCCTTATTAAATATAGATATATTAGTATTAATCTCTGTTATACTCCTATGAATACTTCTTAAATCCTTACTGGTAAAAATCTTATTAAAATCTTCCTTAGTAGCTTTCTCTAAAATATTAAATATAGTATGACTAGTTTTATCTATAGCTTTTCTTATATGTTCCTTATAGCATGGTGGATATATTAAGATATTTATTATATATCCAAGAATCCCTCCTATAATAACAAGAATAAGCCTGTCCTTATTATATAATATAGGAGAATCTATGGAAAAAAGGTACACTGTAAGAATTGCTCCTATAGGTGTGGTTATTAATGAGACCTCAAATGGAATTATATTTGCAACTATCATGGATATAAGTACAGACAAAGTTACAGCTATAATGTAATTTGGAAATATGAGATAGGATATTATTCCAAAACCTATACCTATTACATTACTAAGTATTATATCTACTAAATTTCCTCTAGTACTGTGAATGGCATCAGAAAGCACCATCACTATTATAACGGCAATAGGAGCTGTTACATCTTCATTAAGTCCTAAAGCATAAGTAAATATAAGTGAAATTAAAACTCCAATAGTTATTTTAATAATTTTTATATCTGTTTTTAAAAACAACATCTACTCCTCCTAAGCATTTTTTATATTTCCCCTAAACTATATTATACCTACTAACCTAACCCCATGTCATATTTAAAATTCAACTTTTTTCTATTTATAATTACAATAATTGACTTCCTATTAAATTTTATATTACTTTATTATTCAGATTTAGGTGTAAATCTATGAACTAATTAATTTTTTAAATATACTTAATTAAGTATTTATCATAGCTATAATTTATAAATTAAAAAGAGATATTACTAATATCCTAAATTTAGTAATATCTCTTTTTTACTATTTGTTAACTTTTACTTAAGCTCTTATGATATGTCCCTAATTGGAGAAAATACTCTGTTAATCCACCCTTAAATACCATAGACTCATAAGACCATATCTCTTCATTAACAGCACTTACCATCTCATTTATTTTTTCATAATCACTATTGTTTTTAAGTGAATTTATAACTATTTTCTGGCTTTCAATCATATCCTTAATTTTTTTCGCAAATTCCCTCTTATCTTTTTCTGTTAAGCTATTGAAACTTTCTTTAAAATAAAATAACTTATATACAAGATTGTAGCTTAATTCTAAAAGCTTCTCTGTTTCTTTATATGTATTTATAATATCCTTTTTTTTGCTTCCATGATGTATCTTCATATTCATATCCTTATCTAACATACTTATACCATGGTTTATACCTGTAATACAATTTTGCATATAAAAAATATCTTCATTAGTCATATTAATTTCATAATGGTTTTCAAGAAAATCATCTAGTATGCTGAAAATTTTCTGTGACCCTCTATATAAATTGCTCTCGATTAATTCCTCATAACTTTGTGGACAAACTAAGTTATTAATAAGATATCCAACTACAGCTCCTAATATGACAAGATAAAGCCTTTCCTTTCCATATTGGAAAGCTGGTTCTGAAGAAGAAAAATATATTATAAGTATAGTTGCTACCCCTCCTGATATAAAGGATATATCCCATGGCAGCTTATAGCATATGAATAAAGTTACAAACACGGCTAAAGTAGTAGCTACAATATAATTTTTAATAAGTAATGTAAAAACAAGACCTATGGCTACTCCAAGCACATTACTAATTACTAAACTTCTAACATTATTCTTACTAGCATGTACCGCTTGAGTTAAAGTCATAACTACAACCACTGCAATTGGCGCAACATTACTATTTCCAAAACCCAATAATCTTGTTAATATCAATGATACCAAAACCCCTAATGATATCTTCATAATTTTAACTTCTGTTTTTAATGATGTCATATTTACCCCTCCTATGTATATCACTAATTATTATACTCCTTAAGTTTTTATAATACCTGTCCTTTTAGGAAGATATTGTATTGTTTTTTTCTATAGTATTATTACTACAATAAATAATAGTTAGTATTTTCTAAATTTTCATTAATAACTTTAAAATATCTTAAAGATGCTTTTATAATTTCTGTTGGATTTTTAAAAACAGGATTGGTGATATTCTTAGGCCTGCATAAAAAATATGTATTACTGATAACTAGTTCCGATATATCCATATAATATACTTCTCATAATATTCTCTGGTTAAGGTACCAAGACTTTATCAATAGTAACATAGTTCTTATTTTTTATGTAAAAGAATATAATAAGTTGGTAATCAGGGATTGATTGGTATAAAATATAAATACATATTTGTGAAATTCTGAAAAGAAAGTCTTTTTATATTCACCATGAGAGGGGTATGATACTTTTGAGTAAAAATCCATATGAACAATTTCCTCATATTGTAACAGATGAAATAACATTAAGAAAAATCCTAGATTCTGATTTAGACAACCTTTTTGAAATATATAGCAATGAAAATCTTTTTAAACACTCTCCTGTAATGCTTAAAAAGAATAAAAATACTGTTGCCAATATGATAGGACATTTTGAAAGAGATTTTCATAAAAGAAAATCCATATTTCTTGGAATCTGCTTAAATGGTGAACCTAACAATATTGTTGGTATAGCAGAAATGTTTGACTACTCCAATGAGGTAAATATGATAACTATAGGTTACAGACTGAATAATAAATTTTGGTCTAAAGGAATTGCTACAAAAACTGTTAAGGCAATGAAAGATTACATATTTAATCATATTGGCATTAACCGTATACAAGCCTTTGTAATGCCTGAAAATATTAAATCACAGAATGTATTACAAAGAAACGGCTTTAATAAAGAGGGAATAATTCGACAAGGATATGCCTGGAAAGGTCACGGTGTTGTTGATTTAATATTATATTCTTTATTAAAATCTGACACTGAAAAATAAGTGTTTTTCAATAGACAGTTATTACACAATTATTATATTGTTCAACAACAACCAGATAAATATAAAAAGCTTTATTTTTCCTAGTACTATAAATTAAAAATATGTCCTAAAATAACTTTCACAATTTATAATATCTTATAATAATATACAGTATATAGTAACTTATGCAATTTATTTATTTTCTTACTTTTTAATTCTAATGTCTATTAACTTAAACTTTTAAATAAAAACTATAAAACTCTGAGTATCTTCTACTACAATTCATTTAGTACTGAAAATATCCTCTTAATTAAATTTCACTTTATTCTCTTATACTAATTATATTTATAAGGAGATATCTATTATGGAAAAATCTTTTAATAATTATAAATATGAAAAGATTGAAGATGTAGAGAGTACATCTTTAAAACTTAATGATAAGTTCACTAAGTATTATAAAAATGATGAATGTGGAGAAATAAGTATTTATGCTGATGAAGTTCATATTCATGTTAATTGTAACTCCTTTAAGTGTTATAAAAACACTCAACCTTAAAGTATGAAAGGATGCTAAGTTTTATTGTATTAAACTTAGCATCCTTTCATATTTATAATAATTATTGTTAATCTAACCTTATAATGAATTTTACAATCTCTTAGATATTTCCCTAAAATTCTTTCACCTCTTATATAAATCGTAATAATATATAATATAAACTATAAATAACTTATATTATATATAAGTTGTATTTATAAGGAGATGTTATTTATGGATGAATTTATAGATTATAATAGCTATGATGAATATGAAGAAACAGAGCTCTCATCTTCAGACCTTTCCCCTAAACATGATAATTATTCAAAAAAAGATGAGTGTGGAAAAATAAAGATATATACACGTTCAGTTCATATCCACATTAATTGCAAACATTGTAAATATTAATATTTATATATATAGGTTTTCTAAGGATATAAAATTTGTTTAAATAAAAGATTTTATATCCTTTTATTCTTTATATTATAAACATATATGTATTTTTTCTAATACTAATAAAAAGGATTTTAAATAATACAAAATACTTGTCCATACTATTTTTACAATTTGATACTAATATAGGAATAATCTCATCTTAATTCTACAAATAAATTCTCATTAGTCTTATTTAAATTTAGAGTTTTTATAATCATATGGAATACTTGTACCTATCACCACATCTTCAATCTTTTCAATGATTAACCAATCATCCATATTGTTTTGGTGATGAAATTCTAAAGGAGTAATTTCATTAACATCTTTAAATTCAACTAAGCATAAGCATTTTTTGTGCCATCTTTCTCTTTGCTTAGGTGACAAATTAAGCTTACTTTGATTCTCATGGAGTATTTTTATAATTACATCTTCTGTTAACTTAACATAGTTTTGAACACTTGAAACTGTAGCCATAGCAGATATTTTTCCTGTTCCCTTTTTCATAAAGTATAAAGTTTCATCTTCAAAAACTCTACTATGAGGAATTTTTCTTCCTGCTGCACCTCTTACAATCATAGTTTTGGTTCCATCAAGTATTTTTTCCAAAACCTTTTCTTTGTCATCACAATATACTAAGTGTACCATTCTTTAATTGCTACCTCCTTATTTTAGGCCCTAATTCTATGAAAACTTTCTTTTAAATAAATCAGATCAATAAGTACTTTTATGTTCCCAAATCAAAACACTTATTTTCAACACTCCTTATTTATCAAGGATTTGGTCTGGGTAACAGGACTTGAACCTGCGACTTCTAGAACCCCATTCTAGCGCGCTACCACCTGCGCTATACCCAGATAATTATTTACACAATGTATTTTACACTATTTGGAATATACATACAATATATACACATCTATTCTTATAATAGAATCATATAAATCTTCACTATGTTTAGGAAAGTTTATAGAAATATTATTATAAAAATACCAATTACCTATTCTTTTCCTAATAATATTTCCATGAATAATTGTCTGATACTCAAAAACCTCATATCCCTTTTTTAAATAAGATTTTTTTATTTAAATGATTAATATACGATAAAAAGTCACTTCAAATTTGAAATGACTTTTTTATCTCTATTATATACATCTTATTAATTGTTATAAGCTAATTTTTAACTTTAAGTTTCAATATTATACATATAATATTATATTATAATATTATATTATAATATTATACAAATTAATCCTCCATTACCTTCATTAATTATCTTTTGAAGAGTTCTTTGAATCTTAATTTGTACATCCTCTGGCATTCTATAAAGTTTGCTTTGCAGCCCTTCTTTTACAAGAAGCTCTAAAGGTTTTCCAAACATATTACTTTGCCAAACCTTACTTGGATCACTTTCAAACTGTTCTAGTAATCCCTTAACAAACTCTTCTGTATCCCTTTCACTTCCTATTATAGGCTGTATTTCTGTTTCTATATCAGCCTTAATAAAGTGAAGAGATGGGGCACTAGCCTTTAACTTAATTCTATTACCTACAATTTCTGGTTTTTCAAATTTCATTTCAGATAACTGAGGTGCAACCAAGCCATATCCTGTACTCTTAACATCTCTTAGTGCCTCTGAAATTTTATCATACTCAACCTTAGCCACATGAAGATCTTGTATAATTGAAAGAAGATCATTTTCCCCTCTTATAGAGCAATCACATATTTCACTTAGTATTTCATAGAATATACCAGACTTTGGTGCCATAGATACCCTAGCAGTTCCTTCTCCCATATTCATCTCATTAACATCTGTATGTCCTAAGAAATCCTCTTCCCTAAAATTATTAAGTATACTTTTTACATCACGTACTTTATAAACTTTATCACACATTTGCCTTACCAATCCTAGGAAGTTTTCCTTAAGCCAATGTGATGGTTCCAACTTTTCAATCCACTCTGGTAGATCAATATTGATTTCTTTTATTGGGAATTCTTTTAATACTCTTTGGAAGAGATTCATAACATCCTCTTCATTCATATTAAGTACATCCATTACTTGAACTGGAACATCATATTTCTCCTCAAGCTCTCTTTTAAGTTCCATAGTTTCTTTAGAATACATTTGAGCTGAATTAAGTACAATCATAAATGGCTTATTAATATTTTTCAGTTCATCAATTACCCTCTCTTCAGCTTCAACATATTCTTCCCTCTTAATATCTGTTATAGATCCATCAGTGGTTATAACAAGCCCTATGGTTGAGTGGTCTATTATAACCTTCTTTGTGCCTATCTCAGCTGCTTCTTCAAAGGGAATCTCATAATCATACCAAGGAGTTGTTACCATCTTAGCTTCTTCTCCATCATTATATCCTGATGCCCCTTTTACAATGTATCCTACACAATCTACCATTCTTACCTTAAATTTTATTCCATCTTCAAGGCCTATTTCTATAGCCTCATTAGGTACAAATTTAGGTTCTGTTGTATGAATGCTCTTACCTGAGCCACTTTGCGGAAGTTCATCCTTTGCTCTTTGCTTTTTATATCCGTTATCTATCTTTGGTATTACCATCATGTCCATAAATCTCTTTATGAAAGTAGATTTTCCTGTTCTTACAGGCCCCACTACCCCCACATAAATATCGCCTTGGGTTCTTTCGGCTATATCTTTGTATATGTTGAAATTCTCCAAGTCCAACCCTCCCCAGATTACATATTAACATTATATATATATTATTTTTTCTTAACATTTATTACAAAACACTAGTTAAAAAATATTAATATTCTTTTCTTAAGGCATATATTTTCTCCATGCCCCCAATATAAGATATAATAACAATACAATATATTCTTTTAATAAAGATATGTTCCAATTTTTGTTAAAATTACAAAAATCAAAAAAATAAATCCATCCTATAGAAAATACATATTTACTATGATTTTCTATAGGATGGATTTATGGATTCTATTTTAATTAATAATATATTATTAATTACTTTCTTTCTTTCTATCTCTTTGCATAAGCTCTAATACTCCTTCTTTAGGATCTTTATTTTCAAATAAAACCCTATAGAGAGTATCAGTTATAGGCATTGAAATATTAAGGTCTTCCTTTAAAAAGTAGAAAGCCTTGCAAGCCTTTATTCCCTCTACTACCATTCCAACTTCCTTAACAGCTTCCTCCATGGTGGATCCACTGCCAATTAATATACCTGCTCTTCTATTTCTACTATGCATAGAGGTACATGTAACAATTAAATCTCCCATACCAGTTAGTCCAAAAAAAGTTTCCTTTTTTCCACCTAACTTCTCTCCAATCTTAATTATTTCACTCATTCCCCTTGTCATAAGAGCAGCCTTTGCATTATCTCCATATCCTATTCCATCACACACCCCTGCTGCCAATGCTATTATGTTCTTAACCGCCCCTCCTATTTCAACTCCTACTAAATCATCATTAGTATATACTCTAAAATATGGAGCCATAAAAAGCTCTTGAACAGCTTCTGCATGACAAATATGTCTTGATGAAGATACCACAGTAGTTGGAATTTCAGCTGCTAACTCTTCTGCATGACTAGGTCCTGATAATACTACCACAGGATTATGTAATTCTTCCTCTAATATATCAGACATAAGTTTTGAAGTACCTTCTTCTATACCTTTTGCCACATTTATTATTATAGATTTCTCTTCTATATACTCCTTAGCCTTTTTGCATATTTCACGAATGGCATGGGAAGCAGTAGCAAAAACTACATAGTCAGCATCCTTTAGTACTTCTTTAATATCCATAGAAGCTATAATATTATGGTTTAATACTATATTCTTCATATATTTTGAGTTTCTTCTATTTATATTTATATCATGAACTACTTTTTCATCCCTAGCCCATATATATACGGAATTATCTTTTTCACCTAGTAAATTTGAAAGAGCCGTTGCAAAACTTCCTCCCCCTAAGAAAGCTACCTTACTCATAAACTATTCCTTCCTTTCCCTAAACTCCATTTTAATACCAGTTCCCTTAAACTCAAAACTGCTTCTAAGCTGGTTTTCTAGATATCTTTGGTAAGAAAAGTGTAATGCACTAGAATCATTTACAAAGAATATAAATGTTGGTGGTTTCGTACCCACTTGGGTCACATAGTATATCTTTAATCTTTTAAGTCCTACTATTGGAGGTTCTTTCATAAGTACAGCTTTACTTATAACATCATTAAGTATTCCTGTTCCTATTCTCTTATTATAGCTATCATAACATTCCTTTGCCATTTCAAGAACCTTATGAGTTCTTTGGCCTGTTAATGCAGAAATAAATAGATATGGAGCATAGGCAATAAACTTTAAATTACTTTGTAAATCCTTCTTGTAATTATCAAGAGTTTTATTATCCTTCTCTATTAAGTCCCACTTATTTACTATAACCATTATAGCCTTATTAAGCTCATGGGCATATCCTATTATCTTTTCATCTTGCTCAGTTACGCCCTCTTCTGCATCTATTATAAGAATACATACATCTGCTCTTTCTACTGCTGCTAAGGTTCTTATTACACTATATCTTTCTATCTCTTCTTTAACCTTGCTCTTTCTTCTAAGCCCAGCTGTATCTATTAATGTAAATTTACCTAATTCATTTTCTACATTACTATCTATAGCATCCCTTGTAGTTCCAGGAATATTAGAAACTATAGCTCTATCTTCTCCAAGAAGCTTATTAATAAGAGATGATTTTCCCACATTAGGCTTTCCTACTAAAGCTATCTTTATGTTTTCCTCATCTTCATCATTTATTTCATCATAATTAAAGTTTTCAACCACCATATCAAGCATATCCCCAAGTCCAAGACCTTGAGTTGCTGATATAGTTACAGGCTCTCCAATACCTAGGTTATAGAACTCATAGGCATTATTTTCATCCTTTAGGTTATCTACTTTATTTACAACTAACACTACTGATTTCTTACTTTTTCTAAGCATTTGAGCTACTTCATGGTCCGCTGAAGTTAATCCTTCTTTTCCATCAACTATAAAAACTATAACATCAGCTGTCTCTATAGCAATTTGAGCTTGCCTTCTCATTTGCTTTACTATAATATTACCATTCTCAGGCTCTATTCCACCTGTGTCTATCATAGTAAATTTATGATTTAACCATTCTGCCTCTGCATAAACTCTATCTCTTGTAACCCCTGGAGTATCCTCAACTATAGATACTCTTTTTCCTGCTATTTTATTAAAAAGAGTAGATTTCCCCACATTTGGTCTTCCGACCATTGCAACTATTGGCTTTGCCATTTGTTACTCCTCCTTCATTAACACTGATTTATTATGTCAATTATGTCTTCTCCTGTATAGTGACACACTCTAACCTTTACATTAAGAGTTTTTTCTAACTCTTCTACAGTAACATCATCTAAAAATACCTTATCATTAGCTCTTAGCATATTTCTTGGTATTATCATATACTCCCCAAGATTTTTGTCCTTTAGAGCATCAATTATATCCCCTGCAGTTAAAAGCCCTGCTACAGTTATGGTTTCCCCATAGAACTTATTCACAACTCTCTCCACCTTAAGCTGCAGCTTTGAATTTACTTCCATTATTTTATTTGCCATTCTCTCTATCTCTGGATAAGCAGAAGTACCTGTTACAAAAGTAATAGATTTTTCTATATCCTTATCCACAAGCTTTGCATCCTTATCTATGGTATCTCTAAGAAGTCTTATCATTCCTATACCATCTTCAATTTGCTCATATCCACCATAGAAGCTCTCCTCTGGAACTTCTGTTCCAGCCATTACATAGAATTCATCAGCAAGTCTTATAAAAGGACTTCCTATAGTTTCAATAAATTTATCTTGTATTTCCTTTAAATCTTCTATTTCCTTTTTAGCAGTTTCCTTAGTATATGTGGTAAGTTTAAACAATCCATCTCTAAATTGAGTAACTCCCACTGGAACTGCTGCCACATTTTGAATACTTGGATAAAGCTTATATAAATCATTTATAGTTCTATATAACTCTTCTCCATTATTTATTTCTGGGCATAAAACTATTTGGGCATTCATTTCAATACCCGCATCTGCAAGCTTTTGTAATCTATTGTAAATTTCCCCTGCAAATCTATTATTAAGCATTTTTGCTCTTAATTCTGGATTAGTTGTATGTACAGAAATATTTATAGGACTTATTTTATATTTTATAATTCTTTCTATGTCCTCATCCTTCATATTAGTTAGGGTAACAAAGTTTCCTTGAAGGAAAGATAATCTTGAATCATCATCTTTGAAATATATGGTATCTCTCATTCCCTTTGGATTCTGATCTATAAAGCAAAATATACATTTATTAGTACAGCTCTTTGCTCTATCCATGATTCCCTCTTCAAACTCAAGACCAAGATCCTCTTCATAGTCTTTTTCTATTTCATATACCCAGACTTCCCCATCTTGTTTCTCAATTTCTACTTCTAAGTACTCATCTGCAATTAAAAATTTATAGTCAATTATATCCTTAATTACTGTCTCATTTATTTTAAGTAGTTTATCCCCTATATCAATCCCTAGTTCTTCTGCGATACTTCCATTAATTACTTTAGAGATTTTTTTATTCATAAGTTTCACTCCTATTTTTAGTTACTATCATTATGTTATAATACCTTAATTAAATAAACTAGTCAATAAATAATTATTGTTAAAGCCTTACTATTTAAAGGTTTTCTAGTAATTAGATTTAGTTATTTTATTAACTATTAATTATGTTTTCTTTCTAATTATGTCCATATTTCAAAATAAAAAACTAGAAGACTAGCTTCTAGTTTTAAAAAGTTTAATCATTTAAGTCTACAGTTTCTCCAGTAACTAAGTAAATTGTCCATTCACATATATTAGTAACATGGTCTGCTATTCTCTCTAAGAATTTACATACAAATAAAAATTGAGCAGCTTGGTTTATTACTGTTTTATCATTTATCATAAGGTCTATTAACTCTTTAAATATACCCTTATATATGGCATCAATTTCATCATCCATTTTACAAGTAGCATAGGCTAGTTCTACATTCCCTTCCACATAGGCATCAATAGCACTTTTTATCATCTTTTGTATTATTTCTGTTATCCTAGGAATGTCTACTAATTCCTTAATATACTTCTCATCCTTAAGTCTTTTTACAACCTTTGCTATGTCCACTGCATGGTCTGCCATTCTTTCAAGATCTGTGACTATTTTTGTAGTTGTAAAAATATTTCTTAAGTCCTTTGCAAGGGGTTGTTCTCTTGCTATAAGCTTTATACATTTATCTTCTATATCCCTTTGAAGCTTATCTACAATATCATCATTTTTTATTATTTCACTTGCTAAATTATCATCTTTCTTTTTTAAAGCCTCAATAGAATTATATATTTGTTTTTCTACAATACTACTCATTCTAAGTAAATCATTATGAAGATTTCTTAGTTCTAAATCGAAGGATGTTCTTGTCATAATAGCACCTCACTTATTATATATTAGTCATATAATAGAAAATAACTCCTATCACTTATAGAGTATCTTTAGAGAATATATTTTTTAATACTATTATTTTTCTCTCTAGAGTTATTTAAAAGTAATAATAATTTATTATTTCCCTAAATATTTTAGCCGAATCTTCCAGTTATATAATCTTCTGTTCTTTTATCCTTTGGTCTGTAGAAAATATCTTCTGTTTTTCCCTTTTCTACAATCTCTCCATTTAAAAAGAATATTGTATTGTCTGCGATTCTTCCTGCCTGTTGCATATTATGAGTAACTATAACTACAGTATAATCTTTCTTTAATGAATCCATAAGTTCCTCTACCTTTAATGTAGATATAGGATCAAGAGCTGATGTAGGCTCATCCATAAGAAGGACCTCTGGCTCTACAGCAAGGGTTCTTGCTATACATAATCTCTGTTGCTGCCCTCCTGATAATCCATAGGCATTCTTTTTAAGTTTATCCTTTACTTCATCCCAAAGTACTGACCCTCTTAAACTTCTTTCTACTATTTCATCTAGGGTACCTTTATCTTTAATCCCGTGTATTCTAGGTCCATAGGCTATATTATCATATATAGACATTTGGAATGGATTAGGTTTTTGAAACACCATACCTATTTTTTTTCTAAGTTCTATTACATCATATTCTTTATCATATATATTTTTTCCTTCATATATAACTTCACCATTTACTGTAACATTATCTATAAGATCATTCATTCTATTTATTGTTCTTAAAAAGGTAGATTTACCACATCCTGAAGGACCTATTAATGCTGTAACCTTATTCTTATCTATGTCCACATTTATATTTTTAAGGGCATGAACCTTTCCATAATATAAATTAATATCCTTTGCCTCTATTATACTCATAATACTTCCTCCTATTTTGACCCTGTATATCTTTCATGTATTCTCTTTCCAAGTATTCTAGCTAATATATTAAATATAAGCACCATAAATATTAACACTGCTGCTGATTTATTAGCTATAGCTGCTGCATCTGGAAGACTTGCTTCTGAATTTAGTTTCCAAATGTGTATAGATAGTGTCTCTGCTGGCCTAAATATATTAAAAGGATTAGCTTTACTTCCAAGGGAAGCTCCAAGTTTTAAAGTTGGAGTAGTCATTCCTGCAGTATATAAAAGTGCTGCTGCTTCTCCAAATATTCTTCCTGCAGCAAGTATTATTCCTGTAAGAATTTGAGGCATTGAAGCTGGAATTAGTACATTTTTTATAGTTTGCCATTTTGTAGCTCCAAGTCCTAGACTTGCTTCACTAAACTTTTTTGACACATCACCTATTGCATTTTCACAAACCCTTGTAAGAGATGGTAAGTTTAGTATAGTTAAAGCTAAGGCTCCTCCAAATAGGGTAAATCCCCATTTTGCTAAATTAACAAAAACTAATAGTCCAAATAATCCTACTACTATAGAAGGAAGTGATGCCATAGTTTCAATAGATAGCCTTATTATATTTAAAAACATTCCTTCTTTTGCATATTCGCTTAAGTAAATTCCTGCACCAAGTCCTAAAGGTATGGTAATAGCTAAAGAAAGTACAAGAAGATAAAATGAGTTAAATAATTGAGGACCTATTCCCCCTCCAGCTTCTCCATGCTTTGGAGCTCCAAATAGGAATTTAGGATCTAGGAAGCCAAATCCTTTTACAATTATTATTGATAATAATAAAACTAATATAAATACCACAAAAGCAGATAGTAAATATAATATAAAAGTCCAAATTTTATCTATAACCTTAGCATTCATTATTTTGATTCACCTCGTTTTCCTATTGCTCTTATTACTAATATAAATATGAATGATACAACAAGTAGCAAGGATGCTAAGGACCAAAGAGCATCATTCCATGGTGTTCCATTTATTGTATTAGCCATATCCATGGTAAGAATACCAGTTAAAGTGGTAGTGGAGTCTAGTATTCCTTTTGGGAATTTTATAGAGTTTCCTATTACCATTTGAACAGCTAAGGCCTCTCCAAAAGCTCTTGCTACTCCAAGAACTATTCCAGTAAGTATGCCTTTTTTAGCTGCTGGTACAACTACCTTACTTATAGTTTGCCATCTTGTGGCCCCAAGACCATAAGATGCCTCAATATATTCCCTTGGCACAGTCTTTATAGCATCAGATGCAATACTTGCTATGGTAGGTAATATCATAACACTTAATACAAGTATAGCTGCAAGTACTGAAAAACCTATACCTCCAAACCCTCTTTTAATTAAAGGTACTAGAAAGGATATACCAATCCATCCATAAACAACAGAAGGTATTCCTACAAAAAGCTCTAAAGCAGGCTGAAGAATTTTACTTCCTATGCTTTTAGAAATTAAATTCATAAAGATTGCTAAAGCTACAGCTATAGGTGCTGCTATTACTATTGCTCCAAAAGATACTAATATGGATCCTGCTAAAAATATAAGAGATCCAAAACTTGTATCTCCTTCTGTAACCCATTTAGGTGAGAATAAAAACTCACTTATAGGAGTAGTTTTAAAAGTCGTCATACCCTTTGAGAACACAAACAACATTATGGATAAAGTAAGGACTACTATTAATACTCCACAAATTGTTGCATAAGTTCTTCCTAAATATTCATTTCTAAGTTTGGTGAACCTATTGCTTTTCATACCTCACAACCTCTTCTTAAATTAATTTAATTAGGCTAGACAAGGTCTAGCCTAATTTATTACTTGAAATCACCCATCGGTATATATCCAAGTTTTTCAACTGTTTCCTTGTTTTCATCACTCTTAATAAAATCTATTAAAGCTTTTACTTCATCCTTTGCTTCACCTTTTGTTATCATATATTCATAAGACCAGAATGGATATTTCTTAGAAACTATATTTTCCTTTTTAGCCTCTATTCCATCTATCTTTAAAACTTTTATTCCCTCTTTGTCTTTATCAGTCATTAAGTTAGATAAAGCCACATAAGTAATGGATCCACTAGTTTCTCTTACAGCCTTTAAAGCTGCTCCTGTAGAATCTTGTGTCATTCCAAGTCCCTCTTTTTCATCCTTATCCTTTAAGATAGTATTTTTAAAGGTAGCTCTTGTTCCTGATGATTTAGTTCTATTAACTACAGTTATCTTTGAGTCATTTCCTTTAAGATCCTTCCAGTTAGTTATTTCCCCTGTAAAAACCTTTTGTATTTCATCTATAGTTAGGTTATCTATGTTAACATCTTTGTTTACCACTAAAGCAAATCCTATTCCAGCAACCTTTTCTTCCTTTAATTCATCTAATATCTTTTTATCTTTTATTTTTTCACTAGCTGGTACATCTGAGTTACCTATTTGTGCACTTCCTTGGGCAACTTGGTTTATTCCAACTCCACTTCCTCCCCCTTGAACATTCACAGTTACATCTGGATATTTATCTTTAAACTTTACCGCGGATTTTTCAACTAATGGTTGAAGGGCAGTTGATCCTATTGATAATACAGTTCCTGAATAAGCTTTATTAGAATCTCCAGTTGTTTCTTCCTTATTACCACAAGCAGTAAGTCCTGTTACCCCTAGTGTTAAAGTTAAAGCTAATACACTAAGCTTTAAAAAGTTTTTTCTCATAATTTACATTCCTCCTAAATTTCCTTTAGATGTACTTTACAATTACATTATGTACTTTTAAAGTTAAAGCAGTATTATAGTAAAGTTAAATAAATTTAACATTAGGTTCCCCAATTAAACCTTTTAAAATTCAGAATCATATACTAAGTTTAAATCTATAATCTATAGTGTCTTAATATTAAAACTCAACTTCTACATTGTTTAAGTTATTGAATGTGTAAGTTTTAGCCATTGTATAAATTAAATTTATTCTCAAAAGAGAATATATTAATTTTAGAATATTTATTCTAAAAATGTACTAATGTACTGTGTTAAAATTTTATATTTCTAATTTCATATAAAATTTATATAATAAAAAACAGATGGTATTTATACTCTTTATATAAATACCATCTGTTTTCATAAATAGAAATCTATTTAATTATTAACTATTCTCTTTAAAATTCTTTATAGGTAAGGTTATTATAAATTCCGTTCCTTTTCCTACTTCACTATCTACGTTAATGCTTCCATTAAAGCTTTTTATTATATGTTTTACAATGGCAAGACCAAGTCCTGTTCCTCCCTTAGCCCTAGACCTAGCCTTATCTACCCTATAAAATCTTTCAAAAAGTCTAGGTATATGCTCCTTATCTATTCCAACTCCATTATCTTTTATACTTATAACACAATTATTCTCTATGGACTTAGAGGTAACCCATACACATCCACCTTCTTCAGAATACTTTATCCCATTATCTATTATATTTATCATCATCTGCTTAAACCTATCTTTATTTCCCATAATATTAATATTACTATTAACATCAAAAACAAGGTCTATATTCTTTTTATCTGCAGTATTTTTTATTAGATAATATATATCCTTTAAGGTTTTATCTACCTCTATATTTTCTATAATTACCTCTCTATTTTGCTCTATATTAGATAGTGCCAGTATATCATCAATTAATCTAGTAAGTCTTTCAGCCTCATCATTTATTATTCCTAAAAATCTATCTTTATTTTCTTCATCATCTACATATTTTAAGGTTTCAGCAAATCCCTTTATAGATGTAAGAGGTGTTTTTAACTCGTGAGATACATTAGCAACAAATTCTGATCTCATATTTTCAAGCTTTTTAATTTCTGTAACATCCTGTACTACTGCTACAGTACCTATAAGCTCCCTATGATTTATAATATCTGCTGTTTTTATTCTAAGTTCCTTTTCCTCTGGCCAGTATATCTTAAGTTCTTTATAATCATCACTGGTATCTTTAAAGACTGCCTCAAATTCAAAATCCCTAATATGATCCATAAGATTTTCTCCAATAATATCTCTATCTATATCAAATATTTTATTGGCATATGGATTCATCATTATTATTTTAGAATTTCTATCTATGGCGATAACTCCACTATCCATACTTTTTAGTATAGCTTCTAATCTATTTTGTTTATCTGTAACCTCTCTAATTGTATATTGGAGCTTATCGGCCATATTATTAAATGTCTTTGCAAGATCTCCTACCTCATCAGCGTAAAAGGCATTTACTCTTCTATTAAAATCTCCTTTTGCAATTCTTGACGTTACAAACTCTAACTCTTTTATAGGTTCCATAATTATTTGAGACAATTTTACTGATAGCATAACAGCAATGGATATAACAACTACTAAAACAGTAATATAATACTTAATATATTGACCATTTAATATGTTAACATTATCTAATGCTATAGAAGTTCTTAAAAGATCCCCGTCTATTGTCTTTGTAGCAAAATACATCATATTTTTACTTAAAGTAGAGCTATATCTTATACTGCTTCCTTCCCCATCTCTTAAGGCTAATTTTATTTCGTCCCTAGTTAAGTGGTTATTCATTTTATTATGATCCTGAAGAGAGTCATAAATAACCTCTCCATCCCTTCCTATTAGAGTTACCCTAAAGTCTGCTCTAGTATAAAGCTCTCTGAATAACTCCTTCCTCTTTTCAAGGGATTTATCCTCTATGGCTCTATTTAAAATTTTATTATTTACTATAAGATCCTGACGAGTGTTATTTATTTGTTGATAGTTAGATATAACTATGAATAATGAGCTTATTACTACTAGACTAAATATTATTGTGCTTAATACTAAAATTAATATTCTTTTTTTCATATTTAATCACCATAGTTAAATCTATATCCTATTCCTCTTATAGTTTCTATATATTTAGGGTTTTTATCATCGTCTTCTATCTTCTGTCTTAGGTGCCTTATGTGAACATCTACTGTTCTTGTCTCTCCAATATATTCATATCCCCATATCTTATCTAAAAGAAAATCACGGGTCATAACCCTTCCTTTATTCTTTATTAAGATCTCTAATAACTCGAATTCTTTTAAAGTTAAATCTATTCTTTTACCAGATTTCATAATCTCATGTTTTTGAAAATCTATGGCTACATTGCCAAACTTATAAGAAGTTTCCACAAACTGAGTGGTAGTTCTTCTTAAAACAGCTTTTATCCTTGCAATTAGTTCACGAACTGAAAAAGGCTTTGTGATATAATCATCTGCTCCAAGCTCTAACCCTAAGATTTTATCAAGTTCCTCTCCCTTTGCTGTAATCATAATTACAGGAATATGAGAGGTGAGAGTATCTCTTCTTATTTCTTTACAAATATCATAACCATCCATTCCTGGAAGCATTAAATCTAATAATATTAGTTTTGGAACTTCTTCCTTTATAATATTTAAAGCATCTATTCCATTTCCAGAAGTAAGTACCTTATATCCTTCTTTTTCAAGATTAAATTTAATAAGCTCTAATATGTGATCCTCATCATCCACTACTAATATTTTTTCCTCTGCCATATAAATCCCTCCTATACTATTTCATAAATATTAAGGATAGTAATCTTCCACTGTCTTCTCTGTTTTTTCTATAAGAGTGAAATTTTAATTCCTTATTACAATAAGTGCATAATTCTAAAGATTTTATATTCTCCTCTTTTAATCCCTTATACTTTAAATCTTGAATTATACAACTTTCTACGTTTAAGTTTCTATTTTCTTTTACTTTTCCCTTCTTAAATATTTTATCACCTAAAAACTTTTCTATTAACTCCTCCCCAAACTCATAACAACATTCCCTATTGTGAGGTCCTATTACAGCCTTTATATCATTAGGATTGCAGTTATAAACCTCAATCATTTTATCTACAGCCTCTAAGGATATATGGTCTAAAGTTCCCTTCCAACCACTATGAACTGCCCCTATTATTTTATTTTTTTCATCATATAAAAGAAGGGGTACACAATCTGCTGTAAGGATTCCAATTCCCATATATTTCTCATTAGTAATTAGTCCATCACCTTCTTTACCCTCTTCTTTTATATCTAAAACTATACTGCTATGTATTTGGGATAATGTTTTAATATCTTTTAATCCATAGTATTTAGAAATTTCCTCTATATTTTCTTTAAAACTAGATTTATTCTTCCTAAAGTCTAAATCACCTTCTGCTGTTGAAAATACCATAGTGGCATTTTCAAAATTTATTTCTATAAGTCTTCTCTCTATATCTAAATTAATTATTTCCATAACTTTCTCCTAACATAATCTTAACATACTTCCTTATATCTATTTTACTTCCTACTGAATTTTAACCTTTTTTTACTTAATATTAACATAAGCCAAACTATTCTAAGTAGTTTGGCTTATTTGACATTAGATTTTTAATCTCTTCCATAAATGTATTTATATCTTTAAACTGTCTATATACTGAAGCAAAACGCACATAGGATACCTCATCAATATTCTTTAATTTTTCCATTATAAGTTCCCCTATGTATTCTGACTTAACCTCTGTAAGAAGTTCATTACTTAAATATTTCTCTATGTCTTGAGCTATCTCATCAATCTGCGCTCTAGAGACTTGTCTCTTTTGGCATGCCTTTATAAGCCCATTAACTATCTTACTCTTATCAAAATATTCTCTAGTTAAATCCTTTTTTATTACTAGTATAGGAATATCTTCTATCTTCTCATAGGTTGTATATCTTTTATTGCATTTTAAACATTCTCTTCTTCTTCTTATTGCATTATCATCATCTGTAGATCTTGAATCTACAACCTTACTTTCCTCATTAGTACAATATGGACATTTCATTTACTTCACGCCCTTCTTTTTAATTTCTATAGTAGTATTATACTATATTTTTATATAATTTCTATATGTCATTTGAATTACTTTGCTCATAATCTACAAGAATTACATCTACCCCTATTTTAACCACCTTATTCCAAGGTATTTCTCTATGTTCCCCTTTGGTAAACCAAGATGCTCTTATCTCTGGTAACACTAAAGCTACTACCCTACACTCATCACAATCTATCTTCAAATCCTTTATATATCCAAGCTTCGCCCCAAGATTTACATCAATTACCTCCATAGATTTTATTTGGTTTATAGAATGCATAGAATTTATTTCCATAATAATCCCTCCCTAAATAATTTATATGTTTTCAATAGTAATTCTATGCTAAATATATATGCATTTAGTTTTCAAAATAAAAAGAGTCTGAAAATCAGACTCTTTTTAAACATATTTTCTCATGTGTCTCAATGCTGTTTTTTCTAATCTTGATACCTGAGCTTGAGATATACCTATCTCATCTGCCACCTCCATTTGAGTTCTTCCATCAAAAAACCTTAAGTTTAATATTAGTTTTTCCCTATCATTAAGCTTTTTCATCGCTTCTTTTATAGCAATATTTTCAAGCCAACTTTCATCTAAATTCTTATTATCACTTATTTGATCCATAACATATATGGCATCTCCTCCATCATTATATATGGGTTCAAATAAGGACACTGGATCTTGGATTGCATCTAGGGCAAATACTACCTCTTCCCTTGGAACCTCAAGCTCCTTAGCTATTTGAGATATGGTAGGCTCTTTGTTATTTTCATTAACTAGTCTATCACGTACAAGTAAAGCTCGATAGGCAATATCCCTAAGGGATCTACTAACTCTTATGGAGTTATTATCTCTTAAATATCTTCTTATCTCTCCTATTATCATAGGAACTGCATAGGTTGAGAACTTTACATTTTGACTTAAGTCAAAATTATCTATTGCCTTCATGAGACCTATACATCCGACTTGGAATAAATCATCAACATTTTCTCCTCGGTTATTAAATCTCTGAATAACACTTAAAACTAATCTTAAATTACCTCTTATAAAGTCTTCCCTTGCATTATTATTCCCTTGCCTTATTGCTATAAGTAGTGCTTTCATTTCTTTTTCCTTTAGCACAGGCAACTTTGATGTATTTACGCCACAGATTTCTACCTTGCTAATCATCATATAGTTATCAGTCCCTTCAGAGTAATTCAATTAAAAGTGTTCCCTCAGGGATAAAATTTTATACCGCTGACAACCCTATAACATTTTATTTATTTCTTTTTTTAGTCTACTAATAATTCTTTTTTCTAATCTAGATATATAAGATTGAGATATCCCAAGCATATCTGCAACTTCCTTTTGTGTCTTTTCCTTAGTGCCCTGAAGACCAAATCTAAGTCTTACAATTTCTTTTTCTCTTTCATTTAATTTATCCAAGGCAACACATAAAAGTTCTCTATCTATTTCATCTTCTATATAGTTATAAACTGTATCATTTTCTGTACCTAATATGTCAGATAATAATAGCTCATTCCCATCCCAGTCTGTATTTAATGGTTCATAAAAGGAAATTTCTGCTTTCACCTTTGAATTTCTTCTAAGATACATAAGAATTTCATTTTCTATGCACCTAGAAGCATAAGTAGCAAGTTTTATTTTCTTTTCTGGGTCAAAGGTACTTACTGCCTTAATAAGTCCTATAGTTCCAACAGATGTTAAATCTTCAACTGAAACCCCTGTATTTTCAAACTTTCTTGCAATATATACCACTAACCTCAAATTCCTTTCGATGAGGGTGCTCTTTACACTTTTTTCACCCTTTACAAGTTTTAAGACTAAATCCTCTTCCTCATCCTTAGATAAGGGAGGTGGAAGAGCATCATTGCCTCCTATGTAATAAAGTTTTTTTGTAAATAACTTCATTTTAGTTAAAATTCTATTTAACAATATCCTAAGTTTTATCACATTCATCCCCCCTATATTAATCCTCTTGATAACAACGCTACATAATCATCTGTATTGCTTAATCTTTCCTTGCAAAGGCAAACAATAACTTCTCTAAATTGTATATTATTATCATCATATGATATCTTTACCCCTAAAGGTTTAAATCCCTGAAGTTCACCCTTATGTCCATTTACAGCTGCATAGGGTATTTTAAAAGTATCCTTATTCTCTAATCTATAATCTTTTAGTACATTTTCTTCAATTATTATAACTGGCAAATTAGTGGCTGGTTCTCTAAGTTCATTTCCTGTATCTAAAAAAGCCCTCATCTTTGCCTTAAAGTTGTTATCTAGTATCTCAATATCATAAATATATTTATTCATAGACTTTCTATCTTGTACAAATGTATTTATACGGCTACTAAACAAATAAATAATCATTAAAGATAAGAGTAAATATTTATAGGAGAAATTCACAACTTGATAATTTAAGGAGAAGGTTGTTTCTTTTGAAATATCAACAAAAACGCATACTCCTGCAAGTACCATAGAGTAAATTATATATACTATAGAACTCTTTATTAAAAATAATATTTCCCTCTTTCTAAAAACTAAAAAAGTCATTAAAAAACTTACTAAAATTTTTATAGGTAAATTATTTAAAAAGCTTAAAAAATCAAAAAGTACAACTATACAGTATAAAGCTCCTATAAGAGATGGAATTATAAACCTTTTAATAGAATATTTTGTCCTTAAGGTTTGTGAGGTTAAATATAGTAAAAATAAATTCACAATAAAATTTTCAAAGATTAGTATATCTGCATATACCTCCATTTCACTCCCCCCTTGATAACTATTATAACTGGCTTATTCTTAAAATTTTGTCACTTCATAAAATTTATAAGTTTTTTTATTCTTTTATTTTTTTACATTTTTACCCATTTATCTTTTCATACTATTTTTTATCTCCATATATTTTTATATAAGTGTAACTATTACTCAATGTATTTATAGTAAAACTTATTTAATATAAATTCTTAAATAATAAACAATTCCATGATATTTAAAATAGACATAAGTATTTATATCTATTTTAAATATCATGGAATTTCTATCCTATTAAGCAATATATTGTGCAAAAATAAAGAGATGGTCAGTAGTATAAACTACTGACTATCTCTTATTCTTTCTTAAGAAAGCTGGTATTTCTATATCATTATCATTATATGTTCTTGTTGGTGCCACTTCTTCCATGTCATCAGATTCTTGTTCCGTTCTGATTCTTTGTTCCTTAACTGGCTCTTTAACTATGTTTTCCTCTGGTCTTTTAACAATCTCTTTTTCTGATTCAAAACCAGTTGCTATAACAGTTATTCTTATTTCATCCTTAAGATTTTCATCTATAACAGCTCCAAATATTATGTTAGCGTCTGGATCTGCTGCCTGTTGTACAACCTCTGCCGCTTCATTTATTTCAAGAAGTCCAAGATCTGTACCACCTGTAACATTTAAAAGCACTCCTGTAGCTCCTACTATTGAAGTTTCAAGTAATGGAGAAGATATAGCTTGTTTAGCCGCATCTGCTGCTCTATTGTCTCCTGCTCCATATCCTACACCCATGTGAGCAAGCCCTTTATCAACCATTACTGTTCTAACATCTGCAAAGTCAAGGTTAACAAGTCCAGGTATTGTTATAAGGTCTGATATACCTTGAACACCCTGTCTTAAAATATCATCTGCCATTTTAAAAGAATCAAGTAAGGTAGTTTTTTTATCTACCATAGTCAATAATCTTTCATTTGGTATTGTAACTAGAGTATCTACTCTTTCTTTTAGATTATTTATTCCCATTTCTGCATGAAGCATTCTTTTTCTTCCCTCAAATGGAAATGGCTTTGTCACAACTCCCACTGTAAGTATACCCATAGACTTAGCTATTTCTGCAACCACTGGTGCTGCTCCTGTACCGGTTCCGCCACCCATACCAGCAGTTATAAATACCATGTCCGCACCTTTAATAGCTTGGGATATTTCTTCCTTACTCTCTTCTGCAGCCTTCTTTCCTATTTCTGGATTAGCTCCTGCTCCAAGTCCTTTTGTTAGTTTATCTCCTATTTGAATCTTTTGGGTAGCATGAGATAACATTAGAGCTTGCTTATCTGTATTTACAGATATGAACTCTACATTTTTTAATCCTTCAATTATCATTCTATTAACAGCGTTGTTTCCTCCGCCTCCACAACCTATAACCTTAATATTGGCAAACTGTTGAACATCTACATCAAAATCTAACAAGACAATTCCTCCTCTTTAGAAATATTCACCTAGAAAACTCTTTATTTTCCTCATAAAACCTTCTGGCTTCTTTTCTTTATTATTAATTTCAGTTTCATTATTTTCAATCTTATTATCAGTTATTTTATTATAACTAATTTTCAACTCATTAAAGACATGTTTAACAATTCCTAATGAATTAATAGTTAAAGTATTCTCTAAATCTGTAGTACTTTTATTAAAAGCATATATTGGCTTAGATATCACTCTTTTGCCTATACTCACTAAAGATTTATACTGAGAAATTCCCCCTCCATAAATTATCACTGTGCTTATATCGTCCATATATGAAGAGTTCTTTAACTCATCTGAAATAAAGTTTAAAATTTCCTCAATTCTAGCATCTATTATATCACATAATATATTTCCTTGAAGACCATATTCTTCACCCTTTGTTCCTAATTCTATGTCTTCAAGACCTCTGCCTAGCTCTGCATACTTAAACTTTAATTCTTCAGCTTCTTTAAATGAAACCTTTGTGCAATACATAATATCTCCTGTTATATTATTCCCACCTATATTAAAAGAATTCATATGTACTAAGGTACCATTTTTATAAATCCCTATATCTGTATTATCAACCCCAACATCTATAATAGCTATAGTTTCCCTCTTATCTTCTTTAGTTAAGATAAATGTAGATGCTGCATTTATCTTTAAAGTTGTGCCCTTTATTCCCACCTTTAAATTATCAAAACACTTATATATAGAATCTAAGTGAATCTCATTAGCCACAACAATTTTTGCATCTACTTCTAATCTACTTCCCTTCATATTTAAGGGATTATCAATTTCATAAGACTCATCAATTATAAATTTTTCTGGAATTATATCAATAACTTTTTCATACTTACCTATAGAAACCCTCTTAGCTGCATCTAAAACCCTTTTTACCTCAGCTTCATCTATAGTATCTTCTTCTCCTGAAATAGCTATAATTCCCTTATTAGACACAAGCCTACAAATCGATGAAGGTATTCCTATAAAAACTTCGTCTATATATAGATTAATAACTCTTTCCATGTCTTCAAGGCAACTTCTTAAAGCTTCAGTTACACTATCTATATTAACAACTATACCTTTTTTTATCCCATCACATTTTATTTCAGTACTTGCTAATATTTTTAGTTTTCCCTGCTTATCTGCCTTGCCTATCATTCCATATATAGATGAGGATCCCATATCAATACCAACTATATAATTGTTATTCATCCTCTTTTGTCTACCTCCTTCGCAGATAGCATTTAAACTCATACTATATATTCAACATGTTTTTAAAAATTCCTTTTAAATATGGTATATTTCCAGTGAATTTTTATATATTCTTTAGTATATCCTATAATATATAAAAAAGCAAAGGACGAGATACCTCGTCCTTATTTCGCTTCTTCAAGGTCTGTGATCTTTATACTTCTTGTATGTAAAGTATGTGACCACTCCTTTTTATCCTTATTTAATATTCCCTGAATAGATATTGGCATCCAAGTTATTGCATAAATTGGATAGATTAAATAATATAAGAATATTTTAAAACTAAGTTTATTATCAAGAATTAAAATAAAGGGTGTATATATAAATTGCATAGCAATAAGTAATACCGCTCCTGCCTTAAACATAGTAAAGTTAGCAGTTTGCATCATGGTTATAGCTTTAGTTATAAGCTCTGGTGCCATTAAGAAGTAATTCATAGCATTTAAAATCATAGCTACTCCTAAAAGTATTATTACTATTGGCTGAATACTATACAAAGCACAATCTAAAGCTACCACATTAAATTCTTTTATTGCCTTCTTCATAAGTCTAAAGAAATATCTAGAAGCAACGTCTGCAAACCCTTGCATCCATCTTCTTCTTTGTGCCCATGACTGAACAAGTGTTAAAGGTTTTTCATCATATATAATAGCCTCGTGTGCCCAACCTACCTTACAGTCATTTAACACAAGCTTACAAGTGAACTCTAAATCTTCAGTAAGACAAGTAGCTCCCCATCCTAAATCCTTTAATACATTAGTATCTATACAAAATCCTGTTCCACCAAGCTGATTTGATAACCCTAAGTTACTTCTAGACAATTGAAACATTCTATTTGAAGTCCAAAATGCTATAGAGTAACTTCCTGTTATCCAGGTATCCATAGGATTTTTACTATCAAGATATCCTTGTACTACCTTGTATCCATTACATAATTTATTATTCATAACTTTTAAAAAGTTTTTTGAAACTAGGTTGTCTGCATCTAGAACTACTACTGCATCATATTTTCTCTCCATTTTAAATATCTTATCAAACATCCATTCTAAGGCATAACCCTTTCCTCTTTCAGTTTTATTAACCCTCTCAAAAACTAAGGCACCTGATTCCCTAGCTTTAAGCGCAGTATTATCCGTACAATTATCAGCAATAACAAAGATGTCATATAAATCTTTGGGATAGTCAACCATATGTAAACTATTTATAATGTCTTCTATAACCATTTCTTCATTATGAGCTGCTACTATAAATGCAAAGCTCTTCTTTGGAGAAAATTCCTTTTTTTCCTTAAATCTTATAAGTCCAAAAAAAGAAAGTATTAAGTAATACATTGATACTCCAAAAACTAAATTAGTAAATACTGCTGATATAATGTGTACTAAGGAATTAAAGATTTCCATTGTATCTCCCCCTTAATCAAAGTTATTTTAACACAAATCAATTTTAAATACTATACCTTTATTTAATTTCAATTATTTTTTATTTATGATTTTATTAATATTTCCCATAATATTATATTACTTGATTAATCATATATTTCACTTAATTCTAAAAATATAATCTTCGCTGTTTATGGAATAATCTTCGCTGTTTATGGAATAATATTCCTAAGCATAACTAGGAGGAGGTTCTTAACTTAAACTTATTATTATAAAACTATATTTTAGGTAAAAAAAAGGATAGCCAAGGCCATCCTTTATTAAAGAAGCATCATTCTACTTATCATTTCTCTGTCTACTGCAAAGGTCATAGCTGTTTCTTCTGTTATTATTCCACTTTTATAAAGTTGTACTATAGCCATATCCATGGTTTTCATACCATACTTACTTCCTGTTTGAACAGAAGACTCTATTTGATGAGTTTTTCCTTCTCTTATTAAGTTTTGTATAGCAGGAGTTGATGTCATAATTTCTAAAGCTGAAACTCTACCCTCTCCATCTTCTCTTGGAAGAAGTTGCTGAGATACTACTCCCTGAAGCACTGCTGCTAGCTGCACTTTTATTTGTTGCTGCTGATGAGGAGGGAAAACATCTACTATTCTATCAATAGTCTTTGCTGCCCCTATGGTATGAAGGGTAGAAAGTACAAGATGACCTGTTTCCGCTGCTGTTATAGCCACTGCTATAGTTTCTATATCCCTCATTTCTCCCACTAATATAACATCTGGATCTTCTCTAAGTATAGCCTTTAAAGCTTTTTCATAGGACTTTGTATCTTTTCCTATTTCTCTTTGGTTAATTATAGATTTATTATGTTTATGTAAGTATTCTATAGGATCTTCTAGGGTTATTATGTGAGCATCTCTAGTATTATTTATCTCATTTATCATGGCTGCTAAGGTTGTACTTTTTCCACTTCCTGTTGGTCCTGTTACTAATATCAGCCCTCTTTGTTTATTTATTAAGTCCTTTATAACAGGTGGATGATTTAACTCACTTAAAGTTGGAACCTTCAAAGTTATTACTCTAAGAGCAATAGCATCGCTTCCTCTTTGCTTAAATATGTTAACTCTAAATCTTCCAAAACCTGATATAGAATAAGAAGTATCATACTCCCCTTCATTTAAATACTCTTCAAAATATTCTCCCAATATTTCTTTAGCAAAGCCTTCCACGTCCCTTGGAGAAAGTTTTTTATCTCCAATATGCTTAAGAGCACCATTTATTCTAATAGCTGGAGTAGTTCCTACAGTTAAATGTAAGTCTGAAGCCTTTTCCTTTAATGTTATTTCTAGTAATTCTCTTAATGTATACAAATTTTACCCTCCTGTTTAAAGTTTATTTGAGATTTTCACACCATATATCAATGGCTTCGTAAGCTTGAAATTTAAGCATATCTTCTCCATTAACACATATAGCTCCTAAACTTTCCCCTAATTCCATAAGTTTAGTTTTACTTGGCTTATAATTTAAGTCGTATATTATAAGATCTTTCTTTATCCTTTTTATAGTAAATGGCAACTGTGGATTGTTAATATTACCTAAGGGAGTACAATTAATTACCATATCATATTTATAAAAATTAAAGTCTGAGCTTATGTTCAATATATTATCTACTAAAAGAAACTCTCTTTCCATTTTTTTTATGTTCCGTCCAGCCATATCTATTGATGATGCTCCTAAATCCTTTAGTGCATAAAATATAGCTTTAGAAGAACCACCATTTCCTAAAATCAATATAGTTTTTCCTTTTACATCTATACCCTTTACCTGTAAACTTTTTATAAACCCAAAATAATCTGTGTTATATCCTAGATAAGTATTACCTCTTATGACTACAGTATTTACAGCCCCTATAATATTTGATGGGTAAACTAAGTGATTCAGATATCTTAAAACCTTTTCTTTATAAGGTATAGTAACATTAAACCCTATTATATTACTATGCTCTAAGTTATTAAAAAACTCATCCACCTTATTATCTTCCATGTCAAATAATTCATATTCTAAGTCTATATTATGAATTTTATAGTAATCATTATGAATTTTGGGTGACTTAGAATATCCTATATTTCTCCCTAATAATCCACATTTTCTCATAGATATCAGCTCCTAGTTAATTTATTCTACAAAAATGTGCCAAACTCCTTTTATAATTTTAAGATTACAAAAGAAATTTAGCACCTCTATCATACTCTATTTTTTCCATTTAACTCCTTAAACAATTTTTTTAATGCCCTCTTTTCAATTCGAGAAACATAAGATCTGGAAATATCAAGCATACTTGCTATTTCTCTCTGTGTTTTAGAGTTTCCATCAATTAGCCCATATCTCATCTCTATTATAAGCTTCTCTCTCTCAGTTAAACAAAGGTTTATTTGTTTATATAACTTTTTTATCTGTATCTTGTTTTCAACTATTTCAACTACGGAATCCTCTTCTGTACTTAGTACATCAATTAATGAAATTTCATTTCCCTCTTTATCTACCCCTATTGGGTCATGAAGAAATACCTCACCCTTAACTTTTTTATTATTCCTTATAAGCATGAGTATTTCATTTTCTATACATCTTGCTGCATAGGTTGCAAGTCTAGTACCCTTTTCATAATCAAAGGAATCAATAGCCTTAATAAGACCTACAGTTCCAATAGATATTAAATCATCTACCTCCCTACCTGGAAATGAATATTTCTTTACTATATGTGCCACAAGTCTTAAATTTCTTTCAACTAGGACTTGTTTAGCTACCTCATCACCCTCTTTTAGCTTTCGTAAATAGAATTCCTCTTCTTTCTCATCTAGTGGCTTTGGAAAAGAATTATTTCCTGTCACATATCCCGCTAGAAAGGTTATACTACCAACCATATCAAAAAAGCATTGAAAGATAAACACAAGCTGCTCCCCCTATTAGTGCTTACTACTATAATATGATTAATAGCTTAAAAAATTACTATTTTTTTACACTTAATTCTTTTACTACTTCTCTAAATATAGGGACTGCAGTATCTCCGCCACCATGAGTCTCTCCTATATCTTTTACAAAGACAACCATAGAATAATATTTGTTCTTTATTTTAAAATATCCTATAAACCATCCATCATTATATTTCTTTAATCCTTCTTTTTCCTCTTTACCATTTGATGAGTCTTCACTGTTCTCCTCATTTTGTACTGGTTCCATTCTAGTAGCTGTTCCGGTTTTACCTCCCATATCTAAGTTATTACCTATAAATGCATTTTTCCCTGTACCTTTTTCATCTGTAATAACTTTATTCATAGCTGATTTTACATAGGAACTTGTAATATTATCGAAAACCTTTGTGGTTTCTCCTTGAAATTCCTTTTTCTCTTCTCCATAACCATCTATTACTTTCTCTACTATGGTAGGTTTTACATATTTTCCTCCATTAGTAACTGTTGATGCAATTCCTAGACCTTGAAGAGGAGTTATTCTCATGTTTTGTCCTATAGATATATTGGTGGCCCCACCTTCATCCTCTTTAGATATAACATAGTCTCCCTTAGCTTCCTTATCCCCTTTAAAAGGAAGAACCTTTTCATAAAGCCCTTGGGCTTTTCCATATTTAATAATATTTTCACTTCCAAGTCTTGTTCCTATCTCTGCGAAAATATTATTACAAGATTGAATCAAAGCTTCTTCTACCGTTAACTCCCCATGACTTTTTTTGCATGGAAGATTAGGACTATATTTACATGTGAACTTTTCCTTTGGACTTATAAGTTTTTCATTTAAGGCCCCTTCCAATACTACAAGTTTAAATATGGACCCTGGAGCAAATCCATTTTCAGTGGCAGAACCTAAAAGAACATTAGGTCTTTTATCATCCTTTTGTACCATAGCTCTTATCTTTCCTGTGGAACTTTCCATAAGAGCCACTCCAATATCTTTAAATTCCTTAAACTCTTCCTTTTCTAAAATTCCTTTAATAGTGTCTTCTATCTCTCTATCTAGGGTTAAATATATATTAGTATTACCCTTTTCACTTTTTATCTCTTCCTTATTTAGCTTACCATCATCATCCTTAGTATAACTAATAGTAGAACCTGTATTATCTTTTATAATATTATATAAATCTCCCTGAAGGCTTCCTTCATTACCTTTATCTATTCCTTCTATAAGCATAGTTACTATATTCCAAGGTTCACCCTTATGAACCTTACTATAATCATAGGAATATATACCCTTTATTTCCTTTAGCATCTCTATTTTTTCTAAGGACTCCTTATCTAGGGTGAAATATTTCTTTCCCCCTTCTCCATCCCTTAAAATCTTCATAAGATCATAGGACTTATTGTAATTTCTTAATATATAATCTAAAGCATAAATTTCCTCTAAAGGTGTGCTATTATTCTCTCTTTTGAATGATAATATATCTATAACCAATATTTGTTTATTGTCATAATTTACAAGATTCACTCCCTTGGTATCGAAAATATTATATTTGAGTTCTTGTACAACTTCGGTATAGCTGTGCTGGGAATTGGCTTTTAAGTTTAAGTCTTCACTTTTAAAATATTGTATATCTACTATTCTAATTATAAGCAATGTAAAAAGTAATATATAACTAAAAAGTAATATTATACTACGTCTTCTCATAAAAAAAGCACCTCCTTTTAGCTAATTATTGCCAAAAGTCAGATGCTTTATTCTATCTTGATTGTAAAATATGCTTTATGTTTGCTACCATTATATCTATAGCAACTCTATTATGACCACCTTCAGGTATTATGATATCTGCATATCTCTTTGTAGGTTCTACAAACTGCATGTGCATAGGTCTAACAACACCTAAATATTGCTCTATAACAGAATCTACAGTTCTTCCTCTTTCATTTATATCCCTAACGAGTCTTCTTATTATTCTCACATCTGCATCAGTATCTACATAGATTTTTATATCTAGAAGATCTCTAAGTCTTGGTTCTTCTAAAATCATAATTCCTTCTACAATTATTATATCTCTTGGTTCAACTAATATTGTCTCTTCTTGTCTTGTATGCTCTGCAAAATTATATATAGGTTTTTTTATTGCATTGCCTGTACATAGATATTCTATATGTTCTATTAATAATGCTGTATCTAAAGCATTAGGATGATCATAATTAGTTTTTACTCTCTCTTCAAATGGAATTTTGCTTTGATCCTTATAATAAGCATCATGCTCAATCATTGCTATGCAATCTTCATTAAATTGACCATATATTTCTTTAGCTATAGTACTTTTACCTGATCCTGTTCCGCCAGCTATTCCTATAAATATTGGCTTTTTCATTAGTTTTCCCCCTTGCTCTTTATTAGCATATCTTTAGGTTTTAACTCTGTTTCACAATTAATAGTAAAGAACATTTGAGCTCTATTAGCCACCTCTATTTTATTACCATTGGTTTCTCTCATATCATCTAATGAAATTTCAAAATTATCACCAACTGGTCTTAAAATTTCTACTTTGTCGCCTTCAAAAACTCTATTTCTTTGCTCTATTTCTGCTACCTTTTTCTCACTATCATAGGTTCTTACTATTCCTACAATATCATAGTCTCTTATGTAAGACGAATTGTCATATACCTGCTCATTATTTTTCCCAAAGTAGAATCCTGTATGATATTGTCTGTGACTTACCTTTAGAAGATTATCCATCCACTTCTTATTAAGTGTCCAGTTTTTTGGATCTTCAAGATATGACTCAAGGGCTTCTTTATAAGATTTAACAACTCCTGCTACATAATAAGAGCTCTTCATTCTTCCCTCTATTTTTAATGAATATACTCCAGCCTCAACTACATCTTTTAAATATTCTATCATACATAAGTCTTTTGAATTCATTATGTAGGTTCCATTATCATCCTCTATTACTGGGAAATATTCTCCTGGTCTTTTTTCTTCTACTAAATGATACTTATATCTGCATGCCTGGGAACACGCTCCTCTATTAGCATCTCTTCCTGTCATATAATTAGATATTAGACATCTACCTGAATATGCCATGCACATAGATCCATGGACAAAGGCCTCAAGCTCACAGTCTTCTGGAAGTTTACTTCTTATTTCTCTAATTTCATTTAAAGAAAGCTCTCTTGCAAGAACTATTCTTTTAACTCCCATATTATGCCAAAATAATGCAGATTTCCAGTTAACATTATTAGCTTGGGTGCTTAAATGAATTTCAAGTCCTGGAGCCACTTCTTTAGCAGTTATTATTATAGAAGGATCTGACACTATAATTGCATCCACTCCAAGAGATTCTAATTCTTTTATATACTTCTCAAGTCCTTCTATATCTGCATTATGAGGGAATACATTCATGGTAACATAAACTCTTCTTCCCCTCTCGTGAGCATACTCTACTCCTTCTTTAATTTGCTCTGGAGTAAAGTTGTCTGCAAAAGCTCTTAAGTTTAGCTTACTTCCACCTAAATATACTGCATCTGCTCCAAAATCAATGGCTGTTTTTAATTTATCTAAACTGCCTGCTGGTGCAAGTATTTCTGGCCTTTTATTCATGATCCATCCTCCTTTTAGTAATGGCTATACCATCTCCCATAGGTATAACTGATGTAATTAAGTCTTCGTTACTTGAAACCATTTCAAGATAAGTTCTCATTCTTTTTACTATGGTTATTTTTCTTCTTTTAACTAAATCATTAGAAGCAACCATTCCTCTAAATAATACATTATCTGCAATTATTATTCCATCATCATTTAAAAGCCTTAAACAATGAGGAAGAAAATGATTATAATGCCCCTTTCCTGCATCCATAAATATAACATCAAACTTATCATCTAACTTTTCAAGTACCTCTAAGCAATCTCCTTGAATTATATCTATTCTGTCATCATAGCCATAAAGCTTTATGTTACTTTTAGCCAATGTAACCATGTTATCATCTCTTTCAATAGTTACTATTGGAAGTTTATAATCTACGCTTTCAGCCATTAGAATTGAAGAATATCCTATAGCTGTACCAAGCTCTAAAACCCTCTTAGGTTTTTTCATATTTATCATAAACTCTAGAAATTTACCTGCTTCCTTCTGTATAATAGGAACAGAATTTTCTTTTGCGAAGTCTTCTAGTTTTTTTAGTGTTCCCTTCTTATCTGGAATCAAATTTCTTAAATATTCTTCCATATATTCATGTGTTACTCCACTCATAGAATCCTCCAATTTATCTTTTTATTCTCCTATCTCTTGCTTCCTTAAGTTTTAAAAACTCTCTATCCGATGAGGTAAAACTGTGAGTTCCATCATCATTAGAAATAAAAAATAAATAATTTGTAGAATTTGGACTTAGTGCAGCCTCTATAGAAGCCCTACCTGGTGAGGCTATAGGTCCTACTGGCAACTTATCTACCAAATATGTATTATATGGAGAATTAATTTTTAAGTCCTCATTAGATAATTCTTCTTTATGTATCCCTAAGGAATATAAAACAGTAGCACAGGATTGAAGCTTCATATTTCTATTAATTCTATTATAAAACACTGAAGCTGCTTTCCCTCTTTCTTCATCTTTTACTATTTCTTTTTCAATAATAGACGCCATATTCATTATGTCATCAAGGACATTTATATCTATATCTTTACCTTGTTTTTTTTCAATATCCTTTACTATATATTCAAAGCGCTCTATCATAATATCTATAATATCATTGCCATCCATACCTTTTTCTAAATCATAGGTATCAGGAAAAAGATATCCTTCCAAACCATATTTTCTTTCTGATGATTTCTTAATATAATTTGGAAGTTTATATTCTTTTACACTTTTCATAAAATCTTCTTTAGTTATTATTCCATTGTCCTCTAATCTTTTCCCTATTTCATCCACATTAAACCCTTCTGGAATAGTTACTTTTATAAGATTATCGCTAACTTTTCCCTTAGTAATCATATCTATAAAAGTTCTTAAACTCATATCTTTTTTAATGTAGTATGTACCTGGAATAATATTAGTATCACCATTATTGTATTTAAAATAATACTTCATTAAATACTTACTATGTATAATATTTTGGGATGAAAATTTTTCTATAACATGATTTAATGTATCACCATCATTTATTTTTAGCTTTACCTTATCTACACTTAAGTTAAAAGGTCTATCTATAACCTTAGACTTATAATAGGATTTAACTCCTATATAAGCCCCTAAGGTTAAAATAACTATAAAACCAAATATAATAATAACCCTCTTTTTCATGTTAACCCCCAATAAAAAAGATTTAATTATTTCTTTCTATTTATGGCTCTTTTTCTTTCATTTGCATCTAAAAGTCTTTTTCTCATTCTTACGTTCTTTGGAGTAACTTCAACAAGCTCGTCTGCTCTTACAAACTCTAAGCTTTGCTCAAGAGACATTTGAACTATCGGAGTTAATTTTAATGAATCATCTGATCCTGAAGCTCTTGTATTTGAAAGATGTTTCTTCTTACATACATTTACTTCTATATCATCTGCCCTTGAACATTCTCCTGCTATCATACCAGAATAAACTTCTGTTCCTGGTCCTATAAATAATCTTCCTCTTTCTTGAGCATTAAATAATCCATAGGCTACAGCGTCTCCAGATTCAAATACAATTAATGATCCTCTTGTTCTTTCTGGAATTTCTCCCTTGAACTTTTCATATCCTTCGAATATGTGGTTCATTATTCCATTTCCCTTTGTATCTGTCATAAATTCATTTCTGAATCCTATAAGACCTCTTGCTGGAACCTTAAACTCAAGTCTTACATATCCATTTACTGCTGAAGTCATATTTACCATTTCAGCTTTTCTTGGTCCAAGCTTTTCCATTACAGGTCCCATAAATTCTTCTGGAACATCTACTGTAAGATACTCAATAGGCTCAACCTTCTTACCATCTTCTTCCTTAAAGATAACAGATGGCTTAGATACTTGGAACTCATATCCTTCTCTTCTCATAGTCTCTATTAATATTGATAAATGAAGTTCTCCTCTACCACTTACCTTAAAGCAATCAGGGGATAGTTCTTCTACTCTTAAACTAACGTTAGTTTCTAGTTCCTTTAATAATCTATCTCTTAAGTGTCTTGATGTTACAAAATCTCCTTCTCTACCTGCAAAAGGTGAGTCATTTACCATAAAGTTCATGCTTATAGTTGGTTCATCTATATCAACAAAAGGTAATGCTTCTGGATTATCACTATCTGATATAGTATCTCCTATATTAGCATTAGAAACTCCACTTACAGCTACTATATCTCCAAGCTTAGCTTCTTCTGTTTCAACTCTATTTAAGCCTTCATAAACATAAAGATTAGAGATTTTTGCATTAGTTGAAGAACCGTCTTTCTGTATTATAGTAACATTTTGGTTCTTTCTTATAACTCCTCTTTCTACCTTACCAATAGATATTCTTCCTACATATTCATTAGAATCTAAAGTAGTTACAAGCATTTGTAATGACTTGTCTATATCTCCTTCTGGAGCTTTAACATGCTTTATTATAGTATCAAATAAAGGTATCATATTATCATTAGTTTCTTCTAATTTAGCCATAGCATATCCATCTCTAGCAGAACAATATACTATTGGGAAATCTAATTGCTCATCTGTAGCTCCAAGCTCCATGAATAATTCAAATACCTCATCAATAACCTCTTCTGGTCTAGCATTTGGCTTATCAATCTTGTTTATTACAACTATTGGATGTAATCCAAGTTCTAAAGCTTTCTTTAAAACGAATTTTGTCTGTGGCATTGCTCCTTCATAGGAGTCTACAACAAGTATAACACTATCTACCATTTTAAGAACACGTTCAACTTCACCACCAAAGTCCGCGTGTCCTGGTGTATCAACAATATTTATTTTTACACCTTCATAATCAACTGCTGTATTTTTAGAAAGTATTGTGATTCCTCTTTCTTTTTCTAGGTCATTAGAGTCCATTACCCTCTCTTCTACCTTTTCATTACTTCTAAAAACATTACTTTGCTTAAGTAATGCATCCACCAAAGTAGTCTTACCGTGGTCAACGTGCGCAATAATTGCTATATTTCTTATATCATTTCTAACAAATAAACTCATATATTTTCCTCCAAAGTTTGTTTTATTTCATTGTTTAATGATTTCCTTAACCTTTTGTGCAAAATAAAATTGGATACCCTAGTACCCAATTTTACTTTAATCATATTAATTCTAATATCAAGATATAAAAAAGTCAACTTTTTAACCTATTTATTGTCATTTCCAAAAGTTAAATCTAAGCCAACAGCTTCATGTAATATTTTAATTATATCTTCCCAAAGCACTGCGAACTTCGCTTCACTTTGTAAATAATTAGCCACATCTGCATTAGATGATAATATAGCTCCTAAGCTTTGCATCTTATCTTTTATTTCTTTAGATAATTCGCCCTTAGTCATTTGCTCATTATAAGCCTCAAGTTGAAGTTTTCTAAAATCATCTACTATTTTTTTATTTGATTCATTTTCAGCTATTTTTTTATGAGCTTCTCTATAGTCAACAACTTCTCTTGTATCCTTAAGAACTTTAGCTAATTCATGAGATTTATCATAAATATTCATAAGATTCTCCCTCTGATTTCCTATATCTCCATTATAATTGGTAATATCATAGGCTTTCTCTTTGTTTTTTCATACAAGTATACTCTTAGTGCATCCTTAATCATAGATTTCATAGATGCCCAATCTGTTATCTTCTTAATCTCACACTCTCTAAGAGCAGATTTTACTATTTCCCTTGCTTCATCCATTAATCCTTCGGATTCTCTAACATATACAAAACCTCTTGATATTATATCTGGTCCTGCAATTACAGATCCACTTTCCTTCTCTATAGTTACAACCACTGTAAGGATTCCATCCTGTGAAAGATGCTTTCTATCTCTTAATACTATATTTCCAACATCTCCAACTCCAAGTCCATCTACAAAGACTTGACCTGAAACTACAGTACCATTCTTTCTTATTTGATCTCTTGAAACCTCTACTATCTCTCCATTATCCATAATACATATATTGCTTGAAGGCATACCTAGCTTTTCAGCAAGTTCCTTATGCTGCTTTAAATGTCTATACTCTCCATGGACTGGTATAAAGAATCTAGGTTTTACAAGACAATGCATAAGCTTTAATTCCTCTTGACATGCATGGCCTGATACGTGAATATCATCGAGAGCTTCATATATTACTTCTGCACCCTTTTTAAATAATTGATTTATTACCTTAGAAATAAGTTTTTCATTTCCTGGTATTGGGCTTGCAGATATTATTACAGTGTCACCCTCTATTATATTAACCTTTTTATGCTCTGAAGTTGCCATTCTAGCTAAAGCTGACATTGGCTCTCCTTGGCTTCCTGTAGTTACTATAATTATCTTATCATCAGGATATCTATTTATAGAATCTATATTTATCATAATATCTTTTCCTGCATCTAAATATCCAAGTTCTGAGGCTACGGCAACAGTATTTTCCATACTTCTTCCTGATACTGCAACCTTTCTTCCATACTTTTCAGCTGCTATTAACACCTGCTGTATTCTGTGAATATTTGATGCGAAAGTTGCCACAAGTATTCTTCCTTTAGCTTTTAAGAAAATCTTTTCAAAAGCCTCTCCAACTGTTCTTTCTGACATAGTGTATCCTGGTCTTTCAACATTAGTACTATCTGCAAGCATTGCAAGAACACCTTTTTTACCAAGCTCTGCAAATCTTGCAAAATCCATTATCTCTCCATCTATTGGAGTATAGTCTACCTTGAAATCCCCTGTGTGAAGAACCACTCCTAATGGAGTGTGTATTGCTATAGCCACGGAATCTGCAATACTGTGATTTGTTTTTATAAATTCTACTGAAGCATTATTTAATCTAACTATATCTCTTGGTTTTACATTTATAAGCTCAGTTGTGCTTAAAAGCCCATGCTCCTTAAGCTTTGTTTCTATTAACCCAAGAGTAAGCTTTGTTCCATATACAGGTGCATTTATTTGCTTTAATATATATGGCAGTGCCCCTATATGGTCCTCATGGCCGTGGGTAAAGAATATACCTCTAACCCTTTCTTTATTCTTTAGAAGATATGTTACATCTGGTATAACAATATCTATACCAAACATATCTTCATCTGGAAATTTTAATCCGCAGTCAATTACTATAATATCCTCTTTGTACTCTATGATTGTCATATTTTTTCCGATTTCATTTAGTCCGCCAAGAGGAATTATTTTGACTTTATCCTTTTCTTTTTTCATTAACTTCCCTCCTTGTGTTTCTATACATATTACTGCTTATTCCTCTTCACACTCTTCACATATTCCAAAGAATTTTACACTATGATCTTTTATTTTAAATTTATATTGTGACTCAATCTTATACTCTAGGTTATCTAAAAGATCTCCCTCAACCTCTATTACCTTGCCACACTTTGTACAAATTAAATGATGATGTCTATGAAGTTCATCTTTATGAACTAATTCATATCTACTGCATCCGTCATTAAGATCAAGCTTATATACTATTCCAAGTTCTTCTAAAAGAACTATGGTTCTATATACAGTGGCTAATCCTATTTCTGGACAGTCTTTTTTTACCTTATCATAAATTTCTTCAACGGTTAAATGTTTACTCTCATTATCTATAATTGTATCAACTATGGCTCTTCTTTGAGGTGTTAATTTATAACCTTTCTTTTTTAAATCTTCTTTTAATCCATTTATTTCTGATGTAGATAACTTTGGCATATATCTAACTACCCCATTTCCTTATTATTATTCTTCAGTGAATAGGGTTGTATACACTTCAGCTGCGACTTCATATTCTGCCTCATCATCAACTGTAGTTAAAGTGAAACTTCCCTCTTCATCTTCTATAACTTTTAGGAGTATTCCCTCTTCTTCCTCTTCATTTTCTACTGGTACAACAACCACGTATTCATTTTCTTCAACGCCGAATCTTTGAGCTATTTCAAACTCACACTCAACACCATCTTCGTCTAGCAAAATTATTGTGTCCATGTTATTTTCCATTTTAACACTCCTCTATTTATTGTAATTTTAAATTCAAATAAATTATTTGTCAATAATAATTATTCCTTATTTTGATAATCTATCCAGATATCCTTGAAGAATATATGTAGCTGCTATCTTATCCACAATTTTCTTTCTTTTAGCTCTAGACATATCAGCCTCTAACATGGCTCTATGTGCAGCTACTGTGGTTAGACGTTCATCCCAATATTCAATATTTATATTTAAAGAGTCCTTTAACTTGTCACAGAACTCCATAACTTTCTCCCCTTGAGGTCCTAATGTTCCGTTCATATTCTTAGGAAGTCCTGAAACTATTTTCTCTACATTATAGCTTTCACATATTTTTCTTACTTCCTCAATATCTAATGGTTCAATTTTTCTTCTTATAGTGGTGATTCCTTGGGCAGTGTAACCTAAGGGATCACTTATAGCTACCCCTATAGTTCTATCTCCTATATCTAATCCTAATATCCTCATTGAATTCTCCTTAAGTCCATTTTAAAGCAAAAGTGCCCTAAAATTTAGGGCACCGAAATTACTTTATGTCTAAATAAGATTTTAAAACTTCTTCTAAAATTTCATCTCTTTCTAGCTTCCTAACTAAAGCTCTAGCACCATTATAATTTGTAATGTATGTAGGATCACCAGAAATTAAATATCCTACTAACTGATTTACCGGATTATATCCTTTTTCCTTTAAAGAGCTATATATTTCTGTAAGAATAGCTTTAGTTAAATCTTCCTTATCCCTATTAAAATCAAATTCCATTGTATGTTCATTATTAACCATAATTAGGCTGCTTATATGCAGCTTCACCTCCTTACATTATACTTTAAACATGTAAGTAGCTCATTTTGTAGTATAACCTTTTTTTATTAATTTATTCAAAGTTCAACTTATAGTTTAATTAATAGCTTTAATTATTATTTATTCTCATTTGATAACTCTATTATAAATCAAAAACTAGAAAATGTATATATGTTATTTTTATTGTAGTAATTTTTCTAATACTTTTGCTACCTCATTTAGTGCTTCATCAATTTTTTCTGGAAGTTTTCCTCCTGCTTGAGCCATATCTGGTCTTCCACCACCGCCGCCACCAGCAATAGTTGCAACCTTTTTTATAATCTTACCTGCATGAGCTCCTTTTTCTATAGCATCCTTTGAAGCCATAGAAACAAAGTTTACTTTCCCATCTTTCACAGAACCAAGTACTACAACTCCCTCTTGAAGCTTATTTTTAACCTTATCTCCTATGTCTCTTAGGTTATTAGCATCTATATCAAGAAGTTTATAAGATACAAATCTTACTCCATTTATCTCTTTAGCCTCTTTAACTATATCATTCTCTATACCCTTTACCATCTTAGATTTAAGTTCTTGAATTTCCTTGTCCTTCTCCTTTAATGTTAAGGTATTTTGATTTATTTTTTCTATTATATCCTTCTCTGTACATTTTAATACCTTGGATACTTCTTTAATCATCAAATGTTTTTCTTCCATGTAATTTAAAGCATTAGTTCCAGTTAGAGCTTCTATTCTTCTTATTCCTGCTGCAACTCCAGCCTCACTTATAACTTTGAATAAACCAATTTGTCCTGAATTTCTTACATGGGTTCCCCCACAAAGTTCTTTACTAAAGGTTCCTACAGAAACTACTCTTACGTCTCCCTTGTACTTATTTTCAAATAAAGCTATTGCTCCACAAGATTTTGCTTCATCCACATTCATTATATTTGTATCTATCATTGAGGCTTCCATTATCTTTTCGTTTACTAATCTTTCTATCTTAGTAATTTCTTCATCTGTTAAAGCAGAAAAATGAGTAAAGTCAAATCTTAATCTTTCATTATCCACATAGGATCCTGATTGATTTACATGAGATCCTAAAATCTCCTTTAATGCCTCGTGTAACATATGAGTAGCTGTATGATTTCTACATATGCCCTCTCTTCTTTCCTTATCTACCTTAAGCTTTACTACTTCCCCCTTAGTTATAGAGCCACTAGATACACTAGCAAAGTGCATTATCTTACCTGATATATTTTTCTTACAATCCTTTATATAAACTTCTCCCGTATTTCCATAGATAGTTCCAGTATCTCCTACTTGACCTCCCATTTCTGCATAGAAAGGAGTATTATCTACAATAATTATTCCCTCTTCATTTTCTTTTAAGCTTTCTACAAAGGCTTCATCCTTAATAATTTCAATAACTCTACCTTCACATATTAGGTGATCATAACCCTTAAATTCAGTATCAACGTTTTGTGCTACCTTATTTAATATGGAGTCTTCTCCTCCCATATAGCTACTTTCTCCCCTTGCCTCTCTTGCTCTTTTTCTTTGAAGATCCATTTCCCTATTAAAGCCTTCTATATCTACTTCCATACCATTTTCACTTAATATTTCTTCTGTAAGTTCTAGAGGAAATCCATAGGTATCATGAAGTTTAAATGCTTTTTCTCCACTTAAAACCTTATTCTTCTCTTCTTTAAGTTCCACAATATATGACTTAAGGATTTCTTCTCCCCCATCTATGGTTTCATTAAATCTTTCTTCTTCAATCTCCATAACCTTTTTAATGTAGTCTCTCTTTTCCTTAATTTCAGGATAAGCATCTCCATAATTTTCTATAACCTTATCCATAACTTCACTTAAGAATATCCTATTAACTCCAATTAGTCTTCCATGTCTTGCTGCTCTTCTTAGAAGTCTTCTTAGTACATATCCACGACCTTCATTAGATGGAAGCACACCATCGCATATTAAAAACGTTACGCTTTTTACGTGGTCTGTAATTATACGTACTGATGCACCTTTATTTTTATCTTTACCATATTCTACATTACTTATTTCACATACCTTATCTAAAATAGATCTTATAGTATCTATTTCAAATATATTTTCAGTTCCTTGCATTATGGTTGCTATTCTTTCAAGTCCCATTCCTGTATCTATATTAGGATGAGAAAGTCTATTATATACCCCTTCTTCATCCTTATTAAATTGAGTAAACACAAGGTTCCAGAATTCTACTATTCTATCATTGTCTGAAGCCTCTATAAACTCCTCTACAGTAGATACCTTTCCTTCTCCTCTATCATAGTGTATTTCTGAACATGGTCCACAAGGTCCTACCCCTATCTCCCAGAAGTTATCTTCCTTTCCAAGCCTAAATATTCTACTTGGATCCACATCAGTTTTACTAGTCCATATGTCATAAGCCTCATCATCATCTAAGTATATTGTTACATAAAGCTTATCCTTAGGTATATTAAGGTTCTTAGTTATAAACTCCCATGCCCATTGAATAATCTCTTCTTTAAAATAATCTCCAAAAGAAAAGTTACCTAACATTTCAAAAAACGTAGCATGTCTTGATGTTTTCCCTACATTTTCTATATCTCCAGTTCTAACACATTTTTGGCAAGTAGTCACCCTTTTACTTGGTGGGGTTTTAAGCCCTGTAAAATACGGCTTAAGCGGCGCCATTCCTGCATTTATTAACAATAAATCCTTATCATCCTTTGGTACTAAAGGAAAACTTTCTAACCTTAAATGTTCCTTTTCTTCGAAGAATTTTAAGTATACTTCTCTTATCTCATTTAATCCCATTTTTTTCATGAAAAATTCCTCCTTATTCTATTATAAAAATATAAAAAGCCCCCATCCCTATAAAGGGACGAAAGCTAAATTCCGTGGTACCACCCTAATTATGGACTTAAAGTCCATCACTTAAGTTTATACAGCTCAAAGACAGCCTTCAATTTATTCTTTAAGAAGTTTTCACCATCCACTTCCTCTCTATAATAAAGATATAAATTTACTCCTTCTCATCACAGCTCTTTATTATTTACTTATGGGAAAATTATATTTTATTATGGGATTTATGTCAATATTTAAAACAAATAATAATTTATATCTTCATAAATCACCTTAATTATAACCCCAAAGGGAACTGCTAATACCATCCCTATAAATCCCCCTATTTTCCCTCCTATAATAAGAAGAATTATAACCATAAGAGGATGCATGGATATACTATCTCCAACGACTTTAGGTGATATTATATCGCCTTCTACTTGCTGAATTATAGAAAGACATATAAGAGTATATAATGCTTTTGACGGAGATGTTAAAAGAGCAATTAAAATTGCTGGAATTCCTCCAAAGATAGGGCCAAAATAAGGTATTATATTAGCCATAGCATTTATTAACGCAAGAATTAAAGGAAAATCTACTTTTAAAAACATAAGTACTATAAATGTAAGAACTCCAACTATTATACAAAGTATTAATTGACTCATTACATATCGTGAAAGGATCTTATCTATATCCTTTGTTATCCCTTCCACCACACTTCTTCTTTTAACAGGAATAAATATTAAAAACTTTCTCCACATTATTTCCCTATCTGCTAGAAAATAATAAGATATTACTGGAATCACTGCTAGAGATATTATATGTTCTGAGGCATCAATTATCCCTTTAAAAACCCCCATAAATATTCCCTTAAAATATTCTAATATTTTATTTTCAAGCTCATTATGAAGTAAATTAAAAAATTTATTATTATTTTTTACTCCATTATATATCTCCGATATTCTTATCTGCAGATAATCAAAAGATTTAAATAAATTACTGCTTTCTTTTAAGACTTTAGGTATAAACATAATACCTATAGCTATAAATACACCAAAAAACACCAGTACCACTATTCCTGAAGCTAGCTTTCTTTTAACCCCATATTTACTTAGGTAATCAACTAAAGGCTTAAGCATATATGCCAAAATAAAAGATACCAAAATAACATAAAATATTTCTCTTATTATATTATTTTTAAGTAAAAAATACCCTAGGGTTATGGAGAAAATAAACAATATTATCTTAATAACAATCCTCTTCATAGTCCTTAACTCCTATAATTTTATGTGGAATAGAAAAAAGTTTTATATTTTCCCTAGGATTATATAGTATATTATGATCTCCTAGTATAGTATCCTTTATTAAAATTAACTCTTTACCCTTTATAATTTTATTTATAAACCCCAAGCTTATAACAAGAGCTTTTATAGAAAAGTCCATAGGATCAATAATAACCTCTTCAAGGATTCCTAATATACATCCCCTTGTTGTTATAACATCCAAAAACTTTATATCATTAAAACAAAGGTATTTACTGTTTACTATCCTTGAAGCTATTATTCTTTCATTTATACATATTATATCTTCCCTTAAAACATACATCTCTTTCGAGAAAATAGAAGGGGTAGATATTTTAAATCCTATAACTGTTTTATTGTTATAATCAATGGCTATATCTTTTACAAAACCTAAATACTTCCCCTTAGGAGTTTCCACCTTCATATATTGAAATTCTTTAGTTCTAAACATGGCATCCACTCCTTCTCCTTAGGTTGACACTCTCTTTCCTTAGAATAGTTTCTCCTAAAGAAAAAAAATAATACCTTATGTTTCACTGAACATAAGGTATTATTTTTAAATTAAAGTTATATGTTAAAATTGGATTTAAATTAATCCATCTATTATTCCGCCACCAACTACTATGTCATCATCATAGAAAACAACAGATTGACCCTTTGTTATTGCTCTTTGCTTTTCTTCGAATTCAACCTTAACTTTTCCATCTTCCATTGGACTTATTATAGCATTTCCTGGTCTTGCAGAATATCTTATCTTAGCTTGAACCTTTCTAGGTTCTTTAAGTTCATCAAAAGCTATAAAGTTTAAATCTTTTGCCACTAAAGTAGTCTTAAATATATCCTCTTCATTACCAAGTACCACTTCGTTATTTAACGGATTTATGTCTATAACAAACATTGGTCTTCCAAGGGCTATTCCAAGTCCCTTTCTTTGACCTATGGTATAATAAACTATTCCTTTATGCTTTCCTAATTTATTTCCTTCTTTATCCACAAAATGACCTTCTTTAACCTTTTGTGGCATAACTTCTTTTATATACTTACCATGATTATTATCAGGTATAAAGCAAATTTCTTCACTATCTTTCTTGTTATGAACATCAAGTCCTATTTCCTTAGCAATAGCACGTATAACATCCTTTGAGTATTCTCCACAAGGCATTAAAGTACGAGCAAGCTGGTCTTGCTTTAGGTTGTAAAGGGCATAAGTTTGATCTTTCTTATCATCTTCAGATCTTTGAAGAAGATATCTTCCATCTCTTTCTATAACTTTTGCATAGTGACCTGTAGCCACATAATCCGCTCCAAGTCCCATAGCTCTTCTTAAAAGTTCATCAAACTTTATATGCTTATTACATGCAACACAAGGATTAGGAGTTCTTCCTTTCATATATTCATCAACAAAATAATCTATAACATTCCTCTTAAATACATCTGTAAAATTTAACACATAAAAAGGTATATCTAACTTGTCTGCTACTCTTCTTGCATCATTTACAGCTGATAAGGAACAACATCCGCCTTCTTTTTCCTCATACTCTTCATCAGATTGCCATACTTTCATGGTAACCCCAATAACTTCATATCCTTGCTTTTTTAGTAGGTAAGCTGCTACAGAGCTATCTACTCCTCCACTCATTCCTACTACAACTTTTTTATTCATTCAAATCACCTTTTAATTCTTATTAGTGGCCATGAACATGATCGTGAATATCATGATATTCTTTTGTCTCCCATGGTTCTAAGCCTTGATTTATTCTATAATCATTTATAGCCTTATGGATAGCTTCTTCTGCTAATACTGAACAATGCATTTTTACTGGTGGAAGACCATCTAAAGCCTCTGCCACTGCCTTGTTTGTTAGTTCCCAAGCATCTTCAACAGTTTTTCCTATAATAAGTTCTGTTGCCATACTTGATGAAGCTATAGCTGAACCACATCCAAAAGTCATAAACTTAGCATCTTTTATTATATTATTCTCTATATCTAAATATATTTTCATTATATCCCCGCATTTAGCGTTTCCAACCTCACCAATACCATTAGCCTCTTCTATTTCCCCTACATTTCTTGGATTTCTAAAATGATCCATTACCTTTTCACTATACATCATAACTATTTTTCCCCTCTCTTTTTGAAGTCATACCATAATGGTGACATGTTTCTAAGTCTTTCTATTATTGGTGGAAGTTTTTCTAAAACATAGTTAACTTCCTCCTCTGTATTTGTCTCCCCTAAAGAAAGTCTTAGAGAACCGTGAGATGTCTCATGGTCTAGTCCTATGGATAATAATACATGTGATGGGTCTAAAGCCCCTGAAGTACATGCACTTCCGCTTGATCCACATATGCCTTCATAATCTAAGGATAAAAGTATTCCTTCTCCCTCTATAAATCTAAAACATACATTAACATTACCTGGAAGCCTTTTATCCCCTTTAGGTCCATTTAATCTTGTGTATGGTATGGTTTCTAAAATTCCATTTATTAATTTTTCTCTAAGAACAGTAAGCCTTTTACTTTCTTCTTCCATATTTTCTATGGCAATCTCTATAGCTTTTCCAAGACCAACTATGCCTGGTACATTTTCTGTACCTGCTCTTCTTGCTCTTTCCTGTCCACCACCGTGAATAAGATTATCTATTTTTATGCCCTTTCTTATGTATAAAGCACCTACACCCTTAGGTCCATAGATTTTATGAGCTGCTAAAGAAAGTAAATCTATATTCATTTCCTTAACATCTACTGGTATATGTCCAATTGCTTGAACTGCATCTGTATGGAAAATTATTTTTTTCTCTTTGCAGATCTCTCCTATTTCCTTTATTGGTTGTATAGTTCCTATTTCGTTATTTGCAAACATTATAGAAACTAGGATTGTATCATCCTTTATAGCTGCTTTAAGCTTATCAACATCTACAAGACCTTCTTCATTAACATCTAAATATGTAACTTCAAAGCCATTCTTTTCAAGCCATTCACATGCGTGTAAAAGTCCATGATGCTCTATTTTAGTAGTTATTATATGTCTTCCTTTATTAGCATGAGCAAAAGCAATACCCTTTATTGCCCAGTTATCAGCTTCTGCTCCCCCAGCTGTAAAGTAAACTTCGCTACTATCAGAATTTATAGCCTTAGACACTTTAGTTCTAGCTATATCTATGGCTTTTTTAGTTTCTCTTGATATTGAATAAGCTGAAGATGGATTACCATAATGCTCTGTAAAATATGGCATCATCTCTTTTAATACTTCTTCCTTTACATAAGTTGTAGCGGCATAGTCCATATACACTATTTTCTTATCCATGGTTTCACTCCCTATTTACTTTAAATATTTATTCCCTTGATGATATTTTTATTTGCTGCCATGCTATTGTAGTCGTCTACTATATCCCTTAATGTAACCGACTCCATAACACTATCTATACTATATTTTATCTTTTCCCAAAGAAGTCTTGTGGCACAACAATCTAGATTATTACAAGTACTCCCATCTACGCAATCAGATATTTCGATGGGTCCCTCTAACACATTCATAACCTGAGCCACAGTTATATCCTCTGGTGCCTTATTTAGAACATATCCTCCTTGTGCTCCCCTTATGCTTTTAATAAGCCCTGCTTTTCTTAAAGGAGAAAATAATTGTTCTAAATAATATTCAGATATGTTTTGTCTCTTTGATATACTTTTAATAGATACAGGGTCCCCTCCATAATATATAGCAAGGTCTACCATTGCTTTAACCCCATATCTTCCTTTAGTGGATAGCTTCATTTTTATCACTCCTAAACTCGAGTGTTTTACTAGGTTTTCCAAAATTATTTTATCAAAGCCGACCATAATTGTCAACAATGACAAACTAATAGTATCAAACTAATATAGTAGAAATTTTAAATAGCAATTATTTGTTTTTTATATTATTCCAATAGGCTTCACTTAACTTTTCTATTTTATTATTGCCATAGTTATAATAGGTACATCCTTTTAAACTTTCTGGAAGATAATTTTGTTTTACATAGTTATTTTCATAATTATGAGGATACTTGTATTCAACTCCTCTTCCCATGGCTTTAGCCCCATTATAATGAGAATCTTTTAGATGTACAGGCATTTCCCCTATGTTCTTACTATTTAAATCCCTCATTGCCTTATCTAGCGCTAAATAGGCACTATTAGATTTTGGGCATGTAGCCAAAAATATTACAGCCTCTGCCAGTGGTATTCTTGCCTCTGGAAATCCTAATTCTCTAGCTGAATCTACACAAGCCTTAACAATAGTTATAGCCTGTGGATGAGCAAGACCTATATCTTCAGATGCTATAACTAAAAGCCTTCTACAAATAGATATAAGATCTCCACCTTTTATAAGCATAGCTAAATAAAAAACAGCCCCATCTGGGTCACTACCTCTAATAGACTTTTGAAAGGCACTAAGGACATCATAATGGGAATCTCCATCTCTATCAAAGTTTAATACCTTCTCCCCTGCTACTTCCTCTAAATCCTTAAATGTTATCTTATCTTCTTCCCTACTATTTATAAGAATTTCTAAAATATTTAATCCTCGTCTAAAATCTCCATCACTTAATTTTGGAATCTCTTTTAAAACATTACTCTCTATATTTATTTTTATTTTATTTTCTTTTTCAACTTTATTTATAGCAGTCTTAAGCCCTTCTTCTATATCTTCATTAGTAAGAGGCTTAAACTCCACCACTGTGGCCCTACTTAAAATAGCTTTAAATATATGAAAGTACGGGTTTTCTGTGGTACTTCCTATTAAAGTTATTTTTCCATTCTCCATATATTCAAGAAGAACCTGTTGAGTTCTTTTAGGAAAATGATGTATCTCATCTATATACACTACTACTCCCTTATATCCTAAAAAAGTATCTAAGTCCCCAATAATATCCTTAATATCCTTAAGAGAATCTGTAGTTGCATTAAGCTTATATAACTTTCTATCACTTATTTTAGCTATTATATTAGCTACAGTTGTTTTACCAACTCCTGGTGGTCCATAAAATATCATATTAGGAATATACTTAGTTTTAGCTATTCTTCTTAAAAGCTTTCCTTCTCCTAATATATGCTTTTGTCCTACTACCTCCTCCAAGGTACTAGGCCTTAAAAATTCTGCTAAGGGTATATTCATAAAAATCACCTATCTAATTATCTTTATTCTTATAAGTTTTAAGATTATATTTCTTATTTGACTTAATTATTAATTATATCATATTTGCATGGTTAATAATCAAAAACTTCCTCCTCCTGCTTATATAACTCTTTATAAATGAATATAAGACACAATTTAATTTAGCTATAGGTTTTCTTCTTTTAAACTTATCATGAAAAACATCTTAAGTTTTTCAATTACTATCTCCTCTTCTCTTATAACTTATATAATCATCCTTTATAAAATCCTATGTTAGTTTTATTATTTATAGTAAAGTTTATGTAAGATTTCGTTACCTTCATGTATATAAGGCAATCTAATATTTATATGTATCTTCTCTTAAGTTATATAACATAAAAAAACTATGATTAATATAATTCAAATTAATCATAGTTTTAAGAATCCACTAAATTTTTATTTAAATTTTTCTAACTCTCCACATTAATAACTTAAGGTAATTGCCTTTAGCATATACTTCTTTCATTAATAGCCTTTTTAGGATTTATTTTTAATGTATTTTTATTAATTTCTATATCTATAGCACTTACAGTAACTGCTCCACTTTCATTATACTTAACCTTAAATGTTATAGTCACTGTATCCTCTGAATTTTTAAAATAACTTATCTTCTCATATTGTTCTAAAGCTTTATCTTCATAAATAGCCTTTATGTACTCATGATCAAACCCCTTCTTTTCTTCCTCTATGTACATATTACTCATTTTTTTATAGTCTTTTTCCTTCCACGCTTCAAAATAAGCCTTAGCCTCTTTTTCTAACTTCTCCTCATCAGTATCTTGATTCTCTTTATTAACCACACTTTGAATAACTTCTTGTCCTTTAGATGCTTTTACATTATGGTTCTTATTTAACACATATACTATAGAACCACCTATTAAAATAACCAAAAGTCCTAGGGTAAGCGTTGCATACATATTTTTATTCATTAGTATCACCCCTTTTTAGGTAATTATTATCTCTTTACAAAATAATTATACATCAGTAGTAATAAAAATTTATTAAAATACAATGAATATTTTTAAATATATAAAGACTTTAAGAGGTTAGGCTTTCTTAATATTCCTAACCTCTTAAAGTCTTATTCACTATAAATTCCCATACTTCTAAATTTTTCATATCGCTTGTTTAGAAGGTTTGTAACTTCTACATTTTTATATGTCTCTAAAACTTCTATTAAACTATCTTTTAAATTATCCATGGCTCCTAATTTATCTATATGTGCTCCACCCTTAGGTTCACTAATTATTTTGTCTATTATATTAAAGCTCTTTAAATCTTGAGCTGTTATTTTCATTATTTCTGCTGCTTCTTTGGTTCTGCACTTATCCTTCCATAGTATAGATGCAAATCCCTCCGGAGAAAGTATTGAGTATATAGAATTCTCCATCATCCAAACCTGGTCTCCTACTGCCAAAGCTAGTGCTCCTCCACTTCCACCTTCTCCTAAAATAACAGATATTATGGGAACTTTTATATCCATCATTTCAAATAAGTTTCTAGCTATGGCCTCCCCCTGACCTCTTTCTTCAGCTTCTACTCCACAAAAAGCTCCTGGGGTATCCACAAAACAAATTATAGGTCTTTTAAATTTTTCTCCTTGTTTCATAAGCCTTAAGGCTTTTCTATATCCTTCTGGATGAGGCATTGCAAAGTTTCTTTCTATATTTTCTTTAGTATTGTCTCCTTTACACTCTGCTATAACTGTAACGGGAATTCCAGAAAGAAAACCTATTCCTCCTATTATGGCTTTATCATCTCCATAGTATCTATCTCCATGAAGTTCTATAAAATCTTGAAATATATGGTTTATATATAACTTAGCAGAAGGTCTTTCTTTATTCCTTGCTATTTCTACTTTATGCCATGCACTATTACTATCCATTATACCAAGCTCCCTTATGCATTAAAATTAAGTTATAAAGAATATGTGGAGTTTCTTTTCTATGAATTATTTTATCTATAAAGCCTTTTTTAAGAAGAAACTCTACTGTTTGAAAATCTTCTGGTAATGTTTCTTTAATTGTATTCTCTATAACTCTTCTTCCTGCAAAACCTACTAAAGCTCCCATTTCTCCAAGAATTATGTCCCCAAGCATTGCAAAGGATGCAGTAACTCCCCCTGTAGTAGGATCTGTAATTACTGTTATATAAAAACCTCCTGCATTGTGAAGCTTCTTTAACGCCCCGCTTATTTTTGCCATCTGCATTAGTGAAAATATCCCTTCCTGCATTCTCGCTCCTCCAGATGCAGTAAAAATTATAAGTGGAAGCTTTTCTTCTGTAGCTTTTTCAATAAGTCTTGTAATCCTTTCTCCTACTACTGATCCCATGCTTCCCATAAAAAATCTACTATCCATAATAGCAACTAAAGAGTCTTCCCCCTTTATCTTCCCTTGAAAGCACACAACTGCCTCGTTTTCATTAGCAGTTTTTATAGTGTTTTTAATTTTTTCTTCATAACCTTTAAACTCTAAAGGATTTAAGGGTTTTATATCATTAAAAATTTTATTATAACTTCCTTTATCAAACAATATCTCTGCTCTCTCAGAAGCTCCTAACCTAAAATGATTAGTACAATATGGACAAACCTTTAAGTTATTCACTATGTCTTTATTATAGAGAATTTTATTACATCCATCACATTTAATCCACGCACCTTCTGGTATATTAGGCTTATTGTGATCTTCATGTAAATCGCTTTCCTCCTTATAAAAAGGTTGTTTACTTACAGTTATATACTTATTCTTTTTAAATAGACTTTTTATCATAATTTATTCACCAACTTATCTCTTAAAAAAGAAGTATTATAATTTCCTTTTATAAAGTCCTCATTATTCAATATATTAAAATGAAGTTCAATATTATTATCCACACCCTCAATAACAAACTCCAAAAGGGCTCTTTTCATTTTCATAATAGCCTCGTCTCTATCCTTACCATAAGCAATGAGCTTAGCTATCATAGAATCATAGAATGGTGGTATTTTATACCCTTCATATACACTACTGTCTATTCTTATTCCATTGCCTCCTGGCATTATAAGATAGCTTATAGTTCCTGGGCAAGGCATATAGTTTTTACTTGGATTTTCTGCATTTATTCTACACTCAATGGCGTGGCCTTTAAGCTCTACTTCACTTTGTGTTATTGAAAGACTTTCTCCATCAGCTATTTTTATTTGTTCCTTTACTATATCTATGTTACTTATCATTTCTGTTATTGGATGCTCCACCTGAATTCTAGTATTCATTTCCATAAAATAAAAGTCATTATTATCATCAACTAAAAATTCAATAGTTCCTACACTATTATAGCCTACTGCCTTAGCAGCCTTAATAGCTATTTCCCCCATGGTTTTTCTAAGGTCTTCTGATAAAAGAGTAGAAGGGGCTTCTTCTAATACCTTTTGGTTATTTCTTTGAATAGAACAATCTCTTTCCCCTAAATGAACTATATTACCAAAGTCATCTCCCATTATTTGAAACTCTATATGATGGGGGTTTTCTATATACTTTTCTATATATATTCTATCATCTCCAAAAGATAGATTGGCTTCGCTTTTAGCAGTGTTATATGCCTTTACTATTTCCTCTTCACTTCTTACAATTCTTATCCCTTTTCCGCCTCCACCACTTACTGCTTTTAACATTAAGGGATATCCTATTGCTTTGCCTTCCTTTTTTAAGTGCTCTTCTCCTTCTATTATACCCTCAAATCCTGGAACTACTGGAACCTTAGATTCTTTCATTATCTCCCTAGCTTTAGCCTTATCACCCATATTTTCTATGCATTCCTTGCTAGGTCCTATGAATTTTATATTACATTCCTCACATATGGCTGCAAACTTAGGATTTTCAGATAAAAAACCAAACCCTGGATGTATGGCTTCAGCTCCTGTAAGTACTGTAGCACTTATTATATTTTGTATATTTAGATAACTATCCTTTGGAGAATTAGGTCCTATACAAACTGCCTCATCTGCAAGTTGAGCATGAAAAGAGTCTTTATCTCCCTCTGAATACACTGCAACAGTAAGTATCCCCATTTCTCTACATGCTCTAATGATCCTTACTGCAATCTCTCCTCTATTAGCTATTAATATCTTCTTAAACATACACATCTCTCCTATTTTGAAAGAGCAAACATTATTTCTCCTTCACAGCATTTCTCTCCATCTACTGTAGCCACTCCATGACCTAGTCCTATAGGTCCTTTAATTTTTGTTATATTTACCTCTAATCTAATAACATCTCCTGGAACTACTTTTCTTCTAAATCTAACCTTATCTATTCCTGCAAAATAAGCTGTTTTGCCCTTATTTTCTGAAACACTTAAAATGGCAACTGCCCCTGCTTGAGCTAAGGCTTCTACAATTAACACCCCTGGCATTACTGGTTCATTCTTAAAATGTCCTTGAAAAAAATGCTCATTCATAGTTACATTTTTATAGGCTACTACCCTCTTACCTGCTTCTAGCTCTTCTACCTTATCTAACAATAAGAAAGGATATCTATGAGGAATCACCTCTTGTATTTCCATAATATTCAAACTCTTCATTTTTTCAACTCCTTTTTATTTTAAATAAAGGCTGACCGTATTCAATCATATCTCCATCTTGTACTAATATTTCAATAACTTCTCCCTGGATTTCACATTCTATCTCATTCATAAGCTTCATAGCCTCTATTATACAAAGCACCTTACCCTTATCTACCCTATCTCCTATTTTAATAAAAGGCTCTGAACCTGGAGATGCTGCTCCATAAAAGGTTCCAACCATTGGAGCTACTATAACTTCCCCTTCCTTTTCAAAGGATTCATCCTTACTTAAAGCTTCCTCCTCTATAATGCCAATCTTGTCATTGTGCTTTACAGGATTCTCCTCTATGTTGCTAGATTTTAAATCCTTATGTTTTTCTGATACAGAATTATCCCTATTTAATGATTTATCTATTTTTATATAAAAATCTCCTTCTTTAATCTCAAGATAAGCTAAGGAAGACTTATCTAAAAACTTAAGAATATCTTTTATCTCATCAATATTCATTTCTATTCCTCCCACTTCTTAAATAGAAGAGTTGCATTGTGTCCTCCAAATCCTAAGGAATTAGATAGAGCATATTTTATATCTTTTTTACGCCCCTCATTGCTAACATAATCTAAATCACACTCTTCATCTTTTACTCTTAAATTTAAAGTTGCTGGAATAAATCCTTCCTCTAAAGCTTTTATACATACAATAGATTCCACTGCCCCTGCTGCTCCTAACAGATGTCCTGTCATAGACTTAGTAGAGCTTACAGGTATGTTATATGCATCTTTTTCAAAAAGATTTTTTATAGCTAAAGTTTCAAATTTATCATTGTAAGGAGTAGATGTACCATGAGCATTTATATATCCTACTAGGCTCTTTTCTATTCCACCTTCCCTTAGGGCCATTTCCATTGATCTTTTAGCTCCCTCTCCATCTACAGATGGTGATGTCATATGATAGGCATCACAGGTACTACCATATCCTATAATTTCTCCTAATATTTTCGCCCCTCTTTTTTCTGCATGTTCTAAGGTCTCTAGAAGAAGAACCCCTGCCCCTTCTCCCATTACAAATCCACTTCTTTCCTTATCAAAAGGAATAGAAGCTCTATCTTTATCAATACCTGTATTTAAAGCCGTTAAGGAAGTAAATCCAGCTACAGATAAAGGAGTTATTGACCCTTCACATCCTCCTGCTAAAGCCACATCCATATAACCATGCTTTAAATTTCTAAAAGCCTCTCCTATGGAATTACTTCCTGTAGCACAAGCTGTAACTACGTCTAAACATGGTCCCTTTGCCCCATATTTTATAGCCACATTTCCTGATGCCATATTTCCTATAATCATAGGTATAACCATAGGTGATACTCTTCTTGGTCCTTTAGTTAAAAGATTTTTATGTTCTCTCTCAAGGGTATCAAACCCTCCAATTCCAGTACCTATTACCACTCCAAATCTTTCTTTATCTATTAAGTCTAAGTCTATATCACTATTTTTTACAGCCTCTTCTGCTGCTATCATTGCAAACTGGCAAAACCTATCATACCTCTTAGCTTCCCTTTTATCTAAATAATCTTCTACATTAAAGTTTTTAACCTCTGCTGCTAGCTTTACTTTAAATCCTTCTGTATCAAAAAGAGTTATATTATCTATACCATTTACTCCTATTTTACTATTCTTCCAAAACTCTTCCACATTTGTTCCAATAGGAGTAATAGCTCCCATTCCAGTAATAACTACTCTATTCATCCTAATTTCCTCCTACATTACCATTCCACCATCAACATTTATAACTTGGCCTGTTATATAGGATGCACCTTCACTACATAAAAAAGCTACAACCTCTGCCACATCCTTACCTTCTCCAAGTCTTTTTAGTGGAATAGAATCTTTAAGTCTATCCTTTACCTCATCAGATAAAACCTCTGTCATATCAGTTTTTATAAATCCTGGAGCAACAGCATTAACCCTTATACTCTTACCCCCAAGCTCCTTAGCAATGGATTTTGTGATTCCTATAATTCCTGCTTTAGATGCAGCATAGTTGCTTTGGCCTGCGTTTCCTATAAGTCCTATAACTGAGGATATATTTACTATAACTCCTCCTTTTTGTTTAAGCATTATAGGAGTTATATGTTTTATACAGTTAAAAGTACCCTTAAGGTTAACATCTATAACTGAGTCAAAATCCTCTTCCTTCATTCTTAAAAGAAGCTTATCTTTAGTTATTCCTGCATTATTTACAAGTATATCTATGTTATTAAATGCTTCCTTACTTTTTTTAATAAGAGCTTCTGCCTCTTCATAGGAACTTACATCTCCCTTTAACGCTAAGGCTTCTCCTCCATTTTTCACTATGGTATCCACAACCTCTAAGGCTCCTTCTTCATCTTTTCTATAATTAACTATTACCTTAGCTCCTAAACTTCCAAGTTTTAAAGCTATTTCTCTTCCTATACCACGATTACCACCTGTAACTAAGGCACATTTATCCTTTAACACTAAACTCCCTCCCTTAATGTATTTATAGTATTATTTAAAGATTTCAAATCTTCTGTGTTTAATACTTCCACTTTTCTATTTATCTTTTTAATAAAGCTACTTAAAGTTTTAGATGGCCCCACCTCAATAAAGGTATTAACCCCTTCCTCTATCATAGCTTCTATGGATTGATGAAATAGTACAGATGACATGACTCCTTCTTTTAAATACTCCTTTATTCTACCTGTATCTCTTATAACATCTCCCTTTAGATTACACACATAGGGAACCTTCATAGGTTTTAAGTTTATATTATTTAATTCCTTTTCAAGACTTAAAGCTGCTTCTTCTAACATAGAACTATGAAAAGGTCCGCTAACCTTAAGCCTTATACCTTTTAAAACTCCAAATTCCTTTGAAATTTCTATGGCATAATCTATTGCCTTCACCTCTCCTGATAAGACTATTTGCCCTGGACAGTTAAAGTTTGCTATTTCAATTATTCCCTTTTCTCCAGCTTTCTTAACAAGTTCTCTTATATTTTCTTCCTTTCCTCCTATGATAGCTGCCATAGTTCCTCTTCCCTTTGGTACTGCATCTTTCATAAACTTACCTCTTTTTTTAACAAGGGGTAGTGCCTCATGAAAGGATAATACATCATTTGCTACTAAAGCTGAATATTCTCCTAAACTAAGACCCGCTACCATAAATGGCTCTATATTATTTTCCTTAAGCACCTGAAGTATGGCTGTAGATAAAATTAGTAATGCTGGTTGAGTATTTTCTGTATCACTTAACTCTTCTTCTGTACCATTAAATATTAATTCTTTTATATCAAATCCTAAAATATTATTTCCTTCTTCAAATAAGTCTTTTACTCTTTCAAAGTTATCATAAAGCTCTTTTCCCATTCCAACATATTGGGCTCCTTGGCCTGGAAATACAAATCCTATCTTCCTCATAAGTTTATATCCTATCCTTAAGAACATTAATAACTTGGAATGCTTCATTAAACATTTCTTCTATTATATCCTTAGCTGGTTGTTCTTTTTTTATAAGGCCTGCTATTTGACCTGCCATTACAGAACCATAATCCACATCTCCATCTCTTACTGCCTTTGGTAGAGCTCCACGACCTAAACTTTCAATCTCTTCTAAAGATGCTCCTTCTTTTTCTAGTTTCTGAAATTGCCTTGCTAACTTATTCTTTAATGCTCTTACCGGATGACCTGTTGATCTACCAGTTACTATGGTATCTATATCCTTAGCCTTTAAAACTTTTTCCTTATAGTTCTTATGGATATTACACTCCTCTGCTACTAAAAACCTGGTTCCTACCTGGACCCCTTCTGCTCCTAAAGATAAAGCTGCTACAACCCCACGGCCATCTCCAATTCCTCCTGCTGCTATAACCGGAATTTTAACAGCATCCTTAACCTGAGGTACTAAAGTCATGGTTGTTAGTTCTCCTATGTGCCCTCCAGCTTCACACCCTTCCACTACAATAGCATCTGCTCCACTTCTTTCCATCCTTAAAGCTAATGCCACTGAAGCTACCACTGGAATTACTTTTATATTATGTTTTTTCCACATGTCCATGTACTTTCCAGGATTTCCTGCACCTGTGGTAACCACTTTAACTCCTTCTTCACAAACTAACTTTGAAAGTTCTTCTGCATTGGGACTTAAAAGCATTATATTAACTCCAAAAGGTTTATCTGTTAAAGTTTTTGTCTTCCTTATTTCTTCTCTTATGTAATCTATAGGAGCATTAGCTCCTGCAATGACTCCAAGACCCCCACCTTCACTTACTGCTGCTGCTAAGGAACTATCTGCAACCCAAGCCATTCCCCCTTGAATTATAGGATATTTAATATCAAGTATTTCACAAACCCTATTATTTTTCATATTTTAAACCCTCCTATATAATAGGTCAGATATATAATATCTGACCTATCTAACTATTTAAGAAACTAGTTCTTCTTAGCTTCTATATATTCTACTGCATCTTTTACAGTTTTTATCTTTTCTGCCTCTTCTATTTGCACTCCAAACTCTTCTTCCAGCTCTATTATTATTTGGAATAAATCTAATGAATCTACTCCTAAATCTTGAAAACTAGTTTCTAAACTTACTTCCTCTTCCTCTACTCCTAATTGATCCACTATTACACTTTTTATTTTTTCAAATATCATTTTACATTCCTCCAATTTAATATTAAAATTTTACAAGGGTTGCCCCTACAGTAAGGCCTCCTCCAAATGCTACCATAACCACATTCATATTAGTTTTTATAATCCCTTTTTCAAGAGCTTCATTTAAGGCTATAGGTACACTTGCAGAGGATGTATTTCCATATTTATCTAAATTAATGAAAAACTTATTTATATCCATTTTAAGCTTTTTACTTGCATATTCTATTATTCTATAATTAGCTTGATGAGGTATTATAATATCTATATCATCAAGAGTTATTCCCCCATCTAATGCTACCTTTTCCACCGCTTCTACCATAGCAGAAGTTGCAAATTTAAATACTGATCCTCCCTCCATATGGATGGATGAATCTAAAGCTTTAACAGGTTCCTCCATAAAAATATTATTTAAAGGAGTCCCTCCTATGGTTAAACACATTCCAAGATCCCCAAAGGATTTAGAATAGGTTGTAATTATACCTTTATCTCCTTCTGAAAGCACTACAGCTCCTGCTCCATCTCCAAAAAGTACACAGGTATTTCTATCCTTCCAATCTACAAACTTTGAAAGAATTTCAACTCCTATTACTAATACTTTCTTAGCTTTTGATGCCTTAATAAGTGCCTCTCCTTGTATAAGAGCGTATATAAACCCACTACAGGCTCCATTTAAGTCATAGGCTGTAGCATTTATTGCCCCTATCTTACTTTGAACCATACACGCTGTTGAAGGAGTTATGGTTTCACCACTTAAGGTTGCAACTATTATATAATCTATTTCTTCTTTAGAAACCTTTGAATTCTCTAATGCTCTTTTTGCTGCAACAGATGCCACATCACTAGTCTCTTCATCCACTGCAATTCTTCTCTCTCTTATTCCAGTTCTTGTAACAATCCATTCATCACTAGTATCTACTATTCCTTCAAGATCTTTATTACTTAAAATCTTAGAAGGTACATAAGCACCACTTCCTAATATTTCAACATAACTCATATTAATTCTCCTTCTTAATAAGGTTATATTTATCCTTAAAAAAGCTACTTAGCTTTTCTAAAGAATTTATAAGAATATGTTCTTCATCCTCACTAAGACCACTAATAGTCTCCCTTATCATATCCTTATGAAATTTCTCGTGAATTCTATAGGCAAGTTTTCCACGTTTAGTAAGTTCAATAAGAACTACCCTTCTATCTTCTTCCTGCCTTTTTCTATCCACATAACCTTTTTTTATTAATTTATTTATGGCTGTGGTTAGTGTCCCCACCGTAATATTAAGTTTATCTGCAACTTCTGACATAGACCTTGCTTCATACATTCCAATTGCATCTATAGTATGTATTTCTGTTACTGATAAATCTTTAAAATGTCCTTCCTGAAGAGCATTTTGTTCTATTTTCAATATATCATTGAATAGGTCCACCAAAAGCTCATTTAATACATTAATGCTCTTTGTCATCTCTTCACTCCTAGAAGTATTTTTATAAAACTTTGATTATCAAAATATTATACTTTGATAGTCAAAGTATATTACAACTAAATTTCACTGTCAACTTTCTTCTAAAGTTTTAACATGTTATTTAAAATTTATAACTCCTAGGAAAAATAAAAAAATAAAAAGCTTATAGCCAATGACTATAAGCTTTTTATCTTTCCTTCTTTAAAATATACAGCTTTTAAATTTGAACATTCTGTTAAGTATTTTCCTACAGAAAAGTTATTTCCTATGGATTCTTTATTATGAGCATCTGAACCAAGGGTTACTATTTCTCCCCCTAGTTCCTTATATCTTAATAATATATCCTTTATATTATTTCTTGCAGACTCTAACTGTAGCCTTCTAGTATTTATTTCAAAAGCTATTTCTTTTTCTATTATCCTTTTTAAAACCTCATCTATATAATCACTAAACTCCCTATACCATATTTCTTTATCTTCATAGGGACAATATCTACTTATATAGTCTATATGAGCAAGAACATTTATATATTCATGGCTTCTTATAGCACTCTCCATAAGAGTAAAGTATCTTTGAAAAACCTCTTTCCTACTCTTTCCTTCATAGGTTCTTCTATCATATATATCACCACCATCAATCATATGTATAGATCCTATAATTAAATCAAATCTGTATTTTTCTATAAGACTTCTATTATCATCTACAATTTCTTCTCCCATTCCAAGTTCTATTCCAAGAAAGAAATTATTATTTCTAAACTTCTCATAAGCCTCTACATATTTATTTAAATCAAATCTAAAAAGTTCTTTATCAGGATAATTTAAATCCATATGGTCTGTGACAGTAACCCCTATATTTAAATCTTTAGATGTCTTTAATATATCTTCTATAGGCATTTTACTATCTGTAGAAAAATTACTATGAACATGACAATCAATCATTATTCTTTCCCTCCACATAATAATTAACTATCTCACCTACATAAATAGTGTGATAATCTCCTTCCATATAAGTAATGTCTTCTATTTCATTATTTAAATCCTCTGCTTTGACATCATACTTATATATGACCTTACACTCATAAAATATTGTACATCCATCTATGGATGGAGTATCTATAACAACGCTATCCTTAAGTTTAATATTAAATTTCTCTATTTTATTTACATCCTTATAGGAAGATGAACCACAAAGTCCAAGTAATCTTCTATACTCTACCTTTGTTGGAATACTTACTGTAAATTCCTTACTGTTTTCTATAATGTTATGAGAACTTCTTGATTTTCTGATCATCATAGTAAATACAGGTTTGCCCCACTGATTTCCAATGGTCCCCCAATTTATTGTCATTACATTTAAGTCATCCCCATCCTTACATGTTAAGAATCCTCCATATTTTAAAAAGTACTTCATAGTCTTATCTATATTTTTTATATATTCAAACTTCATAAGCTTTCCTCCTAGGTAAATTTAATTTAAATAGATTATTATTAGTTTACCAATTATGAATATATATATCAAACTTACATAATTATTTGTAAGTAATATATATTGTAATTCTTATATTATGGCTAAATTTATTATTCAAATAGTTTTTTAATTTCTTGTAGAAAATAAACTATGCTTTATATAGTATTTAATTTTTTATATAATACTAACCTTATCTACATCAGTTCTTATATTATACTAGTATATTCCATATGAATAAAGTTAAATTTAATTTATATAACAACTTTTATTATATAAGAAATTATATTCAAATTAATTCTATAAATCTACAGTGTTTCTTTATCTCTTTAATCCACATAGGATATTCGATTATTTATATCATATCTATAATAAATAAAAGCATATTAGTATATTTTATATGACTGTAGCCCTATAAAGTATATCCTAATATGCTTTTTGTTTTAAATTATTTTCTTTAACCCATTCCTATACTATTTGTATAATGGATTTTTTTTGCAAAGCTCTATAACTTCTTGTCTTATATTAGATAGATCTTCTTCTCTATGACTTATAACATAGTCCATAAGTCTAGCAATCTCTCTCATATCCTCTTCTTTAAATCCTCTTGATGTCATAGCTGGAGTTCCTATTCTTATACCAGAAGTTACAAAAGGACTTCTAGTTTCAAAAGGTATAGTATTTTTGTTTACTGTTATTCCAACAGAATCTAATACTTTCTCAGCTTCCTTTCCAGTTATATCTTTATTAGTTAAGTCAACTAATAGTAAGTGGTTATCTGTTCCACCTGATATAAGTCTAAAGCCATACTTTTCTAGTTCTTCTCCTAAAGCCTTGGCATTTTTAACAACTTGTTCTATATAATCTTTGAAGTTATCCTCTAAAGCTTCTTTAAAACATACAGCCTTAGCTGCAATTATGTGCATTAAAGGACCTCCTTGTATTCCTGGGAATATGGTTTTATCTATATCCTTAGCATATTTCTCTCTGCAAAGAATAGCTCCTCCCCTAGGTCCTCTTAGAGTTTTGTGAGTAGTTGTGGTTACAAAATCTGCATATGGTACTGGAGATGGATGATGTCCAGTAGCCACAAGTCCAGCTATATGAGCCATATCTACCATTAAGTACGCATTAATCTCATCTGCAATTTCCCTAAACTTTTTAAAGTCTATTACTCTTGGATAAGCTGAGGCTCCTGCAACTATTAATTTAGGTTTATGTTCTAAAGCTATTCTTCTAACCTCTTCATAATCTATAACTTCTTCTTCTTTACTAACTTCATAGGATACAAAGTTATATAACTTTCCTGAGAAATTAACTGGATTTCCATGAGTTAGATGTCCTCCATGACTTAAATTCATTCCAAGAACAGTATCTCCTGGATTTAGTACAGTAAAATATACTGCCATATTAGCTTGAGATCCTGAGTGTGGTTGCACATTAGCATGCTCTGCTCCAAATAGCTTTTTAAGCCTTTCTCTTGCTAAATCTTCAACCTCATCTACAACCTCACAGCCGCCATAATATCTTTTATGCGGATATCCTTCTGCATATTTATTTGTTAAAGTAGAACCCATAGCCTCCATAACTGCTTTTGATACAAAGTTTTCTGATGCAATAAGCTCTATATTATACTCCTGTCTTTGGCTTTCTCTTTCTATAATGTCTAATACATCCCCATCTACATTTTTTAGATTCTCAAAATTCATTTATATCACGCCCCTCATTTAAATTTATTATACTTATTATTTGAATACCCTATATAAGCACTCAATAATATTATAGAGTTCTTTAATCTATTTATCAACAACTATTATCATTTATCAGAAAATTGTTTATTTTATAAAATGATATTATTTTATATGTTATATGCTATAATATTTGAGTAAAATATTTTCATATATTAGAGGTAATTATAATGGATGTAAATAAAATATTACATATTGCCACAGAGGCTGGTAGAATTATATTAGAAAATGGCGGAGAAACTTATAGAGTTGAAGAAACTATATTTAGAATATGTACTGCTTTTAATGTAAAGGATTGTGATAGTTTTGTAACGCCTACTGGTATAATGGTTTCTATAACAGATAACTTCGGCCAAACAATATCCTTAGTTAAAAGAGTAAGAGGCCGAACTGTTGATCTTGAAAAAATATCAAAAGTCAATGATCTTTCAAGAAATATTAAGTCTAAAGGACTAACCTCTGATGAGATAAAAGAAGCTTTAATGGAAATAAATAATGAAAAAAGATATGGATTAAATACCACAGCATTTTTTTCAGCTACTGCTGCTGCTTTTTTCACCTTATTATTCGGAGGGGATATTAACGACTTTTTTGTTTCTTTTTTAATAGGTATAATTATAAAGCTTAGTTCTAGCTTTTTTAGTAAATACAAAATAAATGAATTTTTTATAAATACCTTTGGTGGTGCTATTACTGCAATTATAGCTCTTCTAAGTATTTATACAGGTATAGGACATAACTTAGATGAAATAATAATAGGATCTATAATGCTTTTAGTTCCTGGTCTTGCAATAACCAATGCCCTTCGTGATACCATAGCTGGAGATCTTTTAGCTGCCCTTGCAAGAGCTCTCGAAGCCTTTCTAATAGCGGTAGGAATAGCTACAGGTACAGGGGTTGTGATGAAATTTTGGTTTACTTATATAGGAGGTTTTTAATATGTTTATTAAAACATTTTATGCTGCTATGTCTACTTTAGGATTTGGTATTATATTTAATATAAAGGGAAAAAACCTTTTTGCTGCAACCATTGGTGGAGGTCTTGGATGGCTCTTTTATGAAATTGCTCTTTATTATGGACTTTCTGATGTTACCTCCCTTTTCATTGGCGCTGTAGCTTTAAGTGCTTATTCCGAAATCTTAGCTAGAGTATTAAAAGCTCCAGTAACGACCTTTGTTATATGCGCTTTAATTCCACTGGTTCCAGGAGGTGGTATGTATTATACAATGCTGGCATCCATCCAAGGAAATGTTTATAAATCCCTAGAACTAGGATTAAAAACCCTATCTGGTGCTGGTGCTATAGCCGTTGGTGTAATACTTACATCTTCAATTGCTAGATTTATAAATTATAAAATATATATAAATAAAAATAAAACCCTAAGGAAATCTTCCTAGGGTTTTTCTATTAATTAAGGTTAAATCTAATTAGGATTCTTTACTAAAAAATCTTATGACTTTATTACTATAGAATGTAATAATTATAAACTTTCTAGCCTTATTTACTACACTTTGCCTTTGGTAAAAAACTTTATCTAAATTAAGTTCTAATTTATTTTAAAAACATAACTAATGCACTTATAAGTTGTTGTATTCTTTCATCTTCCTCATCAAAGTCCATACAGTTATAAGCATAATTTTCAAGCATAAGCCCTCCAACTTTATTCATAGCTGCCCTAACTGCCGCCACTTGAACAAGGACATCTCTACAACAAACTTCATTATTCACCATATTTTGAATTCCCTTAACTTGACCTTCAATTCTTCTTAACCTTACACAAATATCTTTTTTTAATGCTTCGTTTTTAGCCTCCATCATATTACCACTCCTTAAATACTATACCCCTATAGAGTATGATACAATTATATCACCTTTCTACCTATAATACAATTCTAGCTTTATTCTTCCCTAAATTGTGCAATGTTTAGTACTAAAAATTTATCCAGAGACTCTAAAGTTTCAATATTTACTCCTATTTAATATAGGAGTAAAAGCTTTAAAATCTCTGGATTTCACTACACCATAATTACCTATGGTAAAAACTTTAAACGAATTAATTTCACTTTATATATATTAGATTGGTTTTATAGATTAGTCCCTTCCTTAGCTGGATATTTTAATTAAGATTTATAAGATATAGGTACCCTAATTAAAAAGCCCAATTTCCATCCTTAAATACTGTAATCTTCTCTCCACTAAAGGTTTCCCCTTGAATATTTAAATCCTTTGACCCAACCATAAAATCCACATGAGTTAATGAATCATTTACTCCTTGAACTTTCTTTTCCTCTTCAGTCATATCTTCATATCCTTCAACACAACTAGAATAAGCTTTTCCTAGTGCTAAGTGACAAGAAGCATTTTCGTCAAACAAAGTATTAAAGAAAATTATATTAGAATTAGATATTGGAGAATTATCTGGCACCAATGCCACCTCTCCTAAATAATGAGATCCTTCATCAGTTTCTATTAAGTTCTTTAACACATCATATCCTTTTTCTGCAGTGAAATCTACTACTTTTCCTTCTTTAAAATGAAGAACAAAATTATCTATTATATTTCCTCCATAAATAAGAGGCTTAGTACTTTTTACATAACCATTTACACCTGTTTTTAATGGAAGGGTAAACACTTCTTCTGTTGGCATATTAGCTACAAAATTTACTCCCTTTTTAGTGGAATCACTTCCTCCAAGCCATTTATGGTTTTTTGAGAATTCTATTTCTAAATCCGTACCTTCAGATTTATAGTGAAGATATTTAAACTTTTTCTCATTAAGAAAACCTCTTTTTTCCTTTAAAGTATTTAAATGCTCTTCCCAAGCCCTTACTGGGTCTTCTTTATCAGCTCTTACTATACTTAATATACTATTCCAAAGCTTTTCTACTGCTTCCTCCTCAGATGACTCTGGAAATACCTTTTTAGCCCAAGCCTTAGTAGGAACAGATATAACTGCCCATTGACCATTATCTCCCATTAGAAAATCCGAAAACTCTTTAAAAGCTATACTACTAGACTTACTTGCAGCTGCTACCCTCTTTGGATCTACATCTTTTAAAAGCTCTGGATTTCTAGCAGATATACTTAAAAAGGCTGCCCCTTCTTCCTTAGCTAAAGCCACCTTTGATAAAGCTGCCCAATTAGGAACCTTTGAAAAACTTTCCTCTGGTGCATTGTTATATTTAATTAATGTTATTTCATCATCTACATAGTCAACTACCACATTTCCTGCTCCAGCCTCATAAGCCGCCTTTGCTATAGCACGTACAAAATCTATACATTCTAGTGGTGAACTTATATGTAGAGTTTGATTCTTTTGAATATTAATTCCACATCTTACAGCTAGGTCTGCATACTTTTTTAATGATTCATTATTCATAAAATATTGCCCCCTTATATATCTTACTTAAAGGATACACTATTAACCTATAGATAATAGTGCTCCCCTCTATTAACTATCTTAATATTATTTCTATAATTATATCACAACATATGGAAAAGTATTAATTATATTTTTATATAATTTTTTAAGTTATATAGAATGAGTCTTCCTTCAGGCGGTGTTCTTATTACTAATATTAACCTATATACTTAACACTAATATAATAAAACACAGTATGTAGTTTTTACTACATACTGTGTTTTCATACTTTAATTATTTTAGCTTTCTATTTCTCTTCTTTAGAAAGAGTTTCTATCTTCTTTATTCCAAGGTCTACAAGTTGATTTTCATCAACAACTCCTGGAGCTTCTGTTAACGGACAGAAAGCATTTTGGTTCTTAGGGAATGCTATAACATCCTTTATATTATCAGTACCTGCAAGGAACATTACCATTCTATCAAGGCCAAAAGCTAACCCACCGTGTGGTGGTGGTCCAAATTTAAAGGCCTCAAGTAAGAATCCAAATCTCTCCCATGCAGATTCACTAGTAAATCCAAGAACATTAAACATTTTTTCTTGAAGGCTAGTATCATGAATTCTTATACTTCCTCCTCCAAGTTCTTCTCCATTTAATACAAGGTCGTAAGCCTTTGCTCTAACCTTTCCTGGATCACTATCTAAATATTCTATATCCTCATCCATAGGCATGGTAAATGGATGGTGAGCTGCAAAATATCTTCCTTCTTCCTCATCATACTCAAGAAGAGGGAATTCAGTTATCCATACAAAATTAAATTCATTTTTATCTTTTATTAAATCAAACTTTTTAGCAAGCTCTAATCTTAAAGCACCAAGAGATGAGAATACCACTGAGTTTTTATCCCCAACTATAAGTATTAAGTCTCCAACTTCTGCCTCTGCCTTATCTATTATAGCCTTCATTTCTTCTTCTTTTAAGAACTTAGCTATAGGCGATTTTATTTCTTCTTCCTTATATTGAATCCATGCAAGACCCTTTGCCTTATAAGTCTTAACAAATTCTCCAAGTCTATCTATATCTTTTCTTCCCATAGAAGCTCCGCCCTTAACAGTTAAACAACGTACAGAACCTCCATTGCTTAATGTATCAGCAAAAACCTTAAAATCTGAAGATTTAACAGCTTCACTTAAATCCTTTATTTCCATTCCAAATCTTAAATCTGGTTTGTCACTACCGTATTTCTCCATAGCCTCTTTAAAAGGCATTCTCTTTATAGGAAGGCTTATTTCATGTCCTAAAACTTCCTTAAATACATGAGATACAAGTGCCTCATTAAGCTCCATCACATGATTTTGCTCAACAAAAGACATTTCAAGGTCTATTTGAGTAAATTCTGGTTGTCTATTAGCTCTCAAATCTTCATCTCTAAAGCACTTAACTATTTGGAAATACTTATCATATCCAGATACCATAAGTAGTTGCTTAAATAGTTGTGGTGATTGAGGAAGAGCATAGAACATTCCTGGATAATTTCTACTTGGAACTAAATAGTCTCTTGCTCCTTCTGGAGTACTCTTTGTAAGCATTGGAGTCTCCATTTCAAGGAAGCCTTCCTTATCTAAAAAGTCACGAACAGCCTTAGTTGCTCTATGTCTTATTTTGAAAATATTCTGCATGTCTGGTCTTCTAAGATCTAGGTATCTATACTTAAGTCTTATTGCCTCAGAAGCGTCTAGATCTTCTTTTATATATATTGGTGGAGTTTCAGACTCTGAAAGTATCTTTATACTTTCTCCCTTAAGCTCTACCATTCCTGTAGGCATATTAGGATTTACTGATTCTCTTTTAACTACTTCTCCAGTTACAGCTATACAATATTCTGATCTTACAGTATCAGCCTTATTAAAAGCTTCAGAATTTATTGCATCTCCAAACATTACTTGAAGAATTCCTTCTCTATCTCTTAGATCAACAAATATTAATCCTCCAAGATTTCTTTTTCTTTGAACCCATCCCATTACAGTTATTTTTTCACCTATATTGGATTCTCTTACATCACCGCACATTATAGTACGCTTAACACCATTTAGTGCTTCGCCCATAACTACTCCTCCTAGCTTTACTTTTTAATTATTTCAACTAACATATTTAAATTAGTTAAATCCACTGAAAAAACTTCTCCATCACTCATTCTCTTAAGATTTGCCTTTTTATTATTAAGCTCATCTTCTCCAAGAATCATGCTATAAAGAGCTCCCATTTTGTTAGCATACTTCATTTGAGCTTTAACGCTCTTTTTCATATGGTCCCCTTCACATTTTACTCCAAGTTTTCTTAAGTTGTAAACTATATTAAAACTCTCAAGATTTGCATCCTCTCCCATAGACCCTATATAAAGTTCTAAAAGATTCGGCTCATCTATTTCTATTCCCTCTTCTTCAAGAGTCATAAGAAGTCTCTCAAGACCCATACCAAAACCTACAGCTGGTATCTCTGGTCCACCTATTTCTTCTATTAACTTATCATATCTTCCTCCACCACAAACTGTAAGTCCTTTATTTATAATTTCAAACACAGTTTTAGTGTAGTAATCTAGTCCTCTAACTATATAAGGATCTACTTTAAAATCTATGCCCATAACACCTAAATACTTCTTTAAAGTTTCAAAGTGATCATTACACTCCTCACATATATAATCTAAAATTACAGGAGCTTCTTTGGTTATTTCCTTACATGTTCTTTCTTTACAGTCTAGTATTCTCATAGGATTTCTTTCAAATCTTGATTTACATGTTTCACATAAGTTATTGTAGTTATCCCCTAAAAACTTATTAAGAGCTTCATTATAAGATTTCCTACACTTAGGGCAACCAATACTATTTATATTAAGTTCTAAACCCTTAATGCCAAGTTCATTAAAAGCCCTCATAGCTAAAGATATAATTTCAGCATCCATTGACGCTTCCTTAGATCCAAAAATCTCAACTCCAAATTGATGATGTTGTCTTAATCTACCCTTTTGGACATTTTCATATCTAAATACTGGAGTAAAATAATACATCTTTGTTGGTTGAGTATCTGCATAAATAGAGTTTTCTATATATGCCCTAACTGCTGGTGCCGTACCTTCTGGCTTTAATGTTATACTACGATTCCCCTTATCCTCAAAGGTATACATTTCCTTTTGAACCACATCAGTAGTTTCTCCCACACCTCTTAAAAATAGCTCTGTATGCTCAAACATAGGAGTTCTAATTTCTCTTATTCCATATTCCTTTGATAAATTTCTAAGTTTATTTTCTACATAATGCCACTTATAGCTATCCTTTGGTAACATGTCCTTAGTACCCTTAGGTGCTTGCATTTTTTCCATTACTATCCCTCCTATTATAAAATAAATCTTATTTAAAATTATATTTATAAACATTTATAAACATAATTAATCTTAACCATATACATAACCTTAAGTCCTATTAAATAAATATTTACACATAACCTAACTATAAGTTACTATATAAATTAACCCTAAAAATTTATAATCTTTATTTTCTTTTAATTATATAAAAGCTATGAATTCTTTACATAAGCATTAAGTCATAGTCTTTTAGACAAATTTCTTATATATATCTATAATATCTATGAGGTATATAATGTGCTCAATAATGCTTTTTTCTTATCTACCATTTCTGAAACTCTTTTTATATACTCCCTAACATCCTTTACATTAGCAAATCTCTCTATTCTATTTTCATCTAAGAAAACAACTTTGGAAACCCCATCTGCCCCTAAAGCAATTATGGTTTGTCTCTCCTCTATAATTTGAATATTATAAATTCCTTCTTTTCCTTTTACAGCATATCCTACATTCTCCATATTTCCCACCATGTTCTTTTGCCTATACATGTAATAAGGATTCATACCTAAGTCTTTACCTAAATCCTTAGTTAAATCATACATAGAATTTAATTCTCTTTGATGAGGAATTTTAAGGGTTTTATTATGACAAATATCCTCATAAAGTCTTGATGCCCTTTTTACTGACATACCATGAATAGTTAATGAATCTGGTTTAAGTTTTAATATTTCCTCATAGGATTTTTTAATGTGACTTAAATCTTCTCCGGGAAGCCCTACTATAAGATCCATATTTATATTGTCAAATCCCATATCTCTAGCTTCATTATAAACTTCTTTTACAAGATCCACAGAATGATTACGTCCTATGGATTTTAAGGTAGAGTCATTCATAGTTTGAGGATTTATACTTATTCTATGAACCTTAAAATCTCTCATAGTTTTAAGCTTATCTATGGATATACTATCTGGTCTTCCACATTCTACAGTAAACTCTTCTACATTTTTACCTTCTATAAGATTATTGTATATTTCTTCCATTAAATATCTAAAATCTTCATCATTAACGGAAGTTGGAGTACCTCCCCCAAAATATACACATTGAAGGGTTAAGTTTTTCTCCTTTATATATGATGCAATCTCCTTTATCTCATATATAAGAGCATCTAAATAAGGCTTAACTAAGGACTTATTTCCTCCTATAGGATTAGCGGTAAAGGAACAATATACACATCTAGTAGGACAAAATGGCATACCTATATATACACTTATGGAATCCTTAGATGTATTAACAAATTCTTCCTCATATCTAGCCACATCTATACAAAGCTTTGCCTTTTCCCTGCTTACTAGATACTTCTCATTAAAATATTCTATTATTTCTTCTTCACTTTTTCCTTCTTTTATCATGGAAAGTGCTATCTTGCTTGGCCTTATACCAACTAAGGTTCCCCAAGGAAGTGGTTTATCCATAATATCCTTAAAATAACTAAATACAGACTTTTTAATATCAGTCCTTACATCCTTTGAGATTGGGTAAGTCTTTTCTAATTCCTTTCCCTTAATCTCTATATTATAAGAGTCTATATTTATATAATAATCTCCTTCATCTTTAGTGAACTCTATATCCTGAAAACTATGATAAAGATTTATTATCTGATATATATCATATCTAAACTTTTCTTCATTTAATACTACTTTAACCATCTTTTCTCCTATTACCTTAAAAATGGGTTGCTTCTCTTCTCATTTCCTACGGTGCTCATAGGTCCATGTCCACTATAAACCTTAGTTTCCTCTGGTAGAACTAAAAGTTTATCTTTTATACTATCTATAAGCTCACCATAATTTCCTCCTGAAAGATCTGTTCTTCCTATAGATCCATAGAAAAGACTATCTCCTGTAAATACATTATCCTCAATAATAAAACTTACCCCTCCTGGAGTATGTCCTGGGGTCTCTAGAACATTTATTTTTATTGATCCTAGAGTTATTACCTCTCCTTCTTTAAGGGAAAAATCTGCTCTTTTATCATTGAAGCTTCCATATATATAAGTTCCCTGTATCATAAGCTCTTCGTCCTTATGGCTTAAATATACTGGTACATCATATTCTTCCTTAAAATCTAATACCCCACTTACATGATCCACATGACCATGGGTTAAGATTATTCCTCTTACATTTCCATTAAGGTTCTTAACTTCCTTTATTATATCCTCTGCATCTCCACCAATATCTATAAGTATTATATCCTTTGATATTTCATCCATAACAATATAACAGTTAGCAGCATATATTCCTGCTGGTATTCTTTTTATAAACATATGAATCCCTCCACTAAAAAGTTTTCTTGCTTTCTAAAAGTAAAGTAACAGGTCCATCATTCTCAATGGAAACCTTCATATCTGCTCCGAATATTCCCTTCTCTACTTTTAAACCACACTCTCTACACTTTTCAAGAAATATCTCATAAAGCCTTTCAGCTTCTTCTCCACCTAATGCTTCTATAAAACTTGGTCTTCTTCCTCGTCTACAGTCTCCATACAAAGTAAATTGGGAAACTATTAATAGTTCCCCTTTTACATCAAGTAAAGATAAATTCATCTTATCATTATCGTCAGTAAAAACTCTAAGGTTTATTATTTTATCAACTAAGTATTTAATATCATCTTCTGTATCTTCTTTTTGTATTCCAAGGAGTACATTAAAGCCTTTTTCTATCTCCCCAACAATTTCTCCTGATACAGTTACTTTAGAACTTAAAACCCTTTGAACCACTGCTCTCATATCTTCACTTCCCTTTTTAATTTTTAACTCTATATACCTCTATTACACCCTTAACCTTCTTAACCTTTTTCATAAGTTCTTTAAGTTCATCTATGGTAGTTATTCTAAGTTTTATATTTACCATAGCAAAGCCTTGCTTATTTGTCTTTGCATTTAAAGCTTGAAGCTGAACCTTCATTTCAGTAACTATTATCATTATATCAGATAACACGCCGTTTCTATCATCACACTTAACCTGAATCTCTGTTACATAATCACCTTTATTAGAAATACCCCAAGTTACTTCTACAAACTTATCTCCATCTTCTTCTAATAAACCATCTATATTGTTACAATCTTTCCTATGTATTGATATTCCTCTTCCCCTTGTTATATATCCTATTATGTCATCTCCTGGTACCGGATTACAACATTTTGAAAATCTAACCATTACATTAGAAAGCCCTCTTACTGTAACTCCAACCTCACTAGGTTTCTTTTTTAAGTTAGTAGTTTTTATTTGGTCTTCAGCCTTCTTTAATGCTTCAGAATTATTCTCACCATTACACTTAGAGTGTTCAATGCTATCTCTTAACTTCCCAACGATTCCTGAAGCTATAACTATACCACTACCTACAGATGCATAAAGATCATCTATGGAATTAAAGTTATACTTTTTAAGAATTTTTTCAAAGGCCTCTGTCTTGGCAAGCTCTCCAAAGTTATATCCATGTCTTTTAGCCTCACGTTCTAAAACATCCTTGCCTTTTACTATATTTTCTTCTCTTTTCTGCTTTTTAAACCATGCTCTTATTTTACTCTTTGCCTGATTAGACTTAACTATATTAAGCCAATCTATACTTGGTCCCTTTGGAGTAGATGATGTCAGGATTTCAACAATCTCTCCAGTTTTCAGATGATAATCTAAGGTAACCATTCTTCCATTAACTTTAGCTCCTATACACTTATTTCCTACATCTGTGTGTATTCTATAAGCAAAATCTATAGGCGTTGCCTCATTAGGCAGGTTTATTACAACTCCCTTAGGAGTAAATACAAATACCTCATCAGAGAATAAGTCTATTTTAAAGGCTTCCATGAACTCTTCCGCATCTTCAGTATCTCTTTGCCATTCTACCATATCTCTAATCCAAGAAAGCTTATTATCTAAATTGCTTCCTCCATTATCATTAGATCCTTCTTTATACTTCCAATGGGCAGCTATTCCATACTCTGCAGTCTTATGCATATCAAAAGTTCTTATTTGTATTTCAAAGGTTTTTCCATGTGGTCCTATAACTGTTGTATGAAGGGATTGGTACATATTAGGCTTAGGCATAGCAATATAATCCTTAAACCTTCCTGGAATAGGCTTATATACTGTATGTACTATGCCTAAAACTGCGTAACAATCTTTAATTGTATGGACAAGAATTCTTATAGCTGTTAAATCAAATATTTGATCTACAGACTTACTTTTATTTACCATCTTTCTATATATACTATAGAAGTGCTTAGGTCTTCCCTCTATATCCGTCTCTATACCTGAAAGGGCTAACCTTTCCCTTAAATCATTTATTACCCTACTTATATACTCTTCTCTCTCAACTCTCTTCTCCGCTATCTCTTTAACAAGTTCATAGTATTCATTAGAGTTCATATACCTAAAGGCTAAATCTTCAAGTTCCCATTTTATTTTAGACATCCCAAGTCTATGAGCAAGGGGTGCATATATATCAAAGGTCTCTTTTGCCTTTTCTTTTTGTTTTTCAATACTTTTAAATTTTAATGTTCTTAAATTATGAAGTCTATCTGCTAGCTTTATAAGAATTACTCTTACGTCCTTAGTCATAGCTAGGAGCATTTTCCGTACATTATCTGCCTTTTGCTCTTCCTTAGTTTTATATTTAATTTTTCCAAGCTTAGTTACTCCATCTACTAGATTAGCCACCTCTTCATTAAATAAAGCTTCTATATCTTCATAGCTATAATCTGTATCTTCTATAACATCATGAAGAAGTCCAGCCACTATAGTATTTGTATCCATTCCCATCTCAGCTAGTATACATGCTACTTCAACAGGATGAACTAAATAAGGCTCCCCTGACTCTCTCTTTTGATGGCTATGAGCCTCTTCTGCTAAGTAATAAGCCTTTTCTACAAGTTTTTTATCTATATTTATACAGTTTTTATCTATTTTTTCTATTAATTTATCTAGCATTTGGAATACTCTCCTCTAAAACTAAACTTCATAATATCAATGGCTGGTTATACAACCAGCCATTACTACTATATAACAAAATTATATAATATTGTGTAGAATTTTGCAATTTAAATTTCCCCTAGTAAAAGCTACTATATATCGTATTCTACCAAGCTTATAACATCATATCCCTTTAACTTATCGCGTCCCTTAAGATCTGTAAGTTCAATTACAAAATCCATAGCTACAACTTCTCCACCGGCTTCTTCTACAAGCTTTGCAACTGAGCATATTGTGCCTCCTGTAGCTAAAAGATCATCTACTATGGCAACCCTTTGTCCCTTCTTTATTCCATCCTTATGCATCTCTAAAGAGTCTGAGCCGTATTCAAGATCATATTTAAGGCTTATAGTATCACAAGGTAACTTCCCTGGCTTTCTAACTGGAACAAAGCTGGCCCCTAAAGCATAAGCTACAGGAACTCCAAATATAAATCCTCTTGCTTCTGGTCCAACTATTACGTCAACATTCTTTTCCTTAAGTCTCTCTGCTATCGTATCTATAGTATATTTTAAAGCCTCTCCATCTCCAATTAAGGTTGTAATATCCTTAAAACTTATTCCTTCCTTTGGAAAATCATCTACTATTCTTATCTTTTCTCTTAAATCCATAGTCATACCTCCAACTTAAATTTTATTGAAATATATTAAACTTCCTATTCCACTAATTATTTTTTAATTCTTTTTCTAAATACTTTACTATTTGCTGTGCTCTATATTCATTAGTTGTGGTCAAAAGTTCTACCACTATTCTTGCATTGTCAATAGTTCCTACCGCATTAACCCTCGGAGTCATAGCAAGAACCATTTTACTTAAGTTATCCCTACTTGGAGTTATTATTCCATTATAAGTCATTAACGCCTTTAATCCATAATTATTGCTATTTAACAAATAATTTATACCTTCTTCAAACAAAACTTTATTTTCTCCATCTAATTTGTAATTTGAAGAATATGTACCTATGGTAACCAAGTCTATATATTTATTTATACTTTTCATATTATAATAAGCTGCTATAGCTTGTGCCAATTTAAAAGTTAATGCACTAATACTTAATGTCTCATTACCTAAAATTATAGATTTCAAATCTTTACTATATTCTTTATTTAAAAGTGCTATAACCTCCATACCAAGATTATTTATAAGATTTTCTTGGTCTCTAGATTCTATTACACACCCTAGAGATATTATTAAGGAAGCACCTAGCATATCAACATGATTTTTAATTACCTTTGAACATAATATTTCTTTTCCCTCAGATATATAATATTCCACATCTGCATTTAAATACTTAAGTAGCAGAATTAAAAGAGAAATAGAACATATACCATCCACATCACATGAACCATATACTACAATTTTTTCACGCTTATTTATAGCCTTTGCTATTTTATTTATGGTAATATCCATTTTTTCTATTAAAAACGGATTATATCCTAAAGTTTTGTTTAGGCTATATTTTCTCTCCCAAATTTTCTGCATAGCTAACTCCTCCAAATTTTTAGAAAACAAATATATTATAATGTATAAAGCCTATTTTGACAAATCCTTTTAATAAAAAAACCCATGGAATATCCCTTAATTTAGTATGTTTTTCTACAATCCTTTCTCATATTCATAAATAACCTTTATAATACTATAAATTTTACCTATTGAAATATATATTTTCTACAATATATTTATATACTCTACAAAACAATGCTTAATTCGCTCCTGAAAATCCTATAATAATTTAAATTTATTCTCTCCTTTAAAATAAATTATATAAACTCTAAAAAGACTATATTCTTTTAGAGTTTAAATTCTAAAAGAATATAGCCTATTTTAACATTTAATTAATGTTTTTTCTTATATTTCTTTTTAAGGATTACCCATATTGGACTTGCTATAAATATTGAAGAATATGCACCTGTACCTATTCCCACAATTAAAGGAAATGCAAAATCTCTAACAGAAGGTACAAATATATAAACACAAACTATAGTTATAAGTGTAGTTAAAGTTGTATTTATAGATCTAGTTAAAGTTTGAGTTATACTTGCATTTGCTATCTCTGTTGGTTCTGCCCTTCTCATATTTTTCATATTTTCTCTTATTCTATCAAAGATAACTATGGTATCATTTATAGAATATCCAACTATACTTAATATAGCTGCTATAAATGGTGTGTTTACAGGTATCTGGAACACTGCATATACTCCTACAGTTATTAGTATATCGTGTATAAGAGCAATAATTGCTGCTACTCCAAATCTAAATTCGAATCTTACACCTACATACACTAAAATAGCAATTGTTGATATAAGTAATGCTATTATAGATTTCCTTGTTAATTCACGTCCTATTGTTGCTCCTATCTCATCTTGAGATACTAAAGAACTATCCTCTAAAGAATATTTCTCCTTAACCTCTTTAAACATTTCTGCAACTTTAGCACTATCTAAGCTATTACTCTTTATCTCAAGTTGAGTGTTCTCAAGTTTATTACTTACTGCATCAGAAGCATATTTTTTTATTATATCATCTACCTCAAGTTTATCGAAATCATTTTTAAAATCTATAACTACTTGAGTTCCACCTTTAAAGTCTATACCGAAATTTAACCCTTTAGTTACAGTAAATATAAGGCCTATAGCTATTACTATTATGGAGGCAGTAAACCATATCTTTGTTTTTTCTATTATCTTAAGCATAAATCTCTACCCCCTCTTCCTTACCCCAAATAATGATGGCTTATTTAATATACCCATATTAACTGCAAGTTTAATTAAAACTCTAGTAACTGTTATTGCAGTAAACATAGATACAACTATACCTATCATAAGGGTAATTGCAAAGCCCTTAACAGCCCCTGATCCAAAGAAGTATAGTACTAATCCACCTATTATTGTAGTTATATTAGAATCTAATATAGAAGATAAAGCTCTATGGAACCCTGAGTCTATTGAAGATTTAATAGACTTTCCGGTTTTAATCTCTTCTTTTATTCTTTCAAATATCAGTACGTTAGCATCTACAGCCATTCCTATGGTTAATAGGAATCCTGCTATTCCTGGCAGAGTTAATACAACCTTTAAGGAAGAGAATATGGTAAGAAGTAATAATATATATATAACCAATGCAAAATCTGCTAATAATCCTGGAACTCTATAGAATACTATCATAAATAAAAAGATTAATCCTATACCTATAGCTCCAGCTTTTAAACTACTAGGGATTGCACTACTACCTAAGGTTGGTCCCACTGTTTTCACAGAAACTGTCTTTAATGTTACAGGGAGAGCTCCTGATTGTATCACTCCCGCCTGTCTCTTAGCTTCATCTATGGATTTACTTCCCTCAATTATAGCTTTTCCATCATTTATAACATTCTTTACCATTGGAGATGTTAACACCTCATCATCCATATATATAGAAATTTGTTGTCCTATATATTTCTCAGTGGCAGCTTTAAACTTTTCTTTTCCGTCTTCATTAAACTCTAAGTCAATTATAGCTTTTCCATTTTGATCAATACGTGATCCTGCATTCTCTACCTCTTTACCCGTAAGAAGAACTGTTCCATCTGGTGCCTTAAAAGTTAGTTCTCCTGTTTTAGTAAGAGTATCTATAATATCTTTAGATTCAAATTTTCCTGGAATATCCACTCTGATTCTATTTTCACCTTCAGTGGTAACGGTGGTTTCAGCTACTCCTATTCTATTAACCCTAAGGCTTAGAAGCTCTTTTGTCTTCTCTAAATCCTCTTTCTTTACCTTTCCATCCTCTGATACTATTTCTTCTATTACCGAAACTCCACCTTGAAGATCAAGGCCCTTAGTTATCATGGATCCAAAGGATTTAACTTCATATGTATTTCCAAACAGCTTAACTCCATAGGCTCCTGAGTATGCAAAAAAGCCTACTAGCATAGCTATTAATATAAATACTACCCAACTTCTACCTTTGCCTTTACCTTTAGTTTTCATATTTCTCCCCCTTTGCATTTTATTTTTCTTAGTTTAAATACCTTCATCTGTCTTCCTAGTTAAATTCTAAAATAAACATATTTCATAGTCTATATAGAAATAAGTTTTCTAAAAACTAATAATTTCAATGGAATAACTTAACTAGAATACAGTATTAACTTATGGATTTTAAAATAATATTTAGAACTCAGCTAACCTCTATAATAACCTGTATAGTTAGATAAAAAAATAATTTTTTATTAAATTAAGGTTAACTTTATAGGTAAATTATATATATTTACCATTTTTTAGTCAACTTTTTAAATTTATTTTCTAATTTTCCATAAGTTTTGCCTTAAGGGCTATGGCACATTCTATTCTTTTCTTTTGCATTTTACAGCCTATTTCATAAGGAATATTCATATCTCCATTAAAGTTGAAGTTATTAGCTTGGCATCCTCCACTACAATAGAATCTTGCCCAACATTCCTTACATTTTGGTTTATTATATATATGAGCTTTTCTAAAATCACTAGATAAATCATTATTAAAATTTTCATTATATATATTGTCTAATAAGAAGTCCTTGTTTCCTACAAATTGGTGACATGGATAAACCTCTCCATCTGGGGTTATAGCTACATATTCATGTCCTGCCCCACATCCACTTATTCTCTTATAAACGCAAGGTCCTCCCTGAAGATCTATATTAAAGTGATAAAACTTAAATGGGTTTCCATCTTTATGTCTTTTAAGCATTTCGTGATATAGCTTATCATATTCACCATATATAGTTTCTAAATCTTCTTCTCTTAAGGATAATTCATGTCCATCGGGAAGGACTACAGGCTCTATGGATATCTCATCAAATTCTTCATTTGCAAGGGCTAATACATCTTGGAAAAAGTCTGTATTTTCTCTTGTAAAGGTTCCTCTAACATAATATTGTTTTGATTTATCACGTCTTTTCACCATTTCCTTTATCTTAGGAAGAATGGCATCATAGCTACCTGACCCATCAACTCTTATTCTTACCTTATCATTTACAGATTTTCTACCATCAATAGATAAAACTATGTTTCCCATATTTTTATCTAAATATTCCATTTTTTCCTCATCTAATAAGGTAGCATTGGTAGTCATAGTAAATCTTATGTTCTTATTATGAATCTTCTCTTGCTCTCTTCCATAGTCTACTATTTCCTTTATGTTTTTAAAAGCCATTAAAGGCTCTCCCCCAAATAAGTCTATCTCTATATTTTTTCTTGGACCTGACTTCTCTATTACATAGTCAATGGCCTTTTTACCCACTTCTACGCTCATGATTTTCCTTTTGCCCTTATATTCACCCTCATCAGCAAAACAATATTTACATCTTAAATTACAGTCGTGAATAATATTTAGGCATACTGCTTTAACATAAGATTTAGATCTATCATTTTGAGCAATATTCTCATATAGGTCTAAGGAGTATAAAAGTCCTTCTCCTATAAGTTCCTTTATATCCCCTAAAGCTTCTTTTATATCTTCTTCTTTATACTTAGAAGAGAGCTCATTTATAATATCCTCTTCTTTTCTTAACTTGTCCTCATCTAATAAATCATATACAAGCTCGTCTACCAAATGAAGACTTCCTGTATTTACATCTATTACGTAATAATCCTCATCCTGTTTAAATTTATGAATTAATGCCACCTCTTACTCCTCCATTTCTTATTTTGACTAAATTTAAGGCAGTAACATCAAAGTTACTGCCATGAAAATTTTTAGTTACTTAGTAAGTTTTTAGTTCTCGCACTCTAAGTTAGCAACTGTACAAGATGTCTTACAAGCTGATTGGCAAGAGTTAGCACATTCTTTACAACCAGGCTTATTTAAGCTTTCCTTAATGTTTGCCTTATTGATTGTTCTTATATGTTTCATTGCTATTTTCCTCCATTCAAGTAGTTTCCTAGCCATTATATCATAATTTTTCCCTTTATTAAAGAGCTATTTAAGTCTATAAAAATCTTTTACATTTAGTTTTTATTTACTATGTTTTTTATTTAGCTAATACCTAGTTATAGTTAAATCTTATTCTTTTGTTTCATTATAATTTACCTAGGTTAAAGATTTATTCCGAGCATTCCTGAGAAAAATCCAACTAATAAAGCCAAAATTAATTGAACTAAAATAAGGGTTGTAAATACAAGTCCTCCATTTACAAGAGCTGTAACTATCATTAACAACGCCATATATATAAGAGCAACCAAAAGTCCTACAATCCAACCCTTTTCTCCATTGATTTTTGATGAATATACAGAGCCTAGAAGTATACTTAATGATGTTATTACCATATAAACCACTGAAGTGGTTTTAGGGCTTATATCAACAAAATTCATAATTATAGAATATATAACTAAACATACTGTAGTTAATATAACACCTCTTAAGACTCCTTTACTCACATTCACCATAAGAGCTTTTTTTTCCAAAACAAACACCCCCTTTCATATTAAAATATGATGCAAAGGGGGTGTTTATTCTTTATGTTTATTTATTTTCTTGTTCTTCTTCTTCTTTATTTAAAATATCTGCTATTCCATTTTTAACAACTTTAAATCTTGCTCTATCTGGACCTGATTCTAAGATTATATAATCTTCCTTTAGATTTATAACCTTACCAACTATTCCGCCTCTTGTTAATACCTCATCATTTACCTTAAGTTCGTTTAACATAGAGCTGTATTTTTTCTTTCTCTTATTTTCTGGTAGTAGTACTAAAAGATAAAATACTCCTATCATAACTACAAATGGTAAAACTCCGCCTAATAATTGTGGCATACTTTCTCCTCCTTAAGCTCTTCCTTGCCATGATTCAAGCTTTTCTCTTTTAAATTCTTCAAAGCAATCATTATCTATGGCATTTCTTATATCTTCCATTAGTTTATTATAAAAATAAAGATTATGCAATACACAAAGTCTCATTGCAAGCATTTCTTTTGCCTTAAATAAGTGTCTTATGTACGCTCTTGTATAATCCTTACAAGCTGGACATTGACATCCCTCATCTATTGGTCTGTCATCTAGTTCAAATTTTGCATTCATTAAATTTATTTTTCCTTCATTAGTGAACACATGACCATGTCTTCCATTTCTAGCTGGTAAAACACAATCAAAGAAATCTACTCCCCTAGATACTGCCTCTAATATATTACTTGGAAGTCCAACTCCCATTAAATATATAGGCTTATCTTCTGGTAAATATGGAACCACAGTATCTATTATATCATACATCTCTTCATGGGTTTCTCCCACTGCAAGACCTCCTATGGCATAACCATCTAAATCCATTTTTGATATGGTTTTAGCATGCTCTATTCTAATATCCTTATATGTAGCACCTTGATTTATTCCAAATAGCATTTGCTTATTATTAACTGTATCTGGAAGAGCGTTTAATCTATCCATCTCAGTTTTACATCTTTCAAGCCATCTCACTGTTCTAGCTACTGATTTTTCAACATAATCACGAGGAGATGGTATTTCTATACATTCATCAAAAGCCATGGCAATAGTTGATCCTAGATTACTTTGTATTTGCATACTCTCCTCTGGACCCATAAATATTCTTTTACCATCTATATGAGAACTAAAATAAACTCCCTCTTCTTTAATCTTTCTAAGTCCTGCTAAAGAAAACACCTGGAATCCACCTGAGTCTGTAAGAATAGGTCTGTCCCAATTCATAAACTTATGTAATCCTCCAAGTTTTCTAACTACCTTATCTCCTGGTCTTAAATGAAGGTGATATGTATTAGAAAGTTCTACTTGACACCCTATATCTTTTAAATCCATAGAAGAAACTGCGCCTTTAATGGCTGCTAAAGTTCCAACGTTCATAAATACTGGAGTTTGTATTACTCCATGAGGGGTATGAAACTCTCCACGTCTCACCTTTCCACTTTTCTTAAGTAGTTTATACATAACTTCACTCCTTTAAATTTTAATTAAACAAATTTATTTAATAAACATAGCATCTCCAAAACTAAAGAATCTATATCTTTCTTTTACAGCTTCATTATAAGCCTTCATAACATTATCCCTAGTTGATAAAGCACTTACTAGCATTATAAGCGTAGATTCTGGAAGATGAAAATTTGTAATTAAAGAATCTACTATTTTAAATTCATATCCTGGATATATAAATATATCTGTCCATCCACTACTTTCTTTTAAAACCCCTTCCCTGCTTCCTATGGTTTCAAGAGTTCTTGTTGAGGTGGTTCCAACAGCTATAACCCTATTTCCTCTTTCTTTAGTCTCATTTATAATCCTTGCATTTTCTTTGTCTAAGGAATAAAACTCTGAGTGCATATCATGATCTTCTATAGTATCTACCTTTACCGGTCTAAAGGTTCCAAGTCCTACATGTAGAGTTAAATATGCTATATTTACTCCCTTTTCTTCAATTTCTTTTAGAAGCTCTTTTGTAAAATGAAGCCCTGCTGTAGGAGCTGCTGCTGAACCTTTCTCCTTTGAATATACAGTTTGATATCTTTCCTTATCCTCTAAGGTTTCTGTTATATATGGAGGTAATGGCATTTGTCCAAGTTCATCTAAAACCTGTTCAAAAATTCCTTTATAGGAGAATTCTATTATTCTATTACCATCATCTTTTACTTCTATAACCTTTGCCTTAAGTTTTCCGTCTCCAAAGACAAACTCACGTCCTACCCTAGCTCTTTTTCCTGGTTTTGCTAAAGCTTCCCACTTATCTCCCTCTATTCTATTAAGAAGAAGAAATTCTATCTTACCACCAGACTCTAACTTCTCTCCTATAAGCCTTGCTGGAATAACCCTTGTATTATTTAAAACCAAGGTATCTCCCTTTTTTAAATAATTTATAATATCATAAAAATGTTTATGACTTAATTCTCCTGTACTTTTATCCATAACCATAAGTCTTGATTTTTCTCTTTCCTTTAGTGGATGCTGTGCTATAAGCTCCTCTGGTAAATCGAAATAAAAATCTTTAACTTCCATAACTACACCTTCTTATCCTTAGTCTTTATTGAATATTGAAATTTGATCCGTTATATTATCTAATCTTTCCCTTTTTAAGTGCTCATAAGCTTTATCTGTAGCTAATCTTCCCCTTGCAGTTCTAATTATAAATCCTTTTTGAAGAAGATAAGGTTCATATACATCCTCTATGGTATCTAATTCTTCTCCAACAAAATATGCTAAGGTTTCTATTCCTACAGGCCCTCCATTAAAATTATCTATTACTGCCTCTAGTATTTTATTATCTATTCTATCAAAGCCTTCATTATCAACCTCTAAAAGCTTAAGAGCTGCCTTTGATGCCTTATAATCTATAATATTATCTCCTTTTACTTCAGCATAATCTCTAACTCTTTTTAAAAGCCTATTAGCAATTCTTGGGGTACCTCTACTTCTTCTAGCTATTTCTAAAGCTCCATCCTCAGTTATATCACAGCCTAAAATATGAGAGGATCTTACTATTATTTCTTTTAGTTCTTCCTCTTCATAGTATTCCATAGAACAAAGAACTCCAAACCTATCTCTTAAGGGAGCTGTTAATAATCCCACCCTAGTTGTGGCCCCTATAAGAGTAAAATTTGGCAAGTCAATTCTTATAGATTTTGCAGAAGCGCCCTTTCCAATAATAATATCTAAAGCATAATCCTCCATAGCAGGATATAAAATTTCTTCCACAGACCTATTTAATCTATGTATTTCATCTATAAAAAGAACATCATTCTTTTGAAGTGAGGTAAGAATTGCAGCTAAATCTCCTGCTCTTTCAATAGCAGGTCCCGATGTAACCTTTAATTCTCCACCCATTTCTCTTGCTATTATATTGGCTAAAGTAGTTTTTCCAAGTCCCGGTGGCCCATGAAGAAGCACATGATCTAGAGCCTCATCTCTATTTTGAGCTGCTTTTATAAAAATATCCAATCTCTCTTTTACTTTTTTTTGACCAATATACTCTCTTAAGTTTTTAGGACGCAAGCTATATTCACTATTATCCTCCTGTAAACTTGAAGAGGTAATAATTCTATCATCCATACCATTACCTCCTTAACTTATAAGATGCTTAAGACCATCCTTTATAATTTCCTCTAAAGATTTACTGTTATCTACCTTGCTTAAAGCCTTATTTGATTCTTTTTCAGAATATCCTAGAGATATTAAAGCTTCTAAAGCATCATTAATTTTATTATCCATATATAAATCTTCTTCCTTATGAAGGGAAATTCCATCACCTTCTAATAACTTCTCATTAATCTTAAACTTATCCTTAAGCTCTAATATAATTCTTTGAGCAATTTTCTTTCCAACTCCTGGAGCTCTAACTATGGTCTTCTCATCCCCAGTTAAAACTGCATATTTAAAGTTATTTACACTACATATTGAAAGCAATGATAAGGCTGCCTTAGCTCCCACACCATTTATAGTTATTAAAAGCTTAAACATATCCAATTCTTCCTTAGTGTAAAATCCATATAATCCTATAAAATCTTGTCTTACAATTTGTTCAATATAAACCATTACCTTTTCTTCCACAGAAGGCATCTGAGCCATTGTATTTCCTGAGGTATATACTTTATAGGCTATTTCATTATTCTCAATTATTATATAATCCTTATTAATCCCCATAAATTTTCCTTTTATATACTCAAACATAAGCCCTCCTAATTTTACCTTTAATTTAATCCATATTATACTTTAACACTTAAGAAAAAATAATTCAATATAAAGTCCTTTGTACTGCACGCATTGATCCCTTCTATATATAAAAGAAAAAGCCTAGAAAAACTAGGCTTTTAGGAGGTTAAAGCACTTAGAGCCTCAAAGGCATCTTCCTTACTTTCAAATCCTTCATTATTTATATTATCTTTTTCATCATGGCCACCATAGCCTTTTCTATACATATCTCTTTCTCTTTCTGTAGGAATTTTAGTTATAGTAGTGCTGCTTATATCTTCATTCTTATTTTCAATTATAAGCTTGCCCTCTCCATCTGCTTTAAATATAGCAAAGTATTCCTTCCCTTTATCCTCATATACACTTATATAATACCTATTAGGAGTAAATCTCTTTTCAAAAACATATCCCTCACTATTTGAAAATCTATAATAATACCCTAAAGTTTGATAATAACTTTGAAGAGATGCTAGGTCATATTTACCTTGCAACTTATCCATTACATCCTTAAATAAAACATTTGATTCCTTAGTGGAATTACCATTTCTATCTTTAATGTAAAGATTTATTTTTGCATCAGAACTTATAAGCTCCTTAGCAGAGGTTTGCATAGTTTCTTCATTTCTTATTTTTTCATTTCTTTCTTGTATCTTTATAGCTGTAACATAGAAACTTATAAAAAATAAACATACCATCAAAATTAGTCCTGTAAAAAACATAAATAAATTCTTTTTTCTTTCCATAATAATCACCTCATGGGGAATTATGTCCATATTTTACAAGAATTATACATAATTGTTTGAATGTTTTTATCATTCCAACAGTCCCCTGTATAATTTTCCTCAAAGTTAATTTATACTTTAGTACAAGCTTAAAAAAATAAATTATAAGAGGTGATTTTTTGAGTAAAAGTATAAAAATATCTATATTATTAGCTTTAGCTTTATCTTGTGGAAGTGGTGCATACGTATATTCAAATAAAAAAGCACCCTCAACTACCCCCTCCACTATAGAAGCATCAAAAGAAGTGGAAAGTGGGAAAGAAGAAGCATCTGAAGAGATTAAAAATGAAGATGTAGAAACTACTTCTTCTGAAAATAAAGAATCAGAAGCTAACCATGCTAGTAACATGGAGAACACTAGTGCAAGAAAGGTATTTAATAAAAAACCTAATACTTCTTCAAACACTAATAATTCTTCAAATTCTAATGGATCATCAGCTAAACAACCTAGCACTAGCAAAAATCCATCAGATGCTAACACAAATTCTAATACAGGGACTAAGTCTCCTGCTAGTGATTCTAAAAATACAGCATCTAGCAGTGAAAACTACCCTAGTAACTTACCCAAAATTCCAAGTAAGTACTCTGTTGAATTTTTATCTAATGTAGAGAATAAAATCTTAGAACTATCTAATGTAGAGCGTTCTAAAGCTGGACTTGCTCCATTAACTATGGATAATACAATGAGACAAGCTGCTAGATATAAAGCTGAGGAAATGCTTCAGTATGGTTACTTTGACCATAATTCTCCTCATACTGGAAGTCCTTTTGACCTATTAAAGTCATTTAGCGTAAAATACAATGCTGCTGGTGAAAACATCCAATACAGCATGGGTCGTGATAAGGCTTCTGTAACTGCTGAATATATAGTAACTAATTGGATGAACTCTCCAGGTCATAGAGCTAACATATTAAATGGGAACTATAAGCGTATGGGAATTGGAGTTGCTTTTTCTCCTAATGGAAATAGAGCTTATGAATCTCAATTATTTGCAAACTAAATTAACATAATAGAATGTAAGTAGAAGTCTCCCAATTTCATAAATAAATTGGGAGACTTTCCTTTATTTTAATATATAAACTTATATAATTTAATTTATATAACACATCTAAATTATCACTAAAAACTTTCTTTTAATCTGCATTTTACCCTATCTTAAGATCTTGTTATTCTCTCAAAATATATTTTTATTATAACTTTTAAACTCCTGTGGAACCAAATCCCCCTTCTCCTCTTTCAGTTTCTGTTAACTCTGAAACCTCTTCCACATCTAAAACTAACACTTCCTTGATAACCATTTGTGCTATCTTCATTCCTACTTCAACTTTAAAATCTTCATTGCTAAGATTAATTAATATTACCCCTATTTCTCCCCTATATCCTTCATCTATTGTTCCAGGTGTATTTAAAACAGTTATACCATGTTTTAAAGCAAGACCACTTCTAGGTCTTACTTGTGCCTCCGTATTTTTAGGAAGACCTATTTTTATTCCAGTATGAATTAATTTTCGTTCCATAGGTTTTATTATAACTTCTTCTATTGAAAATAAATCCATACCAGCATCTCCATCATGAGCCCTAAATGGTATTATTGCCTTTTCATTAATTTTTTCTACTAATAATTTCATAAACAAACTCTCCTCTTTGGTATTTTATATTTAAATAAAAATCCACCCTTCATAATAGAACTTATAATTCCTTATGAAAAGTGGACATGTAACTAGAAAATAATAAACTCTCATGTAAACTCATATGCTATATAAGAAAAGTATATTACCCTTCCCATCCTTCTGGGAATTCTGCATTATGATAAACGTTCTGAACATCATCTTACATTAAGATAGAATTTCAGCAATTCCAACGTCTAACAGTAGATTTTTCCTTTATTCAACTTATATAGTCACCATTACAGAAACTAAACAATTTCCATAATGCACTGACAGTATACCATAACATAAAGAGGCTTGGCAAGGCTTCCATTATGGTATACTTTTATGAACTCACATAAGGAACACCCATATAAATCTAAAATATACATAATAATCCATCCAAAAACAGGTAGGGGGTAGGTAATAAATTTCCCCTTGTACAGTTGGGACTCAAACAATAGAATATTTACGATTTCACATTTAAGGCTTTCCGTTAATCCTTCCCTTCTCCTAATTCATATCATTGCTAACTGTACTATTAATTGGCTTCCCTTTAATGTGTTAGTCCTCAAAAATCACTGTTGTTCAGCTATCGTTAATTCATGATTAATGAACTTTATAAGAAGAAAGCGACTAAATATAACTACACAATATATCTTATCTTTTTATAATATAAATTCCATTGGCGTATATAAAATTCCACGAAATTCTTTTTGACTATCCAAGTCTTTAAATCCTATCGCATGATAAAAATGTACAGCATACGGAGAAGCATTTAATGTTATTTTTTTAACTTGCTTTTCTTTCAATTCCGAAATCATTTGATTAAACAGCATTGTTGCAATACCATTTCTATGATGTTCCTTATCTACAAAAACACATGATACATGATTATTTTCACTTATGGATACAACTCCAACAAGTTTTTCTCTTGAATATGCACCATACATAACCTGCGTACCATTTTTAAAACAATCTTTAAAATCTTCATTTTCAATAAAATTAACTCTGAAGGTATCTACTGCTTCTTTGCTATAATCTGGTGCTGTAAATTCTAAAAATGTGTTCCATATTAATAAAAACGCTTTTTCTAACTCTTCATTCTCTACTTTTCTGACAAAATACCCCATAGTTTATCTCTCCACCTTTTAAGTTCGCTATATATTACAATTGTACATTCATTTAATTATACATCATACAATTGCATAATTACAAATATATACCAATTAATTGTATTCGGTAAACTCTTATAACAATTCCTTTTAACATCTGTCTCACTATGGCTATCTATCTTGTTATTTTATTAGAGAAGTTTTTTTAACTCTTCACTAATTAAAAGGTGGACTTGAGTAAAATGGAATTAATAAAAGGGAATCAATGTGATAAGTATTTAAAGTTAGTTAGATTTAAAATTAACAGAGAATTAGCTAAAGGGAGTAAATTTGATTCACAAGATGCAGAAAGCTTCATTATTAGTTACGGAATTTGCGATATTATGAGATTTAACTGTGGTAACAAAGGGGACAACTTCGATAGATATATGAACCAGAGTATCAAAATGGATTTCTTAGATTTCATCCGTAAAGAATCTAAAAGAGTAAAAGAAATTGAACTTAGTTTAGATAAAAAGGTTGAGGATGCTAATGTTTTGAAATATGAATATATTTATAACCTAAGTGATAACCTTATAGATTTAGTAGACAATATTCTAATTTCTATAGAGGATTCCGTTCCATTGGAAGAGTTTAATTTAATAACTCAAATAGTGGAAGGTTTAGCCTACACAAAAGATTCTATCTTTGCTAACAAGGCTATTAACATTAGACAATTATCAAAGGAAATTGGTATTAGTGAGAAAGTAATAAAAAGCAGATTAAAAAAGTTAAAGGAACTATTAGAAAAAGATAAAAAATTTTTATTTAATTTTGTGAAATAGGTTGAAAAGGTAACTTTTTTGATTTTAACTTGCGATTATATAGGTAAGAGGACAATTTAATAATACAAGTTAGTTCTTAAAAAAACTGAAAAAGAAAAAAACCTCGAGTGAAATGAGAGGTAAGATTAATACCAACTTGGTATTGTAATACAAACCTAGTATTTAGTTGGTGTTTAATAAAAGGCTTCAAATAAACTCTAAGCTACTCGTTAGAACTCGTATCTTAAATCTGTTTTAGGATTTATCTTTCTAAAAAGAATATCCGTCATTATTAGATTAAGGAGTAACGGAGAGTCAAAAAAAGAATGAAGAAGAAAAAGGTTGTTAGTTAAATGATGATATACGAAAAATCTAAAAGAAAAAAAGAAGAGGTAGAAGCTATGAAGAAAGCCTTACAGAAGACCTTATATGAATACTATAATTACCCTATTATAAACTGTCGTTATGATGAAAACTTTGACCAATTTAGTGTTTACTGTTTCGTTGATAGGAATGATGATGATTCATTTGTTATAATGAAGTTTGACTATGATGAAGTGATACACGGATTTGAGGGGCAAATGTAAAACTATTACTTAGGGACAGGGGTGTTTAGATTCCCCACTTTTATTCCTTAAGGTATGAGTAAGTAGAGAACTTATGGATTTGTATTTAGCAAAGTCCTAATTTTCCCCCTTCAAAATTGACCTAAATTCCCTTTAAAATGAGTATTTCCAATAATTTTATAAGTGTCAACATATGTCACAAAAACCCTAATTTATATATACAAGAAAAGTAAAAGTTAGAATCCTATTTCTTTTTAACCATTGTGTTTTCTACCTTTACCTTACCTACAAATTCATTAGAGGACTCGTCTTTACACTCATTTCTAAGATAATCTCATCTTGTAACCCTTGAAGATACCTTTTAGTTATAGATATATTTTCATGTCCCAATAGACGAGATAAAGAATAAACGTCTAACCCATTCCTTAATTGTGCTTGTGCAAAGTAATGCCTTATTGTATGAGAACTGCACCTTATGTCTTCTCTAACTTTTGCTTGTTCACCAGCCAGTCTTACAACTCTTTCTATTGCTTCAATAGTTAATGGTAAACCTGTATTATGTTTTTGTAACTTTTAATAGTCCTACTACTCATTTTCCTAATTTCACAATCAAATATAAATTCCTTTAACATCTCTGATAATAACATAAAAAATACACCTCCATAAACTTTTATATAAGTTTCATAAAGGTGTACTACTCGCATATCCACAATGGAATTAATAGAAATTCAACATTTACCATTATCAAAAACCATAATCTATGTATGCCATAATGGATTACAGTAACTTAACATAAGTAACTTAGGCTAAAGCCTTGATTTATATATTATCCTTCAAAGCCTTCTGGGAACTCTGCATTGTGATAAACATTCTGAACATCGTCATCATCTTCAAGCATATCTAGCATCTTCTGGAAGCTAACTGCTGTTTCTTCATCTATTGCAGTATAATTATCTGGTATTCTCTTAACTTCTGCCTCTAAGAATTCTATATTATTTCCTTCAAGATTTTCACGAACTGATCCAAAATCTTCTGGTGATGTTGTAATTACATAAACCTCATCTTCAGATATAAAATCCTCTGCTCCTCCATCTAATGCCATCATCATAAATTCATCTTCATCTAAGCTATCATTTTTCTCTACGATAATTTCACCCTTCTTTTGGAACATAAAAGACACACAGCCGTTAGATCCCATGTTTCCACCATACTTAGAGAATCCATGTCTTACATTACTTGCGCTTCTATTTTTATTATCTGTTAAAACTTCTACTATAACAGCTATACCAGATGGACCATATCCTTCATATACTATTTCTTCATAGGTTACAGACTCTAATTCTCCAGCCGCTTTTTTTATAGCTCTTTGTATTGTATCTAAAGGCATATTAGCAGCCTTTGCTTTTGCCACTACATCCCTTAATTTTGGATTAGCCTCAAGGTTTGAACCACCCATTTTAGCTACCACCATTATTTCTTTACCTATCTTTGTAAAGATCTTTCCTCTTTTAGCATCAACCTTACCTTTTTTAGCTTGTATATTATGCCATTTTGAATGTCCTGACATGTTTCTAATTCCTCCTAACTATGAATCCATTATAAAGTAATTCTAAGCTTAATTTATTTTTTAAATTCAATAATAACTTTTTAAAAGCATAGAAAACTCATCTATAAATCTAATAGTTGAATTTAATTACCTTATTAAAATAAACATTCAACTATTAATTATGTTATAAAACAATCTAAAATTTTCAAAGAATATTATACCATAAAATATTTAAATCTTTCAACTTAGTTATATGCTGGAATAAAGGCGATACCCTTCCTTAAAGTATATGCCCTCTCCTATGCTCTCTATAATTATTTTTCCGTTAGTTGATTCTATAAGCTCTCCTCTTATTTTCTCTTCCATATGCTCCTCGCAAAGTGTATATATAGTAACCTTATCCGTGTATTCTGAATCTTCAATATGCCAATTATTCTCCATACACACATATTGAACCTTTCCTAACAGATCATAGTCCATAACTATTTTTAAGGTTACTCCCTTTACCTTTTCTACAATACCAGCTTCTTTTATAGCCACACTGGCTCCCTTAGAATAAGCTCTTACTAATCCTCCTGTTCCAAGAAGTATTCCTCCAAAATATCTTGTAACAACAACACAACAATCAGTAAGATTATTCTTTTTTATAACCTCTAGCATAGGAATCCCCGCTGTCCCTTGAGGTTCACCATCATCTGTATACCTTTGAATCCCCATATTTTCACCTATTATATAGGCATATACATTATGAGTAGCTTGTTTATGCTTATTTTTTATTTCATCAATAAATGCCCTAGCTTCTTCCTCACTAGTGACTCTTTTTATATGACCTATGAATTCTGATTTTCTCTCTTCAAATTCACCAATAGCCCTTTCCTTTTTTATAGTCATGTATGCCATTAATAATCCTCCATTACTTCTCTTATTATATCTATTCCTTCTTTAATTTTTTCCAAGTTAGTTTGAGAATATCCTACTCTAAAGTATTTAATACCTTCTATCTCATTCTTAAAAAACATTACTCCAGGAGTTATTATGACTCCTTTTTTTCTACACTTTAAAAATAACTCTTTAGAGTCCATATTTATATTATCCTTTATTTTTATAAAAAAGTTAAGCCCACCTCCTGGGCTTATAAAGTCTACCTTATTGAAGAGCCTCTCCTTTATGTACTTTTCCATAAAAAAGTATCTTTTTTCATATTCCCTTATAAGACTTACCATATACTCTCTCCAAAGCCCATTTTCTATATAAAGAGCGAGAGTACGTTGCATAAGAGATGATGTGGATATATCCGTATTAATTTTAGAATTTTGTATTATTTCTCTAAACTTTCTTGGAGTTATTACATATCCTATTCTTATTCCTGGTAAAAATATCTTTGAAAAGCTTTTTACATATATAACTCTATTATTCAGATCTAAAGATTTGAAGCTGTTATAACTTATATCCTCATTAAATATAAGTTCCGATAAGTAATCATCTTCTAATATATAAAAATCATATTTTTCCGCTAGATTTAAAAGTCTTTTTTTCTTTTCTAGACTATATGAATATCCTGTTGGATTTTGAAAATAGCTCATGGTATAAAAACATTTTATCCTATTCTTTTTTAAAACTTCTTGAAGCTTGTCTATATTAACCCCATCTTCCTCCATATCTATTTCAAAGATATTAGCCCTTCTCCAGTTAAATACCATCATTGCTCCATTATAGGTTGGCTTCTCTATTACTATATTATCATTTACATTTATAAGAGCTTTTGCTATAATGTCTATTCCTTGCTGAGCTCCAGAAACAATTAATATATCATCAATATCTAATGTATCATTCCAAAATTCTTTATTGATTACATTTCTAAGACCTTTGAATCCTAATGATTCTTGATACATCAAAGCTTCTGCCCCATCCCTATCTAAGACCTTATTTATAAGATTTTTAAAGTCCTCCACTGGAAAATGTGAACTACTAGTGCTTTCTCCTGAAAAATCTATGCTATTTCTTAGTTCCTCAATAGATAGCTTTTTAAAAGTTTCTCTATATTCCTTTCTGAAGCTTTTTCCAAGAATCTTTCTTTTTGCATAGGTTCCACTTCCCATTCTCTGAAAAGCATAACCTTCACTTTCTAACTTTTTATAAGCATTAACCACAGTAACATTATTTATTCTAAGCTCCTTAGAAAGCATTCTTATAGTTGGAAGCTTCTGTCCGTCTTCTACTTCCCCTTTATCTATTAACCTTTTAATATGCCTATATAGCTGTACATACTTAGGTGTATCCTCTATAAATTCTACTTTAAACTTGTCCATAAAGCTCCCTATTTATCCTAAATAAAGTTTTTTATTATAAGTTTTTATTTTTTAACTTTATCTTTATCTTTCATCATACATTATAACCTTATAGATAGTATGAGTTTTCTTTAAATAGGAAATTCCCCTCCTTAGTTTTATACTCCCTTATTTCTCTTTTTATCATGCTTCTTTTAAATAATTCCTTTAGTATTTCTTCAATCTCTATATTGAAGTTCTTAAATATTGGAATATTCTTTATTTCCTCAGCGCTTAATGGTTTTTTCTCTTCCCTTAAAACCTCAACTAAAAAGTTTGTGCTTACTTTAAAAATCTCATCTATTCCTCTTTCTATAAAATCTATGGTGTCTTTAACCACATCTTCTCCATTGTTTTTATAAAAGAATAAATTTTCTAATGTGATTTTAAACTCAATATTAGAATCTGATGCCATAGATAGTGCATCCTTACTAGTCATATAACCTAAGGAATTCACATAAAGTTTTGAGAATCCTTCCATAGCTCTAACAGCACTTAAAAAAGCTGTGTAATTCCCCCCATTATACAGGTATTTTTTACATACCTTTAATTCTTTTAAAAGATTTCCAAGGTACACCATAGACAATCTATTTTTATCAACATCCTTAAAATATCTTCCACTATTATATTTATCAGTAATATAATAATCCCTTGAAAAAACTAATCTCGATGCAGAGAAAACTCTTGAGAATCCAATTGTTTTATTATTTCCATCTACTATATCCATAAAGGTTTCTTTATTCATAAGCTTTATGTGTACTGGTATATCTCCCTCTTCTAGATATATATTTTCTATATTTTCAGGATTTTTATCACATACCACAAAAAAATCTATATCCGATTCCTCCCAAACATCACCTGTTACAATACTTCCAAATACCAATACTGCTAATACATCATTACTTTTCTTTAGATTCTCCACTATATTATTAAATACTCTTTGATAACTTATAATGGCCTTTACCACCCTACACCCCTCCATTTATTTACAAAATCATTACTTTATTATATATCTATTTTTAATTTTATTTCAATGGTTAAATAAATATTTCAGTTATATTTACAAGATTTTCTTCATTACACTTATTACAATGATACAAATGTATGCATTTACCACTATTGTTAATTTCAGCTTCTGCACTATAACTATCATAGTACTGAGAATTTCTTCCCATATCCTCCATAAATTCTCCACACATTGTGCACCTTACATGCTTTGTACAAATACTATTGCATATAGGACATAGTTTTTCCATAACTCCCTCTCCTTTTTACATTAAATTCACTTTTTATAAGTAGATAAACCACCTCAAAACTCATTCTTTTAATACACATTAAATAATGATAGTTGATAATTTAGTTCTAATTATCATATGGTATATCTATAATAAGAACTTACATCTTCAATGTTAAAATATAATATAGTAGAATCCTAAAGTTACTCTCACTTACCTATCCTTAAATTAAAATAAAAACTAATACTTAAAGAAAGTTCCCTTTATAGGTCTTTTATATGAATTTTAATAAGTTGATTCTTTGTCCTAATTACTTTAAATACATATATTAAAAAATACCTAGAATCCTCTAGGTATTTTTCCTTTATATCATAAAGTTTATACATTTATTATATACTTCATCGTCTACCTGCGCCTTTATATAAGTTCCATTATCCTTATATTCTTCTAAAAGCACGTTAGCATTTCTATGCATATATGACACTATTCCTTGATCACTATAGGGAACTAAATATTCTGCTTCTTTTAATGTATATGGTAACTTGGTACCTATATACTCTAAAAGTTCATCTAGATTAATATTATTTTTAGCTGAAATTTCTATAATATCATAACCCTCTAAGGCTTCCTTTAATGTTTCTAAGGTTTCCTTATCTACACTATCTATTTTATTTAAAGCTAAAATCTGACTCTTATCCCTTGCTCCAAGTTCATTTAATACTTCCTCCACTGCATTTACTTGCTTTAATGCTTCCTTTGAAGATGCATCTACCACATGAACTAAAACATCGGAATATATAACTTCCTCTAAAGTTGATTTAAATGCCTCTACTAAATCATGGGGAAGTTTTCTTACAAATCCAACAGTATCAGTTAAGGTTATAGTTCTATTATCCTTTAAACTTATAGCTCTTGTTGTTATATCTAAGGTTGCAAATAACATATTTGCTTCAAAAACTTTTTCCTTATTAACTAAATCCCTAGAAGATGCAATATCACATAGAGCATTTCTTAAAGTAGATTTACCTGCATTGGTATATCCTACTAAGGATACTTTTGGAATATTTTCTTTACTTCTCTTTTCTCTTTGAATTTCTCTAGTCTTCTTTATCTTTTTAAGTTCACTATTTAAGTCATAAACTCTTTCTCTTATATGACGTCTATCTATTTCTAATTTTTTCTCTCCTGGTCCTTTAGTACCTATACCTCCTCCAGTTCTTGAAAGTACAGTTCCAAGGCCTAAAAGTCTTGTTTGTCTGTATTTAAGCTGAGCAAGTTCTACTTGTATTTTTGCTTCCCTGGATTTTGCCCTTCTTGCAAATATTTCAAGAATTAAAGTAGTTCTGTCTATAACCTTAACTCCTATGGCTTCTTCTAAGTTTCTTACCTGGGATCCTGAAAGCTCATCATCAAAAACTACTATATTAGCCCTTAAACCTTGGCATAACATAGCTATTTCCTCTACTTTACCACTACCTATATAAAAAGCAGAGTCTATTTTATGCCTATTTTGAAAAACTCTCTCTAAAACAGGTATATCGCAAGCTTTAGTAAGCTCTTCAAGTTCTTCTAGACTTTCTTCATTATCACAGCCTACTATTATAGCCTTTTCCCCATTATCTTCTTCTACTTCATTAAATTTTATAAGTTCCTCATGCTCTTTAATCTTCTCTAAAATATTTATTCCTGCAGCCTCTTCTTCACTCATAGCCTTAGTTGATTCTGCAATAAGAAGATTATTTTGCACTCCACAAAATCCAAAAGTTATCTCCTTAAGCTTTCCTTCTTCTACTCCAAGAGCAATAATTGAGTCTAGCTTTAATTTAAGTAAAGCAGTATTATCTAAAGCAGATAACCTTGAAGATCCATTAGGATGAGTATGAACTATTCTTACTCCACTTAATTTTTTTTCTTTAATGTCAATTAAGGGTACCTCAACTGTTGTACTATCGCCAACAGCTACACTTACAACTTTTCCTCGTCTATCTATAGCTACACTAACCTCTCTTTGTAGCATATCTGTTACCCTTACCATTGTGTTTATTATTTCTAATGATGCAAATACATATTTATCATTTTTTAAATTCTGAAGTTCTTCTAATTCATTTAAAATGCTGTTTTTTATTCCTTCTATATTACCATATATCATTATAAAGCCCTCCCTTTCTTTTAATATAGGCTTGAAAACGTAATATACTTGACAACTTTCATATTATTTTATACCATATTTACAACAATGTAAATATGGTAGGTATGGAGGCTAACAATGGAAGATAAAAAAGTAAATATTTTATTAAACGAAGAGGAAATTAGTTCTAGAATAAAAGAGGTTGGAGCATTACTCTCTAAAGAATATTCAGGACGTAATGTCTATGTTCTTTCCTTATTAAGAGGAAGCTTTATTTTTACTGCAGACCTAGTTAGAAATTTAGATGTTAAAACTCAAATAGGCTTTATGACAACTTCAAGCTATGGTCATGGAGAAGAATCTACTGGTAAAGTTCAAGTGGTTAACGACATCCCAGACAATATAGAAGGTTTAGATGTTCTTATAGTAGATGATATAGTAGATACTGGAATAACTATGGATTTTGTTATAAACCATGTTAAAAACCTTGGTGCAAAATCAGTTAAATCTTGTGTTCTTTTAGATAAACCTTCAAGAAGAAAGGTAGATTTAAAACCTGATTTTTGTTGTTTTGAAATAGAAGATATTTTTGTTGTTGGATATGGACTAAACTATGGTGATTACTATAGAAATATTCCTTATGTTTTCAACTGGGAAGATAACTAAAGTACATATATTTAATTAGGGTAGTCAATAGACTGCCCTAATTAATTTTAAACCCTTGGGATTTATCCATTTGAAAATTTGTATTTGGTATCTTTCCTACTATAATAGTCTCACATATTGGTATCTCATGAGCTATTTCTAAATCGTTAGTCTTTAAGGGTACATTTACTTTAACTTTAGTCTTTACATTTAAATATATCTTATGCCTAGTTTGATTAATACCAGCACTTTCAAATTCTGAGGTGTAAGTAGTTTCAATATCTCCAACTGGTTGCATCTTTATACTAATATCTGGTCCAATATTTGCAATAACGTTATTATTTAGAACATAACCTAAGGGAATCTTTATTCCCACAGCTCCAATTTCCCTCAAATCCTTTTGGCTATTTAAGGCAACCTCTGTTGCTAGGGTATTCATCTTTAGAGTATCTGCTCTTATCATTGATATATTGCCTTCACTATCCTTCTCGACCTTTATTATATCCTCATAATTAAATTTTTCTTTAAATATTCTATTTATATTATCATTAAGAATAAAAATAGACTTAGCCCTCATTTCAGCATCTCCTATTATCATAACCCTTGGCATAACTTTTTTATCAAAGAGATAAATAGTCACATTGAAGATTATTACAGTTATTATAACTATAGTAAAAAAAATCATCTTACCCTTACTTACTCTAACCCTTTTCACATAAATTCCCCCTACAAAAATTTAATTAATCATTCTATTAATATGCTATAATATGATATAATATTTTAATATGAATTTATTTTGCTATAATTAAAAACCAATAAAGTTAGGAGGAAACTATGGGTAAAGGAAAAAAACAAAGTAAGAAGAAAGGCAGCCCCACAAAGGTATGGAAAAAGATACTATTAGGTTTTGTATTTTTTACACTACTTATTGGTATAGCCCTTGCTGGAGTCTCTTTCGCAATAGTAAAAACGGCACCACCTTTAGATATAAATGCTCTTTTATCCTTAAATGAAGATTCAACCTTATATGATAATAAGGGTGAATTTATGGACTATGTTCCTACAGAACAGAAACGTTCCATAATATCTATAAATGATATGTCCCAAAATCTTAAAGATGCCTTTGTTTCTATAGAAGATGAAAGGTTTTTCTCACATAATGGACTCGATTATAGAAGAGTTCTAGGGGCTGTATATATAGATATTAAAAATAAGATAACAAGACAAAGTGGATTACATGGTGCTTCTACTATAACCCAGCAGTTACTTAAAAATACATTGTTAACTAATGAAGTAACATTAAAAAGAAAAATACAAGAAATGTACATGGCTTTAAAACTTGAAAAAACATTAACTAAGGAACAAATTCTTGAAGCTTATTTAAATACAATACACCTAGGTGGAAGAGCTAATGGGGTTGAAGCTGCTGCTAAACAGTACTTTAACAAATCAGCTAAGGACTTAAACTTAGTTGAAAGTGCTTATATAGCTGGAGTTACTCAAAATCCTGCTAGATTTTATCCCTTCTCACCTAGTGCTAAGAAGGATCCAAGTCCTTATATAAATAAGACAAAATTAGTTCTTGGAAAAATGAAGGAACTCAATAAGATTTCTGAAGAAGAATATAATAATACCATAGCTGACATTGAAGCTAATGGAATAAAGTTTAACCCACCAAAACAAAATGCTGATAAGTTAAACTTTGAATGGTTCTCAAGACCTGTTATGACTCAGGTAAAGAAAGACTTAAAGACTCAATATGGATATACTGATAAAGAAGTAGATAGAATGTTAAACTATGGTGGACTAAAGATTTATACCACCATGGATAGAAATCTTCAAAACTATGCTCAACATGAGGTTATTGACAAGGCTTCATCCCTTACATCAATAAATGGAAAAAAAGATGATAAGACTAATTTAATTCAGCCTCAAGTATCAGCAGCAGTTATGGATTACTCAACAGGACAAGTTAAAACTATTATTGGAGGTCGTGGAGATCAACCTGCTTTATCCTTTAATAGAGGTGCTTCTAATAAGTATCTGAAACCCTTAGGATCTGCTGTAAAACCTCTAACTGTTTATGCCCCACTAATAGATAGTAAAATAGGTACTGCAGCAACAGTTTTAGAGGATTCTCCGCTGTCTGATGCCGTATCAAAAAAATATGCTAGATACGAAGTTAAAAACTATGATACAAACGACTTTAAAGGTTATTTAACTATTAGAGAAGGTCTTCAGCGTTCTCAAAATACAATAGCAGTTAAAGCCGAGGACATGATAGGACTTTCAACTGGTAGTGCCTATGGAGAAAAGTTCGGTTTGATTATTAATAAGGACTCTAAAGAAAGTATTGCATCTCTAGCACTAGGAGAATTTAATAACTCTTATAAAGACTTAGATGGTGGTAACCCTCTAATGGTATCCGCTGCCTATGGTACTTTCGGAAATGAAGGTAAGTACATTGATCCTATGCTTTACACAGAGGTTCAAGATAGAAACGGTAAAGTAATTTTAGATGGAAAACCAAAAGAAAAACAACTTATTTCTAAAGAAGCCTCTTATATTATGTATGATTTACTTAAAGGGGTTGTAACTCCTCCTGGTACTGGTGGAAGAGCTAAGTGGGGTTCTATGCCTGTAGCAGGTAAAACTGGTACATCTTCTGACAACAAAAACTTATGGTTTGCTGGACTTAGCCCATATTATTCTGGAGCTGTTTGGATTGGTGATGATCTCTCAAGACCTATTAAAGGCTCTAGTGGAGATGCAGCAGCCATTTGGTCAAAGATAATGGCAAAAGCTCATGAAGGTTTACCTTATAAAGATTTATCTGAACCTTCTAGCTTAGTAAGAGTTGATGTATGTAAGGATTCTGGAAAACTTGCTACAAATCTATGCTCTAGAGATCCAAGAGGAGGAAGGGTATATTCTGAAATGTTTATAGATGGAACTCAACCAACCTCTTTATGTGATACTCATGTAGAAGCTAAGATAAATAAGTCTAATGGAAAGCTTGCTAATGGAAATACTACTAAGGATTTAATAGAAAGTAGAGTTTTCATTACAAGAAATTATAAACCTTCAGTTACCCTACAGGATCAAAAATATGTTCTTCCAACAGAACAAGATAACACAGCTGTGGCTCCTGTAGTTCCTGAGGAAAATAAAGATTCGGATAAAGATAAGGATAAGGAAGAAAATAAAGATCCAAATCCTACTGATCCAAATACCACTACTCCACCTGTAACTACACCAAAGCCCCCAACTAATAACGAGGTCACTCCACCAGGGGATGGTAAAAAAAAGACTAATTAAAAAAATTTATAATAGGATTCATAACTAAAAAATCTTTTAGTTATGAATCCTATTTTTTATATTATAATTTTAATACTATTTTTTGTGTAAAGTTATATTTATTCTACTTTACTTCACTGCCCTAGAAACTTTTACATCTTTAGAATCTTTTACCTTCACTCTTAATCTAAAGAAAGTATTAGAATTATAAATCATAGGATACACTAAGTTAAGAATAATAATTTACTTATACTTATAGAAATCATTAGTAATGTATTTTTATTTTATGATAAAATTAACTTGAGGTGATATTATGATTAAGGTTTATGCTCTATCAGATTCTATAGGAGAAACTGCTGAACTTGTAGCTCTTGCCTCCTGTAGTCAATTCAAAGAAGATATAGAAGTTAAAAGAGTACCCTATGTAAAATCTTTTGAAGATGTGGAAGACTTTCTTAAGTCCCTAGATGATTTTCAGAATACTGTGATTATATGTACAATTGTACTATCAGAAGTTAGAGAATTTTTAATAAATCGTTGTATAGAAAATAATATTACAATTATAAATATTTTATCTCCTATTATGAATGTAATAAGTTCTAAAACCAAAAGTGTTCCTGTGTATAACCCTGGAGCTGTTTGGAAAATGGATGAGGATTATTTTAAAAGGATAGAGGCAATGGAATTTGCTATTCAATACGATGATTCTAAGGACTTAAGAGGACTTAAAAATGCTGATATAATACTAGTTGGTCTTTCTAGAACTTCAAAAACCCCCTTAAGTCTATATCTTGCTAACAAAGGATATAAAACCATAAATATTCCCTTAGTTCCTGAGGTTCCTATACCTGAAGAACTATTTACCATAGATAAAAGTAAAGTTTTTGGACTTACTATAAATCCTTTAAACTTAATTGATATAAGAAAACATAGACTTGATAAATTCTCTACATATCATAAGTCTATCTCCTATGCTGATGAAGGCAGGATACTAGAAGAATTTGACTTTTCTGATAAAATAATAAAAAAACTTGGTTGTAAGTCTATTGATGTGACTAATAGAGCACTAGAAGACACAGCTTTAATTATTATGAATTATATTAATCAATAAATATTATAGTTTTTAGTAATACTTTGTAATTACTTTATACATATTAACTATTAGACTAACCCTTATCTCTAAGTTACTATATAAATAAGACTTATAGAAAAGGGTGATATATGTGTTAGACTTTGAAAAACTTAAACTTATGGATCCACTTCTTCGAGAAAAATTTCTTAAGGAATATCTTGGAGAAGAAAAATGTAAGGTTCTAGATAAATATGGGCTTACTTTAAATAATAGATTATATTATGAGAAAATAGAGGCTAAGTATCCAACTCAAGACTACTTCTCATTGAAGTTTGCCTCAAAAGCCACTGTCCTAGGTATGGTATTTCAAGTTTATAGACTATGTTTTGCTAAAACAAAATACTTTGAAAATAATTGGCATAACTTTTACCCTTCCATATATGATTTAAGAGAAGGCTTTAAGGAAACTGAACTTTATAATATGGAATTTATAACCCAATATCATACAGGTATAACAATAGATCTTAGGTATTTATCTACCATTCATGATATTAAGATATTTAAAAGTCTTTGTTCCTATTTAGAAGAAAAACAAAGGGAATCTCTTGAAAACTCTGAAAACCTTTTAATAAATGCTTAAAAAACTGATTACTATAAAGAATTAAAACTATATTCTTGCATAAATAACCACTATGATAAATTATTAAATAGCTTATCATAGTGTTTTTATTATATTATATAAAATTCTTCCAATGCTCTTTTATATACTCATCTCTTCCTGACTCTTTTCTTTCTTTTGCATATTCAATAGGATTCTTTATAAAGAAATCTTGATGATAATCCTCTGCATCATAAAATTCTCCTAAAGGTAATACCTTAGTAACTATAGGTTTTGAAAATTCACCACTTTCCTCTATGTGATTTTTAGTTTTTTCTGCTAAGGACTTTTCCTCTTCATTACTATAAAATATAGCTGTTTTATAAGAGGAACCTCTATCTATAAACTGTCCACCGTCATCTGTTGGATCTATTTGTGTCCAAAATATCCAAAGAAGCTTTTCATAATCTATTTTTTCTGGATTATAAGCTATTTGTATAGCTTCATAATGTCCACTTTCTTGAGACTTTACCTCCTTATATGTAGGATTACTTATATCCCCTCCTGTATATCCTACCCTTGTATCTAAAACTCCTTCATAGCTTTTAAACTTTTCTACAATACACCAGAAACATCCTCCAGCAAAGGTTGCTATCTTAAAATTATCCATACCTTCCCCTCTCCTTTTTCTTATAATATTTTATTAAGAATAATCTTTCAACTTAAAAAATTAATTTATGTAATAATAAGTTCTTATCTCTTATTATAAAATTACATCTATAAATATTAATATAAGTATATAGTTACAACTGTTCCTTTTCAATACTTTACAATAGCTATTTAAAATAATTATAATATATAGTAATACTATAAGGTTATGGAGGTATTTATGAACAGAATAGATGAGCGTCACACTATGTTTGCTCGAATGAATTATAAAGAGGGTACCTATCAATATGAAGATTACTACGAAAAAAATAAGGATAAAAAAACTCTAGATGATGAAATAAGAAAAAAGCCTAATTTATGTAGTCCTGGAACAATGTCTTATGATCCTATAAATTCCCCTATGGCAGAAGCTGCCTTTATGTTTTTACAGGATATTCATGGCTTAGCAGAAAAAACTCCTTCTAGAGATAAGGTTGAAGTTAATAAGGATACCATATCAAAAAGATTAAAAGGACTTGCCATCCATTATGGAGCTTGTCTTTCTAATACATTAGAAATGAAGGACTATCATTATTATTCTCATAGAGGAAGACAAGATAATAGCTATGGTGAAGAAATTAAGTCTCTGCATCCCTATGGAGTTGTCTTTGCTGTAGAAATGGATAAAGATATGATAAATAGAGGACCTCAGGTATCAGAAATAATAGAAACTTCAAAGGCTTATGTGGATGTATCCATTATTGGAATGATTATCTCCTATTACATAAGGTCTTTAGGTTACGAAGCTCGTAATCACATGGATGCTAATTATTTAGTTGTGGCCCCTCTAGTTGCTTTAGATGGTGGTATAGGTGATATAGGTAGAAATGGTATTATAACTACCAGAAAATATGGTTCTAGGGTTAGACTAGGAGTTGTAACTACTAATATGCCTCTTAACCAAGATCCTAAGGACACCTTTGGCTTAGACCATTTTTGTAATCTTTGCAGAAATTGTAGCATAGTTTGTCCTGGAAAAGCCATAGAAAAAGGAGATAAAACTTTAATCAATAATGATTTAAGATGGCAGATTAATCAAGAGAACTGTTATGACAGATGGAGAAGTCTTGGAACCGATTGCGGGATATGTATAAGTAGCTGTCCTTTTTCTCAAGGAGTAGATATGGAGAATATAAAAACCTTTGAAAATAATAGGGAAGCTATTAAAAACATTTTAAACTCTTTTAGAGAAACTCATAAAATAAGGCCATATATAAAAGATCCTCCTTTATGGTTAAAATAATATACATAAAATTTAACAATAAATCTCTTGTTAAGTTCTCTTATATATTATATAATTCCATATAATTTGTTTTTAATATTAGGAGGATTACATGAAGGGATTACATAATTTCTTAAAAGGCATGGCTATTGGAATTGCTACCTTAGTACCTGGAGTCAGTGGTGGTACCATGTCTATAGTATTAAATGTTTATGATGATTTAATACATTCTATTAGCTCATTCTTTAATAATTGGAAAAAGTCTTCTATTTTTCTGCTTCAAATTGGTGCCGGCGCATTTGCTGCTCTTTTATTATTTAGTAGAATATTAGAAAGTGCTTTATCTAAATTCCCATTTTTAATGAGCTTTTTATTTATTGGTATTATATTAGGCGGAATACCAGTATTATATAAAAAATCTACTAAGGAAAAAAGAAATAATAAGGATTTTACCTTTGCATTATTAGGATTTATTCTTGTTATAGCAATGTCTCTAAAACCCAGTGCTGTATCTACCTTAGCTACTTCTAATGGATTATCTAGTATGATTTTTCTTTTTTTTGCTGGCATAATTATAGCTGTGGCCTTGATACTTCCTGGAATAAGTGGTTCATTCCTACTTTTAACCTTAGGTTTGTATGATACTACTTTAAATGCTATAAACACCTTAAATATTCCATTTTTAATTCCTCTTTCTTTAGGGGTAATTTTAGGAACCTTAATCACAACAAAAATAATTGAAAACTTACTTAATAAATATCCAAGCAAAACCTATATGTTAATTTTAGGCTTTGTTTCTGGCTCCTTAGTAGCTGTATTCCCTGGAATGCCTACAGGAATTAATATGGTATATTGTCTTTTATCTTTAATTATTGGATTCTTCCTTATTCATAGCCTAACTAAAAGAGAGAAGATATAAATATATAAAAGAAGATTTTTATAAGAGGTACAAAATATAACTCCTATAGACCTCATATAACCTTCAGATGGTGTGTTCTTTCCACCATCTGAAGGTTATATGAGGTAATCTAGGGGCTAGGAGCTGTTCCCCCCCACCTTTTAGAGGATGGGGATGTTACAGCTCCTAGCCATCAGATAAAAATCTTCTTTTTATTATAGACTTACTTTATTGCTTGTCCCTAATTTTATCTATTATAAAAACTATAATTCCAATTACTATTATCCACTTCACAGCAAAAAATACCATCTTAGCTAATGTAAAGGCTATCATTAATGATATCACCCCAAAAAACATTATAGTTTTTAATCCCCAAGTAGTAAGATTTACAATAGAGGTTAATGTTAAGAAAATTACTAATGCAAGGATAATTGATAATAATGTTATCATAAGCTTAATCCTCCTCTTTACCCTAGATTATATATTATTATAGGGTAAAATTAAAGGACTGGAGTTAATGGGATTTTCCATAATATGAAACTCCATGCCATAAACTTCTCTTAATATCTCCTTAGTTATAACCTGAGAAGGATGACCTTTTCTAAAAACTTTTCCTTTGTCTAGTAATATTATCTCATCACTATATTGGGCTGCTATATTTAGATCATGAAGAACGCAAATTACTGTTTTATTAAACTTCTCCACTAACTCTTTTAATATATTCATAATTTGAATTTGATGGTGTATATCTAATTGAGATATAGGTTCATCTAAAAGCATTATAGGAGTTTCTTGGGTTAATGCTCTAGCTATTATAACCCTCTGCCTTTCTCCCCCACTTAACACATCTATATCTTCATTACGTAGGTCATAGGTTCCTGTAATTTTCATGGCTTTTTCTGCTATTTCTATATCCGCTTTACTCTCTTTTTGAAATCTTCCTATATGAGGATTTCTTCCCATAAGGACTATATCAAAAACATTATAAGAAAAATTAGTATGTGTATTTTGAGGTACTGAGGATAAGTTCTTAGAAAGATCTCTTCCTGAAAATCTTCCTATACTTTTCCCTTCAATATATATGTCTCCTTGATTCACATCTAATATTTTGCATATATGCTTAAGAAGAGTAGTTTTTCCAGATCCATTAGGCCCTACTATGGTATACAACTTCTTCTCTTCAAAATTCAAATTAATATTATTTAGTATGTTCTTTTCTGAAAGGATGCAACTTAAGTCTTTCACTCCTATTATTTCTTTCATGTTACAGCCCCTTTCTTTTATCTTTATTAAGTAAATATATAAAAAACGGTGCTCCAAATAAAGCTGTTATAACTCCTACTGGAATTTCTGTTGGAGGAATTACTATTCTTGATAAGGTATCACAAATAACTAAGAATATTCCTCCTAATACTGCAGAAAGTAATGTTAATGTTTTATGATTAGGTCCACTTATAATCCTTACTATATGAGGAATTATTAAGCCTACAAAACCTATAACTCCTGTAAAAGACACACAGAACGATACCATAAGGGCACAACAAACTATAAGAATTGTTTTTACTCGTTCTGTATTAACTCCAAGGTTTACAGCTCCTTCTTCTCCAACAGTAATTATATTTAAGTCTTTTGAATATATAATTATCACAGCTGTTCCTATAAGACCAACTATAAAAAGCATTATTACTTCCTTAATACTAGCTCCATTTAAACTTCCCATGGTCCAAAATACTATTTTTTCCATCTTATCTCTATTAAGAATCATAATTAAGGACATTATAGATGACATAAAAAAAGATACTGCTATACCTGACAATAATAAATTAACTGTAGGTATTTTTCTTCCTACCCTAGATAAGTTATATACTACAAAGGCAGTTATTAAAGAAAATATAAAAGCTATAATACTTACTAATCCCATACCTAAGATATATTTATCAAGTCCAAGAATTATAGCAATACTTGCCCCAAGGGCCGCTCCTGAAGATAACCCTAGGACATAAGGGTCAGCCATTGGATTTCTAAAAATCCCTTGGAATGTTCCTCCAACCACTGAAAGGATAGAACCACACAAGGATGCCATGAGTACTCTTGGCATCCTTATGTTTAGTAGTATTATTTTTGTGGTCTCTTTTATATAAGAGTCATCTATATAATTATTTATTATGGGTAGTCTTTTTAATAGTATTAAGGCTCCATCTTTTATAGATACATCACTGGCACCTAAAGCCACTGATATTATCATAGTTAAAACTAGTAATAGTATTAGTGAAATAAATACTAAACTAAAATGGTCCTTAATAAATTTCTTCATTTTTCCCTCTTTCATCTTAAAATCTGTTTCTTCCTTAAAACATCTAACTCATAAAGCAAAAGTTTAAAAAATACTGTATTATATACATAACTTTAATATTAAAATTTTAAGATTAAAAACATATTTTAATATATATCTATGATTTCTACTATTTAAATAATTTATAAAGCTTCTTATTTAAAAGCTTCTGGATGTATTATTTTTGCAAGTTCATATAAACCATCAGCTAGTCTTGGTCCTTGAAGATTTAAAATATTTTGATCAATTTCATAAATCTTATCTTCCTTAACTGCTTTTAAATCCTTATATCCATTAGTTTGTTTAAGTCCTTCTTTAGCACCCATTCCCTCTGCTACAACCATAAGGTCTGGATTACTCTCTACTACTTTCTCAAGGCTATACTTCCAACCCTTAAGATCCTTTGCTGAATTTTCTCCTCCAGCCATATTTATCATTTGTCCGATAAAGGTATCTCCTCCAGAAGTGAAGTCTCCGCCCTTACCATATCCTACAACATAATAAGTCTTTTTCTTATCTTTTCCTTCTACCTTTTTCTTAACATCTTCTACTTTCTTTTTCATTCCATCTACTATTTCATTGCCTTTATCTTTAGCATTTAAAACTGTTGCTACTTTATCTATGGTATCATAAACTCCTTCAAAGCTTTCTTCTCCATATAAAACTATAACTTTTATATTTAAGTCTTCTAACTTTTTAAGTACGTCCTCTTTAAAGTGAGTTGAGGCAATAACAACATCTGGCTTAAGTTCTACTATCTTTTCTATATTAGGATCCTGTAATCCCCCTATAGTTTCTACCTTTTTTATAGATTCAGGATAAGTACAAAAAGTTGTTCTTCCAACTAATTTATCTTCTTTTCCAAGAGCTGCTACTATCTCCGTTATACTTGGAGCAATAGATACTATTCTTTCTGGTTCCTTAGAAAGTGTTACCTCCCTATTATAAGAATCTTTTATTGTTAAGGGATATGTAACCCCTTGCTTATCTGTTGATTTTTTTTCTTCTGCAGTTTTACCACAAGCCATCATGGTAAATGCTAGCATAAATATTAACACTGATCCTAGAATCTTTTTAAAACCTTTCATTTTCTTCTTCCTCTCTAAATTATTTTTAAACCTTGAAGAAAGGGCAGTAAAAAAACTCATACCAAAGAAGGTATGAGTTTATAATTATCCTAATAAATTACTATAATAAAGGATACTACAAACGCCACTCCCCTTCCCTCCGAAGGAATTAGCTTATAAATTTAAGGCAGGTCTCCTGACTTATGGATCATTCTCCTCTTACCTTCCCGGCCTAAAGACCAGTGGTTATTAAGATTCGTCACCATTTACAGTAGCGGGGGCTGTAGTGGATTTAAACCACTTTCCCTTTTAAGCTCTAAAATGAGCACCATAAATTGCTATTTTAATTCCTCTTCATTATATATTAATAAATTTATTTTTTCAATAGTATAATTATAAGTATTTTATTTTCTTAAATAAATTTCTTATAAAACATTTATTATTAATGTTTATTATTTTTAACTCTTGTCTAGCGTATTTTTTATAAGAAACTTTAAAGTTCTTATGGAGTCTAAAGGATACTTCCCAACGCTTACCTCTGATGTCATCATAAATCCAGTTACCCTTTTAATTATAAAATTATATATACATTCAACTTCATTAAGATTAGGTTTTATTGAACTTTTCATACTAGATAATATATATGTGGCTATTATTATATCTTTATTGTGTTTTTTACTAATACTTATTATATTATCTTCAATGAGGGGTATATTCTTAATATCTATTTCTGCTACTAAGTCTCCCCTACCTATGACCACCCCATCAGATATTTTTATAATTTCCTCTATATTTTTTATCCCTTCATTACACTCTACCTTACTCCATATCAATGTACTTTTGTATGGTATATCCCTTAAATATTCCCTAAGCTCTACAATTATGTTTCTAGAATTTGTATAGGACATAAGAATTATATCAGGTTCTGCTTTTAAAACCTCCCTTAAATTATTTTTATCCATTAGGGTAAGTCCTATCCCCTCCCTATTCATTGAGGAAATATTTACGCCCTTCTCTTTTCTTATAATCCCTCCATCTAAACACTTAGTTTTAAAAAACTTTCCCTCTTCAAACTCTAACACCTTAAAATTCATGGTGCCATCTTTCATAGATATATATTTAGTGTAACTTAATCTTTTAAATCCACCTGGCACATATATGGGAAGCAGGTTGTCCTTTTTATTCTCACTCTTATAAAACTCCTCTGAGCAAAAATATATAATATGATCTTTCTCAGCCTTTTCAACTTTATTGTAAAGCCTTGATACCCTTAATTTACTCCCTTGGAGATCTATCATAGTTAATATCCCCTCATAATTATCCTTTATATATGTTATTTGCTCTTTTACCTTATCTATGTTTCCATGGGAAAGATTAAATCTAAAGCCTGTTGTTCCTTCTAATATAAAATTATCAATACTACAGTTATTTAAAAGGTTAGGTCCTACTGTAGATATTATATGCAAAATTAAAAACCCCCTTAAAAAAACTCTACAATGTAGAATATTTTAAAGGAGTCTATATTATTACTAATTAATTTTAAACTTTTCTATTTCTTCCTTCATCTTATTAACAGATAATTGAAGGGTGTAAGCAGAATTATAAACCTCTTCTGATGATGCACTAAGCTCTTCTGATGATGCTGATATCTCCTCTGAAGCAGCTGATACTTCTTGAGATATAGAGGACAATTCTTCAATTTTATCTATAATATGATTCTTTTTCAAATATATTTCTGTAGAATAATTACTTACATTATCTATTTTAGGAGTTATATTATTTATAGCTGAAGAAATATAATCAAAAGATTCCATAGACTTCTCAACCACTTCTCCTTGAGATTTGAGCTCTTCATTCATAGATTTAGTCTCATTTACTATCATGTCTATTTCACTCACTATAGAAGTTACTAAGTTATATATACTTCCTGAAGATTCTTTGCTCTGTTCTGAAAGTTTTCTTATTTCCTCTGCCACTACTGCAAATCCACGTCCTGCTTCCCCTGCTCTTGAAGCTTCAATAGCTGCATTTAAAGAAAGCAAATTGGTTTGTTCTGATATATTATTTATAAGACTTGTTATATTGTTAATCTGTTTAATAGTTGTGCTCATATTATGTATAGTACTACTAAACCTATAAAAGTTATCATTAAACTCATGTATTTCTTTTCTTAATTTACCCATATCCTTGGTGCTTTCCTTTGCACTTAAATCTACATCTGAAGACATTTTATTAATTTCTTGAATATATCCCTTCATAGAGTTTATTTTTTCTCCAAACTCCTCACATACTAAAAGTATATCATTTAATTTACTATTCTCATCACCTACCCCTTTTGCCACCTCATTAATAGCTCCAGATATTTCTTCTGATGATGAAGATAATTCACTAGATACAGAGGATAGATTATTAGATTGAATATCCACAGCCTTAGACTCTTCCTTTATTCCATATATCATATGTCCTATATCTTCTTTTGTCCTTTTAAGTGCCCTATATATTGATGATATTTCATCCTTTCTATTTAATTCCTTTTCTGATATATCTCCTGTAAAGTCCCCTGTACTTATCTTCTCCATATAAAAATTTAGACCTGATAATCTTTTACTTATGTTAAAAGCTACTATATATATAACTATTACTCCTAGTAACATAGCTATACTAGTAACAATTATAGACATAGTCATAATTCCATTTATAGGTCCTAGAACTTCATTTTCCTCAATGGATACAAATATAAAACTATTATCATCTACTGGTGCATAGGATCCAAAATACATATTTCCATTATACTCATATTCAAGGGTATCTATTTTCCCTGATATAACTTTTTCAATGGCTTCCTTATATCCCTCTAACTTTTTATTCTCTTTTACTGCTTCGAAAACACTAACTTCTCTTTCTAAAAGGTTAATATCTGTATCTGACACTATACTCCCTTTTTTATCTATTAAAAGCGAAACTCCTGTATCCCCTATATTCGTACTGTTTATTACATTATCAATATCACTTTTACTTCTTATTACTGCTAAAACTCCTTGAATTTCTCCTTTATATATTATAGGAGCTGAGTAAGCTATTTCAACATCGTCTATAAACTTAGAATAATAAGGATTAGTTCCGTATACCTTTCCCTTTAATGATTCTTTATAATATTCTCTCTCTCCAACTTGAAATGTATTTCCCTTAGCATCTATTGCATTTCCTTCCTTGTCCATAAGAAGGACTTCCACATGCTCTTCTTGTTCCATATTACTTTTTAGGACCTCTAATTTTTCACTAATTGGAACTTTAGGATCAGCTATAGAATTTAAGCTGGCTAAAGACTTAACCATATAAGTATATTTATCTTTTACGCCCTTCATAACACTTGAGGATTGCTTTGTAACCTCTTTTAAATATTTATTTGTAGTATCCATTAAAGTATTTTTAGCTCTTATGTAACTTAATCCCCCTATTGCTATTGATACTAACAGTATTAAAGGAATAAGCTTTAGTAGAAGTTCTGTTTTTATACCTCTACCCCTAACTTTATTATTTCTTTCCATAATTATTTCCCCCAATTTTCATATTATCTTATTTAAATAATAAGCTTTTTATTATATTTCTAATGTTATATGTAATGCAATCTTTTTATCTTATAAATTGTATAGTAAATCTTAATTACACTAAGAATTTTAATATAATCATTCCTAATATAAATTACTAGATCCTATATAATCCTAATAAAAATAGATATATGAATAAGCATATTCCTTAGAGTTTTCACCCTTTATGTAACCTTACTAATACCTTAGATATACTAATCTTATTAAATGTATTTCCCCTAAACTCTATACCTTGCCTATTACTCTCTTATAAGGCTTGTAGATATATCTTATCTACAAGCCTCTTTTCCACTATACAATATTTAAAGTCTTTATAATTTATAAAATTAACCTTTATCCTAAAATCAAAGTACAAAATTTTATTAAAATTTATGTTTTTCTTATTTTAAAGATATGTCATCAAATACAAATCTATCTAAGGTGCTTATTGTTAATTCTTTTAATTTATTACTATAAATTAAAGCTGACTTTATATTTGCTATAAATAAAAATGGTGCATCCTCTAATATATCCTTATTCATTTTTTCATATATATCCATTCTCTTTTTAGGATTAACAGTTCTTCTTGCTTCCTTCATAAGTTCTACTACAGATTCATTAAAATATCCAGTTTTAAAATAGCTTGTACTCATATTAAATAAGGCTTGTGTAAAGTTATCTAAGCCGCCAGTATCAGCTGTCCAACTTACTATTATCATATCCACCTTTGAAAAACCTTCATTAGTTAAGTATTTAGCTTTAGGTATTTCTACTTTCTCCACCCTTATTCCTGTGGATTCTATATCTTTTATTATATTTGTGACTATATCCCTATCATCATCCTTATATCCTTCCTTGACCCCTATTTGAAAAATATCACAAGACGAATTATAGCCACTTTCTTTAAGTAATTTTTTAGCCATATCTACATTATACTCATATACTACATTTTCACTTTTATACATACCTCTTGGAAATATGGATGTACACTTAGTTCCAAAGCCTAAAAGACATTTTGTTATAATATTATTTTTATTAATACAATAATTTATAGCTTGTCTAACTCTCTTATCCCTAGAGAATATATTGTTTCGATTAAGATTAAGAAAGCCCAATCTAGTACTTAAGTTATTGTAATATACTATATTATAATCATCATTGTCTTCATATTCTTTTAAGACTTCCCAATCTCCTGTACTTCTTAAAAAATCAAACTTTTCAGCTTTTAATACTTCTTTTAAGTCAAACTCCTTCGTATCTATATTTATAGTATCTATGTATGGTTTTCCTCCATAATATTCTTCAAAACCCTTAATGGTTATTATTCTATCATCTATCTTTTCTAGCTTATAGGCTCCACAGCTTGTAAGAACTCCTTTAGTCTTATAAGCGTTTTCACTAAATATGGCACAACTAGGTTGAGCTAAATTCATAAGAAACTCTGGATAACAATAGGATAAGGTTATCTTTAAGGTATAATCATCTATAACCGTTATGCCCTCTATATGGTTATCCTTCCCTTCCATATATCTATCTGCCCCATTAATAGAATCTAATACTGAAGAATCATTACACTTAGTTTTAGGATTTAAAACTCTCTCAAAAGAAAACTTAACATCTTTTGCTTTTAAAACACTTCCATCATGAAACTTAATATTTTTTCTTAATTTAAATATCCAAGTTAAATTATCTTCTTCTAAATACCAACTTTTAGCTATTCCAGGAAATACATCTGGAGAATACTTTTGAACCACTAAAGTAGAATATATACTCTGATATAATATAACCTCTCCTAACTGAAACGCATAAACAGGATCTAATGTTCTTAGAGCATTTTCTCCAATATTTAAAGAGGTATTTACACTATAGCTTTTATTCTTAATACTATTTAAAGTTTCTAATAAAATATTATTTTCTTCCTTAAGTTCTATAGAAAAGTCTTTTAGAGATTTTAAAGCACTCTTAACAAATTCAGCACTCATTAAAGAAGTTTCAACAATAGACAAGCTCTTTTCTGCATATTCATTTATATCCTCTGATATTGTATTTAAAGATTCTACTGATGACAGCTGTCCTTCTATTAATTCATTCATATCTCCTATTATGCCCTTAGTCTTTTCTACTGCTGAAGATATTCCACTAAAAGTACTCTTTGTTTTTGTAGATAATTCTATTCCTATATTAATTTTATCATCACTTTCTTTTATAGCATTTAAAGTGTTTTCAACGCTAAAGTTTACATCCTTTAATATATCACTTATATTATTAGCAAAATCTTTACTCTGTTCTGATAATTTTTTAACCTCTCCTGCGACTACACTAAAACTTCGTCCATATTCTCCTGCTCTTGCTGCTTCTATAGCTGCATTTAAAGCTAAAAGATTAGTTTGATTAGATATTGTCTTTATAGCATCAGATATCATATTTATACTTTGAAACTTATCATTTAAGTCTAACACCTGATTCTTTATATAAGTAACACTATCAATTATCTCTTTCATGGAATTTAAAGAATTAAGTATGGTAGAATTACCCTCTTCTACAACTTTTATGGTTTTATTTGCCTCTTCACTTGATCCTAATATATTATCATTTAGTTTATGCCATAGGGATGTATGTCCTTTTATTTCTTCTATAATTCTAGAGACAAATAAAAATTGATTATCCACAGTATTAGAAATTTGATTTATTGAATATAATAAACCATCTATGGTAGATGTAACATCTTCTACTCTATTTATCAGCTTTCCCATGGATATCTCTTGATTATGTTTTATTATATTAATTCCCTCTCCCTCAATCTCCTTATTCTCTTCCCCTTCCTCATTTAAAAAACTTGTGTTTTGTACTTCTCCTTTGTTTTTCCTTTCAAACCACATAATAATCCCCCTCTTAAGAAATATACTTCCTCCTCTTCTACTCTTTCAATATTTACCCCAAACCCATACCCTATATTATACCAAATTTCCTATTTTCTTGCCACATAACTTTATCATCTATTATGTTTATACAAAGTTTTACCTTCTTACTATTGTCTTTGTCATTTTTCTAATCCTATGTTATAATAATCTCTAAATGCCCTTAAGGCTGGACATTATTATATAGGAGGATTTTAATGGAAAACATTTTCTCAAAAGAAATTAAGGTGAATATAGGAATAAATGAGGATTGTCCTTGTAATAGTGGAAAGAATTATGGTGATTGTTGTAAAAATAAAAACCATGAATATATGACTCTAGGTAAAAATCATAAAGGAGTTAATATTGTATTTAACAACTCCATGAACATGGAAACCTATGATAAAATATCAAATTTTGCCTTAGAAAATATTTTTTCCCTAAAAGAATATGAATATATAACTATAAGTAAAGGTGAAGAACTTATACATAATATATATTCCATGGTGGATGAGGGAATATCTCAATTTGAAACTTATGCCCCTTGCACCAAGGGTTGTAGCCGCTGTTGTAGCTTATATTTAGAATGTACTGCTATAGAAGCTGAGGCTATAAGACGTCATATAAAGTCCACTAAAACTGAAGAAGAGATTAAAGAAATTGAAGTTTACATAACTACTATGAAGGAAAAGATGGAGACTACTAAATCTCCTCATGATTTAGAGCATACTACTCTTCATGATATGTATTATAACTATTTAAAGGAAGACACTCCTTGTATGTTCCTAAAGGAAGATAAATCTTGTGGTATTTATACTACAAGACCTTTAAGATGTAGAGGATTTATAGTATTTACATCTTCTGATAAGTGTTCTTTAACTAAGGAAATTGTAACACCAAAGCTTCCCCCTATATACATAGGGAATTTAGCTATAGAACATCTCTCTATGAAGGTTGGAAGATATAAAAGTCTAACTTATGTAAATGAAAATAATGAAGCTAAACCTATAAAAAGATGTCTTCTTCAATGGTTTAATAAGGGATTAGATTCTATAGATAGAACTATTGAATAAAAATAAAGCTACTATTATGATATTGATAAAATCAATAAGTAATAGTAGCTTTATTTCTATGTTTTATAAAAAGTACCACACTATATGCTTATTATAAAAATAAAACTATTTTCTGTGAATTATATCTACTATTACTAGGTAAAATAAGCTTATTAATCTAATGTTTTTATTAAATTCTTTTAAATATTAAAATAAGTTTTTCCCATACATCTATTTTAATATTAAATTAATAAGATATAAGTTTATAATATATTTTTTAATTACTAAAAAAGCAGGTGAATAAATTGAAAATAAGACTTGGATATGTAGCTATAGCCTTAAATCTTCCAAAGGTTACAACATCAAGTACTGTTACCTTTACTAACTATAATAAAATTCAAGGAGAAGAGAATAAACTTAATAAATTAAAAAAAGTTGGACTTTCTAATTTAGAAGACTTACACACCATATTAGAATATAACATAGAAAATAATATTCATTTTTATAGGATAACCTCTACCCTTATACCTCTTTCTACCCATCCTGAAGTAGAATTTAATTATAGAAATATATTCAAAAAAGACTTTGAAAAAGTAGGGAAATTAATTAACAGTACTAATATGAGGGTAGATACTCATCCTAATGAATTTAACGTAATAAATAGTATTCGTCCAGAGGTGGTCCATAATACTATAAGAAATCTTTGGCCCCATGTTCATCTATTTGAAGATTTAAATTATCCCAAAGGAAAAATGGTTATACATGTAGGTAGTTCTAAAGGGGGTAAAGATATTGCCCTTAAAAGATTCAAAGATAATATAACCTCTAAAATTCCCCAGGAAATAAGTAATAAATTAATAATAGAAAATGATGATAAAACTTTTAACATTCTTGAAGTTTTAAGTCTATGTAAGGATTTAAGTCTTCCCATGGTCCTAGATGTCCATCATCATAATTGCAATAACTCTGGAGAAAACTTAAAAGATTTTATTGAGGATATTTTTAATACCTGGAACAATGAATCTCTTCCTCCTAAAATCCATTTCTCCTCTCCTAGGGATTATGATAATGATAGAAAGCATGCTGACTTTATAGATGCAGAATCCTTTATAGAGTTTTTAGATATGTGTAAAGTTATAGATAGAGATTTTGATATTATGCTAGAATCAAAGAAAAAGGATTTAGCTTTATATAAACTTGTTGAGGATATAAAAAAACTAAGACCTAATTGGGTATGGGAAGATTCAAGTACCTTAGTTATATAACTTATCATGAAAATTTCAATATAAGTATTTAAGTTTAAAATTTAATTTATACCTCTGACTAAATCCTTATAAATTAAGGATATTTCAATGGATAAGTTAATTATTTATATTAAAATCCTATATAGTCTTTTAATATGAAATCTTAGTTTATTTATTAAAAATACTTTTAATTAATCTTGTATTATTATATATATTAATTTAAAAATTTAATTGTCCATATAAAAATAAGGAATCTACCAATTTATTTTTCAAAACTTATTGATAGATTCCTTTTATATTTCTTATTAAATTAAATTTCTTAAATACTTTTCTATAGGAATACCTCTTCTTGAATCATAACCTTCTAAGGATTCCATATCTTTTATTATTTCATATATAAAATTCATTGCCTTATGTGCACCTTCATAAAGGCTACCATTCCTAAGAACCCATGCCAAAAGTATTGAAGTAAAAGCATCTCCAGTACCGGGATATGATCCTCCTATATATGGGGTAGATATAATCTTATACTCTCCCTTATTATCCATAACAAATACATTAGCCTTGTTATTTTCATCTTCTAAAGGAACACTAGTTATTACTACATTATCTATATTATTTCCTATAAGCCTCTCTCCTAAATATATAACCTCCTTAAGAGAAATGGTGGTTTTATATTTTTCTCCTAAGAGGAGGGTTGCTTCTGTATAATTAGGGGTGATTATATTAGCTCCCTTTATAATTTCCTTCATCATGTCTATATTTTCCTCAGTAAAACTACTGTAAAGTTTTCCCCCATCCCCTAATATAGGATCTACTAATAACACTGTGTCTTTTTTATTAAAATTATCTATAAACTCTTTAATTATTTCTCCATGGTTGAGAGAGGGTATATACCCTACATATATGCCATTAAAATAAGGATTTATATCCTTCCAGTGATTTATGTGATTTTTCATATATTCACTAGACTCCATTTTAGCTGGAGTTCCAAAACCTCCAGTATGAGAAGACAAAATCATAGTAGGAAGAAATGATACTTCACATCCCATAATAGACATAATTGGCATTATGGTACTTAAAGCTGCTCTTCCTATTCCGCATATATCATGAATCACTGCGCAATTTTTAACTATATTATTCATAAATTTTAATTTTCCCCTTCTTAAGCAATGGTTTTATTACTAAGGATATAGGTATTGTTATAGCTATTCCTAAGGAAGTAGTTATAAGAGATGAGCTTAGCTTTAAAACAGCAACATGAAATCCATAAAATACAAACCAGTTTACTAAGAAGTATCCACCTAAGGATACTACTCCCCCTAATATAAATCCAATTATATTTAAAATATGATTATTCCCTTCCTTTCCCATACTAAAGGCTACTTTACCTGCCACATATCCTGTTAAGCCCTTAATTATAAATGTTGGTATAGTAAATAATACATATTTAGGATCTAAAAGATCAAACAATGCACATCCTATAGCTCCAGCAAATCCAGCATCCTTCCCAATTAAAATTGCACTTAGAAATATTGCTGTGGTTCCTAAATGTACCATAGTTGGACTTCCTCCTATATAGAAGGTTATTCCTAAAATTGTTCCTATATAGCACAAGGCTGAAAATAACCCTATTAAAATTATTCTTTTAGTTTTCATAATAAATATCCCCCTAACATCATCTTCTTTTGTAATTATATAATTTAAATATGAATTCCCAAAATGTATGGATACAAAGTAAAATGTATCCATACAAAAAAGTGTTGCCATCCCCTTTCCTTAAGGTTATGGCAACACTTACAATTATATATTATTTTAAATCCTGTTTTTTATACTTATCTAATATGCTAGCAATTAGATGATTGGCCACAGTAAAGTTTCTATACTGTGAATGTACATTTATTATATTTTTTGATCTTAAAAAGAAGTTACATCTTAACTTATATACTATTAATAAAGAAGCTAACAGTCTATTTTTCTCTGTTGGATTCTCTTCTAATAATACATTTTCTATAAAATCTTTAATTACAAATTCATTATTACCATTTTTGAAAGTCTCATCTGCATTCATAGTAAGTCTTTTAAAAATCTCATTGGTTTTATTACTTTCAATATATCGCTTTTTAAAATAATTATAATAAGCATCAACAAAACTATCTGATCTATTTAAGCTCTCTATCTTAAGCTCATGAAGAACAAAATCCGCAATGTTCTGTCCTTTGCTTACACCCTTACATGCCTTTGCCTCAAACATATCCCACATGAAGGTAAAGAGTTTCAGCTGCTCTAAATCTTCCTTGTCTAATGTGGGGCTAAAACCTAGATAATTATTTATCCATCTTAACTCATCAATTTTTAAAAAATTCATATTACCCCTCCTCATTTCCAGCTAATACTTTATACTTTTACTTATTATACCAGTTATTCCAGGGTAATTAAATATATACGTAGATTAATTTATAAACAATTTACTTATTTAACTTACTCTTCATGATAAAAATCACAAGATATACCTATTTCTAGCTTCTGATTTTTTATAAACTCTACTAAGGAATTAAATAACTTTTTCCCACTAGCTATTGTGTTTATATTTACATTTTGATTTCCAAAACCTTTTATCCCCTCTTTTACATAATTAAAACACGGAAGTTCAATTAGTAAAGGAGATATATCTGGTCTTTCAAATCCTATATGGTGACTAAGTAAATCTACTTCCACACTAGGTACAAAACTATACATTCCCTTATAACTGTCTTCATAAGTAGCTCCAATATAAAGACTATATTTATTATCCTCTAAACTTTCTATGGAATTATAATAATACCATTCCTTTAATCTTTCAAAGTTATCAATATAACTCTTAGGTGCCTTATGCTTCTTTAAATAACTTATAACTGACTTCTCAAAATCATCTTTGCTACTAGTTTTTATGTTATCTATCCTATACCTTACTATGAACACAGTATCACATATAAAGGTATCATATATTTTTTTCCTTTTAGTTTTACTAGTCTCTGACTTTCTTCCTGTTCCAAATAATAATACATCGCCTGGATCTAATGTTTTCAATTCTTCTATATAATCCTGCTGACAATTAGAATATAAAAACATATTACCCATTATTAAAGGATCCGTACTTATTTTTAATTCTGTATCATCCTTATTAAAATTTTTAATTAAGGTATGATGAAGAGCACTTGGATGATTTTCTTTCTTTAGAATTTCTTTTACCATGGTAAACTTTGAGGTTCCTTCCCACTCTCCCCAAAATCCTAAAACTTTTTCCTCTTCTTTATCTTTTAGTATTTTTCCTCTTGATATTATATACTTTCTTGTATGTGCCCTTTCCTTAGGTAATGGGCAAAATCCATCCTTATGTTTAATAACTTCTCTCTCACTCCCTGGGTGAAAGAATAATACAAGCTTACTCAACCCTATTCCTCCCCTTTGACTTATTAAATCTATCTCTCTTAATAAATATTCAAAAAATCTTCCTTTTATTCTTAATATTTAAGCATTGAAGTTAATTGATTTAATTTAACAAAAAATAAAAAAGAACTACCCATAATAAGTAGTTCTTTTTCTCTTCCTAATCCTATAATTAAAAATTAAATATTGTTCCCTAAATCTTAATTAAACAAATTATAACATTTATATGCTTTTAATATAAATTATACATTAAATAACAAATTATATCAACCATTATTTGACTTATATCTATATTTATTTTAATTATCTCATACAAGTAATTAACTTTTTTAATTATAAAAATTTCTTATATTACATATAAATTTCTTATACTTTATCGATATATTCCTATGATAAACTTAAGTTATACTATACTCTTTCTATTTTCCTATAATTTAAGATAAATAAAGTTTATCTCATGTATTTATATTTAATGTTTATCAAGGAGTGATCTCTAAATGTTTCATTTTCTTTGGTTAGTAGTTACAGAGCTCTTTCCAATACTTTTTATTTTTATGGGATGGTATATAAGAACTAAACATTCTCAATATCCTGAATTTACTGTAGGTTATATAACAGAATTCTCTACACTAAATAATAATACTTGGCTAGAAGGAAACAGGTTCTGTGGAGAAATGTTAGAGCTTTCTGGTATATTGTCCTCTATGTTAACTTTAGTTTTGTATATATTTAAAAATTCTCTTTTTCAATATACTATATATTTTACAGCATTTATATGTTTATTCAGTGTTTTCTACACAGAAGTACATCTTAGACGAGTATTTCATAATGATGGACACTTAAAATCTAAGTATTAAAAATCTTCTTATACAATATCATATAAATAAAATTAATGGGTTAAAACTAATATACTAGTTTTAACCCATTAATTTATTTTAAACCTCTGTTTTTCCTGTTATATGGAAATTATTTATTTTCATATAAGGCACAAGTTGTGATACGAAAAATGATGGTACCTTTTCTCTCTCCTTTGAAACATATTCTACATTATTAAAAGCATTTAATAATGTTTCCGTAAATCTCATATTTTTAACTGGATATTTTATTTCTCCATTCTCTACCATGAATACTCCATCTCTAGTAAGTCCGGTTAATAGGCCTTGTCTTGAATCTACTACATTCATATAATGGAATCTTGTTATTAATAATGCCTTCTTACTTTTCTTTATTATTTCTTTAATACTTTCTTCTCCTTCCCCTACTATTATATTAATAGGAAAAGCTCCCCCTCCATATCCAAAGGAATGACCTGTATTCTTTTCATTACAAAGAATGGAGTTTTTACTATCATATACAGTTCCCTTAAATACTCCCTTTTCTATAATGGTTACTGGAAGTCTTTCAAATCCTTCGAAATCAAAAGGTATTCTATGGGTATCATTGTGATTTAAATCATCTTTTATTGTTATCTTATCATTAAATACCTTCTCTCCAATCTTTCCGCTTAAGAAAGAAAATCCCTCCCTTAAATCTTCTGCACTAAATCCTGTAAAATTCATGAAATCTATAAGGTCTCCCACTGCTAAAGGTTCTAATATAACATCATAATATCCAGGCTCTATAGATCTCGGTTTTCTTCCCATTCTAGCCTTTTCATAAGCTCTATTGAATATAGCTAAAACGTCCATATCTTCATCTTTACTAGCTGTGACTTCCCCATACCCTGAGGCTCCATCTTCATGAATTACAACCACATTAAAGTTTACAGTTAATATATCTTTATATCTTTTAATTCCATTCGAATTTCCAAGAGCTACAAACCCTGTATTTAAAGATAGAGAGCCAGCTATTTTATATCCTTCCTCTAAGTTTTCTACACATTGTCCTATAAGTTTTGCCCTATTAGGGATAGAAAACCTTTCTTTTAAACCTTCATCTATTCCCTCATCCTCTAAAAATAAGGGCTCTATTGGAGAAGAAAATTCATATTCTCCTTCTGGTAAAAATTCTATATTTAATTCTGCCTCTTTTAGAGCATTTATTAGCTCATCTTCTTCTAATAGGTTAGTAGATACCTTGCATATCTTCTTACCATCTATAACTGTTATATTTACAGTTGTGTTATTACTATATACATTTTGATGTATCTCAGAGTTAGCAAAACGGGTTAGCCCCTCTTCTTCTACATTTATTTTAATTAAGGTAAAATATCTTGCCTGCTCTAATATCTTATCTATAACTTGGTAGCACTTATCCTTATTTAACATCTTTAACACCTACCTTTACTTTTCTAAATCTTGCTGGGGATGAGCCATGAGCTACATGGGCTACTTGTCCTGGTTGTCCCTTTCCACAGTTAGGAGTTCCATATACCTTCCAATACTTTTCATTACTTACGCCATCACAGCTTCCCCAGAATTTTGGTGTTATTCCTGTATATATTGGATTCTTAAATATTTTTCCTGTAAGCTTTCCATCTTTTATTTCGTAGGCTATCTCTGTGGAAAATTGGAAGTTTACTCTTTTATCATCTATACTCCAACTCTTATTTGTACATAAATATAATCCATAGTCTATGCCTTTTATTAACTCATCAAACTCAAAATTTCCTGGCATTAGACTTATATTAGTCATTCTAACAATGGGCATGTTATACCATCCATCTGCCCTATTAGTTCCATTAGATTTTCTTCCTATTTTTATAGCAGTATCTCTAGATGATAGAAAATCTTTAAGTATTCCTTTATCAATTATTACTGTTTTCTGGGCCTTAACTCCATCGTCATCATATCCAAAGGTTCCTAAAGCTCCTTTTATTGTTGCATCTGCCACAATAGTTACATGCTCTGATCCATACTTAAACTCTTCTTTAAGCTTATCTACAGTAACAAAGCTCATGCCTGCATAAGCAGCCTCTGATCCAAATATTCTATCTAATTCAATGGGATGTCCTATGCTTTCATGAATTTGAAGGGTTAATTGTCCTGAATCTATAACTAAGTCAAGTTCTCCATTTGGACATTCCTCTGCTTCTAATAGAGCTTCTGCTTCTTTAGCTATCTTATTAGCATTACCTACTAAATCCATATTAAGTATATATTCATATCCTGCTGTACCATGATTTCCCCTAAAGGAGTTTGGATAACTTCTAATTTGCATGTCAGAGTCATTTGAGGCGATAGCTACTATTCCAGCTCCAGATTCATAAAGAGTCTGAGTTATATAGCTGCCTTCTGTATCTGCAAATATCTTTTCCTCCTTTTGAAAATCCATAGATCCCTCTGTTCTTTTAAGATTAGTGCCCCTTCTCATCTCTTCTTCTGCCTTAATTAAAAGATCTATTTTTTCTTTTTTAGATACCTTAAAAGGATCCACCTCTATAGGTGTTTCATAATGATCCACATAGGACTCCTTTTCTGATAATCTAATCTTTTCCTTTTGAAGAGTCCTACTACTCTTTGCAATATCTAATGCCTTCTTAGCTATATCTTTTATATTTTCTAAATCTTGTGTACTTGCAAAACCTAAAGAACCATCATAAATAACTCTAACCCCAATTCCTTTACTTCTAGAGTTTAATAATGAAGTCACCTTTAAATTCTCTGTACTTATTCTTTCAACAGTTCTATCTACTACTCTAATATCTGCATAATCTACTTCCTGATTCTTTAGATACTCAAGTACTTCTAAAATTTTTTCTTTCAAAATCTAGCCCCCCTATAATATGTTATTATTTAAATGATTATATCATTTTTTATTCACACTTTTCTACAAATTTATTCCATTATAGTAATTTTCTTATACGTAACACTTTTAAAACTAAATCTTTAAACTAAATACTCTTATAATATTTATATTTTAAAATTACTATATCTAACATTATTAATAGAAACCAAAAAGAGCAAGGCTAACGCCTTGCTCTCCATATATATAGTAATGAGAAAGATTTTGTGTTGTGTTGTTTAAGGGTTATTTATATGATGGCTACTAAATGTACCATCAACTGAAGGAAGATTCCTTCTATTAATCGTTTTGTGATGCCCAGTCTGCTGGGTATGTTACATATATAAATCTTGCAGAGTTTGGAACTGAAAATTGTATCTTGCTTCCCTTAGGAATTAAGATAAGTTCACCTGCATCTGCTGACACTTTTCTTCCATCTATTATTATGTCTAGGTGTCCTTCTATAACATAGTCTATTTCATCATAGTTTAAAGTCCAATCAAAAGTTGTTTCTTTCATTTCCATGATTCCACATCCAAGTCTTGGGCTTTCCTCTAGTGTAAATAAATCTTTTGTGTAAACTACATCATTAGGATTTCCTGTGTCTAATCTATTAGACTCATCCACCTTAACTGTATTTAGCTTAACTGAAGTTATTCCGCTTATATCTCTGTCACATACAAAATCATGTGCTGAGCCACCTTTAGCTTCATTTAATTTCTCTTCTATTATTTTTCTTACTAATTGCTCTATTACATTAGAATCTAAGTTCATATATTATGCCTCCTTTCCTACCATCTTATTAGCTATAAATACAGCTACTACTACTGCTGTAACACCCGCTACAAGTTTTCCAACTATCATAGGGAATATCATGTCCTTTGCAACTCCTGCAACGAATCCTAAGTGATCTCCAAATACAAAGGATGCTGAAACTGCAAAAGCAACGTTTATTATCTTTCCTTTAGCGTTCATGTCCTTCATCATTCCAAACATTGGGATACTGTTTGCAAGGGATGCTACCATTCCAGCTGCTGCTACATCATTCATTCCTAATAATTGTCCAAGCTTCATTAAAGGTTTCTTAAATACCTTAGTTATAACATATACCATTGGGAATGCTCCTGCTAATACTACTGCTATATCTGAAACTACGTGGAATCCTTCTGATATAGGTGCCATTCCTGGTATTATTACTATTCCAGTTAACTTTTCAACAACTGCTGATGCAAGTCCTAAAGTTATTATAATTACTACAAATTTTCCGAAGTATGTAAATCCTTTTATTATCTTATCTGGAATCTTCCAAAGACCTATTGCAATTAATGCTGCAAATAATATTATTGGTACTAAATTCTTTAATATCATAACTATAGAATATCCTGCTGTTAATCCTCCAGCTATTGCTCCAAGAGGTATTGTAATTATTCCTGCAAGTACTCCTGTAGCTAAGAACTTATGATCTTCTTTCTTTATGATTCCAAGAGCTACTGGTATTGTGAACACTATAGTTGGTCCCATCATAGCTCCTAATATAACCCCTGCAAACATACCAGCTTCTGGAGTATTTGCAAGCTCTACAGCTAATTGGAATCCACCCATATCATTTGCAAGTAAAGTCGTTGCAAACATAGCTGGGTCTGCTCCTAAAGCATTGTAAAATGGTACTACTATTGGCTTTAACACATTAGAAAGTACTGGAGCAAGACATATAACTCCTACCATGGCAAGAGTTAAGGATCCCATTGCCATAAATCCTTCCTCCATCTTTTCTCCTAAGCCAAACTTATTATCTAAGCACTTATCTATAGCACCTAATACCATGAATATAACCATTAAATAAATTATAATATCGTTTATTCCCATGAATAATCTCCCTTCAAATTAGACTTATAATATACTATCTATTACTAAAGAACTTGGAGAAGGGATAATTGAATAATGAATAAGCTTCTTACTATCAATAGATTTTAAAGCCTCTTTTATCCCTTCCTCCACATCACTTACTGAACCTGAAACAATAAAAATCAGCTTTCCGCCTATACCAAAAGCCATATTTATTTTTAAAATATCAATATTAGAAAATTTCAGCGCCTTATCTAAGGCTACTATTCCCATAGATACATTAGTGGTTTCAAAGGTTCCAAGCGCCTCTATTTCCTCTGGCTTTTCTCTTTTTCCCTTTAAAAATCCTACTATTCTCTCATCTATTCCATTTATAAGAAAGGTATCTGATATAAAACCATGTCCACTCTCTTTTCCAGTGCTTATAGCTTCATACACCTCTTCAGAATCACCACTTATTATGACAAGAAACTTTCCGGGACATATGGGTCTTGAAATGAGTATAGTAACATAAGATTTTTTAACCATTAAGTCACATACCTCTATTCCCTTACTTAAGCTTCTAAATTCAATGCCCCCTATGGCTTTAGTCATCACTAACATCTATGGAATCTATTATTCCAACAATTGCTGCATCCACTGGTACATTTTCATTTTCAATTGAAACTCTAGCTGCACTACCTGTAGTAATAAGTACATAATCACCATGTCCTGCTCCTACATTGTCAGCAGCTACAAGAAGTTCATCTTTTTCCTTAGATTTACTTTCCATTCTTTTTACAACTAGAAATTTTTGACCACATAACTTTTCATCTTTTCTAGTAGCCCATACATTACCTACAACTTTTCCTATTATCATAATAATTTTACTCCTATTAAACTCTTTTAAGTTTTAATTGATGAATTCTTACAAAGTCCACTGCTAGAGGGGTTACTAAAGACTTTTTAGATATTACAACTTCTTTTGTACCCTTCATATACATCTTTCTTAAATCTGATTCAGTGATAAGCTTTTTACCTTTAAATAGAAAATCTTCTGCACTCTTCTCATTATCTAAATTAGAAGTTTTTTCTTCAATTTTATTTAATGATTCATTATTTGACTTTCCTTCTATTTCATCTAGAGAGGAAATTATATTTATTCCAAAGGTTTTTATTTTTTCTTCAAAACCTCTATACATATTCCAAAGAGCTTCTGGTGCTCTTCCTTTATACTTTTTATATTCTATTCCATCTTCTAACATATAAACCTTCTTGCCTTTTAATAACATTATAGATAGGAACTTATGAGATTCCTCACTACAAATTCCATTAGCTAGGTTTGAAAGAAGCTTTATACAAGTTCTTGGAATTATGATCTTATCACAGTCTCTAAGATCTTCGCTAAAATATTGGATACTATACTTATGATTTAACTTTTCCTCTATATCTTTATAAGGTGTTGTAGCTAGTATTACTACCTTTTCCTTATTATTGATTTCTTCCTTATTGTTTAAATCACTTATCCTTTTAGCTACTTCCTTAGTTATCATATCAACTAATTTTTCAAAATCCACTGAGATAACCTCCTTGGTGAATTTATTTAATAATTTTTGCTAAAGTTCCCTTTGAGAAACCACAAGCATTAGCTTCATCATAGTCTATATGCATATATGTTCTAAAGTTTTCACTTACTCTAATAACTACATCATCAAAGATTAGCGGTCTACTGCTAAGTATTTTAACCTTAACTATTTCCTTATTAGAAACATTAAACTTCTTAGCATCTTCTGGAGTAATGTGTATATGTCTCTTTGCTGCGATTACTCCCTTATCTTTTTTAATCACCTTATCTCCAACTACAATTATAACTGAAGGAGTTCCTTCTATATCTCCACTCTCTCTAACTGGTGCTTTTATTCCTAAAGCTAAAGAGTCTGTTAAAGATACCTCAACTTGAGTTTCTTTTCTTTCTGGTCCTAAAACAACTACATTACTTATAGATCCCTTAGGTCCAATTATAGTAACTCTTTCCTTACAAGCATATTGTCCTGGTTGAGAAAGATCCTTTATCTTTGTAAGTTCATATCCTTCACCAAATAAGGCATCTATGTCTTTTCTACTTAAGTGAATATGTCTTCCAGAGGCTTCAACTTCTATAAAAGCTTCTTCCTTTACCTTCTTTACAACTTCCTTCACTAAGTTCTCTAATAAAAGATTATCCATCTTTTACCTCCTACTTTTGTTTATACTTCATTGTTCTATATTTGAACATCATTATCCAAAATAAAGATGATAGCCTATTTAAGGCTCTTATTATATCTACTCTTTCTACCATACCATACTCATTCTTAAAGGCTTTTAATGCACTAAGTTCTACTTCCCTCGTTAAAGTCCTTAAAGAATTTAGGGCTATAACTACTTCACCCATAGTATAATCTGGGGTAAAATGAGACATTCCAAAATATTTTTCGGGATAATGAGATTTTTCTCTTAATTCTTCCTTTGTCATTCCCTGAAGGTTAAATTCTAAAAGTTCTTCTTCAAGAACTTCACATCTTAAAATTCTACGGACAAAGTCTAGTATTTCCTGAAGATCTTTAATAACTAAAGCCTCACCTAATTTATTACATAATATTTGAGTTTCAAGTATTTTACTCTCTAAAGTATCTACTTTTCCCCTAAATAATATTCTATTATGATCTTTAAAAACCAATGTATTTCCTTTTAGGTGGGTCATATGTTCAGGCTTTTCCTTAAGATGAGCTCCAAATATTGTTTCATATTTATATTCATCAATAATTACCTTTTCTTCTTTTTCATCCTTTTTTTCTTCTATTACATCCACATATTTTAATTCTATGTTATGCTCTGTTAAAAAGGATTTAGCAGAAGGGGTAACTATGTCTTTTTTTAAAACTTGAAGTTCTTTTAACTCTTTTAAGTTATCTTTCTTCAATCGTTTTCTGAGTTCACTTTCTGTAATAAGGCTCATTGTCTCACATCCCTTACTAGATGTATAGATGTGCTGAAAATTTCAGCACATCTATTTTAAAATATTATTCAGTAACCTTTGGTAGTATAGCGTCTACTTCAAAGTGTGGTCTTGGTATTACGTGAACAGATACTAATTCTCCAACTCTTTCAGCAGCTGCTGCTCCTGCATCTGTAGCAGCCTTAACAGCTCCTACATCTCCTCTTACCATAACTGTTACTAGTCCGCCTCCTACTTGCTCTTTTCCAACAAGTGTTACGTTAGCAGCCTTAACCATTGCGTCTGCTGCCTCTATTGCTCCTACTAATCCTTTAGTTTCTATCATTCCTAATGCGTTTGCGCTTGCCATAATAAAATTCCTCCTTAAGATTAAATAAATTTATTTTTTTATTTTAATTATTTTGATTTACTATTTTAATTCAGCTAATATTTTCTTTACTAATAAGTTTATTAGCTCTTCATTTTGAGAAACATTTCCTAAAGTTTCTGAAGTCTTAACTTCTTCAACCTTATCTCCTCTTAGGTCCTCTATTTCACGAACTCCATAAGTTATTCTCTTAATGTTAATTAAGTTTAGTGGTCCTATGTTGTCAGAAGTTGAACTTCCACCAACAGCTCCACATCCTAGAGTAAGAGCTGGTACTATGTTAGTTGAAGCTCCTATTCCACCTAAAGTTCCTGGAGTATTAACAAGTACTCTTGAAACTGGAACTCTAAGTCCAAATTCTCTTATTACTTCTTGGTTTTCAGAGTGAATTCCACAAGTATGTCCTGCACCCTCATTGTTTAATACTTCTACACATCTTTCAATAGCATTTTCTAAGTTCTTTTCTACATAGAATGCTAAGATTGGTGCAAGTTTTTCTCTTGAGTATGGTGCCTTAGGTCCAACTTCTGTTTCATAAGCAATTAACACTCTTGCTCCCTTTGGAACATCAATGTTTGCAAGTTTTGCTATTGTTTCAACACTCTTACCAACTATTTGAGGATTCATTGTTCCATTAGCTCTCATTATATATTTAGAAAGCTGAACACTCTGCTCCTTAGTTAAGAAGTATGCTCCTTGCTTTTTAAGCTCATTAACTACAGTCTCTTCCATACATTCTTCAACTATTATGGATTGCTCTGATGCACAGATTGTTCCATTATCAAAAGTTTTAGAATCTAATATTCTCTTAACTGCTAAAGAAACATTAGCACTCTTTTCTATAAATGCTGGACCATTTCCTGGACCAACTCCTATAGCTGGTGTTCCTGAAGAATAAGCAGCCTTAACCATTGCTGAACCACCTGTAGCTAATATTACTGATACATCATTATGCTTCATTAATACATCAGTAGCTTGCATAGTAGGTACAGTTATACATAATATAGCGTCTTTTGGACATCCAGCTTTTTCTGCTGCTTCACTTATTACTTTAACTGTTTCTAATATACAGTTCTTAGCACCTGGGTGTGGAGAAAATACTATAGTATTTCCTGTTTTTATTGATATCATAGCTTTATATATAGCTGTAGATGTAGGGTTAGTTGAAGGTATTAATCCAGCTACAACTCCCATTGGAACTCCAACTTCCATTACCTTCTTTTCCTTATCATCACTTAAAATACCAACAGTTTTTAAATCTTTCATAGACTCATATACTGATTTAGATGCAAATGTATTTTTTATTACCTTATCTTCCCACTTACCAAATCCAGTTTCTTCATTTGCCATTTTAGCAAGTTTAACTGCATTTTCATATCCTGCATCAGATATAGCCTTTGTTATTTTATCTAATTGCTCTTGGCTCATTTTAGCAAGTTCTTTTTGAGCCTTCTTAGCTCTAGCTATTAAGTTTCTTACCTCTTGTATAGAAACAAGATCTTTATCTAATAATTCCATTAGCTTTCCTCCTTAAGAAAATCCGATATCTTTTCTATCAGCATATCTTTTTTCGCAAATTTAATTTGCTTATTTGTCATAGATGAAATCTTAAGTTTTGAGGCTAGTCTTCTAAGATCTTTAACCTTTAAATCCTTAAGTTCTTCTATGGAAGGAATCTTATCTATATTATTTGAAGAATCCTTCATGTCTGTTTCATCCTTAGATGTCAAGATTATTTCTGCCTTATTCACTTCTTCAGGAGTAGCCTTATTAACTACGGCTTCTGTAGTTAAGGTATCTTCTTTATCTAAGGATTTTATCTCCTCTAATTCTTCTTTAAAAGAATCCTTAGAACTATTATCTGCCATATCTATATGACCATTTTTATCTTCACTATCTTTCTTATCTTTTAAAAGTATCTTTAATGTGTCCTCATGTAATCTTGGGATTACATGACTGTGACGGAATACTTGAAGTTTTTCTGATGCCTTAGCTCCTGCATCTACTGCTGATTGTACAGCTCCAACATCTCCTGTTATTTTAACGGTAACTATACCACCTTTTATCTTTTCACAGCCTATAAGTTCTACATTAGCAGCCTTTAAAGCAGAATCTGCTGCTTCAATAGCTCCTAAGTATCCTATTACTTCAATTAATCCTAAAGCTTTTATATCCATTAGCTATCCTTATTAATAGTTTGTTGGATTTTCAGCAACAAATTGTACAGCATCTGCAAAAGCATCACAAGCTGCCTTACATGCTGATTGGCTTCCTGTAAGTAGGGCTCCTCCAAAGTTAGTTTCTGATGGAGGTCCAAATAAAGTAGCCATTCTAACATCTGCTGCCTTTAAAGCTGCATCTAAAGCATACATTGCTTCAAGTGGAGGAGCTATTAAATAAGCTAAGGCTTCTCCTTCGTTTATACCTGCTACCTTAGAAAGATAAGAACCTGTTCTAGATACACAGTGTGCATAATATGGTATAGATCCATCTTCATTTGCACTTATAAAATGAGATCCATTTTCCATAAAATCAAGTACTGCATTCATTCCACTTCTAACTTCTGCTGGGTTAGGTCCTGCAATTATTCCTATAACTTCTCCAGCTAGCTTTGTGGATGCGTTTCCTGCTCCACCATACATAGATTTTGCATAAACAACCTCTACATCAGCAGCCTTTGTTGCTTCATCTAAAGCTGTATAAGTAACATCATCACAGTCAGCAGTTATTAACCCAAGACTTTTATGATGTGGTTCAAGTTCTAATTTTTCTGCCATTTCTGGGCTTACATTTGATATTAGTTTTACGCCTAGAACAGCTGGGGTAATTGCTTGATGTTTCATATGTTTCCCTCCATCCTTAAAGTTTTAAATCTATTCCAGATGCCTTTTTATCTATCATAGTCTTTATAAGTTCTGCTACGTGAGCTCCAGCTTCAACTGCTGTAGTTCCACCACTATGGATGTTTGATATAACAGTTCTTCTAGCTTCTGGCATATTAACTGTTGGCTTATATGCTATATATGCACTCATAGACTCTGCAGTTACAAGACCTGGTCTTTCTCCTACTAGAAGACAAACAACGTCTGCTCCTGTAACTTCACCTACAGGGTCCATAGCAGGTACTCTACAGTGTTTTACAAATAAGATTTCTCCCATTTCAAGACCATAAACCTTAAGTCCTTGCTTTATAGCTGGAAGTATGTCTTCAAGGTTTGCTTCTATAGCAGCGGAGCTTAATCCATCTCCAACCATTACTTGAACCTTTTTACCAGTTCCACACTTCTCTTTTATAGTTTTAAGAGTTTCCTCTGAAAACTTTCTTCCAAGGTCAGGACGAGTTATGTATTCATCCTTATCCTTACATAGAGTTTCAACTGATATTAAGTTGTTCTTCTTAACAAAGTCTTCAGAAACATAAGAGAAAACTGAGTCTTGTGCTGCTGCATGGTCTGCTCTAACTCTTAATGCAGTTATAGTCTTATATCTAGCACCTGCTCTTCCAACTCCAAGTCTTGCTGGAGTTTTAGCCTTCATCTTAAGATATCCTTCTTCATCCTTTGGATTTTCAACAAGAAGCTGTTTCTTTAAATCTATTTCTGTAATGTCTGGAAGACACTCATCGCTGTTTACTAAAGATTCAGCACATTGTTTAGTAGCTTTTTCTATAGTTTCTTTATTGGTTTCTCCAACCATTTCTGTTAATAGTTTTTCTACCATTTCTTTTAATTGATTTTCATTCATAAATTACAGTCCTCCTATCCTAAGAATATGGATGCATCTCCAGCCTTGCTTGTAAGCTTACCATTTTCAACAAATCCCATTTTTTCCATCCAGCTTTCGAATTCCTTTGTAGGTTTTAATCCTAAAAGTTCTCTTAAAGCTGCTGTCTCATGGTATCCAGTTGTTTGATAGTTAAGCATTACGTCGTCTCCATGAGGAATTCCCATAAAGTAAGTACATCCTGCTGTAGAAAGTAGTACTGATAGATTCTCTATATCATTTTGGTCAGCTTTCATGTGGTTTGTGTAACAAGCATCACATCCCATTGGTATTCCTGTAAGTTTACCCATGAAGTGGTCTTCAAGACCTGCTCTTGTAACTTCCTTAGCATCATATAAATACTCTGGTCCTATAAATCCAACAACAGTGTTTACTAAGAATGGATCAAATTTCTTTGCAAATCCATAACATCTAGCTTCCATTGTTACTTGGTCCACACCATGGTGTGCTTCTGAAGAAAGCTCAGAACCTTGTCCTGTTTCAAAGTACATTACGTTTGGACCTGATGCAGTTCCATGTTTTAATGCAAGTTGTCTAGCTTCTTCTATTGTGTCTGCAGTAAATCCAAAGGCTTCATTACCCTTCTGTGATCCTGCTATAGATTGGAATATTAAGTCTGATGGTGCACCTTTCTTAATAGCTTCCATTTGTGTTGTAACGTGAGCAAGTACACAAGTTTGAGTTGGTATTTCCCACTTTTGCTTAAACTCTTCAAATCTCTTTAAGACCTTAGTTACACTTTCAACAGAGTCATCAACTGGGTTTAGTCCAAGAAGAGCATCACCTATTCCAAAAGTTAAACCTTCCATTAATGAAGCTAATATTCCATCTGGGTCATCTGTTGGGTGGTTTGGTTGAAGTCTTGCAGATAAAGTTCCTGTTTCTCCTATAGTAGTATTACAGTGAGCTGTTACCTTTATCTTCTTTGCTCCATATATTAAGTCTAAGTTAGACATTATCTTAGCTACAGCAGCTACCATTTCAGAAGTTAATCCTCTAGATACTCTTCTTATATCTGCCCCTGTTGTATTTTCATCTAATATCCACTCTCTAAAATCTGATACTGTCCAGCCCTTTATTTCTCCATAAATCTTTTCATTTACTGAGTCTTGTATTATTCTTGTTACCTCATCTATTTCATAAGGTACAGCTGGATTATTTCTTAAATCTGCTAGAGTAAGGTTTGATAAAACAACCTTTGCTGCTACTCTTTCTTCTGCTGATTCTGCAGCCACCCTCGCTAATTTATCTCCTGATTTTTCTTCATTAGCTTTTGCCATTACTTCGTTTATTGTCTTAAATTCATAAACACGTCCAAATAGCCTTGTCTTTAAAATCACTTTGTATCCTCCTTCCAATTAGTTGAAAACTAATGTTTTTACAACTACAGGTAAAACTTTTCCTTCAGCAATTGGTTTTCCAATGTCGATATAATCTCCATTTTCTACCTTTATACTATCTATGCATATTACATCCTTTTTGAAATCCATTAAGGAGTAAATAGCTTGTCCAAGAACCTTTGCCATATCACTTTCTACAACAATCACTAAAGGAAGTTCTCTTGAGATAACCTCTTCAAGTCCCTTACATATACCTTCAGCATATTTCTGAATATCCTTAAAACTAGGATTTTTCTGTCCCTTAAGTCCTAAGGCTACCTTCTGAAGGTCATTCTCTAGCTTAAACCATTGTAGCTTTTCTTTTATGGCTAATTTAAATTCTTCCACCCCTTGAGATTCATCCTCTAGAGATAGTTTTATAATTGGTAAGTTCTTCATAGGGAAGCTATCTTGAGTATAAGTTATGGTGCTTCCACTTATTTCTGTGGTGTGAGAACCAGCTCCTACCACTGTGGCTCTTATAGTTTCTAGGGACTTTAAAAGTTTTAAGTCACTACATAACCTAGACTTCTTAATAGCTTCTCCCAGTAGAATCCCCACATCCCCATACTGAAAATAATCAGTAATAGGATGCTCATTATATATATAATCTGCAACTCCTCCTGAGAAGGATATGCATATTATTTTCTCTTTTAATGCTATAGATTTATTTGTTACTATATAATTGAAATAGTCATCCTGTTTTGCAAGACCAACACTGGCTTCAAGATATGTTACCATTTCATTTATAATTGGCATTAAGTTTTCTTTTGTAGCTATATCTCCAAGGTTTATATTGAAGTTTTTATCCTTTATGATTTTTTCAATCTTTGGGGATATGTAAGTTATTTTCTTTGAAGCCTTGTCTACCTTAATAAGTCTTCCACCTACATCAAGGCATCCTGTTTCTCTTACATCTCCTCTGTTAAATACAGCTAAGTTACTTGTTCCTCCACCAATGTCAATATTAACAACAGTAGTGGACCTTTCCTTTGAATAAATGTGTGCTCCTGCACCCTTTCCAGAAATAATGCTTTCAAGATCAGGTCCTGCTGTTGCCACAACAAAATCTCCTGCAAAACCACTTAAGGTATGTAAAACCTCATTGGCATTTTCTTTTCTTGCAGTTTCTCCTGTTATAATAACTGCTCCTGTCTTTATTTCATCTTTATCTATAGAAGCTTTTTTATATTCAAGTTCTACTATCTCCTTAACCTTTAAGGCATCAATTTCTGTATTAGAAATTAATGGAGTAAAGTATACCTCACTTCTATATATAATTTCCTTATCAACTATTGAAATTCTAGGTACTGAGAAGCTAGAGGCTGTATTTTCCACTATTAACTTTGAAAAAACTAACTGAGTTGTTGAAGTACCAATATCGATACCAACACTTAAAAGTTCCTCTCTCATTTTTACACCTCCAAACTAAAAAGGCTTAAAGTTATAACTTAGTAAAGGGGTTTTAACTCTCCCTTTTGTTATAACCTTAAGCCTCTTTGCTTAAATCTTAGCCACTACAACGTAGCCTAGTTACATTTTAAAGTCTATTTTCACTTTTGTTCCTCTATCACTAGAGTCTATGGATATTTCACCTCTTAATTTGTCCTTCACATAGCTTTTCACAATGGTAAGTCCAAGACTTTTACTACTTGTATCTTCTTTAAACCCTACTCCATTGTCAATTACAGCCATCTGCTTTTTATCACTATTTCCCTCAACTATTACATATATATGACCTTTTTCCTTATCCTTAAACCCATGGTCATAAGAATTTTGAATAAGTTCATTTATTATAAGGGATATAGATGTTGCTCTATCACTGTCTATTTGAAAATCTTCTCCAATAACATTGATATCTATAATCTTACTACTATTATTAAAACTTCTTTTTATATTGTTTGTTATAGCAGTTATAACTTCTATAATATTCACATTATCTGATACTTCTTGGGATAGCAACTCATGGGTCGATGCTATTGCAAGTATTCTACTTACACTTTCCTTCAAACAGTTTTTTGCCTCTTCACTTTCACACCTTCTACTTTGAAGTCTTAAAAGAGAAGCTATAGTTTGAAGATTATTTTTAACCCTATGATGTATTTCCCTTAATGCAACAGACTTAGAAACAATTTGAGCTTCTTTTTCTTTTATATCTGTTATATCCTTTATAATCACAACTAAAATTAATTCTTTATGATTTAAAAGAATTGTTTTAAAGCTAAAGTAAGATTCATTAACCTGTGCTTCCTTGGATATTATACTATTTTCCTTAGATATTAATTCTTCTAATACAGTAATAAAACTTTCACTGCCTATAAGTAAGTCATCATAATGAATATTGTAGCTCGATAAATCATATCCTAGATTTTTATAATAGGTTTCTGCCTTGAAATTTTTCACTTTTAAAAGTCCTTCATTATTGAATATTAGTATTGCATCATCTAAAAAGTTAGTTAAAGAAAAACTTAAGTTGTTTAAACTATTAAATGTAGTCATAAGTGACTCTTCATACTTAGAGTTATTCTCTAAATTAAAGTCCTTAGTTATTTCACTACTTATATCTTGCTCAAGAATTAGAACTCCTATAGTCTTACCTAAATGATCTATTGGTACTATTCTTTGTTTAACAAACTTGTTTTCTTGGGTTATTGCCTTTATATCCTTGGATGGTAATCCAGTTTCAAAAGTTTTTAAAACCCCTGGCTCTCTTTCCTTTGATGCTACTTTTCCAACTACTGTAGATGAGTATAAGGATTTACCACTTGAAGGTATTCCATGAACAAGTACTATAGCCTCTTCTTTATATTTTGATAACACATCTATAAAAATGTCACAATCATAAAAGTCAGCCATAAGATTCAGAGATTTTGATACATCTATGATTTTATTTATTTCATCTTGATTTAAATCTGTATATTTCTTTGAAAGAATATATATATCTTCATTAATCATAGGTAATTATTATAGTCTCTGCAATATTAATCATAGAACATCTCTTATCCATACTTAAACTTCTTAGCTTACTGTATGCCTCATCCTCTGTAATTTTAAGTTCCTTCATTAGAATTCCTTTTGCCTTTTCTATAACTTTTCTCTCATCTAGCTTTTTTGTTGCTTTTTTAAGTTCCACCTTTAGACTTTTAAATTCTTCTCCCCTTGATAGACACATCTCAATGGTAGGTATAAAAGATTTTTCGTCTAAGGGTTTAACCAAATATCCGAAGGCCCCAACATTTTTTGCTTTCTCAACAAAACCTTTGTCATTAAATGCAGTAAGAAGTATAATTCCTCCTGCTAGGTTCTCCATATTTATCTTTTTGCTTGCTTTAAGCCCATCTAAGATAGGCATCTGTATATCCATTATAACTAAGTCTGGTGAATATTTTCTACATAACTCAATGGCATCAAAACCATCGGAAGCTTCTCCTACTACTTCGTAGCCTTCTGCCTCTAAAATATCTCTTATATCCATTCTAGTAATAGGTTCATCATCGACTATTACAATAGTTTTTTTCATTTTAAGCATTCACCTCTGCTAAATTCCATTTAAGAATTTCTCTAATTCCTGAGTGCCTATATCCTCTTTTGGCGAGACCCTGAATATTTTTTCTGCTCCAGCATCAATTAAATATTGTTCTCTTTCCTTTAAAATATCTTCATCATCTACAAGATCAACCTTTGTAAGTATTCCTATAATAGGCTTTGAAAAACTAGCACCAAACCCTGGAGGGAAATAACTTCTATCATCTGTTACATCTTGAACAAGACCTATAACATCAGCATCAGCAGATGTTACCATAAGAGCCTGATAATAGAATCTATTTTCTATATACTCTCCTGGAGTATCAATAGCATTTTCATAACCTTCTACAGCTTGCGTCTTCTTATATTCGATTTTTATATCATGAAGCTTCTGACAAAGAGTAGTCTTCCCACTTTCGGTTCTTCCTATTAATATGAGTTTTTTCATAGCTTTCTCCTAAGTTCTTGATATTTTTGTAGAAGAAAAACTCAAAAGGTTTTCAAGCACCTCTGTAACTTCCTTTAGAGCTGATTCCACTGAAGATACATCCCCTGTTAAAACCACTGAACCACTGAATCTATCTACAAAACCTAAAGAAATCCCTGCAGCCTTTGTAGCTATATCCGCAGCTATTATAGAAGCTTCCCCAGGAGTTATAGTTAATATTCCAATTGCATTTCTTTCATTAGAAACTAGACCTAGTTTCTTATAAAGCTCCTCATTAGGGTTTGCTATTATATGAGCTAAAGTAACCTGTTTTCCAGGAACATATTCCTGAATTACTCTCTGCTTTTCGTCCTTCATAACTATCAACTACCTTTATAGTAAAATAAAAGAGGCTCTTAAAAATAAAGTTATAAAAACTCATTTTCAAGTAGCCTCATTGCTATCCAATAATTAATTCATATGCACTCCCTTGTGCATAATCAAATTATACATTTTTTTTTGTTTTTAGTCAATATATTTGTCTATGAATTTTATTAAATTTATTTTCTTATTTTTAATAAAATTTTAATAACATCTTCTTTAGTAGGATTTTTAGGATTAGTAGCTGTACATGCATCCTTAAGTGCCATTTCAGCTATCTCCTCTTTTACTTTACTAAAGTCAGCCTCTTGAACTTTGCAATCAGCTAAAGTTTTTGGCATCTTCATATCCTTTTGAAGCTTTTCTATAGCACTAATTAAACTTTTAACAGCTGATCTTACATTTCCTGCTGGAAGGTTTAAAAGTTTTGAAACCTCTGCATACTTCTTTGCAGCCTCTGAATACTTAACATCATTGTAGCCTTTAATGTCAGCATTATATTCAACTACATGAGGAAGAAGTATAGCATTAGTTCTTCCATGAGGTATGTGAAGTTTTCCACCAATAGCATGAGCTATACCATGATTTACTCCAAGAGATGCCATGTTAAATGCCATACCAGCTAAGCATGATGCGTTATGCATTTTTTCTCTTGCAACTAAGTTTCCACCATTGTTATATGCCTCTACTAGGTTTTCAAACACAAGTTTTATAGCCTTCTCTGCTAAAGCATCTGTAAAGTCATTAGCTTTAGTGGATACATAAGCTTCTAAAGCATGAGTTAGTACATCCATACCTGTATCTGCTGTTATAAAGTTTGGTACACTTTTAACAAGTTCTGGATCTAGTATTGCCACTTCTGGAACTAAGTCATCAGAAACTAGAGGATATTTAGCACCCTTTTCCTTATCTGTAATAACAGAGAAAGCTGTAACCTCTGATCCTGTTCCACTAGTAGTTGGTATTGCAATAAACTCAACTTCCTTAGTATTAGCTATTTTTAATGAAAAATCCTTTATTGCCTTGGCAGCATCTATGGCAGATCCCCCTCCAAGAGCTATTAAAATGTCCGGATTAATTTTCGACATTTCCTCTATACCCTTAACAACAGTTTCAATAGGAGGGTCTGGTACTATATCACTAAATATAGAGTATTCTACCTTATTGCTTTCTAAAGGATTTACAATATTGTCTATCATTCCTGACTTTACCATGAAAGGATCTGTAACTATAAATACTTTCTTTTCCTTTATAGTATGTAAAACTTCCAAAGCTCCTTGTCCAAAATACACCTTAGTTTTTATACTAAAATTATTCATTCTTTATCCCCTTTCCTCAAATTATTAAAATAATTTTATTTATCCTATACTCTGCAATTCTAACAACTATATTTTTAGAGCTGAAAATAAAAATTGCACAGTATATAACCTAATTTAACTACAATTCATACAGAGTAAAAACTAGAACCAAATTAAGTCTCATTTTATAAAACATATTCTGTAAGATAAAAAAAGGGTGCTCCATAGATATCTATGGAGCACCCTTGCTCATCCACTTCATTGTGTTTAATCTTAATATACTATTTAAAAAAAGTATTGTCAACATGTATATATCACCCTTGATATATACATGAGACCACTTATTCTACCATTAAAATCTCCATTGATTTTATAAATCTTCATTGATTATATTTATATAGTAGAATAGAACAATGTACTATTTTAGGTCTAATTAAAATAAAAATTCCACAGAAACCCTCTGTGGAATGCATAATATACATAACAATATTATGCTTAGTCCTCCCTCCGAAGAAAAGCTTTCTCAAGTCACACTACTTAATAAGTATCCTGGCTTTCGTTTCAACCTTAGAGTTCCTTCCCAGAAAATATTCCAGTGGTTATAACTCCTCGTCCACGATTACAGTAGCGGGGGCTGCTATGGTTTCTCACCATATTCCTTATATAAATAGTACATATTCATTTATATTTATCTTACAATGTGATTATATCAAAGTAATGTTATTTATTCAACAATAATCTGTAATTTTATTTTTAATCTTTATCAGACAATAGTTCAATGATTTTTTATCTATCTTAATTATATATTAGTATCATTTATTAATTAAATTATCTTGTCTAAACTCATCATATTATTATATGTTATCCTTATACAGTATTATATTTTTTTCTATACTCTTCAATAGGTTGTCTATATTTTAAAAAATCATAAAACCTATATTGTTAGTCCTTTAATTAAAGAGATCTATATTTAAAAAGTTTACAAATAGTTTTATTCCTTTATTTAGTTTAACAAAGGAATTTCTTTAAATTAACTTAAAATATCTTAAATTAAGTTAAATTATACTAAATTTTTTATTACTTATATACTATACTCATTATAACACTGTTTTTTACAGCTTTTCTTTTAAAGCTTTAACTTCCATGGTAAAAACTATTTTAAATATACAATAACCGTAGTTATAGCCTTTTTTATTCTTAGTATATGTAAACTAAATTCTTAGTAGCTGCATTTTGTAATTTTAATTACTAAAAACAATTGTGATTACTTATACTAAACTGCAGTTACTTTTTTTATAAACCCCAGCCTTTAAGCTTCTACCTTAACACCTTATTAATATAGGATTACAGCATAATTTATTAAAAATATTTTTTTATAAAAATATTGATTTTTTCTTCTAAAATATATATAATATTTCTTGTTGTTTAGAAATTTTAAACTAAAAGTTTAGAAATATTGATTGTAAAAATATATGTTTTAGAAGGTGTGAGATTTGCAAATTGGTGATAAGATAAGAAGGCTAAGAATCGAAAAACAGCTAACTCAAGAAGAACTAGCAAATAGGTGTGAACTTTCAAAGGGATTTATATCGCAACTTGAAAACGACCTTACTTCTCCATCTATTGCTACTTTAATAGATTTACTAGATATTCTCGGAACAAATCTTCAAGAATTTTTTAGTGACCATCAAACAGAAAAAATAGCTTTTTCTGAAGAAGATATGTTTGAAACAGATAATGCAGAGCTTAAATACCATATAATGTGGCTGGTACCTAACGCTCAAAAGAATGAAATGGAGCCAATAATGGTTACTCTAGAGCCTGGTGGAAAGTTTGCAGAAGATAATCCCCATGAGGGAGAGGAATTCGGCTATGTACTGTCTGGAAGTATATATCTACACTTAGGAGAAAAAATTGTAAAGGTGAAAAAAGGTGAAAGTTTTTACTTTAAGCCTAAGGCTAATCATTATATATCTAATAGTGGACGAACTCCTGCAAAAGTAATATGGATAAGTACTCCACCTACATTTTAGCTTAATTGAAAGAGGTGTTTATTTTGAATGAAAACATTATTGAGTTAAAAAATATATCTAAAGCCTATGGAGATAATACGGTTTTAGATAATTTAAACCTAGAAATAAAGAGAAATGAATTTTTGACCTTGCTTGGTCCATCTGGATGTGGTAAAACCACAACTTTAAAAATCTTAGCAGGCTTTGAGACTTCTGATAGTGGTAATGTTATATTTGAAAACACTGATATAAGCTCTGTTCCGCCTTACGCGCGAGCTTTAAATACAGTTTTTCAAAAGTATGCTCTATTTCCTCATCTGAATGTTTATGAAAATATAGCCTTTGGACTTAAAATAAAAAAGGTTTCTAAGGATTTAATAGACAAAAAAGTAAAGGAAATGCTTAAACTAGTTTCCTTAGAAGGATTTGAAAAAAGAAAAATAGATTCCTTAAGCGGAGGACAGCAACAAAGAATTGCCATTGCTCGTGCTCTTGTTAATGAACCAAAGGTTTTACTATTAGATGAACCTTTAGGAGCTCTTGACTTAAAGCTTAGGAAAGAGATGCAATTGGAGCTTAAAAAAATACAAAAGAAATTAGGAATAACCTTTGTATTTGTTACCCATGATCAGGAAGAAGCCTTAACCATGTCTGATACCATAATAGTTATGAATAATGGAAAGATACAACAAATGGGTACCCCAGAAGATATATATAACGAACCTTCTAATGCTTTTGTAGCAAACTTTATAGGAGAGAGCAACATTCTATCTGGAATTATGCTAGAGGATTTTAAAGTTAAATTCTCAGGCAAGTTATTCCAATGTGTGGATAAAGGTTTTGGAAACAACACTCCTGTCCAAGTAGTCATAAGACCTGAAGACATAAAAATTGTGGAACCAGATAAAGGAATGGTAAAAGGAAGAGTTTCTTCTGTTATATTTAAAGGAGTTCATTATGAAATTGAAGTTGAAGTTGATGGAGTTAAATGGATACTTCATAATACTAAGTGTGTGGAAGCTCAAACAGAAATAGGAATGGATATCACTCCATCTGACCTTCACATTATAAATAAAGAGAGTGATGTATAGATGAAAAAGAAAAATCAAAGTATCCTATACTCATCTCCATACCTTGTATGGAGTCTTATATTTATAATTTTTCCATTACTTATAGTATTATTTTTTAGCTTCACACAAAAAACTGGAGATTCTTATAGTTTTACTTTTGCAAACTTTGAAAGGCTCTTTGATATTACTTATATGAAGGTTTTTGGGCTATCCTTATACCTTGCAGCAATATCAACATTTTTATGTCTATTAATAGGCTATCCTTTAGCTTACTTTGTTTCAAAGCTTGGAGAAAAAAGAAGAAATCTTATTATAACTTTAATGATACTTCCTATGTGGATGAACTTTCTACTTAGAACCTATTCTTGGATGGCCATACTAGGAAATAACGGTATAATAAATACTCTTCTTTCTAAAATAGGTTTATCTAAACTTAATCTACTTTATAATAATGGTGCAGTACTACTTGGTATGATTTATAACTTTTTGCCTTTTATGATACTACCTATTTATACAGTGCTTATAAAAATGGACAAAGACTTAATAAATGCTGCTTCTGATCTTGGAGCTACTAGATGGCAAACATTTAAAAAAATTATTCTTCCTCTTTCTGTTCCTGGAATAGCATCTGGTATTACTATGGTATTTATGCCAGCAGTTACTACCTTTGTAATCTCTAGACTCTTAGGTGGAGGGCAATATATGCTAGTAGGTAACCTTATAGAACAGCAATTTACTACTATGGATGATTGGAATTTCGGTTCTGCCCTATCTATATTTATGATAATAATTATATTAATTTCTATGGCAATAATGTCTAAATACGATAAAGACTCTAAGGAAGGTGGTGGGAACATATGCTAAGAAAACTTGAAAAAATAGGCACAAAAGCCTATATAGGACTAATCTTTTTCTTTCTATATGCTCCTATAGCTGTACTTATAGTGTTTTCTTTCAATGATTCTAAGTCTATGGCTACTTGGAATGGCTTTACCCTTAAATGGTATAGCGAGCTCTTAAACAACGATAGAATATTAACAGCACTATACTATACATTAGGCATAGCCCTTGTATCATCAATAATAGCTACTATTATTGGTACAATAAGTGCCATAGGTATTCATAAAAGTAAGGGTTTTAGGAAAAAACTATTATTAAATATAAACTATATTCCTGTTTTAAACCCAGATATCGTTACTGGTATATCTTTAATGTGTCTATTTATATTCTTAAGAGGATTTATGAATATAAGCTTTGGACTTTTAACCATGCTTTTAGCACATATAACATTTAATATACCTTATGTAATTTTATCAGTACTACCTAAATTAAAACAACTTCCTTTAAACTTAGAGGATGCTGCCCTAGATCTTGGAGCTACTCCAAGTTATGCCATGAGAAAAATAATACTTCCTCAAATAAAACCTGGTATTATTTCTGGTTTTTTAATAGCCTTTACTATGTCAATAGATGACTTTGTAATAAGCTTTTTCACCACTGGTCCTGGAGTTACTAATTTATCTATAGAGATCTATTCCATGGCAAGACGTGGTATAAAACCTGAAATAAACGCTTTATCAACTATAATGTTCTTATTGGTACTTATACTATTATTATTTATAAATAAAAAGGATTCTATTGTAAGGAGTGGTTCTATTGAATAAAATAAAAAAATTAGTGGCTGTTGCCCTAAGTACAGTTATGATAACTTCTATTTTTATAGGATGTAATAAAAAGTCTTCAGGAGCTACAATAAACTTTTTAAATCAAGGAGACTATATTGATGAAGACCTATTAAAAAAGTTTGAAAAGGAAACTGGTATAAAGGTAAACTATGAGAGCTTTGATACTAACGAACAAATGTATCAAAAACTTAAATCAGGAGCTAACTCATACGATTTGGTAATTCCATCAGACTACATGATTCAAAGAATGATTGGTGAAGATATGATGGAAAAACTAAACTACGATAATATCCCTAATATAAAAAATATAGATACTAAGTTCCATAAGCTTCCTCATGATAAGAATGATGAGTATACTGCTCCTTATATGTGGGGTACTGTAGGTATTTTATATGATTCAACTAAAGTTAAGGAACCCGTAAATGATTGGGACATATTATGGAATTCTAAATATGAAAACCAAATTATAATGTATGATTCTATGAGAGAGTCCATGGGAATTGCTCTTCAGAAGCTTGGATATTCTCTAAATTCTATAAAAGATGAAGAAATTAAAAAGGCTGAAGAAGAACTAATAAAGCAAAAGCCTTTAGTTAGAGCTTATATGATAGATGAAATGAAGGAAAGAATGGCTGCAGGAGAAGCAGCTCTTGCTGTAGCTTGGTCTGGAGATGCAGTTTTAATCAAGGATAAGAATCCTAACATTAAATATGTAATTCCTAAACATAGCAATATATGGATAGATGCTATGTGTATTCCTAAGGGAGCTCCTCATAAAGAAGATGCAGAAAAACTTATAAACTTTTTACTTGATGGAGAGAATGCAAAACAAAACTCTGAATATATAGGCTACTCTACAACTAATAAAGCTGCTTTTGATTTATTAGATAAAGAAAAACAAGAGGATAAGGTAGCTTACCCTGATGAGGAATCATTAAAAGGATTAGAGTATTATTCTTATTTAAAGGATGATATAAAAAAATATGAAGAAGCTTGGATAAAGGTTAAATCTAAATAATAGAAATTATATAAAATTAGGCTGGAGTAAAACTCCAGCCTAATTAATTTATCCTTTATTTAACTGCTGCTATAACAGACATTTCAACTAGAATCTCTTCTCTAGCCATTTTAGCTTCTACACACGCTCTAGCTGGCTCAAAACCCTTCTCTACCCAACTATCCCAAACTTCATTCATTTCACTAAATAAACTCATTTCCTTTATGTATATTGTAGTGGATAATATGTGTTTTTTATCTGATCCATATTTATCTAAAAGATCTTCCACTTTTTTAAGTACTGCACTTGTTTGAGCCTTTATGTCTTGGTCCTTCTCCCCAGATGTTTGTCCACATAAATACATAGTTCCATTGTGAACTACAACCCTACTCATTCTTCCTGTTCCTTCATATCTTTCTACTGTCATATTTCTTCCCCCTAATTTTCTCTAAATTTATTTCCTTGCCTTACTCCCCTAATACTCTATAGGAACTAAAGATAAAAACAAGGATTATAAAGTTCTTGGAGCAGTTTAACTTATACAGAATAAAATCTTGTATAAATTAAGTTTTACTTTAATCCCCAAGTATTCTTTATAACTTTTGGAATACTCTTATATATTTTTACTTTTTTATTATAACAGTTTAAGAAATGGTTTTCAAACCCCTATGTAAAATCCATAATTTTTACAACTACGCTGCATACTTTTTAATATTAAAAATAAAGTTCTCCTAAGCTTAAGAATTAATTCTAATCCTCTCTTAGAAGAACTTTAATATCACTATACCCCTTTTATAATTATAAAAATTTATATTTACATAGTTAAGATAGTTTTCCTAAGACGCTTCACTAGGTAGGGTAATTATAAACTCACTGCCCTTATTGATCTCACTTTTAACCTCTATTGTTCCATTATGTAACTCCACTAAAGATTTCACTAATGTAAGACCTATTCCACTACCTTTTTTAACACTAATCCCATTGTCCATAACTTGAACAAATCTATTAAATATTATCTTTTGATTCTCTTCTGATATACCAATCCCTGTATCCTTTACAGATATTTTAACTTGATCACCTTCATCATATATATAAAGATATATATATCCATCTTTGTTAGTAAACTTTACTGCATTAGAGATTAGATTAACAATACATCTCTCCATTTCTGTAGCATCAAAGTATAAAAACTTTTCCTCTACATAAGGATCTATTACAAGGTTAATTCCATTGCTTTCTATATATGATTTCATAGATAGAGCCACTTCCTCCACCATATAAACAATATCTTGCTTTTGGGGGTTTATTTTGTAGCTTCCAGCCTCTATCTTAGAGGTGTCTATAATATCATTAATTGTTCTAAGAAGCCTGGTTGAATTCCTACCTAAAATCCCCATATACTTAGCTATATCATTCTTAGTAAGATTATTTATATCAATTTTACTATTTATAAGTTGTATAGTGGATAAGATAACATTTAATGGTGTTTTAAGTTCATGAGAAAGATTTAGAAAATAATCATTTTTACACTGCTCATTTTCTAAAAGCTTACTATAAAGAATACTATTTTCCTCTAATTTATTATTTAACTCCTTTGTTCTAATACCAACTAAGCCTTCTAGTATTTTAACATAATTCCATATTAAATATATAATTATAACTATTACTAAAATATATATACTATATGCCCACCATGACTTCCAGGGAGGAGTTCCTATATGAATTTTAAGTTCTGTTTCCTCTGACCAGCTTCCATCCTTATTCATAGCTTTTATTTTAAACGTATACTCCCCACCTGGAACATTAGTATAGGAAGCAAAATGTCTGTCATCAGTATAAACCCACTTCTTATCCATACCTTCTAACATATAAGCATATTGGGTTTTTCTAAGCTTATTGTAACTTGGAATAAAAAAGTCTATAGAAAAATAATTTTCATTATACCCTAATTTCACGGCGTTATTAATAGGTCTAGCCTCTCCGTTAACTAAAAATTCCTCTATAACTACTTTATTATTCTCTACACTACTTAAAATATCTTTTGGAAAAAAACTACTTAATCCATTTATTCCTCCAAAAAACATCTCTTGATTTTTATTCTTAAAAAAAGCATATACATTAAACTCGTTACTTTGAAGACCATCTGCTGCTGTAAAATTTATAAACCTATCCTTATCCTTATCATATTTAGCTAAGCCATAATTTGTACTTATCCACGGATTATCCTCCTCATCCATAAGAATTCCATAGCTATAATTATTGATAAGTCCACTATCTTCAGTAAATCTTTTAACTTCCCCTGTTTCCTTTTTAAACCGGTTAACTCCATGACTTGTAGCTATCCAAAGATTTCCTTCTTTATCTTCATTTATTCCTCTTATACTGCTAGAACTTAGGGTTCTATCATCATCCTTTTTATATTTATAACTCTCTACCTTATTGTTATTTCTATTAAATTTTATAAGTCCTCCATCAGTAGCAGCTCCTAGCCATAAAACCCCTTCCCTATCTTCATGTATAGATACTATATGTAAATCTTCTACCCCTGCATCCTTTAATATATTATTATATGTTGTAAACTTTTCTGTGCCTATGTCTAAGGAAGACAGTCCATGACGTGTTCCAATCCATAAGACATTTTTATTATCTACATATAAATATCTTAGTTCATTATTTACAATAGAGTTTTCTTCATCTTTATTATACAAAAACCTTTTAAATTTATTTGTTTTCTTATCATATTTATTAAGCCCATAATTAGTAGCAATCCATATATTATCCTCTTTATCCCCTGTAATCCCAAGTATTCTATCATCACTTATACTATAATCATCTCTTCTGTCATACCTATACCTTGTTACCTTTCCCTTATCTCTATCCATTTCATTAAGCCCTTGGCTTATGGTACCAATCCAAAGTATGCCCTCTTTATCTTCGTATATTCCACTTATCATATTGTCACTTAGGGAATTATCATCATTCTCAGACTTATTATAATTTCTAAATAATGAATGAGGATTAAAATAACTTATACCATTATAAGTACCTATCCATATAAGACCTGTTCTATCCTCGTATATACTCATTACATTATTATCTACTAAACTTTTATTATCATAATTAATAGATTTATATCTAGTAAAGCTATCTTTTCCCCTATTATATTTATTAAGTCCACCTTTAGTTCCAATCCATATATCTCCACTAGAATCCTCATAGATATCTTGTATTATATTAGAAGAAATACTATCTTCATCCTTTCTATAACTATAATAGTTTTTGAAACTTTTATTTTTTTTATCATATCTATTTAATCCATGATCCATGGTACCTATCCATATATAACCTGATCTATCTTCATATATTTTATTTATATAGTTTCCATTTAAACCATTGTTGTCTTGTCCACTATAATAATTTTCTATAACATTATTTTTAGTATCTAATCTATTTAATCCATTCTTAGTACCTATCCATATAAATCCATCCTTATCTTCATATATGGAATTAATAAAGTCATTACTTAAATTACTGTTTTCTTCTAAATATCTTGTAAACCTTTCTTCTTTTTTATTGTATTTATTTAATCCCTTCTCAGTTCCAATCCATATATTTCCTTTGCTATCCTCTAGCAAAGATATTATATTATTGTTAGATATACTATTTTCTTCTTTATGAGAAGTTACAAATCTCTTTATGGTATCATCATAAGTATCTAATCTATTTAATCCTTGGTTAGTTCCAACCCATAGGAATCCTTCTTTATCCTCTATTAAGGCACCTATATAACTTGAGGTAAGACTATTATTATCATCCTCTTTATATTTATACACCTTAAATTCATATCCATTGTATCTATTTAATCCATCTGCAGTACCAAACCAAAGATATCCATGTCTATCTTGAATAATATCTTCTATGGATCCTTGGGATATACCATCTTCTAAAGTTATTCTATTAAATATAAAGTCCTTATTAATAGGTTTAGCTTTTACACTCTTAATTGAAAACATTAAATTAAATATTAATATAAAAAGTAGAACTTTATTTATCTTCCTAACAGCCTTTCCCATTTGTCCTCCACCTTCTATTTTATCTTAAAAATTATATATATAATTATATTGTCATATTTTATCAATATATACAAGAAAAAGAGTATTTTTTTCTTGTATACTTTTTAATTTCATATTATTATATAAAATTAATCCTACTATATCCCTATGCATATAATGATAATTGTTAAATTTACAACAATATTAGTCAGTAACCCCCCTTAAACCATTATAAGGTTTCATAAATCCTCTTCTTATAATGATTATTTTCCCTTATTAATAATATTCTTATAGGAAACTTCTATATAAATTTAAATAATTCCTTTAATTTTTTTATATAAATTTTAAATAATTATCCTCTTAACTATATTGTAAATCCATTTTAAATTTAAGTTGACAATATGGTTTAAACTTTATAAAATTAATGTAAACTTACTTTTATTATAAAGTTTACATGGGAGGATTAACATGAATAATAAACTTACTTTAAATGAAATTATAATAGTTGGACTTTTTGCTGCCATAATGGCAGTGTTATCTCAAATATCTATTCCATTACCATTTACTTCTGTTCCTATTACACTTCAGGTTTTCGGTGTAGTCTTAATAGGAACTATACTTGGCAGAAAATTAGGGTTTTTATCTCTTATAATTTACCTTTTACTAGGTGCCATAGGTATCCCTGTATTTTCTGGAATGTCTAGTGGTCTAGGAGCAATTGTAGGACCTACTGGTGGTTACTTAATCGGCTTCCCTATTATGTGTTACTTAATTGGCTTTGGTGTTGAAAAAAAGAATAATATATTATTCTTTGTCTTAGCATTTATAGGTGTTCTTATAGATTATGCCTTTGGAGTTATTCAGTTATCTTATATTTCTAATCTTTCTCTATCCACAGCATTAGTATATGGTTTCTATCCTTTTATAGCTAAGGACATTGTCATGGTATTTTTAGCTGCATTCTTAGGACTCCAAATAAGAAAAAGATTAGTAAAATCTCTATCTTTAAAGTTAAGCTAAAGGAGAGAGTAAATGATTAAACTAAGAGCTCATCACCTTTTATGCCTTCAAGCATATATAGGAAATGGTTACGATAAAACTTTTACTGAAAATATGGACAAGATTTATAATGAGTTAAATTCAGATTCCTCAATATTATTTCAATTAAAAGCTCATAATGATTCTATATGCAAGTGCTGTCCTAACAAAATAAATGATTTTAACTGTATTGCTGATGAAAAAATAATGGCTATGGATAATAAGGTTATTTCCTTCTTTAATTTAGAGCCTGATAAAATTTATAACTTTCATGATACTATAAGATTTATAAAAGACGAAATTACATCTGATGTTTTTGAAAGTATTTGTAAAAGTTGTGAATGGTATAAACTTGGAATATGCAGAGAAAAAATATTTAGTTAGCCTAAATATTTACTTCTGTATTATTTATATATTTAAACTATAAATATTGCTGGAAGCAAAATTCTCCAGTAATATTTTTTTATCTTAAAATAAGTAGGTTTTCCTAAATTCACTAATATTTTATAAAAAACAGTAGATAAATTTGTTTTTACCCAAACCTATCTACTGTTTATATTTAAGCCCATAATACTATTTTAATTAAGTTTTGTCATACACCATTAATAAACCATTTAATTATTTTTCTAACATCATATTTAAGATAACTTTATCCGTACTTTCCATTCCCCTTATACCAAGGGTACCTAAATTCTTTATAGTCTCCTCAACATCCTTATGGACTATACCATCACTTTCTCTTGGCTCTATATCATTTAATGCTAAGGTTGCACATTGTATAGCTGCATTAATTCCAGTAGCAATTTTCAAAGCACAGGTGGTTTTTGCCCCATCACAAATAATTCCTGAAATATCACCTATCATATTTTTTATAGCATAATTTATGTTTTTAAGTTCCCCACCCAGAAGATAAGTGATAGCTGTACATGACCCTATTGAGGCTGCTATACCAGCACCACATAAGGGTGATAATCTTCCAATAAAGGATTTAACATGTATAGTTACAAGGTTGCTAAGGGCTAAAGCTCTTGCTAAATCTTCATCACTCTTACCTAATTCCTCACTTAAAATAACAGAAGGTACTGTAGCAGTTATGCCTTGATTTCCACTTCCTGCTGTAGTCATTATGGACATAGTACATCCAGACATTCTAGCATCAGATGCTGCAGCAGTACTAGCTACAATTTTATTTTGTAGTGTTTCTCCCCCTAAAACTAAAGTTTTAGGGTTTAAAAGCTTTTTACCTACATTAAGACCATAGTCTCCTTTTAATCCTTCTTCTGATACAATCTTATTCATAGCAGCTCCTTCTAAGAGAAATTTAATACTATGAAAGTCTACTGTAGTTATAAAATCATAAATTTTATCTATGGTAATTTTTCTTTCTATATTCTTTTCTTCATTTTTACCATTTTTAGTCTCATTATCTAAAATAATATTATTATCCAGTTCTATTTTAACTATATTGCTATGATTTCCACTTATAATTACCTTAGCTAAGTGCTTTTTAGATTTACAGTGAACTTCTATATAAAGCTTATCACAATTTTCCTTTATGGTAGTCTTTACTATCCCCTCATTAACCATAGCTTTTGCCTTCTCTAAGTCTTCTTTAGTAATCTTATTTAATACCTGAAGCTCTAGTTTAGAATCTCCACCTATATATCCTAAGGCTGCTGCTATATCAATCCCTATCATTCCTGTCCCAGGGATTCCAACACCTAAAGCATTTTTTATTATGTTTGCACTTAAAAATAATTCTATGCTTTCTATTGTATCATCTAATAAATCCTTGCATTTAGAAGTGGCATAGGCTATAGCTATAGGCTCTGTGCATCCTAAAGCTGGTACAACCTCTTCCCTTAAAAGTTTAATATATCCATTCTTATCCAAAGTACCTCTCCTTTCTAATCTCTTGCTTTATCCTATGGTTCTATTTTGTTTTTCATTATAACTTTTCATTATAAAATATATAGGTATTCCAATTACTAATCCGCCAAGTCCCCATAATATTTTTTCCATAGATGATTGTACAAGAAGCCATCCACTTACCACAACTGCAATTATTGGTATTACTGGACCAAAAGGAACTCTAAATGAGCTTTTAAGCTCTGGTCTCTTCTTCCTTAAAACTATTACAGAAAGACAAGTTGGTACATATTGAGCAAATCTTGAAACAACACTTATAGCTGCAAGCTTTGTAAAGCTTCCTGATAAAGCTATCGGTATAGCTAAAGCTACTGTTATAATTATAGCAACATAAGGTGTTCCCCTAGTTCCTTTCTTAGCTATAACCTTTGGAAGTAAGCCATCTTCTGCTAAAGCTACTCCACTTCTTGGAGTTATAAAAGATGCTGCTATATTTATTCCACCTATTGATATTAATGTACCCGCACTAACTATAGCTCCTCCAAAAGATCCTAAAAACAAGGTTGCTGCATCTGCCACTGGTGTTTGAGTCTTAGCTAATCCTTCTCCTAATATCCCTATGGATACACCTTGTATTAATAAATAAAATAATGAAACTATTATCATAACTGTTATTATTGCTTTTGGCACATTTTTTTCTGGATTATCCATATCCTCAGCAGCTACTGCTATAGACTCAAATCCTGTAAATGCATAAAAAATTAAAAGTGCTGCCGCTCCAAAAGATCCTGCCTCATATTGACCACTTGGAAAAATCGGTGTAAAATTACTTCCCTTTATATAAAATATCCCAATGGCTACAAACATTACAAGAGGTATTAATTTCCCCATAGTTATTATATTATTTAATGCCTTAGATATATTTACGCCTAATATATTTATTATTCCAAGTCCTAGTAAAATACAAACTACTATGACATTACTTACTGTCTTATCAGTGGCTACTGGCCATACCTTACCTAAAGCTGTGGCAAAGGCTACAGCCATAGCTGCCCAAGCTATTATACTTATGGCCCATTTCATAAATCCCACTTCAAATCCTATAAAATCACCAAAGGCTTCCTTAGCATAAACATAAGGTCCACCATTTTTCTTAAACATTCCTCCCACTTCTGCAAAACACATTGCAATACTAACAACAAGTAACATATCAAATACTATTACTAGCATACTTGCTGGTCCTATTAACATCATAGCTTGATTAGGTAATAAAAATATACCCGATCCTATAATTGCATTTATCCCTAAAAGTACAATACTCCAAAAACCTAATTTTTTCTTATTATCCATAAGAAATCTCCTTTCCCCCAAATAAATTCTAAATTTTCTTTGTAGCTTCCTCTATAAGTCTTTTAAATATTAAAGCCATATTCTCACTTTCTCCTGACATCATTTCTGGATGCCATTGTATTCCCATTATAAATTCTTCCCCTACTTTTTCTATAGCTTCTACTACTCCATCCTTTGCAAAAGCACATGGTATAAATCCTTCTGCCACATCCTTAATTGCTAAATGGTGAAAACTATTAATATGAGTTTCTTCTCCTAAAATACCTCTTAGCTTTGTTCCCTCTTTCATATTAACAGTGTGAGTTGCTATACTTGGAAGAGATCCTTGATTATGCTTTACATAACATCCATCTATAAAAGATAAATCTTGATACAAGGTTCCTCCATTTGCTACATTTAGTATTTGATGTCCTCTACAAATTCCTAGAAGAGGTTTTTTCATTTCCATAGCAACCTTTATTAACTTCATATCAAAGTCATCTCTTTTTGGTAATATTCCTCCAAGTTTTTGAGAAGGTTCCTCTCCATATAATAAAGGATTTACATCATGTCCTCCTGACATTATAATTCCATCTACCATTTCAAGCTGTGCTTTTATATCCTCCTCATCTTTTATTAGTGGTAGTATTACTGGAATTCCTCCTGCCTTTATAACAGACTTAACATAGTCATCATTAACATAGGCTCTTTCATAACCTGGGAACATTCCTCCCTCATCTACAATTATGCTACCTGATATACCTATTCTAGCTTTTCTCTTCATAGTTTACCTCCTAATATAATCACATATGTGTAATTATTATAATCAGCAATGGTCATGCCAAAATTAACTTATATTTTATTTTTTTAATAAAAATTTTTAAAACCTTTGTTTTGTAAACATTATCAAGGGTTGTGTTTTTCTATATCCTATTATTTTTTATTTAATAAACCTTTTTAAAAATAAATAGGTTTATTAACAGGATATATCGTTCCTATTAATAAACCTATTTCTACTCTATTATACTCTTAATAAAAAGCTATAAATTCTTTTCCTTTATCAGTTATTTCACTTCCCTTTCTCCCCACTGAAGAAGTTATAAGTTCTAATTCTTTTAAAATAACTAAAATTTTCTTAGCCTCTCCCTCAGAAAGTTTCATATTTCTTTGATTAAATATACTTATTATCCGCTCTCTACCTAGAGTTTCATTTCTATCATTAAAGTTATTTATTACCTTAAGAATATCTAAGGATTTATAGAAATCACATTTATTTCTTAAAATATCCTCCTCATAATTGTAGTTTCTCTCTTCCTTTTCTATGGTAAGAGGTAAATCTGAAGCTCTAACCTTTTCCTCACACATTAAAGAAATATAAGATGCTACATTTTGAAGTTCTCTTATATTTCCTGGCCATCTATGAGAAAGTAAGCTCTGCTTTGCTTTTTCCTCTATTTCTATATCTCTTCCAATAAAATGATTTAAAAGAGTTATTATATCTTCTCTTCTTTCCCTAAGAGGTGGAACACTTACAGGAAGTACATTAAGTCTATAATATAAATCCTCCCTAAACTTCCCCTCTTTTATCATCTTAAGAATGTTCTTATTAGTAGCTGCTATAACTCTTACATTTATATTTATAATTTTTTCAGACCCTACCGGCATTATTTGCCTTTCTTGTAAAACTCTCAATAACTTTGTTTGAAGAAGAAGTGGCATATCTCCTATCTCATCTAAGAATATGGTTCCATTATTAGCAACTTCAAAAAGACCCTTTTTCCCATCCTTCAATGCTCCTGTAAATGCCCCTTTTTCATAACCAAATAATTCACTTTCTAAAAGATTCTCTGGCATAGCTGCACAGTTTACAGCTACAAAAGGCTGCTTACTTCTTTCTGATTCATTATGCATGGACTGAGCTAAAAGTTCTTTTCCTGTTCCACTTTCTCCTATTATTAATACTGTAAGATCTGACTTAGATATTTTCTTAGAAAGATTTATACATTGAATCATAGAAGGACAACTAGTTTTTATGTGATGAAAATAATACCTAGCAATTTGTCCCTTTGCTTTTATCTGCCTTGTAAGATTTTGCTCTAACTGTTTTATGTAAGTTATCTCTTGAATATTATAATAACTTCCTTTTTTTATTCCTAAGTTATATATACTAGTTTTCTTAACATTTATATATTTGTCTTTAAACTGGAAAACCTCATCTAAAACTTCTTCTTCCTTTATAATTTTTTCAAGATCTTCTTTAAATATGTCCTCTACTGAAAACTCTTGAAGATCTCCCTTTAAATCTAAAATGTTTTTAAAGCTTTCATTAAAAACTTTTATTATCCCCTTTTCATTGGTGAATACTATACCATCCCTTGATATATTTAATATGGCGTCAAGTTCTTCTATTTTTAAAAATAACTCCTTATATTTATCTCTAATGCCCCCATCTAGACTTATTATTTTCTCTGAATACTTAATAAGCCTTTTTCCTATATCAATAGTATCTATATCAAGAACACTTATTATTTGTATAAATGTAGATATATCTATATATCTATTTCCTAAATCTATAGTTTCCCTTATATATCTTGGAATCCTCTCACTAACCCCCGGGGTAAGAGCTATATTGATATTAGAATAATCCTCTCCGTCTATATAGGCTATAAGATTTAAGTGATTTACTCCTATCTCATAAAATAAGGATACTGTTTCATAGGTAGTTTGTTCATTATCATTAACTACCAATACATCAGTTCCTTCTGGAATAGAAAATACTTTATATATATCCTTTTCTTGAAAAGTTCTATTTACTACTATTATTTTACTTTTTACACTTACATATTTTTTTATTTCATAAGCTCTTTCTCTTATCATAACAAGGACAACCTTATCTTCTATTAAATCTCCTTCATTTAAATGATCTAGGAAATAGCTATTAATTTCTATATCATCACCAAGCACCTCTTTTATATTACATTCTAGAAATTTAGTAAGATAACCCACTCTATCTGTTATTATTCCTATAGACTTCATATTTCCTCCAAAAATCCTATTATGTTTAAACCTATAAATTATATTTATATTTTTCTCTTTAAAATCCATTATACCATTTTTACATTATACCCTAATATATAAGGGTTTTAAGCTAAAAGTAATATTTATATATTTATCTCAAATATTCCATAAATAATTTTGCATGCTATAATTAAATAAGAGAACAATAGTAAATTGTTAGTCTAAATATATAATAATAACATTCAAATGATTAAAATAGCCGTTGAAATAGTAACTCCTTCACTAAAAGACTCTTATTTATAGAAAGCCATTGAATTATGTAGAAAATCCTTTAATGCTTGACTTTCAACAAACTTTGATTCTAAAGACATTCTAACTCTAATAAAATCCCTAAATAGAACTCCTTGAATTAAGTTCTGCTCCATGTACAAGAGATGGGGATATAAAGTACCTACTAATGAACTCTATTCTTAAATATGGTTTCGTTTTAAACTTTTTAACCATACTTCATTTAAGTAAAACTACATTTTAATTAAATTTAATCTTACAAAAGGCTTCATCATAGTTTATATTATGATAAAGCCTTTTTAACCAAAAACTAGGAATTATTATTATTTTTATAAAATAGATATTTAAAATCCCTAGATATAGTGCTTATGCCTAAAAACTTGTTTTATACAAATTTTAAAACCTACAACTTTCAAAAGTTAACTCATATATGAATTAAAAAACTATATTACTTATGATTAGTATTTAAATCTACATCTTCAAGGGAAACCATTTTAGTTTTATGTTTAACCTTATATACTATCCATAGCACTATAAAGATAGGAATACCTATATATGCAGCTATTAACCCACTTATATCTATGGTTTCTTGTTGTAAGTAGCTAAGACCTTGTCCTAATACCACAACTATACATAATATAAATGCTAAAATAGGTCCTAGCGGAAAAAGTTTTGCCTTATATTTTAATTTGTTTAAATCCATTCCTTGATATATGTAAGCCTTACGAAAACGGTAATGGCATACTGCTATACCTAACCAAGATATAAATCCTGCAAGACCTGAGGCTGCCACTAGCCATACATAAACAGTATTCTCTGCACAAACTCCAGTTAAGAAGCAAGCTGATGCAACTAAGGTTGTTGCTATTAGTGAATTTACAGGAACCCCTCTTTTATTAACCTTTGATAAAAACTTAGGTGCTTTCCCATCTTTATCCATAGCATATAACATTCTAGTTGAAGCATACATGCCTGAATTTCCACAGGATAGAATAGAGGTTAATATTACTCCATTCATTAAAGAGGCTGCAAAAGATATACCTACTCTCTCAAATACCATAGTAAAAGGACTTGTTTCAACCCCCGCTTCAGTATAAGGTACTAAGGCTCCCACTACAAATATTGTGCCTAGATAAAACAATAAAATTCTCCAAAATATTGTTTTAATTGCCTTTGGTATAGTCTTTTCTGGATGTTCACTCTCTCCAGCAGCTATTCCCACTAATTCAGTACCTTGAAAAGAAAAACCAGCTATTAAAAAAATCATAAATATAGATTTAGCACCTCCTACAAATGGTGCATCTCCTATGGTGAAATTCTTAAACCCTACTGCTTCTCCTCCCATAATACCAATTATATTAGCTAGTCCAATTACTATAAATATAATTACAGTAATAACCTTAATACTTGCAAACCAATACTCTGATTCTCCATAGGCCTTTGTAGATAATAAGTTTAATATAACTATTAGCATTAAAAAAACTATACTCCATACTATTGCTGGTACGTTAGGGAACCAAAACTTCATTACAAGACCACTAGCTACCATCTCTGCTGCCACAGTTATACCAGTAATTCCATCCTAAAGCAAACCCTAAAGATGGATCTATAAACTTAGTTGCATAAGTCTCAAAGGATCCTGTTACCGGCATAAATGTAGCCATTTCTCCAAGGCTAGTTATTAAAAAATATACCATAATTCCTATACATCCATAAGCAACTAAAGCTCCTCCTGGCCCTGCCTCTTTAATAGTATCTCCCAAGGATAAAAATATACCTGTTCCTATGGATCCCCCCATAGCAATCATATTTAAGTGTCTAGCACTTAAGCTTCTCTTAAGTTCTCTCGTCTCTTGTATCTTCTCATTTTTTTCTGATGTATTTAACATTTTTCTCCCCCTTATCGGTATTATTTCCGATAAGCTATAACCAAGATAATATAACTTTTCCATGAACAGAACTAATTTTAAATAAATAATAAAGGCAAAATAAAAAACCCTGAAGAAATACATTCAGAGTTAAAAACAGGATTTATATTAATCCCACTTATTATTCAAGAATGATAGCCCTCCACAAAACTACTTGTGACAGTCCTACATATGTTATATGCAAAACCAGTATATAATATTAAAGCATTAATTATATACTTCGGCGAAATTTCCTTTCCTATTACTTCAACGTGCTTACCTCTGCAATAGTAATCTTAAATTTCGCACCTCTATCCCAGTTATTCACTTATGATTTAAGATTATACTCCTATAAATTATATATGTAAAGTCTTTATTTATAGGACTATAAACATAAATATATATGTAAACATTTCCCATTTACAGTATAATGTATATAGAATAAAAGAACTACTAATACACTAAAACTTCAATAGTTTTATATAAAAAATATTTTTTCATTCCTTTAATCTTATATAAAAATATATCTTTATTCTTTATAGGATTGCTAACTCTTTGAAACTATATAGGTTTGTTTATTCTATTGTATGTAAAATAATCCTACAATAAACTTAATATAGCCTATTCTAACTATTTAAAAGTAAGATCAATATAAAATTAAAAACAAATTGGAGACTGATGACAATGAATAAAAAGAATTTACAAGAAATAATAAAGGAAAGAGATTCATATGAATTATATACCCATCAATGGCAAGAGCTAAATTCATTAAAAAATACTATATTATCCGAAGAAAAAACATCCACAAGAGAGACAATATTATATTTTAATGAAAAAGATTTAGAAAATATACCTATGGGGTATTCTGGTTTAAATGATATCACTGAAAATGTGCTGATAAATTTAACACAGAAATTTGAAAGTAGGTTTACACTGGAATATGCAAGTGGGGTATATAGACATCCTATTCCATATGTGTTATTAAAACACATAGATAAATACTTTTTCATATTAAGAGAGTGTGGTTCAGGAGAAACTAGACTCATAGGTAAAATAGGATTAGTTGGTGGACATGTGGGAGAAGAAGATAAAGATAATGATGCCCTCTCCACTATCATAAATGGAATGGGAAGAGAGTTACTAGAAGAAGCTTGCGTAACTAAAGATAAAATATTAAGTACAGAACTAAAAGGAATAATAAGAAGCAACGAAGGAGTTGATCAAGACCATTTAGGATTAATCTTTTTAATAGATTTAAATACAGATAAAATTAAGTCTGAAGAAGATGGAATAATAAGTGGAATATGGGTACATAAAAATCACCTTTCCAATCATTATGATAACTTTGAGAATTGGAGCAAAATAGTTTATGACAATATCTTAAAGTAGCTAGGCTAATTAAATAGACTAATTTCTATTAAAATAAATAAAATAAAAGGATATGATAATGAGCGGAGAATAAAATCATGGAATTTTTATAGCAAAACAATGACTTATATTTAATCGAGGGTAGGACAATTAAAAGAATAGGAGATAAATATAACTTAACAGAACGGTATTTTTTAAGAGGAGGATTTTATGAAACATAAAGGTACTACTTTACTAGAGACCCCTAGACTTATATTAAGAAAATTTAAATATACTGATTCAAATAATATGTTTAAAAATTGGGGAAGTGACCCTAAGGTAACAAAATATTTATCTTGGCAAACCCACAAAGATATTAAGGATTCAGAAGATATTATTAAACTATGGATATCTAAATATGAAGATAATAGGGTTTATAATTGGGTAATAGAGCTTAAAGATACTAATGAGGTAATTGGAAGTATATCAATTGTTAAATTAGAAGATATCCATGAGGCTTGTGAAATCGGCTATTGTATTTCAAGTAAATATTGGAACAAGGGTATTACAACAGAAGCTTTTAAAGCAATAATAAAATATCTATTTGAGGAAATTGGAGTAAACAGAATTTGTGCAAAACATGACATTAATAATGTGGCTTCTGGAAAAGTCATGGAGAAATGCGGAATGGTTTATGAGGGAACCTTAAGGGAAGTCCAAATTAGGAATACTATGTTTTCTAGTTTAGCAGTCTACTCAATTCTCAAGAAGGAATGGGTTAATAAGCCTTAATTTTTATTTTATACAATAGTTAAACCACCTGATTTACAGGACTTAACATCTGTATAAGTTAAGCTTTCCAAAGTTAATTATAAAAACTTATGTATAACTTTATATTATAATCCTTGTTTAATATAGGCTCTTTATATTATTTCTAATATTACCTTTACTTTTAGTACAAAAATATAGCTGTTTCAGACTAACTTTTTAAATTAATTCTGAAACAGCTATGTTTTAATATTTTTCTATTATAATCATTAGTATTTTTATTATATTGAAACTTATAATTGTTAACATGGTTTAATTAAGATAGTTAATACTCCCCAACATATTAGAGATATACAAACTTAGATTCCATAAGATTTTTAGAAAAACTATTCCCCTACCTTTCTTACTCTTATTACAAATCCTAATCCTAAAAGAATTAACATACTTCCTAATAAAATTAATATTGTAGTATTTATTATACTTCCAGTTTGAGGCATAATACCATTAGTTTTCTTAGAACCTGGCTTATCTGGCTCTACTTTATTAGGATCTTCTTTCTTAATCTCTTTTGTATTTTCCATAATAAATTTTTGTGTTTCTGAAGAATTTACATCAATACTAATCTCTTTATCACTTAAAATGTATCCTTCAGGTGCTTTTGTTTCTTTTATGGTATATTTTCCGTATTTAATATCATTAAAGACTGCTATTCCGTTTTTATCGCTTATTGAAACAAACACTATATTTCCATCCTTATCATATAAAGTGAATTCTGCTCCTTGAAGTATATTTCCATTTCCATCTACCTTTTTGATTTCAATATTTCCTGTTGTTTCAATTACTTTAGATTTATTATTTATAACTTCATATTCATATACATATCCAGCTTTAGAAACAAAAACTTCTATGTCATTCTTCAAGGCTTCATATCCTTCTGGTGCTTTTGTTTCTTTAATTTTATAGTTTCCATAAGGTACATCTTTAAACATAACAATACCATCATCATTAGAAGTAGAAACTTTTACTTTTTTACCTTCTGAATCATATAATGTAAATTCTGCACCCTTAAGCGGATTCTTATTTTCATCCACTTTTTTTAGTTTAATATTTCCTAATTTAATCTCTTCTTTAATCTTTGAATTCTTAATTTCACCAAGGTCATATACTTTTCCACTTTCATTAATATTAACTGAAATATCATCAGTATAAATATTATATCCCTCTGGTGCTTTTGTTTCTTTAATTTTATAGTTTCCATAAGGTACATCTTTAAACATAACATTACCCTCATCATCAGAAGTAGAAACTTTTACTTTTTTACCTTCTGAATCATATAATGTAAATTCTGCACCCTTAAGTGGATTCTTATTTTCATCAACTTTTTTTAGTTTGATATCTCCTAACCTAACCTCTTCTACAATCTTTAAATTTTCTATAGTTCCAAGATTATATGTCTTATTATTTTCTGTTACATTCACTGGTATATTACGATAAAGTCTTTGATATCCTTTAGGTGCTTTTGTCTCTTTAATAATATATTCACCATACTCTATATTATTAAATTTTACTAAACCTTTAGTATCACTTATTGAAGTGGCTAATGGGCTTTCAAAATTACTATCAGATTTCCTATAAAGCTTGAATTCTGCTCCCTGAAGAAGATTTTTGCTAGGATCTACTTTGATTAATTCTATATCTCCTCTAATTTTCTTGTTAGAAACTACATATGGATCTGCTTTTACAATTGATCCATCCTCTTGAACTTTCGCCCTTATAATCTCATTAGAAAGAAGATACCCTTCAGGAGCTAATACTTCTTTTATTAAATATGAACCATACTCTAAATTTTTGAATTTAACATGTCCCTTTTCGTCACTTACTGCATTACTTAAAGGATTTTCAAACTTACTATCTTCCTCTTTGTAAATTTTAAATTCTGCACCTTTAAGTGGTTTATTGTCCTCTTCATTTTTATAAAATTCTATTTCTCCAATGATTTTATCATTTACATAATTATATACTATATCTTTTTTATCACTGGAATTTTTAAGTTGGAATGGATACACCTCATCGCTTAATTTATATCCTATTGGAGCCACAGATTCCCTTATAGAGTAATCTATATCAAACTTTAACTTGTCAAATAGAACTTCCCCATTATCTCCTGTTGGCTTTGAAACTTTTATCACATTATCATATTTATCCAATAGTTCAAAAACAGCACCTTTTAACTTTTTAGAAGGATTTTCCTTATCCACTTTTATAACTTTAATACTTCCAGTGGCACCAACTCCGCCTCCACCTGTTTCTTGGAACTTCACATTAATATTAGACACTGTGGAATTCTCCTTTATACCTTGTCCTTTAAAGGAAACTGAATTGGTGAATGGTGATTTTGATTTATCTGTTACATTAGTTCTAAAACTCAAAAGATAAGCTTCTTCAGTTAAACTAGGTAATATAAAAGTGAATTCTCTATTATTTGCATCATATTTTACATTATTTTTATTTAAAGCTACTTCCTCACCTTTTACTAACGTTCCATTACTACTTAATGTTTGCTTGAATAACTGTACCGATGTGGTGTCAAGCTCTAATCCTTCTTGAAGTACATCTATTATAGAAGCATCCTTCAATGGAATTTTGTTTGAATTAATTGTCACATTCCAATCAATATAAGAATTTCCCATTGTGTAAATAGCACTTTTATTAACTAAAGTATTTTTTACTTTTGCTGTTCCAGTACTCTCTACCCCACCTGGCACTAAATCATGAATAAGAGTTCCAGTATTTTTATACTGTTTTTCACCATTTGTTGATAAATCTGAAATATCTTTAAGCTTAGTCTTAAATGTTATTACTTGATAATCATTAATTTCCCTTAGAAAATTATATCTTAATGTCTTTTTCTCATTATCATAGGAGTAATCTTTCTTATCTGCACTTTTGCCATTAATTGTTACAGAATTATCTACAAATTCCTGTCCATCATTTATAATATCTAAAACATAAGCATTTTTTAGATGCATTTTATTTCTATTTACTATGATTTGCCAAGTAAATTCTCTACTTACATAGTCAAACCCATTACTAATTTTCTCCATAACATAGCTTTGTACATTTTGTGTTCCTCTGTCCTTAGATTCTTTTATATTATCTCCAGTTAATTTTACTGTATTATAATAATTTTTATTACTGTTTCCAGCGTATATCTTAGGATCTGTTACTCTTGTTTTAAAAGTTATGGTATGAATTTCTTTTATAGTATCATTGAAGTTATATGTCAAAGTTCCAGTCTTCTGCTTGTCATTTAGTTCTGCTTTCACATAATTAAAAGAACCTTTTTCTGTTCCCTCTTTTATTTCTGCAGAACCATCTACATATTCTTGTCCCAAGTCAATGTCATCTGTAACCAATCCATTGATTATAGGTATTTTATTATTATTCACTGTAACTTTCCATGTTATTTCTCCAGTAGAAGGATTGTAATTTACCCCCTGTTTAGTTATAAGACTAGTAGGAACTCCTACTCCCTTTGAGTCTGATGTATTCTCTGGTACACCATCTCCTGTGAGAGTAGCTATATTTTTATATTCTTTGGAAGCATTTGAATTATAAGCATCTGGATCCACCACATCTGTTGAAAAAGTAATTTTATGTGGTTCATTAATTTCATTTTGAAAAGTATATATAAGTTTTGGTCCTTCTAATTTGTAGCTGTTACTTTCAACTCCATCTAACTTAACAGAACCTTCTGTAAATTTAAGCCCTTCTGGAATATTATCTGTTACTACTGCATTAGTAATACGCTGAGCATTGTTATTTACATTAATTATCCAATTTATTCTTTTTGTCAATGGATCATAACTACCACTCTTATTTATATAATCTGTTTCAACTCTAACTGATGCTTCATTTGAAACCTTAGTAACTTTATCATAACTTAAGGTTGCTGTATTTTTTTGATAAGTTACAGTCCCTTCCTTTCCTAAGGCTTTAGGATCTATAATCTTAGTTTTAAATGTTATTGTTTGCATTGTATTAATAACATCTTGAAAGTTATAAGTGAGTTTTTTGTTTTGTCCATCATAATTGTAACTCTCATTACTTGCGTCTTTTCCATTAATCTTAACAGATCCCGGAATAAATTCTTGTCCTTCTTGTATCATGTCCACAATTTTCCCATTACTCACCTTAACATTCTCAGGATTTACTGTTACTTTCCAAGTAATTTCATTCTTAGAAGCATTATATGCTCCTTCTTTATAAATAGATGCTTTTGGAGTTTCGGGCTGTTCAAAATTCACATTAATTATAACTGGCTCTGAATTTCCTCCAAGATCAAATACAATAGGAGTAGGATTTTCATTACCTATTTGACTCTCATCAAACCAAGTATGAACATAAAAATATCCTGATACATTAGAATTCTTCTCTAAATAATCAGAAAAAACTATAGTTGCTTTTCCATTAGTATCTATGGTACATTCACCCACAGAATCACTGCCATCTTCCAAATTTAATGGAAAAGTAGAATTCTTTATTATTTGTATTTCCTTTGGGATATTTATAACATACTTATCCCCCTTTTTTACTGTAGTTACATTTTCAACTGCAAAGGTATAATTTAGTATGACTTCTGCATTCTTTTTAATTGGATTAGATTCATTAATGGGATTACCCTTTCCATCTGTTAGTTTTATTCCAGTAATGAACTTTATCTTGTCTGTGAGATCTGCTGCTTTAGCTTTTACAGTAGGTGTAATCATTGAAAACTGCATAAATAAAGCAAGTAAAAATGAAATTGTAGAAAATCTTTTTTTTCTCATTTTCTCCCCCCCTTTAGTCCTTATTGTTTTAGTATATTTATCTCCTCACCCCTAAATAATAATTTAGAAAACTACACCTAATTAGTATAGAATAAATAATAAGTTTATAATTTTTCTCATTTAAGTGTAACTTTACCATCTAATGATAATATATGTCCCTCACAAACTTCTCACAAACTATTTATTATAATTTTATATCTATATCAAATAGAGACTTTTATTTTCTAATTATTTCCATATCAAAGTATTTATGCTTATCTTATTCTTTTATCAATTAAAAATAATATTTTTAATTGATTGTATAAAAAAACAGAGAAGTTTACTTCTCTGTTTATAAATTAGATATTAATTCATTATAAAGTTTTATAGTGGAGACTTTAGGTGATATATCAAGCTCATCCTTCAATAACTTTTTTAGATTTCTATAGCAATTAACTAAATTTACCTTACTCCCACTATCAAAATATAGCTTCATCATTAATTCATTGTTTTTTTCATTAAAAGGATCTTCTTTAATAACTTTCTTTAAGTATTTCTCTGATGTATTATAAGAGTTTTTTCCCATATAATATATAGCTATATTTTTTATACCCTCTAAATAATATAATCCAAGTTTCTCACTTAATTCTATACTCCATGTATAACCTTCATCTCCAAATAATCTACCTTTATATAATTCTATACTTTTATCATAACTCTCTATATTTTCCTCATTTACTATTGGATTATCTTTAATAAAGTTTTCAAATTCCCAACTGTCACAATTAAAATTATTCAAGTCTATGCTATATTTTCCTTTTCTATATTTAACTACATTTTCTATATCTACACTTTTAAGAGACGCTTTTAGTCTATATATTGTACTGTGTAAATTATGCTCTGCTTTCTTAGGTAAATAATCTGGCCAAAGTATATCACAAAGTATCCATTTATCAATCTCTTCTCCCCTCATATATACAAAATATGCAAATAACTCTTGTACTTTTGCAGTTGACCAACTTATTAGTTTATCCTTTTTTCCATAAACCTTAAAAGTTCCCAATGATAAAATTTTATTACTTTTATTTTCTATAAAATCATCCACTCTTACGCTATAATTTCTTAGTAGTCTTTTTACAGTTGCATTTAATTCCTTCTCTATAATAGGTTTTAAAATATAATTTACTGCATTAACTTTAAATGCTTCTAAAGCATATTTTTCATAGGCAGTTACAAAAACTATTTGTATATTCTCATCGAACTCCAAAATTTTATTAGCTAGTTCTATTCCATCCATACATGGCATTTCTATATCTATAAAAACAACATCCGGCAAAAGCTTTAATATACCTTCTAGAGCTTTTTTAGAATCGGTGAATTCTCCAACTATATCTAAATGTTTATTTTTCCTCATGATAATCTTCATCAGCTGTAGCACTGGTTCTTCATCATCTATAATTATAGTTCTCATTACTTTCATCTCCCATAAACACAATAAACATATGAAAAATAATTAATTAAATATTATCCTATATCTTAAATCAAAAATATAATACACTTTCAAAATAACTTGTTAGTGCACCATTTTTCCTTAATAGTAAATAAAAAAATATATAAACACCTTTACTTTTTAATAAAAATACTTTAATCATAGCTCTTTAATAAATATAGATACTGTTGTTCCCTGTCCTTCCTTACTATAAATATCTATATCTGCATTACTTAATTTTTTAATTCTTCTACTTACATTATAGAATCCTACCCCAGCTTTTTTACTTTCTATATTTTTCAATTCATCAACTTGCTTTTCTGACATTCCAATACCAGTATCCCTTACTATAATATTAAGAACATTGTTTTCTTCATTAACAAGAATATATATAGTTCCCCCATGGTTTTTTTTACAAATACCATGTTTTACGGAATTTTCTACTAAAGGTTGAATAGACAAGGATGGTATCTTTTTCTTCCTTAATTCATTTGGTATATAGTATTCCACTTTAATTTTATCCCCAAATCTAGCTTTTTCTATCTCTAAATATGCATTTACCATTTCAAGCTCTTTACTTAATGGTACAATCATAGTTCTATTATTTATATCAAAAGCTTGTCTTAGATACACACTAAAATTTGTAAGTAATTTAGCTGCTTTTTCATTATCTTTATAACAGAAAAATATTATAGTGCTTATTGTATTAAATAAAAAATGTGGTTTTATTTGTGCCTGTAGAAAAGCTAATTCATTCTTTAAAGCTTCTTCCATGGCTTTTTTCATTTGAATTAAGTTTCTTACTCTAGAAATTATTTCTTTTTCTTCAAAAGGTTTAGTTATAAAATCATTTGCTCCTGCATCAAACCCTAAAATTAAATCGTAATTAGTGTTTTTTAATGTTGATATTAATATAGGTAGTTCTATAAGAGAATACTTTTCTCTTATTTTTTTACATACATCTATTCCTGAAATTTCTGGCATCATCAAATCTACTACTACTAAATCAATTTTATTATCCTCTATCTTTTTAAAAGCCTCTTTCCCTGATAAAGCTGTCAAAACATTATATTCTTCTCTACTGAGTATATTTAAAAGAGTTTGAATGTTAAATATTTCATCATCTACTATCAAAATTGTATCTTTTTTCTCTTTTTTATTTTCTATTTTACTCTCATCAATTAAATATGGGATATTAAAGGATTGACTATCTTCTCTATTGTTCATCTTATATAATCTATTTTTTTCTTCTGAATAAGGTAATGAAAAGATAAACCTATTTGCCTTATTTATCTCTGACCACTCTAAATATATTTTTCCCTTCATTAAATCTGCTAATTTATAAGCTAAATCTAAACCTAAGGTAGCACCTACTAGATTTACATCTTTGTAGTTTTTGGGAATATATTCCTGTTCATCGTTTAATATTCTATCCCCTAAATATTCTATTATTATGTTAACTAATTTATCATCTTTTTTTACACTTATTTCTATGGTACATCCTCTCATATTATTAATACAATTACTAATAATATGAAATATACTTTGTCTTACCCTATCTTCATCTGCTACTATCATTATTGATTCCTTTATATTATTATTAAATTTTATATTTCTATTTTGTATTATATGTTTAAAAGATAATATAACTAAATCCACACAAACCTTAATATCTATCAAAGATAACTCAAGTTTTAACTGTTTATTTTTTACTAAAGTTATATCTAAAGTATCATTTATAATATTAGTTAACCCTACTGCTATATTGTTTATAAGCATAATATCTTTAATATCCTTTTCTTCTAAATATGTTCTATTGCTCTTAATCATAGTTTCAGATATATTGACTATTCCATATAAAGGTGCTTTTAGTTCGTAGGATGTTCTATCTATAAACTCATCTTTTACTTTATTCATTTGTATAAGTTTTTTTGACATTTTTTCCATATCATCATAGGCTACTGCAAATCTATATGATAAAGTATTAACTGTAAATATTATGCCTAAAAGAAATGCTGTGGATCCTATTATAGTAGAGTTAATAAGTCCAAAAATATATATATAATTGCTACCTATACATAAACATAAACATACTATAGATTTTAGTAGAAGTAGATTCCCTTCCTTTCTTAAAGGTCCGTATTGTTTTTTTACATATACTATAATTAATCTTATAATTACTACTATTAAAAAAGATATTATAAAAATAAATAAACCTATATTTAAATAAGAAGATATAGGATATATAGATATTAAAGATATAATCGCAAAGCATACACATAATATATTTACTATTTTAAATATATTATGTGTAAGTATATTCTTATTAAGATGTTTTATAATTAATGATAGTGGAATCATTGTTAAAGAAATCAAAAAATGTATAGCCTTAGAACTTACCTTAAAAGGAATTAACGGGAATACTTGTAACAACAATTTTTCTCCATTTAAAAGAAATATTACTGAAAACATCAAAAAGCATATACTTAAATATAAAAAACTTTTATCCTTTTTCATCATTAAATATATATTTAAATGATAAATTGCAATCAAAACTACTAATAATGCTGCTGTTAATTCTAAAGAAGAAGTTGCTATTGTTATAAATTTAATATCTTTCATAAGCCCGAAATTTATTTCATAAGGAACTCCCCCAAAAAAGTACTCAAAGTTTGCTGTTTGCAAAATTATTTCAAGTTCGTCCCCTTGAACATTAAAATAAGTGCTATAGGTTACATTTCGAGGAATGTATCCCTTATGTTTTTCGGCTGGATTTCCGCTACTTCCCTCAAGAACCTCATTAACATACAACTTATTACTCATTTTAATATTTTCTACCTTAATCCCAAAAAGTTCTGCTGAAGATTTAATGTTTATTACTAATCTATATGTTCCTATACCTTTATTTAATATACTTTCATTATCTGTATTTCTTTTTCTTATTGATGATATATTAACATACTTTACGGAATCATTTTTTTTATATTTTTCCTGCTTAAAATCTTCTGGTGTAAGAATTTCATTATCATAAAATTCCCATTCTCCATTTAATCTTACATGCCCATTCTTTAAAAAATTCCATTCTGAAAGATCTAATTTTCCTTTTTCCGCCAAAGGTACACCCTTTAAAAAAATTTTTCCTTTAAAAATTCTAGGATCTAACAGGAAAATTTGAATTGTTATAATTATTAATATTACAATTCCTTTTAATACTTTTTTTATCAAAAAGGTCACTCCTTCAAGTAGCCAATAATTATTTTTTATAAATAACTTATATATACTATATACCATAATATAATTTTTTTTCAAGTATTTGCAAATATTTTTCTATTTTTCCACTTAATAAATTTACATTTACTATTGCATATCTACATTTACATTGCTTTACATATTACAAATAAAACAATTTAATTCCTAAAAGAACTAAGTAATACATCACTATATTACTTAGTTCTTTTAGGAATTAATTTTCATAGAATAACTATTCCACTTTTGTTAAATATGGTAAAGTAATAATTATGGAGGCATTATATATGAAGAAAATAAAAAGAAAATATATTAAAAAAGTTATTTTATCATTAGCTATTTTAATTCTTCTATTTCCATTTATACCTTATAAATTACCCAGTACATTAATAAATGATGAAGGTTTATATGTAGATATACATGATACACAATCCAGTGGGGGATATCTTGTAACTTCAGGAAGAGAAAAAATTTTAGAATATGCTAAGACCCTAAGTAATAATGATATAAAAACTGATGAAATTTATATAAATGGACTCTGTCCATTTCGTGAATTAGATATGAATAGCTTACATGTAACGAGAATTAGACTGTATGGGGAGTTCACTGAAGTTATAAAAGACAATGCTTTAACCTTCAATGTTAAAGCATGGCGTCCTTTAGATGAATTTGTGTTTTTACACACCACACTCACGTGGAAAAAAGTTAGAGCTATCTTTGTTCTACTCTTTTTTATATATTTTATACTACTAATCTTATTTAAATTTCCTGTAGTGCCTAATATTCTATTCTTTTGGTATTTAGTCTTTTTCTACTAAAAAATTTTTTAGACTGGCAAAAGAATGGCAAAATAAAAAACACTAAGTCATAAACCTAGTGTTTTCAATGGACGAGATAACCCTATAAGCCGAGTTCTGTATTAGACAATCATCTATCTAGGCCTATTGTTACCAATAGGCTCCAGCGACACACCCGATGGCGGGACGGGCAGCCCCATATACCATCCTATTCGGTCTTGCTCCAGATGGGGTTTACATAGCCGCGAAGTCGCCAACGCGCTGGTGAGCTCTTACCTCCCCTTTCCACCCTTACCAGTTAGCTAAAAGCTAATCTCATGAAGAATCTTCATTCTGGCGGTATATCTCTGTTGCACTATCCTTAGAGTCGCCTCCACTGGGAGTTACCCAGCACCCTGCCCTATGGAGCTCGGACTTTCCTCCCCTGACTTTCATCAGCGGCGATTGTCTGGCTTACTCGCAAGAATTATATTAACATATAATTTTTATAAATGCAAATAGTTTTTATTTCCTTAACTTAATTGATTTATTAATTTCTTCTTTTATAGCTTTAGTATTTTTTATTATCTTATCATCTAACATAATGAAAAATAAGTCATTATCTTTATTTTTTATATATGAATATATTATATTAGCCTCATCAATATCCTCTTTAGTTAAATTTACTTCTTCTACGTTACTAATTGAAAATACACTTTTTATTTTAATTGAAGCTCCCATTATATTTTTATAAAACTCTCCTGACTCTATTTTCTCCATATACAAAATTTTATTTCCTTTAATACAGAATAATTTTAAAAACCTTTCATCTATTTTACTAATTACCACTATGTTCTTCATTCCCTCAGCAAGATTTATAATACCCTGAAGTGACATCAAAGCTTCTAAGTTTTTTATAGAATCTCTTATAATTTTTGCTCTTTCAAAATTTAAAGTTAAAGCTTCAGCTTCCATATCCTTTTCTAAATTCTTTATAAATTCATCATTTTCCTTATTTAAAAGTTCTTTTAGCTTAATTAATTTATCTTTATATTCTTCTTTTTTTAAACTTCCCTCACACACTATTCTACAAGGATAAAAACTAACTCCATGGCATCTTTTTCTTATTAAAGGACTTTTAGAGCATCTTATAAAAGGCATAACTTCAAAAATATTACCTAGTGTTTCTTTAACTAAATTAGGTGAACTATATGGTCCAAAGTAATAACTATCCTCTTCTTCTTTTTCTAAAACAACCTCTGGCACTCCATATTCATCATTTAAATTGATTTTTATATAACAGTATCTTGAATTATTTTTCATAAGACTATTATAGGATGGTTTTATCTTTTTAATAAGGTTACATTCAAGTAAAAGAGCATCTAACTCAGTATCTGTGATTATGTGATCAAAATTATGGATATTGAGTACTAGCTTTTCTATTTTAGATGTTCTATTGCTTAGATTATAAAAGTATTGGATTACTCTATTTCTAAGACTTTTAGACTTCCCAATATATATTATATTTCCCAGGGAATCCTTCATTAAATATACCCCTGGAACCTGTGGAAGTTTCTTAGCCTGTTCCTTTAAACTATCATTATTTATCATATTGTTCTTCTCAAACCCCTTCTAAAATCAAAGGATTTTTATCATTCACTAAATTAAAATCCCTTATCTTTAAGTAATAAAAAATCCCTAGAAATCCTCTTTCAAAAAAAGTTACATACTAAACTAAAGATATACTTAGAATTAAACTTCTTTCTTCCCTTCTAAATATCTTTAATCTTGCATATAACTCTTTTCTTTTTCCTAATATATTACCTAAAATCAATTAAACCACATTATAAGGCTCTTTATTCTTTTCAGATATAAATACTTCTATACTTTCATCCTTGCTCTTTAAATAGTCTTCTATTCCTCTTCCTATATGCTTAAATAAAGGCCATTCCGAACTAAAGTGCCCAATGTCCATTATTGAAACTCCCATTTCCCTATAGTCACTAACAAAATGGTAGGATGTATCCCCTGTTATCACAAGATCTGCTCCCATAAGTCTTGCTCTTTCAAAGAAATCCTCTCCACTACCATTAATTACAGCCACTCTTTTGATTTTTTTATCCATAGACCCTACAACCTTTATAAACTTCAAATCTAAAGCTTTTTTAACTAAGTCACACATTTCTCCTAAAGTTTTTTCTTTTTCAAGATTTCCTATTCTTCCTATACCAGAATTTTCTTTAATAGGATTCTTATCTATAATTTCATAACTATTAAAACCCAGCATATTCATTATGGTATCATTCATACCATTTTTCACCGAATCCAAATTAGTATGAGATGAGTATAAATTTATATCATTTTTTATAAGTTCTATTATTTTTCTTCCTTGAAGTGTATCCTTAGTAATTGATGATGGTTTTTTAAATAATAAAGGATGGTGAGTTATTAAAAGATTGGCTCCCTTGCTCTTAGACTCTTCTATAACTTCTAAAGTAGCATCTAGTGCAATAAGTACCTTTCTTATATTCTCTTCCCTATCTCCAATTAAAAAGCCAACATTATCATAACTTTCCTTAAGGTTAACTGGGGCAAGCTCTTCCATATATTCTATAAATTCTTTGATTTTTAAAGACATGTTGTAGCCTCCTTAATCTTTTGAATTTTTTTAATAACCTCTTCCCTTCTCTTTAAAGCTCCTTCAGTGTTATCATTAATTTTTTCTAATATAGCATTATATTTCTCTATCTTATTACTTATATATTCAAGAGCTAAGGGATCTTTACTATTTAAAATATATGGGCTTATCTCAAAGTATATTGGATCTAAGTCTTTTTTATTTTCTACTCGCACTCTTGGAGTAACCTTTATTATTTCATAAAATATCCCTTCATCAAGACATATCTTCTCCTCTAATATCTCTATTCCTTCATTAAATAAAAACTCTCTTAAAACCTCTGGATTTTGTGTAGGCTGAAGTATGGCAAATTCTAAACTTTTAAATACTTTATAGCTATCAACTATTATATCCCTTATAAGATTTCCACCCATACCTGCAATTACTAAACCTTGAACCTCATTAACCTTTATAGTTTTAAGTCCACTTCCCAATCTACACTGGATTTTTGATGCAAGTCCCTCTAAAGACACATTGAGTTTAGCCTTATTTACTGGCCCCTTATTTATATCCGATGCTATAGCCTTAAGGCATACTCCTCTTTTTAGTGCCTCAATAGGCACATATCCATGATCTGTTCCTATATCTGCTATGGAATCACATTTATCTATTAAATTAACTATATTATTAAGTCTTAAGCTAATATCCATTGACATCTCCTTAGTATACTTTTATCATCTCTTAAAATTTATATCTACCTAAATCATTATGGATATAAATTTATAAAGCCTCTTACAATTACTACTTCTTAAAATTCACCTGGGGCAAACCCCTATTAAAATTAGGTTTATTTTATATAAAAACACTTAATATTCTTAACTGTATAATAGCAAAAGCCAATGCCATTATTATAGATATATACATATATTTATATGCAGATTTTCTATCATATTTTGAAGAAAAATGAGCTCCATAATACATACATACTAAAATCACCATATTTAGTACTCCATAAGTCATCTGCCTAAAGACAAATTGTTTGGATGTTCCATACTCTATAGCTACAAAGCTCTCATTAAAATTTAAGGGCATGGTTATAGGTAAATCCTTATTTAAATATAAAATAAATGGATTTAAAGTTACAAATATTATAATTACAGTTGCTATTATAAACGGAATAAAGAATCTCTTTTCTTTAAAAAGATCATTACTTTTTTGTTTCTTAACTTGAAACTCTTTTTCCTTTATATTTTTTGATATTAAGAGCTCTTTAAATGCCTCTACATTTTCTGGTGATATTCCAAAACTCATATCCTCAGTTTTTATATAAATTACATTCTTTGCTGATGTTACATAAAGATAAGTAAGTCCAACCTTATCTATTATACTTCTTCCTATACCAAAAAAGTTATTACCTATTCCTGAAAGTTTAATTCCTCTTATAGCCCCTTTATGGTAAGAGTATCCTAGTATATCCTTAAATTTTATAACTTCCTTCCTTAAAGAAAAGAAGCTATCTATTTCAATTTCATTTTCCCTTATAATATATTTCAATGAAATTAACATGAAAAGATAGTAAATACAATATCCAGTTGCTACTACCATAAATAGTTTTAGTAAGGTTATAACCACATAAGAATTTATGAAACTTCCTATAAAAGCTACTATTACATTTACTGCTACTATAGTTATTATTATAAAAAAAAGTCCCAAACCTACTGGCGGCTTATATATTTCCATTATTTTATCACCTCATGTTAAAAATAATATATTACTAATTATATTACAAAATAAATAAAAAAGCACCTACTAGGTGCTAATCTAAATAATCTTTTAATTTTTTACTTCTACTTGGATGTCTAAGCTTTCTTAATGCCTTTGCTTCTATCTGTCTTATTCTTTCTCTTGTTACATTAAACTCCTTACCTACTTCTTCAAGAGTTCTTGCTCTACCATCATCAAGACCAAATCTTAATCTTAGAACCTTCTCTTCTCTTGGAGTTAAAGTATCAAGAACATTTATAAGTTGTTCTTTAAGCATTGTAAATGCTGCTGCTTCTGCTGGTGCTAGTGCATCATCATCTGGAATAAAATCTCCAAGATGACTGTCTTCCTCTTCTCCTATTGGAGTTTCAAGTGACACTGGCTCTTGAGCAATCTTCATTATCTCTCTAACCTTATCCACGGGCATTTCCATTATTTTTGCTACTTCTTCTGGTTGAGGTTGCCTTCCTAGTTCTTGTAAAAGTTGTCTTTCAACTCTTATAAGTTTATTTATGGTTTCAACCATGTGAACTGGTATTCTTATAGTTCTTGCCTGATCCGCTATAGCTCTTGTTATCGCCTGTCTTATCCACCATGTAGCATAAGTGGAGAACTTAAAGCCTTTTCTATAATCAAACTTTTCTACTGCCTTTATAAGACCAAGGTTACCTTCTTGTATAAGATCAAGAAACATCATTCCACGACCTACATACCTTTTAGCTATACTTACAACAAGTCTTAAGTTAGCCTCTGCAAGTTTTCTTTTTGCATATTGGTCCCCTTCTTCTATTCTATTTGCAAGGTTTATTTCCTCTTCTGATGATAATAAAGGTACTTTACCTATCTCTTTTAAGTACATTCTAACTGGATCATCTATTGCAATTCCTTCTGGGATTGATAAATCTAACTCTTCTTCCTGGGATGTGTCTTCAGACATATCTCCAATTACCTCTACACCCATTGATTCAAGAACTTCATAAATCTTTTCTATTTGCTCTGGAGTAATTTCTATGTCCTCTAATTCATCCATTATCTCCTTATAAGTCAACGAACCTGATTTCTTGCCCTTATCTATAAGTTTTTTTACCACAACCATCTTTGCATTTTTATCCTTCATGTTCTTGCCTCCCTCCGGTCATAAGCTTAATTATCCCCTTCCTAACTCTTTTTGTAGTTCCTTAAGCTTTTGAACATATTTTAAGGTTTCTTCTATCATACCTTTTGACTCAAATTCTTTTATCTTTCTCATAACTTCCTTAATAGTCTCTTCAAGCTTAAATTGCTTTATTTCATATATATAATCTTTAACAAGTTCCTCTTTTTGTCCCTCTTCAAAAATGAGATTTAACTCTTTTATATTAACCCATTCTCTGGTAGTATCCACAGAATTGCATTTACTTTCTATCAGTTTAAATCTCTCTTTTAAATCCCCCATTTCTTGACTTTCTAAGATAACCTTGTAAAGAATTTTATGAGCTTCAATTATAAAATCATCTGGATTCATATTACTATAGATATACTCCAATGAATAATTTTCTAAAACCATTTTAAGTATGCTTCTAGCTGCTTTCACATAAGCTGACTCTACATATAATTTTTGTCTAAAATCATCTGAAGTATTCATATTACTGCCTTTATAAGATACTTTTTTTATATCATCATTTAAATTATCATATATGGCCTCTTCTTTTATTCCAGTTTCCTCTGAAATCTTCTTTATATATACATCTTTTTCTATGCTATCCAGATTAGCTAATATCTCTGTTACATTTCTTGTATATTTTATTACCATTTCCTTGTCTTTAAAATTTATACCTTCTTTTGCCTTTTTAAGCCTATAATCAATTAAAGGTTCTGAATTATTTGCTAACCTCAAAAAAGCCTCTTTTCCATTGGCTCTTATAAATTCATCAGGATCCTTTCCATTAGGAACTGTAAGAACCCTAACATCAAAACCAGTGTTTTTTAGAATCTCAAGTCCTCTTAAAGTAGCCATTTGTCCTGCTAAATCTGCATCATAAGATATAATAACCTTATCTGCATATCTTTTTAACAGTCTTGCTTGATTTACTGTAAGCGCTGTTCCAAGAGATGCTACCACATTAGTTATTCCATACTGATGAAGGGAGATTACATCCATATATCCCTCAACTATTATGAAAGTTCTCAAAGTGTTTTTTTCCTTTAAAGCAAAGTTTAATCCATAAAGATTAGTTCCTTTATTAAACACCAATGTTTCTGGTGAGTTTAAATATTTAGGCTTTGAATCATCTAGAACTCTTCCTCCAAATGCAATAACTCTTCCCTTATAATCAAACACAGGAAACATTACTCTATTTCTAAATCTATCATATATATTTCCCTTATCATTTTTTATTATAAGTCCTGCATCTAAAAGAATTTGTTCTTTAATTCCCTTTGACTTTAAATAATTCATAAGTGAATTCCAGCTATTTTGTGAATATCCAAGTCCAAACTTCCTTAGAGTAGATTCTTTTATACCTCTGTTCAAAAAATATGCTTTTCCTATATTATTAGATTTATTCATATTTCCAAAGAAAAATCTAGCCGCTTCTTTATTTACATTATAAAGCACATCTTTCTTATCATTAAATCTTTTGTTGCTTTTTGATTCTTCAATAGTTATATTGGCTCTATCTGCTAAGTATCTTAAAGCTTCCACATAGGATAAGTTTCTATTTTTCATAACAAAGGTTATAACATTACCTGCTTCTCCACATCCAAAACACTTAAAAAGCTGTTTTTCACTAGAAACACTAAAAGAAGGTGTTTTCTCATTATGGAAAGGACATAATCCTTGATAATTTCTTCCACTCCTCTTTAGTCTAACAGTATCAGATATAACCTCTACAATGTCATTTTCATCCTTTATCTTTTCAATTATATGTTCTGGTATCAATGAGAATCCCACCCAAAGTAATTATTTATAATTAATCTTTTCAACAAGGTTTATTATATTCGACAGAAATTAATCTTTTCCTTCTTTTCTACAATTTTTTTTATTTAATTTATATTTCTAAACTATGTTGCTTATATATATATTCTTTATTTTTTCTGTTTTTCCTTCAATAAACTTTAAGTTTTATAATAATCCTTTCAAATATTAGTTTATCCCAAATTTATATAAATTTATTCCTTATTTGTATTATTTATTGCAAATTTTGTTATTTTTTGCACTATTAATTCCAATCTAATTCACTCCTATATATTGTATATTTTTTTTTAGATTTTATGATTATTTTTTTCATTTTCTAAATTTCTCCTATAAACTCATCTTATTATTATTTATATTTAAAATTATTTTATATTATATGTTTCATTCTTACCTGTTTTTAGAAATTATTTTAATATTTATATTTAATTTCTGCACTTCCTAATATTAGAAATTGTTAACTCAATTTTTTTATTCGAAATCATAATCTTAAACTTTCCCTCATATAATATTATGAATAATATTACTCTTATTAGAGAGTTAAGGGAGGTAATATACTATGCCTCATGAAAGGGCTAAAAATTATAACATTAATTTAAGAGATACTTGGATTAATACCTATAATATAAAAAAATATGTTCTTCCTCACTATGGTATAGAGAATTGTGAGATTAAGGAAATTAAATTCAAAGATACGGATAAGCAGCGTGCTGTTTATAAGGTTCAAGTTGGAGAAGAAGCTTTTTGTATAAAAAAGGTATACCTTAATAAAAAAGAGCTTTTGTTTGTTTACTCTGCTGTAGAATGGTTATATAGACTAGGTGTAGATGTTCCAAGATTTATACCTACCAATGATGGAAGCAGGTTTGTTTTAGAAAATGATATGTTGTTCATGTTAACACCTTGGATAAATGGTGATAAATGTGACTTTGATAATATTAATCATATAAACCTAGCCATGTCAACCCTTGCTAAAGTCCATAAAACCTCTAAAAACTTCTCTCCTATCTTAGGCAGTGAAGAAAGATTAGGTTTTGATGATATATTTTCTTCTTATAATAAACATTTTAATCAACTATTAAATTCTTCAAACCTAGCCTTTAGATATCAAGATCAATTCTCAAAAATTTTTCTTGATGACTTTGAAGATAACATAACCTTAGCTAGAATTTCTTTAGATTTATGTAACTCAATAAATGATGAAAACTTATCTAGATCCTTATGTCATGGTGACTATGTAAATAAAAATATAATTTTTGAAAATAATCATAATATGCATATAATAGATTTTGATAAAAGTAAATTAGATTATTGTGCTAAAGATATATCCTATTTCTTTAGAAGACTTTTAAAAAGAGAAAATACTAAATGGAATCTAGATTTATGTATAAATGCCTTAGATGAATATAATAAAATTAAACCCCTAACCCTAGATGAATATAAATATATAGCAGCTTATCTCGCATTCCCCCAAAAATACTGGCGGATTTCCAGAGATTACTATAACAATATAAGAAAATGTAATAAAAAAGCCTTCTGTAATTTATTAAATAATGTAGTTAAAAAAACCTCTTATCAATTGCAATTTATTAATTCTTTTGTAAGTTATATAGAGAATAAATTTAATATATAAGTTCTAATATTAAAACTACATTAGATTCAGTTGAAACTTATTGAGTCATCAATCAGTGAAATGTAAATTACTTAATGCAATATATACATCCTTAAAATAGCCTTAATAAGCCCTAGAAACATTATTTCTAGGGCTTTAATTATTTATATTTATGCAATTGAAAAATCTTATTTCAAATAGACACTCTTATGCACAATTTCATTTAAAGTTTACACCTGCTTTAGAAAAGTCATTAGGTTATCTTTTATTTTTAACCTGCGCTTGAGCCGCTGCAAGTCTAGCAAGAGGAACTCTAAATGGTGAACAAGACACATAATTTAGTCCTAGATTATGACAGAACTCAACTGAGGATGGATCTCCTCCATGTTCTCCACAAATACCTAGTTTTATATCACTTCTAGTTTGTCTACCCTTTTCTGCAGCCATCCTTACAAGTATGCCTACTCCATCTTGATCAAGCTTTGCAAATGGATCTGACTCATATATCTTTCTATCATAATAATCCTTTAAGAACTTTCCTGCATCATCTCTTGAGAAACCGAAGGTCATTTGAGTTAAGTCATTAGTTCCAAAAGAGAAGAACTCTGCTTCTTTTGCTATTTCATCAGCAGTTAAAGCAGCTCTTGGAACTTCTATCATAGTTCCAACAAGATACTTCATATCTATACTACTTTCTTTTAAAATAGATTCAGCAGTGGTAACAACTATATCTTTAACGAATTTAAGTTCCTTTATTTCTCCAACAAGTGGTATCATTATTTCTGGCACTATATCATATCCATGATTTTTCTTAACTTCTACAGCTGCTTCTATTATAGCCCTTGTTTGCATTTCAGCTATTTCAGGGTAGGAAACAGCAAGTCTACATCCTCTATGACCCATCATAGGATTGAATTCGTGTAAAGAGTCTATAGTAGCTTTAAGTTCTTCTACAGTTATTCCCAGTTCTTTTGCAAGACCTAATACATCCTCCTCATTATGTGGTAAGAATTCATGTAATGGTGGATCTAATAGTCTTATAGTACAAGGTCTATGTTCCATAGCCTCATAAATTCCTACAAAATCTTCTCTTTGCATTGGAAGAAGCTTTTCTAATGCCTTCCTTCTTTGCTCCTCATTCTTTGCAACAATCATTTCTCTAACTGCCAATATTCTATCTTCTGCAAAGAACATATGCTCTGTTCTGCAAAGTCCTATTCCTTCTGCCCCAAACTTAACAGCTTGAGATGCATCTCTTGGAGTATCTGCATTGGTTCTAACTTTCATTGTTCTTATTTCATCTGCCCACTTCATAAAGATTTCAAAATATCCACTTATTTCTGGTTCTACAGTATTTATTTCACATCCATAAATATTACCTGTGGATCCATCTATTGATATATAGTCCTTATCTGTATAAACCTTTCCTTGAACCTCTAAAGTTTTGCTGATTTCATTAACTTTTAAATCACCACAACCTGCAACACAGCAAGTTCCCATACCTCTAGCTACAACAGCTGCATGAGAAGTCATTCCTCCTCTTACAGTAAGTATTCCTTCTGCTGCTATCATTCCTTCTATATCTTCTGGAGATGTTTCTAGTCTAACTAAAACTACTCTTTCTCCAGCTTCTGCTCTTTCTTTAGCCTCATTAGCTGTAAATGATATTTTACCACAAGCTGCTCCTGGAGATGCTGGAAGTCCCTTTGCTATAGGAGAATTCTCCTTTAACGCATTTGAATCAAATGCAGGATGTAATAAGCTATCAAGTTGCTTTGGCTCAACTTTAAGAATAGCTTCTTCCTTAGTAAGCATTCCCTCTTCTACAAGATCCACTGCAATTTTTAAAGCAGCTTGAGCTGTTCTTTTACCATTTCTTGTTTGAAGGAAATATAACTTACCTTCCTCTATGGTAAATTCCATATCCTGCATATCTCTATAATGATTTTCTAATATATTAACAATCTTTAAGAATTCTTCATATATGTTAGGCATGTCCTCTTTTAATTTACTTATAGGATGAGGAGTTCTTATTCCTGCCACTACATCTTCTCCTTGAGCATTCATTAAGTACTCAGCAAAAATATGTTTTTCTCCAGTAGATGGATTTCTTGAGAAAGCTACCCCAGTTCCTGAAGTATTTCCTTTATTTCCAAAAACCATCTCTTGAACGTTTACAGCGGTTCCCCACTTAGCTGGAATATCATTTAATCTTCTATATACTATAGCTCTTGGATTATTCCATGATCTAAATACAGCCTTTATGGACTCTATAAGTTGAACTTTAGGGTCTCTTGGGAACTCTTCACCCTTTTCTTTCTTATAAAGAGCCTTATACTTTTTAACTAGCTCTTTTAAATCATCAGCATTTAAATCTGTATCAAGGTTTGCTCCCTTTTCTTTTTTCATTTCATCTAATATATCTTCAAACATTCTTTTTTCTATATCCATAACAACATCTGAAAACATTTGAATAAATCTTCTATAAGAGTCATAAGCAAATCTAGGATTCTCTGTTATTTTAGCCATCACTTCAACTGTATCATCATTTAACCCTAAATTAAGTATAGTATCCATCATACCTGGCATTGATGCCCTTGCCCCAGATCTTACAGAAACAAGAAGAGGATTATCTAATGATCCAAAACCTTTTCCTGTTATTTTCTCTAGCTCTGTCATTCTTTCATAAATTTCTTCAATAACCTCTGACTCTACTACCTCACCATCATCATAATACTTGTTACATGCCTCAGTTGTAACAGTAAAACCTTGTGGTACTGGAATATTCAGATTTGTCATCTCTGCTAAATTAGCACCCTTTCCACCTAAAAGGTTTTTCATGGATGCATCGCCTTCACTAAATAAGTACACATATTTCTTCTTGCCCATATTAACACTCCTTTAGCTTTTAAAAAATATATACTAAAGGGAGAAACCTCCCTATAGTTATCTTATTATTTGTTTTTGCCCATATTAACAAATAACTTAGTGATATTAGTCTTTGAGATTTTGCCCACAATCTTTAAAGACTCCTTATCATTTTCAAAAACTCTCTCAATAACAGGTAGACTATCTACCTCATGATCTATTATTCTCTGTGCCACTAAATAAGCTGTATCTTCTGGTTCAACAAAAACTATATTTGGCATTCTTGTCATTATAACTCCAACCGGAACCTTATGAATATCAGTTCCTCCTATAGCTATTTTTAAGAAATCTTTTCTTGATACAGCTCCCACAAGTATTCCCTTATTCTCAACAAATAAGGTTCCTACATCATTTAAGAATAAATGTACAATGGCATCATATACTGTAGTCTCTTCATTAACAACAACTGGTGATGACATTACATCTTTTACCTTTATATGAATTATATAATCATATACCATGCTATGAGAGGGCTTTTGAGAATATATATATCCAACTTTAGGTCTAGCTTCTAAAATTCCTGTCATGGTTAGTATTGCTAGATCTGGCCTTAAGGCAGCCCTAGTAACTCCTAAATGTGATGCTAAGGATTCACTTGTTATTGGTGCTCCTTCTTTTACTAATCTTATTATTTCTTCTTGTCTTGGTGTTAATTTAATTGCCCTCACCTCTTTCTAATGTTCCAGGAATTAGTGTATATTATATTTTAAATGTGATATACAATTAACTTATTTATATTATACAATATAATTTTTTTCCTGTATATATTTTTTTGTTTATTTTTTATTTATTCTCCTCATCATCATGGAATTTTACAGAGTATTGATATACTGGAGTGTCATTCATAATTACATCATCTTTAAATCCATTGTTAGTAGAATTTTTTTTATTATTTATAAATTTATCCTTTACTTCGCTTGCTACATCCTTTATTTTGCTTCCTAAGTCCATAGCTGAATTTTTTACTACAGTATTTATAACTTCAACTGTCCCATCATTATTGGTAATTTCAACAGTAAGAGTAACTAAGGTAGCTGTAGCTATTCCTATAAGTATAATCGGTGTCCAAAGTAGTCCTATAAACCCTGCTGCAAGGCCTGCATTTACTGGAACATCTACTATTACCTTTTCTCCCTTTTTAATTCTTATCCTACTTATGTTTCCCCTGTCTATTAATTCCATAAGCCATGTCTTAAATCCTTCAAGAGATGTAAATATAGGTGAAGGATTCTCTTTTTTTCTTTCTTCTATATATATTATAGCCTCCACCACATCTCCCATAGAAAATTCTAAAGCTTCTTTAGCCTCCTTATAGGAAACTCCTGTTCTTTCTATTATTAAATCTAATTTTTCTAAAGAATTATCATTCATTTTTATCTCCACTCTCCTTTATTATATCAAGCATATCTAAACTTTTAGGCCTTCTTTGATAAATACTCCCTATTAAGGACTTCATAATGGAATATAGTTCCTTTTTTATATTATCATTTATTTTTAATTTATATATATTATCTAGACTATAGAAATTTAAATATCTTAAAATATTATATGTACTAGAAGATATGGGAATACCATAGGATTTTTCACACCTATTACAAACCCCTCCACTATAAGCAAGGCTTATATAATCACAATAGGAAAGCCTTCTTTTACACTTACAACAATTCTCTAAATCTAGTGCATAGCCTGTGGCTTTTAAAAGTTTAATTTCAAAGGCTCTAATAAGAATCTCATTATCCAAAGCATTAGAGTTTAATAAATATAATGAAGTAACTAATTCCTTAAATAACACCGCATTACTTTCATCATCTACCATGGATATATCTATAAGCTCACAAAGGTATGTGCTGTAGGTAAGCTTTTCTAAATCATCTAAACATCCTCTAAAGGAATTTACAATTTTTCCTTCACTTATAGTATAAAGCCCTCTGCCTTTAAATAGGACATATTCACCAAAAGTAAGGGGCAAAGAGGCTGAAAATAATTTATTACTATTCTTCTTTGCCCCTTTTGCAATAGCTGTTATTTTCCCATTCTTTTCTGTATATATCCACAGAAGCTTATTATTCTCTTTGTAGTCCTGTTCCTTTAATACAACCCCTAAAGTTTTAACTAGTGCCAGAGTTATCTCTCCTTTACTTTTTCATTTTATAGCCTAGTTCCTTAAGAAGCATTGAGTTATCTCTCCACTCTTTTCTAACCTTTACCCATATTTTTAAGTTAACCTTAGCATTTAAGAATTTTTCAATATCTTTTCTTGAATACTCCCCAATCTTTCTAAGGGTCTGACCATTCTTTCCTATTATTATTCCTTTGTGGGAATCTTTTTCACAAAGCATATCAACTTCTATGTGATAAGTTCCATTTTGGCTTTTCTTCATCTGTATTATATCCACAGCTATTCCATGAGGAACTTCTTCTGAAAGAAGTCTTAAAGCCTTTTCCCTAACTGTCTCAGATATAACAAATCTTTCTTGAACATCTGTTATCATTTCCTTTGGATAATACTGTGGTCCCTCTGGTAGTTCTTTTTTCATAAGATCTATTAGAGTATCTACATTTTTACCTTTTAAGGCTGATATAGGTACTATCTCTTTAAATGAGAAGAATTCTCCATACTCCTTTAAGTTTTCTGCTACTCTTTCTATGGTATTTTCATCTATTTTATTAAGGACAAGGTATACTGGTACCTTAGCATCTCTTAATTGATTTAATATTATTTCATCTCCCTTACTTATACCCTCACTTGGGTTTGTAAGGAATAATACTAAATCAACTTCCTTTAAGGCATCTGTAGCTACCTTTACCATATATTCACCTAGCTTATGTCTTGGTTTATGAAGGCCTGGTGTGTCAACAAAGACTATTTGAAAGTCATCTCCTGTTAATACCGTTTGTATATTATTTCTTGTAGTTTGAGGTCTTGATGAAACAATTGATAGTTTCTCCCCCATAATGTAATTTAATAATGTAGATTTTCCTACATTAGGTCTTCCTATTATCGTTACGAATCCTGATTTAAACATTCATTTCCTCCTAAAGTTCTAAGTCTTTTTTACTAAAGCTTCCTGGTAAAATCTCATCTAAAGTCTTTTTTATATATTCATTTTTATTTTTAATGATTATTATTGGAATTTCTGGTCCTTCCGCAAATTCTACTATTACTTGCCTACATATTCCACAAGGATAGGTATAAGAATTTACATCTCCAATTACAGCCACAGCCTTTACCGTAGTTTTCCCTTCAGATATAGCTTTAAATATAGCTGTTCTTTCAGCACAATTAGTGGCACCAAATGAGGCATTTTCTATATTGCATCCTGTATATATACTACCATCTTCCATCATGACTGCAGCTCCTACCTTAAATTTTGAATAAGGAGCATATGCTAATTCTCTTACTTCAATGGCTTTTTCTATTAGTACATCATAATTCATAAAATATACCTCCCTAATTTTATATCTTGTATATAAAATTATAGCACTATTTATATGTATTTCAATAAAAAGTGAATGTCATAACCCTTATTAAAACTAATTTATATAAAACATTACCTTATTAGGCTATAACTTAATTTCATTTATACTATACTGCTATTATAAATATATTTATTTTATCTATTATACTTTAATTTATCCTATGGATTGTAAAATAAACATATGCTGCATAACTTAAGTACTACTCTTGTCTAAGATAAACTATATAGTAAGTATTTCTAAGATTCACTCTTATATTTAAGTATTAGTTTATAAGGAGTAATAAAATGATGACGTTAATAAATATTTTCTAAGATAGCAATTTAAATATAAGAAGGGTTAATAATATTCCAAATATAGAACCACATATAACCTCTAATATAGAATGCACCTCTGAGTCCACCCTACTTTGTGCTACTATTACGGCTAATAAAAATGCTAACATTATAACCACTGGTTCTTGACTTATAAGTGCCACCATGGTAGCCAATGAAAAAGCTATAGCACTATGTCCGCTTGGCATACCACCCTTTAAGGGAGTTCCTTCTCCATATATTGCTTTAAAGACCAAGGTGGCAACACAAACTATAACAAGCACAATTAAAATCATATAAGGTTCTGATTGCTTTATTTTAGTTACTGTGGTAAATACTATTTCTGTTATCTTATCCCAAAATATAATGTATCCTACAAACAATGCATTAATAGCTGTTAATAGTACAGCTCCTGCCGCCACATTTTTAGCTATTTTAGCTAAAGGGTGATAAAAATTAGTAGTTGCATCTACTGCTGCTTCAATAGCCGTGTTTATAAGTTCTGCTCCAATAACCATGGTTATTGTTATGCATATTATTAAAAGCTCTACCTTAGAAAGTTCATAAAAGAAACATATTGTCAAGACAAGCAATGTTGCCATCATATGTATTTTCATATTCCTTTGAGTTCTTATTGTATATATTATTCCTTCTATAGCATGATTAAAAGAATCTACTAACTTTTTTATGCTCATATAATTCACCCCACAATAATTTATCATTCTACTTATAGCTAATATCGGTCCTAATTCTTAAAAAACAATAGTATTTTTCTCTTATTATTTTAGGATAAAATAATTATATTATAGATATTTCAAAATATCTCTTAATATAATTATACACAATAACTATACACTTCTAAACATATATAAGATATCTATTAAACTTTATTTTTTAATTTAATATCTCCATAATAAAAAAGCCCTACTGGGCTTTTTTATTACTAATGAATTTTAACTAGTTACTTTATTAAAAATAATTTCTTACCTAGCCATATCTAGCTTTTTAAGTATTTCTTCTTCCTGAAATCTCATCTTAGACTTTTCTATTTCATTCATATGGTCGTATCCTAAAAGATGAAGTACTGAATGAACAACTAAATATGAACACTCCCTTTCAAAAGAATGGCCATACTCAAACCTTTGTTCTTCTGCTCTTTCAAGAGATAGGACTATATCTCCAAGAACTAAGTTTTCCCCATCCAAGTCTTCTGGAGAAAATTCATGGTCTAAGTATACCTCCTTAAAAACCTTATCTTTAGGATAAAATAACTGTGGAAAAGATAACACATCTGTGGCTTTATCTATTCCTCTTTGCTCTCTATTTATCTCTCTAATTGCTTCATTATCTACAAACAACAGTGATATTTCATAGGGAATATCACCAATTTCCTCTTTTAAAGCAAAATCTATGGTTTTTAAAATACTACTTTCAAATTCATTATCTATGTTCATTAAATCTTGTTCATTTTCAAAATATATCATTTTTATTCTCCCTTATTTTGCTTCTTGCTTTCTGATGGATACTCTATTCTCCTATGATATATACCATTTAATGTATTTAAGAAGGCCTTTCTTATTTTATCTAAATCCTTTAAGGTTAAATCACAATGATCAAGCTGACCATCATTTAATTTATCCTTTATTATGTTGTTTACCATTTCTTCTATTTTACCTTGGGTTGGATCCTTTATAGATCTTACTGCTGCCTCTACACCATCAGCTAACATTACTATACCAGCTTCCTTAGTCTGAGGTATGGGACCTGGGTATCTAAAGTCCGCTTCCTTAATCTCTTCTGGATTCTCCGAATTATTCTTTGCCATATAATAAAAATATTTAACTAAAGTTGTACCATGATGTTGTACAATTATATCCTGTATAACTTTAGGAAGATTATGTTCCTTTGCCATCTCAAGACCATCCTTAACATGAGAGGTTATTATAAGTGTACTTAAATTAGGAGTAATTTTATCATGTGGGTTTTCCCTATTAATTTGATTCTCCTTAAAGAAGTATGGTCTTTTTGTTTTACCTACATCATGATAATAAGCTGCTATCCTAACAAGGACTGGATTTCCTCCTACCTGCTCTGCTGCCACCTCTGCAAGGTTTGCAACTAGTATACTGTGATGATATGTTCCTGGAGTTTCCATAAGTATTTTTTTAAGTAATGGATTGTTAGGATTAGATAGTTCTAATAATTTAACCACAGTTACTATATCAAAGGTACTTTCAAAGAAAGGTAAAAATCCAATAGTGAGCACTGCTGATATTAAACTTGCTATTCCTGTAAACCCTGATTTTTTAACTACTTCCAATACGTTGTTAGAAAGAAGTATTCCCATAGTAAAGGTAAGAATCATATTCACTACAGCTATATAAAGTGAGGAATAAAGGATATCATTTCTTTGCTGCATCTTTTTTATTAATATGGCCCCTAATACCCCATTAAGTATTGCAATAAGCGTTATTTCAACGTTAAAATCTACTACACTGCTTATAAGTATAGAATTTAGAACACTTAATGTTAAAGATACCTTATAATTTAAAAGCAATGTTAATAGCATTGGTGCACATGCAATAGGTATTAAGTATGGTGATATTATACTTAAGGTTCTTGCAAGAGCCAAGGATGCTAAATTTACTATACTAATTAGAATAAGTTTACTTGTATCATTAAATGTATCATTAAAATACTTATATAAGTAATACCATTGTATAAACTGAATTAAGGCTATAAACACACCTAGACCTATATAGATATAAAAATCAAGTCCACTATCATTTAAAAGTCCTAAATCCTTTAATATATCTATTTGTGCTTCTGTTACAGGCTCTCCTTCTTTTACTATTATCTGATTTTTTTGTATCATTACAGGCTGTACATTTTTAACAGCTTGCTTTCTAAGTTCCTCTGTCTTTTCCTTATCAAAGAAAAAGTTTGGCTTTAATTGATAGTTTATTATATTAAAGACAATTTCTCTTATTCCCTTTGAATACTTACTTGTAGAGAGCTTGTTAGATACAAAGTCTTGAGCCTTTTTAAGATCCTCTTTATTTCCTTCGGTTATGGTTCCATCATAAACTTGATTCCCTATGTCTAAAACAATATTCTCAAGCTTTTTTATATCTTCTAAAGATAGTTTCAATAATGCCACTATTTCCTCATCATTTATATATATATCATTAATTCCTCTTAAAGCAGCAACCTTCTCAGCTTCTTCCTTCTGAAGTTCTTTTGTAGATATTAGCTTTGAGAAGAAGTCTCTTAAATTATCCATGGCACTTTTCTTGACTTCAGGTTTTTGTGTGTATTGATTTGTCACTTCTTTTTCTGCCTGCTTTATCTTATCTTGGGTTGCTCTATTATCAATAACTTCCTTTGATGCCTTTATATTTACTTTTGCTATTTCTCCTGGGCTTAAGGAATATTTCTTTGTTACCAAAGAGGTCATTATAAGTACATAGGAAACCATAAAAGTAAATAGAAATATTAATATTCTATTATATACTCTATATCCCTTAATTTTTCCTTTTATCTTCAAGATTATCACCCTCTTTTAACTTAATTAGTGGGTTTCTCTGCTATATTTTGTTCTACAACAAAAACAACTTTTATAGTTAGTTTATTATCTTCTCTAGACTTATTTATAATTTTATCTAATACCTTAGAGCTTTTATCTAAATTCTTTTTTATATTTTCTTCCATTTCATTACTTTTCTTATATACTACCTCTTCTTCACTAAGCTCAAAGGTATTCTCCTTAATCTCATAGTAATAAGTTTTATTTAATATAGTCCCACTCTCTTCTATTTTATCATATTTTTTAAATTTATCCTCCCCTTTTTTCAGATAAAGTTTCTTTCCAAATAACTGAATATATATACTTTCACTTGCATTTCCTGTTTTTTCTCTTTTTACGCCTTTTAAAACAACTTCCTCCTCATCCTCATAAAATGTTTTTGCAATTACATCACCTTCTGCATCAGTCTCATAGGTACTTCCCTCTTTCCCCTGTATGCCTTTTATTAGTACATCTCCTGCCTTTACCATATCTCCTTTTTTAACTAAAGATGTGCCACTAGTTGTATATACCCTTAAAACTTCTCCATCCATTTTTGCTACCATATCTCCACTAACTTTTTCTTCTTCTTCTGATCCTTTAGGTGGGTTCTGCCTCTCTTCTATTACGACTTTAAAATGAGATCCTTCAAACCTAGCCCTTGCCCACATTATCCTTGAGTCAAGCTCCATTAATCTTTTTTCTAGATCATATACATTTATTTTACTCTTAAGAATACCTGGTTTAATATTTTCTAAGGATAAATGCTGCCTTACCTCGTAAGGTGATACATACTTATCCGTTTCTATGTCTATGTCCCAAACAAATAAAGAATATCCATATATAAGTACTAAAAATATTATACCTCCAATAAATAAAGAGAATTTGTTTCTCACCATAACAATATAGCTTATAAGACCCTTAGTCTTTAATATTTTTACTTTCACCTTATGACTTTTTGATAATTTTTTCATTTTTGAATAATCTAAAGGATCCAAATCCATTACCCAATGGGCTTTAGATAATCTAGTTGCATTTTTCACCTTTACCCCTTCATTCCAAAGAAGGTTTATAAATTTTTCGGGAGAAAGACTCTGAACTTCTATAGTTATAACGCCTTTTTTTATAAAATCAAACCTTGTCATAGCCTTCATACACCACTGATTTAAATCTTCCCTTTAAAGTTAAGGTATTTCCTCCCATAAAAACTATCTCAAAATCTTTTCCCTCTATGGCAATAATCCCCATCTTAGAATTAAGTTTTATAATCCCTTCTTCAAATTTTATGATTCCTTTATGATTTTCTATGGTTATTTCTTTATTGGAAGTTATTATTATCCTTGGAAGATCTAAAATTACATCACTTGGGATCTCTAACGTCTCTGCTATATGCTCTTTAGCCTTTCTTATTTTTCCTTCCATACTCTCACCCCTAAAAATATTTTCATATTAATTTATGAAAACTTTCCTAAATTAATGACTAAAATATAAAAGGGTATAAGGTGAACCTTAGCTTACATATTTTTTTACTATATTAGAATTCTATCTAAATCTAACTAAAGATTTTAAAGTTGTTATATTAAATTTTTATTCATAGCAAGTTAGAAAAATTATAAAACATAATTTATAATCTTAAAAATAAACAAAGAAAAAAGAACCCACTATGGTGAGTTCTTTTATTTATTATTCAAATATTCTATTTATCGAACTTACAAAATATCACTATAATTATAGTACTAAAAACAGCGATATATTTTTCCCATATCACTTATGCTATTAGCACCCACTTAACAAGCTGCTTTTTCTTAGTTATGGTAATTATAAGTTCTCCTAGATTTAACTGCTGGGGAAGGTAAGTTTTTAACACTTTATTAATTGGCATAGCTTTACCTTCTTCTATAAAGAAGTTCTTACTTGAACTTTCTCTTTCTAGCAGCTTCTGATTTTTTCTTTCTCTTTACACTTGGCTTTTCGTAGTGTTCTCTCTTCCTGACCTCTGAAAGAACTCCAGCTCTAGCGCATTTTCTCTTGAATCTTCTTAATGCACTTTCTAATGTTTCATTTTCTCCAACTCTTATCTCTGACATTTACTATCCCTCCCTCCGCTAGCTCAATTTCTATATCTATAAAAATTGCAGCTTGTGGGCTCTCAATAGCACACACCTAATTATATAACAGTAAATTGCGTGCTGTCAAGAATTTCATTATATTATTTTTTAACCTGGTGGCCATGTTAGATTTCTACCACCTAACACATGGAAATGAATATGACCTACTGTTTGACCTCCATGGTCACCACAATTATTAACTATTCTGTATCCACTTTCCTTTATTCCTTGCTCTTCTGCTATTTTATTAACAACAGTAAATATGTGTGCTACTATATGTGAATTTTTTTCATTTATTTCATTAGCACTTTGTATATGTTCCTTAGGTATAACAAGAATGTGAACCGGAGCTTCTGGATTTATGTCCTTAAAAGCTAACACCTTATCATCTTCATAAATCTTTGAACACGGAATCTCCCCACCTACTATTTTACAAAATATACAGTTTTCCATTTGATTTCACCCCCTTTACAAACTTTAAATACAAAATATATAATCATTTTCAGTTTATATATTAATCTATAATAGTTTTTCACCATAAATTTTATAATATTCTTCTATAATTTTAATAACTGTCCTCTCTATGATAAATACAAAAGTTAAAATATACCATATAAGTTTCTAGGCTTTTCTTTATTATTAAAATACTTATATAGGGTTTAAATATAAATTATTAACTTATTCATTGAAATCATATTTGATTTATACTGCTTTAGGTAGATTTATAATTTAACTTTAAAACTTAAAATCCTATATATAATTTTAAGCTTTCCACTTAATTTATCCATACCTCCCTTACTTAAAATCATAGATTTTAAGCTTTGTATAAAATAAATTTCAAGTTAAAACTCCTATATTATATTAATTCTCCAATTAATATTTCATTCCTGCTATCTTTTATTTTAACCTTTAGTATTTTTCCAACTATTGAGGAATTTTCAAAAGGCACCTCTACTCTAACATAGTTTCTTGTATAACCTGAATAAAATCCTTTTTCCTTTGTTTCTTCTTCAAATAAAACTTCTGTTTTTTCCCCTAGAAATTTTTCCATAAAGTTTTTTTCATTTTTACTATTTAAGTCAATTAATGCCTTACTTCTTTCTTCTTTAACATTTCCATCTACTTGATTACCCATAGTAGCAGCACGAGTTCCTTTTCTAGGACTAAACTTAAATATATGAGTCTTAGAAAGCTTTATTCTCTCTAAAAATTCATAGGTTTCCTTAAATTCTTCCTCTGTTTCTCCTGGGAATCCTACAATAACATCTGTTGTTATTGAAGCATCTAAAAAGGCTTCACGAAGCATATTTACTATGTCCTCATATTCACTTGCCTTATATCTTCTATTCATTCTTTTTAAGGTTTCATCACTTCCACTTTGAAGGGAAAGATGAAAATGAGGACAAAGCTTTTTAAGCTTTACTATTCTATTTTTAACATCCTCTGTGAAGAAGTTAGGATCTATGGATCCTATTCTTACCCTTTCTATACCTTCTATTTTCTCTATTCTTTCTAAAACATCCACAAGGGTTATATTTCCATATAAATCCACTCCATAGGATGCTGTATGTATTCCTGAAAGTATAACTTCCTTAAATCCATGTTCTGCTAACTTTTTAACCTCTTCTTCTATTTTATCTGGATTCTTACTACAAACCCCACCTCTTGCATAAGGAATTAAACAGTAACTACAAAATCTATTACATCCATCCTGTACCTTTAAAAATGCCCTTGTCTTATCTTTAAACTCTTCAATATTAAGGTCCTCAAAAACATTATTTTTCATTATATTATCCGCAACTTGAACTATTTGTACTTTCTCATCTAAGGCTCTATTTACCCAGTATACAACCTCTCCCTTATTCCTAGTTCCAAGAACTACATCTACCCCCTCAATAGAACTCACTTCCTTTGGGGCTATCTGGGAGTAGCAACCAACAACAGCTATTATAGCATCTTCATTAAGCCTTCTAGCTCTTCCTATAACTTGTCTTGATTTTTTATCTCCCATATTGGTAACAGTACATGTATTTATTACATAAACATCTGCCACTTCTGAGAAATCTACAACTTCATAACCTTCTCTTATAAATTTCTCCGTCATTGCTTCTGATTCATATACATTTACTCTACACCCTAAAGTTGAAAATGCCACCTTCATTAAATTATCCCTCCTAAATCTGAAAACTCATATTGTATAAGCGATGTACATACAAGACCCGCTGTTTCTGTTCTTAATATTCTTGGGCCTAAGGTTACAATATGAGCATTTATACTCTTAAGAGCTTCTATTTCTTCTTCTTCAAAACCACCTTCTGGTCCTATCACTATTCCTATATCACAAACCCCATCCTGTGGTACATTTTTAACCAACTGCTTAATTCCCTGACCAGTAGCATTTTCATAAGGAACTACTACTAAATCCATGTTCTCTAACTCATTTAACATTTCTTTAAACTCTAAAGGTTCTAATACTTCTGGCACCCTTGCTCTTTTACATTGCTTACATGCCTCTAAGGCAATTCTCTGAAGCCTCTCTAGTTTTTTAAATTCACCTTTAAGCTTAACATCTACTCTAGAAGTTATTATTGGAACAAAATTATTTACTCCTAGTTCTGTTCCCTTCTGTACTATTAGATCCATCTTAGCTGCCTTTGGCATTCCTTGAAATAAAGTAATATTAACTTTACTTTCACTATTTATTTCATTTTTCTTTATGATTTTTACAATAACCTTTTCTTTAGTTACTTCTTCAATTTCTCCAAGATATTCTTCTGAAAGTCCATTATTTATAATTACCTGGTCCCCCTCTTTTAATCTTAGGACCTTATATATATGCTTAACATCATCTCCAACTATAGTGGCATAAATCTCATCTACTAATTCACTGGTTGTAAAAAATTTATGCATAAATACTTCTCCCTTTTTCTACTTTATTTTACCTATTATACAGTTCCATTCTCCATCTTTATTAATTTCAACTACTTCAAATCCAGACTCCTCAAGTTTATTTATAACCATTTCACATCTATCATGAATAATCCCTGAGGTTATAAACAATCCACCTTTATTCAATACCTTTTTAACATCATCCACTAATATACATATAACTTCTGCAATTATATTAGCCACTACTAAATCAGCCTTACCCTCTACTACATCTAAAAGGTTTCCTTCAAGAATTTCTATATTATCTAACTTATTAAATTCTACATTTTCTTTTGCAGATTCCACAGCCACTGGATCAAGATCTACTCCCAATGCATTTTTAGCTCCAAGCTTTGCTGCAGCTATAGCAAGAATTCCTGACCCTGTACCAATGTCAAACACCACTGTATCTTCCTTTATGTACTTTTCAAGAGCTTCTATGCACATTCTTGTAGTCTCATGAGTTCCTGTTCCAAAAGCCATTCCAGGATCAAGGTCTATAACTATATCTTCTTTACTCTCTTTATATTCCTCCCATATAGGCTTAATCACTATATTTTTTCCGATTTTTGTTGGCTTATAATACTTTTTCCAATTATTTGCCCAATCTTCCTCATTAACCTTTTGGTACTCTAAGGTTCCTTCTCCTATATCTATACCCATACTTCTTATTTCTTCAAGCTTTTCTTTTATATATTCCATGATTTCGTCTATATTCTCTTCAACAGAGAAATATCCCTTTACCATAGCTGCCTTTCCTTTATGCTCTAATATATTTATATCTGCAAAATCCCATGTTAATGGTCCTTTTTCAGTTTCTAAGAAGTCATTAGGATCTTCTATAGCAACCCCCTTAACATCTAATCCATAAAAAATCCCTTGTATTATCTCTAAAGCCTCTGATTTAGTAATAATTTTTACTTCTATCCAAGTACCTTTCATGCTATCAATCCTTCCAAATTTATTTTAATCCATAGAATATACTTAATATATTTTACCTTCTCTATATAATTATGTCTATATAGAGTAAAGCTTAGTCTCTTAAATTAAAAGACTAAGCCTCTAGTTCATTAAAGCTTTTTTTTCAATTTTTCAAAAAGGCCTTCTTTTTCCTTAGGTGTATCTCCACTAGCCTCAAGGAACATATTTAATGCCTCTCTTTGTTTCTCATTTAAGTTTTTAGGTACTTCTACCACAACATTGACATATTGATCTCCTCTACCACTTGAGTTTATCCTAGGAACACCTTTACCCTTAAGTCTAAAGATTGTTCCTGGTTGAGTTCCTTGTGGTACATCATAAGTCACATCTCCATCTACTGTTGGAACCTTTATCTCAGTACCAAGGGCTGCCTTTGCCATAGATATATGTGTATCCATATAAATATCAAATCCCTTTCTCTTAAAGGTCTTATGAGGCTTAACATTTATACCTACATATAAATCCCCTGGAGGACCTCCTTGAGTTCCCTGGTTTCCTTGTCCTCTTAAAGGCATAACATTACCTGTATCTACTCCTGCTGGAATATTTATTGTTATAGTCCTTTGCTTTCTTTCCTTACCAGTTCCATGGCATGTTCCACATGGGTTTAATATTATCTTTCCTTTTCCTCCACATTTATCACAAGTTGATACTGTGGCAAAAGCTCCAAGAGGAGTTTGTCTTTGGACTCTTACTTGCCCACTTCCTCCACACTTATTACAAGTAGTTGGAGAACTTCCAGCTTTAGCCCCACTTCCATTACAAGTACTACAATTCTCACTTCTTGATATTGATACTTCTTTTTTAGCTCCGAAAACTGCCTCTTCAAAGGTTAAGGTCACATTATATTCAAGGTCTTCTCCACGTTCTGGTCCACCTTTTTTCCTTCTACCTCCACCAAAGCCTCCAAAGATATCTCCAAAGATATCTCCAAGGTCAAAATCCATGCCACCAAATCCTGCTCCTCCGAATCCTGATCCATCAAAGTCTGCTGTTCCAAACTGGTCATACCTTGCCTTCTTTTCTGGGTCACTTAAAACTTGGTAAGCTTCGTTAATCTCTTTAAATGTTTCTTCCGCTTCCTTGTTTCCTTGATTCTTATCAGGATGGTATTTAATAGCTAATTTCCTAAATGCTTTTTTTATCTCATCATCACTAGCACCTTTTTCAAGTCCCAGCACTTCATAAAAATCTTTTTTAGCCATAACTTCACCACCTACACTTTAAATTAGGGGAAGACTAAGCCTTCCCCTATTTAATATATTATGAATTTAATTATTTGTCATCTACTTTAAAATCAGCATCTACAACATTGTCTCCCTTTGGACCTTCTTCAGTTCCTTGAGATCCTCCCATGTTGTTTGGATCAAAGCCTTCTGCTCCAGCTTGTGCTCCACCTGCTGCTTCATACATCTTTGAAGATATTGCATAGAATTCTTGAGTTAACTCTTCTGTAGCCTTTTTAATAGCTTCTAAGTCTTCTCCATCCTTAATCTTCTTAAGCTCTTCTACCTTAGCTTCGATTTTAGCCTTATCTTCTGCTGATACCTTATCTCCAAGTTCTCCTAAAGTCTTTTCAGTTTGATATACTAATTGATCTGCGTTATTTTTAATTTCTATAGACTCTTTTCTCTTTTTATCTTCTTCAGCGTACATTTCAGCTTCTCTAACAGCCTTATCTACTTCATCATCAGAAAGGTTAGTTGAAGCTGTTATTGTTATGTTAGCCTCTTTTCCTGTTCCCTTATCCTTAGCAGAAACATTAACTAATCCATTAGCATCAATATCAAAAGTAACTTCTATTTGAGGAATTCCTCTTGGTGCTGGTGCTATTCCAGATAAAGTGAATCTTCCTAGAGTCTTATTATCTCCAGCCATTTGTCTCTCACCTTGAACAACGTGAATTTCAACAGATGTTTGACCATCAGCTGCTGTTGAGAACACTTGGCTCTTTCTAGTTGGCACTGTTGTATTTCTCTCTATTAATGGAGTTGCAACGCCTCCTAAAGTTTCTATTCCAAGAGTTAATGGAGTAACATCTAGAAGTAATACATCCTTAACATCTCCAGTTAATACTCCTGCTTGTATCGCAGCACCTACTGCAACACATTCATCTGGGTTTACTCCCTTTGAAGGTTCTTTTCCAGTAAAGTTCTTAACTGCCTCTTGAACTGCTGGTATTCTTGTAGATCCTCCAACAAGTACTATCTTATCTATATCACTCATAGAAAGACTTGAATCAGCTAAAGCCTTTTTCATAGGCTCTATAGTTCTTTGAACTAAATCATGAGTAAGTTCATTGAACTTAGCTCTTGTTAAGTTAAGATCTATATGCTTTGGACCTGTAGCATCAGCTGTTATAAATGGTAAGTTTATATTTGTTTGAGTTGAAGATGAAAGCTCTATCTTAGCTTTTTCTGCTGCTTCTTTTAATCTTTGAAGAGCCATCTTATCATTTCTTAAATCTATACCATTTTCTGCTTTAAAAGTTTCTGCTATATAATCTATAACCTTTTGGTCAAAGTCATCTCCACCTAAAGATGTATCTCCATTTGTAGCCTTAACTTCAAATACTCCATCTCCAAGTTCTAGTATTGATACGTCAAAAGTACCACCACCTAGGTCATAAACAAAGATCTTTTGAGTAGTATCTGTTTTATCTATTCCATAAGCTAAAGATGCTGCTGTTGGCTCATTTATTATTCTTAAAACTTCAAGACCTGCTATTTTACCAGCGTCTTTAGTCGCTTGTCTTTCGCTATCATTAAAGTAAGCTGGTACTGTTATAACAGCTTGAGTTACAGATTCTCCAAGATAAGCTTCAGCATCTGCCTTTATCTTTTGAAGTACCATAGCTGATATTTCTTGAGGAGTATAATCCTTCCCATCTATATTAACCTTATGGTTAGTTCCCATATGTCTCTTTATAGACATTATTGTCTTATCAGGATTAGTTATCGCTTGTCTTTTCGCCACTTGGCCTACTAATCTTTCTCCGTTAGCTTGGAAAGAAACTACTGAAGGAGTAGTTCTAGCACCCTCTGAGTTTGTTATAACTACCGGTTCTCCCCCTTCCATAACTGCCACGCAAGAGTTAGTTGTTCCTAAATCAATTCCTATTACTTTTCCCATAATTTTTACCTCCTTAAATTCCTTTATTAGTTGGCCACTTTAACCATACTATATCTTAATACTTTATCGCCTCTTTTATATCCCTTTTGAAATGTCTCAACAATTGAGTTCTTTCCAAAGGCTTCATCCTCAACATGCATAACTGCATTGTGTAATACTGGGTCAAACTCTCCCTTAGTATCTATTTCTTCTACATTTAATTTATTAAATGCATCATCAAAGGCCTTTAATGTCATCTCAACACCCTTTTTAATATCCTCAGCGCTGCCTTCAATTTCAACAGCTCTTTCTAAGTTATCTATAACTGGTAGTATGTTCTTTAAAACATCCTCACAAGCATCTGTGTAGATTCCTTCTTTTTCTTTTGCTGTTCTTTTTCTAAAGTTTTCATATTCTGCATTAGTTCTAAGTAATTTATCTTTTAAAGCCTCTATTTCATTTGCAAGCTTTTTGTTTTCATCTTCTAAAGATTTTATAGAACTCTTTACCTTTAACTCATTGTCCTCTTCACAATTTTTTTCTTCTGTTTCTTCTATTTCTTCATTTTTCAGATTTTCATTATCCTTTAATTCTTCTTGTGTTTCAGACTTTTTATCCATATTCTCCATGGTTACACTCCTTCTCCTAATAATCGCTATATTGCCTTAAGCTATCATTAAGCTCTTTCATTACCTTTGCCATTATGGACATTATCTTAGAATAAGGAATTCTAGTTGGTCCTATGAGACCAATAGTCCCTAAAGATGTCTCCCCTATATTATAGGACGCAGATATTATACTACAATCTTTAGCTTCTTTAATATAATTTTCTCCACCTATTTTTAAGGTTAGCTCCCCTTCTGTATTTATAAGATTCTTTACTAAGTCTTTATTAGAAAGTAATGATAAAAATTCCTTTGCCTTATCTATATCATTAAACTCCTGATAATCAAATATATTAGCAGTACCCTCAGTATAAACTTCAAGATTTTCAGTTTCCCTCAATGTATCATATATTGAGGGTATTATAGCATTAAATATATCATCATATCCCCTTAAATCTTTTTTTAGATTGTTTATAACCTCAAGATTAATTTCTTCTATGGTTAAATCCTTAATTCTATAATTCAAGGCATTAGATATTTTAACTAGCACATCAGCATTTGGTACACTATGGGTTCTTATTAAATTATTTTTTATAATCCCACCATCTGTAACCATAACCACCAATATAGTATTACTATCTATAGATAAAAGCTGCAAAGACTTAATCCGACTCTTATTAACTGAAGGATTTTTAAGAATGCAAGTTAGATGGGTAAGCTCTGAAAGAACTCCCACTGCTTGTTTTAGAATTTTATCAACTTCACCTAAGGCTACATCTATTAAATATCCTTTTATTCTAAGCTCTTCTTCTAAACTTAAAGCTTCCTTAGGCATTAGTTTATCTACGTAAAGCCTATACCCTTTGTCTGAAGGCTTCCTTCCTGAAGAGGTATGAAGCTGTTCTAGATATCCCATATCCTCAAGATCTGCCATTTCATTTCTTATAGTCGCTGAGCTTATACCTAAGTCATACTTCTTTGCTATGGTTCTTGAACCTACTGGCTCACCATTACCTATATAATCATTTATTATAGCGTGAAGAATTCTTATTTTTCTTTCATCCATTTCCATGGTATCACCTCATTTATTAGCACTCATATGTGTCGAGTGCTAATGACTATGAATTAAAAATAACATTTCACCTTTTTTTTGTCAATGGTCCTTAACCTTTATAAGGATAAATATATCTTTTATTAATATTATTATATGACTATAGCTCTATTTTTCTTTATCTTACTACTATTTTCTTTATAAAACTTTTTTACTATTCCTACAAATAAATATTTCCCTCTAAAATTATTTATTCAAATACCTATATTTTAAGGGAATAAAAACCTGTATCTATTAAGTATTCTCTTGTCTTATATTTTCAAGTTTCATTCCTATCTTTATTAAAAAGTATTAAATATAAACTACAAGTTATATAATCTACTCCATAAAGTTTATTATATAACTTGTATTAAGCAAATCTAAATTAAGGCTTATAATTATTTAATATAATACTTACTTCCTGATATATTTATACACTTTAATAGCATTCAATCTATTTTAGCAATATATAAAGGCTAAGTTTCCGCCTTTATATATTGCTCTAATTAAACTTTTTTAATCTTCTACAAATTAATTTTACTATATTATTTTTACTAGACTTAAATAAAATTAATTTCAAATTTTTTTATTCCTTCTAACCATTAAGAGTTATTTTCTAGTTTAAATATAATAATTAAGATAATATAAAATCACTCATAATTACATTAGAAACTTCTATACCTTTATAACTTAAATAGATTCTTCCTTTTTCCTCTATTAAAAGACCTTGACTCTTATACTTATCTATTAATTTTCCATAAACACTATAAATATCATTTTCAAATCTTTTATTAAAATCATCTATGGATATCCCATCTATTTTTCTAAGACCCATAAACATAAACTCTTCCATATTATCCTCAAGAGAGTTTTCTATTACCTCTTCAAAGGAATATGACTTTTCATTTACTTCATCTATATACTTTTCTATGCTACATTGATTTCTATATCTTTTACCATTTATATAAGAGCTACTGGATGAACCAACTCCTATATACTCCTTAAGGTCCCAATAAACAATATTATGTTTGCACTCTCTATTTGTCTTAGAAAAATTTGATATCTCATATTGAGTATATCCCTTTTCCCCTAAAGTATCTAAAGTCATATTATACATTGTTCTTTCTTCTTCTTCCGTTGGGAGTCTAAGTATTCCCTTTTCATAATATCTCTTAAAAGGTGTTCCCTCTTCTATTATAAGACTATAGGCTGATATATGTTCTGGTTCTAAGGAACTTATTTCCTTTAAACTTTCTTCCCAATCTTTTATGGTTTGATTTGGAAGTCCAAACATTAAATCAACATTTATATTGTTGAACCCTGCATTTCTGGCCTTATAAAAATTTTCTTTAAATTCATTAAAAGTATGAATTCTTCCTATATCTTTCAAATGGTTATTCTGAACTGCTTGGAGTCCTATAGATATTCTATTAACTCCTATATCCTTTAAGGCCTTAAGCTTTTCTTCTGTTAAAGTCCCTGGATTAGCTTCCACTGTAAATTCTAAGTCCTCTGCTGTATTAAGACCACTTATAATGTTCCCAAGCTCTAATATTCCTTCTAAATGCAAATAGGTGGGAGTCCCCCCACCTACAAATATAGTCTTGATTTTTACATCTTTAACTCTATTATTAACTTCTTTTCTAAGAGCTTTTAAATATTCATCCATTAAATCTTCTTTTCCAGCAAAGGAGGGAAAGTCACAATACCAACATTTTTGTTTACAGAATGGTATGTGAATATATAATGAAACCTCTTTCATATTATCCTCCTATTAAACTGTTATTAATCAACTTTAAGAACAGACATAAATGCTTCTTGAGGAACTTCTACAGAACCTACCTGTCTCATTCTCTTCTTACCTTCTTTTTGCTTTTCTAATAATTTTTTCTTTCTTGATATATCTCCACCATAACATTTAGCTAAAACATCTTTTCTCATAGCTTTAACTGTTTCTCTAGCTATTATTTTAGCTCCAACAGCTGCTTGTATCGGAATCTCAAATAATTGTCTTGGTATAATTTCTTTAAGCTTTTCAGCTATACCACGTCCCCTATGATAAGCTCTTTCTTCTGGAACTATCATAGATAATGCATCTACTACATCTCCATTTAAAAGTATATCAAGTTTTACAAGCTTAGTCTGAGTATATCCCTTTAATTCATAGTCTAAAGACGCATAACCCTTAGTTCTAGATTTTAAGGCATCGAAGAAATCATAAACTATCTCATTTAAAGGTATATCATAATTTATAACTACCCTTGTAGTCTCTATATATTGCATATCTATAAATATTCCCCTCTTTGTTTGACAAAGATCCATTATAGCTCCAACATAGTCTGTAGGGCTTATTATAGATGCCTTAACCATAGGCTCTTCCATATAATCAATTTCAGTCATAGGTGGAAGATTAGTTGGGTTTGTGATTTCTAACATTTCTCCATCAGTCTTTATTACCTTATATATAACAGAAGGAGCTGTTGTTATAATATCTAAATTAAACTCTCTTTCAATTCTCTCTTGAATTATTTCCATATGTAACAGTCCAAGGAATCCACATCTAAAACCAAAACCTAGAGCCAAAGATGTTTCTGGTTCAAATTGAAGAGCCGCATCATTTATCTGAAGTTTTTCAAGGGCTTCTTTAAGCTCCTCATATTTCGCTCCATCTACTGGGTAAATACCGCTGTAAACCATAGGTATAGCTGGTCTATAACCTGGCAATGCTTTTTCTGTACTTCTTTGTGCCTCTGTTATAGTGTCTCCCACTCTAGCATCAGCTACATTTTTTATTGAAGCAGTTAAATATCCAACCTCTCCTGGTCCTAAAGCTTCTATTGGCATAAAACCTGGGGTAAACACTCCCACCTCATTAACTTCATAAACTTTATTAGTTGCCATTAGCTTTATTTTAGTTCCTGGCTTTACTGTACCTTCCATAACTCTCATATAACTTACAACACCCTTGTAGCTATCATAATAAGAGTCAAAGATTAATGCCTTTAAAGGAGCCTCTGGGTCTCCATCTGGATAAGGTACCTTTTCAACCACAGCCTCTAATACATCTTCTATATTAAGACCTGATTTTGCTGAAACTAAAGGAGCATCTTGTGCTTCTATCCCTATAACATCCTCTATTTCTTGCTTTATCTCCTCTGGTCTTGCAGAAGGTAAATCTATTTTATTTATAACTGGTACTATCTCTAAATCATTGTCTAAAGCTAAATAGCAGTTAGCTAAGGTTTGAGCTTGTATTCCTTGAGTTGCATCCACCACAAGTACAGCTCCCTCACATGCTGCAAGACTTCTAGATACCTCATAGTTAAAATCTACGTGTCCTGGGGTGTCTATAAGATTTAATATGTATTCTTTTCCATCAGATGGTCTATTATATATTAATCTTACCGCTTGAGCCTTTATAGTTATTCCTCTTTCACGTTCAAGATCCATATTGTCAAGAACTTGAGCATCCATTTCTCTCTTAGTTAATGTTCCGGTTTTCTCTATTAATCTATCAGCAAGTGTAGACTTACCATGGTCAATATGTGCTACTATTGAGAAATTTCTTATACGTTTTTGTCTATCATTTATCATAATAACCTGTTCCCTTGAACAGAATTCACCCCCATGTCATACTGAATCACAATAAATTATACCACAAGGTCCTGTGTAAATGTCAATATTAAGCCTTAATACTTATATACTATTAATTTTTCACCATTATTTTTCATTTAATCTTAATTTCTTATTTATACTTAAGCTTAGATAGTATATTAATTACTTAACCTATTTAAAGTTAAATTTTTCAGCTACATAACTTTTAAAATCACTAAGTGGTTTTTTTGAAAAAACTATATCATAATTGGGGATAGATACTTTAAGCCCTTCTTTTTCATCATTAGAAGATTTTACGGGCGCCTTATCCTCCCTAATTTTAATTATGGTTTTATTATCACCTAAAAGTATTTCATTATTCTTATTTTCTCCTAAACTAAACTTCTCTGTACATTTAATATTTACACTAAAAAAACCATATATAAATATTGATGCACAGAATATAAATAATATTTTATATTTAAACTTACCTGAAAATTTCATAACACATCTCCTAATAAACTATTTTTCTATAATACTAACCAAATTAATAAAAAAATAAACCAGAGTTTAATCCTATAAAAAGTCTTAACTCTGGTTTTATTATTTAACATTTTTCTTTTAATTAACTTCAATTCCCTGCTACTTACTATTTCTTTATTTTTTATTAATACTCTCCGCTATTATTCTTGCTAGATATTTAACTGATGCCTTTGCTTCTTCTATAGTTGATGCATCTGATCCTAATTCTATAAGTATAGATTTTGAACTCTTATCTTGGTTAAAATTATTCTGCCCTCTATTATATGAAAATACCCCTCTTGAAAACCCCGGATATAATTTATTACTAGTTTCAACCATTTCATTTACCAGCTTCATATTTTCATCAAGGTTTTTTCTATCTTTAGAAATTACAAACATAATTTTAGCCACATTTTCTCCATTTATATTGGTAGTTATAGAAGATTTTTTAGGGCCTGAATCCCTATGTAAATCTAGTATAACCTTAAAATCATTCTCCTTATTTAAGTACCCTTCTAAGGTCTTTGCAGAACTTTTATAAGATGTATTATAATTCTTAATATGAATACTATTATCATGAACTACTGATATACCATAGGTTTCTTCTAAAATTCTACTTAATTCATTACCTACAATTGATATACTATTAGCCGGTCCTCCTGGGGAAAAATCCTCATTATTATGGGTATGATATATTAAAACCTCTGGCTTGCTTTTATTAAGAGTCTTCTTTAAGTCCTTATTTTCTGCCGAAGCTTCCTTATCTTTATTTGTTTTACTATTATTATCTTCTCCCTGCTCTCCCTGAGATACACTGCTATCTGGAAGTTTAAATGGATTTAAGGATATCATATTCCCTCCACTTCCATTATCATTTAAAGCTATTAATGGAAGCTCCTTCTCTAAAATAGATAAAGGTTCATATATGTTTACTCCTAATATACCCATTATATATTTTTTAAAATCATAGTGATGTTCTGTAACTCCATCATCTTCACTTAGCTCTATTATTGGCATTGAATATCTTAATACTTCTCCATAGAATATATTTCCCTGTATCCCTTTTAATACACTACTCTTTAAAAAATTAAATGAAGCTATAAAGGTAATTACAGTAAAAAGTATAAAAATTAAAAACTTACCTGCTAGGTTATTCCCCTCTCCTTTTCTGCTGTATTGCACTTTCCATCCCCCCTATAAGGTATTATATTAATAGGGGGATAAAAATATTACTTAGGTAATTTTGGTACTTAACCATGTTGTACCTATATCTATAATTATTTTTTATTAATAGTTTCAGCTATTATTCTTCCTAAATATTTAGTTGATGCCTTTGCTTCATCTATGGTAGATACCTCCGACCCTATTTCTATAAGTACAACTTTTGAGCTCTTATCCTGATTATAATTGTTTTTTCCCCTATTAACCTCTCGCACTCCTTTAGTGAATCCTGGATATAATTTATTACTAGTTTCAACCATTTCATTTACCAACTTCATATTTTCATCAAGGTTTTTCCTAGCCTTAGATATAACAAACATAATCTTAGCTACATTTTCTCCATTTATATTAGTGGTTATAGAAGCTTTACTAGGTCCTCCATCCCTATGAAGGTCTATTATAAGCTTCAAATCCTTGTGTTTATCTAAGTATCCCTCTAAGGTCTTAACCGAACTTTTATAAGCCGCATTATAATCCTTAATATGAACAGTTGTATCATGAATTACTGATATGCCATAGGTTTCCTCCAAGGTTTTTTTTAATTCATTTCCAACTGTTGTTATCCCATTTACTGGTCCCCCAGGTGAAAAGTCCTCATTATTATGAGTATTATATATTAAAACCTCTGGCTCACCTTTATCAAGAGTCTTCTTTAAATCTTTATTATTCTCTAAGGACTCCTTATCCTTATCCCCTTGGGTTTTTTCCTCTTCCCCCTGAGATATACTACTCTCTGAAATATTAAAAGGGGTTAAAGAAATTAAACTCCCCTCTCCCCCCGTATTATTTAATGCTGTCAGGGGAAGTTCCTTTTCTAGAATAGTTAAGGGCTCATATATATTGACTCCTAATATCTTCATCATATATTTCTTTAAGTTATAATGATCTTCTATCTCCCCCTCTTCACTTCCTCCCATTAAGGGCATTGAATACTTTAACATTTCTCCATAGACTATATTTCCCTGTACTCCATTTAAAAGATTACCTTTTAAAAAATTAAATAGGGCTATAAACATAACTATGGTTAAAAATATATAAATTAGAAACCTTATTTTTAGGTTATTATCTGCTCTTTTCTTAGTGTAATACAACCTCCATCTCCCCCTATAGGGTATTATATTACTATAAAAATAAAAATATTACCTAGATTCCTTATATTAAAGGATATGACTCTAAAATTTTCTTTGAAACTTGTATAATATATTTTATAGAAAGTTAAAAAAGGAATTCTCATTAAAAATCTCTTAATGAAAATCCCTCTTTTAAGTTAATATTCTTCTATTTATATCTTTTATTTAACTGAGTGATAGAAGATCAATATATAAATATCTTTTATGTATTCTAATTTAGGAACTTATTTATTTCCTCCATATTTAACGCCGGTTGAAGAGCTATATTAATTCCTGTTGAAATTATCTTAGATACAGAATCTATAACAGAATCTACTTCCTTTGGGGTGACCACTAAATCCCCTACATAAGGATTTAATATTTCATGTATAAGCTGATTTCTTTCTCCCTTATCTATAGACCCTAACATATCATATACCTTATCTCCCTCTGATGCCTGTGACTTTACAGAATCTATAACTAAATCTATGGTATCACTAGCAATAGTTGCTGCATATACAACAGTAGGTACTCCTATAGCTATAACAGGGACTCCCACAGTTTTCTCATTTATCTCCATTCTCCTATTACCAACTCCAGCTCCTGGTGATATTCCTGTATCTCCTATTTGTATAGTTCTATTAACTCTTTCCAGCCTTCTAGATGCTAAAGCATCTATACAAACTACGTAATCTGGTTTTATTTTCTGAACTAAAGCCTTTATAACTTCTCCTGTTTCAATACCTGTAAGCCCTAATACTCCTGGAGATATAGCACAAACCGGTGTTACATCCTCGTCTATAGCCTCTGGCATTAACTCTTTAATATGCCTTGTTACCATGAGTTTTGATATAACCTTAGGTCCTAGCGCATCTGGAGTTACATTCCAATTTCCAAGGCCCACCACTAGGGTTGTTTTATTTTTATCCACTTTTATCATATCTAAAAGGACTTTTCCTAAAGAATTACTTACATTATCCATAAGTTCTCCATCATAGAGAGTAAGCTTTGGCATTTCCATAGTAACATAGGTTCCCTTAGGTTTTCCCATGGTTTTTTCTCCAATATCATTTATTATTTTTACTGTGGAAATCTTTATATCATTTTCTTCTTTTTCAATAACCTCTACCCCGTCACATTCTTTTTTATTACTCTTAACATACATCTCTCTTGTTTCTAAAGCTAAATCTGTTCTTATACTAAACATATAAAATCCTCCTTTAAAGTAACTCTTTATATATCTTTTGTAATTTTTTCATTTTATATAACTGGAATTTTATTTATCCAATATTTAAAGTTTCTCTTGAAGTATTATTTTTTTAATGCTATAATAACCTTTGTTAAAAGATAGACTCGTACGCAGATTTCCCCAATACTGCAGAGGCCCTATATAATATAAAGGGGGTGAAAAAACATGGCAAATATAAAGTCAGCTCAGAAGAGAATAAAAGTAACAGCTGCTAAAACTCTTAGAAATAAGATGGTAAAATCAGCTCTTAAAACTACTATAAAAACGTTTGAGGCTGCAGTAGCTTCAAACAATGTAGAAGAGGCTAAGGCTAACTTCGAAAATGTAGTTAAAGCTTTAGATATGGCTTCAACAAAAGGAATAATTCATAAGAACATGGCTTCTAGAAAGAAATCTAGATTAGCAGCGAAATTAAATGCATTAAACGCATAATAAATAAACCGGTATATTTACCGGTTTTTTATTTTACTCTATAATTTTATAAAATCCTACTTTTTAGCTCTAGCACAGTTTATTATTGACATTTCAAGTTCCATTTTATTATCTCCAGTAGAAAACTTCATATTCTCCTCTGCTTTTAAACAAATAGTTAAACACTGTTTAAGTTGTTTTTCACTAAATCTTTTACTTTGTTCCATTAAATTTTTAGCTACATAAGGATGTAGTCCAAAGGCCTTTGAGAACTCATCTGGAGTTTCTCTATTTTGAAATTTTGCTTTTCCTTTTAATAAAAGATCAAACTGTCTTTCTATCATAGATAGTATGGCTGTTTCCTTAGACCCCTTAAATATAAGTTCATTACAAAGCATAAGAGCCTTTTGAGTCCTTCCACTACTTATAGCATCTACTAAGTCAAAAATATCATCATCATTGTTATTTATAGGAAGAATAGCATTTATATCATCTTTTTTTATTTCTCTTCCCTCTGTATAACTTATAAGCTTCTCTGCTTCCATTTCTATTATATTTAAATCATTGTCTACTTTTTCTGCAAAATATCTAAGTTCAATTTTCCCTATATCTTTGCCTTTTTTATAAAATACCTTTTGAATTTTTTTATACAGTCTATCTCCCTTAAGTTCATCCACCTTTACTGCACATATGTTGCCCTTAAGCTTATCTAGTTCTCTATTTTTCTCCCTTTTATCCTGAAAAATATAATAGGCTACAGCTATACTATGGCTTGGCATATCCTTCATGTAAGATATAATATCCTTAAAGATTTTAGAAGGTTTTTCTGATGGCTTCACCCTTAAATTTTCTGCCCTAAATATTTCTACTATCTTCTTTTCGCTCATAAATGGCATGGTCTCACAAGTATTTATGAAATTATCCATATCTAAGTTTAATCCATCCATCCTTATATAATTTAAATCCTTAAAGCTTTTGTCTATAACTTTTTCTACTAAAAGGTCTATGGCATCTTTTATTTGCCTTTCATCTATTCCATAAAATATATAGGCGTTATAGAGCTTTTCCTCTTTTAAGGATTTTTCAAATTCATCTAAAGTCATATCTATCCCCCTATCTTAACTATATTATTAGGGAGTATCTTTAAAACTACCCCATCCTCTAACACTGTTTCATAGTGTAAGTCTTTCTTCTTATATACATATATTTTTTTATTCTTAATTACTATATCATAAGTTTTATTAAAATTCACTTTATATTTCTCTTCTTTACTCTCTATTAAATTCCCATACTTAAGCTTATTTTTTAAATAATAATCTTTTATTTCTTTTTCTGAAATAAATACCCTACTGAATTTATAGTTAATAAAGTACACAGTATCACTAGAAATAGTTCTTACAGTAATAGTTGGAAATATAGAATATATCCAAAATACCCCTGATAAAGCAATAGCTATTGGAAGGTATTTCATATTTTTATAGCCTTTAAAATATAAGTAAAAACTTATTATTAAAAGAGTATAAATTACTCCATATTTGTAATCAACATATAGTCCATTAGGATTTATTTTAACTAATATTTCACTTACCCTTTCCATAAATATTATAATAATTCTTGCCATATATAATATTGAATCAAATACAATGGGAATAGGGTAAAAAATTATGGCGGCATTACCTAAAATAATAAGTAGACTTATAATAGGGGTTATTAAAAGATTTCCCATTATAAATCCAATAGTAAAATAGTTAAGAGCTATTGCCACATATGGATAGGTAAGTATTTGAGCACTAAGAGTTATACTTAGTGGGGTATTTAAACACTTAGGAAGCTTGTATAATATCTTTGTTAACTTATCCATATAAAGAAGTATTCCTAAAGTACTAAGAAACGAAAGATGGAAAGACATATTTAAGGAGTAATGTGGTCTATAAAACATAAGAAGTAATGCTGAAAAAGCTAAAATAGTGACCCCATTATATTTTTTATAAACCTTTGTTGATAGAACTAGAAATAATATCATTATAAAAGCTCTTAGAGAAGATACTTTAGCGCCTGTAAATATTACGTATATAAGACTTATAATAATAGATGGTTTTGTTCCTAAAAACCTCTTAAGGGTAAAATATACTAAATTTAAATGAAAGCCTGATATACTTATGCTATGAATTATTCCTAGAGCTTTAAAGTCTTCCATATCCTGGCTATCCATTCCTTTTAAGTCCCCAAAGGCTACTCCACTAAGTAAAGCTCCTCTACTCTCTCCAAGAGCATCTTGAAATTTAGATTTTATCACCTTTCTAAAATTATAAACCTTAGTTAATATATCCTCTTCCCTACTTATTATTTTATGATTTTCTAATGCTCCAATTGCTCCCTTTTCATAGGTTATATTCTTTTTAAAATCACCTGTTAGAACTAGCTTCTCTCCTTCTTTCATAGACTTTGTGAAATCATAAATGTAAACTTCTCTACCTTTAAAGGAAAGTGTTACTCTTGGTGTACTTACATTTACAACTCTCATTAAAAACTTATCTCCCTTAAGATTTATATTAAAAAAATTATGAAACCCTAGGAAGCCTATAATAAGAAATCCTGCCCATATAAAAAAATGCTTCTTACTTAAGGTTAAAATCATAATAACAGTAACCACTAAAAATATTGCTAATGAAAGTATTTTTATATTGAAAAATATATAGCAAAGTATATTTCCAAAGAAAAGTGCCAGAGTATAATAAATAATTTCTTTCTTCATGTTTAATTGCTACTAAGAGTTATTCTTATTTTATTACTTCCATAGTCCATAGCTACATTTTTAACCCTTAGGGAATTGGTTTTGTTTTTCACTCTATAGTATGTTGACACTAAGCTTTCAGCTTCTTCTACACTTATATCATCACAGTAATCATAGTATTCATTGATATCTAAAAGTAATTCTATAGTTCCACTACTTAAATTTGTTATTTCACACACATTAAACATAAAGCTCACCTCCTTCTTATTTTTGACAGAAGTAGGTGAGCTCAAACCTTTAATTTTTATAAAATTAAAAATCTAAAGTTGTGTTTTTAAAGTTTTTTAATCTAATCTTATTATACCCATATATATTTATAGCAATATATACTGCTAGTGCTAAAACTTTTATAATACTCCATCCTAAGAAATAGTAACATACTATACTTAATATTATTCCTAGGAAAAATAACAGGTTTAATAATAAATTTAAAATTTTATTTTCATTATAAAATATCTTAAGAGCAATTAGTATAGATATTATATTTACTCCTATATAAATACTATCACCTTTTTCTCCACTAATAAGAAATAACCATAGAAAAATAGCACAGGTAGCATTAATACTTATAAATTTTAAAAGTTCTTCTAATAATTCTTTTCCTTTGCTTAGTGACTTTCCTCTCTTTATAACAAAAATCATATTGTGAAGATAATTTTCCTCTATATAAATAGGACAAAGTTTTTTTATCATATTAGTTAGATTTTTACCAACTCCAACCCCTAAACTACATAGATTCATCATAGGAAGATAGGTCATATTATCTAAAAACAATAATATATCCATTCCCCTTTCTCTTAATTCTCTTAAGATTATATATTTATGATAAGAGTTAATTCTTGAAAAGATTCTGTACTTATATATATTCCTCTCAAATTCTTCATGAGTGGTGTAATCTATTTCTATACCACTTTGTATCTTCTGAAGTCCCCCACTTATGTTTAAATATTTCAAGGTATGTATACAGGACAGCTTGTCTTCATCTGTAGCTATAATAGGCACTATGGCATTATCTATACAATACCCTATATCTTCTACTGAGGTAGTGTTAAATTCGCTCTTAAGAGCAATAAGACCCACAAAAACTAGATGACTCTCTATATTCTCCTTTGAAGATGGCTCATAGGCAAAGTTTCTGTAGGAAAGAGCCATAACTCTAAGTCCATTATTACTCATCTCTATATGAGCATTTTTTATACCATCTATATGGTCCCTAGTAAGCTCTATTTCAACACCATCCTTCATTATATGTGTTGATGCATCTAGCACAACATCTACATCACCCTTTACATGAGCCCTATAGAAGTTTTCTATTCTATTCACTACAGTCTTTAATCTTCTACCACTATCATAAGGAATTTCAAAAATCTTTATAGTTCTAAGTTCTTCTGTAATCTCATTTAATCCATTATATCCAATGAAATCCATTATAGCTCTATCACTACTATTAACTTTTCCTGAGGAGGTTAAATATGCAATGGATAGCATTCTATCTCCATTTATTTCTTTAAACTCATCTATATCATAAAGCTTAATGTATTTTGAATCAGTGTATACTCTTCTTAACGTAAGAATTTCATCACTTAAAGCACCTTCCTTATTCATAAAAATACTATGAACATTGGTTGTTTTAAGTAAGGTATCAAAAGAATTTATATGTACTCCTCTTTTTTTAAAACCTGCTATTTCCTTAATAAAAATAATAATAAGGATTATAAAAAACCATATTGGATAGCTTGTCTGAAAAGTTTTCAAAAATAACTTTATGGATAAATTTATATCTTTATAATATAGAAATGAAACAATTCCAAGGCTTAAGCATAATGCTGATATATAATATATAATCCTGTTTAAATAATTAAAAGTATTGTTTTTAAAGTCTGCACTTTCCTTAGAAGTTATATCTGTAAAACTTATTATTTTACCTATCTGAGTTTTATCTCCCACTTCAACAACTACTCCAAGTCCTTCTCCCTTTATAACCTTACTTCCCATAAAGGCCATATTGCCTATAAGATTTACAGGTAAATCCTTCTCCTCTATTTTAGTTGAATATTTTTCTACAGCTTCCTTTTCTCCAGTTATAAGGTATTCATTTATCTTTAAATTATTACATTCTATAAGTCTTATATCCCCAGGAACTATATCTCCTTCCTTTAAATATATTAAATCACCTACAACTAAATCCGATGACTTAATGTTTTTTGCTCTATATCCTCTCATAACCTTTACATCTATATTATTAAGATTCTCAAATTCTTCTATGAATTCATAATTCTTTTTATAGCTTCTAACAAAATAATAAATATATCCTATTAAAAATATTCCATGTATAAATAAATTTATATAAGTCTTAAAATAAAATCCTATGAACAATGATAATATTATATATAGGATAAATGGATTTATGATTTCTCTATATAGACCTTTAAAAATGCTTTCTTTTTCTTTAAGAGAAATAGAATTATTTCCAAATTCATTAATTCTTTTATAAAGCTCTCTCTCCTCTATACCTTTCTCTTGCATTACCTTAAGTTCTTCTAATATATAAGCAAATGCTCTTCCATACCACTTTTCCATGCATATACTCCTTCTTATATTATAAATTCATCCTCTTTTACCACTTAGGACAAATTCATCTAAATTTAGAGGGAAAATAAGACCCCATCTAAATAATATCCACTTTATCATATCATATATGGAATAATTTTGTATAGATTATAGGGGTCTTTTAATATAAATTTTAAATATATTAAATTTATTCCTTAGTTTTAGGATTAAATATTAATGCCATTATATATCCAAATAATATTGCCGCCGTTATACCTGCAGCAGTTCCTTTTATTCCTCCAGTAAAAGCTCCAAGTATACCTATTTTATCTACTTCCTTTATTGTAGACTTAGCTAAAGAATATCCAAAGCCTGGTAGTGGAACTGTAGCTCCAGCTTTTCCTATTTTAACTATAGGCTCATATAATCCAAGTCCTCCTAATATAACCCCTAAGGTTACAAAGGCCACTAGTATTCTGGCAGGAGTAAGTTTAGTCCTATCCATGAGTATTTGAGCTATTACACATATTATTCCACCTACTATAAAGGCATTTACATAACTCATCATTTTACTTACCCCCCTTATATTCGATGGTTACTCCATGGGCAATACCAGGTATACTTTCACCTTGGAAGGAGGATGTAGTACTCATTAAAGCTCCTGTTGATACAATTAAAGCTCTCTTGATTTTTCCCTGAAGCATACTTTTATATATATACCCACAGGTTACAACAGCAGAACATCCACAACCACTACCTCCTGATGCTGTATTTTGAGTGTTAGAATCAAAAATCTCTTCTCCGCAATCAATATATATTCCACGAACATCATATCCATACTCTAAAAGTAGCTTTTCTGTTATTTCTCGTCCTACCTTTCCTAAGTCCCCTGTAGCTATGATGTCATAATCGCTAGGCTTAAATCCTGTATCCTTAAAATGATTATAAATAGTATCAACTGCTGCTGGTACCATAGCAGCACCCATATTATTTGCATCCTTTATTCCATAATCCTTTACCTTCCCTGTGGTTACATAAGTAACCTCTGGGAAATCTCCCTTAAGCCCTAAAACCATGGCACCTGAACCTGTTACTGTCCATTGACTGGTTTCTGCCCTTTGACTTCCAAATTCTAATGGAAATCTAAACTGTCTTTCTGCAGAACTAAAGTGAGAGGATGTAGACGCAATAGCATAGTCTGCAAATCCTCCATCCATAATTAAGGAGGCAATACCTAAAGACTCTGACATGGTTGAACATGCTCCATAAAGACCTACAAATGGTATATCCAAATCTCTAGCCACAAAGTTTGATGATGCTAATTGATTAAGTAAATCTCCTGCAAACATATAATTTATATCTTCTTCCTTAAGTTTCGCCTTTTTTATTGATTCCTTTATAGCATGATACATCATAGAACTTTCTGCTCTTTCATATGTGTCCTTTCCATTAGTATCATCACTTAAAATTATATCAAAAAAGTCTTTTAACGGCCCTCTTCCCTCCTTAGGTCCTACTATACTTGTAGCTGCAAGAATTTTAGGCTTCTTCTCTAGCTTTACTGTTTGAAGTCCTACTCTCTTCTCCATAAGAATCCCCTTTCTATTTAAACAGATAATTAGCGCAATAATGTATTATTCCAACTATAACAGAAGTGCTTATTCCATATACAAGAACTGGTCCTGCTATGGTAAACATCTTAGCTCCTACCCCGAAAACAAAACCTTCTTTTTTAAATTCAATGGCTGGAGCAACTATAGAGTTTGCAAAACCAGTTATAGGTACTACGGTACCTGCTCCTGCAAAATTGGCTATCTTATCATAAATACCTACTCCAGTAAGACTAGCTCCTATGAAAACCATGATTATAGAAACTGTGGATCCCACATTTTCTTCTGATAATCCCATATTCGTAAATAAATTATTAAAGAATTGTCCAACAACACATAAAAGTCCGCCTATTATAAATGCAAAAAAACAATTCTTTATAAGCTTATTTTTAGGTTCTATCTCTGTTGAAAGCTTTGAGAATTCTTTTTTTATAATATTTTCTTTGCTTTTTGAATTTTTCATAATATTAATACCCTCCTTACCTATAAGTTTATTTTTCCAAGGTTTCTTTTTAATATGCAAAAACTGATGAATTATTCCCTTATAAGTTTGTTGGTATTTTTAGGTTTTTCATATTTAAATGAAATTTTCTTTAACATAAATTATAAGTTCATGTTTTTGTGATTTTGTAATTATTATTTCTAGACCTAACTTAAATAAATTATTAAAATTATAGATTACCTCTAGAAAAAAAAAGCTAATTAAGAATTTTAAAATTCTTAATTAGCTTTACTTATTCCATTTCATATATTCTAGTTATTGCCTTAGTTTCTATAAGCTCACTTTTTGAAAAACCTTTTTTAAAGGTTCTTATCTGCTTATAATCTACCCCATTCATCTTAAAATCTAAAACATCAATCCTATCTCCCATATAGGTAATAGGAGCGTTTTGTCCTTTTAAATAAATCTTTACCTCCATATGTCATCCTCCTGTTTTCCTGCTTATACTGTCCATTTATCTCATGGCTACTAACTGTAACGCCCCCATCCTCTAAAAGGTGGTGGATAACAGTTGCCACAACCCTAGATGAGCTTATCTAACCTTCAGGTGGTGGAAAGAACACAATCTGAAGGTAGATTCCTTCTATTTTATTATACCCAATTTTTTTCAAAATAAAAATAGAGCACTTAATTAAATGCTCTATTCTGTCAGCATATCTTTCATTTTTATTAACACCTTTTTTTCAATCCTAGATACCTGAACCTGACTTATTCCTAAAATTTTTGCTACTTGAACTTGGGTTTTATCTTTAAAGTATCTAAGCATTATAACTTGTCTAGATCTAGGTTCCAAATCTCTTAAGGCTTCTTTTAATGCTATCCTATCCACCACAGAGGTTTCTTCATTAGCCTTCTCACTAAGCTTATCTATAAGCATTACTGGAGCGCCCTCATCCTGATGAATGGTATCATATAAGTAATTTATATTATTTATAGATTCAAGGGCAAACACAATCTCTTCCTTATCTATCCCTGAATACTCCGAAAGTTCTTCTATAGTTGGTTCCCTATCTAACTCTTTTGTTAAATGTTCCCTGTCATAGTGAAGTTTTCTTGCAGTATTTTTAACTCCTCTACTGACCTTTATCATTCCGTCATCTCTTAAAAATCTTTTTATTTCTCCTATTATCATGGGCACTGCATAGGTAGAAAATTTTACATTATAAGAATTATCAAAGTTATTTATAGCCTTTACAAGGCCCATAGAGCCTATCTGATATATATCTTCGTAATCATAGCCTCTATTTGAAAACTTTTTGCTTATGGAAGAAACTAAGGGAAGGTTCATTTCTATCAATATGTCAAGAGCAGCCTTATCTCCTTTTTTAGCAAGAACTAGGAGCTTTTCATTATCGTCATAGTTATAGGACTCTTTTTTTAAGATTGCGTCATCCATAAACTTCACCTAACTTAAGCTATAAAAATTTTTCTTCATTATAACCCTAGTTCCCTTTCCTTCTTCACTGCTAACCTTTAAATTATCCATAAAGCTTTCCATAACAGTAAATCCCATACCAGATCTTTCAAGATCTGGCCTCGAGGTATATAGAGGTTCCATAGCTTCTTTTATATTTCCTATTCCTACTCCTTCATCTTCTACAATTACAGTGACCTCTTTCCCTTCAATTATAGCTTCTATTTTAACCCAAGCATCTTGTCTATTTTCATATCCATGAATTATAGAATTGGTTACCGCCTCAGAAACTGCTGTTTTTAAATCCGATAGTTCTTCTATGGTTGGGTCCAGTTGTGATACAAAAGCAGCTACAGAAACTCTTGCAAAAGCTGTATTTTCTGACTTACTTAAAAACTCTATTTTCATACTGTTATTAAACATTTCTATCCCTCCATTAAATACTATTTAAAGCTTCCTCTACAGTTTCAAATCCAGGAATTATTTTATACATCCCCGAAATCTCAAATACCTTCTTGACTCTATTATTAACCTCTGTAACACAAACCACTCCATTTTTAGGCTGAAGCTTTTTATATCTCCCTATTACTACTCCTATGCCTGAGCTATCCATAAAAGTAACCCCTGAGAAGTTTAATATAAGCTTTTTAATATTATCCTCATCTAAATTATTATCTATCTTATTTCTTACTTCCTCGGAACTATGATGGTCAAGCTCTCCTAAAAGGGTAACCACAAGTTTATCACTAATTTTATCAAATTTTACATACATATAATATCCACCCTTAAATAATATTAAGAGCAGTTCACCTCCTTACATAAATTTACATATATCTCTATTCTACACCCAAGCTGCTTTTCCTTCTTTTTCCAAGGTTTTTTTATTTTTCTTTTCTTAAATCTTATAAATCAACCTATTATACTAGTGAAATGTTAAAATAATCATAAAATTTCTTTAACCTTCTAATACAATAAAACTTTTATTTTGGAGTCTAATAATTTTCCCTTACTCCTTAGTGAGATTAATATTTAAAAAATAATCTATTTAAGATATTATCGTAAATATTGCTTATATAAAAGCCCCTTAAGTATATAAGTAATTTTTACTACATACTTAAAGGGCTTTTATTGACTCTTTATGACTTCTAATAATCATAATCTTCTAAGTAGGAAAACTTCGTATTCCCACAGTAATTATATTATATCTTATTCAAAGGCTTTAAAGAAAAACTTAAAGGGTTCTATGGTTCTTAATTTATAACCTACATAAGTGGCTATATAAATTATATTTCTATTTTTTACTCCTTTTCCTCCTTAGAATAATATTTATTTATTTCTTCATTAATTTTTTCAAATATATTTTCTACAGAGTTTTCATCACTTCCCATTAACACCTCTATGGCATCATTAATTGAGTTCATAGTATATATTTTAAATTTTCCACTGATTATTGCTTCTTCTACCTCATAATTAAGAACTAAATTATTTGAATTAATCTCTGGAATTAATACACCTTTTCCATCTACTTCATGGAGAAGCTTACATACATTAAAAAAGCCTTCTATTTTTTCATTAACTCCCCCTATAGGTTGTACTTCTCCAAATTGATTTATAGATCCTGTAACTGATATATTTTGCCTTATAGGAATCTTACTTAACGCTGATAGCATACATATGGTTTCTGAAACTGATGCACTATCTCCATCTACTTTTCCATAAACTTGCTCAAAACTTAAATGAAAATCAACTGGAAGCTCCTTATAAGGGTTAGTTATTTCATTTAAATAAGCTCTTAGTATATTTAAAGACTTTTCATGGATACTTCCACTTAACTTACTTTCTCTTTGAACATCTATTATATGTCCACTTCCTTTATAACATACACAGGTAACCCTCATAGGTCTTCCAAAAGAATAATATTCAGTTCCTACCACTGATAATGCATTTATTGCTCCAACTCTCTCTCCTGTTACATTTAAAAGTATATTTCCTTCTTCATATACTTTTAAAATTTCCTTTTCTATAATATCTTTCTCATAAGCTATTTCTCTAATATGCTCATGATCTATAAAAGCTCTAGTATCCCTTATAGCTTTTACTTGTGCTAAATTTAAAATTCTACTTATTTCACTCTCATCAATAAAAAGTTTTTTTCTATGCTCTGCCTTCCTTGAGGAAAGCTTAGCCATCTCCTTTACAGCCTTAGATGTTAAATCAAATAAGTTATAATTATCAATTATCCTATTTATTCTTTCTAGAAATTCTATCTTTCCTTCATTATTTATAGATATTAAAGGATTGCTTTCTGTTTTAATTGAAAATACCTTTTTAAAGTCTTCATCGTAACTATAAAGTATATCATACCCTTCTATATCTCCAACTATTATAACCTTAACTTTTATATCTATATCCTCTGTTTTAAGTCCACTTATAGATAAAAGATCTAAATACCCCCTATGATAATTGAAATTAGCTTTTCCTCTTAGTAAAGATTTTTTTAGATATTGGTATGCCCCTGGATTATTTATTAGATCTATAAGTCTAAGAATTATGACCCCTTCATTACATTTTAAAATAGAGCCTGCTCTTATCATTGTAACATCTGTTATATAGGTACCATTATGGTTCTCATATTCTATTTCTCCAATTAAATTATCTACTGTGGGGTTTTCCTCAAAATATACCATAGGATGTGATCTATCACCATTGTCTACAAGAACATTAACATTATATTTAAATATAATATTAGTTATTTTTTCTTCATCTTCTTCATATATACCTGTAAAAATTTCTATTAGACTATTCCTTAAGGAATCAGTAACATATTCTAAGTACTTAATACTTTCTAAATCTTCTTCTAACTCCTTATGAAAGTTAATCTTCTCCTCCTCAATAATTTCTTCTAAATAATTATTAAGGATTGTTTTTATTTTTTCTATGGATGTGGATTCTAATTTCTTTAGGTTTTCAAGAACCTCCTCAGCCATAATCTTTAACTTTCCAACCTTATTTAGTATATCTTCTCTAATTAATAAGTCTAAGTCATCATATTCCTTAGTGCTCATACTTTCGCCTTTATCCTTTAAAGGTAAAAATGCAAACCCATGGGTAGTGGCTTTTATATCAAATCCATCTGTTTTAGCTTTTTCCATTAGCTCTTCCACTATTTCTGCTCTTTTTTTATGAAGATTATCTAATATATTTTCTTTTTCTTGAAATGTGGTACTGTTATAAAATCTATATAGACTTTGGTTTAAATTACTTTGAAGAGTCTCCAAAGATTTTTGAAGCCTTTTCCCCATACCATTATTTAAATATAAAACCCTTGGACTTCTATCATCTTCATAAATTACATAACATATATCCTTTGGACTTTCCTTTTCTTTATATATATTCTCTATATAGCTTTTTAAATGAATCATTTTATCCTTAGAATAATCATCAATTAAATATATATTGAAATTATCACTATTTATAGCTAATATATCAGAAATTTTATTATAAATATCCTTATATTCACAAATTATATCTCCTCTTTTATTTAAATCTAAACCATTTAACTGAAAATCGTATATAACATCTTCTTGTTTTAAAACTCTCATATTATTAAATACTTCTTCTAAGAGAAGTCCTCCCTTCAAAAGATTACTATTATAATAATATTCTCCTTACCATAATTTAGTAACACTTTTTTTACCAAAGTAGATTTTTATATATTAATTTTTAGTAAAGGTATCTTATATCCTTATATTTCAAAAGTAATCACTATCTATAAATTCATTTGCTATCTATATTTAAGTATTATTGCCCCCTAGTTTAAATAGATATTCTAGTTAAATTACTTACTCTTATAGGGTTTTAAGTTTTAAAATTAATTTATATATCTATCCAAAGAAATATAAATTAAAGATATTTTTAAGGGATAAGTTAAGTGTTTATGTAAAACCCTATAGTAATTATCTTTCTTAAATAATATCTCTAATATAAATAAAAAAAGGCTTAGCTCTAAGCTAAACCTTTTTTCTTTCATAACCTTATAACTATAATTTATATACTCTTAAGATTTATAATTATAAAATCCTCTATTATCTCAACTTAATTCAAATGATATTAATTTATCCAGCTTGAATTAAATTTTATTACATTTTAATATGTTGAATTGCTTTCTGTTCCTTCACATATAGATATAGATGCAGATGCCCCTATTCTACTTGCTCCAGCTTCTATAACACTTATGGCATCTTCTGTACTTCTTACTCCACCAGATGCCTTAACTCCCATGTTTTCTCCAACTGTTTCCCTCATAAGTTTTATATCTGCTGCTGTAGCCCCTCCAGTACTAAATCCTGTAGAAGTCTTAACAAAATCTGCTCCTGCCTCTTTAGATAATTTACATGCTATTACCTTCTCCTCATCAGTTAAAAGACAAGTTTCTATTATAACCTTGGTTAAAGCTTTTCCACTTGCAGCATCTACCACTGCTTTAATGTCTTCCCTTACATAATCATAATTTTTATTCTTTAAAGCACCTACATTTATAACCATGTCAACTTCATCTGCACCATTTTTTATGGCATTCTCTGTTTCAAAAGCCTTTACTTCTTTTGTACTAGCTCCTAAAGGAAATCCTATAACAGTACAAACCTTTACTTCACTATCTTTTAAAAGTTCTGCTGCTAAAGAAACATAACAGGGATTAATACATACAGATGCAAATTTGTATTCTGCAGCCTCTTTGCAAAGCTTCTCTATCATTTCTTTAGTAGAATCCGCCTTTAATAAAGTATGATCTATGATTTTTGATATCGACATTTTATCCATGAAAAATCCTCCTATGTTTTAAACAATAAAGTTCATAATACCTTTATTTTATATTATGGACAAGTATTATACAACAAATTTTAAGATAAATTTCTTTTTTGCTATTTTATAAAAAAATATACTATGTTATAATACAATTTATCGGGAATTATAATATATTAAATATATTTTACTTTAGTTTAATAGAGCAAAGGAGTAATTTATTATGGGATGGAAAGAAAAGTTATCTAAACATTATACGCAATCTTACTTGAAAAAGTATGGAGATAGACTCGCTCAAGTTCAAGGAAATGTAATATCTGCAAAGGTAGAAGAAAAAACTATACTTTGGATATTCCATAAAATAACTGCAACTATAATAGTGAGGCCTGTTGGAAGTAAAAATATTACAAAATGTGTGTTTAATAAAAAGAAATGGTTTAAAAAACCTGAATTTATAGCAGTTTCTCAGGGACATTCTGTTCTTATCCAAGGATTAAAGGGTAAGAAGGGTAAAGAAAATAGAGAAGTTATAGATATAATGAACATAAGAAACCTTACCACTAAGAAGGATTTAATACCTATGGATCAAGGTCAGGTAAAACAGGTTAGAAAAATTCAAAGAATGTAAAAAAAAGCTTTTAGAGCCTAGTGCTCTAAAAGCTTTTTTTACATTTCTCTTTTATTAATATGAGTTTTTATAAGCCCATATATAAAACTTCTAGCATAAGTTTATTATTTAGCATATAGATATAAGCTATTTATAAGCCCTATTATTCCAGAAAAGAATACAACTATAAGCCATTGACCTAAGTTTAGGGTTGTAGTGTGGAATATTCCCCCAAAGAAAGGTATATATATTACACTTAAAAGCATTAATATAGAGACAATTACTGCTCCTACTAAATAAGGATTGGTAAACAACTTAATCTCAAAAATAGAGTGATGTTCTGATCTACACTCAAATACATGAATCAGCTGTGATAATACTAAGGTTGATAAAGCCATAGTTCTACAAGTAGCTAAATCATATCCATAGTATTTACCTCCTATAAATGCTAGTAGCGTACATACTCCTATAAGGCTTCCCCTAATTATAATCTTTTCCATAAGCCCCCTTGCAAATATACTTTCATTTTTCTTTCTTGGTTTTTCATCCATAATATCTTTATCTGGAGGGTCTACTCCAAGGGCTATAGCTGGAAGACCATCTGTTGCAAGGTTTACAAATAGAATCTGAATAGGTGTTAATGGATTCTCTAGGTAAAAAAGCGAAGCTAAAAACATGGTTAAAACTTCCCCTAAGTTACAAGAAAGAAGATATCTTATAAACTTTCTTATATTATTATATATAACTCTTCCCTCTTCTATAGCAGAAACTATAGTTTTAAAATTATCATCCATAAGAATCATGGAAGATGCCTCTTTAGAAACATCTGTACCTGATATACCCATTGCTATTCCAATATCAGCTTCCTTAATAGCAGGAGCATCATTAACCCCATCCCCTGTCATCGCTACTACATTATTCCTTCTTTTATAAGCCCTTACTATCCTAAGTTTATGACTGGGGCTAACTCTTGCAAATATTCTTATCTTTTTTATCTTTACTTCAAGTTCCTTATCATTTAAGCCTTCAATCTCATCTCCAGTTAAAACTTCATCCATAGAATTACACATTCCTATGTCACGTCCAATGGCAAAAGCTGTATTTTTATGGTCTCCTGTAATCATTATAGGCTTTATTCCCGCCATTTTACATTTTAATACAGCATCCTTTACTTCCTTTCTTGGTGGGTCAATAATTCCCGCTACTCCTAAAAATACTAGATCTCTTTCAAGAGAGTTATTTTTAGTTATGTTTTTATCTTTATAAGCAGCTGCTATACACCTTAATGCCTTGGAAGACATATCCTCTATAGCCTTTGCTACCTTTTCTTTTAATAAATATGTGAATGGAACTATATTCCCTTCTATAAGAATTTTAGTACAGTTAGCAAGCAGTTTTTCTGGTGCTCCTTTTACATAACATACTTCCCTATTCATTTCATTAACCACAACAGACATCATCTTTCTTGTAGAATCAAATGGTAATTCAAAAGTTCTTTTTCCTTTTATATTAAAATCTTTAAGAGAGTTTAAATCCTTAAAATATCCTTTAATTAATGCAGTCTCTGTAGGATCTCCTATAAGCCCTTCATTAATATTCTTCTTAGAGTAATCATAATTACAATCATTACAATAAATAAATGCCTTTTTTAACAATATATTATCAGGTACCCTGCCTTTATCTATTTCAAATATATTTTCGTTAAAATATAAGGCCTTCATTATCATTTTATTTTCTGTTAAAGTTCCTGTTTTATCGCTACAAATAACAGAAGTACATCCTAAAGTTTCTACTGCTGGTAACTTTCTAACCAAAGCATTCCTCTCAAGCATCCTAGAAACTCCAAGTGCAAGACAAACAGTAACTATTGCCGCTAACCCTTCTGGAATTGCTGCTACTGCAAGAGAGACTCCAAGTAAAAACATCTCTGTAGCCTTTTGTCCTCTTGCTATTCCTACAAAGGTTACTATGGCACAAATAAAAAAGCATACCACCACAAGAACCCTACCAAGACTATCTAACTTTTCTTTTAACGGAGATTTCTCCTCTTCTATCGAAGATAACATATGAGCTATTTTACCCATTTCTGTGTTCATACCTACTTCTGTAATCCTCATAAGACATTTTCCTTTTAAAACTATAGTTCCCATAAACATTCCATTTTCTCTAGAAAGAGTACTTTTGCTCACCCCAACGGACTCTCCTGTTAAAAGGGATTCATCTACAACTCCTCCTCCTTCCATAACAATACCATCTCCTGGTATCCTATCTCCTGCTTCAAGAACCACAAGATCTCCAAGGGTTAAATACTCTGCATTTATAACCTCTATTTTCCCATCCCTAATAACCTTAGTAGTTGGTGCTGCTAAAGACTTTAATGCATCTAAAGACTTCTCTGTTCTAAACTCTTGTACAAAACCCAGTATGGCATTTATAATGACTATTATTATTATGGTTATAGCATCAGCCATATCTCCCATAAAAGAAGATATTACTGTTGCCCCTATAAGCACCCATATAATAAAATCATTAAATTGTGATAAAAAAATTAATATAGGAGAAACTTTCTTTTTTTCCTGTAATCTGTTAGGTCCATAAGTTCTGAACCTTTTCTCTGCCTCCTCTTTACTTAATCCTAAATTTAGCTCTTTCTCTTCAACCACCTAATTCACCTCTCTCTTTAAAAAATTGAAAAGAAATTCTCTATCTAAATATATTCAATGCTATACTAACTTATTAAAAGAATATGTAACTTATTAAAAGAATTTTTTCCTTACTAACCCTTGATTATATAGTATAATTTGTGGTATAAAGTAAAAATATAAAGTATAAATTACAACAAAATTTTATTATAATATTTAAAATTTTCTATATACTTTTTTTGCAGTAACAAGGAGGGTAACAATTGAAAAATATAGTATATGTTACAGGGCATAAAAACCCTGACTCTGATTCCATATGTGCATCTATTGCATATACAGAGCTTAAAAATAAACTTGGAATAAAAGCCGTAGCTTCAAGACTTGGCAAAATAAATCGTGAAACTCAATTTGTACTTGATTATTTTGGAGTAGAGGCTCCTCTACTTATAGAAACTGTTAAGCAACAAGTATCTGATTTAGATATTGATAATATAGCTCCTATATCTAAAGATATAACTCTAAAAAAAGCTTGGAGTTTAATGAAAAAGAATAATGTTAAAACTTTACCTGTAGTAGATGAAAATGAAACATTAATAGGTATTGTTTCTGTCTCTAATCTAACTTCTAATTATATGGATGTTTGGGATAATGATATTTTATCAAAAAGTAACACAAGCCTTGAAAACTTAATAGAAACATTATCCGGAAAGGCTATATACCTAAATGAAAAGAATTCTAATTGTGAAGGAAAAATAATAGTTTCAGCTATGCAGCCTGAAAGTATTAAGACCATAGCAGAAAAGGGTGACATAGCTATATGTGGAGATAGAGAAGATGCTCAAGAGATGCTTATAAAGGCTGGTGCTTCATGTTTAGTTATAACTGGAGGTCACAGCCTTTCAGACGCCATAATAAATATGGCAGAGAAAAATGGTTGTTCTTTAGTATCAACTCCATATGATTCTTTCACAGCTTCAAGACTTATAACTCAAAGTATACCTGTTGGTTATGTTATGACTAAAGATAACCTTGTTTACTTCTCAGAGGATGATTTTGTTGATGAATTAAAAGATGTAATGCTTGAAACAAGATACAGAAGTTATCCAGTAGTAGATGCTAACCACAAGGTAGTTGGATGTGTATCTAGATATCACTTAATATCTAAGAACAAGAAAAAAGTAATACTTCTAGATCATAATGAACGTGGTCAATCAGTTCATGGTCTTGAGGATGCTGAGATTCTTGAAATCATAGATCACCATAGAATAGCGGATATCCAAACTGGAAATGCTATATACTTTAGAAATGAGCCTCTTGGAAGTACATCAACTATAGTTGCTAACATATTCTTCGAGAATGGAATAAGACCTTCTAGACAGGCTGCTGGAGTATTATGTGCTGCTATAATTTCTGATACTTTACTATTTAGATCTCCAACTTGTACTTCAATTGATAAAATGATAGCTACAAGACTTGCTAAGATAGCAGATATAGATCTTGAAAAGTTTGCTAAGGAAATGTTTAAGGCTAGTACATCTCTTAGTGATAGAACTGTAGATCAACTTCTTTATCAAGACTTTAAGGTATTTAATATAAACGGAATGAAGATAGGTGTTGCCCAAGTTAACACTATGGACCTTGAAAGCTTTGATTCTAAGCGAGAAGATATGATAAAGCTTATGGAAAACAAGGTTAAAGAAGAAAACTTTAACTTTATTGGATTCATGCTTACAGATATATTAAATGAAGGTACTGAAATGTTTGTAGCTGGTCCTGATAAAGAGGTAGTTGCTAGAACCTACGATAAGGAGCTTAAGAATAACTCTATGTATCTTCCTGGAGTTCTTTCAAGAAAGAAACAAGTTATTCCACCAATAACAGCAACAATTTCAAATACAAAATAACTAAAAAAAGTTTCAGATACAAATAACAAAAAGGATGCCTTACACTAAAATGTAAGGCATCCTACTTTTTCACTTAAAATTCTACACTCTCTTATCTAGAATTCAATTTAGAATTTATATTATTTAAGAAAATTTATGGTTATGAAAATCATAAAAAATATAAAAGCTATTCCATAGCTTATGGATAAATAATCACGAATACAAGCTTCATCTATTCTATTATTATAACTTCCATAGCTCTTTATATATCTGGCATCATTAAAGGTAAAATAATAATAAAAGTTTATACTTTCTATATATGCACCCATTATCTCTAAATTTAATATGGGGTCCTTTAAAAGATTTCTAAAATAATCTCCCTTAAAATCAATATTAAATTTCTTATTTCTAAAAATATATATTATATAGTAAAGCACTTGAAGAACCATAGATGGTATTAAGGTAATTAAGGCAAATACCCTATTAAAAATCCAATATTCTTCAAGTTCCCTTAGATTATATATAATAAAATATATAAGTCCAACATAGTTACTATCAAATATAATAATAAGTACTAAGGGTGCAATAAAACCACATAAAAGACTTTTAGTCATAATAGACAATGATTCATAAAATTTTATTTTATCCTTAAGACCTAAATTATGTCTTTCACTATTACTTATATCTAAAATCACAAAGGCTACTAAGGCATTAATCACCTCTGAATTATATGTTATAAGATCAAAGAAAAAATATAAAATCACTATAAAAGCTAAATATAAAACTTCTATGATTACTTTCATAGGGATTATGGATTTCAGCTTATTATTGATAATAAAGAATATTTTTTGTCTATCAATCTTCCAAAATAATATACTAAATAAACATCCAACAATATACCCTACCCCAAGTTCTCTCCCTCCCATATAATTAATATTAATAAATTATATGCTTGGATTACCAGTTATATTAAAATTTTTTATTGTATTTATTATATATAATCCTTATCTACCTCTTAGATTATTAACCATGCCCCACATATCATCTGCTGTTCTAAGACCTCTAGAGCTTAATTCAAAGGCTCTTTGAGTTAATATCATATCTGTAAATTCTTTTCCCATATCCACATTTGATCCCTCTAAAAATCCTTGATGTATTAAAGAATCTTGTACCTCATATAGGTTAGCCCCTTCTGAAGTTTCATAAAGACTTTCCCCAACTGGCATCATTCCATTAGATCCAAAGGCATTAAATACAGGTATTCTCCCTACCTGTACAGTGGTATTATTTTCATTTTTAAATATGTTTCCATTCTTATCTACAGTAAGATTATTTTCTGATAAATTCACATTATTACTGTTAAATCCATCATTATACTCTACATAAAGAAGATTTCCTCTGCTATCTACAAGCCTTCCTGCCTCATCTACTATAAAAGCACCGCTTCTTGTATAAGCTTCACTTCCATCTCCTCTTACAACTCTGTAGTACCCCTCTCCTTCAATAGCTAAATCTGTATGCTTCTTTGTATCTATAAGCGGTCCTTGAGTGTTTTCACGAGTCCAAACATCACTTCTAACTCCAGTACCCGTATAAGGGTCTTGAGCTCTTCCTCCATTTTCAGTTATAGGGTAACCTTGTCTATTTAAAGTTTCACTCATTAAAGATTTAAAGTTAACATTTACTCTCTTATATCCATCAGTACCTACATTAGCTAAGTTATTTGATATAGAATCTAGCTTATCTTGATTAGCTACCATTCCACTTTTACTATTCCAAAGAATTCTAAGCATAGTTTATCCTCCTATATTATCTTAAAGCTCCTACTTCATTAGCCGCTTTCCCTAAAGTTTCATCCATCATTTGAATCATCTTCTGATTAGTTTCAAAATGTCTCATAACTGTCATCATATTTACCATTTCATTAACCACATTTACATTAGAGGCTTCTAAGGCATTTTGTTTTATATGAAAGGCTCCTTGAAAATTAGGATTTTCTCCTTGGTAAAGATTATCTCCTACCTTATGTAAACTATTATAATTTTCAAAATCAGACATTAAAAACCTATGAGAAACATTATTGTTTATTGCAATATTACCTTCCTTATCCACAGAAAGTTTTCCATTGCCCACATATATAGGTTCCCTTTGACCTGTAGATAAGTTTTCCCCAAGAACCCTATTTCCATTGCTTCCAACTAGGTATCCTTGAATATCCACATTAAACTTACCATCTCTTGTATAGTAATTCCTTCCATTTTCTCCTTGAAGAGTGAAAAATCCTCTTCCATTTATAGCAAAGTCCGTCTCTCTATCACTATCTATAATGTTACCTTGAGAAAAATAGGTTAATGTTTCATCTATTTTACTTCCAAGGCTTATGCTACCTATGTTATTTTTAACATTCTTACCTAAAACTTTTTTATCATAATTTGAAAGTAAAACATCTTCGAATTTTTTTGTAGCTAAGTTTTCTGTTTTGTATCCTATAGTATTAGCATTAGCTAAATTATTAGTTACCACATCCTGTTTTGCTTCTTGAGTAATAAGTCCTGATACCGCTGTATAAATACCTCTAATCATTACTTCACATCCTTTTTATTTATTACTTTAAACTCTGAAGGGTACTCCATTCCAAGGCTTCTTGCCCTACTCTCTATATCCTTATCAGTGAAAGAAACATTGATTTTATAAGTAAACATAAATAAGGTAGCAATTACAATACCTACACCTATCCCAAATAGTATTTTCCTATCAGAAAATAAGGCAAAAATCTTTTTTAATTCTTTAATAATTTTTTTATTAATTGTAATTCACCCTTTCCAATATTAAGTGTAGTGCAGATATCATCCTCTGAAAGTCCTTCTTCTATAAGTTTTATTACCTTTTCATTTTTGTCTTTAAAACTAGCATTACTATCCCCATTTATATTTATATTTTTATGTTTTTCTTTACTTTTAATTACAATATTATCATCCTCTATAACCTTGTCTACATTATTATAAATATTATAATTCTTAATGATTCCTTTTAAATCCTCTATTTCCCCTTGAAGTTCCAAAATAGTTTCTGCCATATCTTTTCTTATAGCACCCATTTCTACCTCTAAAGAGGTTATGTTCTCTTGTCTATTAGATAATATAGTTTCAAAACTATGATTATCTTTGTTATCGGCCTTTATAGTTCTTATATTAATAGCAATTAAAACTATTCCTATTATTAATAATAAAAATGGCATAAATCCATCTCCTATTCATACTTTAGTTTCTTTATAGCCTTTCTTAAGTTTATAATAGCCCTAGAGTGTATTTGACAAACCCTTGACTCAGAAACTTCTAGTATCTTTCCTATATCTTTTAGTGTTAATTCCTCATAATAATATAGAGATAAAACTAGCTTGTCCTTCTCATTTAGTAGGTCTATTCCCTTTGCTAATATTTCTAATTGTTCCTTCTCTTCATAGGACTTCTCAGGGCTTGGACTATTTTTATCCTCAATAGTTGAAATTAATGTAACATCATCATCCTCAGAAAATATTAGATCCTCTAAGGATGATATGGAAATATAGTTTATATACTGCTCTATATCACTTACATCCTTAATTGACACCCCTAGCGCTTTAGCAATTTCTTCCTTAGTAGGTTCTCTCATCAAAGAGTTTTGTAGGATTTCTACTGCTTCATTGTACTTATTTAATTTATCCATGGCTCCCTTTGAAATTGGACTTATTTTTCTTATTTCATCAATCATAGATCCCCTAATCCTTATGGAGGCATAAGTTGAGAACTTCATTCCCTTTTCCTTATCATACTTACTTAGAGCATCCATAAGCCCTAGCATTCCATAACCTACTAAATCTTCAAATTCTATATATTTAGTTTTTCCAACAATTACCCTTGATGCTATATATTTAACTAAGGGTATGTACTTTTTTATTACTTGTTCCCTTATATCTAAAGCACTAACAGTAGACAAAATTATTCCTCCTTTAAAGCCGATTTCCTTTGTTTTCTCATTATATTAAAAACATATTGTATGATTTTTTCTCTTAACACATTGCCTGTATTATAAAACCCTACTCCATATATATATCTTCCATCTTCATCTTTATCTATTCTTACAATTTTTCCATTTATTTTTTCCTGAATATCTGAATTTTTTATAATAATTTTTATAGTGTCTTTCATTCTAAGCTTTCTACTATCTTTAAACTTAAGTCCTCCGCCGCTTAAATCAAGCATTAAAGCTCTAGTACAGTCTTCTTCATCTTTTTTATCAAGTGTATATTCTATATATTCTACGGTAGCAACTCTTACATAGTTTCTTCTTTGGATTTTTTTGTAAGTTTTAGGATGATTTATAAATATTTGATGAACATCCCCCTCTTTTGTTCTTCCTACAACTTCTGTATGAAAATGGTATAGAGATAGGGAATCATAGTAAACTATCTCTATAGTATCTCCCTTAGCTAAAGGAAGATAATCTCCACCTATCATTGGCATTCCTATTACAACATAATCCTTTTTAATATCTTGTATATTGCTTTTGAATACCCTTTCTTTCCAATATAAATCTATCTTTCCATTGATACTTAAATTTAATTCCATTAAATATACACCCCATATCTATTATGAAAAAATATTAAAAATCTTTTTAAAAACCTCTTTCATTCCACTGCCTTTGTTATTTTCTCTTGCCCCATTGTTTAATATAGACTTAGCTATTGCCTTAATATCCAAAGAAGCATGACAGTTTGGATACTTCATTATGAAGGGCTTTTGATCTCTAACTGACATCATAACCCTTCTGTCCTCCCATATAAATCCCAAAAGTTTAATATTAATATTTAAAAATCTGTTTACAGCTCCATGAAATTTTCTAAAGGTTAATTTACCTTCCTCTTCATCCATTATCCTATTCACAATTAAATTTACTTCACTCTTTAAATCAAAATGATTTATAGCCTTAATTAAACTATAAGCATCTGTGAGAGCTGTAGGTTCTGGATTTGTAATAACAATTGTATCATCTGAAGCTGATATAAAAGCTAAAACACTCCTATTTATACCCGCCCCAGTATCCATTAGTATAAAATCCAAGTCCTCGAGAGATTCTAATTTATTTAAAAACTCTCTCCTCTCTTCTTCCTTTAAATCCTCTACATTGTTAAGTCCAGAGCCTCCTGGTAAAAGCTTAACCCCTAAAGGTCCCTCTACAATAACTTCCCTTATATCCTTGTTGTTTAAAATAACATCAAAAACATTGTATCTTGCGTTACACCCCATTAATATGTCATCATTACCCATGCCTATATCAGCATCAAAAATCATAACTTTCTTTCCCATAAGCCTAAGGCTTATGGCTAAGTTTACTACAAAGTTACTCTTACCAACCCCCCCTTTTCCAGAGGTTATGGTTATTATTCTTGGTTTATTTCTCCCCTTATTACCATAAGCAAGCTCTCTAAGTCTTTCTGCTTGATCTAACATATACTCTCTTCTCCTAGTATAAGTTTTATTATCTCTTCCTTATTAGGTACTCTTATATCATCCGGGACACTTTGGCCAGTAGTTATATATGAAATTGGTTTTCTTCCCTTATAAGTTATATTCACTAAAGCTCCATAAGATGAGGTTTCGTCTAACTTAGTTACAATTACGCTAGAATAATTTAAATTTTCATATCCTCTTAATATAGTGTCTACATCCCTATTCTTTGTTGTAGAGCTTATAACAAGAGATACCTCTTTACTTTCTATTTTATCTATAAAAGATCTAAGTTCAGATATTTGCATTAAATTTTTACTACTTCTTCCTGTTGTATCAACTAAAATAACATCACAGTCCTTCATAGAATTTAATGCTTCACTTATTTCCTTTGGATTCATTACCACCTTAAATGGGATGTTTATTATATCTGCATAGGTTTTTAACTGGTCTACTGCCCCTATTCTATAGGTATCTATGGTTATAAGTCCTACCTTTTTCTTATCTATTAAGGAAAGCTTTCCTGCAAGTTTTGCTATGGTAGTAGTTTTCCCCACTCCTGTAGGTCCAACCAAAACTAAAACCCCACTTTTATTTTCATTTTTTATATCTATTAATTTATTTAACCCTTGTTTTAAAGTTATTTTTCCTTCTTCAAGCTCCATAGATGTGGTAAAAAAATTATTATATAAATCTTTACTTATATCTAACTCTTCCATATAAGATAGCAAATCTTCCTTTAGTTTATTATCATTATTTTTCTCTTTTCCAATATCCTTAGATAAAGAAGCTATTAAACTTTTCATTTCCTTAACTTCATATAATACCTTCTTATTATCTAAATCTCCTACTGGTTCCTTAGAAGCATACCCTCTATTAGTTTCTCTACTCCCTAACTCTTCTTTGGCTTTGTTATTTTCCATATTGTACTTAGCTATAGCCATAGCCTTTTTAAGATTTTCTATGGCTTCTGTAGAGTTTTCTTCTTCTCCCCCATTATCAACACAAGCAGTTACTTCAAATACCTTTTTTAAGAAGATACCTCTTATACCACTTTGCCTAATCTTCCTTTGACTTAATATAAGGGCATCTTGTCCAAGGTCTTGTTTTATTTTAGCCATGGCTTCGTTCATATTTCTTGCAATAAATTTTTTAATAATCATATTATAAAGAAACCACTCCTTCTGTTCTTATCTCCACATCATTTGGTATCTCATTTAATGATAAAACTACCACATGAGGATAAACCATTTCTATAAGCCTCTTAAAAGCTGGTCTTATTCTTGGAGAAACAAGGATAACTGGTATATTATCATTAAAATATACTGTATCTAATACATATCTTATTCCATTTAATATTTGAGATGTAGTATCTGGGTCCACTGCTGGGAATGTTCCTTGAGGAGATTTTTGAAGATTTCCTCCAATAATATTCTCAACCTCTGGATCAAGGGTAGCAACTACAATAGCTCCATCTTCATTTATAAGTCCATTGCATATGGTTCTTGCAAGGGAGAATCTAACATACTCTGTTAAAAGCTCTATATCCTTTGTGTTCCTTGAGTTATCAGCTAAAGATTCAAGAATAGTTACCATATCTTTTATAGGTACCTTTTCTTTTAGAAGTCCTTGAAGTACCTTTTGTACCTCTCCTATAGTCATAAGATCTGGTATAAGTTCTTCCACAACAGCACTATACTTCTCTTTAAGAGAATCTATAATAACCTTAACCTCTTGTCTTCCAAGAAGTTCATAACAATGAAGTTTTATTGTCTCTGTTAGATGGGTAACCATAACTGTTGTTGGATCAACCACAGTATAACCTTTAATTTCAGCTTCCTCTCTTTGATCGTGATTAATCCATAATGCCGGAAGTCCGAAGGTTGGCTCTATGGTTTTAATACCTTCCATAGACAAGTCATCTCCACTAGGATCCATTGAAAGAATCATATTAGCCATAAGTTCTCCTCTAGCCACCATGGTTCCTCTAATTTTTATTAAATATTCATTGTTTTTTAATTGAAGATTATCTCTTATTCTTATAGGTTGTACAACTATCCCCATTTCAATAGCACACTGCCTTCTTACAGAAGCTATTCTCTGAAGTAAATCCCCTCCACTATTATCATCAGCAAGTGGTATAAGTCCATAACCTATCTCAACCTCCATAGGTTCAACATGAATTAAATTCATAACATTTTCTGGCTCTCTTGTCTCTGTCTCTATTATTTCTGCTTCTTCTCTTTCTATTTCCTCTATAAGTTCTTTCTTTTGGTTATTATATAAAGCATATGCAAAATATCCAAGAGCTATAGATAATGTAAGAAAAGCTGTTGTTGGTAACCCTGGAATAATTGCTAAAGTAAATAACACCATGGAAGCTATAGCAAATACCACTGGGAAACCTGAAAGTTGATTACTTAAATCAGTTCCAAGGTTATTCTTACTTCCTGATCTTGTAACAAGTATACCTGATGCTGTTGATATAAGTAGTGCTGGTATCTGACCTACAAGACCATCACCTACAGTAAGTCTTACAAAGGTTGTAGCTGCCATATTTATATCCATATCAAACATGACAACCCCTATTATTATTCCACCAATAATATTAATAAGAGTAATTACTATTCCTGCTATTGCATCTCCCTTTACAAACTTTGATGCTCCATCCATAGCTCCATAAAAATCTGCCTCTAACTGAAGCTTTGTTCTTCTATCCTTAGCCTGAAGCTCATCTATAAGTCCTGCATTTAAGTCTGCATCTATACTCATTTGCTTTCCTGGCATAGCATCTAATGTAAATCTTGCTGATACTTCTGATACTCTACCAGCACCATTAGTAATAACTATAAACTGTATAATAACTATAATTAAAAATATTATAATTCCAACTATGTAATTATTCCCTACAACAAAACTTCCAAATGCTTCTATAACTTCTCCTGCATATCTTTCTGACAAGATAAGTCTTGTTGATGATATATTAAGTGCAAGTCTAAAAAGAGTGGTAATTAATAAAAGTGTAGGAAACACTGAAAATTGAAGTACCTCTGTTGTAAACATAGTAATTAATATTATAATTACGGAGATTGTTATATTAATAGCTAAAAGTATATCCAATATAAAGGTTGGCATTGGTATTATAATCATAAGTACTATGCCTATAATAGAAAATGCTATTAAAATATCATGTCTTCCTTTTAATAAACTTTTGCCATTTTTTCCTTCTAACAACAACTAAATCACCCTTTAGTCTTAAATTTTTAGTACTTTTTATTTTTTCTTATTTAATTTGTAAACTACAGCTAGTACCTCCGCCACAGCCACATACATATCCTCTGGTATCTCCTTATCTATATCTACTTTTTCATAAATAAGTCTTGCAAGAGGCTTATTTTCAAGAATAGGCACATTATGTTCTTTTGCCTTCTCCTTTATTCTAAGAGCTATATTATCTTTTCCTTTTGCTATAACCTTTGGTGCACTCTCTCCTCCCTCTTCATACTTTAATGCAATTGCCAAATGAGTTGGGTTTGTTACTATTACCGTAGCATCTGGAACAGCTTGCATCATTCTTTTTGATATAATCTCCCTTTGTTTTTGTCTTATTCTGGATTTAATTTGAGGATCTCCCTCTGCCTGCTTATATTCATCTTTTATCTCTTGCTTTGTCATCTTCATTTCCTTTTTATAACTAAGTTTTTGATAAACAAAATCTACAAGAGCTATTACTATACTCACTAAGGTTACCCTAAAAAATATAGATACTATAAGCTTCATAAGTTTTGGAAGAACTCCATTTATATTTATATTTATAGTGTCTAATATTAACACATAATTGCTTTTTATAAAGTCATAGCCTACATATCCCACAATTATTATTACTAATAAGTTTTTACTAAGCTCTACAAGGCTTTTTAAAGAGAACATTCTTTTAAATCCATTTAAAGGATTTAGCTTAGATAAAGACGGCTTTAATGGCTTAGATGTTAACATAAACCCTGTTTGCACAAAATGTGAAAATACACCCATAACCATAATAGGCACAGCTATTGGAAGATATATCTTCATAAAGTCCAAAATAGCCTTTAAAAATTTCTTTCTCACTGAAAGATAATCAATTTCTCCTTGGAATCCATTAGTTAAAGAAAATGTTAAACTCTCACTAAATTGCTTAAATACATAGGAACCAAGAACTAATAAGATAAGGGTTGAAGTCATAAGAGTAAGAGCAAGGCTCACCTCTTTACTTTTTGCCACCTCTCCTTTTTTTCTAGCATCACTTAATTTTTTAGGAGTAGCCTCCTCTGTCTTTTCATCAGAAAAAATAAATACTAGAGGTATAAACTTATAAAGTTCTTTTACGATATTAGGAATACCCTCTATTGCATGTTCCATTGCCCTTATTATCATTGGCAGAGCAAAAGTAAAAGCTGTAAGTCCAACTAAGATCTTAACTGGTAGTCCTAAAATCATTATATTAAGCTGAGGAACTGTTCTTGATACAAGTCCCATAGTTAACTCTGTTATTATTATTATCAATACTATTGGTATTGCTATTTTCAATCCTATAACAAAATATTTTATAAAGCTTTCAGCCACAGTCATTATGGTGTCTGAGAATACTATAGACTTTCCAAGACCAACTACCTGAAAGCTTTCCATAAGTGCTTTAAGAAGTATATGATGTCCATCTACTATAAAAAAAATCACTATACTTGAAAAAAACATAAGTCTCTCCACCAAAGTGGATGATTTCTTACTATTTGGGTCAAAGGCTGACAGCATGGAAAGACCTATCTGGAAATCTATAAGGGCCCCTGCCATACTTATAGCATTAAAGGCAAGGGATGTAACAAATCCTAAAAATAAACCTGTCATTGTTTCATTTAAAGCAATAGACATAACCCCATACCAGTTTACAGCAAGGTCCGAAACCAAGGAATACTCTATTCCTGGCAGTATCATATATGATATTATAAGGCTTAATGCAACCTTAAATATATTTGGTGTCCCACTTGGAAAGAAAGCCGGCATTGTTATTAAAAATGTTAATAATCTTATAGATACGAAAAATATTCCTAGAAAATATATTGCCAATACCTTCTCCCCCTAATTAGCTATGTTAGATATTAATGTAAAAATTCTTTCTGTAAATGCTACTAAATTTCTTAGCATCCAACTGCCACTTATTACTCCAATCAAAGCTATAGCTATAAGCTTTGGTACAAAGGTTAGAGTTTGTTCCTGAATTTGAGTGGTAGCTTGAATAATACTTATTAAAAGTCCTACAACTATTGCCGATATTAATATAGGAGCTGATATTAATAGCCCTGTTTGTATGGCATCCTTTATAACTCCTATAATCATATTTTCACTCATAGCTTATATCTCCTATCTTGCAAAACTTAATATCATTGATTTAACTAAAAGATACCACCCATCTACCATTACAAATAATAATAATTTAAATGGTAGTGATACCATAACTGGTGGAAGCATAAACATCCCCATAGACATTAAAACACTTGCCACAACTAAATCAATAACTAAAAACGGTATGTACAATAAAAATCCGATTTGAAAGGCTGTTTTAAGCTCACTTATTGCAAAAGCTGGTACCACTACATATAAGGGTACATCTTCCTTAGTAGCCTCTTCAATATTTGCAGCCTCTAAAAATAACTTTAAATCCTTTTGCCTTGTTTGTTTTAACATAAACTCTCTAATAGGCTTTGACCCTTCCTTAACCGCCACCTCTTGGGTGATAGTTCCCTCCATATAAGGCTTTAGTGCTTTATCATTAATCTCATTATACACAGGTGCCATTATAAATAAGGTAAGAAATAAAGCTAGTCCTATAAGAATTTGATTTGGTATAGATTGCTGTGCCCCTAAAGCTCCTTTTAAAAATGAAAATACCACAGCTATTCTTGTAAAACTGGTCATCATTATAATAAATGAAGGTAGAAGAGTAAGTACTGTTAATAATATAAGTATTTTTATATTATCTACAAATTCTTTAGGAGAGCTTTTACCATCTACTGTTATATTAACCTTTGGAATATCTAGTCCCCCTGGAGAAGCCTTAGCCACTGTGGTTACTCCACACATAAATACAAAGATAGCCATAAATATTATTAATGCTCTTTTTTTATTTATCATTCCTTGTTCTTCCTTTTATCTTTAATTTCTCCTCTATTAGCTTAGCCAAATGAGTATTCTTAAGATTTTCTAAGTTCTTTTCCTTGCTCTCTTCAAGACTCTTTAACTCTTCCTTTGAAAGCTCTTTTATTATTTTAACCTCTCTTTGGGTTACAGATAATACATAGGCTTCATCACCTATTTTAACTACAGATAAGGATGCCTCTTTTGAAAGGGAAGTTTTATCTAAAACTTTTAAAAATTTATTATTTTGAAGGGACTTAAACTTACCTTCCCCAAGCCTTAGGGTTAAAAAAAGTAATAATATTATAAAGCTTAGGGAAAGTAATACCTTTAATATTTCAAATGTATAATTCATTCTTTTACCTACTGAATTAGAAAGTCCGTAAAATAAACATTAGTAAGTTTTCCCTTATCAAGAACTGGATTTAATTTTTGAAGCATTTCTTTTTTAAGCTCCTCTTCTCCCTTAGGATTTAAATCCTTAGATGTCTTCCCTCTTAAAATTGCTATAGTTATATCCCTAAGCACATGATCCTTTGTTGCAAACTCACCTTCTAACTCTTTATTGCTAGAATTATACCCAAGAACAGGTTTTATTTTTATATATTTTTTTCCACCTTCATCTGCTAAGTTTACAATTATTTCATTTAATCCAAACTTACCTTCTTCTATCTTAGAATTTTGTGAGGCCCCGGCATTTAATGCTTGCATCTTATACCACATAAAGCCTCCCCCACCTATAATTATTAGGAGTAGTACAACTATAATAGTTACCCCAACTTTACTTTTTTTATTTTCAGTCTTTACCTCACTCATTACTTTTTCTTCTCCTTTTCTGACACCACTAGTAATATATTAACCCTTCTATTCTTAGCCCTGTTTTCATCATTATCATTAGGAGCAATAGGCTTATATTGGCCATAAGCAGCAGCAGTAAATCTTTCTGGCTTAAGTCCCTTGCCTTCAATGAAATATCTAACCACACTTACAGATCTTGCAGTAGATAGCTCCCAGTTACTTTTAAATATATAATTACTTATTGGTACATTATCCGTATGTCCTTCCACAATAACTGGGTTATTAAGACTATTTATAAGTCCACTTATTTTGGAGAGCATAGGTGTACTCTCCTCTTTAAGCTCTGCCTTTCCAGACTCAAAGAGGATACTATCTTTCATTTGAAGTATAATGCCTCTTTCATCCTCTTTAATCTGAAGAGATGCATCTAACTGATTCTCATCTATAAATGCTTTAACCTGCTCATAAACATTATAAAGCTCTCCATTCATATTTTCTGGATTCACCTCTGACTCTAATGGAGCATCTGGCGTTACACCACTTCCCTCTATTATGCTTTGACCCGGCTGCCCTGTAAACATAGCTTGAAAGGCTTGAGATATACTTTTAAGCTTCTGATTATCTACTGTAGAAAATGTATATAATAATATGAAAAAGGTTAGTAAAAGAGTAACAGTATCTGAATAGGTAAGAATCCATTCATCAATACCTTGTCCATTATCACCACTGCCTCTTTTCTTTCTAGCCATTTACTGCCACACCTTCTTCCTTAGGACTTGAAGCATAGTAGCTAACCTTCTCTTTTGGTGAAAGATAGCATAAAAGCTTTTCCTCTATTATTCTAGGGTTAACTCCTGATTGTATAGAAAGTACCCCCTCTAGAATCATTTCCTTTACAGCTATTTCCTTATTACTCTTAACTTGTAGTTTTGATGCCATAGGATTAAATAGCATATTGGCAAGAAATGCTCCATAGAAAGTTGTTATAAGAGCTACAGCCATACCTGAGGCTATTTTTGAGGAATCATCTAGGTTTACAAGCATTTGTATTAATCCTATTAAGGTACCTATCATACCAAAAGCTGGTGCATACCCTCCCCATGATCTTACCATGGAGTATCCTGTGCTGTGACGAGCTTCCATTTCTGTTATCTCAAGCTCTAATATTTCTTTTATATTTTCTGGTTCTACTCCATCTATAACCATTTGAAGTCCCTTTTTAAAATAAGGATCCTCAATGGAGTTTGTTTCATCCTCTAAGGAAAGTAATCCCTCTCTTCTAGCCTTCCTTGATAAAACTATAAAATTATTTATTATTTCATTTTTAGAGAAAGTAGTTTCTGTGAAACTTTGTGCCATAACTTTAAATATATTTTTAAATTCGCCAATTGGATAATTTATCATTAATGCTGCGAAGGAACCACATATTGTTATAAGAACTGATCCAAAATCCCAAAAGCTCATTATGCTTCCACCAACAAGTATTCCATATAAAATCACTGTAACACCAAAAATTAGTCCTATTACAGTCATTAAATCAAGCTTCTTCATTACTCTGCCCCCTGTCCCTTAAAGTAAAACATTTTATTTTTATATTCTATGGATCTTTTTATAACTTCACTTGGAGTCTCCATAACTATGTACTTCTTCCCATTGATTAAGGTAATTAAAGTTTCAGGGACACTTTCTATTTTTTCGATATGATCACAGTTTAGTATAAAATCTTTTCCTGTCATAGCCCTTACGGTTATCATTTTTATCCCACCTTATTTATTATAGGATGGGTAGAAATTCTACCCTATCCTAATTTAAAATAACTATCTCTTTAAGTTTATTATATCTTGAAGTATTTCATCTCCTGAGGAAATCATTTTTCCACTAGCTTGGAATGCTCTTGTTGTAACTATCATATCTGTAAATTGCTCTGCTAAATCTACATTTGACATTTCAAGCATTCCTTGAAGCATATCACCATAACCCTTAGAGTTATCATTGGTTGCCCCAATTCCAGTCTTAACTACTGGCTCTCCTGAGTTTGATGAGTTTCTATAAAGGTTACCACCCATTTTCTCAAGACCTGCTGGATTTCTAAAGGATGACATTGCTACTTGACCAAGTACTGTTATCTTTCCTCCTTCACAAACCCCCTTAATAAGTCCTGTCTTATCTATAGAGAAGGATATTATTCTAACATCTTTTCCTCCATCATTTATTTTTTCAGGAATTTTAAGAGTTTTTAAACCATTATCTGCTTGTAGAGTTTTAGAATCTGCATCAACATACTTTAAATTTCCATTTCCTTCAATAGATCCACCTACGCTATATCCTAATACCCTATATCCATCAGCAGTTACTAAGTTTCCCTCATGATCTGTTCCAAAGGATCCATCTCTTGTAAACATTATGTCACGGCCATTAGAATTCCCTATGGTATTATTAACTACAGTTATCTCTCCACCAAAAGCCTTTTCTCCTCTAGCTACCATAAAGTATCCTTCACCGTCCACTGCAAGGTCTAGGTTTCTACCTGTTGGCTGCATCATTCCTTGGGTTACTAAAGTATCTATTCCTGCTAATTGAACTCCAAGTCCTACTTGTCTTGGGTTTACCCCTCCAAGATTTAAGCTTGGTGCCATAGCACGACCTGCATTTTGGCTTAGAACATCTTGGAATCTTGTTCTTTGCCCTTTAAAAGCAGTGGTTCCAACGTTAGCTATGTTATTACCTACAACATCCAATTTAGTTTGGTTAACCTTCATACCACTTATACCTGAATACATTGATCTTAACATAAAATTCTCCTCCTAAACTTAGTTTACCCTGTATCTATCATTCCACAGAGCTTCGGCCTCCTGTTATTCAGGTCCAGCCTATAAAATAATTACGCTATCTATGTTAGTGAACACATTTTCCTTTGCCCTTTCCTTGTCTACAGCTGTTATTATAGTTCTATTTTCTATAGATGCTATAAAAGCTGTATCCTTATATATAAAAACTGAATCCTTACATCCCTTTTTTTCAGCTTTATTAAAGGCTTCATTAAGTTTTAAATTATCTTCTCTAGTAAGATTTAATCTTCTCATTCTTTCCATGGCATGAGCAGAAATTTTAAAATCTTCATTTATCTTTTCACTAAATATATCTTTAAAGGACTTACCTTTAAGATTCTCTCTTTTATCCAGTGGTTTATTACCAGTGTCTTGAGGAAAAGCTGGTGCAGAGTATACTTTCCCATTTATAATTCTAAAAGTCATCTTATTTCTCTAAGATCTTTGTTATAGAATTATATGGATACTTTTTAATTTCTCCATTTTCCAGTCTTACTGTTATGTTAATACCACCATTCTCCTTTATAACCCCTGTTACCACTCCAGTTACTATAACCTTAGGTTTTTCTTCCTTATCTGGCTTTTTATCTGGTTCTTTAGTTTCCTCTGTTTCCTTAGTCTTACTATCCTTAGCCTTTTGAACGTCCTTTTCTAAAGATACCTCAGGTGTTTTTCCTTCTTCTGTCTTCTCCTCTTCATAGGTTTCTATCTCCACCTTTTTACCTATCATAGAAGAAGCCTGAAGTAATGCCATATTCACATTAATACTTTCTAGGTTGTAATCCGGCACCTCTATTATGGCAGCTACATCTCTAAGGGATACATCAATAACTTCTGACTTTCCATTATTATTGATTTCAACTCCTAAGACCACTTCTCCACCTTTTACCTCTGAAAGCCTTACTATACCTGTTACTGGTTTTCCTGAATCATCTACAAGCTTTAAGCTTACACCCTTACCTATTATGGCATTTCCTGAAAGTCCTGTAACAGTTTTATTTAAGTTACTCATTTGCTCCATGGATGCAAATTGAGCAAGTTGTGCAACTAAGGCTGAGGGGTCTTGTCCACCTGACATAGGATCTTGGTACTTAAGCTGTGCTGATAATATTTTAAGGAAGGAGTTCTTATCCATTTCCTGTCCTTTTTTTATAATCCTAGTTCCTCTGTCTGTAGCTCTAGAGTCTTCATCATTTTTAACTTTATATCCTACATTAGAATTCTTTTTATTGGTTTCCCCTGTATTATAAGAAGGAACCTTTCCATTTATCTCACTCACTCTATCACCTTCTAAGCTAACATATTTATATTACTATCCTTATATATCTCTTCTTCTAAGCCTTCTTCCACAGCATCATCTAGGGCTCCATCTCTTGAACTCATTTCATTTCCTTCTCTATACTCTCTTTGATTTCCATCTCTTCCTTGGAACTCTCCATAGGTTGTGGCATCACTAAAGTATATATTTACTGAAATCTCTTGAACCTTAAAATCTTGAGCTACAAGACTTTGCTTTATGTCATTTAAGTTAGAGTTTAGAACATTATAGGTATCCTTATGATTTGCCATAATTCTAGCTCTCATAATGTTTCCTTCCATAGATAACTTTATAATAACTTCTCCTAATTCCTTAGGATTAATTTTAAGGGTTAGTTCTTTAATATTATTTACTTCCATGTACTTTATACTTTTAACTACATCCTTAGTGAATGTAGTACTATTAATATTTATTTCCTTGGAAATACCTTCTATATTTTCACCCTCTACTACATTGGTAACATTGATATTCCCTAAAGCTAAAGATGACTTTTCACCCTCTATCTTATTATTGGTATCCTTATCCCCAAATGGTTTAATGGAACTATCCTTTTCCATATCTCCAATTATGGACTTTAATATTCTCTCTTCCTTACTTAGATTTCTTTCTATCTTACTAGAATCCGTATTCAAAGGCTTATATACCTTTAGGGAATCCATAGTATCTAATGGCTTTTCCTCTTCACTTTTACCATAAAAGGATTTTTTAATTTCTTCTAAAGGACTCTTTATAGAATTTTTAGTCTCATGGTCTTTCTCTAAACCATTGACTTCTAACATATTAAACCTTTCTAATTCCTTTGAAAAATTCTTAATTTCCTCTAAGGAAATATCACTCTTTCCTAACCCTTCTTTTATAGAAGCTATGATAGTAGATAAGTTCTCCTTATTTCCATAAGCATCTGTAGTTTTAATATCTATTAAAACTTCCTTTAACATATTTATCTTTTCATCTAAGTTAAGATTTTCATTATTTTTAAAATCCACTGGCTCTTCATATCCTAAAGAAGCTAAAATGGTTTGAAGTATATTAAGTAAATCTGAATTCTTAGATTCTTCTTTTACCTTATCTTCGTTTTCACCTATTACTTCTACATCTTTACTACTTTCCTTGTCAATCTTATTATCTAATTTACTTTCCCATGAACTCTTTACTTCTTTTGAAGAATCACTTGAATTTTCTTTCTTCCTTAATGAACTATTTAAGGTGTTTTTAAAGTCTGTGAATTTGTCACCCTCTCTATTCCCACCTAACTTATCCTTTGAAAAATCTCTTTTAGGAATATCTTGAATCTTAAAATTAGCGTCTATATTACTCACTTTCTCACCTCCTTTCATGAGTTCTTATGTAACTATAAAGAGCCAATTCATCTATAAAATTCTGCTCCTTTTTCTCTTCATTTTTTATAAACTCTTTTTTCTTTTTCTCTTTTAAAATTTCTACAGTCTTTCTATCTATCTGACTTTCAATAAGCTCTCCTCTTTTTTCAATGAGAATAACTTCCTTTTCCTTAAGAACCTCTTCTGTATCTTCAATTTTAAAAGATAAAACATTTAAATAATTGTTTCTTATCTTTTGCTCTATTAATGTCTCCTGTTTTTTTAAAACATTATATTTGGAGTATTCGCCATTTAAGGTTTTAAGACTATCTTCTACTTTACTCTTTTCTCTCTCTGCTACCTGGAACCCTATCTTACATTGTTCTTCCTTATCTAATCTTATATCTAAAAGCTTTTGAAGCTTAAAATTAAATCCCTTCAATCTTATATTCTCCCTTACCTAAACATAGCATTTATATCATCTAATGTATTATTAAAGGAGGAGTTCTCATTAACACCTTGCCTTAAAAATCCATTAATAACATCTATATACTCTATAGCCATATCAATTTTTTTACTGGATCCCTTTGAATAGGCTCCTAGATTTATCATATCCTCTGAATCTCTATAGGTTGAAAGAAGATCTCTTGCAAAGGATGCTACATCTTTATGATTATCCTCTGCAATATCTGGCATAAGTCTTGATACACTATTCAAAATATCTATGGCTGGATAGTGATTCTTATGAGCTAAATCTCTTGATAAAACAATATGCCCATCTAATATTCCACGAACAGCATCTGCTATAGGCTCATTAAAATCATCTCCATCTACTAGGACTGTATAAAATGCAGTTATAGATCCCTTATCAGACATTCCTGACCTTTCAAGAAGTCTTGGTAGCATAGCAAAAACTGAGGGAGTATATCCTTTAGTTGCAGGAGGTTCTCCAATAGCAAGTCCAACTTCTCTCTGTGCCATGGCAAATCTAGTAACAGAGTCCATCATAAGTATTACTTTTTTACCTTGATCTCTAAAGTACTCAGCTATGGCTGTAGCTGTAAAAGCTCCCTTAAGTCTTACAAGAGCTGGTCTATCAGAAGTTGCGCATACCACCACTGATTTTTTCAGCCCCTCTTCTCCTAGATCTCTTTCTATAAAATCAAGAACCTCACGGCCTCTCTCCCCTATAAGAGCAATTACATTCACATCAGCTTCTGCATATTTAGCTATCATTCCTAGGGTAGTACTTTTTCCTACTCCACTTCCTGCAAATATTCCTATCCTTTGACCTTCTCCGCAGGTCAAAAATCCATCTATAGCCCTTACCCCTGTTGGAAGTACTTCCTTTATTCTTCTTCTTTTTAGAGGATCTGGAGGATCTTTATCTAGCTCATATACTACTCCCTTTTTCTTTTCTTCCCCCTTAAGGGGATTTCCAAGTCCATCTAGTATGCTTCCTAAAAGATCATCACTACACTTTACATGAAGTTGTTTTCCACTAGGTACTACAATGCACCCTGGAGAAATCCCTATGAGTTCTCCAAGAGGCATTAATATTACATTATCTTCCATAAAACCAACAGTTTCACATAGAATCTCATTGTTTTTGTTATTGTATATAGTACATATCTCTCCAACAAAGGATTTTATTCCTTCCACTTCTACTGTAAGTCCTATTACTTTTTTAACTTTTCCTTCACTATAATATAAAGCTGCTTTAGAAACCCTCTCCTTTATTCCTTGAAAATCTATGTCCATTAACTAGAACAACTCCTTTTTAATCTCCTCTAAAGCCTTATCTATTGAAGATTCAATCTTACCGTTATCTTTTTCTATAATAACTTTGCCTTCTTCAACACTGTTGTCTTTAACCACAAAAATCTCCCCATTAGAAAGTCCTAAAATTTCTTTCATATTTAAGATTTTTTCATTTATATTATCCCTATATATCTCTCTGCATCTTATAATATAAGATTTAGCCCTTGATGATTCCCTAATTAATTTCAATACTGTTTCATCTAAAGCCTCTGGCTTTTTAATCTCAGTATTTAATACCTGAGATGCTATATGAAGTGATAAATCTAAAATCTCATCTTTTTTTCTTTTTAGATAAGCTTCATATTCCTCTTTAGCACTAAAAAGTACATTATTTGCACTACTTATAATAAGGTTACTTTCCTCTTTAGCTTTTTCAACAGTATCCTCATAAGCCTTTTTAAATCCCTCTTCCTGGCCTATATCCTTGCCTTCTTTATACCCAATATCATAAGCCTCATTATAGGCACTAGATTTTATTTCTTCTATTTCTTCCATGGCTTTTTTTCTTATTTCTTCTGCTTCTCTTCTAGCCTCTTCTAAAATAGTCTTTTTCAAGGCTTCATATTCTTCTAAGGGATTGTATTCTGGAACAACAATATCCTTATTAGTAACTTCTCCTATTCCCTCTGACTTTTTTTTCTTTTCAATGGTATAGGTTGTACTTATTACTCTCTTACCATTTTCTTCACTACTATTATTTTTTATAATATTATAAAACGATGGCATCTTCTCCACCTCTTGAAATCACTATTTCTCCTGCTTCATCCAGTCTTCTTATTATTCCAACAATCTTTTGTTGTGCCTTTTCTACATCAATAAGTCTAACAGGTCCTAAGAATTCTATGTCCTCTTTTAAAGCAGCTGCCCCTCTCTTTGATTGATTCTTGAAGATTATATTTGAAACATCTTCTGAACAACCCTTTAATGCTAATGCTAAATCCTTTGGATCTACTTCTCTTAATACTCTTTGTATTGATAAGCTGTCTAAAGTTAATACATCCTCGAATACAAACATAGATTCCTTTATTCTTTCTGCAAGCTCTGCATCTTCTCTTTCTAGACTTTCTGTAATGTTTCTTTCTGTAGTTCTATCTACTTGGTTTAATATACCTACCAATGTTTCAACTCCACCAATTACAGTTACATCAGACTTAATAACTGATGATAGCTTACCATCAAGAACCTTCTCTATTTCTTTAACCACCATTGGTGATGTATTCTTCATAGTAGCAAGCCTGTAAGCTACATCACTTTGAAGTTCTTCTGGAAGGGCAGATAGTATTTGACCTGCCTTATCCTGTTGAAGATAACAAAGAATTAAAGCTATGGTTTGAGGATGCTCATTAGCTATTACATTCATAAGTTGATGAGCATCAGCTTTTCTTGCTATAGCAAAAGGCCTATACTGCTGACTTACCTCTACAACCTTATCTAAGATTTCCTTTGCCCTCTGAGGTCCTAGAGCTTTTCCAAGAAGACTCTTGGCATATTCAATTCCACCCTCTAGAAGATAATCCTTTGCTTTATTCATCTCTAAAAACTCTTCTAAAATCTTTTGTCTAAACTCTTGGTTTACATGAGTGGTATTAGCTATTTCATAGGTTATCTTTTGAATTTCTGTTTCTGGAAGCTTTTTTATTATATTAGCTGATATCTCCGGTCCCAAAGTTATAAACAATATAGCGGACTTTTGAACTCCTGTTAATTTTTCCATTTCTTTAGTCATATCATTACCCATAGTTATCACCTCTCATCCTCTGCAAGCCAAGCCTTAACTATATCAACAAATTGCTCTGGTTTATCCTTTGCATAACGCTTAACTTCATTTTCAAGATGTATTTTTTCATTACTTACCTCAAAGTCTATTGGATCAAGTTTTATCTGTTCCTTAGGTTCTATATTATCTCCAATAAGCACATTAAGCTTACCTTCTTCATCTAACTCTTCCTCATCACCATCTTCATTATTTCTTCTATGTTTAATGATTAAAGCCACTATAACTGTTATTACTAGTATTAATATTCCAACTGAAAGAGCTATTATCTTATAAAGTCTCATTTTTTTAGCCTGCTCTTCTTCCTTCTTCATTTCTTCTAAAGCCTTATTAGCTGCATCCTTAGATTGAGGGTCAAAGGCCATACTAGCAACACTTATTTCATCGCCTCTATCTTGCTTAAAGCCTATAGCATTTGAAACTATTCCCTTTATGGTTTCTTGAGTTCCTATATCTAAGTTTCCATCCACAACCACTGATGCAGTAAGCCTCTTAACAGCTCCTGGAGCACTTATAACCTTTGTTTCACTTTTGCCAACTTCATAGTTAGTTTTCTTGTCTTCCTTTGAAGAAGTAGCATTTCCATTGTTATTATTTATAGCATTGGTCATGTTATTGTCTACAGGACTTTGAGTATTGTTACGCCCACCATTCTCACTAGATGTTTCCTTAGAAGTAGCTTCACTTACCACAACACTTTGTGGATTTACCACTACATCTGTTTTCTCTTTAGCATCAAAATCTAACTCTGAGTTAACCTTAACCTTAACCTTACCTTTTCCAACTACAGGCTCTAGCATCTCTAAAACATTAGTCTGAAGCTTATTCTCGAACTCTTCCTCTACCTTCTTCTGTTTTTCAAGAGATGAAGACGAAAAGTTCTTATCATCTTCAAATAAATCCCTTGACAATAGGTTCATCTTCTCATCTATTACCTCAATACTCTCCTTTGGAGTATTAGATGTTGCACCTCCAACTAATGAAACTATGGATTTAACCTGTTCCTTAGAAAGGTTACTACTTGGTTTCATTTCAATATATACTGAAGCCTTTCCTGGCTTACTCTCTTTAACAAATACTGATTCTTCTGGTGGTGTTAAATGTACCCTAGCATTTTTTATTTGTGGAAAACTCTTTATAGTTTTCTCTATTTCCCCTTGAAGAACCCTTTGTTTCTTTATTTTAAATTCCTCATCTGTCATTCCAAAGGATTGACTATTGTCCATGAGTTCATATCCCTTACTACCATTTGTTATGTCTGTAGCAAGTTCTAGTCTAAGCTCGTCTACTTTATCCTTAGGCACATATATAGAGTCACCCTTAACCTTAGTTTCAACCTTCTTTTCTTTTAACTTTTCAGTTACTGATTTAGCATCATTTCCATCAAGTCCTGAAAAAAGAAGACCATACTTATTATTTTGAAGGTAAACTCCTAAAAATATTAAAGAAATTATTATTCCAGATATTAATACAATGACTCCTATTCTAAGACTTTTTGACAGGGACATAAACTTATCTTTAATTTTACTTAAGCCTTCCTTAAGCTTTCCCATCTATAGCACTCCTATCCTATAACTGCATTCTGTTTATTTCTTGGTAAGCTTCTACAAGCTTGTTTCTTACTTGTACTGCCATTTGGAGCGAAAGCTTTGCTTCCTCTGCTGCCACCATAACATTATGTATCTCAACATCCTCACCCTTTATAAACTTTCCAGTAATCTCCTCTGAAGCAATTTGGGAATCATTAACCCTATGTAACTCTTCTTTCAAAACATTTCCAAAGGTAATATTTGATGTTGACTTTTTATTCTCTTTATTTATATTCATATTATCAAAAATTTCTCTGTTTGGTACAAAACTATTTATCTTCATAAACATCCACCTATCTTCCTATTTCTAAAGCTTTTGAAAACATACTTTTCATGGAATTTAATGTATCTACATTAGCCTCATAAGATCTTGTAGCAGCTATCATATCTGCCATTTCATTCAAAATGTTTACATTTGGCATCATTACGTAACCTTCATTATCCGCATCTGGATGGGAGGGATCATAAACTCTCCTTAAAGGGGACTGATCCTCTTTAACTCCAACTGCCTTAACTCCCATAAGATTATCTCCTGGTTTATTTGTCTTATCTAAAGATTTATCTAAGTGCTCTTGAAAAACTGCTACCTTTCTTACATAGGGTCTTCCATTTTCCCCTCTTGTAGTTGTAGCATTGGATATATTTGAAGCTATGGTGTCCATTCTAAGCCTCTCCGCTGAAAGACCACTAGCACTTATTCTCATTGATCTAAAACTATACATTATTCACTACCTCCCACCAGATGTTACTACATACCTTGTAGAATTAATTCTATTATTATAATTAGTTATAAGAGTGTTATATAAAAGAGTATTTGCCGCTTGATTTACTTTTTCTACATCTAAATCTACATTATTCCCATCGCTTCTCATACTTGATGACTTGTCCTCTGTAACCTTAACTCCATTTTCAAAGTCATTATCTTTTATATGTTTTTTATGAGTTCTCCTAAGATTTAATCCTTTTTCTTCATTCTTTAAGGTTTCTTCAAAAACCACATCAAATCTCTTATAATCTTTTGTATTAACATTAGCTATATTATTAGCTATGGTTTTCCCTCTTATAGAGGTGGCATTAAGATCCTTCTTTATAAGATCATAAACCTTTCTATCTAAAGAAGTTCCTTCTCCTATTTTCATTTACTCAACTCCTTATCCAGTAAGTTAAATCTGAAGATTCTCCAAATTTAAAACAATTTTCCTTTTATTCTATGTTTTAATAGCTAAAACTATTAATTCCATCTATTTTTTTAAATCATATGTAAATACTACCAAATATATATTATATTATAAGACAATTCCCAATGATTTTCTAGTCTATTTTTTAATTTTAATTATTTTTTTATTTAACTTTATGTTTTTCGTCTTTTTATCACCATATACCACTCCTTTTTTTTGAATATAATCCATTATTTAAACAATAGCTCCTATATCCTTTTAGCCCATTCGACATTTTTCTTGTTTTATTCCAAATTTTACAGTTGTTTTTATTATTCCAAATTAACTTTTTGTATAGTATTTATGCGAATATGAATTACTTTATAATTTAAATCATCCTTACCCTGACTCAATAAATTTATTTTAAACTTAAATCTATTATAACCAATTAAGAGTTGTGCCCAATTATATTTTGCCCTAAAAAAAATACTCCCAGAGCTTATGCAAAATATTTTTTAATTCTTATTAAAATACTCTTATTTAATTTTAATACATATGGCTTATTTATTGTTGTTTCATATGATTTTTTAACAATTTCTTAATCCATATTTTATCATGTATAAAACAAGACCTTTCATAATTACTTTTTTAAAAATCTTATAATTTTTATTAATTTTTATTAATTAAATTAATAAACTTTTGGTATTTACTACCTTCCCTGCTTAATAATAATAATTATTATTAAATAATTCATTAAACTTTCATTCATTTTTTATTCATAATAATGACATTATAATACATATTGTTTCAATATATAAACTTCTATTGAATAATATAAATTATTTATAGCATTATATTCCATATTTTAATGTATATTGTAATAATAAAAAGCCTTGGATTATCTCCAAGGCTTTTTTATATCCCTTATTAAATTAACCTTAAATGTATTAGTAAATATATTTAAGGTTAATTTATGTTGATGCCATATAGTAGCTTTTATTTTACTCTTTCTAAAATTCTAAGTACATCCTGAGGAAAATTATTAGTTTGTGCCATCATAGCATTTCCAGCTTCTATTAATAAACTATGCTTTGAAAGTTCCATGATTTCAAATCCCATATCTGCATCTCTTATAGAAGACTCTGCCTTTTCAAGGGTAAGTCCCATATCTCCTGCACTATCAAAAGCTGTTTCAAGTCTATTGCATAAAGCCCCGTATTGTCCCCTAGCATCTATAATCATATTTATAGATGCATCTATAACACTTAAAGCTTCGTCTATATTACCTTTACTTATATCTAAATCTTTTAAAGATTTACCACTAGTATCCTTTAAGTTTTCAGGAGAAAGATTGAAAAATGGTATATTTATCTCTTCTCCACTATTAGCCCCTGCAAGCATAGAAACTAAGGTAGGATTATTATTATCCTTTGTAGTATCTTCTTTTAAATACTTAACACCATTAAACTCAGAACCATCTACTACATTACCTATACCTTCTATCATCTGATTTATTTCATTTTGTATAACTTCCCTATCACCATCATCACCAACTCCACCTGCCTGAATTGTAAGCTCTTTAATCCTATTTAAATATCCATTTATAGTACTTAAAGATGAATCTGCACTTTGAAGCATAGATACTCCATCCTGAACATTTCTTTGTGCCATTTGAAGTCCTCTTATCTGTATTCTCATAAGCTCACTTTTTCCTAAAGCGTTAGGATTATCTCCTGCCCCATTAATCTTCTGACCAGTAGAAGCTCTGTTAAATATCTTTGATTGCTTTTCTAAATTACTAGAATAATTTCTATAAACATTTAAAGAAGCTATGTTATGAGCTATCCTCATTTACTTCCCCTCCTTTATTATTTTTCCTTTTATTCCTCACTAACAATTGTAATAGTTACTATAAATTAAGTTCCATTTTATATTCCATCATTTACTTTTCATATCAATGATATACTGTAATAATTATAATTTATTTTCCTAAATTTATTATTGCTATTATTAATAATAAGAATTTCTTAATTTTCCATAGAAACTTAATCATAATTTATATATTTATAATTCCTGTAATTAATCAGTATCTCTTCTATATTTCACTGACTCTTACCTTATTTCTAATATATCGTTATAATATTTTCTTACTTTATGATAAATTATAGACTTAATGCTTTTACTCTACAATAGATACTCATTTTGTAAAAATTAAAAACCATGGACAAATAACAAAATACATTCCTTTATATCCATAGATTTAAAGGAAACTCAAAGTTTAATCCTTCCTTACATTACATATAAGGAAGGAAATCTATTTTCTGTAGGTTTTAAAACTTAACTTTTACTTTAAATTTAAGTCTTCCATAGACTTTATAACTTTTATATTAAGGTATTATTTATTCTTGCCCTTAACCCTTAGATAGGGATATTTACTCCTAGAAACTTCTTTTCTAGGTCTAAAAGTTTTCTACTCCTATCCTTTATTTTCTTTGCAGGTATTCCTACATATATGCTCCATGAAAGTAAATCTTTATTTATAAGAGCCATAGACCCAACAGAAGTTCCTTCCCCTACTTTAACACCTGGAAGTACAATTGCCCCCGCCCCTATTAAGGAATGTTTCTTAAATACCACTTTTCCTTTTATAATATTTTTATACTCCATAGGAATATTAGGGTTGGTTAAAACTTCTCCACCATAATCATCTGTTACTGCATAGACTATGGACCTAGCTGAGAGTCCAACAAAATCCTCAAATATAACACCAGCATCCCCACCATAAATTCCACAGAATGCTGCTATATGCACATAGTCTCCTATTAATATACTTCCTGAAAGTATGGTAAAATCATCAATTCTACAATTATTCCCCAATTCTATATTTTCTGCACCATAGATGCTTGTCTTTCTACTTAAAAGAATATTTTTTCCTAAGGATTTAAAACCTATTTTTTTAAGCTCCTCTTCACTATAAAAACTATTCATAAATCTATTCCCCCTTCCTGTAATTACCTAAACTATTAAATTTACTAAAATCTATAATATTTCTTTAAACTACCCCTTCTATAGGATTTTTAGAGTAAATCTACCCTATTCATTAATTTTTTTATTACTTTATCAATATATAGAAATTAACTTTTGAGCTTAAAATCCTTTGATTATATTTTTGATGAAATTTAAACTTATTATCTATTACCCTACTTTTAAATAGACTCTATGTCCCATATAATCTCATCTACAACCTTCATATCCAAAGAATCATATAGTGGAAGACAGAAAACTCTTTTTGATACATCTTCTGAAATAATCATTTTTTCATATTTTAAATACTCTAAGGTATTAAGGCTGGGATAAAAATATCTACGTCCATTTATTCCTTTTTCTTTTAAAATCCTCTGAAGCTTTAATAAAGCCTCTTCTGTTTTAAATAATACAGGAAAATAGGAATAATTAAGGCTTCCCTTAGGATTTCTTTCTTGAAGAGTAACTTTATTACTACTTCTTAACTTTTCATAGTATCTATGGTACACTCTTTTCCTTTTACTATTAATTTCCTCATATTCATCTAGTACGCAAAGCCCCATGGCACTTTGAAACTCATTAATTTTACAATTTACCCCTAATGTTTTAATACTATCCACTCCCGCTATGCCAAAGTTTATCATAAGTTTAGCTCTTTCATAAACTTCATCATCCCTTATTACAAGAGCTCCACCCTCTATGGTATGAAAAATTTTTGTAGCATGAAAACTTAATGTAGATATATCTCCAAAGCTTAAAATACTCTCTTCATTAAACTTACCATTAAAACAATGAGATGCATCATATATAACTTTTAAATTGTTTTTACTAGCTATACTTTGAATTTCTTCTATCTCACAAGGATTTCCAAACACATGAACAGGAACTATTGCACTAATATTTTTATTTATAGATCTTTCTATATTATCTATATTTATATTTAAAGTATCTTTATCTATATCTACAAATTTGGGTTTTATCCCTTCCCATACCATAGAACTTGTTGTTGCTACAAAAGAGAATGGAGATGTTATCGCTTCCCCCTTAACACCTAAAACTTTATATGCTATTTGAAGAGCTAAAGTTCCATTTGAGACTAAAAGAAGATTTTTAACGCCTAAAAATTCTTCTAATCTTTCTTGAAGCTCTAAGGTAAGCTCCCCATTATTAGTTACCCAACCCTTTTTATATATTCTATCTATCTTTTCTAGAAGCTTTTCCTTAGAAGGTAGATAAGTCTTAGTTACATTAATCATAACTTTCCTCCTAAATAAAATCAGTCTCTTTATTCTTATTCTTTATCCCAATAGATAGTACCAATTATCTATATAGAATCATGAAATTCTATATCTAAAAAAACAAATACTATTACTCTTTTAAAAACATGAGTAAATCCTCTCTTTTATTAAACCCAAATAATTTTTCCTCATTACTTTTAAATAGTTCATCACTAATATATATGTCTTTTTTTAATCCACTACTCTCTATCCTTTTAAAAAAGTCTTTTCCATATATTCTTACATGATCCTCTTGTCCAAACTCTAAAAGCCTTTTTAAAGGATCCTTTATCTTATTATCTTCATAGGATACTTCTATATCTTCTGAATAAGGTGTTTGAAGAATTGCTCGTCCACCTTTTTTAAGAACACGACTAATCTCCTTTAAGGCTTTAATATCATCCTCTATGTGCTCTAGCACATGGTTACATATTATAAAATCAAAATATTCATCCTCATAGGGAATATTAGTTATATCCATATTAATCATTCCAGGATAAATAGGATTTAAGTCTCCACATACATACTCATCTAAATTAGAATCATTTAAATAAGACCTAATATAAACTTCTGGTGCAATATGAAGAACTTTTTTACCTTCCATATATTTTTTAACTAAATCAAGCTTATAAATATATAAAAGTAAATGCCTTTCTCTATCATGACATCTACAATGTGGACAACTATGATTTATAACATCACTACCGATTATATTAAAACTTTCAACCTTTTGAGTTATCACTCCACCAAAGGGGTTAAAATTACTAACTCTATTAGAACAATTTATACAAAACTTTTCCTTAAAACTCAATAATCCACTGTAAAACATATCTAGGTAAAGTTCTTTCCATTCTATTCTTCCTAGTTTTTCTAAATTTATATTATGGGTGTTTTGCTCTGAATGATATCTAAAATAACTTAATGTGTCACCTATATAATACCCATTTCCTTCTATTAAAAAATTAATACAAGAAGCTAGGTCTCCATTACTTATATATTTATTATTATTAAAATTAAATAATCTATCTTTTAAACTCTTTTTAAATAAGAATACACTTGGTTCTCCTAAAAAATTACACTTTGAGTCTATTAATAAATCTCCTATGTTGTCTCTAGTTATTAACGTATCCTCATTAAAGGCTTTAAAAATATGATTTGGTCCACTTAAGAACTCTCCATTACTATTAATTATTCCTCTTTGAGATGTTACAAAAGAGATATCTTTTCTATCTTTAATTATTCCTACCATCTTTTCTATTTTATCTAGCCTAAATACATCATCATGAAATAAAAAGCTTAAATATTCTCCTTTTGCAAGGCTTGGCAAACTTAAAGTATTGCTTAATCCAAAGTCATTAGAGGGGTCATGTTTCACATAGGTTATAAAGTTATATTTATCTAAATAGGGATTAATAAAATTTTTAACCTCTTCTGTTGTACTATCATCACTTAGGATAATTTCTATATTAGGATAAGTTTGATCTATGGCACTTTGTAATGCAGTTTTTAAATATTTAGTCTGATTATAGGTTGGAATTAATATAGATACTAATGGGTATTCACTTTCCATAGAATTTCTTCTTATAAACTCTAGTTTTTCTTCCCTAGATAGAATTATACTTTCCTCATTAAATATACAACTAGGTTCTTTTAAAAATAATAGTCCTACTTTTTTATTTCCACCCTTAGCCTTTCTTATATTATCTAACATATATAAAGGCTCATATAAATTTTTTAATATATAATCCCCTCTCACAAAAACTATGGAATCATATATAAAATTTATGTCCTCTGATGGAGGGTTTGAAAATAATGTTAGGGAGTTATTTAGATATCCATAGTAATTTCCGTAAATCTTCTTTATATTTAATGTATCCAAATTAATATATGAACCCTTCACTCCACATATATATAAATCTTCCCTTTTATTAAATTCATTAATAATTTCAACAAAAAACTCCTTATCTACTATAAATACTTCTTCACTTATAAATAAATGTATATCTTTATTATCAAAGAATATTCTACTTTCGTATAATTCCCTTAAATATTCTATAGAACCTTTTAGAATTCTAATAGAATATCCGTATGGTATTTTAAGCTTATTAATGTATGCAATCATCTCATCTATATTATTCTTTTTATCTTCTTTTAAAAATATAGTTATATTACTCATATCGATCTCCTTAATATAAATAATAAAATTAATATATATTTTATTAATATTCTATACAAGCAACTTAGTTCACATCAATATCCCTATTCAATAGAAAAATTTAACTCAATGTAATAATTTAATATATTTACATCCTTTAAATATATTAATTACTTATAAAATAAAATAGAGGTATCATCTCAAAATTTATTTTGAGATGATACCTCTAAATATACCTTTAGATTATAATGTATCATAAACTTTTTCTTTTATTTCTTCTAACATTGGTATTATTTCATATTCTAATAGATCTCCTAAAAGAACATAATCTTCATTTTCTAAGGACTCTACCATTTCCTGAGCTAAATTGTTAATCCCACTAAGATCAACTTTTTCTTTTAAAATGTCATTTACCCCACCTACAGCTTCACATACAATTTGTAGAGCCTCAGCTATATTGGCCGTATATTTTAACCCTTCACTTATATTATCCTCTCTAAAAAACTCTGAAACAGTATTGACATCCTGAATTAAGGCATCTAAATATTCCTTTAAAGTCTCAATAGTTTCAAACTTCATATCTTTTATCTCACTGCTAGTCATTATTAACTCCCCTTTACTTTAACTTATTAAATATATATTTTACTTTATTTATAACCTTATTAACACAATATTTTCATATATCATATGAAGATATAAAAGTAATGTAATTATTCTATGATAAAACTAATTTATATTGGCATATAAGCCTTTATCATATTCCAAGAAATTATTCATGTTTAACTCTTTGAATAAAATAATTATATTATTCATTTATCGTAATATAATTTAATTTCTTTAATAAAAAAGCCGTGTATACTTAAATACTATACACGACTTTCTTCCTATATGAGTACATAATCTTTTATATGATTATATACTATTTCAACATACTTTGTAACTTTTTCATTAAACTTAATTGTTTCATCCTGGTTTGTTATTTTGTTTATTAATTTTATTTCATAATCCCTTATATCAATTCTTCCATCTTCAGTACACATATTCTTGCTGTAAAAAAAGAACTTATGCATATTATCATTTATAGCGGCAGTATAAGGACTTCCTGGGAAAATACTTTCTGTATATGTATAATCTCTTTCTTTATCTCCACCAAACCATTTTGGAATGTTAGAATCATTCATCTCATAATCTTTAGCTCCTACTGAATTAAGAATTATAGGAAATAAATCAAGACCCTGTATGAACTCATGACAAATTCCCTTTGGTATATTTTTTCCTCTTAACATCATAGCAACATTACTTCTCTCTTCATCTAAAAATTCCTCTGATTTCACTAGATACCCTTGTCCATGGTCTGAGATTAAGCTAACTATAAACTCATCTTCTTTATAATTTTTCTTAACATAATTAAGTAATAGTCCTATATATGTATCTAGTCTATGTATTTGTGTTCTATATCTATTAATTTTAGATGTACTAAATACTTTCCTAACACTAGTTTCATTAGATTTATCAAATACTCTATCTTTAATAGAAGTATTTATTTGTGTACTTATTCTTGTTTCAAACTCATCTGCTATATCGTGTAAATCAGGTATACATAACCAAATAAAATTATTTTTCTCTTTAAATGCTTCTATGTGCTCTATTGTCTCATTTATTACTTCATCACAATGCATTCCTCTTATAGATGCTTGATACAAAGTTCTTCCCATTCCTTTAACATATCCAGATGAAGGTGTACTACGCCAGTCCCCATCTATTTTAGCACAAAAATAGCCTTCTTTTTCAAATACTTCTGTAAACATCTTATAATCCTTAAGATTATCAGTACCGTATCTCGGATGATAAACTCTATGATTTTTAGTAAACATACCTGTAAAAAAACTAGCTAAACTTACATATGTCCATTCACCCGATGAATGACAGTTCTCTACTATAGTACCATTTTTAAAAAATTCATATGTATTAGGCATTAGTTTTTCTAAATTGTTCTCCTTTAAGAATTTATAAGCTAAACCATCTACAAATATATTTAAAATAAGTTTAGGCTTACTTTTATCACAATCCATTTCTATAATATCACCTAATATAAAATCTTTTTCTGAATTCAACTCTACCATACTATTTTTTTCTACTGGATAATAGTAAAATCTATTGGGTAATAATTTATTTAACTGAAAACTACCTTTTTCATTTATTTTAAAATCTATTTTTTGTTTGTCATTTAAAATCATAATTGGAAAAATACTCTTATGATTTGTTATGGCTTTATAATTCTTAGTGATTTTAGCTGGTAATGTCTCAGTTTTCACCATATCTATTTGTCCATTATTTAAACTAATATCAATGCCATCTCTTTCTTTAAAATAATAATCATACACTCCAACTCCATAAGTTCTATGGTTATCTATACTCATTAAGTTATTTTCTACATAAGTTATACTATTGTTTTTTAGTGGAAAGTTTTTATTTATATTATAAAATATATTCATTACACTTTCTTTAACTTCATTAAAATTTAATTTACCTATATTAGCGCTTCCCCAAGATTTAACCATATCATTAACAAGTTCTGACTTAGTCTCATCTAAAGCACTAGATTTTAGTAAATAATATAAGGCTTCTTTATAGTTTTTAAGTTTATCATTAAGTAATCCTAAATTATAATTTATATCTGAATTATATTCAAATTTATGATAGATATTCATTAACATATCTATAGCTTCTTTATAATTACCCTTAAAAAACATTAATATTGATTTTATATTATAATATTCTACATCCTTTATACCATAGTTATCATATATATCAATTAATTCTTCAGCCCTATGTAAATCTCCATTCTCTAAAGCTTTCTGTAATTCATTTTTTATTTCGATTATTTTTTCTATTTCTTTCATAAATACTTAACTCCTTGAATTATAAACTTATAATTTCTTTTAAAATTACAGTTAAAAATATACTTTGTTTATTGTTAAAATGTATTTTATATCTAAACTTATATAATACACTACTAACTTTATCGACTTTTTATATGATTTTATTAATATTCCTTAACTAATTTTTTAATCAACCTAACAAACTATATCAATAATAAATAAAAGCTAGTAACCAAACTAGCTTTTATTTATTAACTAAAAATCTATCTAATAATCTACTGTGTAAACCATATAATTTAAAGTAACCTCATTCACTTAAATATCCATAAAATTTTTACTTTTCATAAATGACTAAATTAAGATATTTAAACTTATAGTCTTCAAATATTATATATAAATTTCGAATGATAATAAATACTTATAGTTTTTCCTACCATTTGATAACATTTCTGATGCTATTAGTTACAAATATCTTAGGATTTTTTATTAATTTTATCTAAATCTACTGCTATATTAAATACTCTAATATTTTATGAATTTCAATATTATTACAGCCTATTATATTTGCACCTCTTCCAGTATTAATAAACTCTATATTAGAGTTTATTACAATTGTTCTCTCAATCCATTTTTTTATATCTAAATAAAACTTACTTGTGTATATATAATTTCCTAAAACATCTTGTGTAACAAAGTCATTATCAGATTTCACATAAATATGTTCTTCTCCATTTATAGTATTATCACTATGAACTTTATTGTCTACATAAGCTAAATCTTGACCTATAAAAAATATTCTTTTAGGATTAGCCTTAATTGCAATGCTTAGTGCTGCTGTAGCAACAGAATTAGTACATTCTATCACTATATTATTATCTTTTATGTAGTTATAATAAATATATTTAGGACCATTGTACTCTTTAGCCGCTCTATGAGAAGCACTATAAGCCATTAGTAATGGTATTTTAGAGTCTTTTATTTTTTCTAATTGTTTATAAATTATTTCTAAAGGATCTAAAATGCAAACTGCATTAGGATTAACCCCCTGATTTTTTAAGGTTCCAACAGCCGTTCCAACAGCTATTATAAAATTATTTTTACTCTTAGTTATTTCTTTTAAATACGTAGTACACTCATTTAAGGATGGTCCTGCGGCTACTATAAAAATATTTTCATAGTTTTTCATATAAGCATTATAAAACTCATTTATACTTTTCATATTGAGACTTTCATTATTAATAATATTGTATTCTAACTCTCTTTTAAATTTTGTATTTGTTATTCTTTGTGCTTCAAAATCCATAAATATATTATATAAATCTAAATTTTCTGCTTTTAATATGTTCATATATGACTTTAGTATAAAAACTTCATCACATTGATTTAGACTTTCTTTTAAATAACTTACTAGTCTTGAATAACTTGAGGTTATTTTAAGTTTAACCCTCTCATCATCTATTACCATTTTTAAAAATTTATCTTTATATAACTTACTTTTATCAGAATCACTTAAAACATCAAAAACATATATAAAACAGTTTTCATTTTTTTTTAATATTTCATAAATATGATATCCTAGTCCTAAACCTAGTACTCCTATAGTTTTTGCATTTACTAAATTCCTAGATGATATAGTTTTTTCAGCTTCCTTTAATGGATAATATTTACTATGTATTAAGGTGTTATTTATTTTTATAGTATTTAATATTGTATTATCTATTTTTTCTTTCGTTTTCACAAATTCTATTTCTCTCATAGCACCAAAACTCCATAACTTAATTTTTGAATTAGACCAAATCTACTAACCTAAAATTAAGACTTTTAAAAAGTTATCTGTATCTTTTAATTATATCTACTATCTTTATAATGTCATCTTTCTCTAAACTTACTGAACTTGGTAAATTTATACCTTTACTGCAAAGCTCAATAGTATTGTCCATATTTCCATGCCTACATTTTTTATACATTGGCATTTCATGTATAGGCATAAAAAATGGTCTTGATTGAATTTTATTTTCCATTAATCTTAAAATAAGCTCATCTCTTGATAACCCATATTCTTCCTCAATTAATACAGAATATAACCAATATGAACCTTTTTCACACTCTTTTTCCTTATGTATTGTAACACCTTTAATATCTTTAAGCTCTGCATTATATATATTAGCATTTTTTCTCTTTATACTAACATACTCATCTAATTTTTCTAATTGTGCACATCCCATAGCGGCTAATATATTAGGCATTCTAAAATTATATCCTATCTCATCATGATAAAATCCACCATTATCTAGAACTGTCTTAGTTTGAGTAGATAAATGCTTTGCTCTTTTAGCCACACTATCATTATTAGTTACAAGCATTCCTCCTGATCCAGTTGTTATAATTTTATTACCATTAAATGAATAACATCCTATATGTCCAATAGTACCTGCATGCTTTCCTTTATATAATCCTCCTAGGTTTTCCGTAGCATCTTCTATTACATATAGATTATATTTATTTGCTATTTCCATTACTTTATCCATCTCTACTGAATTCCCATAAAGATGTACTGGTAAAATAGCCTTAGTTTTAGGTGTTATAAGTTCTTCTATTTTATTTGTATCTAACACATATGAGTTTCTACAAACATCTATGAATACTGGCTCTGCACCCACATATTTTATAGCATTTACTGGTGATATAAAAGTTAAAGATGGAACTATAACTTCATCCCCTTCCCCTATACCTAAAGTTCTCAGTCCTAATTCTAAAGCTGCTGTTCCATTCATAGTTACTACTGCTTCTTTAGCACCTACATAATCTGCAAAGTCTTTTTCGAACTTATCAACATAAGCACCTACGGAGGATACCCAATTTGTATCTAAGCATTCTTTTATGTACTTCCATTCATTTCCTTCAATTTGAGGTATACATAATGGTATCATATCATTTCCTCCTCTGTTATATATTTAAACATTGTAAATATCTGTTTTAAAATAATTTATATTATCTTTTATCCAACTTATTGTTTCTTCTAACCCTTCATCTAAACTATATCTTGGTTTCCAATCTGTTAAGCCTTTTATCTTTGTATTATTTGCCCATAACCTATTAACTTCACTATTTTCTGGTCTTAGCCTTTCTTCCTCAGTAATAATATTAATATCACTTCCTATAATCTTTGATATTTTTTTTACTAAATCCCCTATACTAATTTCAGAATTGGAACCTGAATTTATAACCTCACCTATGGTTATATCACTTTCTGCTATCTTTATAAATGCTTCAGTAGTGTCTTTAACATAATTAAAGTCTCTAGTAGGTGTTAAACTTCCAAGCTTTATATCTTTTTTACCCGATAATATTTGTGCTATTACAGTAGGTATAATTGCTCTTGCAGATTGTCTTGGACCATATGTATTAAATGGTCTTATTGTTGCAATAGGCATATTAAAACTCTTCTGAAAGCTTTCCACCATTTTATCTGCTGCTATCTTAGATGCAGAGTAAGGTGATTGTCCTTGCATTGGATGATTCTCATCTATAGGCACATATAAAGCACTACCATATGTCTCAGAAGTAGATGTATGTATCATTTTTTCTATTTCATATTCCCTACAAGCCTCTAAAACATTTGTTGTTCCTTCAACATTTGTTCTTACGTATGCCATAGGTGATAAATATGAATATGGTATTGCAATCAATGCAGCTAAATGAAATACTACATCTTGTCCTTTAATAACCCTCTTCATATTATCATATTCTCTTATATCTCCTGTAACTACATTTATACTATTCTTTATATCTTTTTGAAAAGTGTCTATCCAGCCCCAGTTATTAAAGGAGTTATATTGAACTAATGCTGTAACATTAGCTCCCATTTCTACAAGCCTTTCTGTTAAGTGACTTCCTATAAATCCTTCTGAACCCGTTACTAATACTTTTTTACCTTTTAAATCCACATCTATCACTCCTTAATTGATCTACTTGTACCTTTTAATCTTTGCAGGATTACCAAAAGCTATTACATTGTCCATATCTATATTTTTAACAACTACTGATCCGGCTCCTATTGTTACGTTGTTTCCTATCCTTACTCCATTACTAACAGTACTACCTATTCCTATATGAGTATCTACTCCTAATTCAACATTTCCACCTAAAATACACCCAGGAGATACATGACAATTAGAAGATATTCTGCAATCATGCTCTATTATGGCACCAGTATTTACTATACTATTTCTTCCTATAGTAGAATCTGGATTTATAACTGCCTTTGACATAATACATGTTCCATCTTCTATACTAGAATAGGATGATACAATAGCATCCCTATGTATTAATACTGGAAACTTAAAACCTATACTCTCCAATCTACTCATAATTACATTTCTTATATTCATATTATTTATGGCACCTACACATATAAATGCATACTCTACTCCACTATTATATAAATCTTGTAGAATAGAATCTGTTCCTATTATAGGAATATCTAAAACCTTATTCATATCTTTATTAGATTCTTTATCTAAAATACCTATAATTTCAAATTCTTTTTTTGATTTTATTAAATCTATTATTACCTTACAATGTCCCCCAGCTCCTATAAGTACTATCTTTTTCATTCTATCACCACATATAAATTAATAGGTAAGCCTCTTTTTTAATAAATTTTTAGTTATGTCTAACTCTTTTAGTTTAGAAACTATATGAAAACTAGTGTCTCCATCTCCCCAAATATTAACCTGAGATAATATTTTAAATTTAAACTCTTCATCATATAATGCCTTATTAATACCATCTATTATATCTTCTTTCTCACAAGAAACATCTATTATGTTAGAACTTCTAATTCTTCCCTTTTGTCTATCCCCAATATTCACCACCGGAATTTTGAAATAAGGAGCCTCTAAAATTCCACTAGATGAATTTCCTATCACTACATTACAATGCTTCATTATACTTAAATACCTTAATTGTCCTAAACTATAAAATAAATGTACATTTGTATATTTATCCTTAAATCCCATTAGTTTATCTACAATCTTTTTATTTCCAAAGTCTGCATTAGGATATGTAAATATTAGCTCTGCATCATACTCTTTCAATGCACTTAAAAGATTATCCATTTGAGAGTCTATATTATCTATATCTAATGTTACTGGATGATAGGTTATTAAAAAAATTCTCTTTTTAGAATTTATTTTTAGAATACTAGTTATTTCTTCTTTGTTTAATAATTCTAAATTTTTTATGTTTTCAATCCCACTTTGCCCAACATTATGTACTCTCCAAGGTTCTTCTCCCATCTTTATAATTCGTTCCTTATAATATTCTGAACCTGGAAAATGTATATGTGACATCTTGGTAATTGCATGCCTTATTTGTTCATCTATTGCTCCTTCGGTTGATTCCCCTCCATTAATATGTGCAATAGGTATATTCATCATCATAGCACATGTTGCTGCTACAAATATTTCATATCTGTCACCTAATATAAGTAACAAGTCTGGATTTAATTTTTCTATTGATGATGCCATCTGAATCATTTCAAGTCCCATAGATTTTAAAATTGCACTTTTGCTCTCTGAATTTATAATCATATCTATTTCATCATCTATCCTAAATCCATCTTTATTAATTTGACTCACAGTAAACCCATAATCACTTGCTAAATGATTTCCTGTAACAATTAATTGAAGTTGTAATTTATCATCTTGATCTATACGCTTCATTGTCCAATATAATAGACCATATTCAGCTCTTGTTCCTGTAACAACTAATATTTTTCTCACAAAATCACCTACTTATGTTATAAAAGGTTATATATTCATCTTTTTCTATATTTTCTTTGCATATTTTTCCAATAACCTCATCTATATATATAGGACTTAATCCTTCTCCTGGTCTTTTAAATGCTATATTATCATAGGAAATAACTTCACCAATTTTAATATCTTTTGCTGCTACTATACTTTTTCTTGCAACAGCTTTAGTACTTTCTTCATTTATATTACATTTTTTAATTCCACTTCCAAGAGAATTTTCAATATTTCTTATAGACTTAACCATACTTTTAAGCTCAATAGGATCTAAAGATGCTTTATGATCTGGTCCTTCCATATTTTTATCTAATGTAAAGTGCTTTTCAATAACACTTGCCCCCATTGCTACTGCTGCTATAGGAACCTCTATACCCATACTATGATCTGAATATCCCACAGTAACATTAAAAGCATTTTTTAATGTTATCATAGCATTTAGATTAATATCTATATAATCTGTTGGATAGTTAGAAGTACAATGTAGAAGTATTATTTTGTTATTACTACATTTATTTATTTCATTTATAGCGGTTTCTATCTCCCCTAAACTTGCCATACCTGTTGATAATATTATTTCCTTATTTAATTTAGCTATATATCTTAGTAAAGGCGTGTTAGTTAAATCCCCTGAACTTATTTTGTATAATGGTACATTTATTTTTTCCAGCAAATCTACACTTTCAAAATCAAACGGGGTTGATAAAAATAATATTTCCTTTTCATTACAATATGCATATAATTCTAAAAAATCCTCATGAGAAAGCTCTAATTTTTTTAGCATGTTATATTGACTTTCACTTCCAGTATTCTTTTTTTGATAATCTGCCTTCCGTGCATTTTTTGTAACTAAATTTTCTGATTTAAAGGTTTGAAACTTAATTGCATCTACTCCTGCATCTACTGCCTTATCTATTAACTTTTTAGCTAAAACTATGCTCCCGTTATGATTAACACCTGCTTCTGCTATTATGAATGTTTTTTTGTTAATAATAAAATTCTCTATCATAAATTATCTCTTCTCTCCTTCATGACAACTTCAGCAAACTTAAAATCTAAAATTGTATCAATATCAATGGATGATATATTATCCATTACATATGGAATTGTATTTTCAGTGTACCAACTTTTATTTTTAATTAATATATCAGTTTTACAAATATATATGGCTCCATTTAATTTGTATACCTTAGGTAAGTCCTGTCTTCTTGTTGCTTTGTTTTTAGAACTTATAAAATCTACTAATTTACCATTTTCTATTTCTTTTAGCCAATAAGGATTTGTTTCACTTTCACATACACTAACTATAGAATCTACATCTTCTTCAATTAGTCTTTCTATAGCCTCATCTAAGCACTTCTCATCTCTAAATGGAGAAGTACATTGCATCAAGCATATATAATCCGGAATATACTCTTGTTCACTTCTTAAGTATTCTATACAATGTAGTATTACATCTATAGTTGGAGTATCATCTTGAGCTAAATTAATAGGTCTTAAAAATGGAACTTCAGCCCCATACCTCTTACTAATTTCAGCAAATTCAATATCTTCAGTAGATACTATAGTTTTATCTATATATTTACTTTTTTTTGCAGCTTCTATAGTATATGAAATTAGAGGATTACCATTTAAATTTTTTGTATTTTTCCTATATAACCCTTTCGACCCTGCTCTAGCGGGGATTATCACTAATATTTTTTTATTCATTTTATGCCTCCGCTTCTGAACAACATACTAAATCATATATGTCATTATTTATTTTATTGTAATCCTCCATCCTTCCGATATCAATCCAATAATCATCAACCATATACTGCTTTACTTTAAGCCCTTTTTTTATACATTGTTCAAATAGTTCAGTAATCTCATAATATTGACCTTTTGGTATTAATTCTATTACATCCGGACTTAAACAATATATTCCTCCACTTATTAAAAAGTCATAATTAGGTTTTTCAATTATTGCCTCTACATCATTACCTGATGTACTTAAAACACCATATGGTACATTAATGCTTTTTTTAACTGATACAATAGTAACATCATTTTGATTTTTTTTATGAAAATCCATAATCTTATTAAAATTCACTGTACAATATATATCTCCATTTATAACAAAAAAATCTTCTTTTATCCTATTACTTGCTAATGTTATTGCCCCAGCAGTACCAAGCCTTTCTTTTTCTTTTAAGTATTCTATTGTGCATCCATAATTTGAACCATCCTGAAAATAGTTTTCTATTATTTCTGACTTATAATTAACAGATACCAAAAACTTATTAAATCCACTAACCTTAAATTGCTCTATTATATGTTGCATTATTGGTCTGTCCCCTAAGTTTAACATAGGCTTTGGTATCTCTTTTGTTAATTCTTTAAGTCTAGTTCCTAATCCCCCTGCCATTACAACAACAAAATTTTCTTTGCCTTTAGGTAGCAGTAGTTCACTTAAAGATATTGTATCTACAAGATGTCCTTTAGAATCAACTATTGGTAATTCTCTTATAGCCTTTTTTATCATAAGTTGTTTTTGTTTTTCTTTAGATGCACTCTCTTCTATTTTAATAGGAGTCTTATTCATTATACTTTCTACACAAGCATCTAAAGCTATACCCTTTATTAATCCTCTTCTTATATCTCCATCTGTCAATGTACCTAAAAGTTTATTTTTATTATCTATTACATATACGATTCCTTTAGCAGCCTGGTCAATTACTTTTAAAGAATTAATTATAGTTTCTTTCACATTTATAGTTATATTTTTTATCTTATTCAAATTTATCACCTAACTTTTAATCAATTTATTTTATAAATTTAATTTCAGAAAATAAATTTAAAATTTTATCGCAAGATTTTATTATTTCCTTGTATAGCATTTGTGATTTTTTATATATTTTTATATATTTTTTATTTGTATTATCACTTTTATCTAAAGTAAATTCTGGATCTACAGAAATTCTATGTACTATTGGATATATTTGATTATACATGAATTGGGTTTTATTTTGTGTCTCCATAATATATTCTTCTCCACTATTAAGTTGTTCAATTACCTCTTGTGAATTAGGTATATTTTTATTGTCTATAAAATGCATCTTATACTTTAAATTAACAACTAATAATTCATTACATTTCTTTTTAAGTTCTTTTATTATCTGAATTTGATCTAAAAGATATTTTTTGAAGTTATCTTCATCTTCTTTATTTTTAAATAGCTTTTTTGTTATAGATATATTAGGTTTTTCTTTATCTCCATATAACTTAATAACTTCTCTTAGAGTCTTAACCTTTGTTCCCTTTATATTAGCTCCACCTTCTGTGGCATTTATAAATACTCTATCATTATATACTTCTATTATCTTTTCAAAATCTCTTCTGAAATCATTTAAATTAACACTAGTTTTAACAGGTAATCCATTAATATCCTCTACCCACATAACCTTTCCAGATTTATCTTTAAAAATATCATTTAACTCTTTTGAAGTTAAATTTTCATACTTTTTATCAAGAGCTATATTGGCATGTAGTTTCTCATTAGTATATGCTAAATCTTGTCCTATAAATATTATAGGGTCACATCCAAAATAAAGTGCTGCTGCCGTACATGCATGTGCTACTGATCCGCCCAAACTCATAATGGGTAAGTCTTTACCTACAAGATCTTTTGTATATAAAAAATTATTATAAAATAACTTTTTTCCTTTATACTCTTCTAAAACCTTACTATTAGTTGCATCAGTACATATTAAAGGAACTTCATAATCTAAATAGTCCTTTACTAAATCATACATAGCCTCTGATCCATCTATTACACTTACGTAATCTGCAGTAACTCCTATGTTTTTCAATGGCTTAATGGTTCTTCCACCACAAAGCACTAAAAATTTATCTTTCGCACATTTTAATAAATCTATATTTTTTTCTAAGGACGGTCCTGCTGATACAATAATTGCAGGTATGCCCACATATTTATCTTTTAATTCTTCAATATCATAACTATTATATAAGGATTTTAAATTTTTAACATAGGACTCAGTCCATAGCTCCTTAAAAAATATATTAGTAAAATGATTTATAGCCTTCTTATAAAACTCTTCTCTTATAAGTGTAACAATATAATTTATTTCTTCTTTATATACTTTTTCATATCCTGGTGCAGTCAAAATTTTAAAATTAGTAAAATCAATTTCTTCTATTATATTTTCAAGAGCAAAAATAATTTTATCTTCACTTAATGAAGTTACATGTATATTATTATTTAGTTCATTATTATCTTTCACATACTCTATAAGCTCTTTATTAGGTTCTATTATAAGGCATTTATTCTTCTCTTTTAATTTAGCATCTAGCTTATTTAAATATGCTCCTGCTCCCAATCCAAATATTATACAATTAGTTGTATCTTTAATATCATCTAACTTTTGAAGCATTTTATCTATTTCTTCATTTGCTCTAAACTTACTACCTAGGTATATCCATTTATTATCCTTATTTAATTTAATGACTTCATTACCATCCTTACTTTTCTCTACAATAAAGTTACCATGCATATTATTAACTCTCTCCTTGCTCAATATATCTTATAAGCTCTATTATAGCTTTGTAATAAGCATCATAAGTTCTTATATTTCTATTACTTATTCTAATATATTTATCCAATTCCTTTTCCTTAATAGGTACTCTAAATTCTTTTCCTAATTCTATAGTTTCAAGATTATCATAAGCTACAAAATTTATAAAATTTTTTATCTCCTTAAATTTATTAATTCTAATATCTATAGAGTCTAATTCCTTAATAATTTTACAAATATCTGTATCTTTATTGTAGATATAATAATCTAAAAGTTTTTCACTTAACTTTACTCCTTTATAAGTAATATCTTTTAAATAATTTAATTCTTCTAAAATCCTTATCCCAATATTTCCCTTCTTAGTTTCTTTACTAATCTTAAGTATTTCCTCTATCTTTTTATGTTTATCTGGTACTTCAATAGAGTATTCTTTTAATGCATCAAATAAATTCATAATTTTAGTACCATGTATTCTAGCTCCACCTTCTGTTGCATTTATAAAATTAATTAATTTATTATTTATTATTAATGTTTCAAACCAATTCTTAAAGGAATTTAAAGAACTATTTGTAGGTACATACTCCTCTTTATTTCCTTCAACATAAAATATATCATTACTATTTATTTTCTGTTGTAAATTTAAAACAGATTCATCTGATGAAAGCTTAGAATGTAGTTCCATATTAGTAAATGCTAAGTCTTGTCCAGTAAATATTATATTCTTTACTCCCAAATTAACGGCAAAACTTGTAGCTAAGTGAGCTACAGAGCCTCCTTCTGGTAAAGATACATATTCTTTTTCATTAAACGTTCTTATAGTTTCTCTAAAAGCATTTAATGCTATTATTTTTTTCCCTTTGTATTCTTTTAGTAAATCTGAATTAGATTGTTCTGTACAGATTATAGGTATATTTTTTTTCATATGTTTTTTCATTAGTTTACTCATTTTGTCTATAGGATCTAATACACAAATAAAATCTGGTTCTATATTATAATATTCTAGTTCATTCATACTTCTTATAACCGAAATTATTACTACATGCTCAGTGTACTTCTTTATATTTTCTATATTTTTATGTAAAGAAGGTCCAGAGGAAACTATTATTGCTGTCTTGTCTTTAAATAAATCTTTAAAAGTTCCTACACTAATATAGTCCTCTAATTTTATAAGATTTTCAATATAATTTTTTATAATAGAATCCTTTAATAATAGGTTACTATTTCTGCTTAACTTTATATAATCTATATATTCATTTATACATGAAACAATAGCATTACATTCATTTAAGTATATTTTTTCATAGTTTGTGTAAGTACTTATATTAATAACAGGAATATAACTGTTATTAATTAAACTTTCTAACATTTCTTTTAGAATTAATTTTTCTTTATATAATATATAAGTTATATTATTTTCTTCAAGCTTATTGCATATATAATTATTATTTAAATTATAATTATATATATTTTTATCAGGTTCTATAATTATAATCTTGTTATATTCTCCTATTAAATTTATCAATTCATCAAGAAATTGTCCTAAAGATAATCCTATAATTATTATTATACTTTCACCGTCTTCTAATTTTATATTATTTATAAATCTTTTTATATTGTTAACTTCATTATATTTACTTCCTAAATAAACGAATTTGTTTTCATCTTTAACCATAAGTATATCAATATTATCATTAGAAGTTTTAATTAAATATTCCTTATCAAAAATCATAATCCACCTCAATATATATTATAATTATCGTATAAGTTTCTATTTAACTTGAATATAAAAAATAGGTTAAGTGTTTAAAACACTTAACCTATAAAAAGGAAGGGAAATCCCTTCCTTCCCAATTATTATCTTAATAATTGAAGAACTCCTTGTGGTTGTTGGTTAGCTTGAGCAAGCATAGCTTGTGCTGCTTGGCTTAATATGTTGTTCTTAGAGAAGTTCATCATTTCTTTAGCCATATCAACGTCTCTTACTCTTGATTCTGCTGCTTGTAAATTTTCTGATGCATTGTCAAGGTTAGATATAGTATGCTCTAATCTATTTTGAAGAGCTCCTAAGCTTGATCTTTGGCTAGAAACTGCTTTTATAGCAGCATTTACTGAGCTTATAGCTGATTGTGCATTATCATGTGTATCAACTGCTATCTTGTCAACTTTTAAAGATCCAGTTCCCATATTTCCTATACTTATAGATAAAGATAAATTAGCATCTTTATTTGCACCTATTTGTAATTTAGCTCCATTTAATGAACCATTTAATAAATTCTTTTCGTTGAATTGAGTAGTGCTAGCTATTCTGTCTATTTCTGTGTTTAAAGATTTTATTTCTGATGCTATAGCACTTCTATCAACAGAAACGTTAGTGTCGTTAGCTGCTTGTACTGATAACTCTCTCATTCTTTGTAGTATGTTTTGAGTTTCTCCTAATGCACCTTCTGCTGTTTGGATTAATGATATTCCATCTTGAGCATTTCTTGATGCTTGATTTAATCCTCTGATTTGTCCTCTCATCTTTTCAGATATTGAAAGACCTGCAGCGTCATCTCCTGCTCTGTTTATTCTAAGACCTGAAGATAGCTTCTCCATAGCCTTTCCAGAATTAACTGTGTTTATTCCCATATTTCTATGAGCATTCATAGCGTTCATATTGTGATTAATTATCATTGTGTTTTCCTCCTTGAATTTT
>NZ_KK366004.1:0-368083 GCF_000686705.1 Clostridium hydrogeniformans DSM 21757 | reverse complement strand
TTCCAGAATTAACTGTGTTTATTCCCATATTTCTATGAGCATTCATAGCGTTCATATTGTGATTAATTATCATTGTGTTTTCCTCCTTGAATTTTTAAATTTTTAGAACCACATCCTTGTGGAACCTTATAACATATTAATCGTAACATTTAGAAACTACTTTAGTTTTTCAGAAAAATTTTTTATATTTTTTTATTTAATATAGATGTATTAAGAAAGCTTCTATTATAACCTTTATTAGCTTGCTTCCCTTTTTTCACTTCTAAAAGTTCTTTCTTTGTTCTATCCATAGCTTCCTTTAATTTTTTATTAAAGTTTTCCTCTAAAGATAATAAGTTAAGTTCATTTATTATTAATTTAAAATCATTGTTTTCTAAAGATAATTTATTTATATTATTTATAACTTCTTTTCTTAGATCCAAAGATTTTTCTAAAGATTCTATATCTTCTTTTTCTAGTAATAAGATAAGATTTTCAGTAAGTTCCTTATACTCCTTAAGGTTCTTCCTTAAATCCTCCACTACCTTCCACCACCAAACTGTTGCATAAGCCATCCTTGCTGAGCATTAGCGGCATTCATAGCCTTTTCAAGCCTTGCAAATTTTAAATAAAGCTTATTTTCTCTTTCTACAAGATTATTTTCCATTTCTTTTATAAGCTTATCCTTCTTTAATATGTTTTCTGTTAATGTATTTTTTATTTCAGATAAGGTTCCTTCATATCCTGCTTTTTTTAAAAGAGGACCATCATAGTTTATTGCATTTTTTCTAAAAACCTCTTTAAATCTTGTGAAAATCCCTTGAGATTCCACTTCTTTTCCACCTGCTGAAAGAAGCTTCATAACCTCTTGACCATCATTCTCTAATGCTTTAGTTAACTTCTCTTCATCTATAACCAATTGACCACTTTTTTCCATATTACTACTTGTATCTATCCCTATAGCTCTAAGGTTTAAATTACTTCCTTCCACTGGCTTTATTATGGCCTCTCTTAATTCAAGTAACATATCTCTTAAGACACTTTCATTTCTTAAGAGCCCCTCTTTGCCCTTAGATTCCCATTTTTTAACATCATCCTCTTTCATTTCCTTTTTCTGCTCTTCTGTAAGAGGAAGATACTTATAATTTTTCTTTTCTGAAATCTTTTTACTAACGTCTCCTATTATTTTGTTATATTCCTCAACAAAACCTTTTATTTTATCTACTGTCTTAGAAGTATCATTTTTTACAGTAAATGAAGTTTCTCCTATTCCATTAAAGTTAAAATTAATATTATCCACTACAAAATTATTAGTCTCACTTTCCATGGTTATTGGAGTTGTTGTATTTGGAATAATTACAGAGTAAGATGAATTTTCTCCCCTAATTTCTCCGTAACTTGATTTAACAAAGCCACCTCCATCAAAGATTATATTACTTTCAGTACCTGTTCCAAAGGATAATTTTCCTGAATTATTAATTACATCTTTTCCAGTTATATTTTTAATTTTTTCACTTAATGATGTTATAGTATCTGAGGAATCTATGGTTATTGTGGAACTTCCTATTGTAAGATTTTTACCTGCTATATTTTTTAATGAAGTTTCACCATTTAATGCTTCTCTTAAATCTAACTTTACATCTTTTCCTACAACAATTTTTCCATTCTCTATTTTTACTGGCTCTTTTGCTTCTGCATTTATTTTATTTAAAAGATCTGATAAATTATCAGTTTCTTCTATTTTTACTTCCTTCCCCTCAATATTTAAAGTTTTATCTTTTAATGCCTTTAGACTCATATTATCATCAATCAGTTGTAGAAGATCTATCTCTCCATAATTAGTACTACTAGTTAAATCTCCAAATACTTTTCCCTTAGAGGAAATAATGCTATTTAATCCATCTACCTCTAATAAACTATTAGTTCCAGTTTTGGAATTCTCAATAGTTAACTGTTTGGTAAAGGAACTATAACTAGCTTTCACCCCTAATTCTTTTAACTGACTATTTACTTGAGATACTAAATCCCCTAAATTGGAATCCTTTTTTATAATTACTTCCCGAACTTTATTTCCAACCTTAAAAGTAAGCGTTGTATCACTAGCTAGATTAAGTTTTGTATCCAAACCTTCATCTAACTGTCCTGATGTTATCTTAGCGGAAGTAGCTAATTTATTTACTTTTAGCCCATAAGTACCTGGCTTTGCTCCGGTAAAGCTTGTTATATCTGCAATTGAAGATTTATCCACTATAGTTGTAGAACTTGAAAGATTTTTCGAAGATAATATATTATCTTTTGACATAACATCAAGATACTTATTATAAAGATCTCTAACATTTTTAGTTATTCCCCTCATAAGATCTTGTTGCCACACTGACATATCCCTTTGTTGTTTTTGTCTATCCACCCTCATTACATATGGCTTCATCATTTGTTTTATCATATTATCTGTATCCATGCCTGTTGCAAGGCCTGTGACTCTATTTGGAGAAATATTCATTATATCCCCCTCCTAACTTAATTTTTAGAAAGTACTTCTAAAACTACTTGTGTTTAGAGGTATTTCCTCCCCTACTTATATATTAAAGAATTAGATCGTCACCCATATTACTTAGCCTTGGCAAGTTTTGTTGCAGCATGCCAAGTATCTCTTATTTCTTCTATAAGTGGTATTATTTCATCCATAATCTCTACACTTTTCTTTATGTTAGCCTCAACTAATCTATTATTTATAAACTCATATATAGAAAATATTTGACTTGCCCACTCCCCTGCTGAGGTATCTAGTGTAGCCATAAGTTCTATAAATATATCTTGAGTTCTTATTAAGCTCTCATGAGCTTTTTTAGAATCCTTATCTAGGATAGCTTGTCTACCCATCTTTGAATATTTAACAGCTCCATCTACAAGCATTATAAGAAGCTGATCCTTTGAAGCGTGGTTTACGCTATTATTTTTATAGGCATTATAAGCCTTATTACCATACATCATTTTAATAAACCCTCCATATCTTAAATAAGAACTCTAAGAAAATTCTTATGCTAAAACATATTATCTATTTATATTATTATATTAAATTTCTACAAATTTTCACATATAGATTCACTTAATAAAATTATTCACATTTATAACTAAGTACTAAAATTTAGTATCTTAAATGCTTAAATTTTAATGAATTATAAATATTACTTTATCACATATAACATCTATATGTCTTAGCTTACCTTTTTACTTAATAGGGTTCTTTAAGGTGTGTATATTAAGCTTTCTTATCTATAAGAATACCTACCATCTCACACATTTTTGCTACCATATCCACTATCTTTTTAGGAGGTATTTCCATTACAACCTCCTTGGTATCTTCATTTATTATTTTTACCATAATTGAGTTTTTAAATTTTTCATGATTCTCATAAACAACCTTTAGGTTTTCATCTTTTAAAAACCTATTTAATTTATCTACAGACTTTATAACTTCTTCCTTAGAAACATCACTTTTAATAATATTTTCTTCTTTTATGGCTATTTTGCCTTCATTTTCTCTTAGGTCATTTCCTTCTGATGCAGTATTTAAAGCCATTGGTCCTCCTTGACCTATTCTTGTAACTTCCATGTTTGCACCCCTAACTTATTTTTTATATACGATTTACCTAAAGTAAACCTAAAATCGATTAATTTTTATTTTATATTTTTAAGTATGGACATATCTATAGCTGTAGCAATAATGTTTTCTTTCTCAACCTCTGTGTATAATTCTTTTCTAAGTATTTGAACATCCTTTGGAGCATTTATAGCCAGCTTAACTGATCCATCCTCTACCTTAACTAAGGTAATCTCTATATCATCTCCTATAAGAATACTCTCTCCCTTTTTTCTAGTTAAAACAAGCATATCATCACTCCTTAATTAAAGGGTGTTTAACCTTATATTTTTCTTTATCAATTATTATTTGTTCCCCAAGAAGACTTTTAATATTTATTATTATAGGAGCTTTTAAGTTAGTGGTTATATTTTTTACGTTACTATTTAATGTTACAGTGTTTAAAACCATAACTTCTTCCTCTTTTTCTATTTCTAACTCCTTTAAAACCTTATCTTCTATGACAAGCTCATATTCCTTAAAAAAATCAAAAGGACTTATTACTATAAATCCAATATTCATATCCTCTATAGAGTGAAGAATTTTAAATACTGGGTTCTCCTTAATCTCAAATATTATAAAATTTCTTAAATCATGAAGTCCTGGAATACCTTTTTTAAAAGTTATAATATCCTTTTCTTCATAGTTTATTTCTCCATGGTCTCTAGTTTTTAAAATCATTAATATCACCTACCTTAAGTAGTCTAAAAGTGATGGTTGAATTACTTTTGCTGATGTTTGAAGTGACGCTATATAGACACTCTGCATTACAGAATACTCCATGATCTTCTCTGTAAAATCTATATCCTCTGTCTTAGATAATATATCTGTTAAGTTAAAGTTCTCTTCAGAGTTTTGATCCTTAGCTGCTTCCATTCTATTTTGCTTTGCACCTACCTCGGACCTTAATTTTAATAAATTATCCATTGCCTTTGTAATATCATCTAAATTTTCTCCCGTAAGCTTTTTAATGTCTTCTGGCTTTCCTGAAGATAAATTAGATGTTATATCACTTAAAAGGTCCATTAAATCTTTTCCTTTTGAGAACTCCATAAGCTCCCTAGATGCCACATTGTACTCCATAGTAACTCCTTGGGAAATTTCTACTATTAAATCTTCATTTAAATGCTTAAATTCATCTTCATATTTTTTAGTATCACCATTATCAATAGGTTTTCCATTAGCATCAACCTTAATTTTTCCGTTTTCTAATTCAATTTGTGCACCATTCTTATTTAAATAATTTCCATCCTTTGTCTTATATACTATGTGAGTGTTTCCCTTGTCATCTTGAAGAGCTTCTACAGGTTTTGATGTTCCTTTAGTTCCTCCAAATATATATCTTCCATCAAAGTTAGTATTTAATATTTGAGCAAGTTCCCCAACCTTTTGATTTATTTCATCCTTAAGAGCCTTCTTTTCTCCCTCTCCATAACCTGGGTTTCCTGAAGACACTAAAAGATCTCTTACTCTTTGAAGAGTATTTCCTGCCTTATCTAATGCAGTATCTGTGGTATCAAGCCAGTTTAAAGTATCCTTAATATTTTCATTATACTGCTTATTTGATCCTATATCAGAATAAAGCTGCATACTTCTTGCAACCTTAAAGGGATTATCTGAAGGTCTTCTAATTTCCTTACCTGATGTAAGCTGTGATTGTAGATCCTTCATATTACCAAGGTTATTTCTCATATCTCTTAAGAAATTTGTAGAAAGCATTTTATTTGTAACTCTCATATGCTACCTCCTATCTTTTTAATCCATTTACTACTACATCTAAAAGTTCATCTACAGTAGATACTATTTTTGCATTAGCACTATATGCATGTTGGAACTGTATTAAGTTTGCCATTTCCTCATCTAAGGATACTCCTGAAACTGAATATTTTGATTCCTCATGTCCATCAAGAAGTATCATTTGATTTTTTACCATTCTTTTAGCTTCCTGACACTGAACTCCTAGCCTATTTACAGTATCCTTAAAATATCCATCTACCTTCATACCACTAGTATCATTTTCTATCCCCATGCCATCTGCCTTTAACTTTCCATTTATAAAAGATTGCCTTGTTGTCTTATCATTTATATCTTGAACCTTTAAAAGAGCATCCCTAAGCTGTGCTATAGCAAGGGCACGACTTCCATCACTTTCTCCTGAAGAATCTTCTTTCTTTACATTTATCTTCATAGGATCACTTGATATCTCATCATTTATCTTTATATTTCCAGCAGTTATTTCTTCCTCTTTTCCGCCTTTTCCATTAACAAAGAAAGACAACTTATCATTAAGGGAATCATCGCTTCCACTATGAACTGCATTTACTGCGAATGCCATGGCTTTTGCTAACCTATCAAGCTGATCTTTATATTTATTAACATCTTCTTGAATAGACATAAGTCCCTTAAAAGCTCCTGATGAAGGTTTAAACATTTGAAGATCTTTAAGGTCTATTGTTCCACTTATGACTTTTCCATCTGCTCCTATGGCTTCTCCCTGTTCATTTCCAAAGATTACCCTAGTCTCTTTTAATTCCTTAATAGTAGAATTTATTTCATCAGGACTCATACCATCAGTCTTTATTATAAGTTCCTTCTTATTATCTTCAGAATTCATATTTCCTAGCTTATAATATGTTACCTTTATACTTCCGTCACTTTGCTTCTCTACTCCACTTATATAAGAAAGTCTACTATAACTCTCCTCATCAGTTGAGCGTACAAGTTCAAAATTTCCTCCATCTTTTGGCTTTAGCTCTATGGTCTCTAAGTTTTTTCTATCTACATTTATATTAAATTTTAAACTTAATTCATCTAATAAAAGATCTCTCCTATCCATTAAGTCATTAGGAGTATTTCCTGCCACCTTAACAGATCTTATCTCTTTGTTTATTTGGTTTATTTGATTTAAAAGATTATTGGCCTCAAATACATTATCTTTTAAAAGGTTTTGAGCATTATCTGTAAGCTTTTCAAGTTGATTGCTAGCATGGTTTAAAGAATTCGTTAATGCTTTACTTTGCTCCACTAAAACAGTTCTAGACCTTGAACTACTTGGCTGTTTTGAAACCTCTTGCCATGCATCAAAGAACTTTCCCATAAGACTTGATATACCTGTATCAGAAGGTTCTGTAAATATTCCCTCAACCTGAGTTAAAAAATTATACCTCTGTTCAAAGTTTCCATAAGTACTACTTTCATTTCTATATAAATAATCTATAAATGTGTCTCTTATTCTATTTATTGCAGATACTTGAGCTCCTGTTCCAAGTTGCCCTGGCTCTGTTACACTATTTAAAGATGGCATTCCAAAAGGTCTTGAAGTTTCTATTTCTGCTCTTTGTCTTGAGTATCCACGAGTATTTGCATTAGATATATTATGAGATGTTACATCTAAAGCCTTTTGTTGAACTCCCATACCTCTCTTAGCTACATTAAAGGTAGCAAACAATCCAGACATAGTTAATCCTCCTTATTTTCTTACTTTTCCATAGGAATTATAGGTAGGTGCACTTCTTTCAGGATTTATATAGGCTAACATTTTATTTACAAAGGATAGATTTTGTTTTATTAATAAATCATTACTATCCTTTTGAATAGTTAAGTTATGAATTAGGCTATTTATATTACTGTATAGATTTTTTAATTCCTCATCCTCAGATGAATTTATATAATCCTTCATAGAAAGCTTTCCTAAAACTTCCCTTCTCCTAACTTCAATCTCTGCTATATTTTTATTGCAGAGTTTTATTTTATCTACCATTGATTCTAATTTAAATACATCCTTTTTTATAATAAAGTTGTATTGCTCTTCTAATAGTTTTAATAGTTGTTTTAGCCCTTCTTCTTCCTCATTTAAAATCTTCTTCAAGGCTTCTTTCATTAAATTCCACGTCCCTTCATAGAATTAATGATTTTTCTTGCAATGTCTTTAGAATCTACATTATAAGTGCCCTTTTTAATCTGTTCTTTTATTCTCTCTATTTCCTTAGTTTTATCTATATTTATATCATCTATAGATAAACCACTTAGTTTTTTAGCTAAGGGAGAGATTTCTAAGGTATCACTTTTTCTTTCTATTTTATTATTTCTGCTTACCTTACTATTGTCTCTATAAAGATTTACCACTTTATTTACTCCCACAGCTTTTATATCCATTCCTAACACTCCTTAATTCATTCTTATAATTTCTATATCGACTATTTCTCAATAAAGTTTATAGAAAAAAAGAGACATATTGATACTATCAATATGCCCATAAACTACTTGCCTAAAGATTTTACTCTCTCACTACTGCTTATTATACTTGTTATTCTAACTCCGAAGTTTTCATCAACAACAACTACTTCTCCATAAGCAATCCTTTTACCATTTACTAATATTTCCACCGGCTCTTCTGCAAGTTTATCAAGCTCTATTAAAGAACCTGTACCTAAGTTTAAAATATCCTTTATATTCTTTTTAGTTCTTCCAAGAACTACAGATATTTCAAGTGGTACATCTAAGATCAAGTCAATGTTTTGATGACTTGTTGATGATGAAGGTTTAAGCGTTTGGAATTCTGCTTGATGCACCTGAACTTTTGGTTCTAACTCTATAGGTTTTTCAAAATTCTCCATAACTACCCTCTCTTCCCTCGCTTCCACTTTATGATCATTATTATGTACTATTTCATTAGTATCCTGTCCCATCATAATAGAAACTATTTTTTTAGCTGTATTCACAGGAAGTATTTGCATTATATTACTATCTATTAAATCCCCAATGGTCAATTTAAATGATACTTTTACTACCTTTTCCTCTTCATCTATCTTTTCTGATAGCTTATCTGAAATATCAGCCCAAACCTTAGATGTTGGTGGCGAAATGTTTACCTCTCTTGAAAACATTGTTGCCATTGATGTAGCTGCTGAACCTATCATCTGGTTCATTGCCTCTGAAACTGCACTTATTTCAATCTCAGAAAGTTCAATATTTTGAACTGTTCCATCTCCACCCATCATTAAGTTTGCTATAACTGAAGCATCACTTGTCTTCATAACTAATAAATTTAACCCTACTATTCCTGTTGTGTATTCAACCTCTAAAGCAATGTTTGGAACTTCAAAACTTTTCTTTAACTCATCTAGGCTAGTAACAGAAACCATAGGAGTGGTTATATTAACTTGTTGATTTATTATTTGGGATAAAGCAGTGGATGCTGATCCCATAGATATATTACCTATTTCTCCTAATAAATCTTTTTCTATATCACTTAATATAGAATCCTCTTCCCTACCCTTGTCCTCTTGAGCTTCTTCAGCCCCTCCATTAAGTAGAGAATCTATTTCTTCTTGAGAAAGAAATCCATTACTCATAGCTCTCCACATCCTTATCTATAATATCTAACACAGATACACCTAAATTCTTACCAATTGTTCCTGGAACCCCATAGAAATACTCATTATCTTCTACCATTAGAGTTACAGGACTACTACATTTCTTATTTAAGGTAACTATATCTCCTTCTGAAAGCTTTAAGAATTCATCAACAGTAACTGAAGCTTTACCTAGAAGAGCTATCATTTCAACATCAACTACATTTAATCTATCTTTTATCTTAGATCTTGATTCACGAACAAGTTCAGAATCACTTTGCTCAAACCAATACTGTACCACCAGCTTATCTAAAACCTTCTCTATGCTAAGATAAGGGATACAAATATTTATAAATGTATTATGTTTCCCCATTTCTACTGAAAAAGTTATAAGTGCCACCGGTTCATTAGGTGCAAGGGTTTGATTTAAAGCTGGATTTGTTTCAAGTCCTTCAATTTCCGGCTCTACTTCTAATATATCCTCCCAAGCAAGCTTTAAATTCCCTATAAGTCCTTTATTAACCTGCTTTATTATGTTTTTATCAATGTCTGAAAACTCTCTATTCTTAAACTTTCTGTCCCCACTTCCACCTAAAAGTATATCTAAAACTTGAAACACAAACTGAGGATTGGTTTCAAAAAGTATAGAGCCACTTAAAGGAGGCATTTTAAATACCGTTAAAATTGTTGGACTAGGAATAGAATGTATAAACTCCTCATAAGTAATCTGCTCTACGGATTCAATCTTAACCTTAACATTGCTTCTTACTTGAGCGGTTAAATAGTTAGTAATGATTCTTGCATAATTATCATGGATAAGTTCCAAGGTTCTAATATGATCCTTTGAAAACTTTTGAGGACTTCTGAAGTCATAAAGTTTTATTTTGTGCTTTTCCTCTTCCTTGTCAACATCATCAGGAACTATCTCCCCTGAGGATAAGGCAGACAACAGCTCATCTATTTCACTTTGGGATAAAACCTCTGCCATAAAACTCCCTCATTTCCTTATAAATTTAAATTAACTTATCAATATCAATCATTGTAACTATTTTATCGCCGAAATTTACAATTCCTTTAATATAATTTTCACCTTTTTCTTCTTTTAATTGTTCTATTTTCTCTTCTTCTACTTCTATAACCTCTTCTACTTCATCCACACATATGCCAACTTGCTCTTCTCCAACATTGAGAATCACTACATTTTCTTCTCCTTGATTCTTCTTTTCTATATTTAAAAGAAGATTTATATCAAGAAGAGAAATTATATTTCCTCTAAGATTTATAAGTCCTTTTATATAACTAGGTGCCTTTGGCACCCTAGTTACTTCCATCATATCATTTATAACTTGAACCTTTGCAGTTTCCACTGCGAAATGCTCATCATTTAACTTAAATATTAAAACTTGCATATATTAGCCTCCTTTAGCCAATAACCTTTCTTATAGCGTCTAAAACCCTATCTGCTTGGAAAGGCTTAACTATGAAGTCTTTTGCTCCTGCTCTTATAGCATCCATAACCATAGTTTGTTGTCCCATAGCTGAACACATAATTATTTTCGAATTTGGATCAAAGGCCTTTATTTCCTTAACCGCCTCTATTCCATCCATATCTGGCATAGTTATATCCATAGTAACTACATCAGGTTTTTCCTTTTTATAAAGCTCCACCGCTTTTAAACCATTGCTAGCTTCCCCTACAACTTCAAAACCATTCTTTTCAAGTATGTCTTTTATCATCATTCTCATGAAAGCTGCATCATCAACAATGAGTACTTTTGCCATAACACAATTCCCTCCATTACATTACTCCAAGTGTATTTAATATTTTTTCTAAAGATCCTGGCATAGGCACATAATAAAAATGCCCTGAAATATTCATATTCTCATCTTTATTTAAGAATATGGTTTCTATATCTAGTACATTGTCATCAAACTGCCCAGACTCTATGAATGTTGTGGAGAGTATCGCTCCAAGCATATCATAGGTCACCGCTGGCACTGATGGTGTTATAACTAAATTAGTAAACTTAGCTATTGAATTCATATAGGAACCTGCTATTATATTTCCTAATTCGCATAATACAGAATTACCCATTTCACTGAATTCTTCTTCCCTAACTCCTGTTAGAGATTCTATCATATTTTCGGCTACTTCTTTTTCTAATATAAATAATATATTTCCAGGAGTATCTCCTAAAACTCTTACTATTACTGATACAACTAAATCTTCTGCTCCTATTTTAGAAAATATCTCCGTAAAAGAAATTATATTAACAGAGGGCACTGTCATGTCAACTTTCTTAGAAAGAAGCTGCGATAAAGCCGTAGCTGCATTTCCAGCCCCAATATTCCCTACTTCCTTTAAGGCATCTAACTGAAGGGCATTAAAATTTAAATTACTCATAGCCTTTTAACTCTCCTCCCATCATTTCAACTTAAATAAGGGCCGCTACATCTAGTATTAAAGTTACAAGACCGTCGCCAAGGATTGTAGCTCCTATATACTCTCTTAGCCCCTGAAGAGTTTTTCCTAAAGGCTTTATAACTATTTCTTGTTGTCCAAGTAAAGAATCTACTAAAAGACCTACTACTTTCTCTCCTACCTTAACTATAACAACAAAGCTTTTTTCCTTTTCCTCATTATAAATTCCAAGTCTTTCATTGACTCTAATTAAAGGAATAACATTATCTCTATATATTATAACTTCTTTGTTGTTAGTTTTCTTTATAAGATCATTTGTAAAGTCAATGACTCTATCTATATATCCAAGAGATATAGCTAAGGTTTCATCTCCAACCTTTACAAGTAAGGCCTTAATTATTTGAAGAGTTAATGGCAATCTTATTATAAAGGTTGATCCCTTTCCTTGTTCACTTATAAGATCTACAGTTCCTCCAAGAGATGCTATTTTAGTTTTAACCACATCCATCCCAACTCCACGGCCTGAAATATCTGTTACTTCCTCTTTAGTACTAAATCCCTGCATAAAAATTAGATTTACTATTTCATTATAGCTCATACCTTCTGTATTTACACCTAACTTTTCTGCTTTTTTGCGGACTTTATTTACATCAATGCCCTTTCCATCATCTTGAACCTTTATGACAGCTTTAGTACCTTCTTGATAAGCTATAAGCTTTATAGTACCATCTGGCTTTTTACCTGCCTTTATTCTATCATCTTCTGGTTCAATACCATGGTCTACAGCATTTCTTATAAGGTGGATAAGCGGTTCTCCAATTTCATCTATAACAGTTCTATCAAGCTCTGTATCTTGACCCTCTATTATAAAATCAATATTCTTAGAAAGCTCTAAAGATAAATCTCTAATCATTCTTGGGAACCTATTAAAAACCACATCTAAAGGAAGCATTCTTATTTTCATAACTAGATCTTGAAGATCTGATGTAGTTCTTGCTACCTGTTCTAAGGTCTCATTTAAATCAGCTAATCTATGGTTTGAGCTTATTTGTTCAAGTCTTGTTCTATGAATAACAAGCTCTGATACCATATTCATAAACTTGTCCAATCTTTCAAGATCAACCCTTACGGATTGATGAGTCTTTTTATGTGAAGTTACAGCTTCTTTTTCCTTTATTTCTTTTAAAGGTTTTGCTGCTTCCTTCTTTTCATTCTCATCTTTTTCTATTACATTCTCTGATATGGACTTTGGTTCACAAAGAGATTTATTATTAGTAACCTTAGGCTTTTTAAGCTCTACTAAAGAAACAATAACCTCTTTAACCTCTGATATTCCTTCTACTATTAACCTTGTTTCATCTAAAGTTCTTGTAGTTACATATACAAGTTCCATAGAAAATTCAAAGTTCTCACTTTCTATGTCCTCAGCTGGAGGATTGGATTTTATTATTTCTCCTCCATCCTCTAAAGACTTGAATATTAAAAATGCCCTAGCAGACTTTAAAAGGGTTGTCTCATCAAGAGTTATATTAATCTTTATAACGTTAAACCCTTTATCCATAGCCTGTTTTAGTACACTTATGTCATATTCATTTAATCCTAAATTGTCCTCTTCTTCACTGTGATCTAAAACTTCCTCATGGATTTTAGAAGAATTTAAATTATTCAATTCCTCTATTAAGGAACTTACATCTCTATTGCCATCTTCTCCTTCTGATATATCGTTCACCATTTGCTCAAGGGTATCAAGACATTTAAACAATGTAGTTACTACATTTTGATCCGCCTTAAGCTCTCCATCTCTGAACTTAGATAATATATTTTCCATATTATGAGTAAGTTCTGCCATTTTACTAAATCCCATAGTAGCAGCCATTCCTTTTATGGTATGTGCCACCCTGAAAATTTCATTTAGTTTATCTATATCTTCTGGAGATTGTTCAAGTTCCAATAGAGTTTCATTTAAAGTTTGTAAGTTATCCATGGATTCTTCTAAAAACATGGATAGATATTGTGAAGTATCCATAATGAAATTCCCCCTTATAGCTTCCTATATATAAAAGTAGACGCTTTTTCAAATCCATACTCTTTATAATTATATATGCTTTCTGTTGCACCTACAAATAATAATCCACCTGATTTTAAGGAATTACTAAATTTTTTATATATCTCATTTTTTATATCTGTATTAAAATATATTACCACATTTCTGCAAACTATTATATCAAAATCATTTTCATATCTATCCAAAATTAAGTCATGCTTCTTAAAGGTAACCATATTCTTAATCTTATTATCGATAAAATATTTGTCATTCTTAAGGGTAAAATACTTATTCATATAGTCTTTTTTTACATTTCTAACTTCACTATTTGAGTATTCTCCCATTTTCGCCTTATTTATTATAGTATTATCAATATCTGTTGCTAATAAATAACTTCTACTTTTAGGTGCATAATCATCTAAAATCATTGCTAAAGAATAGGGCTCTGCACCTATAGAACAAGCTGCACTCCATACCCTAAGGTTTTTATTGTTTTTCAAAACTTCTGATTTCATAAGTTTTGAAAGTTCATCAAACATTTCAGGATTTCTAAAAAACTCACTTACATTTATTGTTATAAAATCTAAAAATCTTTGTCTTTCTGATAAATCTCTCTTTAGAAGAGCTATATACTCATCAGCAGTGGTTACCCCTATTCTAGTCATTAAACTAGATATTCGTCTATGAAGCTGGTTTGATTTATAAGCTGAAAGATTTATGCCTATGTCTTTTAAAACCCAAGCCTCAAACTTTTCAAAGTCCATAATTACCTCCTATTTATACATAGAACACTTTATTATCTTAGATAATATTTGTCCTAATGGCAATACTTCATCTATTTTTCCTGTTTCAAAAGCTGCCTTGGGCATACCATAAATGGTACAAGTACTTTCATGTTCTGATATGGTAGTCCCACCTAAAGCCTTAACCTCTGCAGAACCATTAGCCCCATCTCTTCCCATTCCAGTTAAAACTATACTCATAAGCCTTCCTTTATAAACCTTAGATGCTGATATAAACAATTTATCAACACAAGGTCTTACTCCAAAAATAGGAGGCTCCTCTGTAAGTCTTATTTTTTTATCTCTTGTGACTTCCATATGAAATCCGCCTTTTGCAATATACACAGTATCTTTTTCTATGACCATATTGTCCTCTGCTTCTACTACAGTTACTTTACTATTTGTATTAAGTCTCTCTGAAAAAGCATGGGTAAATCCTACTGGCATATGCTGTACTACTAGTATAGGAAACCCTAAGTTCTTAGGTAAGTTAGTTATAAGAGTGGTTAGGGCTCTTGGTCCTCCAGTGGAAGCTCCAATAACCATAGCCTCTATATTATAATTCATATCCTTTTTTCTTAGCACCGGTGCAAGATTTCTATGATTTATATCCACAGAATCTCTTTTTCCTTTTTTAGCACCTTGTCTTATTTTTTCTACAAGTTCATTTTTAACCTTGTTTATATCCAGGGATATAGACCCTGAGGGCTTTGATATAAACTCAAAAGCTCCTGCCTCAAGACACTCCATGGTAACAAAGGTTCCCTCCTTGGTTAAGCTACTAAGCATTATAACTGGAATATTAAGATTCCTTTTCTTAAGTTCCTTTAAGGCCGTAACTCCATTAACCTTAGGCATTTCCACATCTAAGGTTATAACCTGTGGATTTAACTTCTCTACTTTATTTAAAAGCTCTTCTCCATTTCTTGCCACATCAACGACTTCCATGTCATACTCTTCATTTATCATGTCTGAAATAATTCTTCTCATTAATGCTGAGTCGTCTACTACAAGAACTCTTATTTTCTGCAAGCTATCAACCCCATTAAATTTCTTTTATTCCTATTCCAACTGTTCTTATTTGTACCACACCATTTAAGCCGTTAAGAATCATTGTTCTTCCTTTATTTCCTCCAATGTCAATGGCTATTAATGGTATTCCCATCTTATCTAAAGTTGCTTTTACAGAAGCTCCATTCCTTGCTCCTATATCTGTAATCATACTCTTATCTGAGAAATTAAACATAGATGCTCCCCCTGCTATTTTAGCCTTTATATGTCTTTTATTGCATCCTTGTGCTTCCATTTTATCTATTAAAATAGGAATAGCTAAGTCTGCAAACTTTAAAGGACTAGTAACATTTGAAAATTGAGTACTATCCGGAAGCATTATATGAGCAAGTCCAGCAACTCCAGAAAACCTGTCATATAGGGCTATTCCTATACAAGACCCAAGACCAACAGTTATAAGCCTATCTGGGGAAATCACCACATTTAAATCAGCAATTCCAACTCTAATCTCTTTAGATTCTTTAACTTCTTTACTTTCCATACATTCCTCTACTTAAGGGCTTCTTTTTCATCATCAGATAGTATTTTTGCTAAATCCAGATATATTATTAATTTTTCATTATTTTTTATAAGCCCTTTAATATATCTTTTTGAAACCTTACTTGCTATATCTGGAGCCTTCTCTACTTGAGATACATTAATATCACGAACTTCAGACACTACATCTACTATCATTCCAACCTTTGTATCTCCATCCTTAACAACAATTATCTTATTTTCTCTAGTTCTTTCACTACTTTTCATATTAAACTTCTTATTTAAATTCACTATGGGAAGTATTCTATCTTCATAATTTATAACGCCCTCAATAAAAAGTGGTAAATCTGGCATTATTGTAGGTGTTACATATTCTAAAATTCTTTCAATATCCATAATATCAGCTGCATAATTCTCATTATCTAAAGTAAATACAAGAACCTTAAATTCTTTTCTCTCCATATCTTACTTCCTCCCTATGCTTTAAGTTTGTCCACAACTATATCTCCTGAAGAATCCATGTAAGCATGGATATTCTTACTTTCATAATCTAAGATATATTCTCTATTTCCCACTATAAACTTCGTGTTTCCAAAGGCTTTTTTCACGAAAATATGTCCATTCTTATCTACCATAAGTTTTGTAGATACTCCTGAAACACTTCCTACTTCCTCTGCCTTTATTTCTTTTTTTGAATAAATAACTCCTCCTCTAGCTATAGCCCCTTCTTTTTTGAATTCAACTAATCCATTGCAGGTAATATTGCATATATATTGACCTTTCCCTGTTATATATACATTGCCTGTGCTTTTTATAGTGGTATCTTGAACATAATCTACTGTAATATCCGTTTTAATAGTAGATCTTTCTTTTAAATCTTTAATTTTAAAATCTATTATCTTTATTATATCGTCAAGTTCACTAAAATGCTTTATATTTAGAGGAGCTAAAAACATAAGCTTTTTTACTAATATACTCTTTATATCATCTTCAAGGTATTGTTCTTTTAAAAGATTGTTGCATAATTTGGGAATTTCCTTAAACTTACCTTCAAATAAAGACTTAATTATTTCTCCATCAGTTTTCTTCTTTCTTCCCATATCATATTTTTTTATTTCCATTATAACTTCTATAATCTTTAAAAGTTTTTCACTAAGTTCACTTAGTATATCTATGTAAGATACTATATATACATCTTGCCCTCCACCTATAATCTTTGAAGATATTACCTTACCTTTAATCTCAATATTTCCCTCTGCTTCAATATCAGCATGAGTTACCCCTTGAAAGATTACTAATTCATTACCTGACCTTACCTTCATTCCCTCTACCACATTACCTTTAACAATGACATCCCCTGAATATTCTATATTACCTGTTTCTATGTTAACATCCCCATTAACTTCATGAACAGGATGAACTTCAAAAACCCCTGACTTAAACACTGGTTTTCCAGCCAATGTACTCACTATAATATCATCCTTCTGAGAGGCTCCCTTTCCTGCCTTAAATATAACCTTCTTTTTTCTCTTATGAGGTATTGCTTTTCCCCTAATATTTCTTCCATCCTTACCCTTTTCTCCCTCGTATAATTGGGCAATAACAACATTCTCTTCTACTCTATCTATAGCTCCTATGTTTTTATAATCTATATTACCTAATTCATCCTCATTAAACTTTTTCTTATCTATATTAAATTTTATTTCTATTCTATCCTCTTTTTCGTCTACAGCCTCTTCCCCTATAGATACAATGGATAAATCCACACTATTTTCTTTTGATAACTTTTCTATATTATCTTCTAGAATACCATGTACTATGCCCAAGGATTTAAGTTCCTTAACTATATCATCTTTCGTAAACCTTGGCGGCATAATTTTACTTACTAGTTCTAATTCTAATATAGCCTTATCTCCTAAGGAAGCATCTTTAAGTTTATAAGTCTTCTCTTCATTATAGGTTATGGATGCATAGGCCTTCATGTCTTTTTCTGATAAGGTAACTTTAAGATTTCTTCTCCCTTCTTCCTTTACTAAAAATACTTCTATATTATTTTCTTCTTTAACTTCCACCCTTCCGTTTACTAACTTTCCATCTATTTTAACCTCTATATTAGGCGGGATTATTATTACTGAAGGCTCTCCCCCTTCTTTAGGATTAATAACTTTTATAATTCCATCTATGATAGATACCTTCCCATCTATATCTTTACTTTGATTATCCTTTTGTACATGTATGCAAAGACCATCATCACATTGAATCTGATCTTTATCTAATATATTCTCTTGTGAATTTTTAATTTCTATAGTTACCCTTTTCTTGAATAAGCCCTTCTTCTTTATAATCTCATATTTTAACTCTTCCTTTGGTATCATGAGCTCATTGCATGCCATAATTATACATTCTTCTAAACTCTTACCACAAAAAATCTTTTCATCCATCTATGATCACCTCTCATAAATTTACATATTTATTCAAATATAGTATATCATAATTTTTAGTAATTTATATAGCTTTATTCCTTGCAAAATATAAAATATCTAAATAATACAAAGTACTTATCAGTTTAAGATCTGAAAATTTCTTTCTAAAATCTAATTAAATTATATAATATAATAAAAGCGAGGCCGTCGCACTAAATAATTTACAGACAATATATTGATTTGCAAATTTAAAATCAGCACAATATATTGTAGTATCTATTCTTAGCGCCACAGCCCCACCTTTTATATCTTACTTATATATTTAAATTCTTAAACATATATAAGTAATGTTTCTCACATGATGTTATTACTTATTTGTTTTAATATATTCCTCACATTCATTTTCATAACCTCTTATAATGGATAAAATTATTGGGTTGTTGTAGGAATTATAAATAATACTATCTACAGACTTTATAGGCAATACCTTAGGTGAAGTTCCTGATATAAATAATCCTTGAAGATCTTTTAATTCCTCTTCATGAACTTCCCTTTCTTCTATGTTAAGATTTAATTTACCACAAACCTTCATAATCACAGCTCTTGTGACTCCTGGAAGTACAGCTTCTACTGGTGATGTTATTACAGTATTATTCATTATCATAAATATATTGGATCTGCTTCCCTCTGTAATTCTTCCTTCATTATCTATTAATATGGCTTCATAGGCATTGTTTTGTTCAATAGCTTCATTTACTTTTTCTCTGAATCCATTATTTATAACCTTAGCATTAGGGTTCTCTCTTTCCCCATGGAAAGCTATGGTATGAACCCCTTCTTTATAAAGATTTTCTTTAGGATAGGAATACGGTATATAATAGGAACTTAATCTATTTCTGTCTGCTGCATAAACAACCTTAATATTACCTTCTTTTCTATTGTTAAAAGTGACTAAATCATCTATAACCTTGTTTAGATCTTCATAATTAAATAACTGTTCTATTCCCATAATACTAAAAGACTTTTTCATTCTGTCCATATGTTCTTTTAAAAACAATGGTACTCCATCTATAACTCTTATAACTTCATAGATGTTATTTTTTGAAATAATATCTTCTTCATTAAAATCTTTTACACATATCTTTTTACCATCACATATAAAATATTCATTTAAAGCTTTTTCCACAACGCTACCTCCATTTTAAAATTTCTATGGTATCATGACTCTTTCTATAGTTTATAAGATAAGGTCTTCCTACCAAATTAAAAAGTGGTAAATCTGAAAGGGAATCTGAAAACATATAGGAATTTTTAAAATCCACCTCTACTCTATCTTTTTTAAGCTCTTCTTTTAGTCGTATAACCTTTTCCTCACCCTTACAGTTATTTCCTTCCATGAGCCTTCTATGACTTCCTTCTTTAACAGTAAATTTTGTACCTATAACCTTATCAACTTCTTTTATTGAATAGAGTTCATTTAAATAAAATTCTGGTGATGCAGAGATTAAATATATTTTATATCCTTCTTTTTTAAGTTTTTTTATCATATCTAATGCATCTTTATAAAATATCCTACTTAATCTTTTTTCATAGAACTCTTTAACAAGTTTCTTCATATCATCCTCTTTTACGCCATCTATGAACTTCAAAAAGCATTCCTTTGTTTTTCTCTCATCATAAATCTTTAGAAGAAACATAATACCTGAAAAAATCGCTCTTGGTATATAAATTATATTTTTCATATTTTTACTTAATAAAAAATAATATAATTGCCTAAGGGTTTCTTTTTTTGTTAAGGTATAATCCACATCAAATATGGCTAACTTCTCCATGTCTTCACCTCACTAAACATATGATATATTCTATAAAATAATTTAAGCACTATGCCTATTTTCTTATATAGGTTTTAACTTATCCATTAAAAATATACTTTATATATCTTACTTTAGTCAGATATATAAGTTAGCTTTTAAATTTAAAACCTTATATAAATGAATTTTAAAAAGAGCTGCTAAAATCAGCAACTCTTCTAATAAAATATTTTTTTCTCATAGTTTTAAATATGAGAAAAAAATATAGAAGCTTGAATAAAATATTACTTTTATTCTTCCTCATCCATCATAGTTTCATAGTAAGCGGATACTTCTTCGAATTCCTTATCATCTGGAACTACAAGTTCTCCTTCTTCTCCTAGAGACTTAAATAAATAGTAAGATCCATCTTCTGGATTTTGAACTAAAACATAATTATTATCTTTATATTCAAAAGCATCTACTACTTCACATGGTATTACATTACCATTTTCGTCTTCTAAATCTACTACAAAGCTTTCATGATCGTGGTCATGATCTTCACAGCCACAGCCACATCCGCCGTGATCATGTTCATGTTTATGTTCATGTTGTTCACCACATCCGCAAGAGTTCTTCTCTTCATTACATCCACAAGAGTTTTTCTCCTCGTTGCATCCGCAACCACAATTCTTTAATTCTTCTTTACTCATAGCATTCTGTTACGAAACTACCTTCGTAACATCCTCCTCTCTATTATATAGACTATATTCCTTATAATTGTAACCCTATTTTACTAAGATTAAAAGCCTTTTCATTAAAATTAATAAATATTTATTTTCCTAATAGGATTATCCCCCTCTAAAAACCCTTCTTTTTAGTATATAAAAAGAAAAATAATATATACTTCTAATTATTAATAATCTTTATTTTTATATGTATTTCTAAATTTACAACATATAAAAAGAGGTTAGCTTACGCTAACCTCTTATATATTATTGTTGATTTGCTAATCTCTTATAGCTTTCTAATCTTTCCTTAGCATCATTTTCAGTTTTAGCAAATAATTCTTCTGCCTTATCTGGGAATGCCTTAGCAAGAGAAGCGTATCTTACCTCTCCTAGTATAAAGTCTCTAAAGGAAGCTGTTGGCTCCTTAGAATCTAAGGAGAATGGGTTCTTTCCTGCATCCTTAAGAGTTGGGTTGTATCTGTAAAGTGCCCAGTATCCGCATTCTACAGCTTTCTTCTCTTCCATTTGAGAAGTTCCCATACCAGTCTTTATACCGTGGCTTATACATGGAGCATAAGCTATAACTAATGATGGACCATCATAAGCTTCTGCTTCACTTAATGCCTTAACAGTTTGGTTTTGGTTAGCACCCATAGATATTTGAGCCACATAAACATATCCATAGCTCATAGCCATCATTCCTAAGTCCTTCTTCTTAGTCTTTTTACCAGAAGCTGCGAACTTAGCTATAGCTGATGCTGGAGTAGCCTTTGAAGACTGTCCTCCTGTATTTGAGTAAATTTCCGTATCCATTACAAGAACATTTACGTCTTCTCCAGAAGCTAAGACGTGATCTAATCCACCGTATCCGATGTCATATGCCCATCCGTCTCCTCCGAATATCCATTGAGATCTCTTAGTTAAGAATTCTCTGTTCTTATAGATGTCTTTTAATAACTCATTCTTATCCATTTCCTTTTCAAGAATTGGAACTAATATTCTTGTTGTTCTCTTAGAGTCTCTACCATGATCTCTTGCCTCATGTAATGCAGTTAATGCATCCTTAAGCTCAGTGCTTATAGAGTCAAGGTTCATAGCTTCTTCAACCATTAATAGTACCTTATCTCTTAATTGCTTAACTCCAAGGAACATACCCATTCCAAACTCAGCATTATCTTCAAATAAAGAGTTAGCCCAAGCTGGTCCGTGTCCATCCTTATTAGTACAGTATGGAGTTGAAGGAGCAGATCCTCCCCAAATTGAAGAACATCCTGTAGCGTTAGCTACCATCATTCTATCTCCAAATAATTGAGTTATAAGTTTTACATATGGAGTTTCTCCACATCCAGCACAAGCTCCAGAGAACTCAAGTAATGGTTGCTCAAATTGGCTACCCTTTATTGTTTCTAGGTTCATTGGATTTTCTTTATGAGATAAAGTTAATGCATGATCCCATAAATCAGCTTGCTCCATTTGCTCTTCTATAGGCTTCATTAATAATGCCTTCTTAGGAGCTGGACATACCTCAGCACAGCTTCCGCATCCTGTACAGTCAAGAGCACTTACTTGTATTCTGAAGTTTAATCCTTCAAATGTCTTTCCACCTATAGCCTTCTTGCTTGTAAATCCTTCTGGTGCATTATTAGCTTCTTCTTCATTTACTAAGAATGGTCTTATAACAGCATGTGGACATACATAAGCACATTGGTTACATTGGATACAGTTATCTAATTGCCATTCTGGAATATTTACAGCAATTCCTCTCTTTTCATAAGCAGCTGTTCCTGCTGGGAATGTACCATCTTCCATTCCTATGAATGTACTTACTGGAAGCTTATCTCCCTCTTGTCTATTCATTGGCTCAACGATATTCTTTATGAAATCTGGTTTAGCTTTTCCTTCTTCAACCTTTTCATCAGAAACGTTCTTCCAAGAATCTTTAACATCTATCTTAACTACAGCAGTTGTTCCCTTGTCTATTGCTTCGTAGTTCATATTAACTATTTTTTCACCCTTCTTACCATAAGAAGTAACAACAGCTTGCTTTAAGTACTTAACAGCATCTTCTACTGGTATTATGTTAGCTAGCTTGAAGAATGCAGATTGCATTATCATGTTTATTCTTCCACCAAGACCTACTTCTTGAGCTATTTTAACAGCATTTACAGTGTAGAAGTTTATGTTATTTTCAGCTATGAATCTCTTCATTGAAGCTGGAAGGTGAGCTTCTACCTCTTCTGGTGTCCATATACAGTTTAATAAGAATGTTCCATTCTTCTTAAGTCCTGTTAATACGTCATACTTATATACATAAGATTGGTTATGACAAGCTATAAAATCAGCCTTGTTTATAAGGTATGGAGATTTTATGTGCTTCTTACCAAATCTTAAGTGAGATATTGTAACTCCACCAGACTTCTTAGAGTCATATGCAAAGTATCCTTGCGCAAACATGTCTGTGTGGTCTCCTATTATCTTTATAGCACTCTTGTTTGCTCCAACAGTACCATCTGATCCAAGACCCCAGAACTTACATGCAACAGTTCCTTTTGGAGTTGTATCTATGTCTTCTGAATCTGGTAATGATAAGAATGTAACATCATCAACTATACCAACTGTGAATCCATTTCTTGGCTTTTCTTCATCTAAGTTATTGAATACAGATAATATGTTTCCTGGAGTAACTTCTTTAGATCCAAGTCCATATCTTCCTCCAACAACTACTGGTCTAGTTTCTGCTTCTGCTTCATAGAATGCATTTCTTATATCTTGATATAATGGTTCTCCAGCTGATCCTGGCTCCTTAGTTCTATCAAGAACAGCAATCTTTTTAACAGTGTTTGGAATAACTGCTAATAAGTGCTTTATAGAGAATGGTCTGTATAGGTGAACGTTAACTAAACCTACCTTTTCTCCCTTATCAACTAAATAATCAATTGTTTCTTGTATAGTATCACATACAGAACCCATAGCTACGATTATCTTCTCAGCATCTGGTGCTCCGTAGTAGTTAAATAACTTATAATCTCTTCCTGTTAACTTATTTATTTCATTCATGTAGCTTTCAACAAGCTCTGGTATAGCATCATAGAACTTATTTGAAGATTCTCTTCCTTGGAAGTAGATATCTGGGTTCTGAGCTGTACCTCTAGTTACAGGATTTTCTGGATTTAAAGCTTTCTTTCTAAACTCTACTAAATCATTCTCATCCATTAGACTCTTAAGTTCGTCATACTCTAATACTTCAATCTTTTGAATCTCGTGAGAAGTTCTAAATCCATCAAAGAAGTTTAGGAAAGGAACCTTTCCTTTTATAGCAGCTAAGTGAGCTATTGGAGATAAATCCATAACCTCTTGAACGTTTGAAGAAGCAAGTAAAGCAAAGCCCGTTTGTCTTGCAGCCATAACGTCTTGATGATCTCCAAATATAGATAAAGCGTGAGCTGCTAATGCTCTTGCACTTACATGGAATACTCCTGGAAGTAATTCCCCTGAAATTTTATACATATTTGGAAGCATTAATAATAAACCTTGTGAAGCTGTAAATGTAGTTGTTAATGCTCCAGCTTGAAGAGAACCGTGAACTGCTCCAGCAGCTCCTCCCTCTGATTGCATTTCCATTACCTTAACAACTTGACCAAATATGTTCTTTTTCCCTTGTGCTGCCCATTCATCTACATGTTCAGCCATTGGTGAAGATGGTGTTATTGGGAATATAGCAGCTACATCAGTATAGGCATAAGCAACATGAGCCGCAGCTGTGTTACCATCCATAGTTTTCATCTTTCTCATTACTACTGACCTCTCTTTCGATTTTTCATATATTTATTAGGTTACTTTAACTTACAAAAACTTAACCTTAAAATTTAAGATTAATTTCCAAAGTCAAAGTTTCCAATTTTGACACTAGAATCCACAATTTGTTTAACCCTTTACTAAACAAATGCCTTAAAAAAGGCGTAGTTCTAGTACAGTTTTAGTGTTTCCACCAACCGTTTACACATATAATAGCATATCATATATTTTTTATTTAATAAATATATTTCTACCAAAATAACAAATATTTATAAGAAATTTGTTTAAACTCCTGTAGCCTTATAACCAGCTAAAATATTTCCAAATATATTTTACATAAAATACAAGAAAATATATTTAAAGGAGTTAAAATCTTATATAAATCCATTAAACCTATTATTATGTAAAAAGTAATTTATGTTATGTTATATTCGTTACTGACTTTTTCAGTCAACAGTAATTATATACTAAGGTAACCCCTTTTTCAATTCCCGTATTATACCGTGAATTTCAAATATTCATAATGAAGGTTAATTATCTCTTATATTCGTAGATTAACTCTTTTTAATAATTATTTGATACACTTTATAATACTGTAACATATATTAAAACATTCTAAATTCAAGGTTTTCTAAAGTTTAATAGTACACCCCTTCTCTGGAGATAAAACACAATATCCTTTTTTCTCTAACTCTTTCTTAAAAGCTAACCTAGTTTCTTCCTCTCCATGGACTAAAATTATTTTTCTAGGTTTCTTCTGAAAGCTTTCTATCCAATCCAAAAGTATTCTCTTATCTCCATGGCCTGAAAGCCCTGGTACTTTATGAACTTCAGCTAAAACGCTTATTTTTTTCCCTAGGATTTTTACATATTCCTTTTTATCTAATATATCCCTACCTAATGTCCCTGGGCTTTGATACCCCACGAAAACTATGGAGTTCTTTTCTTCTTCTAGGTAATTCAATATATGATACTTTATTCTTCCCCCTTCACACATTCCACTAGAGGATAAAATTATAGCTGGCTCTTTATATTTCCTTATGGCTTTAGATTCTTCTTTAGACTCTGTAAAAACCAGTCCCTTAAATTCTAAAGGATTATCACCTTGTCTTAATAACTTCTTTGCCTCGTCATCAAAATCTGATGAGTGCTTATTAAAAACTTCTGTAGCCTTTTTAGCTAATGGGCTATCTACAAACACCTTGCATTTAATTTCTTCTTTTTCCACAAGATTATTTAATATGTATATAATTTCTTGTGTCCTTCCTATAGAAAAACAAGGTATTACTACCTTTCCTTTTCTTTCTATGGTTTTCTTTATTATTTTCATTAATTCCTTAAAATAATCTTCTTTTTCATGATAACTATCTCCATAGGTACATTCCATTATTACATAATCTCCATTATTAATCTTAGAAGGGTCTTCTATTAAAGGCCTATGATTATTTCCTATATCCCCACTATATACAAGTTTTTTTTCTTCTCCATCTTCAATATCATCAATATAAATTTCAGTTATGGCAGAACCCAAAAGATGACCTGCATCCTTAAGCTTTATATATACCCCTTGAAATAGTTTTATCTTTTCTCCATATTCTATTCCTCTAAAATATTTTAAAGCTCTCTTGCTATCCTCTTCTGTATATAATGGTTTTAAAAGTTTATATCCTTTCCTTTCTCTATTTTTATTTTTTATGTCACACTCCATTTCCTGTATACTCCCTGAATCTCTTAACATAACTTCACATAAATCCTTTGTAGCCTTAGTGCATATAACCTCACCCTTAAATCCATTTTTAATCAGGTAAGGTATTCTACCGCTATGATCAATATGTCCATGGGAAAGTATAACATAATCAATCTCTTCCCCTTTAAAAGGAAACCTAGTATTTTCTCCACTTTTATCTTCCTTCCCCTGGAACAATCCACAATCTAAAAGTATTGTTTTATTATTTACTCTTAAAATATGACAGGAGCCAGTTACAAAACCAGCTCCTCCATAAGTCTCTAATATCATTATATTTCCTCCTTCTAGAGCTGACACTTGTAATTAGTATGCTCTAAAATTAAGATATACACTCATAAATCTATTTTTTAGTATTTCCTTGTATAACTTCTACTATTTTTTCCACTCCATTTTTTATAGGACTGTTTTCCATAGCTTTAATATAAGACTCTCTATTTTTATATAATTCTCTTATACTCTCTATTAACAGAGCTTTATTTATTTCTTCTTCCTCTAAAACCATGCTATATCCTCTTTTCTCAAAGGATTCAGCATTTAATATTTGATCTCCCCTACTAGATTTTTTAGAAAGAGGGATCAAAAGATTTGGCTTTCTCATAGCTAAAAATTCATATATAGAATTAGCCCCTGCTCTAGATACCACTATGTCTGCCGCTTTCATAACGTGGGTTAATTCTTCTCTTATATATTCAAATTGAACATATCCTTTAACATCCTTAAGACTTTCATCTATATGATTTTTTCCACATATATGAACTATATTAAATTCTTTTAAAAGTTCCTTAAGACCTTCCCTTACTAAATCATTTATAAACTTTGATCCAAGACTTCCTCCCATTATAAATATTAGGGGTTTTTCAGGACTTAACTTACAAAACTGTAGTCCTTTTATCTTATCTCCAAAGTAAAGTTCCTCTCTTATAGGTGTTCCTGTCAAAATCCCTTTTCCTTTTTTCACTTTATCTATAGACTCTGGAAAAGTTACACAAAGCTTAGATACAAATGGAGTGCTTAACTTATTAGCAAGACCTGGTGTTATATCTGACTCATGAGAAATCACTGGTATCTTATTAAAATAAGCTGCCATAACAACAGGTACTGTTACAAATCCCCCCTTAGAAAATACCACATCAGGTTTTTCTTTTTTCATAATGGAATAGGCATCCTTAAGTCCTTTTATAACCTTAAATGGATCTGTAAAGTTTTTAATATCAAAATATCTTCTAAGCTTACCACTAGATATTCCAAAATAATGGATACCTTCTTTTTCTATTATATCCTTTTCTATACCATCCTTGCTTCCTATGTATTTAACATCATAACCTAAGGATTTAAGTTTAGGTATTAATGCTAGGTTAGGAGTAACATGCCCTGCTGATCCTCCACCTGTCATAATTATTTTATATTTGTTCAAAACTCCATCTCCTTTTCTTCACTTTAAGACCCTAAAGAATAATTAATTAAATTATTTAGATAATACTAACCTTAATTTAAGTTTAGTATTATCTAAATATGAACTAATAATTATAAACATTATAATCTTGATCCATATATTTAATAACTATTCTAAAGGATATTCTGTTCATTTATAATTTATATAAGTACAATATTATATTATAATTGAATTTTTAATTTTGTTACAACAAATGTGAAGTTTTATCCTAAGTGTATATTTAAGACAAATCTGAAAATTCTATTTTAATCTTATCCCTAACTCCTGTTAAAGAGCTATCATCATCTATGGTATCACACATTATTTTCTTACTATTAAATGTAACATAGAATTCACTGCCTGAATCCATATCACTATTTACAGTTATTTCTCCTCCCATAATATCTACAAGACTTTTTACAAGAGACAATCCAAGTCCTGTTCCCTCTGCCCTCCTAGAAAGACTAGAATTAACTTGGGCAAACTTATCAAAAATAATCTCTAATTTATCCTTTGGTATTCCAATTCCCTCATCCTTGACAGATAACACTACATTATCTTCACTTATATTTAAACTAATATATATATTTTTACCCTCTGGAGTAAATTTTACTGCATTAGATAATAGATTTAATACTACCTTTTCATATTTATCCTTATCTAAGGATACACATACTTCCTCTAAATTAGTATCAAAAATTAAATTTACTCCTTTAGATGCAGCATAACTATTAGCTAAAGTTACTATTGACTCCGTTGAACTTACTAATTCAAAATTAATGTTATTTACATTTATAAAACCAGCCTCTGCCTTTGATAAATCTAAAATATTATTTATAAGTTTAAGTAGCCTGCTACAGTTTTGATTTATCCTATTTAATATTTTATCTATATTGGGACTTATATCATCACTATATATGCTTGAAGCAAGTTGTAGAGACGAAGATATTATATTTAAAGGAGTTCTAAGTTCATGGGATGTTAGAGTGAAAAACTCATCCTTTAGAGAATTTATTCTTTCAAGCTCTTCATTATGCTTTGCCTCTTCTGTTATATCTAAGGCATGAAAATGTATCCTTGTAACTTCATCATCCATATTTAAGTATGGCTTAAATTTTATTTTATATATTCTCTCTTCTTCATCCTCTTGATATACTTTATAGCTGCTTACAGTATATTCTCTTTTGTTTATTATACATTTATTTACTATATCTATAATTTTATCCTTTTCATCTTCTTTCATAAGATCTAAAAATGATGCCTTTTTAATATAACTACTATTTATATAATCTTTTCCTGTTAAAATACTAATTATTTTCTCAAAACTTTTATTATGAAGGATTACCCCAAAGGATGGATATTCTAAAACTGCAACTGGTATATCCAAGTTATTTATAACATGTTTTATAAACCTTGTTTTATCCTCTAATTCCTTTTCGTGAAGCTTCATATAGGTTATATCCTTTATTGTGCTTATGGTATATATCATATTTCTATCCCAATCAAAAACTGGAGTAGAATTTAACTCTATATATCTTACTTCTCCTGAAATTTTATTAATTCTTTCTATAACAAAATTTCTAATTTGAACATATTTTTTCACATGATTATTTATATATCCATCTATAGATAAAATTTCTCCATATTTATCTTTTAATATATAATTATCATAGAATTTATTTAAATTTCTAACTTCCATAGGAGATATTCCTATTATTTCATAAAAAGCCTTATTGTGGAATATAACATTTCCAGTATCATCTAGGACCCAAAGACCTTCTGATATATTCTTTATCACATGGGTTAGATGAAGAAGATGCTGCTTTTCTCTAGACTTTAGCACATCAATTATATGACTTTTAGCCTTAAGCTCAAGAAACATTTTTTCATACTTTTCTCTTGCCTTATCTAACTTTTCCTTACTTATATTATTACTGGTTATATCACTTAATGATATAATAAACCCATTGACATTGTCCTTTAAAGGTAGAATTTTAAGTTTATAAAATTTATCCTCATTTTTATTATTAAATCTTTTAAGCACTATATTATCTATTATTTTCTTTTTATTTATTGCTTCATAAATTTTGCTATCATCCCTTAAAATATTATCTCCATTTTCTAGATATAACCCTAACTCACTTAAAAATAAATATATACTTTTACCATAAACTTCTTCACTACATAAATTAAACGTTTTACATATATTACTATTTACCTCCATTATAACCCCCTTCTCATTGGTTATTATAACTGAAGAGTCCATAGTTTCTATTATAGCTTTAGCTAAGTTATCCCCTTTCATATACACTACCCCTACTTTATACTTAATTTTTCATATCCTATTTTCAATACTCCATATAAATAATTTTAACTTTTTATATTTCACATATACTTATATTTAAAAGTTAATTTCCTTTGTTATTATGAGATTCTCCTTATATTTATATCTAACTTATTTACTATGACTTTATATTAAACTTGTATTTTGCAAAAATCTCACATTATACATATATAGTAAAGTTTTAAATTACTATCCTTTTATTCTACATAAAAGGAAATTTATCCTTTTATTTACCATTAACTCTTCATTTAACCATTGTAAACTTACAAACTTTTATTTTATATAAACAGTTTATATATAAAATAAAAGCCTCAAGATTAATTGAGACTTTTATTTTCTCTTATCCTTATAAATAAATATTTTATATTCTAAAGCTCTTTATCATAAGCTGTAGATATTCTCTATTATTAAATTCATTTATTTCTAAATTAAAAACTAAATCTAACTCTAGAGTATTATCTCCATTTAAAAATCTCTCAAAAGTACCTTCTCCATATTTATTATTAACTTCTTCCACAAGATTTTCTACTTTATTAAACATTACCCCATCAAAGAAAGCATCTCCATAACTTAGTTTAAGCTTTAAAAAGTTTTTATCCTTTCCCATAAGATTTCCTCTTAAAGCTTTTACTCCCTTAGCTCCAAATACCGGCTTAGAATTACCTTTACCAAAGGGTTCTAATCTCTCCAAAGTCTTAACTAAAGATAAGCCTATATCTTGTGGCTTTAAAGCCATATCTAAGGTTATCTTAGGTACTATATCCTCTTCACTTAATGTACATACATTATTAAGTTTTCTCCTCAGAGGATCGATATTCTCATTTTTTAAGGATAATCCTGCTGCCATAGGATGCCCACCAAACTTCTCCATGAACTCTTTGCATTTTACCATTTCTTCAAACATATTATATCCCTCTATGGAACGCCCTGAGCCCTTTGCTCCCTCATGAGCCTTAGTAATAACAAAGGTAGGCAGATTATATCTTTCTTTTATACGTCCTGCTATTATTCCAGCTATACTTTCATGGATATCATCTATATATATAACAAGAACTTTATCATCCCCTGAGCCTTCTTCTACTATTTCAATTGCTCTTTCTACTCCATGGCTAGTCATATCTTGTCTTTCTTTATTTAATTCAAATAACTTCTTAGCATAAAGCTCTCCTTCCTCTTTCGAGCTACTCATAAGGAGTTTTAGTGATAACTCTGCTGTTTCAAGTCTTCCTGTAGCATTTATACAAGGCCCTATAACAAAACCTAAATGGTAAGCTCCTATGTCCTTCCCCTTAAGTCCTGTTGCTTCAAATAGAGCATTTAAACCATAATTACTACTATTATTTATTTTTTCTAACCCCTTAGATACTATAATCCTATTTTCTCCAATTAAATCTACCACATCACAAACTGTGGCAATAGCCGCAAATTCCAAGAGGTCTTCAGAATATGAGGGTGAAAATCCTAAGGTTTCATATAAAAACTCTGAAAACTTAAAAGCAATTCCAGCGCCACAAAGCTTCTTAAATGGATACATACAATCATTTCTTTTAGGATTTACAACTGCATCAGCCTCTGGAAGAACATATCTTCTTTTATTATTTTCCTCTACAAAAGCTATATCATGGTGATCTGTAACTATAATTTTCATCCCTAGCTTTTTGCAATGTTTTATTTGTTCTAAAGCAGCTATTCCATTATCACAGGTTATTATAAGGTCTACCTTCTCTTCCTTGGCCCTATTTATTATATCTACATTTATTCCATAACCTTCTGTTATCCTATGAGGTATATGATAGGTAACATTTGCACCACATGTCTTTAAAGTCCTATAAAGTATATAAGTACTTATAACCCCATCTACATCATAGTCTCCTACAATTAAAATCTTCTCTTTTCTCTCTATAGAATCCCTCATAATCTCTACAGCTTTTGTTAAATCCTCTAATAAATATGGAGGATTTAAATCCTTAACACTTGGATTTAAAAACTCTCTTGCCTCGTTTAAATCATTTATTCCTCTATTTATAAGAAGTCTTGCTATAACTTCATCTACCTTTAAAGCATCACTATAAAACTTATAATCTGCTTTTACATTTCTAACTAACCACTTTTCCATTTAAAACCTCTTCTTTACTACTTAAATATTTGTAATGCTCCTTTTTTAAAAACTTTCTCCACTACTTCTAATATAAATTCCTCATTAACTTCCTTTATTATTTCTTTCTTATGGATATCAGTATTAAACATTATATCATTAGTACAAAGTCTTAGTGCCCTTCTTATAGAACTTTCTTCATTAACAGCAAATTTCATTAAAAGCCTCTTCTTATATACCTCTAAATCTTCTATGGTTGTTATGTAGTCCTTAATATTTAAAATTATATTATCTATAATGTCTTTCATTATATCTATTTTATCCTTAGAAGAACTTCCATATATAGTGAAAAGTCTAATTCCTTTTTCATATTTTATATTTGATTTTATTTCATATGCTAAGCCTTCCTTAGTTCTTATATTAGAAAAAAGAATAGAGCTTACCCCTTCTCCAAAAAACATATTAAATATATATAAAGCCTCTATCTCTTTTTCATTAAGATTTCCTATGTCAAAGCCATATAAAATCTTACTTCCTTTTAATCCCTCTATAGACTTTTTATAAACTCCTTCCTTTATATTTTCCTTAAAGTCTAAAGCCTTTAATTTTTTCCCCACTGATATATCCTTAAAGTTTCTAGAAACTAGTTCTTTAATTTCTTCTATTCCTTTTGATGTAACAAAAGATATCACCATATTTTCTCCTATATAGTGCTTATTATAAAAGTCTTTTACTTCCTCTAAGGTTATATTTTTCAACTCTTCCTCTCGTCCAATTATTATATCTTTAATTCTTCTTTTATTAAAAGAATTATACAAAAGCTCATCTTCAATATATTGTTCTAAATCCTCTTTCCACTCCATAGCCTCTTGGATTATTATATGTTTTTCTTCTTTAAATCCTTCTTCCTTAAAGGAAGGTTTAGTAACTATGCTGCCATATAAGGAAAAAGCCTCATTTAAATCCTCTGAAAGGCATGTGCCGTAATATACCAAATAAGGATAATTAGTCATAGCATTATTAAATCCAAAAACTTTATCTAGTCTATTATTTATCTCATCTTCATTTAATATGTCTGTCCCCTTAAAAACCATATGCTCCACAAAATGAGCGCATCCTTTTGTGTATCCTTCTTCTCTTAACGCCCCAGCATCTAAACCTATAGAAAAAGATGTTAAATCTCCCCTTCTATATTCATATATTATCTTAACTCCATTATTTAAAGTTATAGTTTCCATTTTAATTACTCCTTTAACCCCTATCTAATGATTTAATATTTACATAAAATCTTATAGTTCACTAGACTAATTATAATATCATATATTATATTAAAGCAAATATATCTAACATTATAAAAACTATGAAATCATAATGATTCCATAGTTTTTATAATGTTAGACTTTTATTATTTTAACGGTAACTTAATTAAATTATTATAAATATTTTTAATATAACTTACCTATTCCCACTTAGGGATTCTAAAATTTATAATTCTAAATCCCCTCCTTATATTATCCTTCTTCTAATACTATAGTGTATTTTTTTCTTCTATTGACTAAATTATATCTAATTTTTTATCTAAGATCTTAGAAGAAAAATATATAAGTCCTCCAATTATAATAATAGTTAATCCTATATATACAAGATTTAAACTAGAATTCATAATATCTCCTACACTATAAAAAACTTTAGTGGAATCATTATAAGAAACCTTATAGATATAATCTTCAAACCATATATTGCATAAATGGTTTAACTTCCCGAGTCCTAATGTAATTATAAGATTTCCAATTATAGAAGAAAGTACTACAACAAGTCCATTATTAGTTATAGATCCTACTAAAGTAATTAAACTTATTATTATAAAATAAATAGTTGATAACTTTAACATATTGCCAAAATTCTCATAAATGAATCTTAATAGACCACTACTTAATTCATTATTGCCTAAAGAACTTATAGCCAATATAAAAACTCCTGATAATATTATGAAGGTATTTGCTGCAAAAAACTCAACTACCTTACTTACGAAAAAACTTTTTCCTTTTATAGGTGCCATAAAAAGCATTCTCCCTCTTTCAGTAGATAGTTGAAAAGAAAAAAGCATTATTTGCATAATAAAATTTACAAACATTACTATGGATAAAAAACTAGTAATTACTTTGATATTAATATCTTCACTTAAATTAGTACCTATAGTAAAGGCTATAATCCCTAAAGCTTCTGCTATATAAACCCATTTATATTCCTTTAAGCTGTACTTTAATATTTTAAGCATATAATAACTCCCTCCTACCTAAAAATATCCTTATATAATTCTTCAATAGATTTATTATTACTTATCCTTAAATCTTCTGCACTTCCAGTCTTAACTATTATTCCATCCCTTATAAAAGCTACCTCATCAAAAATTCTCTCCAGCTCATTTACTAAATGAGTGGTTATTATCATAGAAGATCCTTCATTTAAATTATCTATAATATTATCTATAATAATTTCACGGGCTACAGGATCCACTCCTGCTATAGGCTCATCTAATATATAAATCCTTGAATCTCTTGCTAATGTTAGGGCTAAAGATAATTTTTCTATGGTCCCCTTAGATAAGCTTTTTATCTTATCTTTTTTATCTATATTCATTTTTTCTATGATAGCTTCTGCCTTACCATAGTTAAAATCCTCAAAAAAATCTTTATAGAATTCCATAGCATCTATTACCTTCATCCAAGGTGAAAATATATTTTTATCCTGCATAAAAGATATTGATCTTTTACTTTCTATTGATAATATTTCCTCATCTATAAGAATCTTTCCTGAACTAGGTTTTAAAAATCCACCTAATATATTTAAAAGAGTAGTCTTTCCACTTCCATTTGGCCCAAGAATCCCTAAAACTTTTCCTTTATCAAGCTTCAAGTTTATTCCTTTTAACACTTCTTTTCTTCCATAACTCTTCTTAAGGTTATCTATGCACAATAAATCATTCACTTTAATCCCTCCTAATACCTCTCACTTATAATATTTATTACCTCATCTTTAGTAAATCCTAACTCCCTTAATTCTTTTATAAAATTGTCTAAAATCTCTGTGCTTATTTCTTTTCTTATTTTATTTATATTTTTAAAATCCCCATTAACAAATTTACCAAGTCCTCTTTGAGTATATACAAGGTTTTCATTCTCAAGTTCCGTGTAAACCCTTTGTATAGTATTAGGATTCACCTTAAGTTCTCTTGCTAAATCCCTTACTGATGGCAATTTTTCCCCCTCCTCAAATTCTCCTGATACAATCTTTCTTTTTATATAATTAACTATCTGAAAATATATAGGTTCCTTTGAATTAAACTGAAAATCCATTTATGTTTATTCACCACCTTTGTATTGCTGTATTAATTAAATAGTACACTAGTGTATTATATTTTGTAAAGAATATTTTTGTTACAACTTTCGACTAATCTATAGAAGTAATTTCCACCTACAAATTTTTATATAATAAAAAACCAGCAATTATAATTAAATTGCTGGTTCTCTTATTATTAAAGACTTATGTAAACTTAAAACATCATAGCCTTACTTATCTCTTCAGTATTTTTATTTCCTAAAGTCTTCAATATTAAATATGCAAACTCAAAAGCTGCTGCTGGTCCTTTTCCTGTTATTATATTGTGAGATTTTACAACTAAATCCTCTTTTTTATTTCCATCCTTAACATGGACTTCAAATCCAGGATAACAAGTAAAATCTACATTTTCCATTATTCCTGCATACCCAAGAACCATAGGAGCTGCACAAATAGCACAAACTAACTTTTTATCACTATAATATCTTTGTACAAGCTCTACAACCCTAGTATTATTTTTTAAGTTCTCAGCTCCTGGCATTCCTCCTGGAAGAACTATTGCATCATATAGGTTTTCTTCTACAGAGTCTAAAGTTTTATCTGCAATAACTTCAATACCATGAGCTCCATTAACCTTATTCCCACCTATACTTACCATATGACAATTAACATTTCCACGTCTTAAAATATCTACCACTGTTAATGCTTCAATCTCTTCAAACCCATTAGCAAGAAGTACCATTACCTTTTTCATAACCATCACTCCTTCTTATATGATAAATATTAAATTAACTTCTTATGTTAGTTAACTTATATCATAAAAATTATTAATCTTTATACCTTAGAAGTCAAGTTAACACTTCTTCTTTATTTTAAGATTTAACAAACATAATAACTTAAAATACTTAATCCTACATAATTTTATGATTAAATAAAAGGTACCTACTAAAAAGTACTTTATTATCCCTATAGATTAAGATAACTTAATCTTAGAAACCCTATCCTCTATTTTCATAGGAACTATTGTATTACCACGTCCAGCCCTATTTTGAACCTTTATAGAAGAAATATCTACATGTTTTTCTATACCGTTCTCTGTATTTATAGTAAGACCTATATCTTTAGAGGTCACTGCTATTTCATTATCCTCAGAACTTATTACATATCCAAAGATAGCTTCATCCTCATCCTTTAGACTTATACCTATAACACCTTGGGCGTTCCTACTCATATCATTTATAGAATCTACTGGGAACTTTATACCCATACCATCCTTACTTATAATTAAAGCTGTTCCTTCATTGATATTACCTAAATTTGCCCCTATTACATAGTCATTTTCTTTAAGCTTGTGATAACTTTGGCCACTTATCTCTCCTTGAAGCTCTGTAACTCCCATTTTCTTTATATATCCACCTGCTGTAAATGTATATAATCCTAAGTCTTCTGAATAGTCATTAATACTTATAACTGAAACTACTGAATCCTCTTCTGACATATCGTCTACTAAATCTCTTATATTAATTTTAACATCCCTTAGATTTTGAACCATAAATCCTGGAATCTTATATACCTTACCTTCTTTTGTAAATATTAATATATCTTTAAAGGAATTCACCCTAGCTTTATTAAAAGCATCTGCTCTTCCTCTATCATAAATTTTAATATCTCCTTTTGTGTTTATTCCAAAAGTAAATTCTGCCATAGGATATTCTACAACTACTTCAGTTTCTACTATATAATCTTCACCATTTAAGGTAAACATATAAATACCTATGTTATTTCTAGGAGAAGCAGACAATTCTGGCTCTGAAACTGTAAAGTCAAGTCCTTTAAAGGTTTTAATTCTTAAGCACTTCTCTTCTTCTTCTAACTCCCTAAGATAAACCTCTACAAGATTTTCCCCTTCCTTTAGCTTTAAGGCTGAAAGTTTGCTATAAGAAGATAAGAAATTGTCTAAAGAAGTCTTCTTTATTCCTCCCTTTGAGTTTATAAATACAAGAACCTTGCTACTGGAAAATATATTAAAGGAGAAGGCGGAAATTATAGATTCCTCATTTAAATCAAGACCTCTTATTAATTCATCTAATCTTTCTCCTTTTTCCTTCCACTTATACTCTGGTATCATATTACCTTTTAATTGATACATATTTCCCTTATTAGTAAATACCACAAAGGTATCCTTTGTGTTAGAAGGTATTAAATACTTCCCAAAGTCACCTTCCCTATAATCAATATCTTTTAAATCTAAATTTAGCCTATTGTAATATTTAAGACCTACCCTCTTTATAAAACCATCATTAGATAGGGTAATCATTGTATCCTCAACTACTATTAGCTCTTCTAAATCTATTTTAGCTTCACTTTCATCCTCTATTATTTTACTACGTCTAGAATCACCATACTCTTCTTTTACTCTAAGTAACTCATCTTTTATAACCTTTAAAAGTTCTTTCTCACTACTTAATATTTTCTTTAATCCTTTTATTATCTTTTCAAGTTCCTTATATTCTTTCTCAAATACTTTTATTTCAAGACCTGTAAGTCTATATAACATAAGTTCAAGGATTGCATCTGCCTGAAGTTCTGTAAAAGAAAACTCTTTTATAAGATTCTCTCTTGCATCTTTTTTAGACTTTGATCCTCTTATTATCTTAATTACCTCATCTAAAACTTCTATAGCTTTTATAAACCCTTCAACTATATGGAATCTTTTTTCAGCAATTTCAAGCTCTCTTTCACTTCTTCTTGTAATAACTTCTTTTTGGTGATTTACATAGTGAGTTAATATAGTTTTAAGCCCCATAGTCTCAGGTTTACCCTCAGCAAGTGCAACCATATTAAAGCTTATATTACACTGAAGATCTGTCTTTTTAAAGAGATATTTTAACACCTTATCTGCCATATCCTCATCTACTGCTTTTTTAAATTCAATAACAGCTCTAATACCTTCTCTATCTGATTCATCCCTTATGTCTGTAATTGACTCTAAAGCTTTAGCATGTCTTTTATCCCCAGTCATTTCTGAAATAGTTTGAAGAAGTCTTGCTTTATTCTTTCTGTAAGGGAATTCTGTAATTACAATTCCTAGCCTTCCATTTTCAAGTTTTTCAATGGAAGTCTTAGCTCTTAAAGTAACCCTTCCTTCTCCTGTTTCATAAGCAGCCCTTAAGGAGTCACTGCCTATAAGTATTCCACCTGTTGGAAGATCAGGCCCCTTTACATACTCCATAAGATCTTTAGTTGTTATATCCTTATTATCTATGTATGCAAGAGTTCCATCTATAACCTCCCCTAAATTATGTGGTGGTATATTTGTAGCAAGACCAACTGCTATTCCAAAGGTACCATTAACTAAGAGATTAGGGTACCTAGCTGGTAGTACCTTTGGTTCCTCCTCAGTATTAGAGTAGTTTGGTACCATATCTACTACATTCTTATCTATATCCTTTAGCAGTTCTAAAGCTATATTTGTAAGCCTGGCTTCTGTATAACGCATAGCTGCAGCACTGTCCCCATCTATTGATCCCCAGTTACCATGTCCATCAATAAGTGGAGCCCTTGTTGAAAAATTCTGCGCCATAATTACCATAGAATCGTATACAGATGCATCTCCATGGGGATGAAACTTACCTAGAATATCTCCTACTATTCTAGCAGATTTAAAATAAGGCTTATCTGGAAAAGCCTTTAAAAGATAAGCCCCATAAAGTATTCTTCTATGAACAGGTTTTAATCCATCACGTACATCTGGAAGAGCTCTCTCCTTAGCCACCTCTATGGCATAAGGAAGATAATTCTCTGGCATTACTTCTTCCATTGGCACTTCTATAATATTATTATCTTTTGGGATAATAGTGTCTTTTTTTGCCATAACATCTACTCCATTTCTATGTTAAACTAGATATTTATTCAAGTTCCCTAAAACATATAAGGAGCTTTAAGCTTATAGCCTAAAACTCACCATACTTATACATGTAATTTTTTCTTGGTTCCACAATATCCCCCATAAGAAGAGATACCATCTTTTCTGCCTTTGAAACATCCTCTATAGTAACTTTATGAAGAGTTCTTGTTTCAGGATTTAGGGTAGTCTCCCAAAGCTGATCTGGATTCATCTCCCCAAGACCTTTATATCTTTGGATTATAAATCCCTTTCCGATTTTCTTCTTTGCATCTTCTAACTCTTCATTACTGTAAGCATATACTATATTTTCACGTCCCCCTTTATCCTTTTTATAAACCTTATATAAAGGAGGCATAGCTATATATAAATGACCATTATTTATTAAAGGTCTCATATACCTATAAATATATGTAATCCATAAAGTTCTTATATGATATCCATCTACATCAGCATCTGACATAATAATTATTTTATCATACTTTAAATCTTCTTCCTTATAATTATCAAGAGTTCCAGTACCAATAGCAGTATTAAAAATCTTTAACTCTTCAGACGCTAGTACATTCTCAAGTTTTTGTTTCTCTGTATTCATGATTTTACCCTTTGAAGGCATTATACTTTGAAATCTTCTATCTCTTGCCTGCTTTGCAGAACCTCCCGCTGAGTCTCCCTCAACTACAATAAATTCATTTACGTTTTTATCCTTTAATGTACAAACCGCTATTTTTCCTGCTAAAGGTGCCGTTCCTTTACCTATCTTCTTCTTTTCTGCTTCGTTTATTTTCTTTATTTTTTCTCTTCTTGCAGCCGCATCTTGAGCATTATTTATAATAAGTGTTGCTGTCTCCTTATTATCCTCTATCCACTCGCAAAGCTTAGTATAGGTAATCTCATTCATCATTGTATAAGCTTCATTATTACCTAGCTTTGTTTTTGTTTGCCCTTCAAACATGGGATTAGATATCTTTATCCTTACAATAGAAGTAATACCTTCTCTAAGGTCATCACCTTCAAATTCTTTTTCCTTTTCCTTTATAAGATTAAGCTTTTTTGCCCATTCTTTAAATGCTCTAGTCATACCAGTCTTAAATCCCGTTTCATGGGTTCCAGCCTCTGTAGTTGGTATATTATTAACATAGCTTGCTATATACTCTGTAGTTGAATCTGTAAACTGAATACAGACCTCTCCATACATAGATAATTCCCCTATAACCTTTTCTCCTTCAAAAATTATTGGATTACTATGAAGAGGAGACTTACTTTCATTTAAATATTCTATAAAATCTAAAAGCCCTCTTTCAGAAAAATACTCTTTTTTAACCGCTTCTTCTTTTCTTCTATCTATAAGTTCAAGCCTTATACCTTTATTTTGAAAAGCAAGTTCTTGAAGTCTTTCATCAATAACATCAAATTTAAAATCTATGGTAGAAAACACATCTTTATCTGCCATAAAACTTATCTTACTTCCAGTTTCTTTAGTCTTTCCTATTATCTCTAGTTTACTTGTAGGAGTTCCCGGCATATCTCTTTTAAGTTCTTTGTCATAGGCATATTCAAAGGTCTGTCTGTATATATTTCCATTTTGATAAACTTCAACCTCTAACCATTTTGATAGTGCATTAACAACAGCTGCTCCAACGCCATGAAGTCCACCAGAAGTTTTATAATTTTTATTATTAAACTTTCCTCCTGTATGGAGTTCTGTAAATACCATCTCAACTCCTGATTTTTTCTTTATAGGATGGAGTCCCGTAGGAATTCCTCTACCATTATCCATAATAGTTACACTTTTATCATCATTTAGTATAATTGTGGCTTTATCTCCATATCCATTAGATATTTCATCTATGGCATTGTCTAATATCTCCCATATGCAATGATGTAATCCCTTACTACCAGTAGATCCTATATACATTCCTGGTCTAATTCTAACTGGCTCTAATTTTTCTAAGGAAGTAAGATCTGTTACATCATAAGATTGTACATTCTTGTCTACCATATTAATCCTCCAATCTTACTCTAAATATATTTATCCCATAACTTTATATTTTAATAACTTTACGTAAACTTAACTCTTATATATGGTAACTTCTATTGTTAATTTTAAGCATTTCTTTGTTTATAAGTAAAAAGGAAATATAGAGATTCTACCTTAATTCTTAACTTTTCTTGCTTTAAGTTAATTTATACACTACCTAAAGCAGTATAAATCAAATATCCTTTTAATGAATAGGTTAATAATTTATATTTACACCCTATAATTCATCATGCTTATTTATAATATTATCTTTATACCAATGAATTAATTTATGTATCCCATCTTCTACATCCTCTATATATATACTGTTATTAAAATCATGTTTTTTCATAGAATTTAAATACATAGGATCATAATAATTTTTCATAAGCTCTATACATACTTCATAGTATTTTTCTTCATTAACTAGTTCACTATAAGCCTCTCTTTTCTTTTTCCCCATATACTTTTCCATTCTATTTAAGGAGGAGAGTATTTCTTCCTTGGCATTCTCCCCTTTTGTATACTCTTTAACTAAAAGCTTAGCCCTATTTTCCATATTTCCTTCTACATAAATATGATATCCCTCAGTCATAGTATCAAAAATATAGGATGGAATAATTATATTACCTATTCTTTTGCTTTCTCCCTCAATAAAAACATAATTTGTTTTTCTATTTTTAAGCTGTTCATATACAATAGATTCAAACATTTTTTGACTTCTACATCTTCCTAATCCTACACTTCCAAGAAGAGATCCTCTATGATTAGCTGCATACTCAAGGTCCACCACATCATATCCTTCTTCTTTTATCTTATTTAGGATTTCAGTTTTTCCACATCCTGTGGTTCCATGAACTACAATATACTTAACCTCTTCGTGAATTTTTGGAAGTTCTTTATTTATAAATTCTCTATAGCCCTTGTATCCTCCTTTTATTCTGTAAGAACTTATACTTAAGGCATTCATAAGAGAAGTAATGCTTGCACTTCTCATTCCCCCTCTTGCACAGAAAAACACTAAATTCTTGTGATCTTTATAAATCTCTGTAATTCTTTCATATATATGAGGTAATTTTTTCGAAACTGCTTCTATACCCATTTTCTTTGCTTTTTCTATACTTTCATTTATATATACTGTTCCTATCTTCTCTCTCTCTTCATCTGTAAAAAGAGGGATATTTATTGCTCCTGGAATTGTATTTTCATTAAACTCTTTTTCACTTCTAACATCTATTAACGCATAATCTTTTAAAGTTTTCTCTAAGTCCTTATATTCAATTAGTTTAAACATAACTTGCACCAAACCTTTTGTTTATTTTCATATATAGTTAACTACTCTTTGGTAAACTATTTTATATTAATTTAAATTTTTATCCCTAATATTCTAGGATTATTTCATTATATAAAATAATCCTTCTAAACCTTACATTACAACATAATAGTATAATGTGATACTATTATGTTGTCAAACTTACGTTCTTATTTTTTATATTATATTTTATGTTTTATTATGTATTTTTACTTAATTCCTAAAACTACCCATAGGATTAAAAAAATAACCAGTGAAATCACTGGTTATACATCATATATTCCTATTTGCCTTACGTGCTTTGTATGGCTCCATTCCTTTTTATCCTTATCTATTATACCTTGTATTGTTATAGGTATCCAAGTTAAAGTATAGATTCCATATAATAAGTACCACATAAATTGTTTAAAAGCAAGCTTCCCAAGAGCTACATATGTTACTCCTAAGAAAAATGCCATAAATACTCCTTGAGCTGCCACTGCAACTATAAGGTCTGGATTATCACCTACTATATGACTCATAACAAATACATTTCCTGAATATAAAGCAAGTAGTGTAAAAAGTTTTCTTGATAATTTGCCTTCAACAACCATTACAAATGGTGTTAAAAGAAATTGGAATATAGAAAATCCCTTCCAAATATAAATTGGGAATAGATAGTTAATTGCAAATATGTTAAGTCCACTCTCTGTAAAGTTCTGTGCCATAGTTAGTAGTAATGATACTCCTAGTAATAAAACTACAAAAGGTTGTATTACATATAAGGCGCAGTCAAAAGCTACTATGTTTCTTTCCTTTATTCCCTTTTTAATAAGTTTTAAAAAGAATCTAGAGGCAACATCTGAGAATCCCTGCATCCATCTTTTTCTTTGCTTCCAGGATTCTTTTAATTTTAAAGGTTTCTCATCATACACTATAGCATCATGAGCCCAACCTACCTTTTCTCCATTCATGACTAACTTACATGTAAATTCTAAGTCTTCTGTAAGGCAAGTAGCTCCCCATCCTAGTTTCTTTAATACCTTAGTATTTATAACAAATCCAGTTCCACCTATTTGATTAGATAGTCCTAGGTTCTTTCTAGCTAACTGGAATAATCTATTAGATGCCCAAAAGGATATTGAATATGCCTGAGTTATCCATGAATCATTTGGATTTTTACTATCTAAATACCCTTGAACCACATTGTATCCTTCACACATATGATTATTCATTTCATTAAGAAAGTTCTTAGATACAAGATTATCAGCATCAAATACTGCTACTGCATCATACTTTTTATTCATCTTAAATATCTTAGCAAACATCCATTCAAGGGCATAACCTTTTCCTCTTTTATCCTTGTTTACTCTTTCAAAAACTTTAGCGCCATGTTCTCTTGCTATGTTTGCTGTTTTATCAGTACAATTATCAGCTATAACAAATATATCATATAGATGTTTTGGATAATCTAAATCAATAAGACTTTCAACTATCTTACCAATAACAACCTCTTCATTATGTGCCGCAACAATAAGGGCAAAAGAATTTTTAGCTTCATGCTTCCTCTTTTCTTTTTTCCTATGCAATCCAAATAAGGATAGTATTAAATAATAGGAAGTTAATAAAAAGACAGAAATCTGAAACACCGCTGTTAACGTGAATATATAATTTCCCATAATATCCTCCTAAAGAAACTATTTCTTTATTAAGTTTTTTATCCCCATTTTAACCTTAAGTTAAACTTCGTAAAATCCTTAAACAGTATACCACAAAAAATGATTTTAGGCGATATTTTATTAATTTTAATTTTTTTCAGAATCTTAACATTTTCACTTCTTATAGTATTTACTACATTTATATAAATTAAAACTTTTTACTCAAGAAACTTTTAAACATATTTCTATTATTTGTATAAAATGTTATAATATTTTAAGAAGAGAGGGGGAATATACAAATTGAAAAAATTAAAAGCTCTGTTTAAGTACACATTATTATTTAAGAAAAAATATATTCTAGGTGTACTAATGCTAATGTTCATAGATTTTATGCAATTAGTACCACCTAAAATATTAGGTGTATTAGCTGACAGTCTTTCAAACGGTAAAGCATCTCAAAGTTATATATTAAAATATATCCTATTATTTATTGGAACAGCCATAATAGTAGCTGTTGGACGTTTTGTTTGGAGAGTACTTATTGTTGGCACAGCAAAGCATATTGAATATGAAATGAGAAATAAATACTTTTCTCATCTTCAAAAACTTTCCGTGAACTTTTACAATGAAAATAAAACTGGAGACTTAATGGCTTTAGCAACTAACGATTTAAACTCTGTAATAATGTCTTTAGGCTTCGGTATGGTTATGATAATTGATGCTCTTTTTTTGTCTTCAATAACTATAATTACAATGCTTTCTATAGATGTAAAGCTAACATTGTTATCCTTACTTCCCTTACCTTTTATTTCCCTTACTGCCACAAAATTCGGAAAATTAATTCACAAAAAATTTATGGTAGTACAAAAATCTTTTTCTACCCTTACTGAATTAGTACAAGAAAATTTTTCTGGTATAAGAGTCATTAAATCTTTTGTTCAGGAAGAAAAAGAATTTGAAAAGTTTACTAAAGAAAATCTTAATAACTTTGAAAAAAATATGGAATACTCAAAAATACAGGTTATAATGCAACCTTTAGTAGAGTTTATAGCCTCCTTAAGCTTTGTTATTTTTATAGGTATAGGTGGATTATATGTAATATATGGAGATATTTCTCTTGGAGATTTTGTTGCCTTTAATATGTACATAGGACAACTTATTTGGCCTATGATGGCTATAGGATTTGTAATAAATGTTATCCAAAGAGGTTTTGCTTCCCTTGAAAGAATAGAAAATATTCTTAAAGTAAATCCTGAAATCTATGATTCAAATGATGTTCACCAAATAAAAAGTATTAATGGAGACTTAGCTATAAAGGACTTAACCTTTACTTACCCAGGAGCTAATATTCCCTCATTAAAGAATATTAACATGAATATTAAAAAAGGTGAGACCTTAGGTATAATTGGAAGGACTGGTAGTGGAAAAAGCACCTTAGTTAATTTGTTAGTTAGACTTTATAACATAGATGACGGAAAAATCTTTATAAATGATGAAGATATAAATAAAATCCCATTATCCACTTTAAGAAGAAATATAGGCATGGCTTCTGATCCTTTCTTATTCTCCTATAATATCTCTGAAAATATAAACTTAGCTAATGATACCTTGGATATGGAGAGTATTATAAAGGCAGCTAAGGATGCTGATGTTTATAATAATATTATAGATTTCCCTAAAGGCTTTGATACAATGGTTGGAGAGCGTGGTGTTACATTATCTGGTGGGCAAAAGCAAAGGGTTTCTATAGCTAGAGCATTAATTAAAAACCCTGAAATCTTAATATTAGATGACTGCCTTTCTGCTGTTGATGCTAAAACTGAAACTAAGATTTTAGAAAATCTTAAATCTATTATGAAGGACAGAACTTCAATAATAATATCTCATAGAATATCTGCTATAAAAAATAGCCATAACATCTTAGTCTTAGATGAGGGAAGGATAGTTGAAGAGGGAACCCATGAAACTCTTATAAATAATCAAGGTTTATATAGTGAAATTTATAATAAACAATTACTAGAAGAAAAAATAGATGAGGAGGTCTAAGATATGGATAACTTCAATGATGATGAGTTACTTACTAAAGATTATGATTCAAATCTTATGAAAAGACTTCTTACCTTTGCAAAACCTTTTAAGTTGAATTTGTTCATTGTAATGATTCTTATGTTAATATCTACTGTAATCCTTTTAATTAGACCTTCTATAATTAAAAGTGCCATTGATGATGATTTAAATGGTTTTAAACAGTCTTATATAGAAGTCAGCAATGATATAAAAAATTCAACCCTTATAGGAGATAAATTCTTTATATCTAGCAAGGAACTTAAGGAAAACTACAATATAGATAAGGTATATTCTCTTATATATTATGATAAGGAAGTTTATCTTGTATATGGCAAGGTAGATTATTCTAAGGAAGTTTCCTTAAATAATAATAAAATATATAAAAAGCTTTCAAAAAATGAAATTAAATCTCTAAGAAATAATGATATAACTTCTCTTAAGTATATAGTTATTATATTACTTTTAACCTATTGTTTAGGTTTTGTAATTAACTATTTCCAAATGTATATACTACAATTTACAGGTCAAAAGATAATTTATAATATACGTCAAAAACTATTTGTCCACTTAGAGAGCCTTAATCTTTCTTTCTTTGATAAAACTCCTGTTGGTAGATTAGTTACCAGAATAACAAATGATGTTCAAACTCTAAATGAAATGTATACTGGAGTACTAATATACCTTATTAAAGATATATTTATGTTAGGCGGTATAGTTATTGCCATGTTTATTTTAAATAAAAACTTAGCCTTAATATCCATAAGCACCCTTCCAATTATCTTTATAGTAGCTTTATTATTTAAAAAATATGATAGGGATGCTTATAGAAAGGTTAGATCTAGGTTATCTAGAATAAACTCCTTCCTCTCTGAAAACATTTCTGGTGTTAAGGTTGTTCAGATATATAATAAAGAAGATAAAAAGTTTAAGGAGTTTGATGAGATAAATACTTCTTATAAGAAGGCCAGCCTTGAGCAAACTGTAATCTTTGCTATTTTTAGACCTGCTATAGAACTCTTATCCTCTTTAACTATGGCTCTACTTATATGGTTTGGTGGCTTTAGGGTCTTAGATAGCTCTATAGAATTCGGTGTGCTTTTTGCATTTATAAACTATGTTACTATGTTTTTCCAGCCTATATTTGATATAACTGAAAAATATGATATTCTTCAATCTGCCATGGCATCCTCTGAAAAAATATTCACTATTTTAGATAATGATTCTATAATAAAAAATATAGATGATCCTAAGAAAGTAACAAGGCTTATAGGTGAAATTGAATTTAAAAATGTATGGTTTGCATATAATGATGAGGATTGGATTCTAAAGGATGTTAGCTTCTCAATAAAACCTGGTGAAAAAGTAGCCTTTGTTGGAGCCACTGGGGCAGGTAAAACCTCTATCATAAGTCTTATTACAAGGCTTTATGATATCCAAAAGGGAGAGATTCTTATTGATGGAATCAATATAAAACATATGAAGAAAGAAGATTTAAGACGTAATATAGCTACAGTTCTTCAGGATGTTTTTCTTTTTACTGGGGATATAAAAAGCAACGTAAGACTTAATAACACTGATATATCTGATGAGAAAGTTATAGAAGCCTGTAAATATGTAAATGCAAATCAATTTATAGAAAAACTACCTAAAAAATATAATGATCCTGTAAATGAAAGGGGAACTACCTTCTCTCAAGGAGAAAGACAACTTATAGCCTTTGCTAGATCCATAGCCTTTAATCCTCCAATTTTAGTCCTTGATGAAGCCACCTCTAATATCGATACAGAAACAGAAAGCCTAATACAGGATGCACTCTATAAGATTACAGAAAAGAGAACAACTATTTTAGTAGCCCATAGATTGTCTACTATAAAAAACTCTGATAAAATAATTGTTCTTCATAAAGGAAAAATAAGAGAAATGGGAACTCATGAAGAACTTTTAGCCAAACAAAAATTATACTATAATCTATACAAACTTCAATATAGTGAAATGAAAGTATAAACTTTTAAATATATCCTTAATAAAATATGATAAACCCATAAAAACCTTGACAAAAATAGTCAAGGTTTTTTATATTTCATCCTATATTGTTAACTGAAAATTTATAATATTGCTTTTCTCCTATAACTGAAGTTCCTTTTCTAATATTTTTATCATCTCTTTTAAAGTATCCTTATTTAAGGAGTAATACATCTTCTTTCCCTCATACTTTTCATTTATAAGCTTATTCATCTTAAGAGCCGTAATATGATAAGATACTGTTGGTGTAGTTAAGTTTAAGTCATGGGCAAGCTCTTGCCCGTACTTGGCTCTATTACTAATTAACTTTAAAATCTTAAATCTACTTGGGTCTGATATATTTTTAATACATCTCATTAAGTTATCAAAGTTATTTTTCCCTCTAAAAGCTTCTACCATCTCCCGTGACTTATTCCCAAGATATATATAGCCATTATTATCTCTTCCTATTCCCCATGTAATATCAAAATCATTAACAGATACCAAAGATATATATATATTAGTACAATGGTTAAAATTATTAAAAGGAATAATATCATAGGTGTCTTTAAACCATTCTATGCCTTTCTCCCCTATTAAATTTTCTAATTCATCATTCCACTGTTGTCCAATCACCTTAAATTTATAAAGATATTTATTTAAAATCACCCTACACTTCTCAAGAAACTCACATAAACCTTTCATAAATTCTAAAGGATTTTCAAGTGCCATCATAAGATTCCACTTAAACTCCCCATTTATAGCCATGTTCCTAAGTTCCTTTAAAATATCTTCCTTACTTTTAAATAATTTCCCCTCATAATCTCCTAAAATACCATATATGTTTTGCAATAATTCCTCTTCATTAAGCCTTCTCATTTTATCTATTATTTCTTCAAATTTAAGACCTTTTATATTATGTAAATTAAATGAGAATATATCCATAAGACTTAAATGCTTACCCTTAAATCCTTCCTCATAATCAGTACAATATAATCTAAGATCCTCTTTCCTTATTTTCTTTGTTTTATTTATAAAATCTATGGCTTTTTGTAATTCCTTATCCCTCTTAAATTCCTCATCTCCTATACTATTGCTACTATTTTGTGCTACAATTAATAATTTTTTTAAGTTTAAATACTCTAAATTATTATGGTCTATTACATATTCCAAGATTTAATCCTCCATTTCAATATACTCTTCATCTTAAGTTAAAATCCTAAATCAATCTAGAGGTTAATTTTTAAAAATTACTCTCTATAAATTAAATTTGTTAGAACTCTTCTATATTATTTTTTAAGATTATATAGCTATTTTCAATAATATGATCAATAACTTAACAGTTGTTATTTTTACCATTTAATATATATTCATAAAAATTGTTACTCAAATAGATAATGTAAAAAAAATAGCTCTTAAATTCTATTCTAACTAGAATTTAAGAGCCATGTCCACATTTATTGTTAAAGTTTAATTTATTGTTACACTTCCATCTTCTTCTACCACAAAACCTTCATACTGAAATACATCTTTTGGTATCCCTTTAAGAATAACTTTTTCCTCTCTTAGGTAATCTTGTATATTATTTATATGCATAGTTCCCTTATACTCATTTTTTAATATATATATTATAAGGTCTTTTATAGAGACAAACTCCCCATTATTCCTTACAAGAACAGCACATCTATACCGTCTATCTTTAACTTCTTTTTCTACTATAGTAAAATCTTCTATATAATTCTCTATAATAGAGCTTAAAAGGTGGTAATTCCAAGAGAAACCTATGTTAGGTAAAAATTCATAATTATTTAATGTTTTTAATGGATAATACTTTTTCTTATTAATTAGCTTATTTAATGCTATTTTTATTTCATCCTTATACTTTAATTTTAAATTTTCTTTTAAAATATACTTATCATCATCAATTTCTATAAGCTCTTCGCACACCCTATGAAAAGCGTTATATATGGTTCTCTCTGTAAACTTTAGCTTAGTGAAATATTCATAAAACTCCTTATAACTTATTACCTTTTTATTTCTAAAGAGCCCATAAAAAAGATCCATAGTAGTAAATTGTTTTTCTGGTTCCTTTTTTAAAATATGAGGTCTTCTAAAATAATATTCATCCCCTAATATATATTCTAAAACAGAATATATATTAAATGAATTTTTAATATTATTTTCTTTAACAAAATTACTCATCTTCTCTAAAGCTTTAAAATAAATCACATTGGCATTGGTATAACCATTATTTTCCTCAAACTCTTCTTCTAATATATCTTTTAATTTATTAGTGTCTTCTTTAGAAATATCCAATATACTACTATTTATAAAGTATCCATTATCCCAATAGATTATATTTTTATTTAATGCGACTGCATTGTTGAACATAGAATCAGTCCACCCTGGATATATCTTCTTAATATATTTCTTAGATACAGCCCTTCCCTCATCCTTTAAAAATTTCTCAAATATCTTATGTGAACTTATTATACTCTCTTTATTTCTTCCTACATTATCCTTTGTAAATATAAATTCGTCTCCATAATAGTATTTTAATACTCCATGGAGAAAATATCTATTATCTATATTACTCCTGCTATTAAGTTCTTTATTAAATTTATAAAATAAATCTGAAATAAGTATAGTTTCCTCTTTTGAATTAGCTATATAATCCTTTATCTTTATTAATAAATCTTTAGGTATTTTTATATAATCAGGACTAATATAGGTACCTCTATTACATAAAACATTCTCGCTTTCTATCCTTGCAGCTATAGCCCTTGCATTATCACAAAAATCATCTCGCCCAAATTTATCCTTAAATATATTCTTTACCTTTTCTATATTACTTTTATCACTAAGTTTTATTCCATCTTTAAAATATTCCTTAACTATCACTCCATAACACTTAGAGAGTTTCATAGATCCCTTCCAAACGTAACTGTTATGACTTTTATATCCTTTTTTATAAAGATAATTTATAAAGTCCTCATATTCTAAAAAGCTTAAGTTATACTCCCTAAGAAGTGCCTCCACATTATATATCTCATCATAATAGTTGAAGATATCTCCAATCTCTTTTGCTATACTATTTAGACTTTCTTTTATATATTTTACATCTTCATTTATTACAAACTTATCAACCTCTTCAAAATACCTTGTATTTTCTGATGCCTTATTTATAAGAGCATATTTTAATATAAGGGTTTCTTCCTTAGTTCTACCTATCTTTCTTATATCTCTATAATCAAAGATTTTCTCTTTATTAAACTTTTTCATCATATAAGGAAAAAACATTTTAAAATATCCCTTAAACTTTTTCTGTATCTTTTCTTCTAGTTGCCTTACTCTTTCACGACTAATATTATTTTTATCAGCTATGCTTTGAAGGGTTATCCCTTTTACTGCTCTAAGTTTGTATATATTATAATTTTCATCCTCTTTAATTATATGAAAAACTTTGGTTATCAATTCTTCTTTTGGGTATTTTAACAAAGAAATATAGTAATTAAACTTAAGTGCTTTTGACTTGCCTATGTTCGGAATTGAATTTATGTTATCTAAATTTAAGTACCTTAAATCTCCTACAGTACTCATATTGTTATCTTTAAAGTGATTTATTATCCTCTCATCTACAAAGAGAGCCTTAAGGGTATCTATGTTCATATCTCTGTAATCTTCATGTACATGAATTGCATAGTCCTTATTTTCTAGCGGATTCTTTCCCTTTAAACTATTTTTGTATTCTTCCCATACCATGTTAATTATTTCTATCTTTCGAGGACCAAATCCCTTTTCTTTATTAAGACTTTTAAAATTAAAGTCCTTAAGATCATAATCATATTCTAAATTATTCTTCTTACAATAATCTTTAAAAAGTTTAAAGGAATTGTTGCTAAATATATTTACTAATGGTTCACCTCTAAATTTATAGTTCTTATTATTTTTACTTACTACCTTAACCATAACTCCTTCTCCTTAAAATTTAATCCTCAATTCTTTTATAACACTTATTAATACTTATTGTCAATTCATAATTCTTAAACTTTTCTTATTATTTATAATATTTAACCTTATATTAATAAATTGTCTATTCCTACCTTAAATTTTTAATTAATTAACTACTAATATGGTATGATTTAAATAAGAAATATGAATTATAGAAGGAATCTTCCTTCAGATGGTGGTCTTTCCACCATCTGAAGGTTAGGTAATCTCATCTAGTGTTGTCGCAACTGTTATCCCCCACCTTTAAGATGATGGGGGTGTTACAGTGGTAGCCATCAGATAAATAAAGTACCCCTTCAAATGTTAAACCTATGATATAATCATATTTAACATTTGAAGAGGTACCCTAATAATTTATAGTACTAATTGTCTAATAAGATTCATAAATATAACTTTAAAATTCTTATTATTCTTTATTTTAATATAGATACTGCTACGCCTTTATCATATTGTGTAGGTTTTTTAATTTGAATATCTCATATTCCTCATTAAGTTCTTCTCTAACTTTTTTAATATATATAATTCCAGTTACTGCAGCTATTATGTCAACTATAGGATAAAGCATCCAAGCTCCTACAACTCCCCATATATTTACTGCTAAAATTACCAATGGAATAAATAAAACAAGTTGTCTATAGATAGAAAGTAAAAAGCTCATCTTTGCTTCTCCAATAGACTGGTAAACATATATAGATACATAATACACTCCTATCACTGGGAAAGCACTTATAACAACCCTAAATGCCCATACTGCATCCTTTAAAATAACTGGATCTTTTAAGAAGCTTCCAAGAATAGGTTTTGTAAATATCATAAGTATCATCCATAAAGCTGTAGATGTAATAATTACTGCTTTCATTGTCTTTTTGATGGTCTCTTCTACCCGTTTATAGTTTTTAGCTCCATAATTATAGGCAACTATAGGCTGCATGGCAGAAGTCATACCTATTATAGCTATATAAAGGAACATAGAAACCCTGGTTATTGCTCCAATTATTATAATTGCTCTATCTCCACCATGACTTCCTAAAAGGTTATTTAATAACACTGCCACAACTGCATCAGAAATTTCTATAATAAATGTAGAAAAACCTACTGCAATTATTGTCTTTACTAAGTCACCATAAAATCCTAAACTTACTCTAAGATTTAATTCTTTTGTCACCTTTCTAAAGACATAAACAGTGAATATAAAACTTACAAATTGAGAAAATACAGTAGCTATAGCTGCACCTTTAACTCCCCATCCAAGTCCCATAACTAAAATAGCATCTATGATAACATTAAGGATTGCTCCTAAAGATGTTGCATAAAGAGTTATCTTGGTATTACCTAAGGCATTCATAGAATAGCACATAATATAAGTTAAACTTTGAAATACTCCCCCGATGAGTATTATAGAAATGTATTCCTTTGCTAATGGAAAGATAGTTTCACTGGCTCCCATCTTAACTAAGGTACCATCTAAGAAAATATATATAACTAATGGTATTACTATTAAAGAAACTAATGTAAGAGTTAAAGCACTGGTTATAGTATTCTTTAATTCATCAATATTTTTTTCTCCTAAGTACCGGGCTATAGTGGCTGATGCACCTACAGCTATTAAAAGTCCTATAGATGACAAAAGTCTCTGTACTGGAAATGCTATGGTTAATGCTCCTATGGCATTAGCTCCAACATATCTTCCCACGAAAAATGTGTCCACCATATTATAAAGCTCCGTTACAAGTAAGGAAATTATTGCAGGGATAGCAAATTTTAAAAGCACTCTGCTTACCTTTCCCTCTGTAAAGATTTTTCCATAAGAACTCATTTTTATCTCCTCTCATTATCTCTCATATATTATTAATAAATTTAAAAACCTTATATTAAAAATTTTTATTTTAATACTATTTCTTTTTTCAATTTCTAAATACTAACTAACTTAATTATAATTCATTCCCTACTCTAATTTCATTCACTTAGTTACTGATTAAAAAGTACATTTTTAAGGACTTTCCATAAACTCCTTTTTCCTCATAAAGCAAAAAACACCTTAAAATAAGGTGTTTTTTGTACTTTTTGACTATGTTTTATACTATTTTAATGACTTTAACGTAATAAGCATGGCTCCATAGCCCTTAATTTTTACACTTATGTGATGAACCGTAGTTTTTCTTCCATAGCTTAAATTAACAATAGGCATGGAAGAAAGCTTTAAAAGTTCTATTTCATCATCATCTAAAATTTTAGGACTTCCCATAGAAAGCCACTGATTATAGCAGCAATTTACTTTTTCATGGGTCTCATACCTTGTAACCCTATAATTTCTCCATAGATTTTTAATATTTAAGGATATATTTTTTTCAGTGGCATTTCTAACACCTCTTAGTTTATTTATATTAGAAGCTTCTATTAATCTATCCATATCATCACTATAACTATAGAGTAATATTTGTATATCCTCCCCTTTAGAAGTTACAATATATCCATCATCTTTAGCGATTAAGGTATCTCCAAGTCTGTTTAAAAAATAATAACTATAATATGACGGTTTTTTTAATCCCTCCCAATTCATTATCCCAATGTCCCCGAAGAAAATTTCATTACTAGCCTTTTTTACCTTTTCTAGTTCATCTATTACTTTTATATTTTCGTATCCTTTATTATTTATAACCTGGTGAATTATATAAGGAACCATATAAGCAGTATCATATGTTGCATTAATATCATCTCTATTTATAAATGCCTCTTCTACTAAAAGTCCATACTTCTCTTCTAGTACCTCTTTTATCATTTCCTTTATATCAACTTCTAAGTTTTTATCTATGGTGTATTTCCACTTACCTATTTCATAATTACCATACTCATCTATAAAATAATCTATAAAATAATTTAAAACCTCTTTGTATCTTTCATTTGAAAAATCTTCTTCCTCTAAAATTATATTTGGTCTAAGCCCAACCCCTAGTATTAAATCAAATACCTTTTTTACCCTTTTTAAATTTATAACCCCTTCACTAAATACTCCCATATTCCTTGAAAATATTCCTCTTATTTTTCCGTAACTAAAGTCTATTTCCTCTTGAATTATATTCAAAGACTTAATTACCTCTCCCTCAAGCATATGATAAGCTTCTGGAAGTTCTATTTCCTCTTTATAAAAATGGATAAAGTTTCCTATTGTTTTTCCTGCATCCACATCTATCTTAGTTATTCTTTCTTCATAATTATATCTATCATAATCTTCTACATAGGAACTTAAATATTCTAGGGCTTCTTTTAAGTCATATAAGGTTACATCCTTAATTTCTTCTAATCTTTCATCATCAACCTTATATTTTTTTCTATATTGCATTGGTGTTAACTTATAATGTTTCTTAAAATGTTTATTAAAATATCTTGTATGAGAAAATCCCATTTCCTCGGAAATATCTGATATTGTCATATCTGTGTCTAATAAAAGTTTAATAGATTCTTCTACCCTTGTTAAGTTAACGAAATCTTTAAAGCTAAGTCCCATGGTATTTTTTATTTCATGAGATAAATAATGAGTACTTAAAAACTCTTTTTTTGCTATATCCTGAAGAGAAATTTTATTATTGTAGTTATTATATATATATTTAACTATTCTATGATATCTCTCCAGCTGTTCCTCATTATTTCTAAGTTCCTCTTTTTCATATATTAAATAGTGAAAATCATTTATAAGATGAAAAAGAACCTCTATTAAAGTTTCTTCTATATATTCATCATAATCTTCTCCTCTTTGCACTACTTCACAAAGTATCATAGCCAAATATTTTTTTAATATATCATATTTTTCATCTACCTGAGGCCCATCCTCTAATGAAGTTTCTGCATAGAAAAACATATTATTTATATCATCATAGTATTTTTGAAAAAAACTTGGATCCATATTAAACATAAGAACTAAATTGTCTTCCTTAGATGAAATTCTGTGAGCTTCCTCTAAGTTTATAATTTCAATTTCTTTTTCTGAAACAGTATATACTCCTGATTCTATAGTAACCTCTATGCTTCCCTTAATAACCATAAGAATCTCTATGGATTTATGCCAGTGAATTGGATATTCTTTTATATTAGCTAATTGAATCCTAACCGGCAGGTTACCATCATAGGTTATATATTCTCTTCTCATATAATCTCCCCTTACTACTTCCGCTATGTTCCATCTATATTTTAAATTTAACTAAAATTCTAATATAAAAAAGATATATATATATATATATTATATCATATACATATCTTTTTATAGTTATTAAAAAACTCCTAGGTTTTCAAATTCAAAACCTAGGAGTTTCTAACTTTAGCTACTTAATTTTCAAAATATATAATTTACTTCTTATTAATAATAATTAACCTTTTTAATTACTGATTTTCTATCTTATAACCTTTAGGAAGATAAATACGAATTTTCTTTTCTAAAAAAGTCCCATCCTTATCTTGCATATATATATTAGCAAACATATCATTTACAAGAGTATGTATTATAGTGTCTCCCTTAAGCCTTTTAAAATCATATATTAAAGCTTCCCTATATTTAGCTCCATCAACTCTTGTAGCTTCTACTATTTCTAAATTATTCTTATTAATAATCTTTTCCTCTACCTTATCTTTTGTTCCAAGATTAATATGATAAAGTTCATTGTTGTCAACTTTTTTAACTTTTATATATGTTTCATCGGAAAAAGGACTTATTGCAGTTTCAAAAATTATTTTCTCTGTTGGTAAAACTTCTTTTCTCCCAAATGTCCAAATTCCTAAAGGAATTAAATATGAAAATATAAACATAAAAAATAAAGCAATTATCAAATCTAAAATTGCAAATTTTATAAAAACCTTCCTACTTGAATTAGGATTCTTAAACTTTTTTTTAATCCTCTTACTTTGCCCATTAAATAAAATAAAAGCTATGGTAGCTCCTACCATAAAGCCTATGTATAATAATATAACCAAATGTGTTTCCTCCTAAGATTAATATGTCTCCTTTAATTATTATACAAACTGTTACTGTTTCCTTCTAGTATTTTGTATAAATTAAATATATTCTATAGTTTTATTTTAACACTTTTACCACAATACCAATATTATAAAGTAGAGCAAACTTTAAGGATGTGTTTTACTTGGGTAAATATGAGGATGATAATAAATTAAATATATACTATGGTATTCCTCATTGTCATAGTTCTTTTTCCACTGGAGAAGGAAAACCTTACGATATATTCGATTACGGAAGGCGTAAAGGTCTTGATTTTATAATTATTACTGATCATAATAATTATTTATGTGAAGAGGTAACAACAAAATCTTCAAAAACCCCTAAATGGGGTAATCTTTTAAAATACTGTGAAAAGTATAATAAAAAACATAAGAACTTTTTAGGACTTTGTGGATTTGAAGCAAAGCTTGGATCCTATGGTCATATTAATGTAATAAATAACAAAACTTTTTTTAAAGGTACTGTGAAAAGGATAGAAAATTTACTTGTATGGCTCTGGTTTAACCCTTCTATACTTTCCATTAACCATCCCCACAGCTCAATGGAATCTCTAAGCTTTAACCCTACTCTAAATGAATATATAACATTAATAGAGGTAGGAAATGGAACTGGAAGTAAATATAGTAGGTTTGAAAAAAGGTATTATAGGTTTCTCGATAAGGGATGGAAGCTAGGAGCTATTAATAGTCAAGATAACCATAAAATGAACTTTGGAGACTATAATAACTTAACTGCAGTTGTCTCTGAAACATTAAGCACTGAAAATCTCATGGAAGCATTTAAAAATAGAAAAACCTATTCCACAGAATCTCCCTCCTTAAAACTCAAATTCACCATTGACGATATTTTTATGGGAGATACACTAACTCTTAAAGATAAAGAAATTAAATTTAATATAAGGGCCACCGATAGTGAAAATCCAATTGAAAAGCTCTATATAATTTCTTCTAAAGGAAAAATAATAAAGGAAATATCCTTTCCTGGACTTAACAAAATAAACTATTTAGTAAAACATAATGTGGATATACTTGAGAACTGGTATGTAATTAAGATTGTTCAAGAAAATAATAAAATTGCAATTTCTTCTCCTATATTTATAAATAAAGAATAATCCATAAAAGATTATTCTTTATTTTTGTTTTTTATTATTCATATTTTTTATTCTATTTGGTTTAGCTTTAGGAACTATTTTTACATCCTTCTTATAATTCTTAAACTCCATCTTTCCTGTAGTTAAATCTATCCACCATAAAAATAAGATTATAAATAATGAAGATTTAACTATTCTAAATATGTTCGGATTTATATTCACTCCTGGTATTGGAGGCACTATAAAAATTACTATAGCCATAGCTAATATAACCCACTTAGATAACTTTATCTTTTTTAATAAAAAGTTCTTAAGTAGATTGTATATGATTATAATTAAAATAGAGTAACCAAAAAGAAGTAATATTGACTTCCACAACATTATTATCACCTCCTCTATTAATTATATATTATTCTATATTAAAAATGATTTCAATAATAAAACTTATTATATTTTACTTCAATAATCATAGTATATTAATTTTATTTTGCTATAAAATAAGATTAATATTCTTTCAAAGGCCATGTGTAAAATTATGTATCCCCTCCTAGTCAACATTTGTTTTTTCATTAAGAACTTTTTTATTAATTTCAAAAAAATTATTCTAATTATTGTAAAAAAACTGATATTCTTCTTAAAAACTGATGGATTTTAAAAAAAATATATTTTTTTTTGATAAATCCTCATGTTTTTTTGTTATAATAGAATTGCTCAATTAAAATACATATATATGGGGTGATTTTGTGTCTTTTATTTCTACTTCCCAATTAGATGATTTAGATTTACAAATTCTAGATATCCTAATTAAAGATTCTAGAACTCCTTATTTAGAGATAGCTAGAATTTGCCACGTAAGTGGAGGAACTATTCATGTCAGAATGAAGAAGATGGAGGATCTTGGCATAATAAAAGGAACAAAAATTTTATTAGATATGCCAAAGCTTGGTTATGATGTATGCTGTTTTGTTGGCATATATATAGATAAAGCTTCCTCCTACCCAGGTGTTATTGAAGAAATGACAAATATTAAAGAAGTAGTTGAACTACATTACACGACTGGAGATTATTCTATTTTTGCAAAGGTTATATGTAAAAATATTTCTGACTTGCAAGACGTCCTTATGAATAGAATAAACATCATTGAAGGAATTCAAAGAACTAACACATTTATATCTCTATCTCAACCTATAGATAGAAACGTTAGATTATAAAAATATCCTCAACCTATGGTTGAGGATATTTTTTATTATTCTTTAATACAATATCTTTAAGAGTAATTCCTTCATCTGTAACTACAGTTACAGATGAAAAATCCTTAGGCAGCTTAACTATAGTAAAACTACTTATATCTTTTTCTTCTTTACTATTAGATTTTTTTTCTTTTATTAGATTTATACAAACCTCTTCTCCTCTATCTAAAACCTCTCCTATTTTAAAATAACTCTCATCATTCTTTTCATTAGTAAAAGCTACAACATAAGTCTCTTCTTGAAACTTAAATTTTATAAATCCTTCTTCACCTTTATAATCTTCTATTATATCTTTAATTTCCTTATAATAATCATCTATATTAGTATTTTTATTTTCTTCCTTATAAGTTCTTTTATCTTGAATTGAGGAATATGCTTTTTTTAAGTTTCCCTTTGGAGACTCAGTATCTTTTATATTACTGCATCCTGTTAAAAATAATAATAATATAATAATAAAACTTACACTTTTCATGATACTTCCTCCTTTTTTATATTATACCACAAATTCATAACACTTCTATTAAATAAATAGAAAATTCTAAATATCACATATAATAACTTAAGGTATAAATTTATCTCTCTGTGAAATACTAATATGGTAACTTAAATAAACAGGAGGTATACTTATGAAAGCATTGGATATAATAGCACTTTTACTAGTTATAATAGGTGCAATTAACTGGGGGCTCATAGGATTTTTTCAGTTTGATTTAGTAGCAGCTTTATTTGGAGAACTATCTGGAGTTTCTAGAACTGTTTACGCATTAGTAGGTTTAGCAGGATTATATTCTATATCCTTCTTTGCAAAAGAAAGATATAGAGATGTAGAATAAAAAAACCCTCTTAAAAAGAGGGTTTTTTTATGTATTTTAGTATATAATTATATATATATTTTTTTATTTTGAAGGAGGTTCTCATGTTTTACTTAGAAGTATTATCTTACCCCCTTTATGAGCTTTTATTTTTCTTTGTAATCTATGCTTTTCTAGGGTGGATATTAGAAATTATATATGCTTATTATTCTCATGGGTATTTTATAAATAGAGGTTTTTTAAATGGTCCATTTTGTCCTATATACGGATTTGGAGCTCTTTCCCTAGTCTTGTTCCTAGATAATTTCAAGGATAATATTATTCTACTCTTTATCCTTGGTACAATATTTACTTCTGTTATAGAATATGTAACTGCGGTGGTCCTTGAAAAAGCATTTAATACAACATGGTGGGACTATACAGATAATGCATTTAATATAAAAGGAAGGATATGTTTAAGCTTCTCTCTTATATGGGGTGGTGTATCTGTTTTTTTAATTAAATTTGTTCAGCCTTATGTAAAGGCCTTAGTTTCAAATCTTACTTATCCTGTTTCAAAAATATTATTTTATATGTTTTTCTTCTACTTAGTTATAGATTTTATTTTAACCTTAAAATCTCTTATAGATTTAAATCATATATTAAGTGAACTTTATAATTTATCAAAGGAAATGCTAAGCAACAAATATTTTAAAGATATTAAGACTAAGATATCAAAAACAAATATTCCTTATTTAAATGAGGCAAAATCAAAATATAATTCCTTAATGGAGACCTTAACCCCTAATCATAAAAGACTTCTTGAGGCTTTTCCTACTATGAAATTTAAAGGAGTTACAAACTTTATAAGTGATATAAGAGATAAAATTTTTTCTCTTATAAAAGACTAGATTATAATTTACCAAAGCAAAAAGAGTAATTACCAAATTCCTTTAGTAATCACTCTTTTTACAAGCCTCTTCTCATACTCAAGTTAATAATTCCCAATCCCATTCCACTTTAGTGTTTAAAGTGCTTTACATATAAACCTTTATTACTTTATTAAGTTTATCACCTTAAAATTCTCTATAAAATTCTTAACTTGCAACTATAAAAACATAAAGTAAAAATTTTTAATCCTATGAGCTTTTATAAAACTACAAAGCTTTTATTATATTTAATAATTCAAGTGCTGCATTTTTAGGTCCCTTTTTCTCCATACCTTTTATTCCTAGGGATGTTTTAATATCTCCTACCTTAACTCCTGAAGCCATCATAGCCTTAAAGTATTTTTCAATGATTATATTTACTTCCTCTTGTTTTTGTGCTGGTCCAAAAGGATTTGCAAAATAAGATTTAACAAGTCCCTTCTCTGTAGTAGTTCCCTTGGCCATACGTGCCCCATCCTTAAATACCTGTATCGCCTTCTCTATATCACTAAAGAAGTTTATATAAGACTCCCCTTTTCCTACCTCTTCATAGTTATTTGCATATAGAAATAAATGAACCTTATATCCCTTAACTATTTCCTTATAGGTGTTTATTGGCATAACTAGCCTTGCATTTATCTTATCTGGATTCATAAATATACTTCTATCTATTTCTTTAAATGCATAGCCTTGATCTAAATCATCAAGTCTTACAAAAGCTCCTATTTCTGTTCCATATCCAATAACATGTCCATTTTCATCAATCTTTATAGTTCCCATATCATCAAAGATTATATTCATATCACTTATATAATCTCCTCCAAGTGTTCTAAGAGCTTCGAGACTTTCAGATTTTCCTGCCCCACTATCTCCCATAATTATTACATTAGCACTTTTTCCACTTTTTAAAGTTATATTAACCATTGCCCCATGTATAGGTAAGAAGCCTCTTTTTATCATTATAAGGTTATGAAGAGTAAGTATCATCTTCTTCATATATCCAAAGTAATCTATTTCTTCACCATAACTTACATAACCCATCATTATATTATTTTTCATATCATCATAAAATTTAGTTATTACTTCCTTACTTTCATGTCTAGCTCCAAGAACATATATAATATCTGGTTTTTTATTTATACATTCCTCTTCTCTAGCTATTTCAAATAAATTACAAAGAGCTATGCCATGGGCCATAAAATCTCTATGGAAAAATACATAAGCTAAAAGTTCTCCAACTTTAATAGGGTAACAGAAAAAATGATCTTTTTTAATGGTAGACTCCTTTAATAAATTCTTAGAACTTTCAGTGAAAATCCCATCCCTTGTATTTTTTTTAGGATAAGTTATATATGGAGATTGTAGTATTATACTATCAACAAATGGAATCCCCTTTAACATTTCATAATCTTCTGGACAATCCCACTTCATATTATTCAAAATTATTCCTGCATTACTTCCAACAGATAATTGTCTATAAATTTTGGGCTTATATCCTAATATATTTTCCTCTATTTTTCTATATAAACTTAATATTAAATTTTTTAATTTCTCATTACTTTCAATAAAGTTTACTGAAGCCATACCATCTTTTATGGCAGAGCTTTGTATTAAGGAGTACCTCTCAAGTTTTCTCCAATATCCATATAGCCCTTCTATAAATTCTATAAATCTTTCTCTATTCTTTAATAGAAAGTCATAGTAATGATTAAGAGATTGTACATCTTCATTATTCATTACTATGAGAAGCTTAAATAAATTCGTAATTTCCTTAGGGTTTATATCTTCTCCCTTTAACTCATTATTTATATAAACATATATATTAGACTTTCTACCCTTTATCTTATTTAAATAACTCTCTAAAACCCTATTAAATCCTGAACTCTCTAAAATCTTTTCCATTGTATCACAATACTTAACAGTAAAGTTCATCATTGCCTTATTGCTACTTAGTGAAAATTCTTTTCTCATGTTTTCCTCCTAGCTAGTTAGTATTAAATTTCATTTTATATATTATCTTATATTTTTGATTTATTTTCAATGAATAAACTGTGAATTTAGCAAGTTTAATTTTATATTTCTTGCATATTTTCTTCTTAATAACTCTTTTTCTATACTTTCAGCTAGTTATATGAATGTTGTTTTATGTTTAAATTTCAAATAAAGAACAACTCCCCTTCTTAAACTTTCACTTTTCCTTAAAATTCCGCATCCTATTTTTAATAGATATAATTAAAATGCTATGGTAATCTCTACAGGATTTTTGTTATATTATAAAATTAGAAATATAAATATGATATAATTATATTGAGAAAATAGGAAACATTAAAAGGAGTGATACTTTGACTACAATACTATACGGAATTTACTATTTTTTCTACATGATTCTTTTGGGTATGAAAGGAATAAAATATAATTTTATAAGAAAATTCAAAGGAGAAGCTGCTGCTTATGATTATGTGAAAAAAACAGCCTTACTTTGGTCAAATCATACTATTAAATCCATAGGTATAAATTTAGAGATAAGAGGACAAGAAAACTTAATAGATGAACCTTGTCTATTTGTGGCAAACCACCAAAGCTTATTAGATATTCCAGCACTTATAGTTGCTATAAATAAACCAGTTGGTTTTATAGGAAAAAAAGAACTTTCTAAAATACCAGTGTTATCTAAATGGATGGGAAGAAGTAAAAGTATTTTCCTTGATAGAGAAAATGTACGTGAAGCTATAAAAAGTATGAATGAGGGTATAGAAAATATAAAAAAAGGCTACTCCATGGCTATTTTCCCAGAAGGTACTAGAAGTAAAAGCGATAATGTTTTAGACTTTAAAAAAGGAAGTTTGAAACTCGCTCTAAAACCCCTAGCCCCTATTATACCTGTCTCTATTAATGGAACTTATAAATCTCTTGAAGAGCATAATAGGGTTAGAAAAGCAGATGTTATTGTTACTATAAATAAGCCTATATATACTAAAGATTTATCTAAAGAAGAAATAAGTAATTTATCTGTTACCGTAAGAAATATAATAATAGATAGTAAAAATAAAAAGTAGTATTTATTTTACATTTTATAAGTTCATTTTACTATAAGGTTTCTTTAGAGTAATTTATGGTAATATATTTACATAATATGAAAATAATTTTATTAATGAAACATTTATGTATAAAAATTATTAATACTTAATTACTAATACAAAAACCACTATGGCTTTTATTAATTTCATAGTGGTTTATTTGTTAATTAAATCTTACCTCTTCCCTTGATTATAAACCTATATTCTAATATAATTATATGGAATGTATGTTTGTATAATTATTATTTCTTAATAGCAATACAACCTAATTTCGGGATATTTTTAGAAAGGATGATACCACAATGAAAAAATTAAAATGTAGTTTATTAGTTGTACTAACATTGATTATAAGTTTATTATTAACATCTTGTTCAAATCCATCTACTAATAAAGATAATACTAAAATTTCACCTAAAAACAATCTTTTAGTTCATTATATTGATGTGGGCCAAGGTGATGCAGTGTTAGTTCAAGGAAGAGAGAAAAATCTTTTAATTGATGCCGGTCCTAGAAGTAGCAAAAAAGAGTTAATCAAATACCTAAAAGACCTTAATATAAGTAAGTTAGACTATGTTGTAGCCACCCACCCCCATGAAGATCACATAGGCGGTATGGCTGATATTATTGAAACCTTCGATATAGGAGAGTTTTATGCTCCTAAAAAAACTCACACTACTAAGACCTATGAAAATATGATAAAAGCTCTTAAAAATAAAAAGCTTAAAATAACAGTAGCAAAACTTGGAGCTAAATCAATAGATCTTGGAGATGACATAAAGGGAGAGTTTTTAGCTCCTATAAAGAATGATTACGATAATTTAAATAATTATTCTGCAGTACTTAAGATAACCAATGGAGATAACTCATTCTTATTTACAGGTGATGCTGAAAAGGAATCTGAAAAAGAAATGGTACAAAATAATCTTGATTTAAAAGCCGATGTATTAAAGCTTGGACATCACGGAAGTTCAACTTCAAGTTCTCCAGAATTTTTAGATAAGGTAAATCCATCTATAGCTGTAGCTTCCTTAGGAAAAGGAAATGACTATGGTCATCCACATAAAGAAACATTAACTAAAATAAAAAATAAAAACATTACTTTCTATAGAACTGATGAGTCTGGATCTATAGTTCTAGAAAGTGATGGTAAAAATATAAAGAAAAAATAATTTAAAAAGCAGCACTTATTTAATCTTGTGCTGCTTTTTCTTCAATTATATATTTATATTGAAGATCATTATTTACTTCTTTTATATTTTCCTCATTCTCTTTTTGTAATACCTCTAATTTTTTTACTTTATCCTCTTCATAAGTTTTTTCAATTATTTCTTCTTCCTCATTAGAAGTATCTACTTCCTTATTATTCTCCTCTAATTCATCTTCTTCTATTTTTAAAGTATTCCAATTAGTATATATATGAAACAAGTTAACCACATCTTGCTCATTATAAAGAAGTATTTTTTCAATTTTTTCACTAGGCATTCTATTTATATAATCTCTATCCTTTACTATCTTACTAAAAGTTTTCGCTAAATTTGAACCACTGATAAGTTCTCCTTCTCTAACTATTCCAAACTTTTTTTCTAAGGCTTTAAGCCCTATGTTATCTTTTATCTCTTTTTCATATACCTTTTGAAGGTCTATTTCAGTAAAAAATTCATCGAAATCAAAATTTATCTTATATTTATTAAAAAGGTATTTTATCACATGAAAATCATTATTTCCTGAAAATGTTACTATATATTTTTTTCCCATATTATTAGCCATATTCTCAAAATAGCTTCTAGCCATTATAAGTATACTTTTTATTTCTTTTTTGCTCTCTATCATATACTGAGTGACCTTTAGAGAAGACTTATCTTCATCATAATAGCAGCACCCAAAAACCCCTACACAAATAGGTTTTTTATATACATAATGTTCTAAGTCAAAAAATAATGACTGCTTAAATAGGTTATTTTCCCCACCTATATCTAAGCTATTTTCTATAAAAACTTCTCTAGTCTCAATAGAATTATCTCTAATTATCATATTAAACCACTCTTTCTATTTTAATTCTTTATCCTTTAGCTATACATATTCAAGAAACCACATGAATCCTCTTACTCTATATAAGTTGAAACCCCTTAAACTTAAGGTTCTACTAAATCTTTAATAAAAACATTCTTTATTTATGTTACTTTATACCTCTGTCCAAATAAAGATAAATCAAGGATATTTTTAAGGAATAAGTTAAGTGTTTATGTAAAACCCCTATAGGGTTTTAAGTTTTAAACTTAATTTATCCCTCTTGCTAAAACAAGATAAACTAAGTATATTTTTAATTTATACACTGTGTTGAATCAATATAACTCAATAAAATTTTAATAAATAAGTTAAAAGTTCTTCTTAAATCCCTATAAAGTTTATTATATGTTTTAAAACATGAATTAATAAGCTCTTAGTATTTATTATAAAGCAAAACCCTTTCCTTTATAAAGGTTAAATTTAAATTTACTTAATAATATAGTGAAATAATAATATGATTTTTATATTATTATTTGTATCTACTCCCAATAAACATATTTATATTTCTAAAATCGTTCATTCTGTTTAAACATATTAATATTTATATAAAATTAATAACAATAAACGGAATATTTTTATTTAAAATCAAAAAAAATGTCAATTGATATTTTTTTAACTAAAACTATATTCTATTGACATTTATATAACATAGTATTATTATAATAATTGAAAATGATTTTCAATGTGAGGTGTTAATTATGTGCATTAATGATTTACAATTAGGCCAAAGAGCTAGCATAGATATGGTTAAAGGAAATGAGAAATTAGCTAAAAGACTTATGGCCCTTGGTTGTGTTGAGGGAACCGAAGTAACTTTAAAAAGAAAAGCTCCCTTTGGGGATCCTATAATTATTAATTTAAGGGGATTTGATGTTGCCTTAAGAGCAAAAGACGCAGCCAACATATTCGTAAAGGGAGGAAAATAATGATTACAGCAGCTTTAGTAGGTAACCCAAATGTCGGTAAAACAACTCTTTTTAATGCCTTAACAGGCTCAAATCAGTATGTTGGAAACTGGCCTGGAGTTACAGTAGAAAAGAAAGAAGGATATTTAAGCAATGATATAAAAATAGTGGACTTGCCTGGTATTTATGCCATGGATACCTTCTCTAATGAAGAAAAAGTTTCTAAGAACTTTCTTGAAACTGGTGATGTAGATTTAATTATAAATATTGTTGATGCTTCTAATTTAAGCAGAAACCTATATTTAACAACTCAACTTAAACACTTTAATAAACCTATACTTTTACTTTTAAACATGACTGATGTAGCTGATAAAAAAGGTATAAGAATAGATTTTAAAGCTCTTGAAAATAATTTAAAAGTTAAAGTTATTCCTATAATTGCTACTAAAAATAAAGGAATAGACGATGTAAAAGAAACCCTTTCCAAAGGGAATTTTTCTTGGGGTAAGGATGATAATGATTATCATTTCCCTTCAGAACAAAAAGCTTATAACTTCATAGACAACTTAATTAGTAATAGTGTTAAAGATAATAATAAAGTAGTTAGTAAAAAATCTTCTGAGGGTATAGATAAAATACTTTTAAATCCTTGGCTTGCTTACCCAATATTTATTCTTGCAATTATATTAATGTTTAAGCTTACTTTCTCTTGGGTAGGACAACCTCTAACAGATTTACTTGAAGAAACAATAGACGGTCCTATAAATGGATTCTTTGAAGGTTTACTTGAAAATTCAACTCCTTGGTTTTCTTCTTTAATAGTTGAAGGGATCATTGGTGGTGTCGGATCTGTACTATCCTTTGTTCCTCTAATATTTACATTATTCTTCTGTATATCATTCTTAGAAGATAGTGGATATATGGCAAGAGTTGCTTTTATAATGGATAGATTCATGAGGAAGATAGGACTTTCTGGAAAGGCATTTATTCCTTTTATAATAGGATTCGGATGTTCTGTTCCTGCAATTATGTCTTCAAGAACTCTTGAAAGCGAGAAAGATAGAAAAATGACTGCCCTTTTAGCACCACTTATGTCTTGTAATGCAAGACTTCCAGTGTATGCTGTTTTTGTGGGTATATTTTTCCCTAGTAATTCTGATTTAGTAGTTGCATCTTTATACTTCCTAGGTATAGTTATTGCATTATTAGTTGGATTAATATTTAAGAATACAATGTTCAAAAAAGATGAAGAACCATTTATAATTGAACTTCCTGAATATAAGTTCCCTGAGCTTACTAGTATATTAAAACTAACTTGGGAAAAAGGTAAAGGCTTTATCAAAAAGGCTGGAACAATAATCTTTGCATTATCTATAATCATTTGGTTCCTATCTCACTTTGGTGGAAGTGGATATGTAGAGGATGTATCTGATGGATTACTTGCATCTATAGGTAAGGTACTTGCTCCAATATTTGCTCCTCTTGGTTTTGGAACTTGGGAAGCTGCTGTATCAATCTTAACTGGTATAGTTGCTAAAGAAAGTGTTGTTTCAACTATGGAGATTGTATACGGTGGAAGTCTTGATGCTGTTATAGGTCAAACCTTTACTGCATTATCAGCTTATTCCTTTATGGTGTTTGTACTTCTTTATACTCCATGTATGGCTGTTATTGCAGCAATGAAGAAAGAGTATGGTGGTAAATTCGCACTATTCTCTGTATTCTATCAGCTGGCACTTGCTTGGATAGTGTCCTTCTTAACATATAACCTTGGTGGTTTACTAATATCAATTTTTTAAAGAAGGTGTTTTTATGGAATTTTTAATAGCAGGACTAATAGGAATTGGAGCAGTTTATATTCTTTATAAACATATAAGAAAAACTAAGAATGGTGGTTGCAATTGTTCATCTAGCAGTTGTGGATCATGCCCTAAAGCCTCATTAAAAATTAACTTAAATAATAAAAAATAGTTGAATAAAAAAATGGGACGCATACTTTATGTGTCCCATTTTTATTTAACTATTTTTTATTAATGTTTCTATATCATCTTCTTTTAATTTCTTATTTATAAGCCCATATATTATTTTTCCTGCACATTTCTTAGATATATTGTTATATTGAATATTTAAATCAATATTCCTTTTGCTTAAAAGATTATTTATAGATTTTCTTTGAGTTTCTGTAAGAAGATCATTCCTAACTAAATTTTTATCCTTAATTATACTGAAATATTTAAATAAACTTGGAAGACTTATAACATCTTCTATATTATGCCTCATAAGATCTAAGGCTATATTATTATCCTTTATTGCTAAATACTTGTCATATAAAAGTCTTGAATCATATCCATTTAAAGAATCTTCTCTATTTATACCTATCCCCTTTTCTAGGGCTTTAAGGCCGCACCCTTCAACATTTAAAAGATTATGATAGGGTTTTATCTTTCTATATAAATCTATATGATATTTAGGTTTCTCTATTATTACATTATACTTCTTTCCTCTTTTTATAAGAAAGGGTTCATCAAAAGACAATCCATTAAATGTGCTCCAAATATTATAGTTTTCTAAAATTTTCTTAGATAGGATTATTATCTTTTTTTCTTCATTAATTTTCTCTCCAAAATACTGGGTTACTTTATAGGTGTTATCTAAAAAACGACCTATAGATATGGCAAATAGAAACTCTTCTCCATTCTGAGTCTTACTAGCTTCTATATCGAAATATGCAATGTTCTTTAAATTATACGATTTAATAATATCCTCATCTAACTCTAAGTCTATTAACTCATTCTTTACTATCATTAATTACCAATCCTTTAAACAAATTAAAACCTCATTGAATTTTATCTTTATGGAAGTATAGTTCTAATTTAAATATATATTATACTCTACTATATATTATATATTTAAATTAGAATTTCGGGTTGAAAATTTAATATTTTAAGTACTTAAAATATTTTTTAAAATTAAAAAATAACAATTGGCTATATAACCAATTGTTATTTTAGGTATCTTAAATAACAGACATAGTCTAAGATATTTGCTCTGTCTATACAAAACATTAAAATCTTACAAAATACACTATTAACATTAGATAAATAATTGGTTCATTATTAAACAAAATATATAAATAAACTTACTAGCTATTTTTTAATTTCCTTATATTACATCTTTTCAACAGTTTCTATACCTATTAAGTTTAATGCATTTTTTATAACTTGACAAGTAGCCTCTATCATATTTAATCTAGCCTTCTTTAATCCTTCATCTTCTACATTGATTACTGAGTGATTATTATAGAACTTATTAAATGCTTTAGCAACATCTATTACGTATCTTGTAACTATAGATGGTTCAAGCTTATCTATAGCCATAACTATGGATTTATTAAACCCTTCTAAGGTTTTAACAAGTTCAAACTCTTCCTTTGATGTAAGCTTACTATAATCAGCTTCTCCATTAACCTCTCCAGCCTTATTTAATATGCTATTTCCTCTTGCATAAGTATATTGAACATAAGGTCCTGTTTCTCCATCAAAGCTTAACATCTCATCCCAATTAAACACCATATCTCTTTCCCTTGAGTTCTTAAGATAAGTAAATACTATAGCTCCTATACCTACTTTTTTAGCTACCTCTTCCTTATTCTCAAGGTTTGGATTCTTTTCATTTATTGTGTCTCTTGTCTTAGATATAGCTTCATTTAATAAATCTTCAAGAAGGATTACATCTCCTTTTCTTGTAGAAAGTTTTTTATCCGCAAATCTAACAAGTCCAAAAGATACATGGTGGCAATCTTTAGCCCAATCATGCCCCATAAGCTCTAGAGTCTTAAATACTTGATTAAAATGAAGCTTTTGGTCCTTACCTACCACATATATGCTTTTATCAAAGTTATAGGTATCCTTTCTATATTTAGCTGCTGTTAAATCTCTTGTAGCATATATACTTGCTCCATCAGATTTTAACACTATACAAGGAGGCATATTATACTCTTCTAGCATTACAACCTTAGCTCCATTACTATCTACAAGAAGACCTTTATCATCTATCTCCTTAACTACTGCTTCCATTTTATCATTATAGAAACCTTCTCCTGCAAGGGAATCAAACTTAACATTAAGCATATCATATACGTTATCAAATTCTTTTAATGAAAGCTCCTTGAATCTATTCCATAAAACTACTGCCTCTTTATCTCCATCCTCTAGCTTTTTAAAGTACATTCTTCCCTCATCCTCAAGAGATGGATCCTTCTCTGCCTCATCATGAAACTTAACATATATTCTTAGAAGTTCTTTTATAGGTTCCTTCTCTAAAGCCTCTTCATCAGCCCATCTTTTATAAGCTGATATAAGCTTACCAAACTGAGTTCCCCAGTCTCCTAAATGATTTATTCCTACTGTATTATATCCCTGAGACTTCATTATAGCATATAGAGCATTACCTATAGCTGTTGAAAATAAATGTCCTACATGAAATGGCTTCGCTATATTAGGAGAAGAGTATTCAACACAAACAGTTTTTCCCTCTCCCATATTAGATTCTCCATATGTTTCCTTTTTATTTAATATAAGCTCTATAATTCCTTTACCAAAAGAAGACTTATCCATAAAGAAATTTAAATAAGGTCCTAAATTTTCTATTTTCTCAAATCCATCTTTATTTATTTTCCCTTTAAGCTCCTCTGCTATCATGTTAGGTGCTTTTCTCATAGATTTTGCTAATTGAAAACAAGGAAATGCATAGTCCCCCATTTCTGGTTTTGGTGGTATTTCTAAAAGTTTTTCTATGGTCTCTACATCTAACTCTACAAATTCACTAATTCTTTTAGCTACAAGATTTTTATAATCCATTTTTATTCCTCCTTATATTTACACATAAATTCTAACTTTTAAAACTTAAATAAAGCCTTCTAGTATGAACTCATTCAAACTAAACTTTTAAAGTTATTATTTTTAAATACTCTTTCCTAATCCTCTAAATTTAACTTTATAGTCTTTTACATAAACACTTAATTTATTCATTAAAATATCTTTCATTTATGATTCTTTCGACAGATGTATAAATTAAATTTAAAATTTAAAACCCTATAATGTAAAATAAAAAAAGTTCGTCTCTTAAAAAATTAAGAGACGAACTTACATCCGCGGTACCACTCAAATTGATTAGTTTAAATATACTAATCCACTTTATATTCTAACGCCATAACGCGACTTAACTTACTAATTAAAACCTTCAGATAAGCTTCTCAAAGATTCTCTTCCTTTAAGACTTCTTATAAGGCTTACACTCTGCCCTTACTCGCTAAAAGAAAAAACTTAAAGTACTCTTCTTCTCATAGAATTTTACTATTAATTTTACACTTCATTATATCCATGTAATATACTTTTGTCAACCTAATTATAGAGACATAGAAGGAATCTCCCTTCAGCTGGTTTTCTTTCAACCATCTGAAGGTTAGATGAGTTAATCTAAGGTCTTAGCAACTGTTATCCCTAGGCTTTGAAGAGTATGATAGTGTTACAGTTAATAGTAGCAATTAGATAAACTTATTAAATCTTTCCCTAACCTTTTCTTCTCCAAGGATAACCATTATAGTATAAAGATCTGGAGTATTTGTTCTATGAGTTAATGCACTTCTAACAATTCCAGCTACGTCTGACACCATTCCTTTAAAGCTTTCTGGGTTCTTCTTAAAACTCTTTCTATCTGCTGCATAGCCTTCTGCTACAGCAAATTCTTTAAGTCCATTAAACCAAGTTTCCTGATCTACAGTTATATTAAATATATCCTTATATTTATCTATAATTCTCTTAGCTTCCTCTAAAGATACATTCTTTGGCATTTCAATAGCTTCTTCTTTTTCCCCATAGAATAACTCATCAAAGAAGTAATATATCTTCTCTTCTACTTCATTCCACTTTCCATAATCCTTCCTTGGCTTTGCTCCATCCTTATCTATATTGAATATAGATTTAACCATATTTTCATTATTTATTACTAAGTTATACATATTTTCCTTATATTCCTTAGCCCACTCTATATATAAACTATACATATCTTCTGATGTCATTCTACATATAACATTTTTACTTACGTCATTAAGCTTTATAATATCAAATAATGCCCCACTTTTACTCATTTTTTCAAGTTCAACATTAAAGTCTGTATAAGATGCCTTTGGATTTTCTTCTCTCCACTCCTCAAAGCTTGAGTTTATTATATTAAGAAGATATTCAATTACAGATTGAGTTGGATATCCTTCCTCTCTATAATAGCTAACAGCACTTTCTGGATCCTTTCTCTTACTTAACTTTCTCTTTGCCTCTCCATCAAGCTTCATAACCTGTGGTATATGAGCATAATTTGGAGTAGTAAAACCTAAAACATCAAATAACTGAACATGGATAGGAAGGGATGGAAGCCATTCTTCTCCTCTTGTAACATGAGTAGTTCCCATTAAAGCATCATCTATAGCATGGGCAAAATGATAAGTTGGAAGTCCATCAGATTTTACTATTACTATATCTTGATTGTTTTCTGGGAAGGATATATTTCCCTTGACTAAATCATGGAATTCTACTCTTTTTTCTATATCCCCAGGGGATTTTAATCTTATAACAAACTTATCTCCATTTTCTATTTTTTCTATGGCTTTCTCTGCACTTAAATTTCTACACTTAGCCCACTTTCCATAGTAACCCGGATTTTCTTTAAGAGAAGTCTGTTCTTCTCTTATTTTATTTATTTCCTCTTCACTACAAAAACATGGGTAGGCTAATCCCTTTTCTATAAGTTCCTTTGCAAAAGTTTTATATATTTCCCCTCTTTTACTTTGCTTATATGGACCATAATCACCTTTCTCATCATAATCATTAACCATACCCTCATCAAAGTCTATATTAAAATTATGCATGGTTGCTATGGTATCAGATATAGCCCCCTCTACTTCTCTCTTTTGATCAGTATCTTCTATTCTTAAATAGAAAATCCCTTCACTTTTCTTTGCTATTCTTTCAGCAGTTAATGCTGCAAAAACACCACCTATATGCTGAAAGCCTGTAGGAGATGGTGCATATCTTGTAACCTTAGCTCCTTCTTTAAGATTTCTCTTTTTATACTTTTCTAAATAATAATCTCTTGTTTTAGTTATGTCCTTTAACATAGCATCTGCTAACATCTTGTAACTCATACTATCATCCTTTCTTTATAAACACTTTTTAATCATTTAAAATACAAAAAAACCTCTCATCCCTTGCACAGCTTAGGACGAAAGGTAAACTTCCGCGGTACCACCTAAATTGGTTAAAATCTAACCCACTTTGATACTTATGATATAAGGGATCATCCCCATAGCTCCAAAGCTTCCTTCTATAGATTTATTTATTAAGGTCCCACCTTTCCTTAACTCTCTAAAAAATAAGATTCTATATACTCTTCTTCTTCATAGCTAAATATTAAATTCTAATATATTATAACCTTCTTATATATAATTGTAAACATTATATATAAGATTTATCTAACTTACAATTTATTATATTATATGATGTTGTCTTTCTGATCCAAAGAAAAATATAGATAAAGCTCCTGCTCCACTATAAGAACCTACAGTATTTCCTATGTAATTTATAATTACATCCTTTGGTCCTATCTCTTCCATAAGTTTTTCTTTAAGCTTTGTAGCTTCCTCTAAACAATCTCCATGACATATTGTTATTATTTCATCCTTAGGATTTTCTATTCTTTCCTTAGCTATTTCTATAAGCTTTACTATGGATTTCTTTCTTCCCTTAACTTTTAGTATAGGCATTACCCTACCTTCATGATTTACAGTAAGTATTGGTTTAACATGTAAAACCATTCCAATGGTTGCCGCAGCTGAAGATATTCTTCCACCCTTTTTTAAATAGCTTAAATCATCAACTAAAATGTAGGTATTTAGCCTTTGCTTTATTTCTTCTAAATAGTTTATAATTTCATCCTTAGACTTTCCTTCTTCTTTCATTTCTATAGCCTTCATAACTAGAAGTCCTTCTCCTAAAGACGCAGTTAAACAGTCTACTATATGTATATTAGCATCTTTATATTCTTCAAGAATCATATCCTTTGCTACATTTGCTCCATTAAAAGTTCCACTAAGACCTGAAGATACACAAAGGTATACTATATCCTTACCTGATTTTATTATCTCTTCAAATTTATTATAAACTTCTTGAGAACTAGGTTGAGATGTTTTAGGAACAATTCCTTCTCTGAGTCCATTGAAAAAATCCTTATAACTTTGAGTCTGTCCAAAATCATCCTTATACTCAACTCCATCAAAGTTACATATTAAGCTTACATATGGTATTTTCTTTTCATTTATATACTCTATAGGTAAATCACAGCAAGAATCTGTCATTATTAAGAAATCCTTCATATAGTTTGTATTCTCCATTTCATCAGATTTTGACTTTATTATAACTTATAATTCTATGATATACAAGCAAATACGACACTTATCTATGATTCTTAACATTATTATTTTCTTAGGTTTCCCTTAACCCACTTCATAGTTTATTCACATTTCTCTATGTAAGTTCATTATATATGACAATGTTTTTCTTTTTAAAAAGGCATATTATATTAATAATACTATAATATATAAAGTTCTAATGTTAAATCTTTTTTACATTGTTGCCTTAGTAACTTTATATTATATATAATAAGTTATAATTTATAAGTTTAATAATAAAAGGAGTTTTAGTATGAGTAAGTTAGGAATAATAGATATAGGTTCTAATTCTGTACGACTTGTTGTAAGTGAAGTTCATAAGCTAGGAGGTTTTAAAATTCTAGTTGATATAAAGGAGACCTTAAGGTTAGGACTAGATGTAGAAATAAATAGTATGATTTCCAATGAAAAAATAGATCAATGCGTAAATACCCTTATTAGCTTTAGACTGCTTTGTGAAAGCATGAATGTTGAAACTATAATTTCCTTTGCCACAGAAGCTATTAGAAAGTCTAGTAATAAGGAAGAGGTTCTTTTAAGAATTAAAGATGAAGCTAAATTGGATGTAACAATATTAACAGGGGATGAAGAGGCAAACTTAGATGGTAAGGCTGTTATAAATAGTCTTTATGTAACTAACTCCCTAGTTATAGATATTGGAGGTTCTAGTACTAAAATTGCATGGATTAAAAATAATGAACTGATAAAAGTAGACTCTCTTCCCTTTGGTGCTTTAAATTTAACTCATAGATATAAATTAAATGACTTAATAGATTATAAAGAGGAAGATGCTCTTAAAGATTTTTTAATAGATAGTTTTAAAACTATTCCTTGGCTTTTTGAAGAAAAATTTGAAAATATAATAGGAATAGGTGGCTCTATTAGAAATCTTGGAAAAATTGATAGATATAAAAAGAGATATCCTATAGATACTTCTCACAACTACAACTTTTCTGACATTGACCTTATTAGTATGTATAAATTACTTAAAAGTAAAACCCTTAAGGGAAGATATAAAGTTGAAGGGCTCTCACATGACCGTGCGGATATAATAGTTGCTTCTTCAGCCATACTAAGCATATTAGTTAAATTATTAGATATTAATGAAATAATAGTAAGTGGTGGTGGTATTAGAGAAGGTATTATTTTTAATCATATTGAGGAAAATTTTGGCCTTATAGAAAATATTCTTGAATACTCCTTAAATTCCATACTATATTCTCATAACATGGATGTTATTCATGCTAAAAATGTTTATAATCTTTCCAAAAAACTTTTTACAGAACTTAAGCCTCTTCATAATATTAATGATAGTTTATTAAAAGTTCTTAAAATATCTAGTTATCTTCATGATATAGGAATCAGTGTACGTTATTATGACCATCAAAAGCATTCTTTTTACATAATATTAAACTCTCAAATAAATGGAGTAAATCATAAAGAACTTTTAATGGCTGCTTATACTGCCGCCTTCCATAAAAAAGATAGAATAAATTTTTGCCAATATGGAAGTATAATAAATAGACTTGATATTCAAAACATAGAAAAAATGGGCCTTCTTCTTAGAATAAGTGAAGCTCTTGATAAAACTCTAATCGGCTCTATAAGTATTAAAAATTGTACTATAACAGAGGAAGATGTAACAATAAAGGTAGAATCCTCAAAAGATGTATCTTTAGAGATTAAAGATGCTCTAAGTTGTTCTTATTTATTTAAAGAACTCTTTGGAAAAAATTTAATAATACAAGATTAAATTTTATAATATGTATTTACTTTTTATTTCCTAAGTGTTATTATTAATTTATAATAATTATTAGTTAAAAATAAGAAAAAGAGGTGTTATTATGAAAATAACTTTTGCAGGTAACCCAATGACTTTAGTTCATGATGAGGTAAAGGTTGGAGACACGTTAAAAGATTTCGTAGTGGTAAAAAATGACTTAAGTCCTTTAAGTTTAAAAGATACTGAAGGTGTAAGAGTATTCTTAGCTGTTCCTTCTATAGATACACCAGTTTGTGACCTTGAGGTTGCTACTTTTAATGAAAGAATAGCTGAAATAGATGGAGTTACTGTTTATACAATATCTATGGACTTACCATTTGCTCAAGCAAGATGGTGTGGTGCTAAAGGTGTTAAACATGTAGTTACTGCTTCTGATTATAAGGATAGATCCTTTGCTAAAGCAACTGGAACTTATATTGAAGAATTAGGCTTATTAACAAGAGCGGCTTTTGTTGTTGATAAGAATAATAAGATTGTACATGTAGAATACTTAGAAGAAATCACTAATCAACCAAACTTTGATGAAATATTAGAAGCTGCTAAAAAAGCTTTATAATAAAAAGGATGCCTAAGGCATCCTTTTTATTATTCAAATACTTTTCAAATACTTTTCAAATACTTTTCAAATACTTTTCAAATACTTTTCAAATACTTTTCAAATACTTTTCAAATACTTTTCAAGTTCTAATAGGTTTCTTAATTAATCAAACTCTGGCATACTACTTAAATTATTACTCTTAGATCCATCAGGAAGACTTCTTAGGTATTCCTCTCCTTTTTTAGATACAGATACTTGTACTCCATTTATATATCCTTGTTTTGCAAGATCCACAGCCTTGGCTTTTTCAAGAGTTTCTCCATTATCAAGCTTATAAGCTATAATTTCTCCATTAGTATTCTTATCTACCTCAATTATATTATGACCTCTTCCATAATCCATCTTATACTCCTCCTCATAATTAAAATATACAGATAGTTATTAAGTGTATTACTATATTTTATATATATTTACCCTTAACTATACCTGGTACATACTTACTTTAGGTTGTAGTAATATATCATTATCCATGTATATTAGAAAGTTTACCAAATCCCCCTTGAATCTCTAGTACACAAATCCCTCTACCATTGCATAAATCTCTTTATCTATTTTATTTTTAATTTAAATCTCCTTATTTTAAATTGAAAATAAAATAGAGTATTTCTCAAAACTTAAGTTTTAAGAAATACTCTATTAACATAAACTAAACCATATTACTAAATACCAAGAGCAACTTTAAATAGTATACCACTAATGCTTGCCACAGGTTTTAAAATTATATTAGATACTGGAGTTAAAAATAAAATTACTAATATTACAATTCTATATTTATAAAAATCACCTTCATATTTATAAAAGAACTTAGGATATAAATCTCTAAGAACATGATATCCATCAAATCCCGGTAACGGTAGAAGGTTAAATATAAATAACATAACATTTATGTTTACTATTTGATGAAGCATCTTAAATATAACCACTACTAATACTCCACTATTTGTTAATGGTATAATAAACCTAAAATAAACTCCAAGAATTAAAGCCCCTACAACAGCTACAGTTAAGTTAGCTAATGGCCCTGCTAAACTCACCTTTAAATCATCTTTATAATAGTTCTTATAGGCCCTTGGGTTTGTTTCTACTGGTTTTGCCCATCCGAACCCTGCAATTAATATAAATATAAATCCCATTATATCTATATGATGAAACGGATTTAAGGTTAATCGCCCTTGAAACCTTGCTGTTTTATCCCCTAATCTATCCGCCATCTTAGCATGAGCATATTCATGAAACGTAAACCCTATAAGTATTGCTGGAATCATCATTATCATATCTTGTATACTATTACGAAATCCCATATTATCACCTCTTATTTATAGAATTTCAGCCTCAAGCAAAAGCTTAAGGCTGAATTTTAGTTTTAACAAGTTTTCCTTCACTAATACTAGCTATTCCACCCTCATATAAGGATAGAATCCTTCCGCTATAGGAAATTTCCTTATTATTTTTTATATCCTTAAGTACTCCTCTTAAATTATCATTCACATATATGTTTCCACCATTAGATATATATATATCATTATACTTTGTTCCACTAGGAATATCTACCTTTTTCCAATCTCCTTCGTTATATACTCCATAAGATATGGATTTTACAATATCTGTTCCATTCATAGTGGCAACATATGCAAAGTCTTCTTCATCTACTTTTAAAAGCCTACTTTGAGAAGGATTTCCTAAGGTTTTTCCCTTACTATTAAGATATACGGTTTTATTCATAGTATCCTCATATATAAAGTCATCTTTTCTATTAATAACTTCTATTTCTCCTATTCTATTGATTCTCATAGGTACCCTAGATAATTCTTTCATTATATTAAGCCTATATATACTATTCTTTGAAGAACTTGTTGTTGTTTTTACATATATAACTTGAGTAAGAGTAGATGCCTTCACATCTGTAACTTTAGAGGTACTATCCTTTGTATTTATTTCCTTTATCTCTTCCTTATTATTTTTATCCACATCATAATAAGATAGGTTTATAATACCACCCTTACCTTTTTCTCCAAGTATCATTCTATTTCTATCATTTAACCATTGATAATGAGATCCTTCATCAAACTCTGAAGTTTCTTCTTTTCCAGTACTTGTATTAACAACCTTTAGTTTATCATTTTCTGTATAGGATAAAAATTTACCATCAAAGGATACCTTTATATTCTTTGCATCCTTTGGTATATTAATATCTATTTTCTTGTCTTCCTTCTTTTCACTATCCGAACTAACCTTCTTTACCTTCATTCCCTTTATATTGCTATTAAATAGATAATTGTTGGCATAAAATAATCCTAGGAATTGAGCTATTAATGCAATTAAAACCCATATACTCAATATTTTAAATTTGTTCTTCATTTATTTCTCTCCTTAAAAGGTTACTTTACATAAACTATAGAAGGTACCGCTCTTTCACCTAAACTATTAGCTGGATTATTTATTACATCTCCATCATAGTACATTGTAGTAGATGATCCTCCATCTAAGTTTGTAGCATTTACCACTCCATTGTCAATTAATGTATCTTGGACTTCCTTTAAAGAGGCTCCTATACTGGAAACTTGTCTTCCATCTATAACCAGCATAACAATTGCACCATCTTTTCTTTGTCCTATTGCAGTTCTTGGAGCAACTCCCCAGCCTCCATCACCTTGCTTTATGGTTGGCTTCCCATCCACTACAAGGGCTGGTCCAAAGGATAAAGCTTCTGTGACATTAGCCTTCTTAAGCTCACCTATGCTATACTTTCCAACTAAAAGTCTTCCTTCTTTAGTAAGTGCCATGGTATCCACCTTAGTTGACTCATTTTTTATAGCATCAAACTTTATTTCTCCTTCATGAATTATAACTCCTGTTGGAGTTGCACCAGTGCCTGTCCATCCTGTGGATTCATCTGGGAAACCTCCACCATTTATAGCAGCTACTGCGCCATTATCCCTAGCGATCTTACTTGTAAGTTGTCCTTCAATTCCAAGCTTTTGAGTATATCCAACTTTAATACGCTTAGGATCATGAATAACTAACATATATCCCTTAAACTTACCTGTAGATACATCATATCTTTCAATATCATTGCTAGCTCTCTTTGGAATCTCTATACTAACATTACTAGAACCTTGCTTAATGTCCTCAATCTTATGTGATGATAAAATTTCATTAATTTTTTCATCTGATAAAAACCATTTGGCTATGTATTGATGATTAAGGGTAGTCATAGCAGCCCCTACTATTGTATTCCTAACATTCTCAAAAGGACCATAAAAAACTAAAAATGGAGATGTTATAGCTACAAATGCAATTTCAAAAGCTAAAAATTTAAGTATGCTTTTCCATGATCTCTTTTTATTAGATTTACCTTTAATCTTTCTTTTTTTATATTGTCTACTTTTTGTAGTCATACCCTTCTTTTTTATAATTGGTTCGTTATTCATAGACTTTAAACCACCCCAAATTAAATTTATTTTGCTTCCTATGTTACTAATTTTATATGATTAAAACCAAGTTTTTCTAATTGTATTTTTAAACAATAATCTTATTCTATTACATTTTAACCTTAAAGTTTTTACAATTTTATTAATAATGACTTATTATTAAATATATATATAAAAATTATACTAAAATTTTTATATTTTAATCATTAATTTTATCTTAATATTTTATAATTACCTATAATTCTTCCTTAAACCTGATTTATCTACTCTTATTTTGCATTACCTTGATATTATATAATTTAACCTAAGGTAATGCAAATGTATATTGTAAAGAACTTAGGTATATTAATCCAACTAAGTTTAATATACCTAAGTCTTTTTCTATATTATTTTATTTAAAATTATCTTTTCCTTTATACCTATGGCTTCTTATTTAAGATATAGAATATGATGTGATTCTATACAGTTATAATCTCTTAGCAGCTTCAAAAGCAAGTGGAGACCTTTCACATTCATCATATTTAAGAGTAACTTGATAACAAAGGTTACTTCCCTTCATCTTTTCTGATGCATAACAAAGACCATTAGATCTTGAATCTAAAAACGGGTGATCTATTTGTTCTGGATCTCCAATTAGTATTAATTTAGTACCTTCCCCTACCCTTGTTATTATAGATTTTACTTGTTTAGGGCTTAAGTTTTGTGCCTCATCTATTATTACATAATTTTTAGCTATAGACCTTCCTCTTAAATAAGCTACTGCTTCAGTGGTAATAATCTTTCTTTCAAAAAGTTCCTCTATTTTATCATTAAGCTCCCCTTCATCTTTATATCTTTCCTTGTCATCAGAGTCTACTAAAATTTGAAGATTATCGTAAATAGGTCTCATAAAAGGTGCTATCTTTTCCTCCTCAGTACCTGGAAGAAATCCAATGTCTTCATCCATTGTTACATTAGGTCTACATACTAATATTTTTCTATATTTATTTTCTCCCGTTTCCAGTATATGATGGAGGCCAGCTGCTAAAGAAAATAAAGTTTTTGCAGTACCTGCTGGGCCCTTTATTATAACTAATGGGGCTAAAGTTGCATTTGTACATAGACACTCCATCATAAACTTTTGACCTACATTTCTAGGATTTATTCCAAACAAAGTTATATCTTTATTATAAAGAGGTACTATATTAACTCCGTCAAATCTTCCTACAGCTGTTTGTTTCTGATTATCTTTAGATCTAATTATAAGAAACTGATTTAACTCTAAAGGAGGATCTTTATACTCTTCCTCCTCCTCACTATACCATGTAAGTTCTTTTATACTTAATCTCTTTTCTTTATAAAAGCTATCTATAGCCTTTGTTGATGCATAAACTTCTATCCTTCCTGTATACTGATCATCCTGCTCTGGAACAACTTTTTCATTAAAATCTTCCACTTCTATATCAACTATATCAGCTTTTATTCTTTCAAATATATCTTTCGTTATTAAATATACATTTTCTCCCTTCTCTTTTAACCCCTTACAAACTTGAATTATTCGATTATCACCTTTTAACTTGTCCCATGTCGGTGGCATCTCTGTATCATAATGATTCATTTCCACCCTAAGAGTTCCACCAGTATCTAAATTTACCCCTTTATTAAGTTTACCTTCCTTTCTTAGCTTGTCTATTAATCTAGCAGCATGCCTAGCATTAGCCCCTAAATCATTTTTATCCTTTTTAAATCTATCAAGCTCTTCTAAAACCACCTCTGGTATAACCACATGATTTTCACCAAAAGAAAGTAGTGCAGTAGGAGAATACAATAATACGTTTGTGTCAAGTACATAGGTTTTCTTCAACATTAACCCTCCTCTCCTTACTATAATATGAAGATTTTCAAATAAATATATTAAAAAACTATAAAACTCACTTATAAAATACAAATACCTTATGTTAAACCTATGTATTCTATAAATGAGTCTTATTACTTATTGAAAATCAGTGGTTTCTTCTACATCATAATCATTATATTCTTCATCATCTATTGAATCATCGTCCTTATAAGTTTTGATTTCTAAACTTTCCTTATTTTTCTCCTTATTTTTCTCTATTTTAGGTTTCTTATAAGGTTTATCAATTTTTAGGTACCTATCTAATTCTTTTTTAAACTCGTCCTTGTTTATATCTTTTTCACTTGGAAGAGTATTATTTAATATAAAATTTAAAAGTATCTTACTATTTTGTTTTTTGTCCATAAGTAGTACCCAAGAGCCTTTGTATACTCTTCCTTCACTTAATTCATTTAAAGGAATTTGAAGTTCTTCTACATTTAATGGTTGAAACTTAGATACTGTATATCCATAATTAATTATATTTATAGGCTCTATATTAGTTTTAATATAATCACTTATTTTCCCTAAAATATTAGGATACTGAATAACATTTAAATCCATAACCTTATAGGCAATAAGTCTCATAACCTCTCTTTGCCTTTTTGTTCTTTCATAGGATCCATCTCCAACCTTTCTTATTCTTGTATAGGCAAGAGCCCTTTGTCCATCTAAGTGGTTAACCCCTGCACTCTCTATCTTAGGAGATTTATTTTCATTAACTTCCCCAATATATTTATTCATTTCATCTATTTCATAGTCTTTAATATTTACCTCTATTCCCCCTAGAGCATCCACTATATCTTGAAATCCAAGAAAATTAACTACCACATATTTATCAAGCTCTAAATTAAAGTTCCTCTCTATGGTGTCAATTAATAATCCTATTCCACCTTTTGCATAGGCAGCATTTATTTTAGTTTCTCCAAGTCCTTTAATCTCTACATAGCTATCCCTCATAATAGATGTAAATTTTAAGTTTTTATTATTATTATCTATAGTTGCTATAAGTATAGCATCTGACCTAGATGGTTCATTAATATCTCTAGCATCTATACCTACTAAAAGAATATTTGTTATTCCTTGAACCTCACTATAGGATACTTCTGGTTCCTCTTCTTTTTCATTCTCATCATAGGTTATCCCTTTTATATCGTATATAGAATTATTATAAATCTTACTTCTAATATAAATATAATAAGAAATACCTCCTGCTATAATAATCCCAGCTAAAATACCTAATGTTATAAGCAGAATTTTATTTTTCTTTCTCAACTCTAATCATCTCCATGTTTAAGTTTTAAAACAAAGTAAAATCTTATCCACATGGAATTTTCACTTCATTTTATTTATAGATAAATTTCATGTAATATTTTCCCATGCACTTAATAAAATAAGTATTAAATTTGTAAAGTTCCTAAATAAATTTTTATATTGTCTTTTAATGTATTCAGCACATCTTATCCCAGTACTAGTATTTCTAATTTAGAATAAAAAAATCCCCCAATGCATAATGCATTAGGGAATTTTTATTCTAACATACTTCTAACTACTCTAACATACTTCTAACTACTCTAAATCTTTATTTAATTCTTCTAATAATTCATTAACATCTAGTCCATGAATTAAAGCTGCATCTTCTAACGCTTCCATTTGAGATGATGGACATCCAATGCATCCCATACCTCTGCTCATTAATATATCTGCTGCCTTTGGATTTATCTTTAATATATCTCCCATTATTGTTTTAGCTGTTATTTTCATATTATTTTCCTCCTTGTTAACTGAATATTATATTTAATATTTATTTTCTCTCTCTAAACCTTAGTCTTTAAAACCTTTATTTTAATAAGACTTATCCTTTTCTTCTAGGGTTTTGAGTTGAAAAGTTAATTTATACACCTTGATGAATCAAGATAAATAAATAAAACTTTAATGAATAAGTTAAATTTTATTCTTAAATCCCTATAAAAACAATTTAAAATAAATCTTATAATAGAAGTTTTATATAAGAATCCCTTTACTATAATATTGAAGAGCTCTTATCTTTAATGATATTATAATATATATTTAGCCATTTATACGTAACATAGGTTACAGACATAAAAGTATATTTTAACTAAAATTATATTATAAAGATTTTACCTAGTAAAGATATTAACTATTAATTTATATATAAAGGAGATATAACTATGAGCTTATATTTAGCACCTATTCATTCTTGGTTATTTAATAAAATAAAATTATCAGAGGAACTTGAAAGAAATATAGAAGAAGCTTTTTCAAATGAATTTGGAGATGATGTTTATAAAATATTTTCTGAAGGACTATCTAAGTATGGAAACTTCATAGAAGATAAACCTTTAGAATCAATGATAGATACTTCCAATATTCATGGTTGGCTTCAAGATAAGGTTTCTAAAACTGAAGGAAGAATGGCCTACTTTATAACTAATTCTATAAAAACTTTTGGAGAAAATGTTATTCCTATAGCTCTAAAAGTTTATGAAAATCATGGTAAAAAGTGTGGAACTGAAGTTAGTGTAAGTGGAGATAATGAAAATGCCTTATCATTATTTAAAAACTTTAATAACTATGTTTTAGATGGAATGCCTTGTGATCATGTTAATAGTTTAAAAACAAAAACTGAGGATTTAGTAGAATGGGAAACCACCACCTGTATACATAAGAAATACTGGGATGAGGTTTCTGGAGATATTAATGTTTTTTATAATTTAAGAGAAGCCTTTACTACAGCTTTTATAAAGGAATCAAACCCTAATTTTATTTATAGAAAATCCTCAGACTCTCATCACCAAATAGTAAAATATTAAATATTCTATGATTAAACTAGACTAAAAAATATTAAAATTATATAATGGAATTAAGCTCTAAAATATAATATTTTAGGGCTTTAATTTTACATAAAGGGACTGATAATTTTGAAATACAAGGTTTTAGAGCTATTTAAAAACAATAAAGATCAATATATATCTGGAGAGGATATAAGTAAAAATATCGGAGTAAGTCGTGCATCCATATGGAAATATATAAAGGCATTAAAAGAAGAAGGCTATGAATTTGAGTCTTCAACTAAGGTAGGATATAAACTTATAAAAGAAGCAGATGTTTTAAATTATATAGAGATAAGTCCTTATTTAAAAACTAAATATATAGGAAGAAGTTATTATCACTTTGATACTATAGATTCTACTAACTCAAAGGCAAAAGAAGCTGCAAAGGATAATTTAATAAATGGAGCAGTATTTATTAGTGAGGAACAAGTAAGTGGAAGAGGCCGTCTTGGACGTACTTGGATTTCTCCTAAACATAAAGGAATATGGTTAAGCATACTTCTAACCCCTGATTTACCACCCTTAGAAGTTTCTAAAACTACCCTTATAGGTTCAGCTGCAGTATATTTAGCTCTTAAAGAACTTGGCATAGAAAGCTCTATTAAATGGCCTAATGATATAATTTTAAATAATAAAAAACTTTGTGGAATTCTTACTGAGATTAGTGGAGAAATGAATAATATAAACTACATGGTTATGGGAATAGGTATTAATGTAAACACCTTAAAAGAAGACTTTAGTGAAGACCTTAAACCTATAGCCACTTCTTTAAAAAGAGAGTTAAAAGAAGACTTTAATAGAAAAAAACTTACTTCTTATATTCTAAATAATTTTGAAGACCTCTATGATGACTTTTTAGCCACTGGAAAACTTAATAAAACCTTAGATATAAGTAGGGAAGCTTCTATACTTATAGGAAAAGAAATTCAGTGTATAAATAGGGATAAATCTTTTATATGTAAAGCTGAAGATATAACTGAAGATGGAGAGCTTTTAGTAATTCTTAATGATGGCTCCTATAAAAAGATCATTTCTGGCGAGGTATCTATTAGAGGCTTATATGGATATGTAGAATAAATTTACTTACATTTTAAATTTATATTATATATGTTGCATTAATTAATTTACGCATCTACCTAAAGAAATATAACAATATAAATTTAAGTTATGGCATTCTTATAAATATTTTTCTTAAGGTTTTAGATAATTAAGATCAGTATACTAAAATGGAGGATATAAAAGCTATAACTTTTATATCCTCCCCTTATTAATAGATATTACAAGAGTTTAATCTAACACAATAGCTTAAACCTTTGTAATATAAAAATCTAAACTTCTAAGATCTAAGAATCTACCTACTCTCTATAAAAAACTTAAAACTCTAAGTCTTTTATACTTTCTTTTAATACATCCGATGACTTTTTTAACCCACTTATTTCTTCTTCGTTTAAAGGTACATTTAATAATTTTTCTGCCCCTTCCCTTCCTACTACAGTAGGAATTCCAAGATACATATCCTCTATTCCATATTGGCCTTCAAAAAGACTTGATACTGTAAGAATTGATTTCTCATCTCTTATTATTGCCTCTACAATTCTTCTTACTGCTAAAGCAACTGCATAATTAGTGTATCCTTTTCTATTAATTATCTCATAGGCAGCATTTTTAACCTCATCTAAGGTAGCCTTTTTAAATTCATCATCACATTCTCCACCTTGAGCTAGGCAGAATTCCTTAGCACCCATACCAGCTATTGAAGTTAAACTCCAAGCTGCCATTTCTGAATCTCCATGCTCTCCTATTATATAAGTGTGTATATTTCTTGCATCTACTGAGAACTTATCACTTAATGAATATTTAAACCTTGAAGTGTCAAGTACTGTTCCTGATCCTATTACTCTATTAGCTGGAAGTCCTGATAACTTATATGTTATATAAGTTAAAACATCCACTGGATTTGACACTACAAGTAATATAGCATTGGGACTATACTTAACAACCTGAGGTACTATACTTTTAAATATATTATAATTCTTCTTAACTATATCCAGCCTTGTTTCTCCTGGCTTTGGTCCAACACCTGCAGTAATTATTACTATATCTGAATTCTTAGTATCTTCATAATCTCCTGCCTTTACATCTGTTGCCTTTACAAATGCTGCTCCATGGGACAGGTCCATAGCCTCCGCCTCTGCCTTTTCCCTATTAATATCTACTATAACTAAGTCTGATACTAGTCCCTCTAGCATTAAAGCATAGGCTGTAGTAGAACCAACAAATCCTGCTCCTATTATTGATACCTTTGTAGTTCCTTTTATCATATCAATTACCTCCTTTTGCTCTGTCTTAATAGTACGTTTATTGCATAAAAATAGAACCTTTGGATTAAATGCTCTATAATAATTTTATATCAATAGGAAATTATTATCAATAAATAATAATTATTATTTTATATATTTTAACTATTATTATTAGGTTTTTTATTGAAACAATTATAGTAGTATGATATAAATAATTCATATTAAAGTTTAAAATATATATTAATCTCTAATATTTTCAAATATAGTATTTAAATCTCAAAATTTCTTAATAAATATGCCATAAAATATATAAAGTTCTATTGTTATACTTAATAATAGGATGTCACTATACACATAATATTATTAAGAAATTTAAAATTAAAATTTCTTACTGTGCTTAATGTACAGATAATATAACTTTTATATGTTATAGGAGGTGCTAAAATGAAAATTAATGTAATAGGTGTTCCTTTATATTTTGGATGTGATAGGGAAGGTGTTGACCTTAGTCCTAATATCTTAAGGGAACATGGTTTAATTGAACTCTTAGAAAAAAATCATGAAGAAGTTTATGATCTTGGAAATATCTATGTGGAATCTACTCATGAAACTAGTAAATTTTCTCATCATAAATCTATGAAATATTTAAGCCCTATAGTTAATGTAAATAAAAACTTAGCTCATAGTGTTTACACTTCATTAACTTCTGGATCCTTTCCTTTAGTTATAGGTGGAGATCACGCTCTTGGTCTTGGAAGCTTAAGTGGGTGTAGTAAAGCCTTTGGAGAAGATTTGGCTGTAATTTGGATAGATGCCCATGGAGATATTAATACTCATACCTCTTCTCCTTCTGGTAACGTTCATGGAATGCCTTTAGCCTCTGCTATGGGTGAAGGACCTTCTTCCCTTACTGATCTTTACTTTAAGGGTCAAAAAGTAAAGCCACAAAATGTATATATAGTAGGTGCTAGAGATTTAGATGAAGGTGAGTTAAAGCTTATAGAGGATTTGAATCTTAGTGTCTGGACAACCTCAGATGTAAAGGAAAAAGGATGTGAAAATATCATAAATTCTATATTAAAGGATATTGCTTCAAAAGGAATTAACAATGTTCATCTTAGCTATGATATAGATTCCTTAGATGCATCACTGGTTCCTGGTACAGGAACTCCAGTAGCTAATGGTCTTAGTATGGATGAAGTTAAATATCTTCTTAAATATCTTCTATCTAGTGGTCTTATAAAATCTATGGATTTTGTGGAGTTAAATACCAAAATAGATAAGGATGATTCTACATTAAAAGTTGCCTTAGAGCTATTAGACTTTATATCTTATAATTTAAAATAACAAATAAGCCTCTACTTAAAAAGTAGAGGCTTATTATGTACATATTATATTTATTCTTATATAATAAGGTTATTGCTATTTAATAAACTATAGGAGGTTTTTATGAAACTTATATTTTTTGACACAGAAACTACTGACATAAAGCCAGAACTAGGTAGCATATGTCAGCTTAGCTATATACTAGTTGATACCTCTACAAAACCTAATACAACTGTTGGTCGTAATTTTTTCTTCACTGTAGATAATATGTCTCCTTCTGCTGAAGCAGTTCATGGATTTTCTTTAGAAAAGTTATATGAATTAAGTGAAGGTAATTACTTTGAGGATCAGGTAGAAACATTTATAAATGATTTTTTAACTGCAGATATATTAATTGGTCATAATGTATCCTTTGATATAAAATTCTTAAGCCATGAACTTTCTGGTATAGGAGAGTTTTTTGAACCAAACTTAAGTTTTTGTACTATGTCTTATTATAAAAATATATGTAGGTTATGTAATGTTAGAGGCGATATAAAAAATCCTAAACTTGAAGAAGTTATAGCCTTCCTTAGTATAACTAAGGAAATGATAGCTGAAAAATCTGAGGCACTTTTTGAAGGCAGTGGAAATTATCACGATGCCAGGTTTGATACTGCAGCTACATATCTTATTGTTACAGAAGGTATTAAGAAAGGATTTATTCCTAGACAGCACTTTACCTCTATGATGAAGTAATTTTTTACTAATGTATGATTATTATAAATTAAAATGGCAATAAAAAATGAGTTATGTAATTATAACTCATTTTTTATTTGTATTCCCCCATACGTCTGAATAATTATATAAAAGCTTACCTTTATAATTCCTCTAAGGATCTAAATTCATATCCTCTTAGCTTCCACTCCTTTATAACATCATCTAATATATCTAGATTTGTCTTAGAAATAGCATGAAGAAGATATATAGCTCCATTGTGAGTATTCTTTAAGATATGATTTTTAGCATAGGCCTTATCTGGTTGTTTATTAACATCATAGTCTCCATAAGCAAAACTCCAGAATACACTTTTATATCCTAAAGATTTAGTGTAATATAAAGATTTTTCACTATAGTTTCCCATAGGAGGTCTAAAAACCTTTATCATATCCTTGCCTATTAAAGACTTATACTCTTCTTCTACTTGATAAATTTCCTTTTTAAATTCATCTACTCCCTTAGTAACCACATCATCCATAGATCTATGGGTCACACTATGATTACCAACTACATGCCCTTCTTTTACCATTCTTTTTACTAACTCTTTATTTTCTTTTATATAAGGCTTTGTTACAAAGAATGCAGCCTTTACATTATTTCTTTTTAATATATCTAGAATTTTACTAGAATATCCATTCTCATATCCCTCATCAAAGGTAAGATATATATATTTCTTATCTTTATCTCCTAAATAAACACCTTGATTCTTACTTAAATAACCTTCTGACTCCTTAGGTGGAGTTGGTGCTTGTCCATCACCCTTAGATATAAAATACCAACTATTTTTCTTATTAGACATATTGTTATCTTTTATTTCTTTGCTTCCCTCAGTTTTCTCCTTCTTAACTTCCTCTCTTTTTTCTTCTTTATTGTTTTCCTCTTTGTTCTCTACTATCTCTTTGTCTTTATTAAAAGATTCCTCCTTATTCTCTTTATTATAATTATTAACAAGGATCTCTTCTTTCTTCTCTTCTACATTTTCTTTATTATAAAAAGAATAGTATATATAAATAGATATTGTTAATAGTCCAATTATAAATATTGAAGGCAATAATATCTTCTTTCTTTTTTTCATAAATTATCTTCAGCAAGAATGTGTAATAAGTGTCCACTCCTCACTAAATCTCACCTCTTTTCTACTACTTTCTATCTGTAAAATTTGATAACCTAATTAATATTTGATTATATTTAGAAAAATTAGACATATTTTATTAAAACTTCTCAATACATATATTTATTTTCCTAAACTCTTATATCTATATTATACACTATAGTAACTAAAGTTAACCAATTTTTTACTCCAACTAATTTTTATGTATAAATTTCTTATAATGAATAAATACTAATCATTACATTCACATTTTTCTAGGAATACTCATAAAATATCATATAAAGTGAATATTAAACCATTTCATCAAGTAAAAGTGAATTTATATTAATTATAAATTTCAAATAATATATTAATGCTAAATTTTATATAAGTTATGATTTTAAATGATTTATTCTATATAATATTGGATTTATGGAAGCTTAAATAGATATTTAAGTGACAGAAATTTTATATAATAGAAATTTATTAAAAGGAGATATAGCTATGAAATCTTATGTTTGTGTAGTTTGTGGATATGTTTATAATCCAGTGGACGGAGATAGTTACTCAGGGATACCTAATAATATAGAATTTAACTCCTTATCTGAAAATTGGATATGTCCATTTTGTGGATTCTCTAAATATAACTTTGTTCCTTTAGAATAAAACTTCTTATATATATTTAATATTTATTCTTTTACCTTTAATTAAACAATACCTCCTAGAAAATAATTCTAGGAGGTATTTGTTTAGAAAGCCTTTATAATATAAAACTACTTATATATTTTTACTAAAACTATAGTAGTAGTTTATCATGAATATAATTTTTATTAAGTTTATTTAAATAAATATTTACATATTATAAGATACTTATTTTATAATATTCTAATTATAATAAAGAGTATTATATAAGGATACTTAGAATAAACCCTAGCTATTCTTAGAATCTCTTAATTCATTTACCCTATTAATCAGCTTATTTTCCATAGTCTTGCATAAATCCCTATCCATATCTTCAATACCTTGAAGTCTATATTTTAATCCAATGCTATCATATTTATTTATTCCCATAGTATGATAAGGAAGAAGTTCTATTTTTTCAACATTTTCTATATCTTTTATTATGTTAGCTAAAGCCTCCATGTGCTCTTCTCCATCAGTGATTCCAGGAACTACCACATGTCTTATCCATAATTTTGTAGAAGTTTTCCTGCAAGCCTTTAAAAAATTTCTTGCCTCTTCACCATCTCTACCAACTAAGGATTTATACCCCTCATCAGATACATGTTTTATATCAAATAAAACTAAATCCACATATTCTAATATATCTTCATAATTGCCAAGTCCAAAACCTGCTGTATCTAAAGTTGTATGGATTCCACTATTTTTGCAAAGCTTTAAAACCTCTATTAAAAACTCTGGTTGCAGAAGGGGATCTCCTCCTGAGAATGTCACTCCTCCACCACTCCTTGAGAAGTAAGGCTTATACTTTAATATCTTTTCATAAATTTCTTTAGGTGTGTATTCAGTTCCGCCCTGACATTTCCAAGTATCTGGGTTATGGCAGTAAGCACATCTTATGGCACAGCCTTGAAGAAATATTACTGTTCTTATTCCTGGTCCATCTACAAGTCCCATACTCTCTATAGAATGAATTCTTCCCTTCATGTTATCCTTCCTTTTCTAACATATTAAAGAGAAGGGGTATCTCCCCCTCCCTTTTAATATTATTACATTTTTACGTGGAATGTTCTAGATATAACTTCTTTTTGTTGATCCTTTGTTAATCTATTAAAGTTAACTGCATAACCTGAAACTCTTATTGTAAGTGTTGGATACTTTTCTGGATGTTCCATTGCGTCCATTAAAGTCTCTCTTTGAAGTACATTAACATTTAAGTGGTGAGCACCTTGTCCAAAATATCCATCTAACACATTAACTAGGTTATCTATTTGAGCATCTCTTTCTTTTCCTAAAGCTTCTGGAACTATTGAGAAAGTATTTGATACTCCATCCTCACAGCATGGGCTGTATGGAACCTTAGCTACTGAGTTTAATGATGCTAAAGCACCTTGGCTATCTCTTCCATGCATTGGGTTAGCTCCTGGAGCAAATGCAACTCCTGCAGCTCTTCCATCTGGAGTAGCTCCTGTTTTCTTACCATAAACTACATTAGATGTTATTGTAAGAACTGATAATGTATGCTTTGCATTTCTATATAAAGGATGCTTCTTAAGCTCTTTAGAGAACTTGTTAACTAACTCTACTGCTATATCATCTGCTCTTTCATCATCATTTCCGTACTTAGGGAAATCTCCCTCTATTTCAAAGTCTACAGTTATTCCATTTTCTCTTATTGGTTTAACCTTTGCATATTTTATAGCACTTAATGAGTCTGCAACAACTGATAGTCCTGCTATACCAAATGCCATTAATCTACCTACCTCAGTATCATGTAATGCCATTTGTCCTGCCTCATATGCATATCTATCATGCATATAGTGGATTATATTCATTGTATCAACATAAAGTTTTGCAACCTTCTCAAGAACTTCAAAGTATGCTTTTTTAACTCTATCATAATCAAGAACTTCATCTGTTATTTGATCAATACCTTCTATAACAAGCTTGCCCTTCTTCTCATCAACTCCACCATTTATAGAGTATAGTAAAGCCTTAGCTAAGTTACATCTTGCTCCGAAGAATTGCATTTGCTTACCAACTTGCATTGCAGATACACAGCAAGCTATAGCATAATCGTCTCCATATATAGGTCTCATTATATCATCATTTTCATACTGTATAGAATCTGTTAATATTGATATCTCTGTGCAATACTTCTTAAAGTTTCTTGGCAGTTTTTCTGACCAAAGCACTGTCATATTAGGTTCTGGAGCAGATCCTAGGTTTATTAGAGTATGAAGATATCTAAATGAGTTCTTAGTTACAAGTGGCTTACTGTTTATTCCAACTCCACCTATTGATTCAGTTACCCAAGTTGGATCTCCTGCAAATAACTCGTTATACTCTGGTGCTCTTAAATGTCTAACAAGTCTTAGCTTTATTATAAACTGGTCTATAATTTCTTGAGCTTCTTCTTCTGTTAAACTTCCACTCTCTATATCTCTTTCTATATATATATCAAGGAAGGTAGAAGTTCTTCCAAGAGACATTGCTGCTCCATTGTTTTCTTTAACTGCTGCTAAGTATCCAAAGTAAAGATGCTGAACTGCCTCTTTTGCATTTTCTGCTGGTTTAGATATATCGTATCCATACTTAGATGCCATACTCTTCATAGCTTCTAAAGCCTTTATTTGCTCTGAAACTTCTTCTCTTCTTCTTATAAGTTCATCTAGCATGTCTCCTTGAAGTTCTGCTAAATCACTTTTCTTCTTTTCTATTAAGAAATCTACTCCATAAAGAGCTACTCTTCTATAGTCACCAATTATTCTTCCTCTTCCATATGCATCTGGAAGCCCTGTTAAAAGACCCGCTGATCTTGCTGCTCTTATTTCAGCAGTATAAGCATCAAATACTCCATCATTATGAGTCTTTCTATAATTAGGGAATGTTTCCTCTACTTCTTTATCAATTTCATATCCATAAGCTTCTAAAGAGTTTTTAGCAACTCTCCATCCACCCCATGGGTTAACTATTCTTTTAAGAGGTGCATCTGTTTGAAGTCCAACTATTACTTCATTATCCTTGTCTATATATCCTGCCTCATAAGCATCTATTCCAGATACTCTATCTGTTGCTGCTCCTAATATTCCTTTTTCTATCTCTTCTATTATTAACTGGCTACATTTATCCCAAACCTTCTTAGTCTTTTCAGTAACTGGAGCTAAGAAGTTCTTATCTCCTTCATATAAAGTGTAGTTTTTTTGTATAAACCCTCTAACGTCTATGTCTTCTTTCCATGATTCTCCCTTGAATCCATCCCATTGCTTAAACATTTACTACTCCTCCTTAAATGAATGCTTAACTAAAAAAGCACTCTCTAATTTTCCTTACGTATCGTTATGTTTTTAACATCTATTGGCATATAGTTGTTAAAACTAAGATATTTTCCCTTCGACATCATTACAAATTCTTATAATGTATAATTTTAAATTATAACAGTTAAAACTTAAAATTAATACAGCTAAAACCTTTGTTTCCAAAGGTTTTAAGGTACTGTTTATTTTTGTACCACCCTTTGTTCACCATTAATATAACACGTTGTATTATAAAATGCAAGTTATTATTTAATAATATTTTTATAAATTCTACCTGTTATTTTAAACCTTTTCATAAATTTTGAATTTTTTCTTTTATAAAGGGGTTACATTTTCAATTATTTTATTATAAAATACTATGGATATAATATTTGCTTATAGCAAAATAAATGTAAAAAAAGCATTTATTTGTTATAAATGTTTTATCTATCTTATAATAAAAGGAGTTGTAAACCATGGATAAGTTTATGCTAAAACCTAATGAAATCATAGATGATGTTCTATTAGCCTATGAAACTAAAGCAAATTACCCAAGACTAAAAAGCATTATCTTAGGCTTTTTATCTGGTGCATTTATAGCCTTAGGGGCTTATGCCTCTACCGTTGTTTCTCACGGAATTTCTAATCCATCATTATCAAAACTTATGGCAGCATTAATCTTTCCAATAGGCCTCACTCTCATAGTATTATGCGGAACAGATTTATTTACGGGAAACACCCTATTAACCATACCTTTACTAGAAAGAAAAATTTCTTTTAAGCAGTTATGCATTAATTGGTTCTTAATATATTTCACAAATTTCTTAGGAGCAATTTTTATATCTTCTATGATATATTTTTCTGGTTCCTTAGACTTTAATAACTTCGCTTTAGGCGGCTATGCCTTAAAAATGGCTTCTACTAAGAGCTCTGTAGAGTTTATACCTGCTATGCTATCTGGTGTCCTTTGTAACACTCTAGTTTGCCTTGCAGTATGGTGTTCATATGCGGCTAAGGATATCATATCTAAGTTAACTACAGTTTGGCTTATTATAATGACATTTGTAATCTCTGGCTTTGAACATAGTGTTGCTAATATGTATTATTTAACCATTGGTCTTTTAGCAAAGAATAACCCAAACTATGTAAATTCTATAAATCTATCTTCTGAAAAGTTATCTTATATAGATATTTCTCACATGTTTAAAAATCTAATACCTGTAACTCTTGGAAATATCATAGGTGGAGCAATATTTGTATCACTAACTTTTTGGATACTATACAAATATATCCCTAGAAATAAAAAAATCAAAAGGGATTTTGCAGCATAAAACTTTATAAGCTTTAATTTTAAAAACAGTAAAAAAGCAACAATAATATTAAAAATATTATTGTTGCTTTTTATTTGTCCTTGATAATTTTTACACTTAAAATCTATTTAAATATAACTTTAAATAATTATATTTATATCATAAAATTAACTTTTATGATATAAATCAGTATTTTTTAAATTCAAATCCTAATAATTCTACTTTATCCTCTTTATTTAATCTCTTATCATAATTCTTTCGTAGTTGAATTAAGTTTAAATGATCAAAGCCACATTCTCTATATAGACTCATAGCTTCTGTATTCCTTGGTATAACATCCACAAACATTGCTACTATCTTCTTTTCAATCATTAATTCATCTAACATTTTAAGAGAAAGCTTACCAATACCATCTCCCCTATACTCCTCAAGTATAAATAAATCTTCTAACCATGCTACATTTTGTCCCCCAAATCTTACATAGAAAAACCCTATTGGCTGGTCTTCTAGAAACACATTATATATTTCCCCTTGTTCTTTCCAAGTCTCTAAAGTTTCTTTAGACTCTTCATCCGTCTGCCAATATTCTTTAGGAGCATTATTTAATTTCCTATGATAATTCATTAATTCTGTAATCATATTAACTGTAGTTAAAAATGTTTCCTTTGATAATAATTTTATTCTAATATCCATAACTCCCCCTTTTAATCCATTATATAACAATATTGTCTTTATATTATTTAAATCTATAATTTTTCAATTAATTATAAAAAGAGCAGTAATAATACTTAAAAGTATTATTACTGCTTCTAATGTTGTTCTTTATAATATTTTCTCTTACCTTAAAGAACACTTTGTTATATATAATCTTTTTTCTTATATATTTCGTTAAAACTTTTCTCTTATATAAAGATTACTTAATTTTTCTGCTTCCTGGCTTTACATATGGTATATTTTCTTTACATAGTGGACATTCATCAGCTTCAAAGCTTTCCACATTTAACTTTATAGCGCTATATAATGGATAATCCATCTCCTTTGAGCTTCTATCTACAATACAAGCCACTGCAACCACTTCTCCACCATGTTCTTCTACTACCTTAGCAGCCTCCTTAAAGGATTTTCCTGTGGTTACTACATCCTCTGTTATAACTACCTTCTGACCTTTTCTTATTTCAAAACCTCTTCTTAAGGTCATTTCTCCATTTTCTCTTTCTGTGAAAATTGCTGGCTTTTTCACTTGTCTACCTACTTCATAGGCAACTATTACGCCTCCCATAGCAGGTCCTACTACTAAATCAAACTCAACATCCTTAAGCTTTTCACATACAACTCCTAAAACCTTCTCTGCTTTATCTGGATGTTGTAGTAATTTTGCACATTGACAATATCTATCACTATGTCTCCCTGATGATAGTAAAAAATGTCCCTCAAGTAAAGCTTCAGTTTCCTTTAATATTTCTAATACCATAACAATTTCCTCACTTTCTAAGTTAACCTTAATATATTTAATATTTTAAAACAAGTCTATATAATTTTATCTTAAAGCTATTCCCCTAATTTCCCCTAAGTCTTTTATGTTATTTTCTTTCATATATTTTTCAATACCATCCATTATCTCTATAGGTGCATAGGGATTACTAAAAATTGCTGTTCCTACCTGAATTGCAGTAGCTCCTGCCATTATAAACTCCAATGCATCCTCATAATTACTTATGCCCCCAAGTCCTATTACTGGTACATCCACAACATTACACACTTCATAAACCATTCTAAGTGCTATGGGCTTAACTGCTGGTCCTGAAAGTCCTGCAAATGTATTATTAAATACAGGCTTCTTCTTTCTAAGATTTATTGCCATTCCCTTTAATGTATTTATAAGTGATAAACTATCCGCTCCTGCTTTTTCACAAGCCTTTGCCATTTCAACAATGTTTTCTGCATTAGGAGAAAGTTTTACCATAAGAGGTTTTGTGCACTTTTCTTTTATTCTTGATACTGCATCATAAGCTATCTCAGACTTTATTCCAAGAGCCATTCCTCCACATTTCACATTAGGACATGATATATTAAGCTCTATCATATCTACATCACTTGCACTCAACTTCTCTACGGACTGAATATAATCCTCAACAGTAGCTCCTCCAAGATTGGCTATAACAATATTTCCATAGGTTTTCATTTTTTTAAGCTCATGATTTATAAAGTGGTCCACCCCTGGATTTTGTAATCCCACACTATTCATCATTCCTGAAGGTGTTTCTGATACCCTAATTCCGTCATTACCTTCTCTTTTTTCAAGAGTCAATCCCTTGGAGCTTATACCTCCAAGTCTTCCTACATCATAAAAGTTATTAAACTCTTCTCCAAAACCAAAAGTACCTGATGCTGCTATAACTGGATTTTTAAATTCAATTCCATTTATGTTAACCTTCATAAGCTTCCTCCTATTCTATAACCAAATCTTCTCCATTAAATACAGGGCCATCCTTACAACTTCTTTTGTTTCCGTTCTTAGTTTTACATGTACATACAAGACATGCTCCTACTCCACAAGCCATATGCTTTTCTGTGGATACATATACCTTAACATTATTTTCCCTGGCCTTTAAAACTACTTTGTTCATCATTGGTTCTGGTCCACAACAATATATTAAATTATAATCTGAAACCTTTAAAAGATCTGTTACAAAACCCTTATGCCCATGCTTTCCTGTATCCGTTGATATATATATATTGTCTACATAACCCTTTATCTCATCTATTAAATAATAATCATCTCTAAATCCAAAATGTATATCTATCTCTACCTTTTGACCTTTACTTTCTCTTATCTTCTTTACTAGTTCTAACATAGGAGCAGTTCCTATACCCCCTGCAACTATTCCTACTCTGCCTTCTGCATCTTCAATATTAAATCCATTTCCTAAAGGTCCTGTTAGCATTAGAGAATCTTCTTTTTTAAGCTTTGAAAATTCCTTTGTTCCTCGTCCAACTTTTGCATATATAAATGTTATTGTATCATCTAAAACTTCACATACACTTATAGGTCTTGGAAGAAGAGGTTCTATATATTCACCCCTTAACATATAGAACTGACCTGGCTTTATACTTTTACAATGATCTAAAGAGGTCCTTACCACCATCTTATATATATCTTTAATAACCTCTTTGTTCTCTAAAATTATTCCTTTAATATACTCCACCTGGCATCTTCCTTTCACCTATACTATAAAATCTTTTAAGCCTTTAAGTTATCACATGCTCTTTTTATTTCATCTCTCATTCTTATTGCCTCTTCCCTTGCACATAAGGCGAATTCTTTTTCCCTATTCTCTCTCTTATATGCTAGAAGTATTTTTCTTGAAGAGTTTACTACTCCCCCATTACCATTTTTTAAATATAAGGCTACATCCTCTGCCTTACCTCCCTGAGCCCCATATCCAGGGATTAAGAAAAATGTACTATCCATTTTTTCTCTAATTTCCTTTGCCTCATCTACATGAGTACATCCAACTACTGCTCCTAAGGTACTATATCCAAAGCTACCTAAAGCACTCTTTCCCATGGTATTAACTTTTTCTCCAACCATATGAAATACTTTATTTTCATTTTTAGTATCTACATACTGTAAATCTTCTGCTCCCTTATTTGAGGTTCTAACTAGAGCAAAAGCTCCCTTCTCCCCACTCTCTAAATAAGGCATATAAGGTTCTATACTATCAAGACCCATGTATGGACTTAAAGTTATGAAGTCTACTTCAAAATCCCCTTTAAAATGTGCCTTAGCATATTGTTTTGCTGTATCAGCTATATCTCCTCTTTTAATATCCCCTATGGATATTAAATCTTTTTCCTTTAAGTATTTCACTGTCCTACTATAAGCCTTTAATCCATCTATTCCTAAAGCTTCGTAGTATGCTATTTGAACCTTAAAACAAGCTGCTACATCATATGTGCTATCTATTATTTCTTTATTAAAGTTAAAGAGTATCTCTTCAACATTATTCTGAAATTTCCCCTTAAAAAACTCTGGTATATAATTGAGACTTGTATCAAGTCCAACACATACAACACCTTTATCTTCTACTGCTTTATATAACTTATCTATAATATCCATACTAAACATCTCCCCCTTTATAGACAATTTGTCCATCCTTCAAGGTCATAAGTACCTCTCCATAACCTTTAAATCCTATAAGTGGAGAGTTGCTACTTTTAGACTTTATAAACTTTTCATCTAGGGTTACTTCCCTATTAGGATCTACGAGTACAAGATCAGCTTTTTTCCCTATAGAAATTCCACCTCTTTCTTCATCATCCATTATCTTAGATGGCCCATAAGACATTATTTCAGAAAGTCTATTTAAAGTTATATGTCCTTCTTTTACAAGCTTTGTATTACATACTGTGAAGGAAAATTCAAGGCCTATCATTCCCGGCGCTCCCTTCTCTTTATCCTCTTTGCTATGAGGTGCATGATCAGTACCTATACAATCTACATAGCCTTTCTTTATAGCCTCTATTAAAAATTCTCTATCCTCTTCTTCTCTAAGAGGTGGGTTAACCCTATATTCAGTATCACTAGTCAATGCTATATGATGAGGAGTTACTTCACAAGTTACCCTTCCCCCTCTTTCCTTGCTTTCTATAACATACTTCATAGCTTCTTTAGTACTTACATGAGCCATATGAAGTCTTGCTCCAGTGTACTCACTTAATGTTATATCTCTCCATGTCATTGTGTTTTCCGCAAGTCTCATATCTATTTTAGATAAATCGTGGGTTTCTGCATGAGAAATAACTACTATGTTTTTTTCCTTGGCCTTTTCCATAGCTTCTATCATTACTTTTGAATCCATAACTCCACGTCCATCTTCTGATATGAACTTTAATCCCTCTATATTTAAAAGTTCATCTAAGTGTTCAGTACTTTCTCCCCTCATATTCTTAGTCACTGTTATACACTGATGAATATTTGCAAGTCCTACTTCTTTTCCTCTTTTTATTATTGAATCATATACCTCTCTTGAACTTACGCAAGGTCTTGTATTCGCCATTAATACAGTAGTGGTATATCCTCCTCTAACAGCAGCTCTGCTTCCACTCTCTATGTCTTCCTTATATGTAAACCCCGGTTCTCTAAAGTGAACATGTAGGTCTATAAATGAAGGCATTACTGTATATCCCTTTGCATCTATAACATCACAGTTTTTATTTAATTCTTTTCCAACCTCTTTTATTATTCCGTCCTCTATATAAATATCCCCAACAGAAGTTTGAGAAAAATCAACTATCTTAGCGTTTTTTATTAAAAGTTTCATGTATGTTCCTCCTATAATGCCTTTAATGTTTGAATACTATCACAATACTCACACTTATATTCCATATTCTCTTCATCAACTAATATAAAGCTTTGTTTCACATAGGTTTCTTTTAAACTTGCACAATTTTTATTATTACAAACAATAACCTTTTCTATTTTCCTAGGTAGTATCTCCCTATGTCTTTTAATTACATCCATAAATATGGCCATTTAAATCACCCCTAAAACCTTGGCTATTAAAGCCATTCTTACATACATACCAAACTTAGCTTGTTTAAAATAGCATGCTCTATTATCATCATCTACCTCATAAGCTATTTCATTTACTCTTGGTAGAGGATGCATTACTATAGCATCTTCCTTTGCTATACTCATCTTTTTATTATCTAATATATAACTATTTTTAAGTCTTTCATACTCTTCTTTATTATCAAATCTTTCTCTCTGAATTCTGGTCATGTATATTATATCTACCTTATCCATAGCTTCTTCTAAGGTTCTTACTTCTTCATAAGGAATATTATTTTTTTCTAGTACTTCTCTCTTAATATATTTTGGTATACTTAATTCTTCTGGGGATATCAATATGAATTTATTATTATTATATCTAGACATGGCTTTTATTAACGAATGTACCGTTCTACCATATTTAAGATCTCCACATAATCCAATGACATGATTACTTAAACCTTTTTTTAATGTTCTTATAGTCAAAAGATCTGTTAAAGTTTGAGTTGGGTGTTGATGACCTCCATCTCCTGCATTTATTACAGGAATATGAGAGTAAAGAGAGGCTATTTTAGCCGATCCCTCAAGGGGATGTCTCATGGCTATAACATCTGCGTAACATGAAACTGTCCTTACTGTATCTGCTATGGTTTCTCCCTTAGATACGGAGCTTGAGCTTGCTTCTGAAAATCCTATAACATTTCCACCAAGCCTTAGCATAGCACTTTCAAAGGAAAGTCTTGTTCTTGTGCTTGGCTCATAAAAAAGAGTTGCCAATATTTTGCCACTGCACATTTTTGAAAAGTCTTCTGGACTTTTAATAATTTTTTCTGCTAATTCAAATACTTCTTCTAATTCTTCTACCGAAAAATCTCTAGGATCTATTAAACTTCTTCCTTTTAACATAATATCAACTCCTTCTTAACATCTCTGTGTTAATTTAAAGGTTTTATAAAAAAAAGCCTTCCTTAAATTATAAGGAAGGCATACTTTTACAAACATTGTCTAACATTCAATTACACTACTTGCATCTTCCTTATTGACCTCTCTGGATCAAATTTAAAGGTATTTTCTTTAGAAATTAGATTATCACTTTAAAGAAACTTTGTCAACATATTTTTATCTTATAGCTATACGCTTTAACACCTCCATACCCTTAAAAGGTTTTGGATAACAGTTGCTACACCCCTAGATTAAACCATCTAACCTAAGATGTGGAAACAACATCATCAGAAGAAAGATTTCTTCTATTTTCTCCAATTATTTCTTATAGTATCTACTATCATTTTACCGCTCTTAGCCATAGTCACAATACTATATACATCACTTGGAGTATTTCTTGATAATATTGTAAATGTAAAATTACCCTTAGGCAATTCTAAATAACAAGTATCATTTTCAGCTTCATCACTACTTCCACCCTTGGATGCTATATTTTCTCTTTCCTCTTTAGTGTAATAAAATGATATTTTATTTTTGATAGGTTGCTCTTTTAATATATCTATTAAAAAGTTTCTATTCTCTTTATTTATATATTCTCCATGCTTTAAAATTCTCCAACATTTAGATAAATCATAAGCAGTGGTAAATCCATCAAAGCTTTCATTGTCCACTATACATGTATTTCTAAGTCCCATACCCTTAATATGATTATTAATATTATCTACTCCTATTAAGGAGACCAAATGCTCGTAAGCCTCACAATCATTCTCAATAATCATAAAGATAATAAGCTCTTTTACACTATATTCTTTTTCTCCTAAGCGTTTTAATAAACTATTGTTTTTCTTACTATCCCTTGAACTCACTTTAATTCTATGACTTAATGATATGTTTGATGCCTCCACCTCATTAAATAGTGCAATGATTAACGGAAGGTGTATACACTCTCCAGCTTTAATTTGTTGACCTTCATTAAAACCGTATACATAGCCACCATCTAAATCCTCAAAATAAAAGCTATACTCCCCTAACCTGGACTCTAAATATCTTTTTACTTCCTTCATTTACATCCCTCACTAGCTTTTAAAATATTTAAAATAATCTGAACATTCTGCTACTACTTATATTATATCTTTGTATTTTACACTATAAAATAGATTTTTATATTTTCTGTAGTTATTACAAATATGATGCATTCCCTTTAAATAATCTCTGTTTTCTCTCTCATACAGTGAATTAATATACTCTATTTAAATGAATATAGTCTAAGTATAATTATTAAAAGTAACTTTCTCTTATAGTAATATGGGATGTATAAAAATAACTTTAAAAATCATTTTCATGCATCCCATTATATAATATGTTTATCTTAATTTCATACACTTTTATAAAGATAATATACCTTAAGTTTATGTTATATTACTTATTATCCATAAATTGAAATTACCTTTAATGCTATTAATATAAGTAGTATTACACCTACTAAAATTCTATATACTGCAAATATTCTCATAGGCTTCTTCTTAAGGAAGGCAATAAATCTATCTACAACAACAAGAGCCACTAAGAACGCCACTAAAGAACCAACTATTAAAGCTATAATTTGATCCCCTGTAATAGATGAGTAATCATACTTATAAAGCTTAAGTCCTGATGCTCCAACCATAACTGGTAAAGCTAAAAAGAATGAAAATTCAGCAGCAGCCGTATTATTCAGTCCACTAATCCATCCTCCCATAATTGTGGAAGATGATCTTGACATTCCTGGCCATAAAGCAAGACACTGAAAAGCTCCTATGGTAAGAGCTTGACCATATGTTACATCATCTATACTCTTAGTCTTGGAGTTTTTTCTATACTTGTTTTCCACAAATATAAGAAGTATAGCTCCAATTATGAGTCCAGCTGCAACTGTCAATGAATTAAATAAATTAGCCTCTATCCAATTATCTAATAATAACCCTAGTACAGCAGCAGGTATACATCCTACTAATATTGTACTCCAAAATTTCAGACCTTCTTTTTCTAACTTAAAGAAACTTATAACAGATGTCCAAATCTTATTCCAGTATAAAACAACAATAGCTAATATGGCCCCTAATTGTATAACAACTTGAAACATAGCTGCAAAGTGAGGTGTAGCTGTAGATTTAAATCCTATAATATCATCTACTATAATCATATGTCCTGTTGAAGAAACAGGAATAAATTCAGTAATTCCTTCTACTATGGCAATTATAATAGCCTTAAAAACCAAAAGCATAGAGTTACCTCTCTTTCTATTTTTAAATTTTATGCACAGAGTAATTATAAGTTCAATTTTTCTCTTTGTCTATAACCTATGATAATTTAAGGGTTTTTTAACAGAATTTAATCAATTCATCATTTTCTCGTAATAACTTTGTAACCATTATATACTTGTTGTTCTAATAAAATTATGAAGCTATAATATTTTATAGGACATGCTATTTATTTTTTTCTATTTTTCATATATATTATATATTTACTATATAATATATATAAGTTTATTATTTTAGGAGGAAAGATGAAAAATACTTTTTTGAATTTAATTCATCACTTATTTATAGTGAATTTTATTTATTACGGACACATTATTTTAATATCCTTGCTTAAGGTTAACAGCAAGGCATTACCAGTAATTGAGCTTTTAGTGGCTATTGCATTATATACAACTTTTTCTTACTGTTTTTTGAAATACGAAAAAAATACTAAGAAAAAAGTAATTACCTTTTCTTTAATACCCATTATATCATTAGTTTTTTTCTTAATAACTTTAATAGCTTTTAGACCAGGTATAAATAGTTTATCTAGTGATGCTGTATGGACACCCTTTCTAATATTTAATGGATTCATACTTCCCCTTATTGAAACATCCAATATCGGAAACATACTTATAGGCATAGTTATAGCTTTTATTCCCGCTGTATGTTCTTTTATAGGAATGGAGCTTCAATGTTTAAAGAAAATTAAAAACACCGTTTCTAAATAGATATATTATATAAAAGTTTTAAGAAAGTCTTAAGTTAAAAGGATGGTATCATAATGTATAATACTCATTATGATACCATCCTTTTATTTCCCCTGAAAGTTTTCTTCTCCCTTATCCCAATTAACTACATTCCACCAATTTTTCATGTAATCTGCCCTTAAATTTTTATATTTTAAATAATATGCATGCTCCCATAAATCTAGAGCAATTACAGGATTAAGCCCTTTAGCAATTGGTGTGTCTTGATTCGGAGTTGTTACTATGCTTAAATTGTTATTGCCATCCTTAACCAGGTACACCCATCCACTTCCAAAAACACTTGTAGCTTGTTTTTCAAATTCTGCCTTAAATTTATCAAAGGAACCATAGGTCTTATCTATTGCCTTTTTAAGTTCCCCCTTAGGCTCTCCTCCCTTATTTGGACCCATGATTTCCCAAAAGAAACTGTGATTATAATGTCCTCCTCCATTATTTCTAACAGCAGTTCTAATATCCTCTGGTATTGAATCTAAATTCATTAAAAGTTCTTCAATAGTTTTTCCTTTTAAATTTTTATGTTTTTCTAATGCCTTATTTAAATTATTAACATATGCGGCATGGTGCTTATCGTGGTGAAGTCTCATGGTCTCTTCATCTATATAAGGCTCTAGTGCATTATAGTCATATGGTAATGGAGGCAGGGTAAATTCTCCTCCCCCAGAAAATACGTTTTGAGTATCAAATCTATTTTCTCCGATTATAGTTATTGCACAAATAGTAAGTAAAACTAGTGTAATTATGTAAAGTTTCTTTTTCATTGCCTTGCTCCTTTCTACTTTTAGAATATATATTTTACTATGTACTTATTTTAAAATTCTATTCTTATTTCTATTATTTCCTTTCTCACTATGATTTATCTCCTTACACTTTAGAATTCCTTAAAATATTTTTATACTAAAACAAGGCACTAAGGATGTCTTAATATTAAGAAACCCTTAGTGCCTTACTTTCCAAAACTTTATTATTAATCTAGCTAAGTAAATTAATAACCTTTTATTCGAAATTAATTAATTTATAAAATTTAAAAGAATTTTATACCACTAGTAAATCATTATCTATAGGTAAATTTGGTGCAGCTTTTTTTATTTCTTCTGGAACATTATTAAACTTCTCAAAATTATGGTTAAATTTTAATGATAAATTCATAGCACTTTTTCTATAGGCATCCTTATCTTCCCATAAATTCTCAGGGTTTAATAAAACTTCTGGCACCCCTAAGCACTTTTCTGGCATTAAAACACTAAATATAGGATGCTTTATCCAAGTGGTATCTTCAAATCCACCCTCTATTGCTGATGTAACCATTTGTCTTGTGTAAGATAACTTTATTCTAGATCCTACCCCATATCCTCCACCAATCCATCCGGTGTTAATTAAATAAACATCTGCATTGGTTTTTTCTATTCTTTCACCCAAAAGCTTTGCATAAACTGCTGGATTCATAAGCATAAATGGCTCTCCAAAGCAAGCTGAAAATGTAGCTTGTGGTTCCTTTATACCTCTCTCTGTTCCCGCAACCTTACTTGTGTATCCAGACATGAAATGATACATTGCTTGCTCTTTAGTAAGCTTTGAAACTGGAGGTAAAACCCCAAAGGCATCTGCTGTTAAAAATATTATAGTATTTGGATTGCCTCCCTTTCCACTTACCTCTATATTATCTATATGATGCAGAGGATAGGCACCTCTTGTATTCTCTGTTAAGGAATCATCATAATAATTAGGATCTCCTTTTTCATCTAAAACTACATTCTCTAATATACTTCCAAATTTTATAGCATTAAAAATATCCTTTTCCTTTTCAGGGTCAAGATTTATAGTTTTAGCATAGCATCCACCTTCAAAGTTAAATACTCCACCTTCATGCCAGCCATGCTCATCATCACCTATAAGTCTTCTATTTGGATCAGTAGATAAGGTTGTCTTACCTGTTCCTGAAAGTCCGAAGAATACAGCTACATCATCATTTTTCCCTATATTAGCTGAACAATGCATTGGGAATACTCCCTTTAATGGAAGTAAAAAATTCATTATGGAGAACATAGACTTTTTAATTTCTCCTGAATACTGAGTTCCCCCAATTAAAACTATTTTCTTTGAAAAATTAACTAATATAAATGCTTCAGAATTTATTCCATCCTTCTCACCCTCAGCCTTAAAACCTGGAGCTGATATTATAGTAAACTCTGGTGCAAAATCTTCCTTTATAATATCCATTCTTCTAAACATTCTATTTGCAAATAAGGCCTGAGAAGCATATTCACAAACTACCTTTATAGGAAGAGAAAATTCCTCTTCTGCCCCCACATATCCATCAAACACATATAGCTCTTTATCCTTTAGGTAACTGTTTACCTTAGAATAAAGATTATTAAAGACATCCTCATTAATTGGTAAATTCACACTTCCCCAATTTATTTTTTCCCTTGTTATATCATCTTTTACAATAAATCTATCCTTTGGTGATCTTCCAGTATACTTTCCTGTATTTATAACTAGTGCTCCACTGTTACTTAGTCTTCCTTCTTTTCTCTCTAAAGCTTTTGTTACTAATTGACTTTCTGATAAGTTCCTAAAAATCTCTTTACACTCTAAGTTTAAATAACTTAAATCTGTATACATATAAAATCCCCCATATCTTTTTCTTATACATTTTATCTTATTGCATTTTTCTGTTAATTGCAATATTTATTTTATTTATTAGTTTAATTTTACTTTTAACTTTCATTATAGTATTTTATTCGTCATTTAGAATACTCTATTGTATTTATATAATATATTATATACCTTTAAAACTTAAAGTAAAGCTTATATATCCTAAAACCAAGAATTATTATAGGGGTTTTATATTTTTGTATAATACTACAAATTTTATTTCTATATAGGTTTAAACCCAGTGTATTTTTATAATTTATGATAATTTCATGATTTTTTTATTACTGATTTAATTTATTATAATAGTACTTTAAACCATATTGAATGTTTTCCTTCATTTTATTATACAAACTTCATAATCTTATTTAACCATACTACTCTACTTTTCTAATGGTATTAATTTGGTTTTATTATAAAATAATTTAAACCCTCAGCGGATTTATATTCCACTGAGGGTTTTTTATTTTAACTTATTTATTTTACCTTAACGTACTTCTATTAAGAAAATCATGTAGGTTATAGATAATGTTCTGCATAAGTTAATAATCTATTCTATTATTTAAAATATATTGCTATTAATAGATATTATTATTTTTTTATTTCTTCTAATATCTCCTTCTCTACTTTAGCTACATTAGGAACATAACTCTTAAGAAGTTTTAGTCTCCCTAAAATAGTATACCTCCCAAGGTTTGCTGGAATTAATACGCTATCTCCCTTTTCAATTTCCTCTATTCCATCCTTATATAAAATTTTTCCTTCCCCTTCTACACAGGTTAATACAAAAAATCTTTCCTTATCGCTAGTTTCTTCTAATTTTTCTTCTATATTATATTCCTCTAAGGAAAAATGCTCACATAAGGCATAATATGTCTTTGTATATCCTACCTTCTCCACCTTAATTCCTAAGCTTTTTTCTCCTTTTAGTGAAAAGTCTATTACATCTAAAGCTTTATCCACATGTAGATCTCTACCCCTATTATAGTCATATACCCTATAGGTGGTATCTGAGTTTTGTTGTATCTCTGCAATTATAACCCCTTCCCCTATGGCATGAACAAGTCCACTTTTTACAAAATAAACTTCTCCCTTTTTTACTGGAACCTTATTTAAATATTTATCTAACTCTCCTTTATCTAGAGCTTCTATAAATTTTTCTCTTGTACAATCCTTTGTTCCTACAACAAGATTTGCTCCTTCTAAGGCTTCAACTACATACCATATCTCGGTTTTTCCTGGTTCATTTTCCATTCTAAATCCATATTCATCATTTGGATGTACTTGAACTGAGAGCTTATCATTAGCATTTATAATCTTAATAAGTAACGGAAATCTCTTTTCATCTATTTCCTTACCTAAAACTTCATCCTTATAGCTTTCTATAAGCTCATTAAAAGACATACCTTTAAACTTTCCATTACTAATCTTCCCTGTACCATTTGGATGGCAAGCTATATCCCAACTTTCTCCTATATTTCCTTCTGGAAGGTTTGTCCTAAAAAGTTCTAGGTCACGGCCACCCCAAATTTTATCATAGTAAAGATTTTCAAATTTTATTGGATACATAATTCATCTCCTCCTAGTATACTTAGTTCTATTAACTCTGTTATAACTATGAAGTGATTTTTATCTTAAGACTATGTTCTATTTAAAAAAGTACTGTATATAAGTTATAAGTAACTTTCTAATTGAATTATTATTACTATAACCTATACATTTATTCTAATGTCTAAAACTCTTATGTTTACTTATTTATCATTCTGTATTTATATTATAATTGTTATTATTGATAATTTAAAGTCTTCTTCTATTATTTATAAAATACAACTTAATTCTTTTATAGATTTATATGTTAAATTATATTATATATAACATAATACTTTTCTATACCTAACTAAAGTCTTACTTTGCATAGATTATTAGAATAATAACGGCTCCAAGCAACTTCATCTGCTTTTTAATTACTTCCCTTTTCTTCTTTGAATCTATACTTTAATTTAAAGAGAATATTAATAAAAAAGCTCAAAATCAGGAAGTACTATTTTTTCTCCACCTTTACTTTCCTTATATTCATTTAAAAACTTCTCTGCCTTATCATAATTTTCTTTAATAACCCTTTTTGTATAATCATCAGTGTTATCAGAAATACCCTCATAAGCTTTCTTTATGTTATATACTCCTCTTTCTAAGTCTTCTGTAAAATTTAAATAATAGCATCCTGCATTATTTAAATTAAGTATATCAGACTTATCAATTTCATAAGCATTTCTTGTTGCATTTATCCCATCTTCAGTATTTCCATTAAGCATATATAAGGTACCAATGGTTCTCTGATATTTAGGTGAGGTTTCATCTATTTTTATACATTCCTTTAATAATTTTTCTGCCTCTTCCTTATTTCCTTTTTCTATATTAACCATAGCCATATTGTATTTTATATTTCCATCCCTTGGCTTTATAAAAGATGCCAAAGAAAAATATTCAAGAGCTCTTTCATTATCCTTAGTAGTATTAAAATAAACATCAGCTAAATTTAAAAGCATATTATAGTTATATGGTTCTACATATAAGGCCGTCCTAAAATAAGGTTCTCCCTTTTCCGGAGTTTTCATAGCCTTTAAAATTTCTGGCATAAGAAACCCATAGTTATCAGGGTATTCTTTATTCTTCTCAATAGATTTTAAGCAATAATTTAAAGCTTCTTTATAATCTTCTTTATTAAAGTAATACCATCCTGCACCATGAAGTACCCTGTAATCCTCTCCATTGCCATCTACTATACCTTTGATAATATTATCTGCCTCTTCTTTTTTCTCCATAACATAGAGCATATTAGCCCTCATAATATTTACTTGTAGCTTTCCTATATCTCTATCCTTTATCTTTTCTAATATATCCATAGCATTAACTATAGTTTCATTATTTATAGAATATATTTTAGCAAGCCATAACTTATAGCTCAACTCCTCTGGTTCCTTTTCTATAAGCTTTGATATCTTTTCTATTAAAATATCCCTATTATAAACTGACATTTGAGCTATTATATCGTAAGTTTTATATTCTTCCTTATCTAAATACCATGCTTCCTTAAGATTTCTAAAAGCCGACTCCTCTTCATTAACTAGCATTAAAAGTCTAGCATACTCTGCTTTATCATAGGCTGATTTATCATCTAGTGGATATGTCTTTAATAATTCTTTTGCATTATTTTCCTCTCCATTTACCATATATACAGTATACATGGTTTTAATAAGTTCCTTATTATCCTTATACTTATTTAGATAACCCTTTCCTAAATTCATGGCCTCTTTATAATCTTTATTCATAAAAGTGTTAAAAACAATTAAATTTAAGATATCTTTATCTTTTCTTTCAACCTCTGTTATATCTTTATGACTTTTAAACTTTTCCCTTTCTTCCTTGGTTAAATCTATATATTTTTTAGAGTTTTCTAAATCCCCACTTACACTGTATACTTCTGCTATCTTTCCATACCAAAATGGATTTTTATCTTTTTCATAGATTTCCAAGTAATTTTCTACTGCCTTATCATAGTTTCCATCATAATACTCTATTTCTCCTTTATTTAAAGCCTTAGAAAAAAATTTTTCATTGTCTTTAATGGTATTTTTTTTAAATATATATATACCCATAGAAAATATGAAAACAGCTAAAATAATTATTCCAAGAATATTTATATATTTTTTATTTTTTATAATTAAACTTTTATTGTTTTCTGTAGAATCTTCTTTTGTAAATGTTTTCTTAACCTTGTGTAACAAATTTAAAACTTTATTCATAAATTCCCTCCACCATTTACTATACAACTTAATTTTATCAAAAACTTAATATAAACTCCATAGTTCCCCTTATTATCTATTGATTATTCCTGATTTTTATTGTATATAATTTAGGTAGACTAGTTATAAGGTAGCTTAAGTAAAATAACTAATCTAAGGTATAAAATATATTTTATGTAAATAAAAAAGATATACTATATAATATTATATAGTAGCATATTCTTCTAAATCAGTATTACATAAAAATAATTAACTGAAGAATTATTTGTTTTTAAGATGCCTAAAGCTATATAAAACTAAGGTGGTGTTCAAGATTAATATTAAGAATTTTTTAAGTATATTAGGTGCAAAAGTTACACTATTTTTAGCAAAACACCTTTTTAAAGGAGGAAGTAATTTTCCTGGAAAAGTAGCCTTAAAGATTAGTAAAAACATATTAAAACCTTTATCTAAGGGTTATAAAGTAGTATTAGTTACAGGAACCAATGGTAAAACAACAACTACTAGCATGATTTATAATATTTTAAAAGCTAATGGTAATAATGTTATAACTAATAATACTGGAGCTAATATGCTTCCTGGAATAGTAGCTTGTTTTGCAGATAATTACTCATTTTTCTCTAAAGAAGAAAAAATAGCAGTTATTGAAGTTGATGAAGCTAACGTTAAATTTATAACTGAACATTTAACTCCAGAAATTATTACTATAACTAATCTTTTCAGAGATCAGTTAGATAGATATGGGGAAGTTTATACCACATTAAATAAAATAATGGAAGGTGTAGTTAAGGTTCCAAAGACTAAACTTCTTTTAAATGGAGATGAATCCCTACTTGGAAAATTAGATGTTGAAAATGAAACAATATATTATGGTTTTAAAGAATCCATAAATAATTCAAAAATAGCTGAACTTAATGCTGATGCAAAGTTTTGTAAGGTTTGTAAGACTCCTTACCAATATAACTTTATTACCTACAATCACTTAGGAGATTTTTATTGTAGTAATTGTGGATATAAAAGGGAAGAATTACAGTACTCAGTAGACTCCATAATAGAGGTTACTCCTGATAGTTCTAATGTTTTAATAAATGGTTCAAAGGTATCCTTAAGTCAATCTGGATTATATAACATATATAATGCTCTTTGTGCTTATGCAATAACCAAGGAATTAAATGTTCCTACCGATACTATAATAAAATCCCTTGAAAACCAAAGTGCTACCTTTGGAAGACAAGAAGTTATAAATATTGACGGAAAAGAAATTAAAATGTTCCTAGTAAAAAATCCAGCTGGATATAACCAATCTTTAGATACCCTTTGTTTATCTAAAGAAAACATGTCCCTTGCTTTTTTACTTAATGATAATTATGCAGATGGTCGTGATGTTTCTTGGCTTTGGGATGTAAATTTTGAAAAGCTTAGTAACTTAGAAGTTGATGATGTTCTAATTGGTGGTGAACGTCTTTATGATATGGCTGTTAGGCTTAAAATAAGTGGATTAAACTACAAGGAATTTCAACTATGTAAAACTTTTGATAGGATTACAGAAGAAATTAAAAATTGTAAAAATGATAAGGTTTATGTATTAACTACCTATACTGCCATGATTAACTACAGAAAATATCTTCATTCTAAAGGTTATATAAAAAATCTTTGGTAATTAAAAGGAGGACTTAAAATGGAATTAAATATTTGCCATTTATATCCTGATTTGCTTAATTCTTATGGTGATTTAGGAAATATATTAATACTTAAATGGAGAGCAGAGGAAAGAGATATAAAAGTTAATATACATAATGTTTCTTTAGGAGATGAATTTAATGAATCTGATTATGATATAGTGTTTTTTGGTGGTGGTCAAGACTATGAACAATCCATAGTGTCTAAGGACCTTAAGGAAACCAAAAGAGATGCTATAGAAGATTATATAGAACGAGGTGGAGTCCTCCTTGCTATATGCGGTGGATATCAGCTCCTTGGAGAATACTATACAACTCCAGAAGGTGAAAAACTTCCTGGTCTTAATATTTTACCACTATATACTAAGGCAGGGGACACTAGATTTATAGGAAATACTGCCATAGTAAATGAAGAGCTTAATGAAAGCTATGTTGGTTTTGAAAATCATTCTGGTAGAACATATTTAGGAGAAGGATTAAAACCTCTTGGTAAATGTCTTCTTGGCTTTGGAAATAATGGTGAGGATGGATATGAAGGATGTATATATAAAAATACTTATTGTACATATTTCCATGGATCCCTTTTATCTAAGAATCCTGAGCTTTCAGATAGATTGTTAGAAACCGCCCTTAATAGTAAATATAATGATGTAGAATTAGAGCACCTTAACGATATAATGGAACTTAAAGCTAAAGAACATATATTATCTAAAATAGAACATAAAAATTAAAACCTAACTTTATAAATACTCAGATTTTATAATTTGAATTTTTATATTTACACTTAGGCTAAATAAAGAGATACTTGTATTGTAAAGTCTTATACTAATTATTAATAGGGAGTGAGGATTAATCCTCACTCCCTATTAATAATTCTACATAACTCCATTGTTTTTATATCACTCTCTGTAGCTTCATCAAAGGTCTTAAATACATAGCCATTTTCCTTAAAATTTTTAATTATATATGGTAATGCTTCTACTGTAGTATCCTTTGCCTCAGCATCATGCATAAGTACTACTCCAACCTTAGCTCCCCTAGAATCTTTTTTCACACTATTTACTATCTTAGATACAGAAACTCTATAGGCCGTGGCATCTTCTGAACTTATATTCCAATCTACATATTTATATCCCTTATCCCTAACAGTAGCTCTTATATCTTTCATAGTGTCTAAGCTGGATACTCTATTATCAGACCCTCCTGGAAACCTAAATACCTTAAGTATTCTTTCCCCAGTGGCATCTTCTATAACATTAGTACATCTTTCTAAATCTTTCATAAACCCGTCTACACTACTATATAAACTCTTATAATTATGACTATAGGAATGAGGAAGTACACACATACCGTTATCTCTTAGCCTTTTCACTAATTCAGGATTACTCTCCGCTTTGTATCCTACAACAAAAAAAGTTCCATAAACATTATTTTCTTTTAATATATTTAAAATTTTAGGGGTATTATTTCTTGAGGGTCCATCATCAAATGTTAAAAATACGACTTTCTCATCTGCATTAGCTACATTGTCCCCACTGTGGTTTTCTAAAGCATTCACCTTATAAAATGAAGATAGATATAAAAAACACATAATAAATAATAATATAATTCCTAAATTTAAACTCTTCCTCATTTTCATCCTCCTTTGTTCATCTTTAACTTTATGTTATGTAATTAGGAGATTTTTAATTAAGGTAATTCTTTCTATATATGTTGAAATTCCATTGAATAATATGTTTTAACCTATTAAGATATATGTAGAGCTAAAGTTTAACATATATAGCTTAAACTCCTGCATTTTATTTACATAGAATAGAGGAATTCATAGCTACAATATGTGGTTTTAAATTAAAACTTATTTATACCCTTTTAAAACTAATAATTTTAATGAATCAATGTTTGTATAAGTGAATCAAAGATATTAAAACCATATAGGGTTTTAAGTTTTAAACTTAATTTATACACCTATACAAAGAAAGATAAATCAAGGATATTTTTAAGGGATAAGTTAAGTGTTTATGTAAAAACCCTATAGTTTTTATAATTCATAATTTAACTTAAAGGAGGACTTATAGTGAATAAAAAACTTATTTATGCAGATATTTCATTAGTTATAGTTGCATTTGTTTGGGGGGCTGGTTTTGTTGCATCAAAAGAAGCCTTAACTATTGCTAAACCCTTTTATATGATGACTATAAGATTTATGATTTCTACACTTCTTATGGCATTAGTTTTTAGAAAAACTTTAAAAAGCATGAATAAACAGGATCTTAAAAATGGACTTATAGTTGGAATATTTTTATTCTTAGCTTTTGGTATCCAAACAGTAGGACTTCAATATACTGGTGCTGCCAAGCAAGCTTTTTTGACTGCCACAAATGTAGTTATAGTTCCATTTCTTTATTGGGGAATATGTAAAAAAAGACCTGATATATACTCAATATTTTCTGCTTTCCTATGCTTCCTAGGTATTTCTATACTTACATTACAGGATTCTTTAAGTGGAATAAATATTGGGGACATATTAACTCTTGTATGTGCATTATTCTTTGCATTACATATTGTATCTGTAGGATATTTTGCATCTAAAACTAATCCTATTGTATTAACTATAATTCAACTTGGGACTTCTGCAGTTTTATCTTTTTTTGTAGCTATCTTTACAGAACCTATACCAAGTAACTTTACCTTAAGTGGTACCTTTGCCTTATTTTATCTTGGTATATTTAGTACATTAATTGCTTTTCTGCTTCAAAATATAGCTCAAAAACATACCTCTTCTACCCACACTGCAATAATTCTATCCACAGAATGTGTCTTTGGTAGTATTCTTTCAGTTATACTTTTAAAGGAAAGCTTTACCTTTGAAATGTTTATAGGCTGCATAGTTATATTTTCTTCTATAATTATAAGTGAAACAAAACTAAGCTTTTTGAAGAAAAAAAGAAAGAAACTAAGTAGTAAAACTAATGATATCTAAACTATTAAACTAAATTATGAGATTTAATTTTTCTGCAAGAATATTATATTAAAAGTCAATTCCCCTTCCCCATATTATATACATAAAAAATAGGTTGTCTCATAATTCCTATATATGTGGATTATGAGACAACCTTATTTTATAATGATTTTTTTATTTTATCTATAACTTATAATTGTAATACTATATATAGGGTTTTTTAGCTTGAATCTTAACTTATACATGCACTTAAATCCTTTAAAACCTTAGCTCTTAAGTAGTGCATAAGATAAGTTTTGAATCAAAAAACATATATAATTTCCCTTAAATAATTAAACTATAATATAGCCTCACTTTAAATTAAGTTTATATTTTAAAAATAGTTTTAATTTTATTGTAATATTCTTTTATAATTTACTATCATCTATACCATCTAATATAGACTTACACTTTGTTATAACCTTCTCTATAGTACCCGGCTGGAATGGAGAATTTAAGTGGCAAGTTCTTAAAAGCTTTAAGAAGCTCTTAGAACCACCTTTTTTGCATAGGTCTAAATACTCTCCCCATGCCTTCTCTTTATTCCTTAAGGATTTTTTAAAGAATTGAAGAGCACATATCTGAGCTAAGGTATAATCTATATAATAAAAAGGTGATTGGAAAATATGTCTTTGTTGATACCAATAAGTTCCTTTATCTAAGAATTTATTATCCTCATAGTTCCTGTGAGGAAGATATTTCTTTTCAATATTCCTAAAGGCAGTTTTTCTCTCCTCTTTTGAAGCCTCTGGATTCTCATAAATAAAGTGTTGGAACTCATCTACTGCCACCCCGTAAGGTATAAATTCTAATGCCTTGCTTAAATGAGAATATTTATACTTATCACTGTCTTCTTTAAAAAATAATTCCATCCAAGGCCAAGTAAAAAATTCCATACTCATAGAGTGAATCTCACAAGCTTCAAGGGTTGGAAAATAGTACTCTGGTACTGAATAATCTCTGCTTAAATAGCTTTGGAATGCATGTCCTGCTTCATGAGTTAATACATCGATATCTCCAGAGGTTCCATTAAAGTTTGAAAAGATAAACGGACTTTTATAATTAGGTATATACGTGCAATATCCGCCACTAGCCTTTCCTTCCCTATTTATAACATCCATAAGTTCATTATCCATCATAAAGTCAAAGAACTCTTTAGTTTCCGCTGAAAAATCAGAGTACATTTCACGTCCTCTTTCTAAAATCCATTGAGCATCCCCCTTTGGAGTTGCATTACCACTTAAAAATTTAAAGTTTTCATCATAATAGTTAAGGGAATCTAGTCCTAATCTCTTTCTTTGCCTTTCATAAAGGCTATCACATACTGGAACTATATATTTCTTTACCTGCTCTCTAAAATTCTTAACCATTAAAGGACCATAGTCTGTCCTACAAAGCCTTGCATAAGCAAGATCTATAAAATTATTAAATCCTAGTTTTTTCGCTATTCTTGTTCTAACTTTAACTAAATCATCGAAAATTCTATCTAGGGTTTCTTCCTTTTCTTCAAAGAAAGAATATTTAGCCTCATTGGCTTCTTTTCTAGTTTTTCTATCTTTATCCAATTGAAGTGGAGTAAGTCCTGCTAAATTTAAAACTTCTCCCTGAAATTCAATCTTAGCTCCTGCTAAAACCTTAGTGTATTCTGATACCAATCTATTTTCTTCTTGAAGATCTGGTATTATTTCTTCTGAAAAGGTATTTACATGACATTTAGCAATATTAAAGAGTTGTTTACCGAATTCTTTTTCTAATTCAACTTTAAATTTTGAATCACTTAATGCCTTATAGTAGTCGCTTATTATTCCATCATATATAGGCATAACTTCATCAAAATATTTTTGTTCTTCTTCATAAAACTTATCATTTGTATCTATGCTATGCCTTACATAGCATATGCTATACACTGTATCAATCTCATTTCTTAAAAGATTTATATGTTTTATTTGAGATATTTGAGCTTCTAGAGACTCTGAATCCTTTAAACTCTTTATAAGCTTTTGAAAATCCTTTTTTAAGCCTATTATATCTGGTCTTTCATAGCTAAATTCTTTAAACTTCATAAATTCCCTCCAGCCCTTAAAATTTGACTTTATTTAAAGACTTACAACTCTAATATTACCTTTTATTACTTCAAATATAATAATTGTAAAACATCCTTATTACTTAAGTTAAAATTCAAAGTAAGCAAAAACCACCTATGAATTAATTTTCACCTTACATAATTTTAAATAAAGCCTTCTAATAAAATTATATTATTTTTTGAATATTTAATCAATATTATTATTCTCCATTTTATAAGGTATATATTACTTCTTCCTATTAAATATACAAATTACGCCCTCATCACTTCTACACTTATTGCAATCTATACACTTTGATTTATCCCTAGATTTATTTTCCCATCTATTCACAATATCACTTTCTCTTATAAATGGCCTACACATAGAAAAAAACTTTATATTTGTATTTTCATAAAGAGACTCTATTTCTTCTAGAGTTCTAAGATTTCCAACCAATATAACAGGAATATTAATAGCTTTAGATAACTCTTGTCCATAGGAACTATAATATGCATCCCCATTTAGCTTTGAAAGGCCCTCTTCCTGCGGCTCTATTTTCTCCCTGTATCCTCCTCCACTAAGCTCTATAGCATCTATTCCTCTATTTTCAAGCTCCTTACATACCCATAATACTTCACTGAACTTTACCCCATCATAGCCAAAATCTTTGCAGTTTATCTTTATAAGTACTGGATAATCCTTCCCAACTTGATTCCTTACTTCATCATAAACCTGAAAAACAATTTTAGCTCTATTTTCTATAGATCCTCCATATTCATCACTACGTCTATTATGATATGGATCTAAAAACTTACTTAATAAATATCCATGAGCCCCATGAATTTGAACACCGTGAAAACCTGCTTCCTTAACTCTTTTAGCAGCTTTTCCAAAGGATTTAACTATATAATCAATCTCTTCCTTTGTCATTTCTTTTGGAGTAACTTTAGTTAGTATATCTGGTACTGCTGAAGGTCCTAATATCTCCCTTTCACCTAAATTAAATGAGGTTTGAGATCCCCCATACACAATTTGCATAATCCCCTTCGCCCCATTATCCTCTATTACTTTTACAAGAGGCTTATACTCTTCAATAAAACTATCATCATATATACCTAGCATTTTTCCTGCTGGCTGCTCTTCCTTTGTTATATAAGCATAACCTGTTATTATAAGTCCAACTCCCCCTTTGGCTAGATCTTCATACATTTTTATAAGCTTATCAGTAACTTTCCCATTTTCTGTGGCCATGTTCTCCCAGGTAGCACTTCTTACAAACCTATTTTTAAGCTTTAAATTTCCTATGTTTGATTCTTGAAATAACATAAAAATTCCCCCTATTTATTTTAAAACTTTAATTAATTGAACTTATTTTACTAGTCTATTATTTAACATAGATTAATATTTATATATATTTATATATATTTATATTATATCAATATATATAACCTATCCCCTATGAAACTTATTGAACCTGAAGCATTTTGTCCTTCTATAGAATACATAAAAAGTATATATATTTAATTCACATTATTTAAAACCATAAACCCACATTTATATATATATGAATACAAGAGGTTCACATCTTTATCTTAAGGTTTTTAAATTTAAAAATTAATTTATACATCTTGCTAAAGCAAGATAAATCAAGTATATTTTTCATAAATAAGTTAAAAATTCATATTAAAACCCTATAAATAAAATAAGACTTAACTTCATATTTTAAGTTAAGTCTTATCTCTATATATAAAAAAATTAAGTGGCTATTTAATATTTAATTCCATTCCAGTAAATATGATTCTTAAGCACTGCTTTAGAGGAAAGATTAACATCCTTAAGTGCCCATTTTTTATATTCCTCAAACCCTGTCCTATCTATAATATATCCTATATGCTCTTTTCCTCCTGGTGCTTCTTTGTCTATATGTTGTTTTACATAATCATAGGTATTAAGAATAACCTTAACTATACTATCTTCATCTACCCATAGTATAAAATCCTCAGCAAGTCTTGGATTTTTCTTTCCTGTTCTTCCCATTATAACCAACCTATAAAACTTTTCTTTACTTCTTGACCATGCACCTGTAGGACATTTTCCTACACATTCTCCACAACCTATGCACTTATTAGGATCTCTAATTACCTTGAAATTTTCAAATGTTAATGCCCCAGTCACTCTTTTTTTACAGTTGTTAACGCAAGCCATGCAACCTACACATCTATAAGAATCATATTGAGGCTCTGTCATACCTATTATTCCAAAGTCATGCATCCTTACTTTCATACAATCATTTGGACACCCTGTTAAAGCCACCTTAAAGTGAAGGTCGTTTGGGAAAATTGCCTTCTCTATTCTTTTAGCAAAGCTAGAGGTATCATAGTTAGCAAAAGGACATACTTTATTTCCTATACAAGCAGATACATTTCTTGTCCCAGCTGCAGTATAGCCTTTTCCTTTTATCTCTTGATTAATTTCTAGCCCCTCAATAATAGGCTGAAGAAGCTCATTAACCTTTGGTATATCATTCATATCTATACCTGGTATTTCAAAACCTTGCCTTGTAGTTAAATGAAGGGTACCATCCCCATACTCCTCTGCTATATGAGAAAGCAGTGGTAAATATTTAGCCTCTATATGTCCCCCTGGAACCCTTATTCTTGATGCAGTAAAACCTCTTCTTTTGGTAACCCTAAAAGCATTCTTTTTTAATACTTTTGTATTAATATCCATAAACTCTTCCCCCTTACTAGTCTATAAGTTCCTTACCCTTAGTGTAATTAAATACAGGACCATCTAAACATATATAAGTATCATCAATCTTACAGTGTCCACATTTTCCAAGTCCACAACACATTTTTCTTTCCTGAGATATCCATATATTTTCTTCTTTAATTCCTCTTTTTAGAAATTCCATAACAGTAAATTTCATCATCATTGGAGGTCCTACTACTATAACTTGTACATTATCCATATCCTTAATAGAAAGATCCCCTACGTATTTTGTAACTAACCCTACATTTCCTTTATATTCTTCCTTTGCACCATCTACTGTTAAAATAAAATTTATATTCTTCTCCCAAATCTTCATATCATCCTTAAATAATATATCCTTTGGAGACTTAAAACCTGAGATTAAAGTAAATCCTGTGCACTCACTATTGTTTTCTGAAAAATAATCTACTATTCCCTTAACTGGAGATAATCCTGTTCCTCCTGCTACAACTATTACTTCTTTATTTCTATAATCTTCTACATTAAAACCATTACCATAGGGACCTCTTAGAAATAAATTTTCATGGGGCTTATAGTTAAATATCTCTTCTGTAACCACCCCTACCTTTCTTATGGTAAGTTCAATCCATCCATTTCCTATTCCACTAACACTTATAGGTGCTTCCCCATATTTAGGTATAGAAACCTCGAAGAACTGTCCTGGTTTTACCTCTCCCTTATACTCCATCTTAAAGCTATATTCTATATTAGTATGTTTTTTTATTCCTAATATCTCTGATTTAAAAGGTATATATTCATTATTTTTCACTGTTAACCACCTCATCAACTGCTATGCTAAGCTTATTTACACAATTAGAAAAAGATATATACTCAGGACAAATATCATCACATCTTCCACAGCCAACGCACATATGATATCCAAACCTTTTATTAAAATCATGTACCTTATGAAGAACTTTAAATCTCATTCTTTGCCCCTTATCTTTTCTAAAGCTATGTCCTCCTGCCATATCTGTATATCTATCAACTTGGCATGATGCCCAAACACGTCTTCTCTCTCCTAGGTTTTTATTATCCTTGTAAAATATATCCTGCATAGTAAAGCATGTACAAGTTGGACATACAAAATTACATCTTCCACAAGCTATACATCTCTCCGAATATTCCTTCCACATATTAGAATCCATAACTTTTAGGCTAATATTTGGTGATATATTGACTTTCACTTCATTCTTTTCCACAAAATCTTTAGTAAAGTAAGCTTCTTCCTTTGGTATCTCCTTTAAATATTCTTCAAAAATATTATCTTTTGCTTCAAAGTAAACTTTATCCCCATCTACATCTAAATAACCATTAAAATCACTGGTTTTATTGGTTCCCATAGATACACAAAAACAATTAGAAAAGCTTTCTTTACATCCTATAACTATAAATTTAGCCTTTTCTCTAAGTTTTTTATAATAAGTGTCTTCAAATCCATTTCTTAAATATATCTCATCTAATCTTTTAACAGAGTGCATATCACAACTTCTAAGTATTATTACTGCTCCCTTTTCTTCCCCCTTAGATTCACTTAGGTTCTCTTCCGTAAAATAAAAAAGTGTTTGTGTTATAGGAAGTAATACCTCCTTATAAGAAAAGTTAGATTTTTCTTTAAACTCTATTTCATCTACAGTATCTATCTCTCCATATCTTATGGCATCTGTATCTGAGAAAGTTCCCATTCCTTTAAAAACCTTAGGCGCAAATATCCTATATTCTTTTTTTAACTCCCTTAAAAATTCATTAAAATTTGTAGTATTAAACTTGTAACCCATAAAATCCACCTCTTAACTTTCTTTTGAAATTATATAATAAGGAAGTGCTAATAAAATTCCTCCCCCAACAAAATTACCTAAAGTTACCACAGCTAAATTATATATAACCCCACCTAAAGTAACCCCCTCACTTGAAATAAAATGTCCTATAGATAATAAAGTCATATTTGCAACTGAATGTTCAAATCCTATGGTTATAAATGCAAATAGACACCAAAATATCATAATAAGTTTTCCACTTTCTGATTTCATTTTTATAGCCATCCATACAGCTAAACACACTAAGATATTACAAAATATTCCTCTAATAAATAGTTCTATTAGGGACCCACTTATCTTTAAGTTGCTGGTTTTAACTATAAATTCCCCTACAACGCCCTTTGAAAGTCCTGATAAAAAATATAAGTAGGCTGTAATAATAGATCCTACTAAGTTTCCTAAGAAGCTTACTATCCATACCTTTAAAGCCTCATTAAAAGTAACAGCTTTCTTTAAATAACCTATGGACATAACAAAATTATTTCCTGTAAAAAGCTCTGCCCCCGCAAATATTACCAAGGATAAGGCAATTCCAAAGGATAATCCCATAACTATCTTAGTTAAAGGAGATTGAGATGCAGATAAAAAACCACCTGCTGTAAAAATAAGTAATATACCTATCCCTATATATAACCCTGCAAGAATTGAAGCTAAAAAATATCCAAGTCCATTGTTTTTTAATAGATCACTTTTTCCTTTAGCTGCCTTTGATACATTGTTAATCTCTTCACTAAACAATTTAAAATCCCCCCTTGTTTCATAATTTCATTATAAAAATAAAATAAAAAAAAGACTGTGATAAAAATCACAATCCCTTAAAATAATTTAATAAATTTTCCCTGCTTTTAATTATAATTTTTTTATTCCTTATTATTAATAAATTTTCTTTTTCTAAAACCTTCATTGCTCTGGATATGGTTTCTCTTTCACATCCAAATAATTCTGCAATATATGTTACTGTAGTATTTAAATTTATAAGTATACCTTCTTCTACCTTCTCCCCATAGTCTCTAGATAATTTCCATAGTTTTGCTGCTAACTTTTTCTCAATTTTTAAAGAAACTGTATTTTTCATTTGCCTATAAAGCCTTCTTATCTTTTTAGACATTGACCTTATTACATTATCATTTAAATTAGAATCTATTTTCATTGCCTCTTTAAATATGTCTTTACTTATAACTAAAACCTTACTTTCTTCAAAAATCTCACAATTAATAGAGGCAGGTAAATCATCTATTATTATCTCATTTATAAGCTCCCCTCTTCCCAGTATAAAAATAATCTTCTTTTTAAGATTTTCACTTACCTTATAAAGAGACACTTTTCCTTGTAATACTATATAAATTCTACTAACTTCATCCTTATCAAAAAATACATGATCTTTTTTCTTATATTTAACAACTTTTGATTTAGGTAAAATATACTCTAAAGTACTTTCATCTACCCCATTAAATATTTCTAGACTTCCCACTAATTCTCTTAAAGAACTATCCAAAAATAAAACCCCTTTTATATTTATTTCATACTTTCCTCTTTATCCTATACACTTTTAAAATTATATAAAGATTATAAGATTTTAATTAAAATCCTATAACCTTTATGAGTAATAATATATTCTTAATGACTTTTCTTACTTTAATAGTTCAATAAATTCTTTTATTATTCTAGCAGTAAATCCCCATATTACATAATCATCATATGCATAAAAATACTGTGGCATACTTCCTTTGGAGAAGTTATACTTTTCTCCACCCTCTATTAGATGAAAAGGAAATCCGCTAAGCTCCATAGGACCAATCTTCATTTCATATAAAATTGGAGGATTTTCTATAAAATATTTAACTGGAACCTTAAATAAACTATGGACTTCATCCTTACTAAAATTATCTGGCATATAATTTATAGAAGCTACAAAGGGATACATAATAGTACCATAAGGACTTATAAAATAATCCATTTCCCCCATATAATTAATATCCTGAGTTTTAACATTAAGCTCCTCCATAGTTTCTCTTATTGCAGTATCAAGAGGGGTTTCTCCTTGCTCTATTTTACCTCCTGGTAAGCATATATCTCCTGGTTGACTTCTAAGAGTTAAAGCCCTTTTTTCCAATATTATATAATCTTCTCCATTTTCCTTATATAAAAGTATCATTACTCCATATCTTTTATATTTACCCAAAGGTTTTCCTGTTCTACTTTTAAAAATATTCTCTATTTTTTCTATATACATAAGTTGTCACCTCTAAGCCTCATATTTAACCTTGTTATCAGTATATATTAATGATATATTAATTATAGACTATAGAAAGAGATTTTTAAAGAAATTGGAGAGGTGAACATTGAGTAAGAAGAAACTTTTATCATCAATCGCAGTAGCACTAGCAATAACTTTTACTGCTCCTTTTAGTAGTATAGCAAAGGCTGAGGGAAAACCTGTGCCAAATATAGTAGCTAAATCAGCACTAGTTATGGATGCTGACACTGGAGAAATAATCTATTCAAAAGATGCTGACACAAAAAGATTTCCTGCTAGTATAACAAAGCTTTTAACAGGATTAATCCTTGCAGAAAATAAAGGAAAATCTGATCCTATTGCCTTTACCTCTTCTGCAAAAAGTCAACCACAATACTCCTTTGACATAAATATTGCAAAGGGTAAGACTCAAGTTGGAGATACTATGTCTGCAGATGATGCAATGAAAGCCCTTTTATTATTTTCAGCTAATGACTGGGCTTATGCTATAGCAGACTCTGTGGCTGGAAATACCACTGAATTCTCTAATATTATGAATAAGAAGGCAAAGGAACTTGGAATGAATAACACTCATTTTATAACTCCTAACGGTCTTCACGATGAGAATCATTATACTACTGCTTATGACCTAGCTCTTCTTGGAAAGGCAGCCTTTAATAATCCTTGGGTTCGTGAAACTATGGCACTTAAAGATGCTAAGATAAGTACTTCTAGTAACATAATTGGTTTAATAGAGAACAGGAACAAAAATTTAGGTGTAGATGGTGGTATTGGTGGAAAAACTGGTTATACAGAACCTGCTGGTAAGTCTTTACTAAATATCTACGAAAGAGATGGAAGGCACTTAGTTGGAGTAGTACTAAAGTCTGTATATGATCAACAGGACACTCAAATGTTTAAAGACATGAAGGATATAATTGATTACAGTTATAGTGCTGAAAAAATAACTGCCTATCAAAAAGATACAGCTATTAAAACAGTTCCAGTAAAGTATAAATCTTTTAGATTCTTCGGCTCTGAAAAAACTTTAGAGGTACCATTAGTTGCCCACGAAGATATTAAGTACTATGACAATGAGATTAACAAGAATAATACGAGCCTTGAAGTTAAGGAAGGTAGTATAAACCCATGGAAGCTTAAAGGTGATTCTAAGATTGCAACCTTAGAAGTTAATCAAAGGGATTCTTCTAAATCTTATGATATATACACAAATGTAGATACAAGCAGCCTTACAAAAGCTAGTATAATGGGAATATCAGTATTAGTAGGCTTAGGTTTACTTATTATTTTAGCTATAACTATTGTAATACTACTTATAAGAAAACAAATTAGAAGAAGAAGAAGATATTTCTAATATATTACATAAAGTTAATATATGAACTAACTTTAAATTCATAATTAAAGCTAATATGCTTAAAATAAAATGTCCTTATCTTTACTTAAAACTACAGTAAATGATAAGGACATTTTTATTTAATATAGCCTTCCCGTAGAATTAACCTTAACCCTTACATTTACATTAACAATGGCATCTTTAAAGGATGAGTTTAACTCCTTTAATTCTTTTTCCTTAAATTTTCCATGAGAAAATTTTTCTATATCGAATATATCCATATTATCTTCTTTTTGATATTTATAAATAATATTATTTAAATTTGCTTCTAAATCTCTACTAAACTGTTCTTCTATTTCTTTTATACTCGCCTTATCAATATCTATTTTTTCATGCTCTGAATCTACTTTAATATCTCCTTTTATTTTAACTTCTATATTATATTTTATTTTATCATTTTCTTTCGTTACCTTAACCCTTCTTTTAGACCTTCCATAAAGGCTTATATATTGGTTCTTTGTAACTGGAAGTTGGTTTATATATGATACTGCCTTATCATTTCTTAAAAGATTTGTATAAAACGCCTCCTTTAAAGGTACAACCTTCACTAGTTTATCCTCTTCAAACACCCCAAGACCAGCTACTTCTACCCTATCTTCTACCTGTCTTATATAAGGTATTATCATTCTTCTTCCTTCTTGAAAATACATATATATTATATCCTTAAGCTCTGCCTTATGATTAAAAAAATATGAATTAGCAGATGTTTCAAGTAACCCTTCTATAACTTCCCCCATAGTTATACTATTTTTAGGCATTAATCTTAATATATTATCTGCACTTCCTTCACACACAATTAATATAGGGGTTAGCCTTCTATCGTAATCTCTTATATAAACATCTATTAAATCCTTAATTCCCTCTCTAGCCCTTTGCTCACCTATTATATATGTTCTAATATTTCCTATTAAGTTCTCTTTAGAAGTTTTTAATAAAAATCTATTTTTACTTTCATAAAGGGTCTCCCCTGTACTTTTAATAACTTCCCTATTAACTACTTTATTTCCCTTAAAAATTAAGTATTCTATTGAATTAGTATATTCAGTTTCATTAATATCATATCCTGCTCCTGATATTAAAGTTAACTTTTCAATAGGATCTCTATCATAACATGAGGATAAAAAAAACATTAGTATTAAAGGTATTAAAATTTTAATTTTCTTCATATTTTTCACCTGTCTTTTTTATAAAACTTAAAATTAAAGTTATAATACTCCATGTAACAATAAATAAGACTTCATATTTTAAAGTTTTTGAAAGAAAAGCTCTTCTATTAAACTCTGGTGTTAAAAAAATAGTTAATATAAACACTGGTATCATTGATACAATGCATGCCTTATTATAAGGTATATTTATAACTTCTGAAACACAATATCCAAGTACAAACTGTTCACATGCAAGAGTTTTCATAATTATTCCACTCCATAAGAAGATAAATATAGCCTCAAAGTTAGATATAACTGGGAAATCCCTTGTTCCTATAAGAAAAATAAGTGGATATTCTAATCTAGAAGCTAGATTCCATCCTAGGCATCCTACAGTAATAAAAGTGGTTAGCACATATATAAATATAGTAATAAGACTCCCTATAATTCCAGCCTTTAGAACCTTTGATTTATCTGTTACCCAGTAAATAGAAAAAAATATTATTTCCGCACCAATATATGAATCAAAACTTCCTGGTATAGCTTTTAAAATAGGATATATTCCATCAAAAATTGGAAAAATATTATTGGACTTAATTTCATTTATAAAAAAAAGCAATATAAAAAGTATAGCTAAAGTTATATAAAAAAATATTTCTGTTAGTCGTCCTAAATCCCTTAATCCATTACTAGCAGTTATAACTATAATTATTAATGTAATCCCTATAGTAAAATATGATGGGATAAAAAACAGTAGAAATGAATCTAGTACATTAGCAAATCCAGCTAATAATGATGCCTCTAAAATAATATAATGTAGTAAAAAAATTGTAGTAAATATTTTAGCTAAAACTTTTCCATATAGCTTTTCACACATATTGTAAAAATTAGGATATTTTAAATTTTTATAAATTAAATGAGAAGTTATAGCAATAAATAGGGGATATAATCCTCCAATTAAAACGACCACCCATCCTGCCTTATTCGATTTAGCACTGATACTTGAAGAGAAAGATAAAATTCCTATTCCTATTAAGGCTCCTTGAACTAAAAATAAATATTGGTTTTTAGTAATAGAATTACTTATCTTTTTCATTTTTCTTCCCCCATCTACTCTTTTTATATGTATTAGGTTTTCTAAGTATATATTTTATAGGACTCCTAATAAAGGAATCTTTCAAATCTGATTCTCTTAAGGGAGCCAATGGTGAAAAGTAAGGTACTCCAAATGATTCTGTTTTTATAAGTATAATAAGGATTAGATAAGAACCAAATATAATTCCAAAGAAACCAAATATCTGAGCTAATATAAGAAGTGGAAACCTCAATATTCTTATAGATAAAGCCATCTCATAATTAGGTATTAAAAAGCTACATATTACAGTTACAGCTACCACTAATAAGGTAGTATAACTAGCTAGGTTTGCTCTTGTGGCTGCTTCTCCTATAACAAGGCCACCTACTATGGCTAATGTAGTTCCAACGGGACTTGGAAGTCTTAGTCCCCCTTCTCTTAAAGTTTCTACAGCTAGCTCCATACATAGAATTTCTAAAAATGGTGGAAGAGGTATATTGAGTCTAGAATCTATTAAAAGGAATACTAATTTATAAGGTAGTAGATTAGAATTATAGGCTAGTGCTAATAAATAAATAGAGTCTAGAAAAAGAATTAGAAAAAGAGATAGAAACCTTAAAATTCTTGAAAAAGAAGCTATAATTGTTCTTTGAGAATAATCATCGAACCCTTGAAAAAATTCTACAAATGTTGTTGGTACTATGAGAGCTGAAGAATTTTCAGCTACCAATATGGCTACTTTTCCCTCAAGCAAATCTGCTGCAACCTTATCTGGTCTTTCTGTACTTTTAGCTGTGGGAAAAATATTTAGACTATAATCTTCAATAAACTGCTCCATAAACCCAATTGATAGCATAGATGGGGACTTTATAGTGCTTATTTTATTTTTAATATTATTTAATATAGTTTCTTCAACTAATCCATCTATATAAGTGATACACACCGAAGTATTTGTTATATCACCTATCACATAACTTTCCACCTTAAACTTATTATTAGAAATTTTTCTCTCTATCATAGCTAAATTTATTTCAATATTTTCAACAAAGCTTTCTCTAGAAGCTTTTATGGACTTTTCTGTGGTAGACTCTTGAATAGCTCTATAATTTGAGCTAACCGTATTACATAATATTCCTTGAGTACACCCTTCAATTAATATAAGAGTTTTCCCTTTTAATATGTTAGAACTTAATATCTCTATATCATCATTTACTTCGCAATTGCTAGATACTAAATATCTGCTCATTATATTACTAATTAAATCTTTCTCTTTATTTAATGGATTCTTAATAAAAAATAAAAGTGGATGGATAATACTTTCCTCTATATATTTACAATCTGCTATTTGATCAATATATATAACAAAAGCCTTAATATTTTCATTAAGTACAATCTCTTTTTTTATAAGACTAGGATTACCTTGAAATTTAAAAACTATTTCATTTATGTTATATAAAAAATTCTTTGTTAATAAACTCTTCTCCACATGCATCACCCTAGGATTAGTATTAATCTTACTAGAATAATTATACTTAATAAGATTTTTAATACTTCTATAGAATAGCTTTTTTAAAGCTAAATAATATTTATGGAATTCTACATAATAAAAAATCACTATACTCTTAAAAGTATAGTGATTTTACTATTAAAATTAATAATGAAGTTTTTATTATAGTCCTTGTGATTTTAATCCCCTATTTAAAATAATGCTACTAAATTTCTAAATTACTTAAATTAAAATATATGTACAATATATATTCTTCATTAAATAATTTACATTTCATTAATTAATAGATCAATAAGTTTCAGCTGAATTTAATTAAGTTTTACTATTACAACTTATATAATACTAAATATAAGTTAAACTTTACTTTCTTAAAATTTATCTTATATTAAATCTCCCTACCTAAAGCTGCATTTTCCTCATAACCTTCTTCTGATTTCTTTGTGTAATTTACAACTAAAACTCCAAGGATTATTATAGTAGATCCTAGAAGTTGTTTTAATGTTATATCTTCATTAAGAACCATATATGCAAGAATTAAGCTTATTATAGGTTGAATATTTATATATGTAGTTAAAACCGTTGCACCTAAAGCTTCTAGCACATGTATATATATTAAATATGCTACTAAGGAACAGAAAAAAGTTAAATATAAAAGCCCAACTATAGCCTTGGTTGATGGAATGGATTTCTCTGCCCATATTAAGCTTGGAGATAAAAATATGGTTCCCCAAATCATTTGATAAGTTGTAATAGTTACACTATTATATTTCCCTTTAAACTTTGATGTCACAATATTATAAGCTACCCAACTTAAAGCTGCTAATATAGAGAGGATATTTCCTAAAGTATGTTTTGAAGATAAATCTATACCTCCTTCTGCTGTAACCACTAAGATTATACCTAGGAAGCTAAGGATAACCCCTAATGTTTTATTTAATGTAATCTTTTCTTTAAATATTATTCTTTGAGATATTAATGTAAATATTGGTATTGATGCAATTAGAATAGATACATTAGATGCTGTAGTAAATGTTACTGCATAATTTTCCAAGAAAAAATAAAGGCCTACTCCGAAAAATCCCCCTAAAACAAATTTAATCCTGTCTTCTTTTAGTATTTTTACATCTTTAAATTTAATCCTATGGATAATATATAAAATTACACTAGCTAATGCAAATCTATAAAATGCACTTAAAGCTGGATCTACTTCAGATACTACAATTTTTATTGCAAGATAAGATGCTCCCCATATTACCATACATAAAAGAGCCAATAAATGATTTCCTAAATTCCCCTTCATAATCAGTCCCCCTAAAAAGTAAAATATATACAATATTATACTACATTAAATGTGGTAAGAATACTTATGTTAATGTTATAATATAATGTAATTTTTAAATAAGTTATAATAACTAATTTAATTTTAAAAATAGTATAATTCTATTCTTGTAATATTTACAATTGCTGAAGTACATAAATAAAAAATAATACTTTTATTATTTCTTGGATAGAAGCTGTATGTCTATATAACTACAGTATAAGAAAGGACAAGATACTTTATGAAAAAACAGAATTTTAAAGGCAGTGTGATGTTAAACCCTACTCCCGTTGTACTAGTTACATGTAAAAATAAAGAAGGTAAAGTTAATATTTTTACAATAGGGTGGGTAAGCACTGTATGCACTAAACCACCTATAATAGCCGTAGGTATAAGACCTGAAAGACTTTCTTATGAATATATAAAAGAAAGTATGGAATGTGTAGTAAACCTAACTACAAAAGATATGGTGAAAATAACTGATTTCTGCGGTGTTCAAAGTGGAAGAAAAGTTGATAAAATAAAACATTTTGGGCTTAAACTGGATTCTGGTGCTTTAATAGATACTCCTTCATTAGATATTTCTCCTGTTGCATTGGAATGTAGAGTAAAATCTATTACTCCATTAGGAACTCATGATATGTTTTTGCTTGATATATTAAACGTTAAAGTTAATGAAGATATCATTGATGAAAAGGGTAAAATAAGATTTGATAAAGCTAATCTTATTGCGTATTCTCATGGTGAATATTATGGATTAAATTCTAAACCATTAGGCTCCTTTGGATACTCTATAAAAAAGAAAAAAAAGAAAAAATAAGGCTATAATAAGTAGCCTTATTTTTATACACTTAAAATATTATCTATAACCATTCATCTTTTAGTATTCCATACTCATAGGTGTCATTCCAAATAGGATTACCTTCCTTGTCATACTTAAAAAATATATTTTTTCTTAAATGACCCTCTCGCCTCATATTTAATGATTCTAAAAGTTTCCATGAGGCCGTATTTTTAGGATTGCACATTGCAACTACTCTACGAGCATTTAATTCCTTAAATCCATAGTCTAAAATTTTTCTTACACTTTCTATGGCATATCCTTTTCCATGATATATAGGATTAAATACATAGCCTATTTCCCATGTACTGCATTCTTTAGGTCCCCCATTATAAAAATATAAATTTCCTATTAACTTATTAGTTTCCTTTAAGCAAACTGCCCAAAATTCCTCCTCCTTAGATCGGTTTATTGCTTCTTCCTTGCATTGCTCTTCAGTGTAAACATCATAAGGCTCGTATTTTACCACACTTTCTTTAGACAAGTATTCATATAAGTCCTCCCAATCATCCCTAAAAAACTTTCTTATTATTAATCTCTCTGTTTCTAAAATCCCCATATTATATCTCATGTGTTAGATAACTAAGATAACTATTTATAATATTTTATACATATACTACATATAAACAATGTAGTATAAAATTTTTCATATAACTTATCTCAAAAATATTAACCCTAAAACTAATATCTGAAGCTAAGCCAATATAAGTTCATAAGATTTTTCACTTTTACTTTCCTTAATTAATTTAAATCCTAAGGATTCAAACAAATTTTGTGACCTATTATTATAACTATAAACCTTTGGTACAACTAACTTTTTAATTCCTATAGTTTTAGCTCTTTCTATTAAAACTTTCATAACCTTCTTACCAATACCTTGTCCAAAGTACTTTTCATATCCTAAAACTATAGGCAAGTTCTCTTCACTTAAGGTCACATCTCCAATGGTACTCCATTGCTTATCTTCTTTTACTTCAATAAAATAAAGCTCCCCATTATTACTCAAATATCTATACATACTTTCTATTATTTTCATATCATAAACCTTATCTACTAATCCTTCAGAATAATACAAAACCTTAGGATTTTCATACCAAGAAATTGCTACCTTCCACTGATCATGATTTGGTTTTATAAGTCTTAAACTATCATCTATCTCTATAATATTAGGTTGAATATTACTTTTTATTGCCATATAACTTCTCCTAACTCTAAACCATGAAAATAAATTTTATTACTTTGTAAAGTTTTAATTAAAATTTTCACTCTATAAGATTACTTTTTTCTACAAACTTAAGATGGCATCTTGGATTACAATCTTCCTTTAAATCTCTATAATTAAAAAACTTATATATTTCAATCCCCACCTTATATCCTTCTTTATTATTGATTTCATCAATATAAATTTGTTTCCATTTTATTATTTGATATCCAAGACCATAATAAATAATAGTTCCTCCATCCTTAACTGTTGTTTTTTTCAATATAAATATTGGACTTCCTCCCCTAATTACTGTTTTATAATCCCTTTCATAGGTAATAAAATGAATGGCTATAATAGAAATTACAATTAAAAATAATAATGCTATACTTTTATATTTTTTCATAACTCTCCTATAATTTTATAAAAGGATTCCCTTGAATTTATTACCATTAATTTTATCACATTTAACATAAATATCCAATAACCTCTCTTGATTCTAGCTGATTTTTAAGTTCATATAAAAAAGAAATGGTAAAAAATTAAAAGTGGAATGACCAGTGATGGTTTTTGACTCATAATTTTTATTGAGAATCTTTTAAAGATATAAATTAAGGGAACTCCTAAAAAAAGAGTTCCCTTGTATATGCTATATTTTAACCATTATTTTTTAAATAGATATAAATATCTATTTATCTACTATAGTTATAATGTCTTTTATTGAATCTATAAAATAATCTGGCTCACAATCTTTTAAAAGCTCTATTGGAAGTGCTGTATAGTTTACTCCACAGATTTTAGCCCCAGCAGATTTCCCTGACATTAAATCAAAGTGACTATCTCCAACCATTAATGCTTCTTCTGGCTTAACACCCAATATTTCACATGCCTTAATTACTGGACCTGGCTTTGGTTTATGCTCATTTGTATCCTCAGGTGTTATTATAGCATCAAAATATTCTATAATTCCATTTATCTTCATTCCTCTTTCTGCAAGAACCTTTCTTTTTGAGGTTACTATAGCTGTTTTTATTCCCATTGATTTTAAAGTTTTTAAAGTCTCTGTGGTTCCTTCAAACTCCATACACATAGTATCATGAATTTTTTCATTATATTCTCTATAAGTTTTAATCATATCATTACATAACTCTTCTCCATAAACCTTAAAGGATTCCTCTAAAGGTTGTCCAAAGAAAACACTTACTTCCTTATCACTTTTTTCCTCATTGTGATGTATCTTAAAGGTGTACTTAAAACTTTCTGCTATTAATTTATTGGTATCTATTAATGTACCATCTAAGTCAAATAAAACTGCTTTTATCATATTGTATTTCCTCCATTATTCTCATTTTATTTATGATTCCATAACTCCTAAAAATCACTTATAGTTTCCCCTACTTTTAATATAGTAAATTACACTTATTTTTATTTCATAAACATGATACCTAAGTCACATTTTATAACGCAATATATTAAATACTCTAAGTTTTATTCCCTATCTTTATTACGCTTTAATTATATTATATTAAATACCATTATTCAAACTATACTAACCATAATTATATTAGAAGAATTAGTAGTTCCTACATTTAATCCCAGTATTTTAATGATTGTTATAATAGTTTTTGTTTTATTCAATATCTTTACTAAATATAATATAAATTTAAAAAAGGCTATGGATTTATCCATAGCTCAGACTGTAGACAAAATGGATATTTTCATAATGAAAATATCCATTTTATTATATGTTACATTATTTCTTTTACAGCTTTTATTATTTCATCACTTGTTAAACCATATTTTTTCATTAATTCATCAGGAGTTCCTGATTCACCAAATGTATCTTTTATTCCAACTGATTTAACTCTTGTAGGATGATTACTTGTTACAACTTGAGAAACTATTGATCCAAGACCACCTATTATTGAATGCTCTTCAGCTGTAACTATTCCTTTAGTTTCTTTTGCAGCTTTTATTATTATTTCCTTATCTATTGGTTTTATTGTAGAAATATTTATAACTCTAGCATCAATTCCCTCTTCTTTTAACTTATCAGATGCTTCTATTGCCTTTTGAACCATCATTCCTGTAGCAATTATAGCTATATCATTTCCATCTCTAATCTCCATGCCTTTTCCTATCTCAAATTTATAATTATCATCAAATATATCTTCTGTACTACATCTACCAAATCTTAAATATATAGGACCTTTAAAATCTGCTGCTGCTTTTGTAGCTTGCATAGCTTCTCTATGATCTGCTGGTACTATTACTGTCATATTTGGAAGAGCACTCATAAGAGCGATATCTTCAACTGATTGATGTGATCCACCATCTTCTCCAACTGTTATCCCTGCATGAGTTGCTGCTATTTTTACATTCATCTTTGGATAGCATATTGAATTTCTTATTACCTCGAAAGCTCTACCTGTAGCGAATACTGCAAAGGTACTTGCAAACGGTATATTCCCAACACTAGCGAGCCCTGCTGCCATTCCCATTAAATTTTGTTCTGCAATACCAGCATTGAAAAATCTGTCTTTAAACATATTCTTAAAATCACATGTTTTAGTTGATTTAGAGAGGTCTGCATCAAGCACTACCACTTTATCATTCTCTTTTCCTAATTCCACTAATGCCATTCCATATGATTCTCTTGTTGCCTTACCCATTTTAAATACCTCCTATTTCATAATCTCCATAATAGCTTGCTTTGTTTGCTCTTCATTAGGTGCTTGTCCATGCCATCCTGCTTGGTTTTCCATAAAACTAACACCCTTACCTTTTATTGTCTTAGCTATTATTATAGTTGGTTTTCCTTTTGTTTCTTCTGCATTTTTAAATGCTTTATCTAGTTCATCATAGTCATGTCCACTACACTTAATTACATTAAATCCAAAACCTTTAAACTTCTCATCTAAAGGATTAATACTCATTACCTCTTCATTTTTCCCATCTATTTGTAATCCATTAAAATCAACTATTGCAACTAAATTATCTAGCTTATAATGAGCTGCTGCCATAGCTGCTTCCCAAACTATTCCTTCTTGAAGCTCTCCATCACCTAATACTACATATACTCTTGCATTATTACTTTGAGCTTTTAATCCTAGAGCCATTCCTACAGCATTAGATATCCCTTGTCCAAGTGATCCTGTTGATACATCTACCCCTGGAATATGTTTTGAATCTGGATGTCCTTGAAGCAATCCTCCTGTTTTTCTTAAAGTTTTTAATTCTTCCTTAGAAAAAAATCCTTTTTCAGCTAATACGGAATAAAGTGCTGGAGCAGCATGTCCTTTACTTAATACAAATCTATCTCTTTTATCCCACTTAGGGTTATTTACATCCACATTCATCTCTTCATAATATAAATATGTCAGTATATCTGCACAAGATAATGAACCACCTGGATGCCCAGATTTTGATTCATAAATCATCTCTATTATATTCTTTCTAACATTTTTAGAAAGAGAAACTAAATTTTCTTTATTCATATTTTACACCACCCAATCTACTTTACTGTTTTTCTTTATATTACTTCTAAAATCTCCATTATATTTTAGAAATAACTCACTTTAAAGAGCTCTTTTAACTTTATATATTAAAAACTACTTTATTATTATTTAATATATAAAACCTCTATGTGAATAGTTTGTTATAAAACTACTAAATCACATGGAGGTTTATTTTATAGTTGCAAATTATTTTATTAAACTAGCTATTTCCGTAAATAATTTAGTTTTATTTATATAATTATTAAATTTTTATAACTATATGTTAACTAATATTCTCCAATAATGAATAATTTTATTTATTTGCTGCTTCCCAATCCTTTATAAATCTTTCTATTCCTATATCTGTTAAAGGATGTTTAATTAAGCTATCTACTATCACTGGAGGTATAGTAGCTATATCAGCTCCAAGTTTTGCAGCTTCTATTACGTGAATCGGATGTCTTACAGATGCTGCTATAATCTCAGTTTTAATATTGTGAACACTAAATATTTCTCTTATATCTTTTATAAGAATCATTCCGTTTGATCCCATATCATCTAGCCTTCCTAAAAATGGCGATACATATGTTGCTCCTGCTCTCGCAGCTAATAAGGCTTGAGTAGCTGAGAATATTAGTGTAACATTAGTTTTTATATCATGCTTTAAAAGATATGAGACTGCCTTTAATCCATCTTTAGTCATAGGAATCTTAACTACAATATTTTTATGTATCTTCGCTAATTCTTCCCCTTCTCTTATCATTCCTTCATAATCTAAACTAATAACTTCTCCACTAATAGGTCCGTCTACAATTGAAGCTATTTCTCTTATAGTTTCTTTTAAATCTCTTTTCTCCTTTGCTATTAAGGAAGGATTAGTAGTAACCCCAGAAATTATTCCTAAGCTGTTAACTTCCTTTATATCCTTAATATTTGCTGTATCTAAAAAGAACTTCATTATTACATCTCCTATACTTAAATTTTGAATAAGTGATAGCCTAATTTGCTTCCGTTATAATTAAAGCCTTGGTTACTATAGTAATTAAATAAAACTTTATTCTCATTTACACAGTTAAGTCTAAGCTCTTTTTTATCACTAATGGCAGATTTTTTCGCCCAATTTATCATAAACTCGCCTTTTTTCATACCCCTAAACTCTTTAGATAAAACTATCCTGTGTATATAATAAGCATTTTCTGAGTTATCCCAAAGTTTTATATCTATGTCCTCTGGATTTCCAAAGGACATAGCTCCAATTATGACTTTACTATCATCTTCTAATACATATAGCTTTCTATCATTATAATCTTTTAAGCAAACTTCAATTTTTTTATCATCTAAAAACCTTTCCCATTGAGGAATGTCGTTTTCTTTTAACCAACTTGCAGTATCCCTTAGCCATATTCTGACTTGAGATACCTCTATCAAGGATGCTTCTCTAACTCTCATTTTTCAATAAATTTTTATAATAATATTACTGAAAGTATTAATACTGATACAATACCAACTATTACTGGTACTGCAGTACGTTTAACTATCTTCATTGGGCTTGTACCTATAATTGAACAAACAACTATTATACATGCTGCTACTGGTGATATTGATCTAACTAAGTTGGCTACCATTTGCATTGGTAATGCTATCATAGGTCCTGATACATTAACTGCTGCAGCAAGATCTGGAATCATACCTACTGATGCGTAGAATACTGATAATCCACCACCACTGATTAAACCTATTAAGAAAGTAACTCCACTAAATGCTAACATTAAAATTGTTCCAGCTCCATTTAAGCCTTGTACTGAATTAGTTATCATATCAACTATTCCAAGAGCTTTTAATCCATCTACTAATAATGATGCAGCTACTAACAATGTTACAACCATAGCTAAACCATTACCCATTCCTTTGAAGAATTCATTTATATCATTTGAAACTTTAACAAAATCTCTTTTTCTTATTAATTCAACTATTACTGCTATAATTAATGACATGAATGTTATACTAACAAGTCCTATATTTGCATTTTTAATTACAAGATTAAATAATAGAACTAATATTAACGGTAATATTGGTAATATTGCATAGTATTTAGGTGGTAATTCTTTATTTAATTTTGCTAATTTGCTTTCATCTATCTTTACATCTTCTGCTTTTTCTTTCTTATCAAGATATTTTTGCCAGAAATAATGAGCAACTGCCATAACTAATAATGCAGGAATTGAGACCTTGGCATGAGCAATAACGTAATCCATAATATTCATACCAAAAGTTTCTGCTGCTAAAACATTATCTGCTCCAAGTGGTGTTGGCATTATTGTAGCTGTAGTTGCAATTACTGCCCCTGCTGATAATGGAGTAACACCAATTTTAGTTAATACCGGATATAATGTTGCCATAAGTAATACTGCTAAACTAGATGCACTAGGAACAACTAAAGATAATAAGTTTCCTAGTAAAAATATTACTGGAATTAATATGTACTTAGATTTAATTTTTCCTAAAGGTTTTGTCATAACATTAACTGTAACTTCATTTGCTCCAATTAAGTTCATGTAGCTTGAGAAACCAAATAAAGTCATTATAGTTAACCCAATGTTTCCTAAGTTTTTAATAAAAGATAATTCCACTGCTTTAAATACATCTAGGAAAGGCATTCCTGTTGTATTTTCAGGCGATAATATAGGATACCCAAGTATAACAGCTGAAGTTAGTAATAATAGACCACCAACAGCTAGTGCAATAGTTGCATTATACTTTTTGTAAATTAAGTATCCTACCCCAAAGATAACAAGTAATGCAATAATAACTTCTATCATATTTAAATCCTCCTATAAATTAAAATTTAATATTTTTAAATATATCTAGCATCCAATTTCTAAACTCTTCAACATTGATTTCTGTACAGAAAGTAGCATTTGCTTTTTTATTATATACTCCTCTAAAGTCAACTATCATGAAGCCTTCTGTATATCCTGATGCTGTCTCTATATCTACGAAAGTCTCTACTTTTTCAAATAATTCTGGTTTATCAAGATATGCTATAGTTGTTAAGTCATGCATCTTTAGACCGCCTTTTGCTACACTTCCACCTCTATAGTGATTGAATAATGAATAGAACATTTCTCCAATCTTATTCATATCCCTTAATTTATTTATTGTTTCTAAATCTAAAGTGGATATTGCAGTTACATCTAAAGGACAAACTACTATTTTAACATCTTGTGCAAATACTATCTTTGCAGCTTCTGGATCTGCATATATATTATACTCTGCTGCGGGAGTATGATTTCCTCTTCCTGATGAACCTCCCATTAAAACTATTTCTTCTATATTCTCTTTAACTTCTGGATAAGTTTTAAGTAATAATGCTATGTTAGTTAATGGTCCTATAGGTACTATTGTTATTTTTTCTTGTGAGTTTAAGATTACTTCTCTCATTGCTTCTATAGAATTCTTTTCATGTAACTTTTTAGTTGGCTCTGGGAATTCATATCCAGCCATTCCTGTTTCACCATGAATGTGACTAGCATCTTCTAACTCTTTAATTAAAGGTTTACTTGCACCCTTTGCTACTACAATGTCTTTTTCAAAAAACTCTACTAATTTTTGTGCATTTTTTGTGGTATGTTCTATAGAAACATTACCTGAAACTGTTGAAATTAATTTTACATCTAAGCTTTCACAAAATACTGCTGCTGCAATTGCAACTGCATCATCTATTCCTGGATCTGTATCAATAATAATAGGTCTTCTTTTTAACATTTTAATTCCTCCCTACTTTATATCTAAAATATTATTTACTTCTTCAAATTTTGGCATTCCTGTTTGAGCACCAAATTCAGTTACTGATAATGATGCTGCTGCACCTGCAAAGGTTACTGCTTCATTCATTGAAAATTCATGACTTAATCCATGAGCCAAAGCTCCATTAAAAGTATCTCCTGCACCTGTTGTATCTATAACATTTACCTTTATAGCTTTCATGGTTTCTACCTCATTTTCATCTACATAGGAAGAACCATCTTTTCCTCTAGTAACTACTAATCTAGTTGATGGATTTTCTTTTTGCCAATTTATCATAGATTCTTCAAGCTCATTTCCATCTTTAAATAATTTACCTGATATTATTTCAAACTCACTTTCATTAGGAGTAATAAAATCAGCATTCATTAATATTTCCTTACTAATCTTTCTTGCAGGAGCTGGGTTTAATATAGTCTTCACTCCGTTTTCTTTAGCAACCTTTAATACATACTCTACAGTTTCAATAGGAATTTCTAATTGAGTTATTAATATATCAGCAGACTTTATAGCTTCTATATTTTTATCTATCAAATCCTTATCACAAAAATCATTAGCCCCTGGAATTACTACTATTGAATTATCATCTTTTGTTTTAAAAATAGTTGCTATTCCTGTGAATATGACTTCATCTCTCTTTATTGCATCTATATTTATACCTTCTTCTTTTAAGTGCTTTAAAACTTTATCTCCAAATGTATCCTTTCCAGTACAACCAATCATGGTAACTTCGTTCCCAAGCCTACAAGCTGCAACTGCTTGATTAGATCCCTTACCCCCAATTAAGTAACTCATTTCTTCGCCTTTAATAGTTTCGCCTATCTTAGGGATTCTATCAACTTCCATAACCAAATCCATATTAAGGCTTCCAACTACAACTACCTTTTTCATAACTACCTCCAATCTAACCGTTTCCATATTATATATAATAGCTATAAACCTTTTATTTACGATACTTTCATCACATTTTTAATTTTAAATACAAAAATGTGTAACCGGTTATATATTTAAATCTAACATCATATTAATTGTATGTCAATAGTATCAGTAAATGTTTTCAAGAGTTTTTTTTTATTTTCTCAATTCAAAAATAATTAATTTTTTAACAAAAAAAGCAATCAGTTTTTAACTGATTACTTTTTTATTAGCTCTATTTTGTTTTCCAATCGTAGATTTCCTTTTTACAACTTCTAATTCTAGTTTTATTTTTTCTTTTGTTATATTCTCTTCCTCTTTAATTATTTTAACAAGCAATTCTACTGCATATTTACCCAAACTATACATGGGCTGAGCTACTGAAGATATCTCTAAATAATTAATATTTGATTCAAGACCATCATACCCTATAAGCTTTATATCATCATAAAGCTTATATCCTAGGTCATTTAAAGCTTTGTAGCATCCAATAGCTAAAATATCATTACCTGCAAATATCCCATCTATTTCTTTGACCTCTTCTAATAACCTTTTTGTGGCTTCATATCCTCCTTTTAAAGAAAGCTCTTCTATCTTTACTAATTGAGATTTATATATATTATTTTCTTTCAATATCTTTTCAAAGCCTTCGAACCTTTCTTGAAAAGATTCTATGTACATAGGCCCTGTTATATGTGCAATATTTTCACATCCACATTCTATTAAATGTTTAGCTGCAAGTTCTCCCCCTAACCTATCATCACCCTTAATTGAAGGAATTTCATAGCCATTATATTCTCTATCTAATGCAACTATGGGCATTCCTCTATCCATAAGTGATAACAAATCCATTGGCATGGCTGTATATGAGGCTATTATTATTCCATCTACTTGCTTGTTTATAAGCATTTCATAATACTGATTTTCTTTTTCTCTATTATTATCTGCATTACATAGTATCAGACTAAAACCAAGTTTATTTGCAGTATCCTCTGCCGCTCTAGCTATTTCAGGGAAAAATGGGTTTATGATATTAGGAATAACAAGTCCTATTGTATTAGATTTTTTACCAGCTAATCTTCTCGCTACATCATTTGGAGTGTAATTTAACATTTTCATGGCGTTAATAATTGCTTCTTCTGTTTCCTTACTTACATAACCTTTTTTATTTATTACCCTAGATACAGTAGCAACTGACACTCCTGCCAGCTTAGCCACATCTCTTATAGTAGCCATATTTTCTCTCCTTTTCACTTCTCAGTATTCTTTCATAACTCTAAACAATGTTAAATATTTTTTTAATTTTCTTAAATCAACCTTCTCTACTTTTATCATTATAATAAGTATGTATATCAAATACTAGATATTTATTTCTCATATCTATTCCTCTGATTCTCTTATAAAACTATTATGAGTATTATTATATTATAAAAATCTATATAATACACATTTTACATAAATATGTATTAAACTATTTCTAACTTTTTAACATTTTTAAATAATTTTTAAATTTTTTCATATTTTCCTTTACTTTATCATATAATAAGACTATACTCAACATACTATCTAAAGTTAGAAACTTAATATCGCGGGATGGAGCAGTTGGTAGCTCGTCGGGCTCATAACCCGAAGGTCGTAGGTTCAAGTCCTGCTCCCGCAACCAAAAAAGATTCGGATAGTTCTAAATCTTCAGGGTGTCGACAAAGTCGACACTCTTTTAATTTTATATTAAAATATTTTGGGGTGATATCTGAAAAGCCTTTAACAACTATCGTAGTCCATATTATTTATAATGAAATAATAAAATGGATATTTTCATTACAAAAATATCCATTTTATCTACAGTCTGATCTATGGATTAGTCCATAGCTTTTTTAGTATAATTACCTATTATTTATTTTTTTATAATGGTGACAAGCTACAAAGTGATCCTTAACAACCTCTTTAAGCTCTGGTGACACCTTGAAGCAATCTTCCTTAGCATATGGACAACGCTTTGCAAATCTACATCCAGGCTCTGGATTTATAGGAGAAGTTATTTCTCCCTTAAGGATTACTCTCTCCTTCTTATGTTTTATACTAGGCACTGGTATTGCTGATAATAGAGCCTTAGTATAAGGATGAATAGGAGTTTTAAATAGTTCCTTTGAAGATGCCTTCTCAACTAATACTCCAAGATACATAACTGCTATATGATTAGATATATGCTTAACTACTGATAAATCATGAGTTATAAACATATAAGTAAGTCCAAGATCTTTTTGAAGATCTTGCATTAAGTTAAGCACCTGAGCTTGTATAGAAACATCTAGTGCTGATACTGGTTCATCACATACTATAAACTTTGGATTTAAGGATAACGCTCTTGCAATACCTATTCTTTGCCTTCTTCCTCCATCTAATTCATGAGGATAGGTATTAATAAGTCTCTCACTAAGTCCTACCGTATCCATAAGAGACTTAACCCTATTATTAAGTTCTTCCTTAGATTTGGTCATCTTGTGTATTATTAAGGGTTCAGCGATAGTCTCACTTATTGTCATTCTGGGATTTAAAGATGCAAATGGATCCTGAAAAATAATCTGCATCTCCCGTCTTAACTCCCTAAGTCTTCCTTTATTACAACTTAAAATATCTTCTCCATTAAAAATTACCTCTCCACCTGTTGCATCTAAAAGCCTAAGTATTACTCTTCCTGTAGTAGATTTACCACATCCTGATTCTCCAACAATACCAAGGGTTTCTCCAGTATTTATATTAAAACTTACATCATCTACTGCATGAAGAAGTCCCTTTGGAGTTTTAAAATACTTCTTTAGATTTTTAACTTCTATTAAAGCCTTACTCATGGTTCTCCTCCTTAGGTAAAAATAATTTTATAGTATCCTCTTCATATTTAAAACATCTAACACTATGTCCATCCTCTATTACAGTAGGTTTAGGAGTATTCTCTCTACATACATCCTTAGCATAAGGACATCTAGGATGGAAAGTACATCCACTTGGAAGATTCGTAGGATCTGGCATAAGCCCCTTTATTGGAGATAACCTATCAACATCTTCCTCCATATTTGGAATTGATCCAAAGAGTCCTTCTGTATAAGGATGCTTTGTATTTTCAAATATATTGTAAAGACTTCCTGATTCTACAATCTTTCCCCCATACATTATAGCAACTTTATCACAAACCTCAGCTACTACCCCAAGGTCGTGGGTTATAAGAAGCATTGATGTTCCAAAATCTTTTTTTAGCTTATTCATCATTTCAATAACCTGTGCTTGAATAGTAACATCAAGGGCAGTAGTTGGTTCGTCTGCTATTAAAAGCTTAGGATTACACGCAAGGGCTATAGCTATAACCACCCTTTGTTTCATCCCCCCTGAAAACTGGTGAGGGTAATCATTAATTCTAGATCTTTGTATCCCAACTAATTCTAGCATATCTCCTGCCTTTTTTATGGACTCTTCTTTTCCAAGGTTTTGATGAATCTCAATTACTTCAGATATCTGATTCCCAACTGTTTCAACTGGATTTAATGAAGTCATAGGATCTTGAAATATCATAGATATATCATTTCCTCTTATAACTCTCATTTCTTCTTCTGAAAGCTCTAAAAGGTTTTTCCCATTAAAATTTATACTTCCATTTACTATTTTTCCTGGTGGCGTCTGGACTAACCTCATAATCCCAAGAGCAGTTGTTGTTTTTCCCGCCCCTGTTTCTCCAACAAGCCCTAGGGTTTCTCCCACATTTAGATCTAAGTTGACTCCATTAACTGCATTAACTGTTCCATCTACTGTTTGAAAGACAACTTGAAGGTCTTCTACCTTTATTAAATTTTTTTTATTACTCATACTTTACCTCCTCCCTAGTTCTTAAGTCTTGGGTCTAAGGCATCTCTAAGTCCATCCCCTAATAAATTTAAGGATAGAATTGTAATCATTATAGCTATTCCTGGGAAGGTTGTTACATGCCATGCATCTCTTAAATATTGTCTTCCTCCTGCTAACATGGCCCCCCATTCTGGATCTGGTGGCTGTATTCCAAGCCCTATAAAACTTAGTCCTGCTGTTGACAATATGGCACCTGCAACTCCTAGGGTTGCTTGTACTATAACTGGTGCTAAAGAATTCGGAATTATATGTCTCATGACTAGTCTAAAGTCATTGGCTCCTATGGCTTTAGCGGCTTCTATAAATTCTTGTTCCCTAATAGAAAGTACCGACGCCCTCACAATTCTTGCATAGGAAGGAACAGAGGATATACCTATAGATAACATAAGATTAAAAAGACTTGGTCCTAATGCTGAAACTATAGATATAGCAAGAAGTATACTTGGTACAGCAAGAAAAACATCCATAATTCTCATTATCACATTATCTAAAACTCCGCCATAATATCCTGCTATAGCCCCTAGTGACCCACCTATAACTATGGCTATTCCAACTGCTAAAATACCAACTCTTAAGGATACCCTAGCTCCATGAATAAGCCTTGCAAATATATCACGCCCAAACTCATCTGTACCCAATATATACTTTGAACTTGGTCCCTGAAGTCTTTCTTCAAGATTCTGTTTTATTACCACATTATCATAGTCTGCTATAAAACCTGCAATAACTGCAAGTATAATTAATAAACATATTACCACAAGCCCAATCATAGCTGGTTTATTTCTCTTTAGTCTTCTCCACACTTCCCCCCATTGGCTTCTTTTCCTGTTACTACTCATAGCTCTTCCTCCCTCCTACTTACTATATTGAGATTTTATTCTAGGATCTACATAGGCATAGAGTATGTCTACTAGTAAGTTGCATATACTAAAGGTTGTAGCTAAGAATACAACAGCTGCCAAAACCATAGGTGTGTCCTTTTGTCTTATCGCATCAACAAGAAGAGTTCCTACTCCTGGCCAAGAAAAAACTGTTTCAGTAAGAACTGCCCCTCCAAGTAAGCCTCCAAATTGTAAACCAACTACTGTTATAATTGGTATTAATGCATTTTTAAGCCCATGCTTTAATATAACCTTTTTTTCTTTTACCCCTTTTGCTCTAGCTGTTCTTATAAAATCCTGTCTTATAACTTCAAGCATTGAAGACCTTGTCATACGTGTTATTATAGCCGAAGAACTATAGCCTAAGGTTATAGCTGGTAAAATTAAACTCTTAAGTCCCATAAACCCACCTGAAGGTAAAACTCCTAAATTCACAGAGAAAACTAATATGAGCATAAGTCCAAACCAAAAGTTAGGCATAGAAACTCCTATAAGTGCAATAACCATACAAAAACTATCAATAAGGCTATATTGTTTTGTTGCAGATATTATCCCCACAGGTATACCTATGAGGATAGACACTGCAACGCCTAGTAATGCAAGAACTAAAGTGTTAGGAAATCTTTGAAATATTTCATTAAACACCATTCTCTTAGATGTATAAGACCTTCCAAAATCTCCTTGTGCTGCATTCTTCAAAAACCTTCCATACTGTACTATAAAAGGGTCATCTAGTCCCATTTTTTCTCTTAGAGCATTAACATCCTGGGTAGTTGCTTTTTCTCCTAATATAAGCTGAGCAGGATCTCCAGGTGTTAAGGACATTATAGAGAAAACCAAAAAAGTAACCCCTATTAAAACAGGAATAAGAAAGGCTATTCTTTTTAAGACGTATTTATACATAGTCTATCCCCCTTTTTCCTTATTACTTGCTAATTGTCACATTCTTTAAGCTATGATGTCCTGCTGGGCTTAGCTTAAACCCTTCTACCTTCTTTTGCATTCCAACATTTTGTTTCTTATAATAAAGCATTATTTCTGGAGCTTCCCCAGTGATTAAAGTGACAGCTTTATCATATAATTCTTTTCTTTCATCTTGATTTGTACTAGTCTTAGCTTTATCTAATAACTTATCTACTTCTGGATTAGTATAGAAAGATCTGTTTCCTGCACTACCATGTTGCTTACTATGGTAAAGTGGATATAATCCATAATCTGCATCGGCAGTTACTGTTGTCCATCCTAGTATAAACATATCATGCTCTCCCTTAGCTGTTCTTTCTAAATAACTACCCCATTCTAAGGAAACTATTTCAACTTCTATTCCTATCTCTTTTAAGTTTGATTGTACTATTTGAGCTATTTGAGTTCTTAATGAGTTGTCATTAGTCCATATAGTTGTCTTAAATCCCTTTTCATGACCAGATTCCTTCATAAGTTCTTTAGCCTTATCTAAATTATATGGATATCCTGTTGCCTTATCTGTATGACCAAAAACCTTATCTCCTATAGGAGATTTAGCCATGGTTCCTGTTCCATATAAAGCAGCCTTTATAATAGACTCCTTGTTTACTGCATAATTTATTGCTTGTCTTACTTTTACGTTATTAAAAGGTTCCTTTTTATTATTCATTCCTATATATGCATAACTTAAATCTTCTTCTTCAGTTAATTTTAAATCAGCATGATCTTTAACCCTTCCTGTATCTGTTGGATCTATATCATAAGCTAAATCTATTTCTCCAGTCTCAAGTCCTATGGTTCTATTGGTACCTTCCTTTATATTCGTAAATATTATTTTTTCTGTCTTTCCCTTTTCTCCAAAGTAGTCCTTATTCTTTTCTAAGTGTATTTTACTTCCTACTTCCCACTTAGAGAATTTATAAGGACCTGTACCTATAGGGTTTTGACCATAATCAGCTCCTTTTTCCTTTACTACTTTTTCACTTAATATAGATGATGCTGGATGAGCGAGATGAGTTAGAAGTGGTGCGAAAGGTGCTGAAGTTTTAATAACTACTGTATTATCATCCTTAGCTGTTACAGTATCTATACTTTCAATGATATGGGAAACAGATTTTTCACCTTTCATTCTATTTAATGAGAATGCTACATCACTAGCCTTTAGGGTATCTCCATTGTGGAACTTTATACCTGTATTAAGAGTAAACTCCCAAGTTAAATCATCCACTTGCTTCCACTCTTTAGCAATACCTGGTATTAATTTCATGTTTTCATCTTGTTCTACAAGTCTATCATATATCTGTTTAGTTACCCTTGATGAAGGTTGATCGTTTGTTGCATGGGGATCTAATGATTTTGCATCAGCACCTTGTGCTACAATCATTTGCTCCTTAAAGGAACTACCTGTTGTATCGTTTACTTTGCCTTCTCCTCCGCATGCTGTAAGTCCTACAGTAATAGATGTTACTATGGCTATAGCACTTAATATTTTCAAAAATTTTCTTACCTTCATATAAATCCTCCTCTTAATTAAAATTGTTTATAATTAGGTTTATGAAATAATATTCTGAAAACCTAGTTATTATACCTAAAACTTTAAAGGCTTATCTATATTTATACTTTATTTTCTAAAGAGAAGGATTTAAAAATCAACTATACTTCTTACAATATAATAAATAAAAAAAGTAAGATACCCAAAATTGAGTATCTTACTTTTTTTATTTATTACATATTATTTATTTCTTTATAATAGTGACAAGCTACAAAGTGATCTTTAACAACCTCTTTAAGCTCTGGTGACACCTTAAAGCAATCATCCTTAGCATATGGACAACGCTTTGCAAATCTACATCCTGGCGCTGGATTTATAGGAGATGTTATCTCTCCCTTAAGGATTACTCTTTCCTTCTTATGCTTTATACTTGGCACTGGTATAGCTGATAATAGTGCTTGAGTATAAGGATGTATAGGATTTTTGAATAATTCCTTAGAAGATGCCTTCTCAACTAATGTTCCAAGATACATAACTGCTATGTGGTTAGATATATGCTTAACTACTGATAAATCGTGAGTTATAAACATATAAGTAAGTCCAAGGTCCTTTTGAAGGTCTTGCATTAGGTTAAGTACCTGTGCTTGTATAGAAACATCTAGTGCTGATACTGGCTCATCACATACTATAAACTTAGGGTTTAAAGACAATGCTCTTGCAATTCCTATTCTTTGTCTTCTTCCTCCATCAAGTTCATGAGGGTATGTATTAACAAGTCTTTCACTAAGTCCAACAGTGTCCATAAGTTCCTTAACTATTTTACTTTGACCTTCTTTGGAGTTAACCATCTTATGAATTGCAAGTGGCTCTCCAATTATCTCACTTACTGTCATTCTTGGATTTAAGGATGCAAATGGATCTTGGAATATTATTTGCATTTCACGTCTTAAATCTCTTAATCTACTTTTATCATACTTTAATATGTTTTCTCCTTGGAATAAAACCTCTCCACCTGTTGCTTCTAAAAGTCTTAGGATTGCTCTACCTGTTGTAGATTTTCCACAACCAGACTCTCCAACAACTCCTAAAGTTTCACCTTTATTTATATCAAAGCTTACATCATCTACTGCATGAAGAAGTCCCTTTGGAGTATTAAAGTATTTTTTTAGGTTTTTAACTTCAATCAGTTTTTCACTCATAATCTTTTCCTCCTTAGGTGAATTTAAAATAAATTCTTAGTTTCTTCTTCATATTTTAGGCACTTTACAGTATGTCCATCTTTAATAGTAGTTATAAGAGGTACCTTTTTACCACAAACATCCTTTGCATAAGGACATCTTGGATGGAACACACATCCGCTTGGAAGATCTGTAGGGTCTGGCATAAGTCCCTTTATTGGAGATAGTCTATCCACTTCTTCATCAAGATTAGGAATAGAACCAAATAATCCTTCTGTATATGGATGCTTAGTATTCTCAAATAGATCTTCAAGACTACCAGATTCAACTATCTCTCCACCATACATTATAGCAACCTTATCACAAACCTGAGCAACAACTCCAAGGTCATGAGTTATAAGCATCATAGAAGTTCCTAAATCATTCTTAAGCTTGTTCATCATCTCAAGAACTTGAGCTTGAATTGTAACATCCAGAGCCGTAGTTGGCTCATCAGCTATTAAAAATTGTGGATTACATGCAAGAGCTATAGCTATAACAACCCTTTGCTTCATACCACCTGAAAATTGATGTGGATAATCATTTACTCTAGCTCTTGGCATACCAACAAGCTCAAGCATATCTCCAGCTTTTTTCATAGCTTCTTCTCTAGTTACATCTTGGTGAATTTCTATAACTTCTGCTATTTGATCTCCTACTGTCTCTACAGGATTTAAAGAAGTCATAGGGTCTTGGAATATCATAGATATTTTATTACCTCTTATTCCTCTCATTTCCTCTTCTGAAAGCTCTAATACGTTCTTACCTTCAAATTTTATAGTTCCATTAGTTATTTTTCCTGGAGGACTTTGTATTAGTCTCATTATTCCTAGAGCAGTTGTAGTTTTACCTGCTCCTGTTTCTCCAACAAGTCCTAAAGTCTCACCCTTCTTAAGTTCTAAATTAACCCCATTAACTGCTTTTACAACGCCGTCTACAGTTTCAAAATTTATATGAAGATTATCGATCTTTATTAAAGTATCTTTGGTACTCATAGCGTATCCCCCCTTAGTTCTTAAGTCTTGGGTCTAATGCATCTCTTAATCCATCACCTAAAAGGTTAAGAGAAAGAATTGTAAGCATTATTGCTATTCCTGGGAAAGCAGTTACATGCCATGCATATCTTAGATACTGTCTTCCTCCAGCTAGCATTGCTCCCCATTCTGGAGCTGGTGGCTGTATTCCAAGCCCTATAAAGCTAAGTCCTGCTGTAGATAGTATAGCACCTGCAACTCCTAGAGTAGCTTGTACTATAACTGGTGCTAAAGCATTAGGAATTATATGCTTCATTATAATTCTAGCATCATTAGCTCCTATAGCCTTTGCAGCTTCAACGAACTCTTGATCTCTAATAGATAATACTGATGCTCTAACTATTCTTGCATAGGAAGGCACCGAAGATATTCCTATTGATATCATTAGGTTAATTAGGTTAGGTCCTAATGCTGATACTATTGATATTGAAAGTAATATACTTGGTACAGCAAGGAAAACATCCATAATTCTCATTATTACGTTATCTAAAACCCCACCATAATATCCTGCAATAGCTCCTAATGTTCCCCCAATAGCTATAGCTATACCAACAGCTATAATACCAACTCTTAAGGATACTCTTGCTCCGTGGATTAATCTTGCAAATATATCACGACCAAATTCATCCGTTCCTAATATGTGTTTTCCGCTTGGACCTTGAAGTCTTTCTGGTAAATTTTGTTTTATAACAACTGTATCATAATCAGCAATGAACCCTGCAAACACCGCTAAAAGAATTAATATTGTAAGTATTGCAAGTCCTATCATTGCAGGCTTATTTCTTTTAAGTCTTCTCCAAACCTCTGCCCACTGGCTTCTCTTTTTATTACTCGCCATGTACATATCCTCCTTTGCTATAATTACTTACTGTACTGAGATTTTATTCTCGGATCTACATATGCATAAAGTATATCAACTAGTAAGTTACATATACTAAATGTTGTTGCAAGGAATACAACAGATGCGAGAACCATTGGTGTATCCTTTTGTCTTATAGCATCAACAAGTAATGTACCTACCCCTGGCCAAGAGAAAACTGTTTCTGTAAGAACGGCTCCTCCAAGTAGTCCTCCAAATTGAAGTCCAACTACTGTTATAATTGGAATTAAGGCATTTTTAAGGCCATGCTTTAATATAACCTTCTTTTCCTTAACCCCTTTTGCTCTAGCTGTTCTTATAAAGTCTTGTCTTATAACCTCAAGCATTGAAGATCTCGTCATACGAGTTATTATAGCTGAGGAGCTGTAACCTAAAGTTATAGCTGGAAGAATTAAGCTCTTAAGTCCAACAAATCCCCCTGATGGTAAAAGCCCAAGATTAACTGAAAATACTAATATAAGCATAAGTCCAAACCAGAAGTTTGGCATAGATACCCCTATAAGAGCAACTATCATACTAAAACTATCTATAAAGCTATATTGTTTTGTTGCAGATATTATCCCTACTGGAATTCCTATAAGTATAGAAACTGCAACTCCTACTAAAGCAAGTACAAGAGTATTAGGGAACCTTTGGAATATTTCATTAAACACTTGTCTCTTAGAAGCGTATGATCTTCCAAAATCACCCTTAACTGCATTTTTTAAGAATCTTCCATATTGCATTATGAATGGATCATTTAGTCCCATTTCTTCTCTAAGTTCTGACACCGCTTCTGGTGTAGCTTGCTCTCCAAGTATTAATTGAGCTGGATCTCCTGGTGTAAAAGAAAGTATCGTAAACACTAGGAAGGTAACTCCTATTAATACAGGAATAAGAAATGCTATTCTTTTTAATATATACTTATGCATCTTATATCCCCCTTCTCATCCGTTCCCTATTTTTTTTCTACTTTACTTAAATTATGATGTCCTGCTGGATGAAGTTTAAATCCTTCTATCTCTTTTCTAGCTCCTACGTTTTGTTTTCCATAATAAAGAACTAATTCAGGAACGTCATCCATTATTGCAATTATAGCCTTTTCATATAAGTCTTTTCTTTCTACAGGATCTATTGACTTCTTAGCATCTTCTAAAAGCTTATCAACTTCTTTATTGCTATAGAAATCTCTGTTTCCTGCACCACCATGCTGTGAGCTATGATATAGTGGATATAATGCATAGTCTGCATCTCCTGTAACTGTAGTCCATCCACCAATACTCATGTCATGCTCTCCTCTAGCGGTTTTTTCAAGGAAAGTTCCCCATTCAAGAGATACTATTTCAGCATCTATTCCAACGTCTTTTAAATTCGCTTGAATTATCTGAGCTATTTGAACTCTTACTGGGTTGTCATTAGTCCAAATACTTGTTTTAAATCCATTTTCAAGACCAGCCTCTTTTAACAATTCCTTAGCTTTAGCTACATCGTAGTCATAATTTACTGTCTTATCTGTATAACCAAAAACATTTTTTCCTATAGGAGCATTTGCTTTAACTCCAGCTCCATATAATATAGCACCGATTAAAGCATCCTTATCAACTGCATAGTTTAAGGCTTTTCTTACTTTAGGATTGTTAAATGGTTCTTTTTTATTGTTCATTGTTATATGAGTGTAACTTAAAGATTCTTCCTCAATAAGTTGAAGTTGTTTATGCTCCCTAACACTCTTAGTGTCTACAGGCTCAACATCATATGCTATGTCTATTTCACCTGTTTCAAGACCTATAGTTCTGTTAGTTCCTTCTTTTACATTTCTAAATACAATCTTAGGCGTTTTTCCTTTTTCGCCAAAGTAGTCTTCATTTCTTACTAAATTAATTTTACTTCCAGCATCCCAGCTCTCAAACTTATATACTCCTGTTCCCACTGGGTTTTGTCCATAGTTTTGACCTGCATCTTTAACTGCTTTTTCATTTAATATAGAGGCAGCAGTATGTGTAAGGTGAGAAAGAAGTGGTGCAAATGGTTCTTTTGTCTTAATAATCACCGTGCTGTCATCCTTAGCTGTTATAGTATCCACACTGGAAATAATAGATGATACCGATTTAGAATTTTTCATTCTGTTTAATGTAAATACTACGTCACTAGCTTTTAAGACTTCTCCATTGTGGAACTTAACCCCATCTCTAAGTTTAAATTCCCATGTTAGATTATCAAGTTGTTTCCACTCTTTTGCAAGGCCTGGTACTATCTCCATAGTTTCTGTTTGCTCAACTAGTCTGTCATAGATTTGTTTTGAAACTCTTGACGATGGTTGGTCATTAGTTCCGTGTGGATCTAATGTTTTAGCATCAGCACCATGTGCTACAACTAAAGTATCCTTACCTGCCACAGCGCCTGTACCACATGCAGATAATGTGAATGTCATAGAAACACCCAATACTACTGATGCAATTATCTTTAGTAGCCTTTTTCCCTTCATGTTAATCCCCCTTTGTACATAAAAAAATTATTTTTCATAATGTTAATCAATGACTTTTAAATGAATATTATTCATTCTCTGAAAAGAATAATGTTTTGAAAGCCATCAATCTTCATTAATTCATAAGTTTGTATTTTACTAAGGATTATTGATTTATTTTTAAATTTTCTAAAAACAATCAATAATTTGTGATGTTTATATTCTACATAATATTTTAATAATTTTCAACTAATTTTTATACATATTAACGTTTACATTTGATAATTTTTGCGAAATTTGAATTTTAGATATATTTTTTGTCTTATATGACATATTTTATTAATAATTTTCAAATAAAGTCTTGCTTCTTTTTTCAGAATATTAAGTTTAAATAAAAAAAGCTTCACCCCCTTTAATTTCTGCAAGAGAATGAAGCATAAACCTTTATTTCTATTTAATTTGAGATAAAAAAACAAATTCTACCCCTTGTTTTTGAAATTTTCCCATCTTATTTCTTATTCCATTGACGGTAATCTTGCCTCCTTGAGCACCAACATGACCTATAACAATAGCATAACCTTTCTCTTTTGCTATTTTGTAGGCATTCTCCAGTTCTTTCTCCACATTCTCCTGGCTATGAACATGATCTAAGAATACATCCCTTTCATAATAAGGAATAGACATTTCTCTGCATAATTCCGAAGCCTTTGATTTACCTGTAGTTTTAGAATCTAGAAAAAACATATTTTTTTCTTTTAACACCTTAAAGACTTCTCTTAGTATCCTCTCATCCTTAGTTATTTTAGATCCCATATGATTATTCATTCCCTTAGCCCCACTTATTTCACCTACTGCTTCTCTCACCCTCTCTTCCACTTCCTCATTTGAAAGAGATGAAATTATAGGCTTTTTTCCTAACCAATGAGGTTTCCCATGTTCTGGTTCCATAGGCATATGTATAATTACCTCTTTCCCCTTTTCAATAGCTTTTTTGCTTTCTTCTTCACTATAAGGTGCAAAAGGCATCACTGCAGCAGTAATTGGTATATCTAAATTAAGCATTTCTTCTGTACCTTCCCCTCCATTCCCAAAATCATCAATAACTATAGCTATCTTCACCTTATTATTTTCTTTCTTCTCCTCTTCATTGCTCTTACCATTTGAAATAAGTGATGGACCACTAACTAAAAACGTTGATATAAGAAATAATATGATTACTATATATTTAGTATTTTTTTTATTCATATCACTGACTATCCTCCTATAAAAAATCATTTTACTTTAAATCCTCTTCCTATTTATAAGTCATAGGACAAATTTTATTATTCCCATTTGTTCTAAAATTTAAATATAATAAAGAAAAGGAAATTAATTTCAGTACTTTAATAAAAAAAATGATAGAATTCCATCATTTTTCACCTTCAAAAACACATATGTATTTTTTTACCTTTTAAACCCCAAAATATTAATTCTTTCATTTTATTTCATACTACTATCTTCATTTCCAATCCTATCAGCACAATATTTTGAATTTTTGTAATAATAAAAAAACATTAATATATATTTTAAGCTTCTTTTTCTTAATTCTTCGCCTTTATAAAATATATTTCTTTGTCTATTCTTACTAAAAGAAATTTTTTCTTAAAATAAATATTTTTTATAAAATCTTTAAACTTTATTGTTTTAATTGTATGTTTTATTACCTCTAAACTCTTTTCATTTAAAATTTATCCATAAAAAAAGAGCTATTATAATGAATAAATAGACATTATAACACCTCCCTTTTCCCACTATAACTCTCCTACTATTTTTGTTCCATGAAATTCCACCGCTCCTGTATATTCTTTAAGCTCTTTATAATTATCCCTTGTAACTCCTCCTCCTGGCAGAATAACTATTTTACCCCCTCCTTCTTTAATAAGAGATTTTATAACTTTTTTTCCCTTAAAAGCATTTTCATGCCCGCCTTTAGTCAAAACCCTATGAACCTTAAGATCAATAAGCTCTTTTAGAGCCCTACTTTTATCCTCTATTTCATCAAAAGCCATATGAAAAGTGATGTTTAAAGGTTTAGCTTCCTCTATAAGTTCCTTTAATCTAACCTTATCTATATTGTTATTTCTATCTAGAATCCCAATTACTATCCCATATACCCCTAGCTCCTTACACATCTTAATATCTATTTTCATTATTTCTATCTCCTCTTTCGTGTATAAAAAGTCTCCTCCTCTTGGACGTATTATGACCATTATAGGAAGATCAACATTTTTACAAGTCATAGATATAGTTCCATAACTAGGTGTAGTCCCTCCCTCAATTAAATTATCACAAAGTTCTATTCTATGAGCTCCAAGATCTAAGGCCCTTTTAGCATCTTTATAACTTCCAACACAAGCCTCAAATATATCCATTCCTTTTTTCTCCTTTCCTATAAATAATGTTTATTAAATTATATACTTATAAAAAACCTCTATTCAATACCTATGTACTTATATATTTGTAGAACTATCCTATAAATTTTTCTTATCATATTTATAAAGGTTATAATTAAAGTATAAAGGACATTGTTTCAAACTACCTAAAAGTTCTAAAAAATAAAGTGATGTATGTAACGGAAAACAGGTTCCATTACATACATCACTTTATTTATAAACTTTTATAAATATACTTTATAAAAGTTCTTTATAGCTTAACTTAAAAATTAATTTTAAAATTAACTTTTTTCCTTTTAAAATTAATTTTCCTTTTCTTAATAATATATTATTAAGCTACTTGATTTTTCTTCTTTCTAGCTAGGAAAACCCCAACTACTATCATCATACTTCCAATAACCATAAAATCATCATAGCCTAAGTCATTTCCTGTTTGAGGAAGAACTTCTTTATTATCCGTATCTTTATTCTCACTTACCGGAATTGAAGTATCTTCATCTTTAATGTTATCCACTCCAGACACTAGTGTGTTACCATCAAACTCAAAATGAATATTTTTTTCTTTCTTAAGCTCTACAGCAACTAAGTCTCTTAAAGGCTCCATAGTATCTGAAACTTCTATAGCACCTGTAAAATCATACTTATCACCTTTGTCCATCATAAAATCATTAGTTGCCACAGTATAATACTTATCATTCTCCACCTTAGTTCCATCTAATAACCTCATAGAAGTTATTTTATTTCCAAAAGGTGCTTCTTTATCATAAAATACCCTTAATCCATAAAACTGTACCCAACCAACTTCTTTGTTATCTATTCCATTTTCTAAAACCCTTTTAAGGTCTGATCCTTTAAGTTTCATAGTAACTAACGTATTATCAAAAGGCATAACCTCATAAAGATTACCTACAGTTATTTCTCCTTTAGTTAGTGGCACCCTAAGTCCACCACCATTAGTTATACCTATTTGAACTCCCCCAGCCTTTGCCATATACTTAGTTGTAAATTGTCCAAGAGGTGAAAGTCCTATATATCTATCATGAGGAAGATCTGAATCTATATTAGTTATAACTTCTGAAAGTATAGGCTTAAGTTTCTCTTCATATCCCTTAACCATAGCCTTTACTCCCTGATCTTCTACAAGGTCCTTTCTTTCATATAACTTATCCACATTATTTTTAACATCCTTAATACTTCCATCTTTATTAAATGTAAAAGTAAGTCTAGCTAATCCTCTACCATTATTCATAGCTTGAACAACAGGAACATTGTTAACTCTTCCATTAACATACTGATGAGTATGAGAGCTTATAACCGCATTAAGTCCAGGAACATTTTTCACAAGTTCTTCTGCTTCTCCAGTTATTACTCCATTTTTATCTTGAAATGATCCAATATGCGTTAGAGCCACTATTGCATTAACCTTTTCTACTTCTTTAAGATGCTTAACCCAAGTTTTTGCAGCTTCGCTAGGGTTTTTAAACTCAAAGTTTTTTACATTATCAGGCTTAGTTTTAAATGCAGTTTCAGGAGTAGATAGTCCTATAAAACCTATTTTAACTCCATCTTTTTCTACAACTTTATAAGGCTTAGCCCACTCCACTGGTTTATTAGTATTTTTATCATATATATTTGTAGCTAAAAAATCAAAGTTACCTTCTTTAGCCCACTTACTTATAAGATTATAACCCCAATCAAACTCATGATTTCCTATAGCTGATGCTTCTATGTTCATTGATTTTAACATTTCACTAACTGGATCACCCTTTGTAAGGTTAGACATTGCAGTACCTTGATATAAATCTCCTGCTGAAACAACCATAGTATTTGGATTTTCCTTTTTTATCTTTTTAATCTCTCCAGTAAGCTTTGCTGCTCCTACATTTTTTCCACTTTCATTAAGATTCCCATGAAAGTCATTAAAGGATAATATGTCTATTACTTTCTCTTCTCCTTTAACTTCTTCTGAAGCTTTGGCATTATATGGAAGAATAAGTCCTATGCACATAACTAAAGCCATGAAAAATGATATACGCTTAATTTTTTTCCCCTTATTCATGTTTCCCCTCCTAATTGTGAAATCTTTTTCATAATTATATTATACTATATCTACCATATATTTGTATTATATAAACTTTAATATTTGTTAATATTAAATACAAAGATTTATTTTCTCCCCCTTCTTTTATAAGAAGTACCATGAAGTTAATCTAACCCTCCTAAAAATAACCTTATAAAAAATGACCTACTATATAAAAGTAAGTCATTTTTAAAATATATAATTTAAACCGAAGCTTCATTAACCTTTGGTTCATTATTTTCTTTTTTCACTATCCCTAACTCATTGAAAAAGTAATTTAGTATTATAGCAGCAAGGCTTCCTGTAGTTATACCACTATGAAATAATGTATTTACCCAATCTGGAAAATTGTGATAGAATGTCGGTACCGCTAAAGGTATCATTGAAAGTCCAAGACTTATAGCAACTATCATTCCATTTTGCGTTCCATCAAACTGAACCTTTCCAAGGGTTTTTATTCCCCCAGACGCAACCATACCAAACATAGCAAATCCTGCTCCTCCAAGAACCGGATATGGTATTGAGGCAACTATCGCTCCCATCTTAGGAAATAATCCAAGTAAGAAAAGTATCACTCCTGAAGTAGCTACTACGTAACGACTCTTTATTCCTGTTAAATTAACAAGTCCTACATTTTGAGCAAAAGCAGTATGTGGGAATGTATTAAATATTCCTGCCATCATTGTAGCAAAACCATCTGTTCTAAGTCCTCTTGCAAGATTTTTATCATCAATAGGTTTCCCAACCATTTCATGTATAGCTATAAGATTCCCTGTAGCTTCAGTCATAATTACAAGCATTACAAGAAGTAATGAAATTATAGCAGAAACATCAAAGTTCCAGAAACCAAACTTAAATGGTATATTCAAATTTATAATTCCAGCATTAGCTACTGAACTAAAATCTGCCATCCCTGTTAAAGCTGCCACAATTGTTCCTACAACTATTCCTATAAGTATAGATACACTAGACCAAATTCCCTTAAGAACTTTAGTTAGAACAAGAATTAAAACCATTACAAATATTGCTAAAAATATATTTTTAGGACTAGCAAAGTTTGGTGAGTTCATATCATTTCCCGCTGACCATCTAGCAGCTATTGGAAGAAGCGAAAGCCCTATTATAGTTATTACAGTACCTGTTACAACCTTTGGAAAAAACCTTAGAAGCTTTCCGAAGAAAGGTGCCATTAGAAAGCAGAATAGTCCTGCTATAAATACAGATGCAAAAATTGTTGCCATTGCAGTATAAGGGTCACCCTTATATCCCCCTGCTATAGCCACCATAGCATTTACAGTTGCAAAGCTTGTACCTTCAACCATAGGAATTTTAGCACCTATATGATTTCCAAGACCTAAAGCTTGAATTATAGTAGCTATACCCGCTATAAATAAATCTGCATTTATCAAGAAAACTATATCACTTTGTGAAAGCCCCACCGCATTACCAACAATAAGTGGCACAGCAACAGCTCCTGCACACATTGCAAGTACATGTTGAAATGCAAAAAGTAAATTTTGTCCCATTGGGAATTTTTCATCTACTGGTGCTACCTTATTTTTATCTAAATTACTCATTTTTCTCCCCCTTAAATACCCCTTATTTTCTTAATTAAGAAACTTTCATTCCAATAATTAGAAATTTTAAACCTGCTTTATTTTTTCTTATGTCCATTAGTAAAATTTTTTATCCCTAATAGGATTTCTGTATTTATCATCTCCCTTGCCATTAATATATTAGTCTTATATAGAGTTAAACCTTAAATTCATTCCTGGAGTTATAGGAATACTTAAACTTAAGAATTGCCCTTCCTGAACCTTACTCTTTAAAACAAATTATTACTGTAATAAAAGAATATATTCAGGTAACATTTATGTGGTATGTTTATATGAAACTAATATTCTAAATTAATAATCTCATCTTCTAATAAGATTCATTAATATCAATGCCTTTCTGTATAAGATCTATTTATATGTAATTTCTGAAAAATGTATAATATAAGATATTCTTATATCTATTTTCTAAATATTATCTATATTGTTTATTTTCTTCAGACCCTCTTATAAAACTTTAAAACCTATGTAATATAACCTATGTAATTATTTTCATACACAAATATAATTTAGTCAATATAGGGTAATGTTCTTTATATAAGTTTATCTTATATATATTTGTCTTTTCCAATACCTATTTTACAGGTAAATATTTACTAGGTTTTTAATAGATTTTGACTTAAATTCCTAGGTATTTTTCAAATTTCACAAGATTGTGATAAGATTTAATTATTCAATATAAGAAAAACTTATATTGAATTTTCTTATAAGTTCTTCTTATTAATCTATATAATTACGTATGATATAAGCGACTAGGTCTATTATGTATGTTATATTAAATTTATTTAAGGTACTTAATAATTTTCTTTCAAAAAACTTAATTTAATAGATATTTTCACTTTATTTTTAAGTATTTAATATCTATTAATAAATATTCTTACTAATAGTAAAGTTTGCTATTAAAATTTCTAATACCAAATTATCATAATTTTTCTTAAAAATAGGTAATTACTGTAATGTATGTGTTATTTTTTTACACTTATGTAGTCTTTATCTTTATCTATTCCTATATATAATCTTTCTAATTCTCAAGTTACAATATTGCACTTAATTTAATTCTCCCTAAAAGTTAATTACTATATTTTATTAATATGGATATAACAATCTAACATTAAGTTCTTTCCTTAAGTTTTTTTAGTGACCTTAGAAACGATGGTAAAATTCAGATAATCTAGATTATTTAATAAAACATGTATAATTTTTATTTACCATTATTATTTAGTTAAAGCTTATAAATTTTAAAAGATATATGAATACTATATATGACTAAATAATGAAGGAGGATATATTATGAGTAAAACCTCATTTTCATCAATATTTCAAGGAATTATATTTATAATACTTGGAATTATAGCTTTTATGTACCCTAATACCTCTCTTTTACTCTTAACTACAATTTTTCAATTAGTACTTTTAATTTTAGGAATAGCAAAACTCTTAAAAGTTTTTCTATATAAAAGTAAGTTAAGAGAAAGTAATAGTTTTTATGTTGAAATCTTTGAAGCTGTAGTATTCTTAGTGATATCAGCAATATTTTATCTTAATCCTAATCTATCATTAATATCATTTTCCTTGGTTCTAGGAATTTGGTGTTTCTATAATTCTCTTTTATCTTTTATAAGAGCCTTAAGGAGTTCTACATCAACATATTGGTTAAATTTAATTTTATCCCTCTTTTCCTTAATAGCTTCTATAATTATTTTACTCCATCCTTATATAGCCTTATTTGCATTAACAACCCTAATAGCTATATATCTTATCTCTTCTGGAATAGATATGCTAATATACGCCTATAGTAAAGATAATGTTAAAAATCCTATACAATAATATATAGTTTTTCTAAATATCATGTTTTTTAAGTATATACTTTAGCTAAATCCTTATTGCTTTAATAATCTATACTACTAAAGATTAGCTAAGATTTATAAACTTTTAGGTTTCATTCACCTTAAAGTCATTTACCGTAAAAGCACATATAAATTAATTTCTACCTTGCCAATTCAATTAATCTTATAACTAAAAAATATAAAAGAAATCATAAAAGGATGCACCCTAATTAAACTTAAGGTACATCCTTTACTTTTAAAATAGTCATGGCTTTATATTTATTAAGTCTAAAAAGGATAATTATATATTCCCCTATATTTAGACTTTGCATCTCTTATTAAGGTTTTCACTTCTTCATAATCTAATTTTATTAGCTTTTCTTTAAATACAGTATGAATCCTTTCCATAGATTCATCATCTATTTCTAGCCACTTATAATAATCATGCTCTTCTGATAAGGTAATATTACCTTCTACTATTCTACATAAGTATATAACCCCTGCTATTTCATGATTTTCTCCAACCCAATTCCATGTATCTAAAAGCTTAACTTGTTCAATATTTAATTTTGTTTCCTCAAAGACTTCTCTTTTTAAAGTATCTTCTAGACTCTCTCCAAATTCTAGTCTTCCTCCTGGAAGCTCTAGCCATTCTTCCTTAGTATCTTTTCTGTGCATAGCTAAAAATTTACTTCCATTAACTATAAAAGCCTTTGATGCAACATATATTTTCTTGTCTTCTATCATAGTAACCCCCCTATTGATTAACTAAATAAAAGTTTTCCAAATAATAAAACCTTTACAGTCTAATTTAGTCTTATTATTTCAATAATTATATCATATCTACCTATTTGCGTAATGAAAATTCTGAAAATATAATCCTTAATAAGAATGTATTATACCATCTTTCTTAACCCTCTTTTGAAAATAGTTAAAAACTAGTGTGCCTACTAATATCCATCCTATAGATATTAGTAGAAGTCCTCCATATTCATAAATATTTATAGAACTTCCTGATATATTTTTTCTTATAAGATCATTATCTATTTTCTATTTATGCTTACATATCATATAAATATAACAGCTACGATATTTAGTATTAAAAAACCTTTACTCTCCCTATCATGTCCAACCACTACTTTCTGTAATAATAACAATAATCTGTACTAATACTTTAATAATTTCTGTTATCTAAAGCTATACATTTTATAACATTTAATTAATTATATGCTTTATATTATTATAACAAGTTTTAAGCCTTTTTGGAAATTTAACGTAAATAAGTTTTCTTATCCCTTCTCTAAAACATATAAATGGATAAATTTTTCTAATTAATATAGGTTTATTAACTAGGGATTTTATCTATTTATATATGAAATTTATCAGTATTACAACAGATATGAAGTTAAACCTATGATTATTCCTCCTTTAATTTAGTATACTTTCCCCTAGGAAAGGAGGGATATTATGACAAAAATACAAGAAATAACACAAAAGATAGAGGAATTAAGAAATTTAATGCACTGTCTAATGAATGAAAGTCATAAACTAACAGATGTTGAGTTAGTGACCCTTAGTCAAGAATTAGACGAACTACTTAATGAGTACAATAGACTTTTATGTAAGAAATAATATACTTGTACTTATTTAAGTAAAATCCTAGAGCACTTGGTAAATAAAAATATTTAAACCAAGTGCTCTTATAATATTCATTATTAAGTACTTATATCTTTATATGTATTACTAATCACAATGAAAGTTTTAAGTAAATAAAAACACTTCAAGAATCTAAAACCTATCCTATTAATATAGTTTTAAATCTTAAAGTGCTTTTTCATTATTTTATTTATTTCTTAAGTTTATTTTCAAATTCCCTTATTTCTTTAGGTAACCCACCGCTTATTGCATTCTCTAAGACTTCATCTTCTTTTATTACCCAAGAATTATCTTTTTTTACTAAGTTTAAGTCTACTTCTGATGTAACTTTAGCTAAGTCCTTATTTTCAAACTGTTTTATAAAGGACTCTTCCACCAATTTGTCACTTTCTTCATCGCTCATTTTCTTGCCTTCAAAGCTAGCTTTCATAAACTTTTGAATAGCATCTGCCATTACAAGTTCAAATATCTTTTTCATATCTGGTGCAGTAACTTTAGCTTTTACTGTAGCAGTTTCACCGTCTACCTTAGCATCACCAATTACATCCACTGATATATGATTAAATACCTTCTTTGCTAATTCTATCTCTTTTTCACTAACATCTTTGTCTTTCTCTTCTGTTTTTCCTTCAGTAAGCTTATTTACTTCCTCAACATTTCCATTTTTCACAGCTGTAAAATACTCATTAACAACATTTTCTGGCTTTTCTACTTTTTCTGTTTTATTACAAGCCGCTAATCCTACAGTTAATATTGATACTAATAAAAATGATACTATTTTTTTCATTCTGTCTCCCCCTTAATTTATCTATTATATGTTAACAAATTAGAAATATTTATTCAATAATGTTAATATATAAATCATAATTCAAATTGTTACATATATTTTTTTCACTCCCCAACCTTTTAAGTAAAACTTATGTTTTTTTCTGTGTATGAAGTATATGATTAAATTTTTGTTGCTATATTAGCATTAGACACAAATATCTTAGAGGGTATTATTAAATCATCTAATAATACTTTCTAAGATATGATTATAAAATATATTATTTTATTATTCTATAATAAACTGAACCACCCAAAATCCATAGTAAATTATTCTTAGTTATGATTTAATTTATAAACAAACTCCCCGAATAATAACAACGCCTCTCTATGATTACACCTTAACTTTATTATTTTATTTACTTTTTAACTTTATCTTCAAACTTCCTTATTTCTTTAGGTAAACCAGCTCTTATTGCATTTTCTAAAGCACCATCTTCTTTTATTACCCAAGAATTATCTTTTCTTACTAAGCTTAAGTCTACTTCTGATGTAATCTTAGCTAAGTCCTTATTTTCAAATTGTTTTATAAAGGACTCCCCCACCAATTTATCAATTTCTTCATCTCTCAGTTCCTTCCCCTCAAAAGCAGCCTTCGTAACCTTTGTAGTACAATCTGCTATTACAAGTTCAACTGTCTTTTTCATATCCGGCGTAGTAACCTTAGCCTTTACTGTAGCATTTTTGCCATCCACCTTAGCATCTCCAATTACCTCTACTGATATATTATTAAATACCTTATTTACTAATTCCATTTCTATTTCACTAAGATCTTCGTCTTCTCCTTCAGCTTCTCCTTCAGTAAGTTTATTTGCTTCCTCAATATCTACATTTTTTAAAGCTGTAAAATACTCATTAACAACATTTTCTGGCTTTTCTACATTTTCTGTTTTATTACAAGCTGATAATCCTAAAGTTAATATTGATACTAATAAAAATGATACTATTTTTTTCATTCTGTCTCCCCCTCACTTTAACTATTATAGGTTAACAACTTGGTAACATTTATTCAATAATGTTACCATATAAATCATAATTCAAATTATTACATATACCCTCATAATTCCCTAAATATTTAAGTAAACCTCCTATTTTTTTCTTCCTATTAAGTATATAATTAATCTTTTGTTTCTATATGCATATTAGATACAAATAGCTTAGAACTTATTAAATTATTTATTAATAAGTTCTAAGCTATAGTATAAAAATATATTAGTTGTAAATCATCCAATCCTCTAAAGCCTTATCTAACTTCTTCTGCACACCCTCCTTTTCATTAAAAAGACTATTAAGCTCTTCATAATGAATATTATCTTCCTTCATCTTATTATCAATTAAATTAATTGCCTCTTCTAAATCATTTATGGTTTTTTCTAACATATTCATCTTCCTATCACTTACTTTACATTCATCTATAACCTTAGGCTTTTGAACTTTTGGTTTTTTCACCTTTTCTTCTTTTATAAGTTGGGCTTTTTCATTTATTTTCTGTCGATAGTAGTCATAATTTCCCAAATAGCTATTAAACTCTTTATTCTCAAGAGCTATAACCCTATTACATATCCTGTTTATGAAATATCTATCATGAGATATAAAGAATATAGTTCCTTTAAAATCCTCTAATGATCCCTCTAAAGTTTCTATTGAATCAATATCTAAATGATTTGTAGGTTCATCTAATATAAGTAAGTTAATATCTTCATATAAAAGCTTGCTTAATTTAAGCCTAGTTTTCTCTCCACCTGAAAGATTCTTAACCTTTTTAAAAACATCCTCTCCAAAGAACATAAATTTAGATAAGTACTCCCTAGCTTTCCCCTCTAGTATTTCTATATCATCCCTAAAGCATTGAAGTACTGTAACTTCTTCGTCTTTAAAAGATATATTTTGAGGTAAGTATGCAAACCTTACACCAGATCCAAGAGTTACTAATCCCTTATCTATTTCTTCTTCTTTAAGAAGCATTTTTAAGAATGTAGACTTTCCACTTCCATTCTGTCCTATTAAAGCAATTCTCTCCTCATATCTTACTAAAAGGTTTCCATTTCTTATTAAGCTCTTCTTCTCAAATGATTTTTCAAGGTTTTCTACCTTAATCACTTCTTCTCCTGACCTACCACTACTTATAAATTTTATTTTCATATTCTCTTTATCAAAAGAAGGCCTATCTATCTTTTCTATTTTATCAAGCTTTTTCTCCATACTCATGGCTCTTCTAATAAATTTAATATTGTCTCCATTATGAGACCAGTCCCTAAGCCTTTTTATAGATTCCTCCATAGCCCCTATCTTCTTTTGCTGCTCTTTATAAGCATTAAACTGTAAAAGCATCCTTTCTTCCTTTTCTTTAATATAACTTGAATAATTCCCCTTATAAACTTCACAACCTAAATCTTCAACTTCTATGGTTTTAGTTATTACCTTATCTAAAAAGTACCTATCATGAGAAACTATTATAACTGTACTCTTATTTTCTAAAAGATATCCCTCAAGCCATTCTAGAGAATCCATATCTAAGTGATTTGTTGGCTCATCAAGAAGTAATATATCTGGATTTTCTAGTAGTATTTTTCCTAAAATTAAGGTTGTTTTCTCTCCTCCACTTAAAATATTAAAAGGTCTTTTTAAAAACTCTTCACTAAATTTTAATCCCTCACATAGCTTACTTAACTTCTCCTCTTTTTTATATCCTTCTAAAGCTTCATAGGTTTCTTGTGTATCACTATATTTTCTTAAAGCTCTATCAAGGTCATCTCCTGAAAGAATCTTCATTTTATCCTCTAACATTCTCATATCTTCTTCAATTTCACTTAATGTATTAAAGGCACTGTTTAGAACATCATAAGCACTACATTCCATGGGATAGTCTGGTATTTGTTTAAGATACCCTATGGTAGCCCCTTTTCTTATAGAAATATTTCCTTTATCAATATTTTCTACCCCACTTATGATTTTTAAAATGGTAGTCTTTCCACTTCCATTTCTCCCAACTATGCCAGCTTTCTCACCCTTTTTCACTTGAAAATTTACACCTTCAAGTGCTAAAGTAGCTCCATAGTATTTAGTTACATTGTTTAATGATAATTCGATCATATTATTTCCTCCCTTTAATTAAGGGCAAGGTGTTTTGCTTACCTAAAACTTTCTTGTACAATCTAAAGAACCTTATAAATCCTTCTATATATACTTTAAATCTTATCTTATATACTATACAGGGAAACTATTTTGCTTATTAATATTAACTACATAATTTTTTCTTCATAGATTAAAATTACAACTACTTATTCTTAAATATATAAGATATATCTTCACACAAAAAAATCCAGGCAAGTAAACAAGGCCTAGATGTCAAAAAAATTTAAAATCCAGGCAAGGTCACCTTACCCGGATATTTTTTCTTAATTAATATACTTTAGGTAATAGATGATTATACTTGCTCACTAATGAAAATATGCAATTTTGGACGCACCTGTAGCCTTAACAGCAAATTTTGCTGAAATTCTTCTACATGCTATGCTAATGTTTTGCATTTTACATTCTAAGCAAATATTCATATTACTACCCTCCTTAAAAATTATCTATTTTATCATACTATAAATTAAGTATAATTTCAAGAATATTTTTAATATTTTCTATTTACTTTTCTTTTCTCCCACTCTTCTTTCCATAGGACATAATTTTACCATTATAATCCTCCTATACATTCAATTCCTTAAAACTTTCTATTTTAGTTATTACACTCTTAAATATTAATCTATAAGTTATATTTGATAATCTAGTTCCTCAATATTTTAGCTATAAGAAAGATTTTCTATAAATTAAAACTTACCTTATAAAATCTTTTTTCCTATCATAGAAAATAAAGCGTAATTCACCTTTTCTCCCTCTACTACTTTTTCATCATAGTAAAAGGTTCTTGACTCTATATCTTTTAAGCCTAGTTCACATAATATATTCTTTAATTTCTCTTGATTAAATCCATTATGCCCATTAAATCCATGATGATCTTTATGAAATTTTCCATCCTCTTCATCTAAGTCTACAATACATAATACTCCATTTTTTCTTAACACCTTAGTTAAACTTTTTAACACCTCATATATGTCTTCAACATGGTGAAGTGCCATGGAAGTATAAATTACATCATATTTATCTTCTAATATAATGTCCTTATTTATCTCTCCACATATTCCCCTCATATTATTTATGTTTCTTTGCTTAATCTTAGAATTTAAAACCTCTATCATGCCTTCAGAAGTATCAATAAGATCTATATGATGAAAACTATCATACAGGTTAAAACTAATAATACCTGTACCACATCCAAATTCTAATGCCTTATAGTCTCCTTTTACTTTAATATAACTTTTTATTTCTTCTGAAATAGCCTTCCCCCTCTTTAGCCTAAGATCACTATCCCATATTGCTGCATCTTCATTAAAACCCATAAAATCTCCTCCTCTTAATTCCCCTTAATATTCTTTAGTTAAGAAACTTATAAACTATATAGTCTTTTAATATAAATACTTAACTTCTTAATTAAAAATATAGTTAATTTATCTTGCTTTAGTTAGATGTATAAATTGATCTTAAAACTTAAGACCCCATATATTTATTAAATCATTTATTATATAAAAATTATAGATACAGTTATTATTATTACCCCGCCCATTACAACTAAAATATTAGCTATTTTTCCTACTTTAGAGTCCTCTTTATATTCTAAATTTAAATTACCCTTTCCAATAAGCACAGATTTACTTAAAAGCCCTCTTACTCCTGTAACTATAACTAATATTCCAATTAATATATTTATTTCTATTTCACTTCCCATTAAATGCTTTAATAGGAAACCTAAAAAAATTATTACTATTAAAACCCAAGTCAACTTTTTTAGTATATCTTCTAGTTTCCTATTTTTCATAATAAACACTCCCTTATATATTCACTACTTTATTTCTATTATTTTATAAGAAACTCTAAAGCACAACTCACCACCAATTATATTATATAAAATCTACAATTTACCATAGAATTATAAATTTTATCTATTAAAATTAATTAAGTTTTGATTTCACACTTCTCTCTACTTAAAAGAGCCGTTATAGAATACCTAAATTGGACAACCTTGTATGTAACTAGGTAAAGTGTTATTATATCTGCAAGAAAGTAGATTCCTTTTTAATATATGAGTTATTATTCAAACTATATATTAAAAGATATGGAGGTAATATTATGATTAAATATATTAATTCATTAGAAAATATAAGTGAAAATCAACTAAAAGGATTTTTTGTAGATTGGCCTAACCCACCATCAGCAAAAAAACATCTAGAATTACTTAACAATAGTGATTACTTTTGGTTAGCAATAGATGAAACTACAAATAATGTAGTTGGATTTATAACAGCTATTTCTGATAAAACCTTAAGTGCTTATATTCCTCTATTAGAAGTCCTACCAGAATATAAAGGGAATGGTATTGGAAGTAAATTAGTTGAATTGATACTTGAAACCTTAAAAGACTTATATATGGTTGATCTTCTTTGTGATACTGATGTAGTAGGCTTTTACGAAAAATTCTCTATGATTAAAAGCCAAGGAATGATTATTCGTAACTATAATAGTCAAAGTGGTTTGTAAATTATTTTTTATATTATAAAATGACTTTTTCATAATTAATATGTATTAACTATGAAAAAGTCACTTTCAAGTTTAGGATAAAAACTTTTCTTTTTATCCTAAACTAATATTAATTTTTATAATTTTCAATTTACAATAAGTTACCTTTAAAATGTTTATATAGATTGTTATTTTAAATACTTCCTCTATTTTAAATTTATATTAGTGTTAATTGTTCATAGGATTCTTTTCTATATTTATAGGCTTTTATAATATCCGGCATCTTATATAAAATTCCTTCTTTATGGCAGTTAAGTTTAAAAGTATTCCACAGAGATTTACTTTTTAATGAAACCCCTTCATATTTATATCCATAGGTTTCTATATATTTCTCTCTAATACTTGGAAATAACTTATCAAGCTCATTATAAAAATACTCTCTTTGACCCTCTCTTAATGTAACACCAAAGTAAGGATAAATAAACTTTCCTCCGCATTGTTTGGTTTTATTAATAATTGATATAATATTTTCCTCAGTGTCATTTATAAATGGAAGTATAGGCATTAGTAATACCCCTGTAAAAATCCCTTCACTCGATAGCTCATTCATAGCCTTAAATCTTTTTGAAGAAAGAGAGACACTAGGTTCAATTTTACTACATAGATAATCATCATAAGTAGTTATAGTAAAACCTACACATACTGGAGCATATTTATTAATCTCTTTCAGAACATCTATATCTTTTAAAATTAAATCACTTTTAGTAATAATATTTACTCCAAATCCATAGTTACTTATAATTTCTAAAGCTCCCCTTGTTAGATTTAACTTTTTTTCAATGGGATTATATGGGTCGCTCATAGAACCAGTACCTATAACTCCTAAAGTCTTTTTTGATTTTAGCTGACTCTTAATAATAGATAATGCATTGTCTTTAGCAGCAATCTTATTAAAATCTTTGATATTATAACAGCTACTTCTTGAATCACAGTAAATACAACCGTGACAGCACCCCCTATATATATTCATATTGTAGTCAGTTCCAAACCAGTTACTAGATTTTGTTTTAGTTATTATGGTTTTAGCATTAATATATTCCATCTAAACCACTCCTCTATCCTTGGCATTTCCCATACTACACATGGACCAGTTTAAAGTTGTATCTTGTATTTCATCACATAAGTTCCAAAGATTATCTACTAACCTTACCTCTATATTCCTCTTAAATAATTCAGAAAATAAATCATCCACTATAAGTTTATTTATAGGAGTCTCATCACTTTCACTTACATAATATCCAGCTACCTTATCTTGAAGATAAAAATTTAATGGATTAAACTCATATAAATAAAGGGTAGTATTCTTCATTATGTTAAACCATTTATTTTCTATTACCACCACATGATTGCAGTCCTTTGAAGAAAAGTACCTAAGTCTATCTTCTCTAGAAGTCTTCTCAGAAATATGGTATGTAACTCTTGGGCAATCCCTTGGAGTTAAAAAGTTTGGAAGACACTCATCATTAATTGCCCATACCAACCCTTTACTCTTATCCATGTCTTCTCTAGAAGGTATCCGTGGCTTAAAAACTTCAATGTTACTTTCTTCACTTACATGAAATAGCCTCATAAGCTTCCCCCCTAATTTATAATGTAGGCTTAAGTTTATATTTATAATAATTTCATATATTTTTCTTTAAACCTTTTTTCCTAACTAATATTTCATAAATATTAATAAATTCATCTACAGTAAACTTAATTATATCCCTATATATAAGAAACATGATTATAAAACTTATAGGGTTACTTAACTTATCCATTTAAAAATTTCATTTATTTATCTAACCTTAGGTAGAGGTATAAATCAATTTTAAAACTTAAAACCCTATAATTTTAATATCTTTATAATATTTCTCTTTTTAGTAAAGAATACATTACTAAATCCTCATATTTTTCCCTAAAGTAAGCATATTCCCTAAGTATACCTTCCTCCTTAAACTTTAAATTTTTAAGAAGATTTCTAGAGGAAACATTCTCAGGATACACTAATGCTTCTATTCTATTTAAATTCATAGACTTAAATCCAAAATCTATTATTGAACTTATAGCTTCTTTCATATATCCATGATTCCAATAATTATTTGATAATTCATATCCCATTTCAGCTCTTAAAAATCTATGGTTAAAATTATGATACCCAAGAGTTCCTATAATCTTTTTTGTAGACTTTAGTTCAATCCCCCACCTTATGCTCATGTTATCTTCAAAGCCCTTATTAAATCCTGAAATTAACTTTTCCACTCCCTCCAGTTCCTTTAAGGGAAACATTCCATAATATTTCATAATATCCTCTTTAGAAAAAATTTCATATAAGTCTTTTAAGTCTATAAAGGTAAGTTGTCTTAATAATAGCCTTTCTGTTTCTATTTCAGGAAAAACTTTATTATTTTCTTCCACTTATACTCCCCCTTTTCTTTTTCTCTCTATACTTTAAATATTTATTTTTTCTATTAATGTTTATATCTTACAATAACTTCATAATATAATAGCATAAATTTATTGTAGTTAAAATCTAATTCCATATTTAACAACTTATATTTTATAATCTTTCTCTTAATATATGAATTTTTCTTATTTCAAATATTTATCCTATGTTAATATTAAAAACATGCAAAAATTATTATAATTTATATTTTTTATACTTTCTATTAATTTAATCTATAACCTTTATAATTTTAATAATATATGATGTATTTTTTAGTAATTTCTTATTTTTCTATGGTTATTATTTTTATAAAAAATAACTTATTTAAATCTATAATTAATTAATAATTATTACACATGATTTACACTTTATTATTATAATTAACATTTAAATAAAAATTATTAAAAGTATACATTTACAATTTAAAATATGTTATAAATTCACCATTATATAAACCCCTTAATAATCAAGTCTAAATTCTTTGTATAAATTCTAACTGAATTTTATAATTAATTATAAAAATGAATCTCATTTTCATCAGCATTTCATTTTCATTTATAACCCCATATTATTTAAAGGCTTAACCCTTTAAATATAATTTTCCCATCTAACACCCTTGCAATATTTTTTCTATTCAATTACAATATTATCTAAATACCAGTTATCCGATTTATTTACTCGGAATTAATTTCTCTCTTAATTTATTACTTAAATAATTTGGATAATAAACTAGCATAAAATATTTTTCCCTATATATTGGTTATGAGGAGGATTTAGCTCTTGCCATTTAGAATTTTATTCCTCCTCTATAATTTAGTTTAAAATATTAAATTTAATGTTTACATATAATACATAAACTTGACTAGTCATAATTAAATTTTTTAGAGAGGTATGATTATGGAAATTGATCTTCTTTATATGAGGGACCATATTCCCTTATTTGTTAAATCGGCTATTATAACCCTACAAATTGCTTTTCTTGGCATATTTTTTTCTTTATTAGTTGGGGTTATAAATAACTGTATATACTTTTTTAAGTTAAAAACCTTATCTTTTGTGGTAAGAATATATGTGGAACTTTCAAGGAATACACCTTTACTTGTTCAATTATTCTTCCTATATTTTGCCCTACCTACTTTAGGTATAAAACTCAGTAGCTTTTCTACTGCTGTAATAGGTCTTACCTTCTTAGGGGGAAGCTATATTACAGAAACCTTTAGGTCTGGAATGGAAGCTGTTTCTAATGGACAAGTTGAGGCTGGACTCTCTATAGGATTAAGTAGAGTTCAAATTTTAAGATATGTTATAGTTCCTCAGGCTATCACTATATCTATCCCTGCATTAATAGCTAATGGAATATTTCTACTTAAGGAAACCTCTGTTGTTTCTGCAATAGCTGTCCATGAACTTTTATATGCAACCACTAGTCTTATAGCCATAGACTATAAAACTGCTGAGGCATTAATATTATTAACATTATCTTATGTAATCATATTCTTGCCATTATCCTTAATTCTGACTTTAGTAGAAAGGAGGATGAAGTGTGGACAATACGGCAATTAATCTAGTAATTGAATCCTTACCTCTACTTTTTAGAGGATTACTAAAAACCTTAGAAATCGCTATTTATTCCATTATCCTTAGTACTATATTTGGTCTTTTATTTGGAATAATAAGGACTTCTAAAAATAAGTTTATAATATTTATTTCTAGGTTTTATATAGAATTATTCAGGGTAATTCCTATTATAGTGTGGTTATTTCTTGCCTTCTTTGGACTACCTATAGCCTTTAATATAAGTATTTCAAATACCTTTGCTTCAACTCTTATATTTACCCTTTGGGGAATAACTGAGGTTGGTGAAGTTGTACGTGGGGCTCTTGAATCCATACCTAAAATTCAAATTGAATCCGGAAAAGCCTTAGGTCTGAGTAATTATGATCTTTATAGATATGTTATCATTCCTCAAGGTTTAAGAAGGATGATTCCTTCTACAATAAATGTATACACAAGAATAATTAAAACTACTTCTCTTGCAGTTTTAATTGGAGTAACTGAAGTTATAAAAGTTGGACAACAAATTATCGAAAGAACTAAGGAAGCACTTATAATATATACTTGTTTATTTATTATATATTTTCTCCTATGTTATCCTCTTTCTGTTTTCTCTAGAAACTTAGAGAAAAAACTATGTGACTCTTAACTAATAAAACATTGAAAGGTGATATTTCATGAGTGAACTATTATTAGAATTGAAAGATATAAAAAAATCTTTTAAAAATCATCATGTGTTAAAAGGAATTAATTTAAATGTTAATAAAGGGGAAGTAATAGTTATCCTTGGTCCTAGTGGCTGTGGTAAAAGTACCCTTTTAAGATCTATAAATGGCTTAGAAGAAATTCAAGGAGGTGAAATAAACTTTAAAGGTAAATCCTTAGGTGGAAAAGATGTAAACTGGCAAGAAGTTCGCCAAAGTATTGGTATGGTTTTTCAAAGCTACGAACTTTTTCCTCATATGAAAATCATAGATAACATACTTCTTGGCCCTATGAAGGCTCAGAAGAGATCTAAAGAGGAAGTTATGGTTCAAGCAGATGCTCTCCTTAAAAGAGTTAATCTATATGAAAGAAAAAATTCCTATCCAAGGGAACTATCTGGAGGCCAAAAACAAAGAATAGCCATTGTAAGATCCCTTTGTATGAATCCAGAAATTATACTCTTTGATGAAGTTACTGCAGCCCTTGACCCTGAAATGGTCAAAGAGGTTTTAGAGGTAATTTTAGGTCTTGCAAAGGAAGGTATGACCATGGTTATAGTAACCCATGAAATGGGATTTGCTAAGGCTGTGGCAGATAAAATAGTATTTATGGATAATGGGGAGGTATGTGAGGTGGCTTCACCTGATGAATTCTTTAATAATCCAAAAAGTGAAAGGGCTAAAAAGTTCTTAAGTCAATTTTTAACTGTAGGTTAGGTTCATAACATATTATGAACCCTTCTAAATGCTTAGTAAAAAAGCACCTACACCCATATTATGAAAGGAAGGGAACAAAATGAAAAAAACATTAAAAGCAATATTAGCAATATCTTTAGTTGGAGTAGCTTTAGTTGGTTGCGGAAATAAAACAAAGGAAGCTAATACTACTTCTACTACTGATAGCAATGATTCAGCTGTAATAAAGAAAATTAAAGAAAAAGGAAAAATAACTATTGGAGTGTTTACAGACAAGCCTCCTTTTGGATATGTAGATAAAGATGGGAAAAACGCTGGTTTTGAAATAGCCTTATCTAAGCGTTTTGCAAAGGATATGTTAGGAGATGAATCTAAAATAGAATTTGTTCCAGTAGAGCCTGCAAGTAGAATACCATTCCTTCAATCAGACAAGGTAGATCTTATAATGGCAAACATGACTGTAACAGATGAAAGAAAAAATGTAGTTGATTTTACCAACCCTATAGTTAAGGTAGCTATACAAATTATGGCTCCTGATAATAGTAATATTAAATCTATAGATGATTTAAAAGGTAAAAAGGTTATAATAACAAAAGGAACAACTGCAGATATATTCTTCACTAAAAAACATCCTGACATAGAATTATTAAAGTTTGAAAGTGTTACTGAATCTTTCCAAGCTCTAAAGGATGGTCGTGGAGTCGCTTATGTTAATGATAATCTATTATTATTTGATATAGCTAAAAAGAACCCTGGCTATCATGTGGTAGATTCACAACTTGAAGAACCTTCACCAATAGCTCCAGCTGTTAAAAAAGGAAATACTGAGCTTCTTGATTGGGTTAACAAGGAATTAGAAACCTTAGGCGGAGAAAAGTTCCTTGGAAAACTATATGATGAATATTTAAAAGAATCCTTTGGTACTAACGTAAAAGATCCAAATAGCGTTATAGTTGAAGGTGGTAAGTGGAAATAATCTAATATTTATTAGTAAATTAAGATAAGGGAGTTAATTAAACCTCCCTTATCTTTTTTCTTGGTCCATGAATAACCCAATCAAATATTACACTGTGTACTAAAGAACAAGTTAAATAGCTGCATATACTCCTACTTAGCCTTATGTACTATTTATAGTAGCTTTCTTATATTGCTATGACGAAATATATGTTATAATTGGAATAATTTATATTTAAAGCGAGGTATTTATTAATGCTGGGAGTTAGATTTGAAATTCCTAATGAACACGGTAACCTTATGCATCATGTTCTTAAACCTATAAATATAAAAAATTATAATTGGGGCATAGGAGAAGATGTAGAAATATATAAGAGTTCTAATGATGACTTAGAGGATGTAGCTATATTTAATAAGGATATGGTTCTAGGAGATGAACTTTATGAATTTATAAAGAGTAATATCTGTTACATTATATTTATGGATTTAAAGGCCTTTCCTATTGGATGTGAAACTAAAACTATTGATACCTATGAAGATTTTTTAAATAGTTCCTGTGAGATAATGCTATTTATATCTGACTGTAGTTATGTAGATATATACTGTAAGGATAAAAATATGATTAAAGAACTATATAATAATGGTTTAAAGCAGAATTATTCTTCTCTAGGCTATATAACCGAAAGTAATATAAGAACCTATATGAGGGCTTTTTAGATTATTATTAACTATAATGTTTTATTATATTATTTTTAATTAGGAGGAAGTATTAATGCATGTAAGAAATATAATCCTTGTTCCAAGTATATTCTTACTACTAACTATAATTACAACATATATACTAAATAAATATATAAAAAATAATTCAACCTCTGTTAATCGAAAGATTGTTTTTCTCTTAATCCTATTAATACTTATATTTATATTATTGTTTGCTTTTTCTTCATTCTCAAATCTTATGATAACTGTAATAGACTTTTTATTCTAATAATTAATCTAACATAATTTATGATGTATCTCTTAAAATCAACTATATTATGTTTATTTTAATATCTTATTATAATATAGTTTCTAATTTATATATGAACATTATTATATAATAGAAACTAGCAATAGGGAGTGAAAAACTTAAAGTTTCTCATTCCCTATTTCTAAAATTATTTATTATACACAATAGTACCTATATATTTAATAAGATTTAGTTTTTATTAAGCTATTCTATATAAGTGACAATATCATTTAAATTTTGTCTAGTCTTTCCTCTAGGATCTTTTTTTCTATATCCAAAAGCAACCATAACAGAAACTCCAAAGTCATCTCTAGACATTATTCCTTCTCTCTCTAGAAGTTCATCTAGTTTCTCCATATTAAAGCCTTCTATCGGGCAAGAGTCTATTCCTATTTCTGCTGCTGATGTCATCATATTTCCTAAAGCTATATATGTCTGCTTACATGCCCAGTCAAAAATAGCTCTTTCTCCTTCTAATAAATTAAAGTCTTTTTCTTGGAAAGCTTTATAGAATCCTCTTTTCATGTCCCTTACTTCATCTGGTAATTCTTGAACCTCTCTCATAAAATCATTTATATACTTTGAATCATAAAGCATATGCTTTTTCTTTCTACCTAATATAATTACAAAATGGCTTGATGTAGGAATTTGCTTTTCTCCTCCCCAAGAATATTCCTTTATCTTTTCTCTTAATTCCTTGTTTTGTACTACAATAAATTGCCATGGTTCAAACCCAAAAGAACTTGGAGAAAGTCTTCCTGTTTCTAAAATAAATTCAAAATCCTCCTTAGGTATCTCATTTCCGTTAAACTCCTTACAAGCATGACGAAAATTATAAGCTTTTAATATTTCATCTTTATTATTTATCAAAGTAATCCACCTTTCTATTTTTTTCTTATTCTTTAATTTAGCTACACCCTTAATATATTTATGTTCTTAATATAACTTTTATATTTATTAAACTATAAAAATATTAAGAATAGGAAACTTAAATTATTAAATTCTATTTATATGTTTTCTACTGTTATTTATAATATTAAAACAAAAATATAAATTCTTGAAGTATGCACATTTTTTATATATACTATTAATTATTATACTTAGTATAAAATATATACTAAGTATATTTTTATAGTACTTGTATTATAGATCTAACTTATTATTGTAATTAACTTAAATATAAATTAGTACAATATATAGGTTTAACATAGAATGGAGGCCTAAATGTGAAATCATCTAATTGTAATGAAGAACTCTTATGCTATAACTGTCCAGTAGAAACTACACTAAACATAATCGGTGGTAAATGGAAAGGGGTAATTTTATATCATCTTTTAAGTGGCAAGAAGAGATTTAACGAACTAAGACGTAAACTCCCTAATATTACTCAGAGAATGTTAACCTTACAATTAAGGGAACTTGAAAGTGATGGTATAGTTAAAAGAACCGTATATGCAGAGGTTCCTCCTAGGGTTGAGTATGAACTTACTGACCTTGGTAAGTCTATGGAAAATATAATTATGGAGATATTATACTGGGGAAAAAATTATCAGAAAAACTTTCTTAATAAATAATTAAAGGTTATATCTAAGATTTTAGCTACTTAGATATAACCTTTGTTAACTTCAAACTCCAAATAAATGGGGCTGTTACAATTCATGTCTAGCAAAGTAATTCATATTCATCTAGTATATTTATTATCTTTGCTATTTGTCTTCCAATATTAAGTTATACATCCTTCAATCCAACAAAGCTGATATACTAGTTCAACGCATTCAAGCACCATATTTTCAACGTCTACTGAATAATGTTGAATATTATAACATTTATCTCTATATACATATATTCCTTTTTTCAATACACAAATCATTGCCTATGAAGTTTTGCCTATGTATAAAGTTATTACACTATGTAGCTTATTTGAAATTTATACCTCTTAAAGTTCAATTAAACTTAGAAAAATATATATTATTCTCCATAACTTTCACTTTATTTTTCATAGAAACCTATTGAACACATCCTTTCTTATATATTGTATATTAAAAAAGATGACATCTATGTGTCATCTTTTTTAATTTTAATTATTTTCATTTGTAACTTTGTACCAATTCCTGAGTATGCAACTACATGAATTTCCGATTTATTTAATATATCTAATTTATGAAAATTTTCATGATTAGAAACTTAACCTCTTTACTCTAGCTCTTCTATTATAATTCTCCCTATATTAACTAGTATATTTAGTAATCTAATACTCTATCAATTTCAATAAAATAATCCTCATAAATTCTACATAATTATGTTATAATTCTAAGGAGTAATTTCCTATCTAAATACGAGAAATTATTGTCTAAAAAGTTATTCCTCATTATTTTGCATTAGATAATCTATCTATGCCTTCTTCTTGAGTGCTAATAAAATAAATATTATTTCCTTTATTACTCTCGTATATAAAATCCTTTAATGCTTTACTTGTGTATACTGAGAAATCTCCCCATATAGCAAGCTTTACGCGATAATTAGAGAATTTTTGTAAAATTTCCCCTGCAATACATGTACTTAACTTAAAAAAATCTTCTATGATAGCTTCTTTATTAATAATAAATCTATTGCAGCCTACCTCGTAACTTACAGTGGCCATTAAATCTAAAGCTGATTGTACATCTCGTAATATTATATCGTCGCTTTCAACAATAGCAACTTCCACTCCATTATTATTTATTTTTGTTATTTTCATCTTATCCCTCCTTAACATGACTCTCTAATAATCCATCCCGTACTTTTTCAATCCATTTTAATTCATTCTCATATGACATAATCATATTTTCATAAAGCATCTTCCAAATAAAATATTCATGTTTAGGTCTATTTTTAAAATGCTTTTCACGTTTTTGCTCTTCTTTATACATAGCTATATATTTTTCAATCTCTGTTTCATATTTTAACAACAGCTTTTCTATTTCTTTTACTTCTAATCTTCCTGACCAAGAAAGTTGTATTAAGAACTGCTTTTTTAATTCAGGCACTTCAACATTAGTATCAACAATCCACTTTTCTAATTCCTTTATTCCAAACTCGGTAATAGAATATATTTTTTTAGAAGGCGCACCCTCTTGATGTTTTGTCTCATTAATTACTAAATTATTATCTAATAATTGAACTAACGACTTATATATCTGATTATTATTACCTGACCAATAAAGAAATGGTGACTCCTGAATAATTTTTTTTATGTCATATCCAGTTAATGGTTGCCAACTTAACATTCCTAGAATTGCATAATCAATTGTCATTATTACCACCTCAAATCATATGTTATTAGTAACATATGATTATAATATCATATCATTTCCTAATGGTCAACATTTATATAGATGTTGTGTTTTTATCCCAAATAGTCTTTTTACAGCACTACTATTTGGATTTTCTACTATTTCAATTGACTAATTCTTTTACTTTATTATTAATTTTAATACTGTAGTTTTATCACAACTTGAACTACCTGTTATATATAAATTAATTGGTAATTTAAGAGAATAGTTATATCGCACTTTAACTACTTGGTAAATAATATAAACATAAATTCCTCAACCACATTTTAAATTACGGTTGAGGAACTTTATATTCTACATATCATCTCGTATATTTAACTATCTAATTTAAGTAAAAACTTCATTTATTTATGATACGCTTCTCCGTACCACAAATAAAAAAGTTTAGACTTCCCCATATACATAATACTTAGTCCTATTTCAAATTCAAGTTTTAATAATATTTTTTACAAAAATAAGATAGGTTTTTACCTATCTTAACATCTTAATTTCTTCTACATATAAATCTGTTTTTTCTACTATTGTTTCATCATCTAAAATATCTAATAGATTTTTTGATACTTCTAATTTACCTCTTTTTTCTACTGAACTAATCATATTAGACCTTTCATGAAGTGATTTTTCTATCTCATAATAAATCTTCATAGCTTCTTCATCACTACTCAAGTATTCGATTTTTTGTTCAGCTTTTCCAATTACTGCATCCAAACTAATCAACTCCTTTAATGTAGTTTCAGATATATCTTTTTCTAAGAATGCAAACCATATTTCTATATCATTTTCTTTATAATCTTTATTTTTTATTTCTTAGTTTAGATAACTCTAAAAACTGTATTTCTATAACATCTGTTAACATATAATCTTGCTCAATCTCTTCCCATAAGTGAGAATCTAAATCTTTGATTTAATTCTTCGAACTTACACAGCAGAGTCGTGCAAATGGAATGAAGATTGATAATTATTTGTACCTAAAAAATCAAAACCTAGAATATTTATAGTTATAAATTTTTCAAGCTTAGCATATTCTTCACATTGTTTTATATTTTCAAGATACATCTTTCCCCAATAATGTACCGTATCTTTCATCATTATGCCACTTATAATTTTTGTAAAAACTCTTCAAAGGTTAGTACTTCTGGCACTGCATAATCCCAAGATTGACCGTTGAATATTCCATAAGCCACAAATTTTTTTATATCCTCTTTATCTCCTATCAAAATAATACTAAATACTACTTCTAATTTAAATTTCATAAAATCATATACTACTTTAATATCATCATTATCCAAATTTTTTATTATTACTTCCTGTTTCATAAATCCTTCTTCAAAAACATATCTCATTGTTGCATTTACTAATTGTTTCTCTATATCATCACAACCATATTTTACTTTTATCTGATTTACCTTATCTCTATCTAATATAATTTTAAATATAGTTGCTAATCTATTGACAATAAGCTTATTTAATACTTTCATATCCTCATCATATATACTCTTATTTCTATCAGCATGCATATCTTCTATTGGTCCATTCCTATATGCATAATGTGATGTTACTACTGATATTTTATGAATAATATCCTTATCTTTTAATGGATCATCTACGTTCATGTAATTACTTAAAAGCATATTATATTCTTTTTCCACCTTTAGCCCTCCTCATTTTTTTATATTGAAGCTTTACCCATATCTAAATGCCTAGAAAGGTGCTTAAATTCTTTGTCAGATAAATCTTAGTTATTTCATCTATTTAAAATACAGCCTTTACTTAAAGAATTATAATATAAGCCAATGGCACTTTTAATATCATTGGCTTAATTTTAGTATTTTAAACATCTCTTACAATTTTGGTTCTCCACAGATACGCTTCACCTCATCGTAAGACTACTTCCTATAACCTTAACTTGTTCTTTTTGCAATACTAAATTAGATAAGGTCATGTAAAAGTCTTACTCTTCTTTTGTCTTGGCATTTTTAAATAATTCCTTCAATTGACTGTATGAGTAATTTATAAAAATATCATATAAATTAATATCCTTATTATCCATATCTATTACCTCTTACAAAAAACTATTTAGATAGATATTATATACTAAATTCAATAAATCATAAATCTACGCTCTTTTAATTTTAGTTCTCCACTGTAATTTATTATTTTCCACTTGGGAAAATTAACAAACAACTCACTAAATCCCATTTATTTCTTCCTTTAATCTAGTGAAGTATTCCTCCATAAAGGCTATTCTTTTCTCACCAATCTCTTTCCCTTTATTTGTATATAACTTACTAGGTATTTTTTTAAATTTTAATTCATATTCAATGAAAGGTGTGTGTTTAGAAACATCTTTTATTCTTCCATTTTCCACTGTATTATGGCTTAAATATTCGCTGGTTTCCTCATCTGATGTTAATCTCTGTCCAAACTGTCCTGCTAACATAAATGTACGAGCTATTCCAGTGGCTCCAATAACATCAAGCTTATCTGCATCAAATAAAATTTTTGCTTCTATGGTTTTAGGTTCATTTCCACTTCTAAATCTGTGAGAAGTTATACAATGCTTTATTTTATCAATTTCATTATTGCTATAATCTAAGCTTTTTAATATCTCTCCTGCCATTTCAGCTCCTAAAACAGCATGATCAATCTCTCCTGTATTATCCTTACTTTCCTTTACCCTTCCAATATCATGTAATAATGCAGCTGGAATAAGTACTTCTAAATCTACATCCTTCTCATGGTTTGCTATAAATGAGCATAGTTTATAAACCCTAAATACATGATCTAGATTATGAGCTGAGCAAGTTAATTCCTCCTTAACAGCCTCTATAATATTTTTATGCTTTAAGTTATTATCCATATTCCTCTCCCCCATAAGATTAAAAACTCCTATATTTCTATAAAATACTTTTTAAATTAAAAATTTTCCTTATCTAATATACAGTGCTTACTATAGTTTTTCTTAAATAATCAGTTTATGTTTACTTTATCTTTATATTGCCAAATAGTAATATAAGATATTTCCACACTATAGCCTATAAAATTTTTTATCTATTTTAATAATATTCTTAAAGTAAACATAATCCAATGTAATATTATACCATATATTGATTTTCAACTCTTATTTTCAACAATTAAACTTATCTATATATATTTCATATTTTTTATTATATAAATTCTCTCTTTACTCTTATAAGATTTTAAGTTTTAAACTTAATTTATACATCTATCCAAAGCAAGATAAATGGAGAATATCTTTAATGAATAAATTAAAAGTTTACTTTAAAACCTTATAAGTTTCATTAGTTAACTATATAATATTTATCACACTATTCTTATATTTATTATGAAATTTATTTAAGAAACTTTTTGCATAAATATAAGTATTATAAATCTATATAAATATACATACTATGACCTGTGCTCTTAGGTATCATAGAAATATCTAAGTTATATTTTAAAAATAAAAATGGTTAAACTATTATATATAACCTTCACAAAATCTATTTTTTCTATATAATATACTTTGAGGTGATAACAAATGAAAAACTTTAAAAATAAAATTTCTATTTTTATTATTGCTTTATTAGTTTTAGGAAGTGCTTTAGGCTTAATTTCTCCTAAAATATTAGATTCTTTTTCAAATAAAGGTACTGCTACTGAAAATAAAGTAGTTGAAAATAAAAATGTACCTAATGAAACTAAAAAGACTCCTAAAGAAGAAGCATCTAAAAGTAATATTATAGATGATTTCCAAGGAGTAGCAGATTACATACATAAAAATAATAAGCTTCCAGATAACTTTATAACTAAAGCTGAAGCTACAAAATTAGGATGGAAACCTGGTGAAGATTTATGGAAATATGCTAAAAATAAAAGTATTGGTGGAGATTACTTCGGTAACCATGAAGGTACCTTACCTAGTAAAGCTGGTAGGAAATGGACTGAATGTGATATAAATTATAAGGGTGGAAACAGAGGTCCCCATAGAATTGTTTTTTCAAATGATGGTTTAATTTTTGGTACATCTGATCACTATAAAACCTTTAAACAATATTATTAAATTTAGGATGGTGTGATATGAAAGTTATAATATTAGATGGAAGTAAGCTTACTTCAAAAGAAGTATTTCATAAGACAATAAAAAATCAATTAAACTTCCCATCATATTATGGAGAAAACCTAGATGCCCTTTGGGATTGCTTAACTGAAATTACTCATCCAATAAAAATTACTTGGAATAATTTTTATGATAGTGAAAAATTTCTAGGTGACTATTGTGATAAAATATTAAATATATTTTTAGAAGCTTCTAATTATCATGGTTCTAATTTTATATTTAAGGTAGATAAACCTAATAAATAGCTATTTATTATAATGTAAAATAACTTCTAGGATTATTTCCCAGAAGTTATTTTATGCTATTTTATCTTATATTTTGATTCATTTCCTTGAAACTTAGCTTTAAACTCTTTAGTAATTTTTGATAATAATATACTTTCTCTAATAACATAGCAGCATATTAAAAGTAATAGGATATATGAAATAATTTCTATTGCGATACTTTTAGGTTTCACTAGATTATTATATAATCTTATTATCCATGATCCGGCCATCCCTATAAGTATATGAGTACATTTAGATTTAGTTTTTGATCTACATTCCCTAATCCAATTCATTTGTTCCTCATTTAATTCTTTTAAATTATATCTCTTCATAAATTTTTTCAATTGTTTCTCACTTAATCCACTCATTGGTGTCCCCCATAACCCTTAGTATTTTTCACCTTTTATATTATACTTTAAATATTACTTCCAGGAAAGTTTTTTCTTTAAACCCATATTTAAGGTCATGTTTTTATATTTCCCCCAAAACTCCCCTAATATATTCTTATACATAATAAAAGACCATCACCAGCTTAGCTAGTGACAGTTTAAAATCTATTATAAATTCCTCACACCAACATTTCACTAGTGTTTAAAGAAATCTTATTACTTTTTTAAATTTAAATCTTTATTGTTTAATCCTTTAAGTTTTCTATTCTATACCCTATTTCTTTATTAGCTAATCTATATCCTTCTTCTATCATATCTTGTTCTGTTTTCTCATTACCAATTAATGCTTCCATAGTAACCTGTCCTCTATCACTAAAGTACTTATCTAAAATATTTTCTTCTAAATTTTCTTGAGATGCTAGGGAATAATCATCTAGTATGTGTTTAACATTAAAGCCAGCCTTCCTTAAAGCTCTTCCAACTAATATACTCCTATGGCATCTTAATGGATCTTGCATAGCCCCAAGTAAGGCGATATTATATCCTTTTTCACAACCTAGTTTTAGTCTTTTAATCCCTTTCTTAAAATCTTCTTCATCCACTACTTTTTCAAAGTCTGAATATCCCTTGCTATTATATGACTCTTTATTTATCCTTTTAGCTGCCAATTCTTTTGCCATATAAATATATAGAAACCCTTCTTTTATTAAGGTTTCTTTTATAGTTTCTTTATTAAACTGAATATTATATTTAGAATAAGGGGTTCCCCTAATATCTACAACACAATTAATATGATAATGACGAAGCATATCTATTAATCTTTCTACAGTATAATTTGAATGTCCTATTGTAAAAATGTCCATACTTCACCTTCTAATTCCATTTACTTAGTTTTCTATTTAGTAGCTGATTCTATAAAATTAATTTCATTTTTTTCTCCATTTAATTTCACCTTAACTCCAAGGGGTAAAGTAACCATGGGTACATTATGCCCTGCTCTTAAATTAATAAAAATTGGCTTTTTATAAGGTAATAATACACTACTAAAGATTTCTTTTAATTTTTCTTCTCTTTCCTTAATACTATTATATTCTTCCCCACATTTTATCCATGTACCTAATATAATTCCTTTACAATGCTTAAACTTTTTAGACTTCTCCATTTTCTTAAGCATAGAAAAAATATTACTTAAAGGCTCTCCCATATCTTCTATAAATAATATTCTATTCCTTGTATCAATTTCATATTTAGTTCCTAAGGTGTTTACAAGTAGTGTAAGATTCCCCCCAATTATCCCCCCCTCAACATTTCCTGAATATAAACATTGAATTTCTTCACTGACTGGGTTTTCAATAATTCCAAGAGGTTCACTAACAAATAAATTTTTATATATAGACTTATAGGTATACTCATCAATATCATGCTTAGCCTTTCCCTTTTTCCAAATATTAAAGGAGGCTGATGGTCCATGAAAGGTAATAAGACTAGAAAACTTGTTTAGTGCAAGATGCAATACAGTTATATTACTAAATCCCATAAAAACCTTAGGATTTGATTTTATCATTTCATAATCTATAAAGGGAAGTATATGCATGGTACCATAGCCTGCCTTTAAAGATATAATACCTTTAATGGAAGGATCTTTAAAAGCATTATTAATATCCTTCGCTCTAATTTCTGGTGGAACATCTATTTCATTATTAATTAAGTAGCATGATTTATACACTACTGGGATTAATCCTAACTTTTCTACCATCTTTATTGCTCTATTAACTAATTCCTCTTTAGCAGCTTGAGATGGGCAACTATTGCCACCCTATCATTTAATTTAAGCTTTTCTGGTTTTATCATAATAACTACACCATACCTTCTTTATAAACAACAGTTAAAATTAAATCTAATTTTATTTTCCTAAAAGTTTCACAGTTTTTAAGTTAATTATATTATTTCTTAAATCCTTGAATCAATTCAATTGAAACTCCATTAGGATCTTTAATAAATATAAACTTCACCCCTCCTGGTACCTCAATTGGACCACTTATAATTTCTATGGAGTTATCTTTTAATACTTTTATAGTATCATCTAAATTATCAACATTAAATCCAATGGACACCCTATGTTCTCTATTTTCTACATTAGCATTAGATATAGTCTTATCCTCTATTAACTCAATCACTGATCCCTCTTCATCATTTAGAAAAACACATTGTATTCCTTCCTGAGGATTAATCCTTCTTATCTCACTCAGTCCTATGATATTTTTATAAAACTCTAAAGACCTTTCTAATTTATCTACTGTAATTGTTGTAAATGCAATCTTCATAATCTTTATCCCCTTTATTACTTTTTTATATTTTCAAGTGTATAAGTTATAATATTAAAACTACATTAGATTCGGTTGAAACTTATTGATTCATTAACCAGTGAAATGTAAGTTGTTTAATGTAATCTATATATCAATTTAAATTAGTGAATCTCTTATACAGAGTCTATACATTTTGTAATATTATAAAGACTCATTATTAATACTTTTATAACTTCATCACTTTTTCCTTCTTTTTAATTTAATAAACAGAAATTACTCCGCTTTTTTCTTTAGGTGTTCCTGAAATAGAAGTGAATATAGAACCTTATTTCTAATTAAATTTTCATGAGTCCCTCTTTCTGAAATTTTACTACTTTCTAATACAATTATCTCCTCTGATAAATCCTTTATAATATTTAATTTATGGGATATTATAATTCCACTTAGTTCCTTTATATGTTCCCTTAGTACATCCATACATTGTTTCTCTGCTAATAAGTCAAGACTTGTAAATGGTTCATCAAGTATAAAATACCCCTTATGGCTAGGAAGTAAAAACCTAGCAAGACATACTTTATTTTTTTCTCCCCCAGATATTTTTGATCCTCTCTGTCCTAAATTTCTATCTTTAAGATATCCTATCCCTAAGTCATAAATAATTTTTTCATATTTTTCTTTAATATAATATTTTCTTGATACTAATATGGATGAAAGATTATTACCTAGTTCTTCTATATTATTTGGAATATTTCTTCCTATATCTTTTAGTATTTTATTATCCTTAAGCTGTTTATGATTTAAAAGAAATACTTCCCTAAGAACTTCATATTCATTATTATTTAATTTTACATCCTCTTTAGCAATAGTGTAATTCTTTAAAGAATGAAAGCAACTAAAAATACTACTTCTTAATTCACACTGCTTTTCATTATATTCATTTTCAGTTACCCCTATTTTACCTAATGTAATATTAAACTCTAATGAATTATTAAATATTTCTGGATCCTGACTATATAGTCTTATATTTGATTGAATAATAAACCTAGATATATCTACTACATTTTTTTCTCCATAAAGACATTGTCCACTTTTAGCTTCAATCTCTCCAAGCATCATTTTTATAATGGTGGTTTTTCCTTCTCCAGATAAACCCACTACCCCTATTTTCTTATTTATATCTAAAGAAAATTTACTAATAGTATTAAAACTTTTATTACTTTCACTAGTATATGAAAAGGAGCAATTATTAAAATAAAGATTATTACTTTTTGGTAAACTAAGTCTAGGTTCAACTGCTAAACTATCTTTAATTTTATTTTCTAAGGTTTTAAACCTATTCATACCAGAGTTTAATTCTTGAATAGAGAAGATAGGCAAGAATATACGAGAAAAATATGAAATCATTGCAATAAAAGCTGATATTTCCATTCTATTATTTAATATTTCTATCATAGATAATATAAAAAATGTTATCATGGAAATATTACGTGTTGCCTCAATTGCTGTTTTTGAAAAAGCATTAACTGCAAAAGCTGATTTAAAATATGAATCACGAAGTTTAAAAATATGTGATAAGTCTTTTTCATAGGTATGAATATCTGAATATCCAAGTATTGTATTTCTATTTTCTATAAATTCTAATACTTTAGGGTTTAATTCATATACGATTTCCCTTGCCTTTGTAAATTTATTCAAATATATTTTATTAGAAATGATAACTATGGCTATCATTATAATATAGGTCGGTAAAACTACACTTATAAATATCCATGACCATTTAGTAGATATAATAAGTATGGCTATATTAGCTATGCAAAGTATTATAATTGAAAAATAATTAGTGTCTATTAATGAAGCTATTTGTTCAGAATCCCCAAACATACTTACCATATAGGCACCTGCACCCTTTTCTTCAATTATCTTATTTTTCTTTCTAACTACAGATTCTAGTAACTCCATCTGAATCTTATTTTTTAAATAAATAAAAAGGCTATTAAGAATAAGTGCATCTCCAATCATAACAAATGCTCCTAATAGCCCAGTTATAAATAATAACATTATAGATTTACCATCAAATATTGAAACTGTAATTGAGTCAATTATATTTTTTTGTAATAAAGGAATAATTAGCATTAGAAAATTACTAATTAGGGCTGTTAAGAAAACAGAAAAGAATAGTATAAATGAGGTTTTATTAAATCTTTTAAAAACAAAATTAAAAAACTTTACTATCACCGGTGTATTCCCTCCAATTATTAAAATAGATTAATAATTTATAACTTTAATTATGAAAAAATTTTAACCATGGTGACTTAAAATTAAAAGTTTTATATATCTCCTTTCTTCAATATTAAATTGACACTACTCAATTATATCCTTCATAAGACATTTGTAAATATATTCCTTTGAAAGCTTGTAATTTTCTTCTCCTTATTTTAGAACTATATTATAAATTACCTTTTACTCCAAAGAGTTTCCGTAGAAATAAGATAAAAACCAATATTATAATAAAATTATTGTGATGAACCTACATAAATAAAAGATAATAGTTATTTCTATATCATGTTTTGCACAAAAACTACCACCCATTACATGGATGGTAGTTTTAACTTATTTATCCCTTTTATAAACAATTTTTTTAATACTGCTCTCTGAAAGAAAAAATTCTTTAGCTAAATCACTAATACTTTTTCCATCTATATATTTGCTTTGTATTTTTAAATTTCTATTCTTAAAATAATCCCTATTCTTAGATTTCTCTCCCCATCTTTTTCTTGTTTCAGGACAGGAAGGAATGTAAATATATTCACCTTGAATATATTTTTGAATTTCTTTAATTAAATTTTCTGGTAAAATCTTATTAACTCTTACATATCTCATAACATCTATCTCCTTAAAGTTATTATTAAAACTAAGGAAACAAAGCCTGTATATGTATGAATTTATAAAAAGCGATTAACTATCTACCTCTATGCAAACTATCGCTAAAAGTCATACCCTACAAACTTTGCACAGAGGATATAGAGCATTTCTCTTTTCATAAGATTATTATTCATGCTATCACACTCCAAATCATAATTAAATGAATTTATTATTTAATAAGTTAGTTAAATTCTAAAGTCTATAACCTATTATAATATTAATTACAATTATAACATTTATATCCACTTATTTCACCCTACTTTTAACACACATTTTAACATATATATTTTTATGGAATATTATCTCTGCTTTATAACTATGCATGAGACAATAAAGGAAACATTATCTCTGCTTTTTTAAATATATTATCCTTTCCCCTCTTAATAAAAAGAGTAGTATCCTCCTCATTTATCAAGTTTTTTTCATAACAAGAAATATCCTTTGGAGTGAATCCTAGAACTACTTTTTTAGTTTTCTCCTTCATCATGACATTAATAACTTTATCTAAATTTACATCCTTCTTCGTAAATACATCTTGGATTTGTAAAACTTCTTCATTAAAATCACAAATAACTATTGTATCTTCTTCCTGAATATAATAAATACTATCCCTCATAAAATATATACAATAAAACATTATAAGGTCTGGATTACTTACCATAGAAACCTTTGATAAAGGCGTTGTATTACTAGCCATATTGTAAACAAATTCCCTATCCTCTTTCTTATCCATATTCATCTTTATTATTTTATTAGAAGTTCCTTCTTTAATTTTATTTATTGAGTATTCATATTCATTACACATATCAAATCCAAATTTAGGATAAAAATCAAGGACGCTAACATTGGCAAAAAGATAAATAAGGTCACATTTATTTTCCCATTCTTTTAACACTCTCTCCATAAGAGCTCTACTTAATCCTTGTCCCCTATACTCCTCATCTGTCATAACTGTCCCAATTTGTATATATGTCTTCTTCTCTCCTAAAATTAAGAAATCTATAACATTTACCGAAACATTAGATACCACTTTATCTCCATATACCAAAGAATAAGGTATATACTTGTCTCCCCAATATCCATACTCATACCACCGTTTAAAATTAAAACCATAAGTTTTCTCTGTTAAAATATTAAAACTATCCCTTAAAACATTATCTTCTTTGTAATTACATCTATAAATATATTCTTTATCATTAAGTAATAAAAACTCTCTCATTTTATTTTCTCCTTTATTATATATAAGCACTCTATTTACATGCTATATTGGTATTTTATTAAAAACAACCTTAAGAATTTTTATGAAATAAGAATAATCCATCCACATATATCTCAAATAAAAAATGTATTGTATTTGTTTCTAATTATAAAAAACTGGATAGTACATTATTGTACTATCCAGAGTTTTTTAATGAATGATATACTTTTTATTAGGACCATAAATTCTCTTTATTCTTAATACATTATAATCTATATTACTGCTTATCTATAGCCTTGTTAATCCATAAAGTTATATAACTTTATTTATAGTTCTTAAATTAGTTAATATATTTTTATAAGTTATAGATTTTACTTTATATGTCTATTATTTTCCGGGAAATATTTATCTATAATATTGAGTTTTCAATACTTCCTAAATTAGTATACCTATCTTTTTGAATATCTTAATATAGCAATCCCATTCTCCATAATATATTCATCTAAATGTAAATCTATTTTGGGATTATTCTCAAGGAACAAAGGTCTACCTTTTCCTAGTATTGTAGGAATTATTCCAATTATATACTCATCAATAATATCTTTCTTAATGAAACTATCCACGAGAATTCCACCACCAAATAAGAAAATATCTTTACCCTCTTTTTTTCTTTCCTCTTCTATTACCTTACATATATCTCCACTTATAAAATGTACATTATCATGATTTTCTAATACCTTTGATGTTGCTACATATACTTTTTTATTCTTAAAATCCTTATGAAAGTTTTGATCATAGCAACTTTTTCCCATAACTACAGTATCTATTCCCTTTAGAAATTCATCATAATTCCATTTCTTTTCAGTATCTAATTTATTATCCCCATCCCCAACTATCCAGTCAAATCCACCATCTTCTGATGCTATATATCCATCAATACTTATTGCTAAATTTAGTATTATTTTTCTTCTCATATCTTTTTCCTCGCTTTTTATACTTCATTATTACTTTCCTAATTTCATATGTAATATAGGAAATGGATTACCTTGACTATCTACTTTAGATTTACTAAATTCCTTAAATCCTAAGTGGGTATAAAATCCTACTGCCTTTTTATTTTGTTCATTTACATCCACATATCTTGCATTTAATTTATCTATAGCATATGTTATTAGTAATTTACCAATACCACTCCCCATAAATTTATCTTTTACAAATAGCATCTCAATTTTATTTCTAATAATACCCATGAATCCCTTAATCATACCATTATCTTCTTTCATGCAAATTACATACTGCATTTCTAATAATCCACTTCTAACTAGTGGTTTAAGAGAATTAATATCTTCTTCTGTTAAAAAATCGTGTGTTGCTCTCACTGATGATTCCCATAAATCTAACATCTCATCACATTCTTCTAATGTTATTTCTTTTATTTTAAAAATTCCTTCATAGCTCATAATAAGTCTTCTTCCTTCTTTTGTGAATTCATAAATTAATTTTACTCCCACCTATTAGGTAATAATTCATTAATAGTAAGTATCCTATCCTTTTCAAACATTACCTCACATTTATAATTTTCATCATGGATTTGGCAAATGAATTCTCTACACCTTCCACATGGTGGAACAATTCTACCATCTGAACATACTGCAATTACCTTTATTATTCTATTTTCTCCGGCAGTAATCATGGCTGCAATAGCAGCATGCTCTGCACAAAATCCCATAGAACAAGGTGTATCTATGCATACTCCAGTATATATTTTTCCACTTTCACTCAAAATAGCTGCTGCAACAGAACCAGCATAGGAATTTTTAGATAATTCTCTAGGATTTAATGTATCTTTGGCAATGTTATATAATTCATCAAAATTCATAATGTATCTTTAGTGAGAAATCGTATAATAAGTATTAATTCCTCACTAAATCTATCCCCCTTGTCTACAATTTATGCCAACTATAGGCTATAACTGTATTATAGTGTTAATATTTAATAGAATAAATTGCATACTATACCTTGAATAAAATTTGGTGTATAGTTGACTTTGCTTAATTATTTTGCTGCCCATATTTCTATCTCAATTTTTATCTCTGGCAGTCCTAATTCTGTTATATAACCAACTGTCATAGATGGTGATTGCTCTCCAAAAAACTTATCCCATTCTTCATCAAAGAAATCCCAATCAAGCTCTTTAGTTGCCCAAATATTAACTTTTATAATGTTATCTGGAGTCATCTCTTCACTGGATAGTAATCCAGATATATTAGACATAGTATTAACTATTTGCTCACTAAAATCTGTTGGAAGATTTCCTTCTGAATCAACTCCTATCTGACCAGAAAAAGCATAAATATCAGCATTTTTAGGTATCTTTGTTACATGGCTATATTTTCCCACTGGCGCTGGGACGTTTGTAGGATTTATTCTTTCAATTTTTATATTATCTTGTCTATCTATCATTTTTTAATACCTCACTTTATATTTTATTTACCTGTATTTTAACATTTAGCCTTTACTTACAAGTAGTTCAAAAATATATCTGTAAGGATTTTAGTAATAGATTATCTAAAAAAATCTATACTTTTTACATTAAATATCAATCTTACCACTTCTACATTGGTATATTATCCTTCTTATACTACTCTCAGATAAATAATATTCTTTAGAGAGCTGCTTAATTGATATGCTTTTTCTATATCTATTATATATTTCAATATTTCTCTTTTTTATCTCATGTTTTAAACCACTTGATTCTCCCCAAGATTTTTTATTATTAGATTTTCTTGGTATATATAAATAACCACCATCAATATATTTCTGAATCAGTTCTATGAGATCTTTAGGTAATATATCTTGTGCTTTTTCATGTTTCATATTTTGCGCTCCTATATACATTTTAGGGTAAATAGTTAAGCAAAAACTGCACAAAACATCCATCATATTAATTGGGTATGCGCCCCAAACAAATCATGTTTTCATGTATATTACAGTCTTTGCTTGGAGCTTAATTCAATAAATAGTATTAAATATAACATGTGCTTCCTCCATTTTAATTTATAGTTTATAACAATTGTAAGCTATAATTACACTTATTTGTAGTTTACATCATTCATTTAATTATAACTTAAGACACCCTCTTAGTTTAATCCTTAAATTCCAACTAAAAGGGTGTCTATATATTATCTTCTTTAGATCTATATATTTGATTTTGGTTTATATCACATTTTTAAAATACATCTTTTAAATTTTATTTTAAAAAGCAATTATTTCCTTAATCATAAACTCTTTTCCACATAATAAGTCCCACTCTTTGCTTTCACAATTTGGACAATTACCATTATTCTCAAGAAGATTAAAAACTTTATTGCACTTTTTACAGATAGCGTTTCCAGGTAATATCTCAATTTTTAATTTCGTATCTTTTAATAAGGTTCCGTCCACTGCTGCTGGATAGCATGCTTCAATATATCTTGGTATCATAGATGAAAGTTCCCCAATCTGCAGAACTAATGTATCTATCTTTGTTAAAGCATTTTTTCTTGCAAAATTTTCAACAGTTTTAATTACTTCAATTACAACCCCCAACTCATGCAAATTAAAACACCTCTCTTATTAAGGTTTAAGATCTTTAGTCACTCTCTCCCTCATCTTTTATACTTTATAAATCTTTATTGTTTATAGTTTATTCCCCATAAAAATTGATTTAAAAGTATTAGTTACCTTTTTAGCTGAGATTTTAACCTTTCTTTTTACTACATGTTTCATAATCATAGGTTTAAGATCACTAAGTTCAACATTTTCAGCATCATATTTCCTAACTAATGAAATTGCATCGAACTTACATTTTGTCACACAAGCTCCACAACCTACACATAAATACTCATCCACTACTGTTGCTCCACAGCCAAGACAACGTTCCGTTTCTTTTTTAATCTGTTCTTCTGTAAAAGTATTACGTAAGTCCCTAAAGGTTTCTTTAGATCTGTTTCCATCAACATGACTTAACTTCTGTCTTGGAATATGATCATATCCTTCCAGATTAAGATTTTCTTTATCAAAAGCACGATATGATCTCTTAGTACGTCCAAGAGTTAAGCTTTGCCCTGGTTGCACATAACGATGAATTGAAATTGCTCCTTCTTTTCCAAGGGCAATAGCATCTATAGCAAATCTAGGTCCTGTTAATGCATCTCCACCAGCAAATATATCCTCTTCATGAGTCTGATAAGTATCAAGATTTGCTTTAATTGTTTTATTAGGGTTCAATTCTACTTTACTATCTATAACTAAATTCCCCCAGTTCATTGCCTGTCCTACTGAAATTAAAACATTATCTGCTTCAACAATCTTTGTTTCATTCTCATCAAATTTAGGGTTAAATCTACCATTCTCATCTAATACCGAAATACACTTTTTAAACTCTACACCTGTAACATGTCCGTTTTCTGTACAAATTCTTTTTGGTCCCCAAGAGTTATTTATATTAATTCCTTCTACTAAAGCCTCTTCAATCTCTTCATTAAGAGCTGGCATTTCTTTTCTACTTTCTAAACAGTACATATCTACTTTTAAAGCTCCAATTCTTTCGGCAGTTCGTGCAACATCAATAGCAACATTTCCCCCGCCAATAACAATTGTTTTTCCTTGAACTTTTATATTTTCATTAAGATTAACCTTACGTAAGAAATCAACACCAGTAATGACCCCTTCAGCCTCTTCACCTTCTATGCCAAGCATTCTACCTGACTGAGCACCAATTGCAATATAAAATGCTTCAAATCCTTCCTTTCTTAAGTCATTAATACTCACGTCTTTACCAACTTCAATCTCTGTCTTAAACTCAACACCCAATTCCTTTAAAATATCAATTTCTGCATTGACCACATTTTTTTCTAGTCTAAAGGAAGGAATCCCGAGTGTTAACATACCACCAAGTGCTTTTTGTTTTTCAAATACTGTTACCTTGTAACCATCGATGGCTAAATAAAAAGCACAAGAAAGTCCACAAGGACCAGAACCAATAACAGCGATTTTATTCCTATACTGATGTTTTATTTTAGGTATATATCGATACTCCATGTTCAAATCTTGTTCTGCAATAAATTTTTTAATATCATCAATAGCAATTGGATCATCTATATCTCCCCTAGTACATGCAGACTCACATTTTCTAGGACAAATACGTCCACATACTGCTGGAAATGGATTTTCATATTTAATAAGTTTAAGAGCTTCAGTATATCTTCCTTGAGATGCTAACTTTATATACCCTTGAATCCCTATATGAGCAGGGCATTCTGCTTTACATGGACTTGTTCCTGTGTCAACTACAACTTGCCTATTAATACGATAATCTGGATTCCATTTATCTGGTCCCCATTCTGTATCATAAGGAAGAGGACGCTCCTTTTCCTTTATAGGTGTTTTAGTGCATATTTTCTGACCTAATTTTAATGCATTGACAGGACAATTTTCAACACATTCCCCACAAGCCACACATTTATCTTTATCTACATGTGAGACATAGTTTGAACGAACCATATCAGAGTTTAAAAACATACCTGCAGTTCTTAAAGATAAGCATGAGCATCCACAACAATTACAAATGGCATGAGTTTTCCCTGGACCATCTGTATTAGGTATCTGATGCATCAAACCGTTTTCTTCAGCTTTTTTAATAATTTCAAAAGCTTCATCCTTAGTAATTTTGCGTCCTCTACCTGTGCGTATATAGTATTCAGCAGCATGTCCCATTTGAATGCACATATCTTCCTTCAAATGGCCACAGCCTTCTCCCATAACTTCTCTTGCTGTACGACAAGAGCAATCAGAAACTGAAAAAATACTATTTTCATTTAAGTATTTAGAAACCTCTTCATAAGATGCCTTCCTAGTTTCTCCCATAATAGATTCTTCTATAGGTATAACACGCATTAATCCTAAACCTACTGGAAAATTACCTGCTGTTTTAGGTCCCCTTACTCTTCCATATGCTTCAAAGGCCTCAGCAATTTGAGGGTATTTTTTTACATTCTCTTTGTTATTAACAATCATCTCCATATGCCCTGGAATCCAAAGATCATGCCAATATTTATCAACTCCATCAATTTCATTGACAAAACAAACTCCATCTACAGCCAATTTCCATAAAATTCCTCTTGTGTCTTCTACAGATTTATCACACAAAGCAGCAACTTCTTCTGCACTCTTTGGCTTACGTAATTCAAGACAAAGTGCTACCTCTGCCATTTCTTCTGTAACAATAGGTTCTAAAATTTTATATTCAGGATCTTCTGGCTTAATTTCTGATTTTGAACCACGTTTTGTCCTACTAATCTTATTTGCAAGATCTAATACCTTTTCTTTTACCATATATGATTCCCCCCAACATAAAGTTTCATTATGGTTTTATTATTCATTCCAACTTTTCACTTCACTTCTTATCCAATTTGCCCATTCCTCAACCCCTTCACCTGTTTTAGCGCAAATTGGTATAACTTTTATATTAGGATTTATTTTCTTTACTCTTTCCTTAACTGCCTCTAAGTCAAAATCAAAAATATTTATTGTGTCCATCTTATTAATTAGTAAAACATCAACAATAGAAAACATTAGAGGATATTTTAGTGGCTTATCATCACCCTCTGGTACACTTAAAATCATTACGTTTTTTGATGCTCCAGTATCAAACTCTGCTGGACATACCAAATTGCCTACATTCTCTAAAATAGCAAAATCAATTTCCTCTGTTCCTAGCTCTAATATACCTTGCTTAGTCATATCTGCATCAAGGTGACACATTCCCCCTGTGTGTAATTGAATGACTTTTGCTCCTGTCTTTGAAACAGTATGAGCATCCACATCAGAGTCAATATCTGCCTCTAAAACTCCAATTTTCATTTCATCCTTTAATGCTTCAATTATTCTTAAAACAGTAGTAGTTTTACCTGAACCTGGTGATGACATTAAATTCACTAAAAACGTCTTATCTCTTTTCAATTCTTCTCTAAGTAAATCTGCCTGTCTATCATTATCCTCAAAAACACTTTGTTTAACTTCAATAATTTTATAAGTATCCATTTTATTATTACCCCCATTTTACTTTAAATTTCTTATTTTAAAAGTAGATTTATTAAAATCACCTAGTGATTACTAATATCCTTATTAATTTATTGTCTTCTTATAGACTAATTAGATTATTGATTTCTACTCTGAAAGCCCTTTAACTTCCTTATACTTATATAAGTTTGTATAAAGTTCACTAGAATAAGGATTTCTTTGTGTCTTAATTTTTTTATAAATCATATAAATAAACACACCTATATTAAAAAGTAATGATACCAAACTAAATAAGAAGAGTGGAACTGTATTATAAGTGGAGGTAACTGCAAAAGCACCTTTATCAATAAATCCTGGGAATGTTTGTGCAAACATACACCATAATGCTAAAGTTTGGGCACGATGCTGTAACCATGCACCTTTTCCTACTGTAAAAGCACAAATTGTAGGAGCTAAAAGTAATGCGAATCCACAATACCAAGCATGACCTGGAAGACAGTTATAAGTATAAGCAAAATTCCAAAGATCATAAGCTATAATCCAAAACCACATCATATCGGGCCAGAGCATATCTCTACTTTTATCCTTTAATGTATCTTTCCTTATACATATTCCAAGCCATCCAGTTATAGTTATGATATTCAAAATACCAGCAATACCATTGATAAAGTTCCATGGACCACCAAGTACATACATTGCCTCATCAGCTAATACTCCACCGCCTCTATATTGCATTCCAACCTGAAAATCACGAACTACAGCTTCTAATATATTAATAGCAAGTATTAAAGGTGGAAAATATAAAGCCCACTTCATTTCTGATAGTCTCCATTCCTTACCTGTAACTTTATTTTTTCCCTTAACATGCCTTATGCACCAGAAACCTATACACCCTGCTGTAGCAGAATACACTTTAGCTAAATGAAACCAATCTCTATAAGTTGTATCTCTAAGCACTGTGAACCATATTACAGAAAGAATTATAGGTAAAATGACAAAACAGAAAAATCCAACATACTTCCTTTTACGAGTTATTTCATTTAATCTAAATAGTATTGCAAAAACTAGTATCCAAATCCCCCAAACACTTAATACTGTTGCCCCTTCTGAATAATTAAAAGCAAACATATTCTCCTTCCCCCTTAGTAGAAAATTTCTATGTTCTTTTTAATTAAATCATACAATTTTTGTAAGACAGTATTCAATAGACACATTCTCTAAAGTGTATGGTTAAGAAATATTAATGTATCTACAAACTTTATTCTTTTATTTCATACTCTGCAAAAGCAGTAACTGATCTAGGAATACTTCCAGTTATCATAAGCAAAAGTTTTCTAAGAATAATCTCTGGCTCCTCTTTCATACCTTCACTTACCCAATCTAGCATTAAGCCATTAAATATATGTCTATAAAAATTAACAATGAAAACTTTATTTTTATCCTGTAATTTTACTCCCATACTATTTACACATTCTTTAACCACATTGTAGAGTAGATTATTTGAAAAATCTACAAAGTATGTCTTAGCTTCATCCCAATAAGAAGAATTATATATATGCAAAATCATTTTTGAATTTTTTTTCATATAATTCATTGTTGCTATGAACCCTTCCTCCCAGGTTTCAAAGGTTCTATTTTGCGCAATCTCCACAGATAACTCTTTGAATATTGTAAAACTAAGTATGTCCATAATATCCTTGAAGTAATAATAAAAGGTTTGTCTATTTACTCCCCCTTGTGCACAAATATCTTTTACTGTAATTTTATCTATGGATTTTTGGTTCAATAAATCCTTAAATGAATCAATTATTATAAACTTCCCCTGCTGTTTCATAAACTTTTCCTCCATAATATAAATAGATATTTTGTCTTTTAATCCAATTTATATATTAAGAAATTCTTTATTCATTGCTTTTGACAAAACAACTATAAATGACCAAATACCCTTTTTGTACCATTTTAATTAGTATTTTACTTATTCATTGTTGAAAAGGCAAGTTTCATTAAGATTTATTTTATAGACTTAATTTTATCTAAATCTGGGCTACAAAGTACCTGAAGGTTTTGAAAAATCTTTTCCTTTGGCCAATCCCACCATTTTAACTTTAGTAGATAATCAATTAGTTCATCATCAAACCTCTTTCTTATAATTCTACATGGATTACCTCCTGCAATATGATATGGAGGCACATCCTTTGTTACCACAGAATTAGCAGCAATAATTGCCCCATCCCCAATATTAACTCCAGGCATCACTGTAACATTTTGTCCAATCCATACATCATTTCCAACTATGGTATCACCTTTCATGGTCAAATCTTCAATATTAGGTGTAACTTCTTCCCATCCATTACCCATAATATTAAATGGATATGTGGTTACAGAGGTCATTCTATGATTTGCACCGTTCATAACAAATTCTATTCCTTTTGCTATTGCACAGAACTTTCCTATAATTAGCTTATCACCTATAAATTCATAATGATGGGTAACATGTTCTTCAAAGTTTTCTGCACCATCTATATCATGATAATAGGTATAATCACCAACCTTAATATTATTATTTTTTATAACATTTTTTATATAACAAATTTCCTTTATATGTTCATTAGGGTAAATACTATTTGGATTTGGTCCAAGTTTATTCATATATATCCTCCTTACATAAAAATAAAAAATCCCTATGGATGAACAATATCATCCATAGGGATTTTTTTATATAAAGCTCTTTTATTATAATCAAATTAAACTTAATACACAGAAATATTTCATTGTACTATAAAGAAACATATCTATTCTTAATATGTGTATTTGTAGTTATTTTATTTTTATATAAAAGAATTTAATAGATGATATTGTTCTTAAAATGCATAATTAAATAAAGCTCTATTATAGAACCCTAAAAGCATTTTAAACTATTTAATTATAATAGTTTAGTTAAGAACTGTTATATTCATCTCCTTAAATCTCCTTTTTATATAATTATAATTTTATTTCAGTATATAATTTCTTATTAATACTGTCAACACACTTTAATATTTAGTCAGCTATTTATATCATTAAATTAAAATCACGCTAGATTCTTATATATTCTGTGTTTATGTATGGCTTTAAATTAATTATTTACAACATTTTAAGAACTATACCTTTATATAATAACTTTAATTTTATTTATTTATATAAGAAATACATAACCATTTCCTCTATCCATTTAGTATTATAAATTTAAAATTCAAACCTCATCCTATTAAAGATTATTAAATACTTTAGAATACCCAACTTATAAACGATATTAAATTATATAATAAATAACACAAAACATAAGTCATAAATATATCCATAATTTCCTATTTATTCGAATATTCTATCAATTGATTTGCTTTATATGTAGAATTATGGTATAATTTACATATAAAGAAGGGGGGATTTCTTTGAAAAGGCTAAAAAACTTTAAACTGACAAAACTACTAATATGTATATTTCTTAGTTTAGGCATTATCCAATATCCAGTTATTTCACTTGCTGAATCAAATACAGCAAAAGAAACAAGCAATTCTGATGATATTGATACAGGCATCGCAGGGTTAAACTATAATAAAAATGCAATTTTAGCAACACCTGGTGATAACATAGAAAGTTTTGTTCCAAAAGAGGGCTTACATTCAAATGGAAAATTTATAGTTGTTGAACGTAATAAAAAATCCCTTACAACTTCACCAGTAGATATCTCAATCATTGATTCTATGAATGATCGCACATACCCTGGAGCAATACAACTTGCAAACGATTCTTTTGTAGAAAATCAACCTACTTTACTAATGTGTAAAAGAAAACCTTTAAATATTAGTATAGACTTACCAGGTATGAAAAGAGAAAATAAAATAACTGTTGAAAACCCAACATATAGCAATGTCTCAGGAGCAATAGATGAATTAACATCTACTTGGAGTGAAAAGTATTCATCAACACATACTCTACCTGCTAGGACACAATACTCAGAATCTATGGTATATAGTAAATCTCAAATTTCTAGTGCTCTTAATGTTAATTCCAAGGTTATAAATAACTCTCTAGGAATTGACTTTAATGCTATAGCAAATGGAGAGAAAAAAGTAATGGTTGCTGCATACAAACAAATATTTTATACAGTAAGCTCAGAACTACCTAATAACCCATCAGATCTTTTTGATGATAGTGTTACTTTTCAAGAGCTCACTCGTAAAGGAGTAAGTAATACTGCTCCTCCTGTTATGGTATCGAATGTAGCCTATGGTAGAACAATTTATGTTAAATTAGAAACAACATCTAAGAGTAAAGATGTACAAGCTGCCTTTAAAGCCTTACTTAAAAATACTAACGTAGAATCTAATAATCAGTACAAGGATATCTTTGAAGAAAGTTCATTTACTGCCGTTGTATTAGGTGGAGATGCAAAAGAGCATAATAAAGTTGTAACAAAAGACTTTAATAAAATACGAAATATAATTAAAAACAATGCAGAGTTTAGTCCTAAAAATCCTGCATATCCAATTTCATATACCAGTGTTTTCTTAAAAGATAATTCAATTGCAGCTGTTCATAACAAAACAGATTATATTGAAACTACATCTAGAGAATATTCTAAGGGTAAAATACTTCTTGATCACTCTGGTGCATATGTTGCTCAATTTGAGGTATCATGGGATGAATTTGCATATGATAAAAATGGAAAAGAGGTTCTCTTCCATAAAACATGGGGAGGAAACTATGAAGATAAAACTGCTCATTACTCTACAACAATACCTACTCCAGCCAATGCAAAGAATATAAGAATTTTCGCAAGAGAATGTACAGGCCTTGCTTGGGAGTGGTGGAGAACAATAATTGACGAATATAACGTACCTTTAACAAATGAAATAAAAGTTTCAATTTGGGGAACTACATTATATCCAAGAGCTGAAATTAAATATTAGTTATAAAAAAAGAGTAACCTATAAACTAGGTTACTCTTTCTTTATATTTATTTTACTTACTTTCACAAAGTTCAACATAATCTTTTTTATTGAACTCTCCAGCCAATTCAAAAGCTTTCTTAGCAACAATTACTGCTATAACTTCATTTATTACTGCTGCCGCTGCAATTGTACCTTGTATAATTTTTGCGCTTTCTGGATCACTACCAATTAAAGTAGAAACTGCTATTCCAGTAAATACTAGTGAAACCCCTGAATGTGGTAATAAGGTAAGTCCTAGATATTTCTTTACAGTCTCCGGTGAATTAGTAACAGTTGCCCCAATAAATGCTCCACCATATTTTCCTACTGCTCTTGAAACAATATAAATTACAGTAAATAATCCTGCACCTAAAATTAGATGATAATCAAGTGGAGTACCTAAATTTAATATTACTATTATCATAGATATACCTAAAACAGGATTAAATCCACTCATGATTTCATTTAATCTTTCTTCTGAAATCATATTAGAGAAGGTAGCTGAAAAAGCCATTCCAATTAACATGAAATTTAACACTGGTTTAGGTAACACTGTATTATTAAATATAAGCCCTACACCTGCTGCTATTAATATAGTGATAATTAATAGTCCCATAGTTTTTGGTAATGTATTATGTTTTTTAAGTACATACCCTGCTAAAACTCCTGTAACAACTCCAATAATAATTGGCAATAAAACAATTACTAGAATCATATACATTGGGATCTTTTGTTCTGAAATATTAGCAGCTATAATTGATATGGTTGAAAAAAATACGACAACAGCCACCATATCATCAAGGGCTGCCATAGGGATTAATGTTTTAGTTACAGGCCCATCTGTTTTAAACTCTCTGACAATAGATAAGGCTGGTGCTGGTGCTGTTGCAAGAGCAATACCTCCAAAAATAAAAGAAAGATATATTGGAACACCTGTGAAATAGAATATCCCTGCAAACACCAAGGTAACTACTAAAAATGCTCCTAGTGATTGTGTTAAAGTTGTTATTATAATTTGCTTTCCTGACTTCTTAATTTTATTCCAAACTAGTTCAGTTCCAATTAAAAGTCCTACTACGCACTCCAAAATTTCTATAATAACTTTATACCATTCTGCACTTAAAATAGCTTCATTTACAAGGCCTAATGCATGAGGTCCAAGTATCATCCCTGTAATTAACCATCCTAAAATAGCAGGTAGCTTAATTTTTGACACTAGTTTACCAACAAAAAAAGCTATTACAACTGCTGATAATAATCTTAATATTAGTTGTATCATTATTTTCCCTCCTCCTTAGCAATACCATAAAGCATAATATTTAATATTTTTTCAAGTTTTATTTCATGATCTTTAATTAAAGTATTAAAGTCACAACTTTCATATTTCTCACTTTCAAAATATCCATTAAACATTTCCTGAAGAATCCAAAAATACTCCATTGCCTCTTCTTCTTTTATTTCTTCTCTTAGAGTTATTTTGCTTAATGCATATCTATAAATCTCCATATTAATATGATCAAATTTCTTTCTTATAAGTTTAATTTCTTCTCTTAAATGTGTAGGTGGTTGTAAAACAGCATTAACAAATATATTGCTTAAATAAATATTTTCCCTAAAAAAACTATATCTTAAATCTAAGCACTTTTTTATAATTCTTTGAAAATCATCATCTTTAAATTCTTCTCTTTTAAGATAATCTACAAATTTATTAAAACAATGGTCCACAGTGCTTAAAAATAAATCATCCTTATTTTTATAATAGTGATATATAAGACCTTTTGAAATATTATTATCACTACAAATATTATTTAGAGATGCATCCCCATAATTTTTAGTACCAAACTCTATAATAGCTGCATTTAATATCTTCTCTTTACTAATCTTATTTTTTTCTTTTTGATTCATTTCTTCTCCTCCATAAAAAATATCTATCAGAATATATACTTATAACACAAAAACAAACCAAGTGGTCTATATTTAGATTATCAAAAACAGACCACCTAGTCAATAAGTTAAATATAAAATCTGCTTTCTATATTATTTTTATTTTTTAAACTTAATTGTACATAAATACTTATACTAGAGAATCGATTTATTGGTAGCAATATATACATTAGTATAAGTACTTTTTAATATATATAAGTTCTAATATTAAAACTACATTCAATTCAGTTGAAACTTATTGAGTCATCAATCAGTGAAATGTAAATTACTTAATGCACTATATATTAATTTAGTAAATATCCAATATATAGAATATTGACTATAGCTTCTCTTTAACTTAATATAATGATATGAATTTATGGAAATATATACTTAAATAAAAAAGCAAGTATCTATAAGAGTTAAGTAATTTTATTACTTAATATAATAAGGAAGGTGGATGTATGCCTACTAAAATTTTAGTAGTTGAAGATGAGAAATCAATCGCTAATTTGATTGAATTATATTTAAAAAATGAAAACTTTACAGTTTTCAAATGTTATACAGGCGCAGAAGCAATAAGGGTTATAGAAACTGAAAAGTTAGATATAGCTATTTTAGACATTATGCTTCCAGATATAGATGGATTCTCTATTTGTCAAAAAATACGCGAATCCTATAACTTTCCAATTATTATGTTGACTGCAAAGGATGAAGAAGTTGATAAAATTACAGGTTTAACATTAGGAGCAGATGACTATATTACCAAGCCATTTAGACCCCTTGAACTAATTGCAAGAGTTAAGGCACAGTTAAGAAGATTTACAAAATACAACCAATCAAATACTTATCCAAAAGAAGACATAATTTCTATAGGAGGGCTAGTAGTAGATAAAAATACTCATCAGTGTTTTTTAAATGAAAAGCCATTGTCTTTAACCCCTACTGAATTTTCAATTCTATGGGTTTTATGTGAAAATAAAGGTCAAGTTGTAAACTCTGAAGATTTATTTAAGAAAGTTTGGGGAGATAAATACTTTACTAATAGTAATAACACTATTATGGTTCATATAAGACATTTAAGAGAAAAAATGAATGATCCTGCTGAAAATCCAAAATACATTAAAACAGTATGGGGAGTTGGTTATAAAATTGAAAACTAGAAAAAATGATTATTTAGCATTTAAAAGAAAAATCTTCTTTAAAGTATTATTACTTGTGTTAGCAAGTGCTGGATTTCTAATGTTACTAGCTTCCTTATTACAAGGTCGTTTTGGTAATTGGATTGTAACATTCTTAATGAATAAGTTTTATTTATCTGAGCCAGATGCATTTACTATTAACCATTATATCTTTCGTAATAACAAAGATATAATTCTGTTACTTTCTAGTGCTATTTTTTTCTTAATTATTTTTAAAGTTGCTATTTCTTGGTTTACAAAGTACTTTGATGAAATCATCAATGGTATGGATAATTTAATGAAAGGTTCTGATAAAGAAATTCAGTTATCTCCAGAAATGAACTTTATGGAAACCAAGTTAAATATGTTTAAACATATTCTAGAGAAGAGGGAGAGAGACGCAAAACAGGCAGAGCAAAGAAAAAATGATTTAGTTGTTTATCTAGCCCATGATATAAAGACTCCTCTAACTTCAGTTATTGGATACTTAGATTTAATGTCAGAAGTACCTGATATGCCTGTAGAACAAAGGGCAAAATATATGGATATTACTTTAGAAAAAGCTAATAGACTTGAAAGACTCATAAATGAGTTTTTTGAAATTACCAGATATAATCTTCAAACCATTGTATTAGAGAAAAAGAATTTTAATTTATCCTATATGTTATTTCAAATGGCAGATGAATTTTATCCAATGCTTTCTGAGAAAAATCAAGAATCTGTTGTAAATGCAGACGATAATACTATGTTTTGTGGTGATCCTGATAAGCTTGCAAGAGTATTTAATAATGTATTTAAAAATGCAATTGCATATGGTTATGAAAATAGTAAAATTACCATAGATGTCATTAGAGAAGATACTAATGCCATTATAACTTTCAAAAATTATGGAAATAGTATTCCACTTCAAAAGTTAAATAGTATATTTGAAAAATTTTATAGACTTGATGAGTCTAGAGGTACGGAAACTGGCAATGCTGGTCTAGGACTTGCTATCGCTAAAGAAATTATAATTTTACATGAAGGTGAAATTTATGCAGAAAGCAATGATGATTATACAATATTCCATATAAAAATCCCTGGGATAATCAATAACTAAAAAGCACTATTCCTTTATGATATGAAAATTCATAGAGGAATGGTGTTTTTTTATTTACTCTATATTTTAAAACTTATGAAAATAATAAGCAGTCCTTAAGAGAATCTTAAGAAGTCTATAAGCCATTATTTATACAAAAAATATTCACTTTTATTAAAATTGTCTTGTAAGAAACATTGTAATTTACCTTTAGGGAGGAATATTAATATGACATATTATAAACAAAAAGGAAAAAAGAAAAATATAAAATATTTTGTTTTAGTACTATCTTCATTGCTCGTATGTATATCAGCTATATTTTTACTAAAAAATATAATGGATGAAGATATTACTAAAATAAAATCACCTATAAAATCTCAAGATCCCGTAATATCTAATAATATTAATAAAACTTTAAATACCAACTCATTATATAGTTCAAACGCTATACTTATTTCATTAGATAATAATGAAATATTATTAGATATATCCTCTAATGAAAAAATCTATCCAGCATCACTTACTAAGATTATGACAGCAATACTTGCAATTGAAAATTCACCAGATTTAAACAAGCTGATTCTGCTTCCAAAATCTATGTTTAAACAATTATATTCTAAAAATGCTTCAATGGCAGGATTTTTACCTAATGAAAAAGTGGAGGCAATAGACTTGATTTATGGTGTATTACTTCCTTCTGGAGCAGAAAGTTCTATTAGCCTTGCAAATTCAATTTCAGGTTCTGAAAAAAAATATGTAAAACTAATGAATGAAAAAGCTAAAGAACTAGAAATGAATGATACTAATTTTACTAATACCACAGGATTACATGATAAAAAACATTATAGTACTGTGAAAGATATTTCAAAGTTACTAAAATACGCACTTAAAAATGATACTTTTCGAAAGATATACACCTCAAAACAGCATACTACAAAAGCAACTAATCTTCATCCAAATGGTATCACTTTTCAAAGTACAATGTTTAAACATATGGACAAATCAACTGTAAATAAGGGTACTATCCTAGGTGGAAAAACTGGTTATACAGAAGAGGCTAAACTCTGTCTTGCAAGTCTAGCTAAAGTAGATGGAAAAGAGTATATTCTAGTAACTACTAATGCAAATGGAAGCCCTAATACAGAACAATTAAATATCTTAGATGCATTTGCTGTATACAATAAAATTCCATAAAAAGCACTTATCTAAATTATTAATAGTAAACTAAATAGTCTTAAGTCTTTCCTTATATGTATATAACTATCTAATTACAGTATAAAAATCTCCATTATGGATTTAATGGGGATTTTTATTATTTTTCTTAAATCTATTGATTACTTATTTATTACCTACATATATAAAATCATATACACTATTACCTTACTCTCCAAATAATTCTTCCTTACTGACTATTAGTTTAAAATATCAAAACTTATAACATATTTATAATCATACTTAATTACGTTCTACCATTAAAATAACTATTGTTAAAAACTTATTCTTAACACAAATCCTTATTCCTTCATATTATAGATTGAAACAATTTTTACAACAGAATACTTATATTTATTAATTAACCAAAGGAGGAAAGTAAATGAAAAGAAAAACTTTAAAGTCCTTAATATCTTTAGGACTTGTTCTAATAATAACCTTATCCTTTGCTGCATGTAAAACTAAGGACAATAAAGAATTAAAAAAAGTTAGGCTTAATGAAGTAGTTCGTTCTGTATTCTATGCCCCTATGTATGCGGCTATTAATAATGGATATTTTAAAGATGAAGGTATAGACATAGAGCTTTCTACTGGACAAGGAGCTGACAAAACTATGCAACAAGTAATAAGTGGAAGTGCAGACATAGGTTTTTGTGGCCCTGAACAAGTTATTTACATTCACAATCAAAAGAAAGATAACCTTCCTATAGTGTTTGCTCAGTTAACTCAAAAGGATGGTTCCTTCTTAGTTGGAAGAAAGGAAAATAAAGACTTTAAGTGGAGTGATCTTAATGGCAAGACTATTATAGGGGGAAGACCTGGTGGTATGCCTGAAATGTCTCTTGAATATGTTTTAAAAAATAATGGTGTTGAAAATAAAAAGAATGTTGATATAATTACTAACCTTGCATTTACTGCTACAGCTGGAGCTTTCAAATCTGGAACTGGAGATTATGTCGCATTATTTGAGCCTACAGCTTCTATGCTAGAGAAAGATAAGTCAGGTTATATTGTAGGATCTATTGGTAAGTCTGCTGGTAATATGCCTTACACTAGCTTCTTTGCAACAGAAAGCTATATAGATAAAAATAGTGACTTATTAGAAGCTTTTACAAGGGCAATATATAAAGGTCAAACTTGGGTTCTTAAAACCTCTAATGAAGAAATAGCAAAGGCTATTGAAAGTTTTTTCCCTGGAACAGATAGAGATATAATAGTAAGTGTTATTAAAAACTACAAGGATATAGATGCCTTTTCTAAAACCCCAGTTATTAAAGAAGAAGAGATGAATAGACTTATGGATATAATAAGTTCTTATGATAATACACTAATTCCAAATAAACCATCCTTTGATAAATTAGTTACCAACAAATTCTCTGAAAAGGTAGTTAAATAAGCTATGGATTTAATGAATATTAATAATATATCTATGAATTATCACTCTGAAAAAGGGGAAGTAGAAGCTTTAAAGGATATTTCTTTCTCCATTAAAGAGGGTGAATTTATATCCATAGTTGGGCCATCTGGTTGTGGTAAATCTACTCTTCTTAATATAATATGTGGTCTTATTAAACCATCTAAGGGAAGCTTACTTCTTAAAGGTAAAGAAATTCATGGTCCTAATGAAAATCTTGGATATATGTTTCAAAAGGATCACCTTTTCCCTTGGCTTGATGTTTTTCAAAATGTATCCTTAGGTCTAAAAATTCAAAAGAAATTAAACAAAGAAAAGGAAGAAATGCTTCATGCCCTTTTAAATAATTATGGTTTAAAGAATTTTAAACATCATAAACCATCAGAGCTTTCTGGTGGTATGAGGCAAAGGGTTGCCTTAATTAGAACTCTTGCTTTAAATCCATCTATTCTACTTTTAGATGAACCCTTTTCTGCTCTTGATTACCAAAGCAGGCTAAAGGTTAGTGATGAAATATATAACATTATAAAACTTGAAAATAAAACAGCTATTATGGTTACCCATGATATATCAGAAGCAGTTTCTATATCATCTAAAGTTATAATATTATCAAAACGGCCTGCTACTATAAAAGAAGTAATAAATATTAGGTTTTCCAAAGAGTATTCCACTCCACTAAAAAGAAGAGAAGCTCCAGAGTTTAGAGCTTACTTTAACACTATTTGGAAGGAGCTTGATTTAAATGAAGGTAAGTAGTACCCATGAGGCTTATTTAAAGGAAGTTAAAAGAAATAAGCTTCTTGTAACCTTAACTAGGATTGGAATACTAGTAATATTTATAGCTCTTTGGGAAATATCTGCTTATTTTAAATGGATAGATCCTTTCCTTTTCTCTAGCCCTTCTAGAATGGTGAAATCTCTAGTTTCCTTTTATAATGATGGTACCCTATTTAGACATATATTTATTACCTGCTATGAAACTGTCTTAGGCTTTATATTAGGTACTATCTTAGGAACTCTGGTAGCCATAGTTCTTTGGTGGTCTAAGTTTATCTCTAAAGTTCTTGAACCCTATTTAGTAGTTTTAAATGCTCTTCCAAAGGTAGCCTTAGCTCCAATTATAATTTTCTGGGCTGGTAATGGAACTTCTTCTATAATTATAATCGCTCTTCTTATATCCATTGTAGTTACTATAATTTCTGTACTCTCTGGATTTAACGAAGTAAGTGAAGATAAAATAAAGCTTCTTAAAACCTTTGGTGCTAATAAACTTCAAACATTAAATCACTTAATAATTCCAGCATCTATCCCAACTCTAATGTCTGCCCTAAAAATAAATGTAGGTTTATCTTGGGTTGGAGTTATTATGGGAGAATTCTTAGTAGCTAAAGAGGGCCTAGGCTTTATCATTGTATATGGTGGCCAAATTTCTCAATTAGACATGGTTATGATGAGCATAGTTATACTATCTGTAATAGCTTATTTAATGTATGTGTTAGTGGCATGGATTGAGAAAAAAGTATCTTAAATAACAATAAAAAAATCACTATTATTTTATTAGTTAATTTACTTTAAATATATAGCTCTAAATATTAAAGTCGTTTATGCCATACTTTCTATAATAAAAAACTATGCTAATTTTAATATATATAATGTACCCTCTAAGATAGGCTTTTTTTATTACTGTCTATCATATAAGGTACATTATATATTTAGCATAGTTTTTTATCTTTAATTATTCATTAAGCCATTCTTCTTTTAAGATTGCCATAATAATTTTATTATGAAATTTTCCATCTCTGTAAGATGCTTGTCTCATAACTCCTTCTGTTTTGAAGCTTGCATTAGTGTATGCCTTAACTGCTCCTATATTTTCTTCTGAAACAGTAAGCATAATTCTATTAAGTCCTAATTCTTTAAAACCTCTTTTAACAATTTCTTTAGTTACAAATGTTCCAATACCTTTTCTATAATAGGATTTATCACCAATGAATATAAAATATTCCCCAGATAAATTTGTCTCACTAATTCCTGCTATTCCAGCATATCCAATTAATTTTTCCGTATCCTTATCTATAATTGCTTTATTGTACGAAGATTCTTCTAATAAAAGCATATCAAACCAATGTGATATTTCCTCATCACTTTTCATTTTCTGGAATATAGATAAAGAATACCTTATAACCTCTTTATCCTTTACCCATAAGAAGAAATGTTCTTTATCTGAGACTTTTAAATTTCTTAATTTAATATTCATCTAATCCCCTCCTATTAATCTTTCGTGAATGAAATATACATTATTATTCTTAGCTTCAATATATTTTCATATATTTATAAATTATAATAAGCTATAGAATCCTATACTATGTATTTCCTTAAGGTGAGCCACTCCTGTCTTAGAACACCCAACACATATTCATCATAATAATTACCATTCCTATAAACAAATGATCGATTTACTCCTTCTAATTTAAATCCAATTCGTTCATACAAATTAATACTATTTCTATTAAAAGCAAATCCTCCTAAGTAAACCCTATGCATATTCATTTCTAAAAATACAAAGTCTGTAAAAAGCTCTATGGCTTCCCTACCATATCCCTTTCCTCTTTCCCCTATATCATAAATTGATATGCCTATCATAAGATTTCTATTTCTATGATCAATTGTATCAGCATCGATGGTTCCAATAATTTCACCATCTTTTTTCTTTATTCCAAAAGATATTCTTTCCTTTAAAAAATATAAATCATTCTCATTTTTAGAACTTTCTAGAATTGAATTTAAACTTATTGGTGCAGCTGCACCAATAGATGCATAGTTCTTATCATCTGAATTTAAGCTTAATCCATAAATTTTTTCTGCATCCTCAGAAGTAATTAATGTTAAATCTACCTTCTCTCCAATTAAGAGCTTTTTATTTGGAGGTACATTGGTCTTAATCATATAATCTTTATCTATATTAAAACACTCTTTTTTTAAAAATTCATTTATATCATTTACGGTAAATGTTTTATTTAAATAATCATACTTTGTAATTCCTAGATGATATATATCTTCATAATTTCCATTTATGAAAAGACGCTGACGAGAACACACTTCTACACTAAATCCACATTTAAAAAAAGTATCCATATCTCTTATTCTACTACTTCTTACATATACATTTAATTTATTGAAATTTAAATTTTGAAAACAAAAATTTACTATCATATTCAACGCTTCTACATTTAATGTATCTGTGTTCTCACTAAGGGTATTGAAGTTCAAAAAAGTATATCCATTCCTATGAAATGTAAAATCAAAGGAGCAACTAGCAATTATATCTTTGTTAGCTGTTTCAATTACATATACTCCTTTAATATCACTTACTCTCCTAATTTTATTTTCAATAAGTTCTAAAGTAATTTCCCTTGGAAGCTTTCTAGTAGTCATATTAATAGCAAAGTTCTTGTCTTGGTTTTTTTCTTCTAGCAATAAAAGTTTTTCTGCATCCTCTATCTCAGCTAGACGTAAATTTAATTGTTCCATGTTTATAATCTCCATTTCTATTTAATTTAGAACTTTTTTCAAATTAAAAATCAATAGGGTATCTTCTTCAGTTTTAAACAACTCAATCTATTTGAACCAATACATATAACTCAGAAGATGTTTCTTAAACAATTCAGCTTAAATAACATAAAAGTAATTCCTTGCTACTATAGTTTTTCTAAGATATAAACTCTATTATACTGATCATACTCTTTATAATATACTTCCTCATATCTTAAAATCTTGAATCTTTTTTTAAAGAAGTTATCTGATTTATCCTTAGTTACATTCCAAAAATATAAACCGCTTTTCTCTTCATAAAAATCCTCATCTAATTTCTTAAATTCCCATTGAGTTCTTTTTTCACTACATATATAAGAATTTAACTTAATAAAAAGTCTTCCTCTAGGTTTAAGCAGTCTTGTAGCTTCATTTATTAACTCCTCTCTATCTAAAGGCGTTATATTATCAATTACGTTACTTAGGATTATTCCATCGAAACTTTCTTTTTTAAGCTCTTTAAGCTTTTCTACTCCACCTAATACTATATTACACTTATTTAAAATCCCATTGTCTAGTGCTACATTTCTTACAAGCTTTATAGCTTCCTCACATATATCAATAAATGTTATTTCTTTTCCACCCTTACATAAAGCTCTAAAACCTAATCTTCCTGTACCACATCCAAAATCTAATACCTGTCCTTCTCCTAGTATCATACTATCTATAACTTCTTCTAAAATTCTTTCTGGTACTGTATCTACCTTTATCTCCTCAAAAGGGTCATATATCTCATAATTTCTAAATATATTCCGCCAATAAACTTTTGTTGTTTTATATTCATCATATTTTTCTTTATTCATTATAAATTACCTTTATCCCCTATTATCAAGTCTTTAAACTTTTTCCTACCATAAACTATTTTTAATTAAGATCTTTTATATATCTACACTCTTTTAATACCTTTCCTATTGTTATATTATTGGTGGTGCCTTCATACTTAAATCCCATCTTCTTATAAAACTCTATAGCATCATGGTTCTCTTCAAGAACCCAAAGAGTAGCTTTTTTATATCCTTTCTTTTTAATCTCCTCCAAGCCCCATTTCATAAGTTCATATCCCATACCTTTTCTAGTACAGCTTGGAAGTAAATATATTCCCCAGACTTCTCCACAGGTATCATCCATATCTTTATCCCTACATTTTCCTATACAAATAAATCCAACTGCAATGTTTTCTTCAAATAAAATAGCATCCTCTTCTACGCCTTCAGTTAATGCTTTTTTAAATCTCTCATATCTCTTTTCCTCATTTATCTTCTCTAATAAATTACTTGGAACTATATTTTTATATGCGTCTTTCCATGAAGAACAATGTATTCTTCCTAGTTCTCTCGCATCATCCACAGTTGCATAACGAATATAAAGCATCTATAATTCCCCCTCCCATTTTCTCTAATTACCCATATTCTTTTTTATTAATTAATTTCTTATATAATAGAATCTATTCTAAAAACATAAATTCATTCTATACTTACCTAAAATATTTAAAACTCTAATACCCTATATAAACTATTTCTAAATCAACTTATTGTTTCACTAAATAGCTTTCCTAATATAAGAAATATTCTTATATTAATTTTCGCCCTATATTTATAAAAATTTATATTGATTTAGTATATATTAAATCTTTACTCCAAAATATAATCTATGAATACTGTATCCAAGTAAGCTCTCATCTTCACAATTTTCAAAATGGTAATAAAGCCACTTATTAAAATCCTCGTCATTAAAAGAATTTACTTTATCCCTCACTATATATCCTACTCCATCTGTAGCAATATTAAATATAGGTTTAACCCTTAAATCTTTCATACTTTTTCTTAAATCCTTTTATGCTATCCCATAAAATAAAGCGTCACATCCTCTCCTATGTTCCCTCACAAGGATCAATTATTCTAGAATCTTTATTAAATATTTCCTCAAAATATCTTATTGTTGTTAGATACTCAATACTATGACTTTTATCTCTTACTAATCTACCATCCTCATTATAATTCTCTTCGTAATACTTAAAAATCTCCTCCATAGTCATCTCTCCTTATTAGCTGTGGATTCTTAAATTGAAGTTTATATATTAATTAACATAACTTCCTATTTCTAAAACCCTTATTTTTCTTTTAAATTAAATTCTTCTTTAAGGAAAGGTTTCCTATTAGTTAACTCTTTTCATTAAAACAATGTTAAAGTTATAAGTTTAATGTTAAAACCATATATAATAAAACTTAAAATTACTAATTTAACTTTTCTAATCTTCTGTAAATTGAATTTAGATTTTATTATTCTTTAAGTTTATATATTTATATGAAGTGTGTTTTCACAACATCTTTTAACTTATTTTAACATTATTGTGACCTTTTTACCACATAGTCAAATATTAAATTATATTCAATATTACTAGCATTTTAATAAATAAAATAGTAATTTTCTTCAAGTTTACTATTTAGTTTATATTTTACCTCATTTATTCTATTGTATAAATATATTTCAACCTTAAATCTTACATAAATTTAGTCACATAAAAATTCTTTAATGTTATTTTTAATGTATTAATATTAACTTTATAGTTATCAGAAATCATTGTATAATAGATATAATTAAATTCTATTTTGGGGGTAACTTATGAGAGCAGTTTTTATTGAAATAGGTGTTATATTCTTTCTTTTCATAGCTATATCTAGTGTAAATGCATTCTTCGGAAAGTTCATACTTTTCACCTACTTGTTTTATAAACTTATTACTAAGCGATATGTATTTTATTCTATAAAAGGAAGTAAGTTTTATAGAAACGGAAATAAAGAAGAAGCTATTAAATATTTTGAAAAAGCAAGTAAAATATCTACATGTAAACCTAGAATACATATAAGCTATGCTTATCTTTTGCTTGTAGAAGGTAAAATAAATGATGCTGAAAGAGTCTTAGGTTATGCAGCAAAATTTAAACTTTATGGTAGGGAAAATTTAAATGCTAAAATAACTCTGGCTCTTATTGAATGGAAAAAGGATAATCTAGATGAATCTATAAACATATTAGAAAATCTTTTAAAAGAAAATAAAAGTGTAACCCTTTATGAGTCTCTTGGATACTTATTACTAATTAAAGGGGATTATGAAAAAGCTTTAGATCTTAACCTAGAGGCTAATGAATATGATAGTACAAGTAGTATTATATTAGACAACTTAGCTCAAAGCTATTATAACCTTGGAAAAATTAAGGAAGCTGAAGAAATATATACGGATATCACTAAAAACAATTTAACATTTGCTGATCCTTACTACTATTATGGTCTTATACTAAAAGAAAAGGGAGAGTTAGAAGAAGCAAAGGACTTATTCTTAAAGGCATTAAGCTGTCCTGAATCCTTCTTAACTGCCCTTGATAAATCTACCATAGAGAATGAGCTTAATTACTTTAGGGATACTTTATCAGAAGATGAAACTGCTTCTGATAAAAATCTTGAATAACATATATAACTTTATACAAGAAGATTTATGAAGATATATAAAAACAGTAAAACTTAAATTGTTTTACTGTTTTTATTGTATATTGTATTAACTTTATTATATTTTTTTACTTTAGGATCTCATAGCAATCTAGATTAAGCTTAAAATATTCCTTGTTTCCTATATATTTAAATCCACAGCCTTCTATAACACCCTTAGATCTAACATTATCTGTTTTTGCAACAGCAATTAACCTCTCTAAGTTTGTCTTACTAAATCCATATTCAATGGATGCCTTAGCTGATTCTTTTCCATATCCCTTCCCCCAAGCTTTAGGGTCAAAGGCATATAGAACTTCCACTTCTCTTGTATCCCCAATGTAGTTTAACCCACAATGACCTAAAAGTTCTCCACTGTCTTTATTAATTACTCCCCAAGTCCCAAAGCCTTTTTTATCCCAATGCTCTAAAAAATACTCAATGGTCCTTTTGGTTTCTTCGTAAGTTCTTCCCCTAGATGTTGATAACCACTTTCCTACTTCATCTTTCCTTGCAATCTCATAATATTCATCAAGATCCTTTAAAGTAAGCTTTCTCATTATAAGCCTTTCAGTATAAATCTCATCCCCTATTATGTTTATCATATTCCCACTCCTCTTATATTTTTTCTTAACTTCTAACCTCTTTATTAGGAATATATATGTTTATACTTCCTCCAATATTTATAAATAAATATTATTAATCTGTGGAAGTATATAACTTGCTAATATTCATATGCCACAAAGCTATACTCTTTTACCATATACTAAATGAAAATGTAAATGCTTTGAATCCTGGTAATTTCCTAGATTGGTTATAACCCTACAGGCCCCATATTTTTTAACAACATCTTCTGAAACTCTTTTTACTACATTGATTAGTTCTAAAATTAACTGACTATCTTCATCCTATAAAGTTATTAATGAAGATATATGCTTCTTAGGAATTACAACAATATGCTCTTCATAGGCTGGTTTTGTATGGTAATATGCAAGAATATTTTCTGTTTCTAATACTTTTATAACCTTTGTATTCCCACTTAATACTTCCTCACAATAAAAATCGCTCATTCTGATCCCCCTTTTAGAATCCACTCTTAATATTAGAATTATATCACTTACAAATATTGTATACTATTAATTTCAAAATTTATATAATTTATTATTATTTTATGTGTAACTTTTTAATTGCAAAAGTTCTTAAGATACATTTATCTATAATTTTTTTGTAAATTAATGTTATAATCTATATATAAATTGTAAAGCCATACAAAATTTAATTTCTTATCTACACCTTTTCCCCTTTTAGTAAAATAATTTTCATAAATTATAATCCCAAATTAAAATTGTGAGGTAATTATATGGATAAAAACTCTTTATTAGACTTAACCCATAATTTTAACAAAAGAAATATAGAAGTAAAATTCTTTGAAACCTTAGACTCAGTTAAATCCTATATTTTAGAATTAATCCCCTTAAATTCTACTGTTGGAATTGGTCACTCAACGACTCTTGAAAAAATATCTCTTACATCATCATTAATTGAAAAAGGATATACTGTATATGATAAGGAGCTATCAAAAGATAAGATAGAAGGTACTTCCATTAAGAAAAAAGCTCTTACTTCTGATTGGTATATTACAGGGTCTAATGCTATATCCATTGATGGCAGAATTGTAAATGTAGATCATAGTGGTAACAGGGTTTCTGCTATATCTTTTGGTCCTGATAAGGTCATAATAGTGGTTGGTAAAAATAAAATTGTAGATACCTTAGAAAATGCTATTAAAAGAGTTAAGAATATTTCTTGTCCATTAAATGCTAAACGTGCTGGTTATAATCCTCCATGTGTAGAATTAAATAAGTGCGTAGATTGTACTTCAAAAGAAAGAGTTTGTAATATCTTATCAATTGTAGAAGGCCAAATAGATAAAAATAGAATATCCCTTTTTATAGTTAATGAGGAAAGTGGATTTTAAATCTTATGAGGAGATAAATACATTTGGAAAAGTTAAGTAACCTACCTAATATAGGACCTATACTAGAAAAGAAACTAATAGAGGCTAGAGTGAAAACTCCAGATGACTTGAAAAAATTGGGGAGTAAAGAAGCATTTTTAAAAATAAAAAATATAGATGAAAGCGCTTGTTATAATATGCTTTGTGCTCTTGAAGGAGCTATTGAAGGTATAAGATGGCATAATCTATCTGATCATAAAAAGAAAGATTTGAAAAAGTTTTTTCAAGATATGAACTAGTTTTTAAAAATAATCTTAAAATCTTTTGATTATAAAAAATTATTTTCTAAAACAATTTTAATAATTAAAAACAATAATATAAGCACTATAGAATTAATTAATTTAAATTCTATAATGCTTTATAAATATTACCTTATACTATTTGTTATAAGAAGACTTTAAACTTACAATCCTATTAAATACAAGGCTATCTACCTTAGAGTCCTTATTATCTAAAATAAAATATCCATGTCTTATAAATTGAAATCTTTCTTCATTTATTAATTCTTTCACTGCTGGTTCAATAAAGGCATTTTCTATTACTTTTAAAGATTTTTTATTGATACTCTCAAAAAGATTTTCTTCAGAAGGTTCCTCTAAAAATAAATCTTCATATAGTTTCACTTTACATGGAATAGATTTATCCTTACTCACCCAGTGAATAGTCCCCTTTACCTTACGTGCTGTAAATCCACTACCACTTTTAGTTTCTGGGTCATAGGTACATCTAAGCTCTACTACCTCTCCATGATTATCTTTTATAACTTCATTGCATTTTATAAAATATCCATGTTTTAACCTTACCTCTCCACCTAAAACCAATCTTTTATATCCCTTAGGTGGATTATCACTAAAATCTTCTCTTTCTATATATAATTCCCTTGTAAAAGGCATTTTTCTGCTTCCTAAAGACTTGTTACCTGTATTATTTTCAGCATCTAAATACTCTAAATGATCTTCATCTAAATTAGTTATTACAACCTTTAGTGGATTAATAATTGCCATTATCCCTTTAACTTTATCCTTTAAATCTTGTCTTAGGGAATTTTCAAGAATGCTTACATTAAAAGTATTCTCTATTTTAGATACTCCAATTTCATTTAAAAAACTAAAAATGGATTCTTTAGTATATCCCCTTCTTCTTAATCCCTTTAAGGTCGGTAGTCTTGGATCATCCCATCCATCAACATATCCATTAAAAACTAATTGTTTAAGATATCTTTTACTTGTAACAACTCCACTTAAGTTCATTCTTCCAAACTCTATTTGTCTTGGGATACTTCCCTTTAAATCTAATTCCTTTAACACCCATTCATACAATGGTCTATGATTTTTAAATTCATCTGAACATAAGGAATGAGTTATTCCTTCTATATAATCTTGAATAGGATGAGCAAAATCATACATAGGATATATACACCACTTATCTCCTGTCCTATAATGACTTAAATGAAGTATTCTATATATAACAGGATCTCTAAGACTTATATTAGGGCTTTCCATATCTATTTTTGCCCTTAAGACTCTTTCTCCCTCTTTAAACTCACCATCTTTCATTCTGTTAAAAAGATCTAAGTTTTCTTCTATGGATCTATTTCTAAAAGGACTATCTTTTCCTTTTGTAGTTAAGCTTCCTTTGTATTCTCTAATTTCCTCTGGGGATAAGTCACAAACATAAGCTTTTCCCTTATTAATTAAATACTTAGCATAATTAAATATGCTTTCACTATAATCAGAACCATAATAAGGTTCTTTTCCATAGTCAACCCCAAGCCAATCCATATCTTCTATTATTGACCTTTCATATTCTACATCCTCTTTAGCTGGATTAGTATCATCAAATCTTAAGTTAAATTTACCCTTATGCTTTTTTGCTAAAGAATGGCTTACATTAATGGCATAAACACTTCCTATATGAAGGTATCCATTAGGCTCTGGTGGAAACCTTGTATGAACCTCTTTTACTATACCCTCTTCTAATTCTTCTCCTATAATTCTATCTATAAAGTTTAAAACCTTCTCTTCATTACACATAATATCATTCTCCTTTATTTAAGTCATAGCTAAAAACTTTTAAATAAGCTTATTTATTGTCTAGTTAAATCTTCTAAATAAAATTCATTTAGAGATACTACACTATTAATTATAAACAAGCTTTTAAATTGTTTATTTCACTATGCTAATATTACTTAAACTATACTTTTAATGAATAATATTAGTGCTTCTCTGGTAAATTTGAAGAGTTACAGAACCAGTTAACTTATATTCCTTTGCCCCAATCTAATCACTTCTTTCCTATTTATTAAATAACCTTACAATTCTATTACTTAATCCATGTATTTATGGAAATAAGAATTGTAAGGTTATCTCATTAATTAAGACTTAATCTAGTTTATTGAACTATAAAAAAAATTAAGCTTACTTTATTTTATAGGATTATATCATTGTTTTATTTTATTGTAAATATTATAATATTTTCTATTCTATGCAGCTAAAGCTATGAAGTTCTTCCAAGACATAGAATATTGCATTTCTCTTTGCAGCTTAATATCTTCTTCAAACCCAACCTTAGTAAAAGCTTTTTTAGATCTATGATTTTTAAAGTTGATTTTTGCAATAACTTCATCTACTCTCCAATTAAAAAAGGCTGTTTTTAATCCTTCCTTAATAGCTGTAGGTCCTAGACCCTTTCCCCATTTTTCTCTATCTCCAATGGCTAAAACCATTTCTGCCTTACTTCCTTTATGGACAAGTCTTAAAAATCCTATTGGATCGTTATTATCTAATATTATAAAAAAACTTCCATTCTGATTAAATAAGTGAGTTAATATAGGCATATTAACGCTTTCAATTACATTACTAACACTCTTACTAATTCCATCTTTTTCATTTAAGTATTTAGTAACCTCACTATCATCTAACCAGTCGATAATCTTTAATGCATCATTCCTATAAACTTCTTGACGAAGTTTTATATTAGTGTCCAAAACATTCCCTCCTCTATAAAATAAAAAACTATTATAGATATTTGCTATATCTATAATAGCTCTCAATGAAGACATGTTGATTATACCCCAGGTTAGAATTATAGTAAAATGTTGTAATTTATGTAAATCAGATACCAACAAGTTTTGCCCTTATATTAGTCGAGAAAGCTTCATATTACTGACTTTTCCATGGTCATGTTATTAAAATGTAAATTTCCAATTTTTATGAATTTAATTGAATTAAATTCCTTTTTTTCTCCATAAAACCTTACTTTATTTGCAATTTAATTATTTATATGAAGTTTATTCCTATTATTTTGGACTATAATATAATTCTATCTTCCTATATAATATGATAACCAATACCTACTGTATTTATATATTTTATGGTTACATTTCTATTTCTTTAAATATAATATTGATTCCTTCTTCAATCTTTTCCTCTTTTACATTAGAAACATTTACTTTAAGAAGATTTTCTTTTTGAAATCCAGTTATATAGTTATCATTAGGTGAACTCACTAAAATTGATTTCTTTTTTAAGCTATTTATAATTCTGTTACTATTTATTTTATTATCTATAGTTATACATCTATGAATACATGGATTTTTTATTTCTGTATATCCAATTACATTTTTTGAACATGCCATATTGCTTCTTAATGCAGATGATAAATTCCTACTTCTTCTTAAATAGGATTCCTTAATTTTTTCTTTATGCCTATGAAACATTCCACTTTTTATATAAATTTCTAGAGCTCCTTGAGAAAGCATTGATGTATCTACATCCATCAATATTTTGTGTTTACTAAAATCTTCAACTAGATTTTTAGGTAATACTGCAACCCCTACCCTAAGTCCTGGAAATATTATTTTAGAATAACTTTTCATATAAATAACATGACCTGAAGAATCATAGGAATATATAGGATCTGCCTTTGAGTTTGACTCTAAATCAGCCAAATAATCATCCTCCACAATATATACATCATACTTTTTTCCTAATGCTGCAATTGCCTTTTTCTCTTTCTCTGAATAAGATGTTCCTAAAGGATTATGAAACCTTGGCATAGTATAGAAAAACTTTACCTCTCCACTTTTAAATATATCTTCTAATTCCATTAAATCTATGCCCCTATCATCTCTTTTAATTCCCTTTACAGGTATATTATGAGTCTCTAAATAATTAATAAATAAATGATAACTAGGCTGCTCTATTAAAATAGTTTTTTTATTATTTTTAAAGGACATAGATGTTAGTATAGCTAAGCTTTGCTGTACTCCCGATGTAATACATATATTCTCTTCCTTTGCAAAGACCTGATAATCTTCCAATTGCTTTTTTACAACCTTAATCAATGATGGAAGGCCTTTGGGAGTCCCATATATAAATAAATCATTCTTATATATATCAATAGCCTTGTTAATACAGTGTTGAAAATCTATATATGGAAAAATATTAGGGTCTGGTGATGAAGATACAAAATCCCAAATAGAATTATTTTTGCTATCTACTGTTAATACATTTTTGTTTTTAACAACATAATACCCACTTTTAGGTATTGAATAAATCATATGATTCTTTTCTAACTCTTCTAAGGCTCTTATTACAGTACTCTTATTACACTTATAATGTTCACTGAGCTTTTTTATGGATGGAAGCTTCTCTCCTGCCTTATGTACATCCTTATAAATTAAGTCTTCAATTTTATTTAATATATCTAAATATTTGTACATAGCACACCTCTACAGTAATAACTATACCGGTATAGTTACAGTTTCTTTCTATTGTACCATTGTTTCCTCTTAAGTAATATATAAGTATGTTCAATATTATTTTAGAATTTAAAATTATTAGGAGGTTAATCATATGAAAAAAGAAAGTACACTAGCTTATATTTCAGCAACATTGTATGCTTTTATAATAGGATTATCATTTTTATTTGTAAAAATTACCTTATCTATAACAACGCCACTTGATATTCTTGCTCATAGATTCACAGTATCAATAATATTTGCATCTATACCTATGATTTTTGGATGGGTTAAATTAGATATAAAAGTAAAAGATATTATTAATATTATTCCTGTTGCATTATTTTATCCAGTAATATTTTTCACCTTTCAAGCTCTAGGATTAGTATATATATCATCCTCTGAGGCTGGTATTATACAAGCAACACTCCCAATATTCACAATGGTACTATCAAAATTTATCTTAAAAGAAAATTGTAGTAGGTTTCAAAAGTCATTTCTTTTCCTCTCTACCTTAGGCGTAATATATATTTTCTTTATGAAAGGTACAAGCTTCAATGTTTCTAGCCTTAAAGGCTGTTTACTAATTCTTCTATCTACAATCTCCTCTGCTATTTATAATATATTAGCAAGAAAAACAACTAGAAAATATAAACCATTAGATTTAACCTATATGATTACCTTTGTAGGGTTTATAAGTTTTAATTTTCTAAACCTTACCAATCATATTATATCTGGTACTGTAAGTACTTATTTTAACCCTCTAACTAATTCTATGTTTTTAGTTTCAATACTTTACTTAGGACTAATCTCTTCCCTTATAGCATCATTACTTTCTAACTATTCCCTATTTAAAATAGGAGCAGCAGAGGTTAGTGTCTTTAGTAATTTTGCAACTTTAATAACTGTTATTTCAGGAATAATATTTCTAAATGAAAAACTAGAGTATTTTCATATTCTTGGAGGGCTAATAATCCTAGTTGGAGTAATTGGTACAAACCTTTATGCCATAAGAGATAAAAAAATGTAATGTAAGATTAAAAGCTCTCCTTCCTAAGACCAAAATCTTAGGAAGGAGAGCCAAAGCTTACTGTTACCATCCTATTTTACTTATATGTTGCCATATAAACCTCATTAAGTACGTCACAAATGTGATTATACTCTATCACTATAACGGGTGAACCCGTTGCAGCCTAACTGTATTAGTTTCGGTGCACCGCTCCAAGGCCATTTTCCCTTTAATATCCTTTGCTTCTTCTCATCCTCCAAAGCTCTCTGTAAAAGTATTTTTAAAGGTACTTTCCTTTTCATCGCATTTAATTATATACACTACCATTTTTGTTTTTATTTGTAAATATATTTTTTCTAATCTTCTTCTTTTGGAGCAACTTCTCTTACATAATCCCAATATTCTCCTGGTGTAAGTGGCTTTGGTTCCGCTACCATTTCTGCTATCTTTGCAATTTCTTTAATTTTCTTTTGTAGCATAGGTTGCATACAATTAGGCACATGTTCTTGTCTAACCCTATGTATCATAACACACTCAAAACAGTTTCCATGCCACTCACATTTTACTTTAGGACAAGGACACTTATTGTATTTACCTGATTTAATCAAAGCTCTAAGCTCTTTTATTCCCTCTACATACTTATCTTTTTCCATAAATACTCCCCCTAGATTTTTGAATATACTAATGACAGATTAAATAAAATAACTTTATTATCCTATAAAAAATCCCTATAAACTAATTATTTACATACTCATTAGTCTATAGGAATTATAATATTTTTTATTCTATTTTAAATTACAAAATATTTACATACTTATTTACATATGTATTACTCTATTAATCCTAGTCTCTTTAATTTTATAAGTCTTTGAACAGCAAGCACTCCCCTCCAGTGATTTCTCGCTATCTGGAAGCTGTCATTATAACTTTCTCCCCAATTCCAAGTAATATCCCATATATTATTATGAAGGTTTTCTATTAAAACCTGTGAATTCTCCATTATAGCCTCCTTAAAATAAGGGTATAAAAGAATATGCTCCCCATTAATGCAGTCTATAAAATCCAAAGGTTCAGCCACATATTCTTTGCCCCATTTTGACTTATCCAAACACATAGAACTCCTAACAAGTTCTACAATCTTCTCTTCCATATTTTTCATATCAACATTAGCCTGTTTTTTTGAGTCTTTAATTAAAGTTATTCCGTTTATATAACATATTAGTTCATGGAAATTCATCTCTTTTGAGTTTAATAAATTATCTTCTGCCTTTTTTAATGATAGGTTTGCTATTTCTCTTGCCTTTGAACCTTCATGACTATGGTAGAACATAAAGGAGGCTATATCTATGGATGGATTAAATCCCCAAGTGTTATCTCCCTCCTCACTATAGCTCCACCAAGGAGCATGAGGATAATTATTATTTTCCTCTATTACAGTTTGCCATGTTCCATTTTCCATATTAAATTTATTATTTTCAAAATATCCTAATGAATCTTCAATAACTTTATGGTTTTCTTTAAATCCTATTTCCCATAATATTTTACATGCTACTGAAGAAGCTAATGGTGATGAGTATGGTGTCCAGCAGTCTGATTCTATTCCATGACCAAAACCTCCATCTTCATTCTTATAATTACTAAGTTCATTTAATACATCATTTACTTTCCCTTGCTTAAATTGATACTTAAATCTCTCCACCTCTAATTTTCTTCCATTATCTAATATCCAGTTGTAAATATTATCTACCATTTCCCTTGAAACTTTTCTCATAATTTATCTTTAATGAGGAAGGCATTATAAGTGCCTAACTCTCACTAAATCTATCCTCCTTTCAATATTTAATGTACATTTAATATATTCTCATATTATCATATAGTAAAATCCAAATAAACCATTATATTGAAATTATAAGGTGATTTTATTTATATACTCTATACCCTAATATATACTCTATACCCTAATATATACTCTATACCCTAATATATACTCTTAGTCTAAGACTCCCTTATTAATATTAACAAATTTCTAACTTAATCTATTTTAGTAGTTAAATCTTAGGTATTATTAGTCAATCATATCTATCTTTCATAACTTAATAAAAACCTAAGAAGATAATTTAAAAAGCAAATTATCTTCTTAGGTTTTATACTCAAATTCTTTATTCAATATTTTTCTATTAATATTAAATTATATTTCCACCTTAGTTCCTACATTATTTTCTAAAGCCTTTTTATATATTTTATGGGCAGTAACTACATCTAAAACTGCTACTCCTACAGTTTTAAATAATGTAATTTCATTTTCGTTTTCCCTACCCTTTATTTTCTTAAGAATAACTTCTCCCAGCTCTCCAGTAAAATCTTTTTCTGAAACTAAGCCTTTTTCCATAGGAATTATAAAGTCTCCAGCCTCACTAAGTACACCTTCTTTAGTATCAAAATATATCTTATCAGCATCTGTAATTAATACCTCATGAAGTTCTTGCATTTCTCTAGTGTATGCTCCTACCCCATTAATATGAACTCCTTTTTTAACTAAGCTTCCATCAAAAACTGGTTTCTTTGACGTGGTAACTACAGTTATAATATCTGCATCCCTTACTGCTTCATTTCCATCTTTTACTGCTATTAACTTAGTATTATAGTTAGATAATTCCTTTCTCATATTTTCTACAAAAGCTTCTGCTCTTTCAATATTTATATCAAATACCCTAACCTCTTCTAAATTTCTTGTACACATCATTGCCTCAAGCTGGGTAGCTGCCTGCCCTCCTGTTCCAAATAAAACCCCAATTTTAGAATCTTCTCTTGAAAGTATGTCTGTAGCTGCCCCTTGAACTGCTCCTGTTCTTAATTGAGTTAAATATGTTCCATCCATTATAGCCACTACCTCTCCAGTAGTTCCATCTAATAAAATCATCTGAGCTGGAACTGAAGGCTTTCCTTTTTCTATATTCTTTGGAAAAACAGAAACTATCTTTATTCCAGTAGCATCTAAATCTTCTACATAAGATGGCATAAATAAGCTTTGTCCTTGCTCTTTTTTAATATCTATATTTACCCTTAAAGGGGTAATACTCTTTCCTTCTGAATATATTCTTAGAGCCTCTTTATCAGCCTCAATAGCTTCCTTCATTGTAAATACACTTTTTATATCTTCTTTGTTTAAAATTAACATATTCTATCCCTCCAGTATATTTCTCTAGTATAATATTTATTTAATTTATAAAATAATTTAATCTTTAAATTCAAATATATTCTTATAAGTGATACATTCTCCTAATCACCCTAAAAATAATAAGCTATTTAAATAAATAATATAGGGTTTTAATATAACCCTTATAGTTTACTATTAACTATGATTGAACCTTTTAAAAACTTCTCTTATGCCCTGTAATTCTTCTCCAAACTTATCTTTTGCATCTTCTCCAAAAGTTTCAATTATTTTTAAACAATAAGCATCATGGATAATGTTCTCCTTAGCAAGAAAAATCATAGGAGTGCTTTGAGTCCATACAACTTCTGCATTTTTTTCATTTTGTATATGTCCAAAAACTACTTCCTTAGAATCCGCTACAATACTTATCCATCTTCCTCCACTTTCTTTAAGCTTATCTTTTTCAAATCCATGGTTATAATAATTTTTGAGTCCAACCTCATAATTTCCATCTAGACTATAAAGAATTATAATTACCTTATCTAAGGTGTCTTCTATAATCTTTAATTCCTCATATAAATTATGAATATCCTCCTTCCAAATCTGGATAAATACTTCCTTTTTAGCTTCTTTAAGTAAATGTCTGCATTTATTAAATATATTGTCATAACCATTTATATGCCACATACTATCAAGATCCATTGTTGTATTATAACTTACAAGTTCTTTTTTAACCTCTTCTAAATCTTTATTTACATTATTTTTTATATTATCTATAAATTCCTCTATAGGCACTGCACTATACTTTAAAGGAGTAGTCTCTTTACACACTACTATGCACCCTTTTCCAATAAGGGTTTCTATTATGTTATATACCTTTGATCTTGGCACTGATGAATTTTTACTTATTTCATATCCTGTTCCTAACCCATTTTTTAATAAGGCAATATATACCTTAGATTCTGACTCAGTAAAATTAAATTTTTTTAACAAATTAATTATTTTATCCAAAACTTTTCTCCAATTCCAGCTTATATATTAGTAGTTACCCTTAGTAACTATTATAGTTCTAAAGTTGCTTTAGTGTCAAATTTAAAAAATTATTATTTCTTACTTACTCTAGGTTAAATACTATATTTATGTGATTATCAAAAATATTTATACATCTTTAAGGTTAAGTTATATATAACCTTTCTCAATATAATTCATAAACTTAAGGATTACAGAAGTTAATTTTTAAGTAGTAATATTTATTATGGATATAAAACATAAAACTTTTAGCAGACTATATATGTATAGTATATTGTGTTAATAAAAACCCCAACAAATAAAATTGTTGGGGTTTTATTTTGTAATTTAAAAATAATAAGAAATAACTTACCTTAGTATTCTTACTATACTATTCGTCTTAGTATTGCTTCAGATATCCTATAAGCATAATCATCAACATTTTTTTGAACTTCAACATGTTCAAAGTCAGCAGGAGAACCTAGATACCCTTGGGATGAAAGCTCTTTTATATGACCTCCCCATAACCATGCGTCCCCATTACTTTCATCTAAAGCAATGGCAGGTAAAGACTTGGCTTTTTCAACATCAACTAGAGTTGGATAAAACTCATATATCATAGCAGTTTCAATATCTCCACCATGAACATCAGAGACCTCTGCCTTACTTACATTAATTCTTTGTGGTTTTATTGGACATAAATAAGGCTCATTCAATCCCAGTCCAAAGTTTGAAAACCTACTCTCATCAAAAGTATAACAAACATTGATATGCTTTTGTTCATGAACTTCCCTAAATGCTTCCATTATAGCAATATTATGATCAATATCTCCATGTGCATTAACACCAAAAATATTATTGAAACCAAACTCACATAGTGATACTAAAATATCTGAAATTAATGCTCTTGCAGTCTCTTTTCGTATATTAAAAGAACCTATAAAGCCACCTGTTGATTGGCAAACTCCCCAATAAAAAGGCGGTGCAATAACAACTGTATGTCCCTTTTCTTCAAGTTTTTCTTTTATAGATAGGCAGTATATATGAGAAGTATAAATATCCGTACCTAAACATAATTGTGGACCATGTTCTTCTATAACACCTAATGGAAGCAATACAATTGCATTTTTGTCAACGTAATTTTGAATATCTGTCCACTTCATGTTTGCCATTGTGTCTTTAAAAATACCATCCAACATTTCTTTTATCCTCCCTATATTATAAAAAAGTTTACATCATATTACTATTGTGTCACAATCATATGTTAATTATAGTATTATTTCCAATATAATGTATATAGCTAAATAAATATTATTTCTCTTTCTTTAAAGTCCATTATATAGAGCTTATCCCTCCAAATATCCTTTGATAATAAGAAACACACTATCATAACAAGTTCGAAAAGAAAAATTAAAAGGACTGAATGAAAAAATAATGAACTTAAGGTTCATTACGCCGCCATATGTAAACAATTATAACATTGTATAAATTAAGGTATAATAGATAATATAAATAGAAATTTAAATTTGAGTAATATAAATAGTAATTTATCTGTTAGTTAATTAGCGTATTAATTTTACTACAATAAGGGGGAAAAATAATGATTCAATCAGTTGTACATATTGCTTTAGTGGTAAAAGACTATGATGAAGCAATCGAGTTTTACACAAAGAAACTTCATTTTACATTAGTAGAAGATACATATCAACCTGAGCAAGAAAAAAGATGGGTGGTAGTATCTCCACCTGGTTCAAATGGAACAACAATATTACTTGCAAGAGCATCTAAGCCAGAACAAGAGCCTTTCATAGGAAATCAAGCAGGGGGAAGAGTTTTTCTTTTCTTAGGAACTGATGATTTTTGGCGTGATTATAATGAAATGAGAAAAATAGGAATAGAATTTGTTAGAGAACCTAAAGAACAGGATTATGGAACGGTTGCAGTATTTAAAGATTTATATGGAAACTTATGGGACTTGGTTGAATTCAATGAAAATCATCCAATGTTCAAAAGAGTTAAATAAATTTTAAGTTTATCTAATAAACTAATTTAAGTTTATAGCAACACTTTTTAATAATTAGAAATAACTAAAGTCCAGCAAATTTATTGCTGGACTTTTTAATCTAATATACTATACATATACATTATGTTAGAAGTATTGTTTTTATGGCTTTTATAGAAGGAATCTTCCTTCAGATGGTGTTCTTTCCACCATCTAAAGGTTAGATTAGTTAATCTAGGGTTGCCGCAACTGTTATCACCTCCCTTTATAGGATGTGGGTATTACAGCTCCTAACCACCAGATAAATTTACTCATGATATAAGAATAAAACCAATTAACTCAAAGATAATTTAATAATGCTACCTCTCTTCTATTATTTTAATGCTATATAAATATCTATGGTTTGATTATTCATGTCCTCTTAGTCATTATGATATACTTCAAAATCACAATCATACTTTCCACCATGAATAGTCTTTACCTCTAATCCCTCATTTAAGTCCTGAGCTTCTTCTACCTCTACTCCTGCATAGAATTTGTAAGGTTTTGTAAAATCTCCTTCATATTCTGTGTATAATCCTATGGCCATTTCATTTACTCTATTCTTAATAGTTCCTATTATATCTTCTCCTATGTAGAAAGATAATAGACTTTAAATAAAGAGAACTGATATTTGTTTATCTATATACATCATATTGGAAATAATACTATAATTAACATATATACTCAAACTATAGTTGTAACACAATAGTAAATTTATACGAAATAATATTTATATATTTCTATATAGACAAATGAAAGCAAGCTAGGATAGGAAATAACAGTTATATTTTAGTACAATTTTTACATGGAGGTGAGAAAAATGGATTTTATTCAAAACTTGCAGAGAGCAATCGATTTTATAGAAGAGCATATATTAGAAAGGATTACCTATGAAGATGTTGCAAATCATGTTTTCATGTCAAACTATCATTTTCATAGGACGTTTAGTTTAGTCACTGGCATTACAGCAAATGAGTATATTAGGAATAGAAGATTATCTATGGCTGGTCAAGAAATCTCTATGTCTGCTTCAAAAGTAATTGATATTGCTTTAAAATATGGGTATGATTCACCAGAAAGTTTTACAAAGGCATTTACCAGATTTCACGGCATTCCACCCAATGTAGCTAGGCGTGCAGGTATGAAATTAAAATCATTTAATCGCCTTCTCATTAAAATAAAATTGGAAGGTGGTACTGTTATGGACTATAGAATCGAAAAACGAGAAAAGTTTAAATTGTTGGCTAAAGTTGCAAATTTTAGAAATGAATCAATTTCAGAAGAGGGAAATACTGAAATTCCAGACTTTTGGAAAGAATGTGGTGAAAATGGTACATTTGATGTTTTAAAACAAAATGCTAGTAATCATGATATTTACGGATCTTGTGCCCCAATATCAAAAGAGAGCACACACTTTGACTATGGTATATGTATGGAATATACCGGTGGTAGTGTACCAGAAGGATATACTATATGGGAGGTAACCCCTACATTATGGGCCGTTTTTAAATGTATTGGTGAAACTGGGGATTGCATAGGTGAAACATGGAGTAAGATTTTTTCAGAATTTCTTCCCGGTTCAGAGTATATCATGATTGATGATACTGATTTTGAATTATACTCAGAAGATATTAAAACAGACTGCTTTTGTGAAATATGGATTCCCATTGAGAAAAAGACACATGAATAATTAATATTATTACAGATTATTAGAATAAGTTTTTCTTAACTTAAAATACGTAATCTTTCGAAAAAATGAATTAAAAGTATATGGTTTTGTGGACTTCTCTTAATTCATAAATTTTCAACACTGTTCTAAAATGTTGCTAAAACAAAGGTAAGTAGTACATGTACTTTACCACATACTACTTACCTTTATTATTTTAATGCTATATAAATATCTATGGTTTGATTATTCATGTCCTCTGAGTCATTATGATATACTTCAAAATCACAATCATACTTTCTATCTAAATCCATTTCCCATATCTTTCCCCACGCTTCTCCTACAGCCTGTTGCATGTGTCCTTTTACGGTAAATTTAGCATACTTTCCACCATGAATAGTCTTTACATCTAACCTCTCATTTAAGTCTAAGTCCTGAGCTTCTTCTACCTCTACTCCTGCATAGAATTTATAAGGTTTTGTAAAATCTCCTTCATATTCTGTGTATAATCCTATGGCCATTTCATTTACTCTATTTTTAATATTTCCTATTATATCTTCTCCTATGAATCTTCCCCATACTATTCCTATGTCTTCCATAGCCTTCATATTTTCATTGGTGGTTCTTACTCCTATCCCCACCAATGTCTTTTCTTCTAAATTAACTACTTCATATTTCATACTTTACCACTCCTTTAATTAATATAAATTAATCTTACCATTTGAAAGTTGACATCTATATGTCATAGTTTGAAATTATATTTTTTATAGTATTTATTACTTCCATCTTAATGGAGAGTGGCTCTAAAACAGTAACCTTATTTCCAAAACTTAATATAAAGTTAATAATATTAAAGTCAAAGTAATAGGTGAAATACACTATAATATGTTCTTCATTTATTTCTAAAATCTCATCTTTTGTAAAATAATCATATATTTTTCCAAGCTCACTTTTATTAAATCTTAATTTAACTAAGACTTGGTTATTTTTTTCAACTTTAGTCTCACTAAGAAAGTTTTCATAAGAGTTACTAATATGATTATCAGTAATATTCATATGATTAATTCGGGTTAACTTAAAGACTCTAAAATCATTTCTTTTATGACAAAATCCATATAAATACCAACTACCATAGTTAAACCTAATATTTATTGGATCTACTTCTCTTTTTCTTGTATCCCCATCATATTTTGTATATGTAAAAACAATAGACTTTTTCTCATCTATTGCTTTATTAATGATTTTTATTTTTTCATTAACTAACTCTTGTATTTCTTCCCTTTGAATACTTTTATATCTTATCTTATTATTTATAAAGCTTTTCTCATTATTAGTAATAATTCCTTTAATTTTTTCTTTAAGGTCTTGTATATTATTCTCTTTTAATATTTCTTCCCTTGCCTCTAAGCAATCTAAAATAATGCCTTTTTCCTTATCTGTAAACATATATTTATCTAATTTATATCTACTACTTAGCCCTACCCCTCCATTTTTACCAAAGTAAGTTATAATAGGAACCCCTGCAATAGTTAAGGATTCTATATCCCTATATATTGTCCTTTTGGAAACTTCAAAATGCTCGGCTAAATATTCAGCTGTAACTTTTTCATTATTTAGTAATATTAATAGTATTGAAAATAATCTATCTATCTTCATTCTCTTCTCCTATTATAAATTCATTTTATATGGTGTACTAACAACTAATTCAAATAAATTATATATTAAGTATAAGTTACAAAATTATAAAGTTAAATACATTTCATATTGAGATAATTTTTCCTTCTTAAATCCTAAATGCTTATAGAATCCTTCTAATAAATTATTATTAGAAAATGATGCTCTAAATTTTGAAATACTTAAGTCTTGTGATGCATTATTTAAAATAGATGTTCCTACTTTCAATCCTCTAAACTTAGGATCCACCATTAAAACCATAATACTCCCATTAGATTTAATAGCACTGAATCCAACTATTTTTTCTCCTATATAAGCTCCATAATAAGTTATATTAGAAGACTTTTTCATATAATCTATATCATTTTGCCAATTAACATGGAAATATCTTATATTTTCTATTACTTTTTCAAATTCTTCAACTGTTATTCTCTTTAATTCTATACCTTGCAATAAAATATTATCATCTAATTTAAAGTCATCTATATTATAGTAAGATAAGTCATAAACTTTTTCATATCCTAGACTTTCATAAAATCTTACAGCTCTATAATTTTCAGTAATTACCTCTAAAAAGAGCTGAGTACAATCATTGTTTATCCCCTCATTTTTATGAAGGTTAAATAATTCATGACTTACCCCTTTTCCTCTATACTCTGGAATTACTGCTAGAGTTCCACATCTAATGGTCTTTATTCCCTCATAAACCTTTATTCCTCCAAAAATAACTCCTATAGGCTTATTATTATCTAATGCTATAAAAGAGTGTTCCTTACTATTTCCTTCTGGTCCAAAGAAATGATTAAAGAAGACTTTCTTTTGCATATTAAATTTAACAATATAATCTGAAAACCCTAGAGAAAACCCTTCATATATTAAATCTTCCTCTACCTCATTGCATCTTTTATAAGTAATCATATATATTCCCCCTAAAATATCTCTGTAATAACTACATAAAATAAATATTTATAATATTTTATACCTAGACTAAATATAAGCAATACTGCCTAAACTTGTTTATATATTTTTTATTACTTATGTATAGTTTTTAAAATAAATTATCCATAAGTAATATTCTAATAAAATTAAATATTCAAGGTATTAATAAGGCTATTTATTAATAATTTTATAGTTCCACTCTTAATTAAAATAAAAATCCCTAGTCCTATAAATATTATAGGAACAAAAATATAATCATACTTTTTAATATTTTTTTCTACCAAAGGATGTTCTGACAATCTTAACCCAACAAAACACCAAAATGCTGTTAAAATCATAAATACTATTACTGTTAAAAAAGTATTAACTAAATCCATACTTGTGAAAAGAGGAATATAAATTCCAATATTATCTGCACCATTAGCAATGGTTACCCCAATTACTTTTAGGATATTTGGGTTAATTAAATTTTTAATAAATTTTATTATATGGTGTTTTTTAGTATTAATAGATTCCTCAAATGCATGACTATCCTTCTTTTGAAAATCCTTATAAACTTCACTCCTGTTTCCTTCATCCACTTTTTCATGACCTAAATATGATTTTACTCCTAAGTATATAGGCATTAACCCAAGAACCCCAACATATTCTTTTGGAATTACTGAAAAGCCTAATGCTCCTATGATACTTATTAAAACTAAGATTCCTATACCTAAGTATTGTCCAATAATAATATGTTGTTTTTTCATTTCATTATTTCTTTGAGAAAAAAGTATCATAAGTATAAATATATCATCAATATTCGTACTAACAAAAGAAATAAAGGCTGTAACTATTGTAGCGATCATTATATCCTCCATTCACAGTAGCTATCAAAATTAATGACTATATTATATTTTTTGTAAGTATTCCTCTTTAGTTAGGGAATAATAAGGCTCCCCATTATAAAAATCAAATTTTTTTGGTAATCCACTAACAAAATATTGAAACTTAAATCCCAATTTTTGTATTACTCTATTTGACGCAATATTTTCGGGTTTTGCTAAAGCAATAATTTTATTCATTCCTATTATATTGAAATAATAATCTATTAAAGCATTCATCATTTCAGTAGCATATCCTTTTCCCCAATACTTTTTTCCAATTAAATAGTATATTTCTTTATCAGGATAAAAGCAGTCAATAATACCAAAACCACCCCAACCAATAAATTTCTTGTTATCCTTTAGGAAAACTGCAAAATTATATTTAAAATCGCCATCATAAGTAGTTTCATATAAATCAATCCACCACTTAAATGTTCTTTTAAATTTCTCAATAGATGTAACTTTCCAATCCAAGTAATTAAATAGTTCTTCATCTTGCATTAATTCATAACACTCTAATAAATCATTCTGAATAAAAGGTCTAATTATTAATCTATCTGTTTCAATTCTCATTTCTTTTACTGTATTCATTATTCTCTCCTCTCATATAAACAATTATTTTTTATATCTTCATATGAAGCCATTTTATGCAAACTATATTTAAATTGTATTATTTTGTATATTAGTACAACAACCTCAAACATTTTTCTGAATTAAAAAAACTCCATTTTTAATTTAGTTGTTTCGGCTAATTTTACAATTATGTAATAAATTATAGTTAATATTTGCTCTAATTATAATAGTAACTTTTCATATAATTTAAACCAGTTTAATCCATAACTTCCAAGTCCTAGATCAACTGTATCCACATACTTAAACCCACACTTTTCATACAGCCTAATAGCAGGTATGTTTCCCTCATAAACATCCAATCTAATTGATTTAGCTTTTGACTTAATACTATAATCAGTAGAGAAGTCCATTAATGCTTTACCCACACCACATTTAAAAAACTTTGGATGAACTACAAAGGTATATATGACAAAAATACCTGAGTAATTAGAATCAATATTCCATTTCGCTTTATAGTATGCTGGTTCAGGTTTATGACTTAAAATAACAGATGCTATTATTTTTCCATCATGCCTTAATACATAAAGATTACCATTTTTAATTCCATCAATTGCATTTTTACGAACAGGATATACACCTTTTTTCCACCCTGGATAATTTTCTCCTTTTTCTAGGTAGTCATTTAAATCATTATAAAGTCTTTCTAATTCATCAACATCATTTAATTTTCCTAACTCAAATCTCATCTCCATATGTGTCCCCCAATAAAATTAGATTTTAATCTATCTAAATATCTATTCTTTTTATACATAAACTTTTATTTCTTAAGACTTATTTAATATTTCCTTATTACAATTATAATTCATAAATACATTATAGCATCTACTTACAATATTTTACTATAAACTTAAAGTAATATTTAATTATAAATCTCTTCTTTAGTGATACATATCTATATATAGGTTTTTAGCTTGAATTTTAACTTATACATACACTTAAATCCTTTAAAATTTTAAATCTTAAGTAGTACATAAGATAAGTTTCAAAGTTAATTTATCTATATGAGTAAAGCAAGACAAATCAATGATATTTCAATGTATAAATATTAAAACCCTATAGCATTATTAATCTAAAATAAAACAAAAGACACCTTCAATAACTTATAAAATCATTGAAAGTGTCTTTTAAAATTTATATTTTTTTATATTCTCTAAAAATCAATATCTATAAAATACTAATTATTATAGAAAAGATTTTCAGTTGGATATTCAGGATCACAAGTTATATCTATATCTAATTTTCCAAAGGTTTGTTCATCACTTTTTCTTAAAATAGTTGTTGAATGAGCTTTACATCCCTTTAACATAACTAGTTTCTCCATAGCAACTTGAGCTGTTGGATTTGTTGCTGCACATATGCTAAGGGCAATCAACACTTCCTCACAAGTTAATGCTGCATTCTTATTTCCTAAAGTTTTAGCTTTTAGATTTCTAATTGGCTGCAGAATAACAGGAGATATAAGATGTATATTATCTGATATATTAGCTAGATGCTTAACTGAATTTAACATTACTGCTGCTGTTGAATCCATTACCTCTGAGCTTCTTCCTGTTAATATAGTTCCATCATGAAGCTCTAAAGTTACCACTGGGCACACTTCACTATTATTACACTTTTCTCTAAGCTTTAATGAATATTCCCTTGCAGGCATAACTACAGCTCTATCACTTTCTTTTAAGCTAAGCTCTTCCATTATAAGCCTTGATCTTTGGAAGGTTTCTTTATCTACATATCCCTTTTTATACTCACAACCGGTTTTAAAGTATCTTCTTATTATTTCTTGCTTAGATGCCTCTTGTACTACCTCATCATCTATAATGCCAAAGCCTACTCTATTAACTCCCATATCTGTTGGAGATTTATAGATAGATTCTTCCCCTGTTATTTTCTCAATTATTCTTCTAAGTACAGGGAAGCTTTCTATATCACGATTATAGTTTACTGCCACCTTATTATAAGCATCCATATGGAATGAATCTATCATATTTACATCCTTAAGATCTACTGTTGCTGCTTCATAAGCTATGTTCAAAGGATGCTTTAGTGGTACATTCCAAACTGGGAAGGTTTCAAATTTAGAATATCCTGCTACCTTTCCTTGTTTTTGCTCATGATATAATTGACTAAGACAAGTTGCTAGCTTTCCACTTCCTGGTCCTGGAGCTGTAACTACTACTATAGGCTTACTTGTTTCTATATATGGATTTTTTCCATATCCTTCATCACTAACTATGGTATCTACATCTGTAGGATATCCTTTAGTAGCTCTATGCTTATAAACTTTTATTCCCCTACGCTCAAGTTTGTTTATAAATACAGTAGCTGATGGCTGATCATCATATCTTGTAATTACAACACTGTTAACTAATAAGTCATAGTCTCTTAAATCATCTATTAGTCTTAGAACATCCATATCATAGGTTATTCCATAATCTCCTCTTATTTTATTTCTCTCTATATCCCCTGCATATACACATATAACTATTTCAACATTTTCCTTTAATTTATGTAATAATTTAATTTTTGCATTTTCATCAAATCCTGGTAAGACTCTTTTAGCATGCATATCCCCTATAAGCTTTCCACCAAATTCTAAATAAAGCTTATCATAATCATTAACTCTCTCTAAAATATACTTTGACTGTTCTTCAAGGTATTTCTTGTGATCAAATCCTATTTTCATTTTATCGCCTCACTTATACTATATTAATTTTTTTTAATTTATTCCACAGACATTAGCCCTAATTCTTTATTCCATGTAAAATGAAGTCTTAGGGTTAACAGATGTTATGAACTATATCATTAATAAAATTTAACCTTAAAACTTCTGCTTTAAGGTTATATCTATAATCAATACTAAACATATTTTCATATTATCACATAGATTTATAGTAAAGTAAAACCAACCTAAGTTTCAATTTACCTTATTATCTATGGGATTTATTTTTATTTTCTAACTTATACTAATTCTATGGACATTAATCCTAATTATTGATATTATATTATTTGTACGAAAGACCCCATTTTAACTTATGGCAATAAAATCAAGAAAAAAAGAGTAGCATTTTTAGCTTACTACTCTTAATAAAGATAAAATAGTTTTTAAATACAAATCTTTTATCCTGACTATCATATCTCTTAAAACTTCTTTTATTTTTAATATATAATCCTTAACATATAAACAAATTAAAGCTTCTTTATTTGCCTTTTCATTTTTATAGCTACCCCAAGTCCTTGCATCATAATAAAAGGATTATATATTCTTTTATATTCTTTAAATCCAATCTTCTCATATAGTCTTTTGGCATTTTCATTCTTAGATAACACTTCTATATAACACTCATTGAAATCAAGTTCATCACAAACAAAATTAATTAATTTTGTAGCTATCCCTTTTCTTCCATATTTTTTATCTGTAGTCAAATAATCAATATATAAATCTTTTTCCCCTTTTACAGCTGGCTTTTCCATAATAACACTTAGTTGATTATATACTATGAACCCTTTTACCTTTCCTAAAAGCTTTTGACAAACAGACTTATCAAAACAAGCTGGACGTTTCTTATTATTCCCAATCCCTAAAAAACCAACCACATTAGTTTCATGTAAACAAACATAAATTATTGAAAAATCTAATGACTGTATAAATAATTCTTGTAATATTTTTTTATCTTTTGAAAAGGAAAATATATTATAAAATCCATCAACAAATAATTCAATAGCTTTAGTTTTATAGTTTTCATCTAAGTTCCATAACTTTTCTATTTTAAATACTTCCATAAATATCACCTCAGTAAAAAAGATAAATATTTCAATAACTTTAATATAATAATTTAATTACTAATAGAATTTTTTCTATTTTTTAACTGTTATTCTTTACTACTATTAAATATTCCTGATGTATTATTGACCCCCATAGAAAACATTATTCCCTTCCCTGGAGTATCAATTTGTATATTTTTTCTTATAGAATTTACTACAGTTTCTATTTTAGTTTTTTCAATAAGAATCATAACTATTTCCTTCTCTGGTTCTAGAGACATTCCAAAGAACTTACTATTTTCATGTATACTTGAACCTCTTCCATTAACTATAGTTCCGCCTTCTGCTCCCCCTAATACTGCTGCATCCACTACTTCTTCAGCCATTCCTCTATCTACTATTGTAAAAATTACTTCATATCCTTTATTCTCTTCCATAGCACCCATACTCCCTTCATTTTTAACCATATCTATGCCCATACACCTTCTTGCTCCAAAAATTTTATCTACATTAATAGAAAAAGCTATTCCTTTATTAGGCTTACTTAAATAAAACTTTTCTTCTAAAATTTTATAAAGTCTCTCTTCAATTTCTTTTTCCGTAACCATTAAGACTATTTCCTTTTTTATTTCCTCTAAGCCCAATATCTCTAAAATATGACTTTTAGCAGTTCCTTTTCCAAGAAAAATTGTTCCATCAAGGACTCCATTTTTCTTAGCTTCCTCTAAAACTTCACTTCCAACTCCAAAGTTTACAACTACAAAAAACATTGTATATTTATTCTCTCCTGCTGTCTTACAATCCAATCTCCTCTACTCCCCTCTTTATAGACTTATGTTTATAAACTAATCCAAGAACTTGTATGGCAATTAATGGTGTTAATGCTACCAAAGAAATAATTCCAAAGCCGTCAATTAATACATTAGCTCCATCAATAGCCTCGGCTGCTCCCTGAGCGAAAGCTAAAATAAATGTAGCAGTCATTGGTCCTGAAGCAACTCCCCCTGAATCAAAGGCTATTCCCACAAATATCTTTGGAACAAAATAAGACATGATTAGTGATAAGATATATCCTGGTAGAAGATAGTACCATAAATTAATCCATGGAACCATTATTCTAATCATAGAAAGAGCTACTGCAAAGGCAACCCCTATGGATAAGGTATACAATATTACCTTCTTTCTTATATGACCACTTGTTACATTCTCCACCTGTTCATTTAAAACATACACTGCTGGTTCTGCAAAAATAACTGTAAATCCTAACATAAAACCTATTGGTATAAGCACCCAATTATTCTCTAAGGATGCAACAGCATGTCCTATAGCGCTTCCAGCTTCCATAAATCCTGCATTTACTCCTGTTAAAAACAAAACCAATCCTATAAATGTATATCCTATTCCCTTTAATATTCTCTTAAACTTCTTCTTTGACACTTTTAAAAATTTTATTTGAAAAAAGCAAAACATGAGAAAAAGAGGTAACAATGCAATAGTTATCTCAAGTGTTATCTTAGGTATTTCTTTTAGATAAGGACCAAGAATTCCTTTAGTTACTATAGAATCATAATTTAAACTTCCTGTTGAAGCCTCTACTTTAGACACTATACTCATTATAAGCACTGAAATTATAGGACCTGTTGATGCTATACCAACCATACCAAAACTGTCATCTTCTGACTCCTTCCCCCCTTTAATTGAGGATACTCCAAGTCCAAAGGCCAGTATAAAAGGTACAGTCATAGAGCCTGTGGTGGCCCCAGATGCATCAAAGGATATAGCTAAAAACCCTGATGAGGTAAATATTGATAATAACAATATTATTCCATACAATATTGTTAAAAGTTTAGATAATGATATATTAAAAATTATTCTCATTAATCCTACTACGAGTAGTACTCCTACCCCTATGGAAACAATAATTAACAAGCTAAGCTTTGATATGTCTCCTGAAGTAACTCCACTTACCTGTGCTGCCAATACTTGAAGATCTGGCTCTGCTATAGTTATAAGAAAACCTAGAATAAATCCAAATATAACTATTAACCCTATATTCTTCTTCTTAGTAAGAGTAGATCCCATTAAAGAACCTAGTGGCTGAATCCCAATGTCTGCACCAAATAAGAATATCCCCAGTCCTAATATTATAAATATTGCCCCTATTATAAATCTATATATTAGATCTCTTTCTATAGGTGCTATGGTGAAATTAAGGATCAGTACAATAATTGTAATTGGTAGTACAGCTAAGGTCACTTCTTTTAACTTTTTAATAAGTTCTTTCAAATAATATCAACATCCCTTCTATTTATATTTCATATAATACTTATAGTATTATTATATAGAAGTTTATCTACTGAATATTCCTATATACTTTTTAGTTTCTCATTATAAAGTTAAAATACTTAATATCCCCTATTATTTCTGAATATTCCTTCAATTTTATCTTTTTATTAAAATGTTAATCTATAGCTATAATTTTTAACAATCTAACCTTAATATTCTATTTTCTATTCTAATATTAAATATCATAAAAATTAAAAACCATGCATAAAAAATTTTTTTCTATACATGGTTTTTATTTATGATAATTTATAAATATCCCTTTTTAATCTACTATAGCATAATAATGTTTTAAAAAATAAATAAGATTGCTGAAAAAATATTAGTATAAATATTAGTAAAATATATATATTATGGATTCTGCTATTAATCCATAATGTTTCCATTATAATCATAAAAACACAAGTAGACATAAGTGGTACTATTGTTAATAAGTTTACTAGTAGAACCCTTCTAGCATATTTAATCCCTTCCTCCCTATCTGAATATATTTCTGGTTTTTTACCCTTATATTCTTTTTTCCATATAGTCCATTGAAATATACTGCTACTACTACGGAAAGCTAAGTCCCAGTTATCTTCTTTATATATTTCATAACATATTTCATTAGGTAATTTCTTTAAATCAGCTACATATTTTATCTTTCTTGGTTTACCCTTAAAAAAATAAAACTTACATCCGTTCTTACTTATCTTATACAAATTTAAGCCTTTTCTCTCCATCTCTTGAAGCCATTGTTCTAATTTATCCGGTGAGTAAACCCATCCAAGTTTAAATATCTTTATTAACTCTAACTTATTCTCACATTCTAATTCCTCTTTAAAAATCTTATTATCTAATCCCTCATAAAAACACCCTTTTAATTGTTTTTCTTCATTTTTCAGTATAGCAAATAAAATTATAAACACTATTATAGGAAAAATTAATTTTATACTAATAAAACCATAGTCTAAAATCCCATACTCCACTCTTAAATTATTTGAATTATATACTTCCATACTTCCTGAAAAAATCATAGATATTAGTAATAATGAAAACATTCCTCTTGTAATAACATAGTATAACAGTAAGCATGATAATATAACCTTTGATACTCTAATCCTTTTTAATAAATTCTCCCTTAAAGGCTGCACCCTTATTTCTTCCAATTTATTCTCATTAGCTATAAAAGTCCATTTCCCCGTGCTAAATAGCTTATACCACCCATTTCTCTTAAGCCCATTTTCAATATGATCTATACCTTTATCTCCATAACAAATTCTATAGGTTATATCCTTTTTATCCCCCCGATTAAATGTAAATACCCTAGTATTTATATTTACATCTTTTAATATATACCCCTCTAATGCCTTTTCTCTTAACCATTTTTCTATTTTAATGATATTAAAGCTCCAAAATAACTTAATTATCCGAATCATAGAAATCCTCCCCATATTCAACCCCATTATTATATAATTCCTTTATTCTATTTATCTCTTCCCTTATTAATATCTTTCCTAAATCAGTTATTTCATATATTGTTTTTCTATCTTCATCTGCATAAATTGAAATAATTTTATTTTTCTGCATCTTTGATAGAGTACCATATACTGTTCCAGATCCAAGTCTAATTCTTCCTTCAGTAATTTTCTCTACATGCTGTATTATTCCATATCCATGTCTTGGCTTATTTAGAGAAAGAAGAATATAATAAGCTGTTTCCGTCATAGGAATAAAATTTCTTATTTCTTTTTCTAAGCTCACAACTTCCACCTCTATATTCTATTCTTAATATATGTCGCAGTGTGACATATGTTATGAATACTATATCACACCGTGACATATATGTAAATATTATCCATACAAGTATTTTCACATATCTACTTATTATAAATACTAAAACATATTAAATAAGGCTAAACTACCAGTGAACCTAATTTCCCTAGTAGTTTAGCCTTATTTTTATTCCTAAAACCTATTTAAATTATTAATAAATTGCTATATTTTGCACTTATATTATATTCATTAAAAACTTTTCAAGTTCATCTATACTATAAATAAACTCCCCTGTCCTCTTAATATCGCTAGTCTTATCCATAGATTTATTATACTGAGGAAATAATCCTATATATAACTCCCCTATGTTATCCCCATAAATTTCATGGTTTATCTTTAATGCTCCAGTAAAGGTTTTTAAAGCTTTAGAATATATATATACCTCCTCCATAAAATTTAAAAATTTATCATTATTTAAATTAATGGATTTAATTTCATTAGGTTTTAAAATAATTGTTCCATTTTCCATAGCAATTAGCTGTGATGAAGGAAGATCTTTAACTAATATCCCTCCTTCTATGTATTCATCTACTCTGCATAATATATCTTTACCATATGTTGATTCTAAGTCATTTGAGTCTAAGTTATAGTAGACGGTCATATTAAATCATCCCCTTACTTTATCTCCTATCCTTATATTGTATTTATATCCCTATTATACCTTAACATATTTTTACATGACTTTTAATATTTTTTTTCTAATTTTTTAGCTAAAGTTTTAATTAATTGTATACTAAAAACAAACCCCTATGAAATAACTCCTTTTAAAGAGCTCCTCATAGGGGAAACTTTATATTTCTTACATTATTTTGTTATAGCTTTAAAATATTTAATTTACTCTTTATAATATATATTATAAAACTACTACCTTGAAATGTATTCAGCTAATATTCCTTGAATTTCATAAATGCTTGAACTTTTATTAAATTGAAGCCCAACAGGTTCAGCTGTGCTTGATATCCAAATTTTAAGCTCTGCATCTAAGTCAAAATGCCCAGCAGTTTCAACCTGAAAATGAGTTATACTCTTATATGGTACTGAGTGATAACTTACCTTCTTTCCTGTAATTCCTTGTATATCAACTATTATAAGTCTTTTATTTGTAAATATCATAAGATCTCTTATAATGCTATAAGCTCTTTCTATTGTCTCTGATGGTCCTAAAAGTTTTGAATACTTTTCATGAATCTTCTCCATATTACTTTCTGATGCATTTCCTACTAATCCACTGAAAATTCCCATAACCTCTCTCCTTAATTTTAAAATTTAATTCCATACTAAAATGACTTATTTACTAATTTAGTCTAATATGTTGTCCTTAATCTTAATACAGTGACAATCTACTATAATATATCACTATAATTATAATAAAAGTATTTTTATTATAATTATACTATAAGATAAATCATTCTAGTGTAATTATTAGCTTAAAATTAACTTAAAATTAAGATTAATATAATTCACTCTACTTATCTTCTACCCATCCACCCCAAGTATATCCTTCATGAAAATCTATTTCTAAAATACCACAATAATCTATATGTTTCTTAAATTTAAATTGCCTCATAACAATACCATGGCATACTACTATTATTTTATTATAATCCATATATTTTTTTAGGGAATTTATCGCTCTATTTCCTACAGTACTTAACTCTTCCCAGTTCTTTTTCTCATTTTCTTTATATACACCCTTATGCATTTCTAATTCTTTACCCGCTTTAATAACCTCAGAGTCATTACTATAACTAAAAGTTAAATCTGGTAGCCACTCATGTAAGTCTAGTTCTATACTTATATCTAAGTCTCTTTTTCTAGATATAATTGCTGCGGTTTGAAGTGCTCTAGTATAAGGTGAAAAAACTATAAGCTCTGCCCCATCTAATCTACTATCCCGTGATACTCTTATAGCTTGGCCTATTCCTTCTTCTGTAAGCTGGGCTAGATCTCTTCCATGACCTTTAAAGCCTCTTTCTGTAACCAATGTATAATCTGGTTCTCCATGACGCACTAATACAACCTTCATATTCATTCCTCCTAGTTATAAAATGGATGTATCTATATTTTACAGTTATATACATCCATTTACTAGTATATTCTTATATAAAGTGTATACTCTTCATTAAGAATTATACTCTTACTATTAAACTTTAAATTAGCTTTAGCATCTCTGCCATCTCACCAAGAGAATATATATATAACTTATGAATGGGTCTTGTCATAGCAATATATAAAAGCTTTACATTAAGCTCAGTTTTAGGATACATTTTCTTGCTCCCATTAGCAATAATAACTACATCAAATTCAAGGCCTTTAGCTAAGTGACATGGAATTAATACCATGCCTCCTGAATATTCATTCTCACCTTCATTTATTATTTTTATATCTATCCCTAATTTCTTTAACTCTTTTTTAAATTCTATACATTCTTCCACAGTCTTACATATAATAGCTGCTGACTTAAATCCATCCACTTGAATATTAGAAATATCATTTTTTATACATTCTATGATATCTTTAAAATTATATTTTTCTACTACTTTAACCTCTTCCCCGTGCCTTATAACTGGCTCTGCCTCTATAAGACTAGGATCATTCAATGATTTTATAACAATGTTGGCAGCTTTCATTATTTCTATAGTGGTTCTATAACTTTGCTTTAAGGTAACCATAGAGAAGTTATCTTCTCCAAACACCAATCTTGAAGCTTCCTCCCAATGATTTATACCTCTATAAGAATAAATCCCTTGACATAAATCACCTAGAACTGTAAAAGAATTTCCCCCAATAATTTTTTTAAGAACAATTAACTGAAACACACTAAAGTCCTGTGCCTCGTCTATTACTACATGCCTAACGTTAATCCTATCATCTAATCCATTTACTACGACCTTTAAATACATAAGTGGTGCTAAATCCTCTACTTCTATTGTATTGGATTTTATATTTTTCAAGGTTTCCAATCTTATTTCTTCTGCTATAGTTTCTTCCACATATTCATAAGATAGTTCCTTAAATAAAAGTTTATCCTCTAATAATTTTTTATAATACTCCATAGGAGATAGAACTAAAATTTTCTTTATATACTCTCTTATTACACTTTTATAGGTTTTTTTCACCTTAGTCAGCATTAAGTCTCTAGTATCTGCAAGGTTTATTATTATACTTCTTCTCTCTACACAGTCATCCATCTTCTCTTTAACTTTTTCTATTTTCCTATCATAGGTATGCTCTATATCTTCAATTATTCTATCCTTATTTTGTTTTAAAATATTAGTTAGATTTTTTTTAATCTCATTTATTCTTTCTTTCATGGGGAGATAACTATAATCCTTTATGAAAAGGTCATTTATTTCTTCGTATTTTAGCAATAGAAATGACTCTATTTTAAAATCTTCTTTAGGTATGAAATTTTTCTCAATAATTTTAATGTATTTATCTAGTATTTTTTTAAATTTAAAGGATGATTTAAATGAAGATATATTTTCAACTTTATGTTTTCTATCCATTGAATTATTATTTATAAGAAAAGAAAGTTTTTCACTAGTATTTTCAATCTTAAACTTTTTCCCTATAACTTCTAATGCAAAGTCCTCAAAGGTAGTTTGAACTACATTTTCTACACCTAGGTCTGGAAGCACTTCTGAAATATAATTTAGGAAAAATCTATTTGGAGCTATTATCATAAAATTTTTAGGACTTAAAGTTTTTTCATGATTATATAAAAGATAAGCAATTCTATGAAGAGCTATGGTGGTTTTCCCTCCTCCTGCCGCCCCTTGGACTACAAGAGGTTTCCACATATCTGCTCTTATTACCCTATTTTGTTCTGCTTGAATAGTTGAAACAATATCTTTAAGTCTCTTATCCTTACTAGAACCTAATGCTGCTTGGAGAAACTCATCATTAGTTGTTATATCTATATCATGAATCTCTTTTAATTCCGATTTTTCAATGGTATATTGCCTTTTTAATTTTATTTCTCCTTGTATTGCACCACTCGGACTTTCAAAACTAGCCTCTCCAATACGACCTTCATAATAAAGAGTGGCTATTGGCGCTCTCCAGTCTACTATAATAAGTTCTTGATCTGTTTCTCTAAGTAAAGACACTTTTCCAATATATAATTCTTCTAACCTATTCCCTTCTTTTTCAATAAAGTCTACTCTTGAAAAATAAGGTTTACTTAAACTTTTGTTTAGATTTTTAAGTCTTTGATTTAAAGAATCCTTAATTACCTTATTAATTATCAATTCATTAAATTGTTCGGCATTATCAGAGTTATAATGTTTTAATCCATATTCAACATCTTCGTCCACTCTTAGTTTTTCTTCAAATACTCTTTTATTATAAATCTTCATATATTCAAGGGTATAATTTAATTTTTCAACTTCCTTATTATAATCTGGATGATCTAATACAGACATGGTACACCTCCTATATATTCATTCTTTTGTCAGTTACTATATTCTATAGGAAATATTTATAAAAATAAAACTCTCTATAGATGATTTAAGGATGTACCCATATTCCCATTATGAGTTACAACGCTAATTATTTGAATTTCATTTATTTTCTAACTTTCTCTTGACAACTTAAGGTTTTTATCATAAGATATTAATATAAGTTAATGTTAGATTTAAAATACTGCCTTTATGCTAAAAATAGTCTTCAACCCTAAAAGGGTGTTTTTTTATGCCCAATTTTAACATTTCTCTATGCTTTTCTATAATTTTTCATAATAATATTCTAATTAAGTAAAAGTACTAATTAATTATTTTATAAAAATAAGGTATTATTCCATATTTCTATAGAATAACACCTTAAATTCTAAACTAATGTAAATATTTCATCACATATATCTTCTAAACTATTATCATGAGTGATTAAAATTATAATCTTATCTTTTTTGATATTACTTAACATAGCCTTAAGCTTTTCTTTACTTTTTAAGTCTAGTGCTGAAGTTGGTTCATCCATTATTATAATATCTCCATCTTTTCCTAAAGCCCTTGCTATTATAATTTTCTGTTTCTCTCCACCTGATAAATTAACATTATTTGGTGTAATATTATCTTCATACCCTTTAGGCAAAATTTTATCCACACTAAGCTTCTCACATACTTCTTTAATATAATTAATCTTCTCCATCTCTACTCCTAAGGTTAAGTTATAAAGTAGATTCCCTTCTACTATATTAGGATTTTGCTCAACATATCCTATTACTTTGCTCCTTAACTTGTAAAGATTTATATTCCTAAGATTCTCTTTATTATAAAAAATGTCACCTTCATAACAACTATCTATTCCAGTAATCAGTTCTAGCAATGTACTCTTCCCCGCACCATTCTTCCCCTTAATACAATAAACTTTCCCCTTATTAAATGTATAATTAAGTCCATTTAATAATTTAGGTCCTTTATCATATCCAAAGGTTAGATTTTTTAATGTTATTTCATCTACCCCATCCATAATAGCCTCTCCATTTTTCTCATGAGTAGTCTCCAGTAATTCTTTCACTCTAAAATAGGAAACCTTTGCATCTTGATAGAATTTTGAAAATTCAATTAACCCAGTTAAAGAGTTAAAGGATATATTAAAATAAGCTATTATAATAGTAAATTCTCCTATAGTTAACATGTCTCTTAAAACTAATGATCCTGAATAAGCTATTAATACTAATATGCCTAATCTTTTAATTAGGGTATCAATTCCATTAAAAGCGAATAAAATTTTAGCATACTTTTCAAAAGTACTTTGTGCCTCATCTGTTTTAATTTTTAAATTTTCCTCAAAGGCCCTGTACCAGTTATTAATTTTAGTGTATTTTATATTTAAATACTGGTTATTCATAACTGCCATAGCTTTATTAATTCCTTCTTTCTGCTTAAATGACCTGTCAAATAGAGATTTTTCTAGTAATTTATATATGGTTATATACAAAGGAATTAATAATACTAATCTAAACCCAATATTAAAATCTATGGCAAAAATATATACATAAGACACTAATAAACTTATTAAGCTAACTACAACTTCTGAAATAACTCTAGTACTAAAGTCTGCTAAGTTAAAGCTGTCCCCATTTACTCTACTACTTAAATACATGACATCCTTAGTTTTAAAAAAACTTATAGGTAATTTTAATATATGGGATGTTAAGTCTTTTATAATATCTAATGTTATTCTATTAGATATTTTTGTTCTAAGATATTTTGTAAAATACGCTGAAATACTTTCTATTAAAACTACAGTTATGAATAAATAAATAATATATTTATTTATTGTAGTCCCCTTAGCAAAACTATCTATATATTCCCCTAAAATTTTAGGAATTAAAAAAGATGCTGATATTGACATAAAAAGCATGGTTGTAAATACTATTAACTCACCTTTATACCTTTTTAAATACTTAGCAATTAATTTAAACATATACAACTCTCCCGTAAATATATTTTTGTATTATTTATATTAATTAACTGCTTTACTCCATATACACCAAATTGAACCACAAAGATAAGCCTTTATCTCTGCTCTTCTTCTCTTTAAAAGAATGTCCATATTCCCTCTCCTATCTATTCAAAATTTAAAATATGCCTCATTATTTTTCTTAAAATAGTTTTTATATGTTCCTATTATAGTAAAAAGTATCTTTTATAAAATTATTCTTACTGTAACAAGAGCTATCAAAATAATTTTTATAAAATACCAATATTATTAATATTTACGGGAAAATATTAATCCATTATTTACCTTATAATTTAATTATATCATAGCTCAAGCTTTTTACACATATTAACACAGACTTCTTATCCAAGGATTATATACTTATTTCTTCTAAACACACCTTAAGATATAACTTATATTTTTTTATGAAATGGATAATTATTGAAACTATTTATTTGATATAGTACTGTTCAATATCATTCCTATAACAACAAGTAATAATCCACTCCATCCAACTATAGTAGGTAATGTATCATTAAGTATTAAAACTCCTCCTAATACTGTAAAAATAACTTCCCCACATTGGGTAGCTTCTATAATTGCAAGTTTATTAGGATCACTTTTCACCATATCTGTAGCCTTAAAAAACAATAATGTAGCTATAACTCCTGAGCATAGAGCTACTATTATTGACTGTATAATCTGAGCTTTTCCTGGAAGTCCTACAGTTAAAGTACCATATATAGATAATATTATCCAAAATGGCATACTACATAAAGTCATTCCAAATACTCTTTGAACAGTATTTAATCTTTCACCACAACCCTCCATCATTTTTCTGTTACCTAATGGATAGGAGAATGCAGCTATAATAACAAATATGATACCTTTAAATCCTTTACTACTTTCTCCAATGTTCATATCTTGTATCTGTATAAGAAATATTCCAAATAATATTATTAAAGACATGATTAAAGGTCTCTTAGGTATTTTTAGCCTTTCCCTTATTACCCCATTCTCTGTTTCAACAGTTTTAAAAAATAGTGGTGATAGTAAAATTCCTGCTACAATCCAAGAAGGCGCATATACTGCCGCTAAACAAATTGGAGCATAGAAAAATCCAAACCCTACAGTACTCTGCACTGGTGTTTCTTTTATGTCTTTTAAAACTTGTCCGAATTCTCCTCTAATACTCACCATAATAAATAATAAGGGTAGCATAAATGCATACCTTAGCACCCCACTCCAAATCCAGCTTCCTCCTGATACCTCCATACTTTTATTAAGTATAAAAGTGAAAGCAAAGAAAAATGATGAAATAATTCCAAGTAGAATAGCTTTCCTCATATGTATCCCCCTAATTAAAATTAATAAAAATTATACTATTTATGCTAACATAAATAGTATTAAATTTATGTTGTGTTCTATTAAAACTAAATCTATTTTAACCTACATTGTTCTAATATTTACGTTTATATTTACATATTTAACTATAATATATACTTATAATAGTATTATATAGAAAAGTGTAGTACAAACAAAAGAACCACTACAAGGACAAATTTATCCTATAGTGGTCCAAACGAGTTATTATATAAGGTATATTAAAGTTGTTAATTGAGTTAGGTATGAATTATAGATTCTCTAAGTTATATTTAGTATTACAATAATCTATAGTACTGTCTATAAACCTTTGAACATCATTACTTCTTTTTATCCTTGATCTATATAATGATTTTTCACCCTTACCCTCTCTTATTCTAATAGCTTCTAAAATAATCTTATTAAATTCTTTATTCATACTAGTTAAAGCCATATTTGCAGATGCTAACTTTGAGTTTATTTCTTTATACTCCAAAGTATTAACTATCCTACATAAGGTAAGTACAGAAAACTCTATCCAATAATCAAGAATAAATATGCTTTTCTTATTTAACTTACTCTTCCAGTAAAAATTTAAATTATAATTCATTGTGTTTAAAATATCTTCCCAGTCTACTTTAATATTTAAATCATTAACCCTTGGACTATTTATTCCAATTCCATTATGCTTTAAGGTCCACCATGTTACATAGTTAATATCATAATATCCTGGTTTATGAAGTCTTCCATTTTCAAAATAGATATATGGTTCTAATAAATCATTTGTTTTACTAATATCTTTTAATTTAATGTACATCCCTTCCATCTTTTTACTATAACTAAAGTTCTTATTTAGTTCTCTATGAATATTTTTAAGCTCTACTACTTCATCTTTAGTAAAATCCTCTTTAATTATTATAACTATATCAATATCGCTTTTATTCTCATCAAAAGCATTAATAGCTATTGAATTATATAAATAAATTCCAAATATTTTATCTTTAAAATTCTCTTTAAGTTTCCACTCATATTCATATAAAAGTGGCTTAATTACCACTGGAATCTCTACAGTCATAATTAACTCTCCTTAGCTTTTTGTACAATAAAACTCTATAATATCATCTTAATATTATAGTCTTATAAAAATAAACCTAACTAAATTCTACACTTCAAAATATCTGTAGAATCTTTAAAATAAATCTTAGTTTATTCATTTAAGATTTCATTAATAAATAAAAAGTCTATTTATCAACTTACTTTCAGTATAGAACTTATATAATATATATTTTCTTTGCAAAATTAGTACTAACTCTATTGTTATTTCAATATAGCATACTTTTACACACCCCATAGTTACATATACATTACTTTTTTAGTTTAATATATCCTAATAATATATTAAGATTTATAAAATAAAAAACCATAGCTATTAATTCTCAAATAATAACTATGGTCTTTCCATATTTAAAGTATTCTTTTATAAATTCCATTATTTCTCTCAAATATTTTTTCAGATATAAATTCTCTTCTTATAGTACAAAAATCATCATTAAAATCCGCTATTATTATATTAACCTCCCTTTCTTTATATTCTACTCCCTTCTCAAAAGCCTTAGCTATTTCCTCTAATACAATTCTTCTTTTTTTCTGTTGAACTGGAATAGATATAAGTTTCCCATACTTAAAAAAGTTTTCTATAACTTTCCTTCTATAAGCTTCTTCTCTTTCTTCTTCTGCCGCTCTTATCCCTTCTTTAAAAACTACTAAATCTAAAAGATTCGTATTTAAAGTATCCTTGTTTAATGAGTAAACTACATAATACTGCTCTTTATTTCCCTTCACAAGTCCTGCATCTTCTAGTTTTTTCAAATGAAAAGATATAGTAGATGGGGACAGTTCTAATCTTTCTGATAAAAGTTCCACATACTTAGGAGCTTCCATAAGACTGTTTAATATTCTTAATCTAGATTTATCTGCTAAAGCTTTAAAAATTATAACTGAATCCTTCAAAGTTAACAGCTCCTTATATTTTATATTTTTCATATAGTACTAAAAATTTTTCTTTAATTGTATCTGCCATGGATAATTTCAGATTTTCAATAATTACCCCTTCCTCATTACCAAACTTCTCATCTTTTTCTTTTTTCTCCTTCCAACTGGCTGGTATAGTATTAAAATACTTTAAATAGTCACCCTTAATATTTTCATATTCTTTCTTATCTTTAACTATCTTATTATAGCTTACATTAAACATCTGTTTAAATATTGTTACTATATTTAAAGTTATTTTCTCTAAATTAGCTTCATCTTTTAACTCTTCTTTAGTTAAACTTTTTATTCTCTCTTGTGAATCACAAATCTTATTTTCTAAAAATTCTAAAAAATTACCCTTTAATAACTCTAATTTATCCATTATTTATCCCTCCAATAATATATCCTACTCTTAGTATACTTATAACGAATTAAATTTGTCAATTATATTTTTATATTTATCGAATTATATTTATTAATTCTATTTTAATATATATAAATAAACTATTAATAAAAGTAATTTATTAAATAGGGATATATTGTGTTTTATACTAAGTTAATAAAAAAATTTTTAGGGATGTCAGGGATGTCCACATGCCTTGTGAAGAAGTATTTATAGATTTTATTAAAGAATCTGCAAATGTATCTATTTATAGCGAAAAGTTCTATTTTAATGATAAATTATAGCCATAGATATGAATTCAATGTTTAGTGTAAAAAATAAGAGTATACATATATTACAAACCTATAATATATGTATACTCTTATTTATTATGTTATTTATAAAAGAAATCTTTCTTTTAATAGTGTTCTTTCACTGATGTTAAATTAGATATGCTAACCTCTCTGCTTGGCAACTGTTATTCTTCACCATTTAAGAGTTTGAATTCCTTACAGCTAGCAGCTATCATATAAAATTATTTATGCATAAAGAAGCTAAAAGGTTCCTTTTGAGCTTTTCCACTTCCATCCTTAACCCCTATGTTTCTTAAGTGATATACCTTCCAATCATAATCCTTTGCTTGATTATCACATATATATCCATAGTCTGTAGATCCTTCTTCTTTCCACTTCATAAACACATATACATGGGTTGGGGTACCTTTTTTACTTAACTTCTCATCTGTGGTAAAGCATATGTCTCCTGGTTTTATCTTTTTTATATCTGTTTCCTTCTTCCATCCTTTTTTCTCTAGTACCTTTATAAGTCCTTCAGTATTACATACACTGTCATCTATACTTATTTTATTATTTCTTAAAACCTCAGCTAAAAAATAAACACAGGTATTAGCCGAATCCCCTCCATTTAATTTAACTGCTCTTTCATAAGCCTTTACTCTATTATTTTTATCACTTAAAAAAGTATATATATCTTTTCTTAAATTATTACTTTCTGTTGTTCTACTAGTTGTAATATATTTTAATAAAAACAACACTGATATCAATAATAAAATCCCTGTTATTATAATAACTACTTTTCCCTTACTAAGATTTATTTTAATATTATTACGTTTTGTAAGTTTATTTTTCATAGTGAAAACTCCTTATATACATATACCTTATATATTACAACATAATTATTACAAAGATTTCATATTTTTCTTAAGATTTTCTTAAAATTAATCTTTTTTATAATAAAGTATATAACTTATAAATTACTCTTTCACCTAATACTTACTATAATCCTTTGTTTTCAATAAATCTGTATTCTATTTTCCTTCAATTACAACATATGCTGTTAAGGATTTATAATCCTTTTCTAATGATTTATAGATAATTATGAAAATAGTCTATACATTACAAATAAAAAAGTGTTAAGTCTCTACTTCCTAACACTTTTAATATAATATATTTTTTAAATTATTCTTTAAAATCTCTTTTAAGCATTGCCATTATTACTCCATCTTCTAGCTTACCTTTTATAAGATCTCTTTCTCTAACAATGCCTTCTTCAATAAAATTTAATTTCTTTAATACTTTAATTGAACCGTAGTTTTCTGGAGTTATAAATGCTTCAATTCTATTTAATCCAATAACATTAAATCCAAAATCAACAACCTTCTTTACTGCCTCTGTTCCATAGCCTTTTCCCCATTGTGATTTTACTATATCATAGCCAACTTCCCCTCTTCTGGACCCTTCATCAAAACTCCCAATGCAGCATGTCCCAATTAACTTATTAGTTTCTTTTAATACGACTCCCCATGTGATTTCTTCTTTTTCTACCTTCTCTTTTTTATATCTTTTTATAAAACTTATTACTTCTTCAATAGAGGTAATAGGATAAAAATACTCATATTTTGCTATATCAGGATCTTTTAAAATCTCATATAAATCTTCTACATCATCTTCTCTAATCTCTCTAAGTATAAGCCTTTTTGTTTCTAATTCTTTAAAATCTATAAGTATATACGCTCCCTCCTTTTCACATAAGATTATAAATCAATCTTATACTTTTATTTAATATTCTTCTCTAATCCAATTAATGCAAAGGTATCCTCTCTAAAATCTTTATCTCCATAGATACCTATAATTTTATCAAAACCTACTTTAGTCCAAAATCTTAATGCTTTCCAATTCTTAAGATGAACAGCTAAAGCAATTTTGTTATAATATGTCTCACTTGCATCTTTAGTTAAAGCTCCTATTACTTCTTGCCCAAATCCATTATTTTTAATCTCTCTATCTAATACAAAAATACTTATCCAAAGAGTTTTTTCTTTAGGGTATCCATGATAAATATCAAGAAATCCTATTATCTTATTACTCTCCTTTAAATAAATAGATTTTAAAGAATACTTTTCTTTACTTGCACCTTTAATAGGTGGCAAGTCTCCCTCTGTTAAACACTTAAAAATATAATTTTCTTCAAACTCATCTCCTTCTAAGAAAAGTTTATCTGTCCAAGTACTGCAAATATGTTGTATCTCATCACATTCATCCATAATCGCATCTTTTATTATCAAATTATTGGTCTCAATTATTTTAGAAATATACTCTCGTATCTTAACTCCCCCTTTAATCTTATAAATTGTTAAGTGTATAGTAATCCAATAAATTTTATATAAAACTTATTGGATTACTAAAATACTTATTCCATTATTATTCCTAGATGTGGTTGAACTTTAAAAGCTATATCCCATATATCACAGGAATCATTATTTGATAATATAGTAAAGGTTATGTCATTCTCTGGAAAATACCTAGTTACACAAGCTACTCCAGCATTACTCCCATCCTTTGTTATGCAAAATACCTTATGGTCTCTTTTTCTTAATATAAACTCAAAGCCATATCCCATATAGAAATCCCTCTTAGAGTTCTCTATATAAAACTCTTTAGGCTTTAAAATTTCATTTGTTAACCTTTCTGATAATAACTTATTATTAAGTATATTCCTAATAAAAATATCTAAGTCTCCTACGGTGGTATGTGCTCCTCCATCAGAGCAACCCACAGGAGGATATGAATATATATTTTTTCTAAAACCTAGGATCTCTTTATCACTATTTTCTATAGATACATACCCCTCAGCCATATTTTTATGAATTCCATCCATGGATAAAAAATCACTATTATTCATGGAAGCTTTTTTAAATATATTTTCTTTAACATATTCTATATAGCTCTTACCGCTTATTTTCTCTATGACTAATCCTAACAAAATATAGGCACAGTTATTATATCTACATCCTTTTTCTGGGCTAAAATACGGCTTTTTATATACAAACTGTGGGATAAAGTCCCTACATTCCCTCACAGAATAGTTAGGCTTTTCCCTCCATATTTCCTCATAACTCTCTCCTGACTCCTCATCTGCATCATCTCCAATACCTGAGGTATGAGTTAGTAGGTGATAGAGATTTATATCTTTTGATATCTCTCCATTCTCTATATCTAGGATATCTAAAGCTTTATCCTCTAATTTTATTAAATTTTTATCTACTAGTTGTAATATACTAACTGCTGTAAATAGCTTTGTAATAGATGCAGTATCAAATCTTGTATCTAAGGTGTTTCTTATTTCCCATCCAATATGTGCATATCCATGTGTACATGAAAATAATTCTTTTTCGCCTTGTTTAATTAATACAGTTCCAGAAAAATTTTTATTTTTAGCATAGTCTTCAAATATATCTCTTACTAAATTTAAGTCCATAATATCGCCCCCCAAGGTTCACATTTTAATTTATCCTACAACTTCTATATGTAAGATATACATCTTTCATGTACCATATATCTTACATAGTAAATTTCTTAATTTTTGTAGAATAGATTTTATTTCTAAGGATAAAATAGTTTGTACTTTTAATTTTATTGATTATAGAACTTAAAAACTTAACATTTCTAATCATAATTTTTAAATTTTATTCTATATTGTTTTGGTGTTATCCCATACGCCTTTTTAAATGCTCTTATATATGATTGTTCATATTGAAAGCCTGCCTCTAAAGCTATCTCACATATTCTTATATTGGTTTTTATTAAAAGCTTAGTGCTAAATATTAACTTTTTAGTTTTTATATATTCCATCACTGAAATCCCTGTAAATTCTTTAAATTTTCTTTGAATATGAGAATCAGAGTAGTTCACAAGCTCTGATATATCTTTTGTTTTTAAATCACACTTTATATTCTCATCTATATAATCAATAACAGTATTAATTCTGAACATAAAAAATCCCCCTTAAGTGAAATATAAGTGTTAACAACTGGCCACAAAAGCTATGCCACCACATTTTCACTAAAGAGAGCTTCTCTTTAAATAGTGTATAAATGATATATGGTAAAACTAAGTGATGATGTTAACTAATAAAGACAATAAGAAATAAGCCTGCAAAAATGTGCAAACTTTTTTATCTATTTCTTCATTAGTTACATTACATCATCATATAAATAATCATTTTCTTCCCCTCCCATTTTTAATACTTTTTTCGTTAATTTATTGATTAAAAGTTTTTTACTAGAAATCTTTAAACATTTATTTACAATTAATAGTATCATATACTTCAATTTTATACAATATATGTATTATGTTGTTTAAAAAAACTATTATAAAACTTTTCTCTTACCCTTTAATATAATATCCTTTTAATTTTAAAGTTTATACCTTACAAAAGTGTAAGTCTAATGTAATGGACATTTTAGTATAATATTTGATAATATATCTCAGTACGTAATTTAAAATTTAAGGAGGATATTATTTATGAATGCTTTTATTTTAAAGATAATAGCTATGCTATTTATGGTTTTTGACCACTTAGCATCTTATATAGGGGGTATGCCAATATGGTTTCCTTGGGTTGGAAGAGTAGTTGCCCCAATATTTATGTTCTTCCTTGTGGAAGGTTTTTATCATACTAGAGATAGAAAAAAATATCTACTAAGACTTTTTAAGTGGGCTATTATAATGGCCTTAGGTTCTTTCATATTAAACCTTATAGTGCCATCATCTGAGCCTATTAATAATAATATATTCCTTTCTTTTGCCTTAGGAATAGCTATGCTTATGTCCATTGATTACTTAAAGAAAAGTAAAAATTATATGGTTGGAGTACCTATATTTATTTTAACGATAGTTTTAAGTTTCTTCACAGAGGCTTCTATTTTTGGTGTTATAAGTATACTTATATTCTATTTCTTTAGAGGAAATAAGTTTAAGCTATCAATTGTATATATTATGGTTTCTTTAATTATAACTGGATTCTTTAGCACTATATTATCTTTTGATTCTAAGGAAATATACAATAACTTATTCTTATTTGATCCTCAATGGATGCAGATATTTTCTCTAATATTTATTCTCTCTTATAATGGTAAAAGAGGTTTAAATAATAAGTTTTCTAAATACTTATTTTATATATTCTATCCAGCACATCTATGGATAATTTCATTACTTTCAATGTTTATAAAATAAAAAAAATCAGAACTACAGCTGTAGTTCTGATTTTTTATTAACCTTTTACATATCTCCAAAGAACCTTATCACCCTTTTGAACATTATAAGCACCAGCTCCTACAGAAGGAGAAACATAATTTTCTTCTCCTGCCTTCTTAACCATAAACACCCATCCACTAGAAGGGCCATGATCTCCACTTCCTAATCCCATTATAGAATCAAAGAATAAGGCACTGCCTCTTCCTTTGACTTTATAATTTCCTTGTGGTAAAAGTTTTTTAGTTAAAGCTCCAACACTTATATTTTCATCGTTAAAAGATGAGGAAAATAAATTTTCTCCTGTTATTCCATTTACTATTAAAAAGTTATTCTCACTTTTTAAATTCTCATTCTTGTTCACAGTATTAGGTTTAGTTTCTTCTCCTGAAGACTTTTTAGAAGGTTCATTGACTTTTTTAGATGTTTCTTTAGGTTCTTCTTTTTTCTCATTAGTATAAGCTATACCTTTTTTTACATCTTCTTTATTTTTAGTTTCTTCAGTAGATGTTTTATTATCTTTCTTTTTATCTTCTACAGTTTTCTCGGTAGATTCTTTATCTTCATTTTCTTTACTTTCCTCTGAAGATTTACTATCATTACTTTCGATATTTCCCTCTACATCTTTTGCTGCATAGGTGTTTTCCTTTGTGTTATCAAGTGAATAATATTCTTTGAAGGCATTGACTCCAGTATATCCACCTATAGCTAATAGTAATACTATTAATGATATTACAAGACTCTTCTTATTCATATGTCACCTATTTTACCTTCTTTTTATTAATGATATATCCTACAATTAATAAAACTGCTGATCCTAATGCAACTAAAGATATTATCATATTTTTCTTATATGAAGATAAGGTAACTTTTGAAACCTCTTCCTTTTTATCCTCTTTTACTCCAGGCTCTTTCTTAGCTTCCTTGTTATCTTCTGACTCTTCTTTATTTTCTTCATTTCCCTTAGTATCTTCTGATGTATTTTCATTCTCTGAACTTATATTCTCTTTAATACTGTTATCTTTCTCTACAGTATTATTAGATGCTACTATTTCATTTTCTATAGCCTTAGTACTTTCTTTATTTTCCGCACCAGTAATATTATTAGATGTTACTTCTCTGTGATTATCCTTACTGCTTACTATATTATCTTTCTCTTGTTTATCTTCTTTGCCACCCTTGTTATTATCTTGTTCTTCCTTAGTATCTTTTTCATCCTTATTGTCTTCTTTGTTTTCTTCCTTAGTATCCTTTTCGCCCTTATTAAAGTCAAAGGTTTTATTAAAGACACTACTATCCTTTAATAAATCTGATAAAGCTAATAATCCTTGCTCAGTTATCATAGTGGTTTCTACTCCACCTTCTGTCTTAAATTCAAAGTTTTCACCATTTCTAAAGTTTAAAAGTAATTCTACAATATTACTATTTCCAACTCTAAAATCATTACTTAAAGGATCTTGTCCACTAGCTTTTAACCCATTTATAACGGCAGATAATGTATAAGGATTTATATTATTTCCGTCCATTTTACTTATTTCTGACTTTATATAAGCTACTTGCTTTTCTATAAATTCATTAACTCCATCTATATCCTTATAGTTAGAAAGAGCTGTTATTAAAATAGCCGCAAGGTCTGCATCTGAGTATCCACCATTATCCATATTCATAATAGCCTTTACTGCTGATTCTTTATTATAAGTTCCTTTAGCCATATTTAAAGCTATTAACGCATAACTTTGGATAGTTGGATACTTTTCATCGTTAGGATTTATAACAAATAATCCATTCTCCTTCTGGCTTTCTTCAAGAAGCTTAACATGATTGATTCCTTTGTAACTATAAGGATTCTCTCCTATAGCTATTATTCCTATTATATTAGAAGCCACTGCTGCTACAGCATCATTATCTCTAAATATAAGCTTATCTTTCATTTCATCTACTGGAGAATCTTTTTCATTAAATAAAGCTAGAGCTGTTCTAAATTCTACTTCTTCTTCCTTTAAAGCTCCTTCTTTTAACGCTTCTAAAGCTTCTTTAACCTTTTCTAAGATACTTTCTTTTTTGTTTTCTTCTTTGCTTTCTTCCTTTACGTCTTTATCTTCTTTATTCTCTTCTTTTCCGTCCTTATCTTCTTTGTTCTCTTCTTTGTTTTCTTCTTTTCCGTCCTTATCCTCTTTGTTCTCTTCTTTATTTTCTTCTTTTCCGTCCTTATCTTCTTTGTTTTCCTCTTTATTTTCTTCCTTACTCTCGTCTTTCTTATCTTCAATCGTCATAGTAAACTCTGCTGGTACAATCTCTATATAAGATCCTCTTGTTCCTAAAGATACTTTTATCTCTTTAGTATAAGGAATAGTTATTTCTCCATTTATATCAGCTGTATATTCTTTTTCATTTAGAACTGCTCTAATATGAAGTAATGGATGTCCCTTCCAATTTTTAAACTTAAGTATCACATTATCTTCTTTAACCTCATGGGTTACTATTGGAACTGTTGTTAAAATATCTTGACCTATGTATTCTGACATATAGAATACATATTCATCATATTTCCCATTTCCTTCTTCATCCTTAAGCTCTGTGAATTTATCTGCCGCTAACATAGGACTTACGATTTCCCTACCTTTAACTACATAATAGGACCATCCATAAGTTTCGCCCTCTTTATTTCCTAATATAGAGTTTACATAGAATCCACTTTTTCCTTGGTTAATACCTTCAACCTTATCTATTCCTACTGATAACTTTAATAAATCTACAAGGTTTTTAGCTGCATCCCCATAGGATACTTCCTCATTAAATAAAGTTTTATCGCGTCCTTCCACTCTTACCTTTATTTTATTAGAAGCATTCTTATCTAAAGCAAAGCTTCTTTTCTCTTTGCTCTTATTTCCACTTTCATCAGTTGCTTCTATTTCTAAATTATATATTCCTGAAGCTTCTATTTCTCCACTTTTAAACTCTTCTCCATTTAAAAGAGCAGTCCATTTATCACCCTTAGTTGAAGAAATCTTAACTGTTACATCATCTCTATATACCTTGTCATTTTCTATTCCATCAACAGTTATTACTGGTGGTTCTTCATCTTTTACCTCAACTGAGTTTTTAACCCCAAATATAGATTCTCCAGTATAAAGTTCCACTAAGGCTGAAAATCCATAGAAAGTTCCATCAACATGAGTGGCTGTACCCTTTCCATTAGTTATTCCCGCTACCTTTTCTCTTCCACTTGTACTCGTTGCCTTATAGCTTAAAAGAGTAGTTAAAAGATTTTTATCTCCTTTTACAAAGCTCTTTCCTAATGGATTTATATTATTAGCTACTAATCCTTGGATTATCATAGATACTGCTCTTGGCTCATGCTTTGAGTCAAACTGCATATTCTCAGTTATAGAGTTCTTTATGTCAGTAATTAGCTCCTTAAGAAGTAAATCTCTTTCCTTTGAAGACTTTACTCCAGCTAAAACTGTCATAAGAAGAGCTCTATTTTCTGTATAATTGAAAGTAAAAGTATTATACTTTCCAGATTTATAAAGCTTCATTATAGCGTCTATTGCACTATCTTTATCATAATCTGCCTTTGCCATATCTAATGCTAATATTGCATATCCTTGATAAATCAAAGCATCTTTATCGATAAAATCATTTTTTATAAATAACCCTTTATTTTCTCCATCTTTAACTTGTATTTCTGAAAGTTCTTTTATAAAGTCTCTTCCATTATAATTTCTTGGATCTTCCCCTGCTCCTAAAATAGCTATTATAGCTTTATCATAATCAAAAACATTACTTTGTCTTTTAGAAACAAATGGTGTTTTCTTAACTCCCACTTTACTTAATGCTAAAGGAGCTAAGAATTGTCCTGTTATTTCTCCTTCGTAATGAAGAACTAAGTTATCTATCTCTTTCTTTATTTCACTTTTTTGTTTATTGTTAATTTCCTTTAACCCTAAGTTATCTTCTACCTTTAATTCTTTTAAAGCAAATATCTCTTCATTATCCTTTAATGATACTTTTATGGTACCATCTCCAACCTTTAAGGCTTTAACTATACCATCTTTATCTACTTTAAGTATTTCTTCCTTTTCACTACTCCATATAACTTCTTGGTTTTCAAGCCTTTCTCCATCTTCATCCTTAGCTGAAACCTTAAGTTCAATAGTATCATTTACCTTGATTGGGAAATCATCTTCATTTACTTCTATATTAAGACTTTTAGTTGTTGGAGCATATACATTTATCTCAAGTGTTGTTTCTATTGCTCTATTTTCTTTAAGAACTGCCTTAACATTAGCTTTTCCTTCTTTTAAAGCTGTTACTTTGTTTCCCTCTAGTTTAAGAACTTCTTCATTATCTAGAGAAAACTCTATTTGTTTTCCAAGCATTAATGCATCTTTAGAATCATAAACCTTAGGCTCTAATGTTAGTGTTTTCTGAAGTTTTAACTTTTCAGTTTTATTTTCAAACTTCATATATTTAGGAATAACTTTTTCGTACTTTAACTTGTACATAGATCCCTTACCACTATATTTATAGCTGTAATAATCAACTAAAGCAGCAAGTTTAGTAACTGCATTATCCTCAGTATCTACGTCAAATGAATTAAGTCCATCTATTAAATTCTTCCCATTCTTAGTCCACTTTTCACCCTTTGGATCTTCTCCTAATGCAATTAAGGCCTGTATAAAATCACCATTATAACTTATACTCTCATCATAATCTACCCATCCCCATCCATCATCTTCTGGTATAGATAATTTTCCTTCATCATTTAAATAAGAGTTTACTTTTTCTTTTAATTTATTTATAACTACTTTTGCATCACCATCATTTTTATAGAATGATAATGCGACTAAGGCTATAGATATTTCTGAAATTTTTATATCTCCCGCATTATCTATAGCCTTTATAAGAGCACCTTTAGCCATAGCTTTATCATAGCTAGCATCAGCCATATTAAGAGCTATTATAGCTAATGATATACTTGATACATCTAAATCCATAAACTCATTTCCACTTTTTAATAAAAACCCATCTTTTCCTTGAGATTTTACTAATGTATCTATGTACTTCTTATTTTCTTCACTAAAAATATCTTCCTTTGCAGATAATAATCCTATTATCCTTCCTGAATATACCTTAGCTGTAACTACATCTGATGAAATAAGTTCATTTTTATTTACTGGTACATCTAAAGCTTTAAGAGTTAATGCGTCTAAATATGCTTTAGTTTTTTTATTCTTAACTCTTTCCTTTAAACTATTTATAGTTGTTAAAAGATTTTGGCTTTCATTCTCATTTGCAAAAGCCTTTATTGGTAAAAATATGTTAGTCATAAACATAACTATCATAATAAAAGATAAAATTTTAAAGTTTTTCTTCATAATATAAATTGTCTCCTTCTATTTAATTAAACTTATCCCTAGAAACTATAAGTTAATTTTTATTTTTTATCTTAGCTTTTAAGATAGGATTACAACAAAAAACGCCTAGAGAAAATACTCTAGGCGCAAGCTTACTTTAATATCTGTAGTGGTTTATATTATAGGTCATTAAATAACCATTAATATAACAATATTAAATGTCAGTCTTATCCTTGCTCTTCCCTCCGAAGCCAAGAGTAAATTAATAATCTATAAGAGTATCCTGACTTGTGCTTCATCCTAAGATACCCTTCCCAAGAAAGCTCTCAGTGGTTTTGTATCTTCGTCTACACCTACAGTAGCGGGGGCTGTTGTGGTTTGTCCACATTCCTCTTATAAAATATTTATTTAGTTTTACATAGAACGCATCTTCCTTTAGATGGTGTTCTTTCCATCATCTGAAGTTCAGATGAGTTAATCTCGGGGCGTAGCAACTGTTATCTCCCACATTTTAGAGGATGAGGTGCAGCTCCTAGCCATTAGATAAACTTCCCATGTAAGTATATATTATTTTAATAGAAAGTTCAATATTTATTTAAAGTTTAAATAAATATATCTATTGACATTTCAAATTTCTCATCTGAAAACTTAAAGCTACTTATATTTAAAATCCTTCTAATTAAATGCTTTCCAAAACTCTCCATCTTTATTTAAAATATCACCTATAGAATCAAGTCCTATTTCAAAGGTTGGAGTTCCAGCTGCATAGGGTCCTATTTCATAGACATTAAAAAATATATAAAGCTTATTATCCTTTATATAAAAGCCTTGATCATCCCTTATTCCTTTAAAGGCATCCTTAAATAACCCTTCATATTGCTTTTTATTATTTAAGTCATCAATTATTATTTCATTTAAAACTTTCTTATAATCTCTATTTACCTTAAATAAATCCTTTAAATCATATATCTTTCCTGAATTAATATTAATATTTAAATAGGTTTTTGTGGACAACCCATGAGCTGCTCCTAAATGATATTCATAGGTATCTAGTTCAATAACCAATAAACTATTTTTAAAATATATTACCTCATAATCACCTAAATAGTTATAATTTAATCTTTCATTTTTTTTTACATCTTTTAGGTTAGATAAGCTTTTAATTTTGTTATTTATTTGCCCCTGGGCTTCTAAGTTTTTTAATCCATCTAATTTGGGGTAATATACTAAATAATCTATATTGGGTCTATATTTCACTTCATTGACCTTAATATTATCCCCTACTGTAATATTAGGCTTATACTTCCATATAAAATTCCCAAGCTTATCTAAATAGAATATTCTTCTATCTATTTCTGCTTTATATAAATACCCTCTCTCTTCTATTGTTCCTTTACCATCTAAAAAAGGGAAGGTAGCCAACTTTTCTCCTAATGTATTTATAAGAAAGGTTTTCTCTCCTTCATTTACCCATGTTGAATCTTCTTTAAATTCTCCAATATCAGAGTAAAGAAAATCTTTTATCATTTTTCCATCCTTATCAAAAATCCCGTAGGTTGAACCCATATATGGTGCATCTTCCTCAACTGCTACTCCTACTGCAAATCTACCTCTTCCAATATATCTTATATCATTATACTTATAGGGTATAATAACTTCTCCCTTTTCATTTATTACTCCAATTTTGTTTTTTATATCATCACTAGTATTTACAATAGCCCTATTATCTTTAAACCCTTGAGTTTCTGAATATATAGCTGGTATAATTTTATTTCCTTTTTCATCTATATATCCATACTTATCCTTCTTTACATCAAGGTAGGCAAGCTTTCCTTCACTATAATTTAATACTTTCATATTATTATAGCTCTCCACTGCTTCACCATTTTTATTTATAACTTGAAAATCATCATCTTTAAGATTTACTAAAGCCTTTCCATTAGAAAAATCATAGGCATATTTATATTTTTCCTTTATAGCCACATTTCCCTTTTCATCTAAATACCCATAAAGAAATAAATTATCATCCTTTTTCTCAAATACAGCTCTTTCATCCTGTACTGGAGATAAATATATATATTTATCCTTAGATATCTCCTTATCATCCTTATCCACAATTTTTATTTCTCCATTATAGGCAGAAAATAGTGACTTATAAAAAACATTTAGAAAGCTATATTTAGGATTTATAGTGTAATTTCCTTCTCCATCTATAACCCCAAATAACCCACCTTCTTCAACTATTGCTAAGCCCTCTCTACTAAACTCTCTTCCATATTCATATTTAGGTGGCATTACTTCATTCCCTACTTCATTGATATACCCATACTCTGTCCCCCCTAAAACTTTTTCATAAAATTCATAAAGCTTAGGTGATATGTCCTCTGGTAACCCTTCATTATTTCTTCCCTTTTTTATACCTTTTTCTAATCTATCCTTTATTCTTAAAAGTTCTTCCCTACTTTTATATGGATTCTTAAATTTTAGAGCCTTATCTATTGATTTTAATGCCTCTTTTTTTCTACCTGTGTACATGTAAGCTAGTATCAAATAATATAAATATATAGGGCTATCTCCATCTTTTTTTACAAGCTTTTCATAGTATTTAACTACCTTTTCAAAATAATATGGATAATACTCTGGTGCTTTATAGAGTTTTACATATCTTAACTTATATATGTCTATATTATAAGCTTCTCCAGTATCATGGGTCCAAAGGGCAATTTCATATATTCCATCTTTTTTCCCCTTACCCTTCATATCTTCTAGGTCTATTCTTGAATAAGCCTTTCCATCTAATATTTTTTTTAATGTCCTTCCTTTAAACTCATAAATTTCAAGTTCACTCCATATTGCCCCTATCTGCCACCCTATAATTAAATTATTTATTTTTTTATTTCTAAGAGGATATACCCCTAAATAATTTATATCATAGCCTTTATTTTTTATTATATCTGTAGCTATCCATTGATTATTTATATTTTTTAATATAAGTACATAAGGTTCTCCTCCTAGCTTATAAGCACCTATAATTTCTTTTTTTCCGTCTCCATCTATATCTTTATTAAAAATCATAGGTTCTTCTTTATTTCTATATATTATAATCTTAGCATCCTTTGGAAGATTATCTTTTAATACTTTCTTCATTGTTTCTAAATTCATTGTTTCTTTCCTTATCAAAGTATTATCATAACCATTATATGTAATATACTTTTTAAGTTGAAACTATTATAAAATGGAATGAAGCTGCCTCACTTTTATCATTGTGAGGCAACTCCTTAAATTAATTATTTATTTCTTTCTTATTCATTAGAACAATAACTGACTTTATATATTGTATTAATGTAACAACTAAAAAACTTATTAGTAAAAAATGATATCCTAACATTTCTTGCATATATTTTAGGTTAAAGGACATAACTGTTCCTATACTAAAAACTATTGCTCCTACTGTAACTAATAAGCTATACCCCCTAAGTTTTCTTATATCTCTTAATCCATATATTATTAAAGCTAAAGCCATAACTATTAAAATTCCACTGTAAAGCCTTATAGAATTACTACTGAAGAATCCTTTTTGAAAAACAGTGTTTTTATATACTAAGTATCTCATTACACCCATTTTCTCTTTAGATAATAATTCTAATACTATAGATGGAATCAGTATTCCAATTTGAAATATGTATAATATAGTTATAAAGATCTTTCTTCCTTTTTTCATCATATCTCCTTAAACATAATTTATTATTTAGTATCATCTACTATATTTCATTTATTTTATATACCTTTATTCATATAAATAATTAATCTTTATTTGTCCTTTATTCCCATGAATTCCATGTTTCTGGATCATATCCTACTGTAGCCTTATTCCCATTTCTAACTATTGGGGTTTTATAAACCTTAGGATTATTTAAAAGTATTTCTTCCTTCATTTCCATAGTTCTTATTTTATCTAAGTTTAAGGTCTTATACTCTTTTTTTGTAGAATCTATTAATTTCGCTATGCCTACTGCTACTCTAACTCCTTGCAGCTCTCTTTTACTTAATCCCTTTATATTCAAATCAATAAACTGATATTTAATTCTTCTTTCCTTAAAATATCTTTCAGCTTTTTTTGTATCAAAACATTTCTTAGTTCCAAATATTTGTATATTCATCATATTTTACTCCTTATTCTCGGATATTTCTAATAACATCTATAATTCCAAAATCTATTATATCATCAAGTACTCCTAAAATTCCACCTCGGTTCATATGTTTTATTCTATTAAGGCTTATCTTTAAGTGTGATTATTACAATATATTTATCTAAATTAACTCTTCTTTCTTAAACTTAAATAATATTTTAAGTTTAAGAAAAAAATAAGTTCATTAGTTTTTAATATAAACTTATCTTAAAAACTTAATGAACCTAATACTAACTTCCCTATAAAAAATTTTTAACACATAAACCCTATAACAAATATTTTAAACCTTCCTAATATACTAATATCCCACTGTTTCTTTAAAACTATTAAACAATATAAGAATTTCTTCATTTATTCTATATTCATGATTTAATATTGTTTTCTTTTTTATCTCCATAGGAACTGTATTGTCCTTTATATATTCACCTATGGCAATATCCTTAAGAAAATTTAAATACTCAATAAATGTTTTAGGAATTTCTCCTGTATATTTATTTAAGATCAAGTAAGTTATTACTATACTTAATGATCTATTAAAGCAAATTTCTATATGATTATCTATACTTTCCGTATTTTCAAAGTTTTTTTTAACTTCATATATAAGCTCTATTCCAGTCATAATCCACCTCCAACTTTATATCTCTCTAATAATTAAATTATGCTAAATTATTTATTAATCCACTTAAATATAGATTTTTTTTAACTTTATAAAAATTGCTGATTTTATCATATATTTTTTTATGAATTTATAGGTTTATATTGTTTTCACTACACCTATTCTATTATAAACATAATATAGTAAATTTTGTAATTTTTATTTTGAATTTTATTTTATTTTGTAATTTAGCATAATAATATAGAGATAAATTATAACTTTTTGATAAAAATAACCAAATGTAGGAAATAAACTTTTTATTTTAAACTAATCTTAAATATCTCATTAACTTTTCTATTCCTTCTAATACCCTTTTCCTATTTTCTTTAGTATTTAAGTTATTTCTAGCATGTAATAAAACTGGTCTTAAAGATTGAACAGAATGTCCAAATTCATACATCCACTTATACCTTGGAACCATCCATAAATGAAAGTGATGAGTAGTATCTTCATTATAAAAATAATATACATGTTCAATTCCTAAAGCTTCTCTTTGAGCCTTTCTAATTTTTCTAGTTATATCTATAAAATCTTTAGCCTCTTCATCTGTAAGTTCATCTAAAGACTTAAAATGCCTTTTTGATGCTAAAATTACTAATCCTTCTATAGGATATGCCACATCTTGATGTGCATGAAAATATTCTGTATTTATTATGGTTCCACCTTCTGGCTCAATGATCTCACTAGTTATGGCACAGCTTAAACAATTAACTTCTACAGTTTCTCCATTAGATAAAGTTATACTTCTCAAATTTATATCCCCCTTAATACTGATAAAATTTTACTAATTGTATAATAAGTTTAATATAATTAAAGATTCTAAATAATATTTATTTTTAAACATAAGCTATAAATAGAAATTATTAGTATATACTTATTATAATATAAAATCTAAAAGCTAAGTTAATTAGTATAAGTAAACTTTTGCCCTATTATATCTTATAGTTTTTATTCTTAGTTTTTTTAAATTTCACATACAGAAAAATTATTTTATAAGGAGGAAACATATGAAGAAAAAAGGAATAGGACTAATGGTTATCGCTGCATTATTTTGGTCATTTATGGGTATAGTAAGTAGAAATTTAGATTTATTAAACTTTGACCCATTTACCATAGCATTTTTCAGAACTTCTATAGCTGCCATAGGCTTCTTCTTTTGGATACTAAAAAATAATAGAGAAGCTCTTAAAATTGATTTAAAAGGAATTATAATATGTGCACTATATGGAATATTTACCTTTGCTTTTTCTTTTGTTGGCTTTAACATGGCAGTATCTAGGATTCCAATATCTGTAGCAACAGTACTTATGTTTACTAATCCTATATGGGTAACTTTAATGAATAGGATTTTCTTTAAGGAAAGAGTGAAGCTTCAACAACTTATAACTATAATAATGGCTATTATAGGATGTGGACTTATATCAAAAATAACTAGTGCTTCCCAAGGATCATTAGATTTAATTGGATTATTATATGGAGTCTCTACAGGGGTTTTATTTGCCCTTCAAATAATTGCTCCAAGACTTGTTAATAATAAATATGAAAAAGATACAATGCTTATATATGGATTTATCTTTGGTACTATATTCTTAGCCTTCTTTACAGACTTTAAAGGAGCCTACAATATAATAAGATATCATGAAAATCCACTTGTACCTATAGCATCTATATTAGAGATTGGTGTTTTAAGTACATTTATAGCTAATACTTGTTATGTAAAAGCTACAGAATATATAGATACAAATCTTGCAAGTATTCTTATAGCTCTTGAACCTATTGGCGGAAGTATTCTCGCTTATATAGTTTTTAAAGAAAGCCTAAGCCTTTCTCAAATAGTAGGTATGCTTATAATAGTAATAGCAGTTATGTTTATGCAACTTGATCTTAAAAAGTTTAGAAGAAAATCTAATAATATAGCATAATATAAAAAGGGACAGTAGATAGTTTTGTGTAAAAACAAAACTATCTACTGTCCCTTAGTTATGGATTCTTGGTATAATAATCGGACTAATCCTTCAACATCTCTTAAAAATAAAACCTTATGTAATAGATTTATTTATATCTATCTCATAAGATTTTATCTTCTATAGTGTAATAGGAATTAATAATTCTTGTCCATCCCTATTTATACCTAAGTTCATTATATTCTTATTTCCAAGTATAGTTTTCAATGCATTTATATCATTAGCACTTTTTACTGATACTCCATTAAATTCTACTATAACATCTCCTACTTTTACTCCAGCTTTCTTAGCCACACTGTCACTAGAAATATTAGACACATAAACTCCTTCTTCTAATCTATATCTACCTGCCTTAGAGCTATCTATATCTGTAACTTCAAGACCTATGGTATTGCTCTTCTCCTCTACATAGTCATTATAATAAAAATCTTCCTTTATTTCTTCTCTTAAAAGCCTTTTATCTTCCTGATCTTCATTATTAAAGTTGATACTTGGATATACAGTAGAAGATATAGTTGCCACTACTGGTGATATCTTTTTAACTGCATCTTTAACTTTCTTGTCTTTATTATAATTTTTATCTATTTTTTCGTCTTCATAAGTAATGTTAATATCATTAATATTACTTGGAACATAAGAAAAGTCTTTTAACTCCTTATTTTTATCACTTAATGTAAGAGCCATTGCCCTTGATTCTTTTCCAATCCCTGTTCCTATAACTATACAAACAAGCGCTCCTGATATTATACACACCAGTTTTCTATTCATTTTGCTTTTTTTATTTTTCTCTATATTATTAAAATTATTTAATTCCTCTTTCATAGTAATCCCCCTGTTTAGTTTATAATTAAATTATAAGGTATTACTATGTCATTTTTATGTCAAAACTCTTAAAAAAGCAAGTATTTACATATATTTAACAGTTGTTCATATTCTAAAAGAATGCATTTTCTATCTTTAAATAATATTTTATACTACTCCATATCTATGGTTATTTTATGGACTTTTTCTAATTCTAGCTTTTCTCCTACATATTTTCTTCCCATATCTTTAGTATAAGGAACTATATTTATTTTCTTAGGACATTTTTCAATAGGACTATCTAAGGTATAGGTTGTAACTCTTTTTCCTTCTTGTAACTTAGAATAAATTCCAGACTCCTCCTGAATAACTATCCCTTCTTCATCTGTTACAAGAAGTCCTTTTATATTTTCTTCTCCTCTTTCTCCAATATAATAGTTTTCATCTGCTTCTCCAGTTATATCAATAAAATTCGATATAGGAGTGTATCTAACTTCTTTAATCTGATATTTTATTTCTCCTAGAGTATAACTCTTGTTAACTTTCACTATTTTACTTTGTTTCATAAGCTCATTACTATCAACCGTAAACTTTAAATTCCAATTTCCTTCTACTTCATTTATTCTAGTTATTTTCCACTCTAAATCAAACTTTTCTGGTAACTTTTCTTTAAATCTATGGGATTCAGATATTATAGTAACCTTATTACTTAAGTTATCAGTATTTGCCCATCCTGAATCCAAAGCCATCTCTTTCCCATTAATATAAAAAAGATTATTGTTCCTATTACCTAAAGGAGATATTTCATACTTTTCCTCCTTACTTTTAATATTATTATTTTCTACTGTATAGCCAAGCTTTAAAGATACTCCATCGCTTATAACATCAGTTATTTTTACAGTTATATTTTTGTCTTCAGCCTCTGCCATAATTTTATTGGAATATTCATCAAAGTCTTTACTCATTCTTCTTTCACCATTCATATATTTAAAAACTGTAACTATAGTCTCTTTTGCATAACTTACTATTTCTTTATTATATATTACTCCTGTACCTCCAATAAGACATAAACATATTATAGCTATTTTTATTCCCCTAAAGTTATTTCCTCTTTTATCTTCTCTAATACCTTCATCTAAGTTACCTTTCGAAATGTTGAATAATGCCTCATTAACTTTATCATTAACTATATCCGGCACATTATTATCCTTTAATTCTTCCTTTATTAAATTATCAATTAACTTATCTTCCATATTCTACATCCTCCTTAAGTAATTCATAAAGTTTCTTTCTTGCCCTAGATAACCTTGATTTTACAGTGCCTTCAGGTAGAGATAATTTTTCTGAAATCTTAGAAATTTTCATATCCTCATAGTAATATAGCAATACTAAAATCTTAAGTTCATCTTCTAAACCCCCAATTGCATGAAAGATATAGTCTTTATCTACTTTGTAGTCTTCTATAAAGGAATTTTCCACTACATTTTCTACAACAATTACCCTCTGTCTTTCCCTAAGAATATTGTTACATTCATTTATCATAATTCTAAGTAACCATGGTTTTAAGTTTTTCTTATCCTTTAGTTTATTTATACTTTTATAAGCATTATATATAGCCTGCTGCATTGCATCTGATATATCATTATCATCTCTTAAAATAGTCCTCCCCATTTTATACATTAAACCTTTATTTTCATTAATAATTCTAACAAAGGCTCCTTTATCCCCATTAACTGCCAATGATATATCATCTTCTGATTTAACATCATTTAATTGAATAACCTTCTCCATCTAACCCCTCCTAATGTCATCTCTCATCTATAAGACGTTGTATTGAATATTTTGGTTCTCATCATAATCTACTATAATTATAACCATAAAAATAGACCCACCTTTCGGCAAGTCTATTCTCAATAAGGTACCTTAATTAAAATTCACCTTATGAATATCTATAATAATATTGTTAGTTCCTGTTATTTTTGAACTCTTCTTAAACTTTTTATTATTTAAGAGAATATCTCCACTATCTATTAAGTCTATAATATAATTTCTATTTATCCCCATTATATTATCACTTAAAAGCTTATCTATTCTAATCTTATCTCCTAAAATATTAATCTTTATAATTATCTTAGAAAAAGATTCTTTTTTAACTTCTTTTATATTTATAATAGTTATATTATCTTTCTTTTCTTCTCTTGTAACTCTATCATTAGATACCCCCTCTAATGTCTTAAAAGTTTCAAGCTTTTTATTCCAGGTATGACCATTTATACATTTATATATTGCATAGTGGTATATATTTTTCCCATTTGCATTTTGCCTTCTTATACCTGAATCCTTAAATAAAACCTTTCCGTTACAATTATGACAATATCTTTCCTCTTCTTTAAAGTTTCTTAAATCTATATTCCAGTTTACTCTTAATTCCATTCCTATCTCCCTCTCTATTTATATAAAAAATGAGAGGAATATAGTTTTTATATTTATATTTAGGTAATGTTAAAATCATAAGAATACTCCCCTCTTAATAACTTTTAATCATTACCTTTTTATTAGGCGTAGTCATAAAACATCAACCCTCCTTTTATTATCTTAGGAGTGCTATTATGATTTAGATATTCTATGAAAGCTCTTTTTTAATTTATATAAATCCATCTTAAAATAGGAATTAATACTACTCTTATACCTATATTAAATCTTATATAGGTATGACCATAATAATTTATACTTTAAACTAAACCACAAGCTACAAGTATTTAAATCCCTTCCAAAATTAAGTTCTAACATGGTATATCTATAGGTTAATTATTATACTTAGTATTTTTATATAGAAATATATCTAGTTATTACTAAAAACCTATATAAAAAATAAAAAAGACTACAAGAAAATATCTCTGTAGCCCTACATAATACAAACTTATTGATTAAAACATTACATATACATGAATATATAATATTCCACATATAAATTCAGAGCTTTTAAAGACATATTACTAAATTCTAATAAAAATAAGCACTCCAAATAAGCCTAGGTATTCTAAGCTTTAAAATTTAAATTTTGCTTACTTAAAAATTAGAAATTAGCTGGTGTCATAAAAACTCCTCCTTTTGTAATTTTATGAAATAATTATATTATAAAAAAGACCCTTTGTAAACATTTACTTATTTTCCTATAAGGTCAAATCTACTGATCATATATTTATTATTTACTTTTATATAGTAAAAAACAGTATAAATCTATAACTTAATATTTATACTGCTTCTATCTTTAATTATTATATTTTTCCGTTATATTCCATAGAGTAATGATTTGTTCCATCCTTTAGTGATGTCTTGTTTACTAAGGTAAATCCAAATTTCTCATACATAGAAATATTATCCTCATTATTGGTTTCAAGAACACATACTCTATTCTCTTTCTCTATTACCTCTATTATATGTTCCATAAGCCTTCTGCCATAACCTTTTCCTCTATACTTTTCTCCTACTACTAAAAGCTCCAGATGCATATGATTATCCTCTCTTTTATACCCTGTCACAGCTTCTTCTGCCTCTTTTATTTTCCCCATTATATCCTTATATTCTCTAAAGCTTATATATTTTAACATTCTTATATTCATAAAACAAAAGTTCATAAACCCTAAGAAAGAGAAACCTCTTTTAATGCTTTCACTATTATATATAAGAGCTACCCCCTCATAATTCTCTGAAGTTGCTATTACCTTGGAAATATCATAGAAAGTCCTTACATATGCCATAAAATATATTGGCAATAACTTTTTTCTCTTCTCCTCATCAGGGATTATCATTTTATATAAATCATCATAGAAAAAGCCTTCTGCTAAGACCTTTGAAACTTCTTCTATATTATTTCTATCTACATTTATAACTTTTGAATTAACCATATCAATACTCCTATTACACTCCAATATAATAATGCTATATAAAATTATTATATCTACTAAATTTAAAATTAAATTTATTTAGCCAATAAATTTCCATATCATATTCTCTAATTATTTAATACTAATATTGTAGCATTTCTAAAAACAATAAAATAGGTTAGATAAAAATAAACTTATTTTTATCTAACCTTAATTCTGGGAGGTGCAATCTTATCTTAATTCCTATAAAAATTCTATTATATTATTCAAATTAAAATAAAAAACGCTTAAAAAATATAGTTCCTCAAATAAAAAAGTGAATTAAGTAACCTAAAATTAATCACTTAATCCACAACCAATTATACTATTTTAATTATATGTAAATTACAACATCTTCTTACTATAATTTTCTATTATAATAAGTAAAATATATCTTATGGTAAATACTTCTTAAGATCTTCTAAAGATCCTATAGCTGGTATGTTTTTAAGAAGTTTTTCTAATTGATCCACTCCAAGATCCATTACTTGTGTAACCATATCTTTTGGTAATACTCCAAACTTATCTGTAAGGGCATTAACAACCTGCTCCTTAATACCATCAATACCTTTTTCCTTTAAATTATTTACTATATTTCCTATTCCTGAAAGATCGAAACCCATGTTAAATTCCTCCTCATATTCATTTTAAATATCTACAACAATAATATGTTCTATATATTATTATAAATTTATACTTAATACATCTGATAAATATTATGGCATAATAATATTTATATCATAAATTCACTTATGTTACCACATAAAGTAAAGGTTAATTCAAAAGGATCACTTACTCAATTTAAATCACAAGTTAATTTTTACTCCTTATTTTCTTTTGTAAAAGCCGCTTCATCTTTAATTATTTTTTCATGATTTAATATCTCTCCATCTTTTAAATATATTATATGTGTTCCATAATCTGCTGATTCCTTTGAATGAGTAACATTTACAATGGTTACGCCTTTTTCTTTATTTATTCTTTTAAATAACTTCATAATTTCTGTCCCAGTTTTAGAATCTAAATTTCCAATAGGCTCATCTGCAAGTATCAAATCTGGATTATTTATTAATGCTCTTGCAATAGCAACTCTTTGTTGTTGTCCTCCTGAAAGTTCTCTTGGCAGAGCTTTTCTTTTATGAGATAACTCAATTATATTAAGCATCTCATTTAATTTTTCTTTATACTCCTTAGGTTTACCTCCATCTAAAAGTATAGGAAGCAGTATATTATCCTCTAAGTTTAGATTCTGCACTAAATTATAAAACTGAAATACAAAGCCTAATTCTCTTCTTCTTACCTTGCTTATTTCTCTATCCTTTAGCCTAGATATCTCCTGATTTCTTATATATATATTCCCACCAGTTGGTTTATCAAGTCCACCTAACAGATATAAAAGGGTGCTTTTTCCACATCCTGATGGTCCCATAATGGACACAAACTCTCCCTTATATATATCCAATGAAATATCTTTAAGAACATTAACTTCTTCATTTCCTACACTAAAGCTTTTATATAAATTTTTAACCTCTATTATCTTTTCCATCTGGCTCCCCCTACTCATATTTTATTTCTTCTACTATAGATAATTTTGAAGACTTAACCATAGGGATTAATGAGGCTATTATAACTAGCAGAGCTCCTAATATTCCTAAGGCTACAATAAGCTTTATTGGATAAGAAATGGTTATGTAAGTATCTAATGAATAGGTTATTTCTCCTATAAACTTTGAAATATATACTCCTTCTAATACTCCTAAAAGTCCTCCTATTAATCCAATAGTAATTCCCTCTATTAGGATTAACTTTCCTCTTTGATATTTACTCATACCAACTGAAGCAAGTACGGAGAATTCCCTCTTTCTATATATGAAACTTACCATAAAATTGTTCATCATTCCTAGGGATCCTATTACTAAAGACATAAGAGAAAAACTTTCAAGGGATTTCATAATTCCTCTATTAGCCTCTATATTATTTTTTAAGTCCTCACTTTTTTCACTAATCGATATACCATAATCCTTTAAGTCTTTTTTTAATGTCTTACTTAGATCCTTAATATTCCCTTGTATTTTGAGAGTATTTCCAACCTCTTTATTATAATCTTTTTTAAGATTTTCTAAGGATACTAATGCTCCTTGGGAGTTATCAATAAACTCTGATTCTGCAAACCCAGTAATTTTATAATCCCTGTACTCTTCTCCTATTTTTAGGCTTATACTCTCTCCAATCTCTAATCCTTGCTTTTTAGAGAGTAAATGACTCACTATTATGTTGCTATCTTTATCTAATTCCTCTAAAATCTCTTCTTTATCCTTGTTACTATTGTCATATATATTTACATTAGAATAGAATTCTTTAAATTTTTCTTTTTCTATTCCTTGAAGGGATTTTATTTTAAAATCTTTACCCTTAACATCTATCTCATTTAGATTAAGTTCTTCATAAGTATTTTTTATATACTCTAGCTCCTTAATTTTATCTATAACTTCTCTATTCTTAGGGTTTTTAACCTGAGCATCATAATGTAAATTTGAATACCCACTTACTATAAGTTTATTTACACTAAAAGATGCCACATATATAGCAACAACTGCAGCCAAGGTGCATATAAGAAGGGCACAATTATTTATTAAGACCTTAGATTTACTTATATTTTCAAGGGCTATAACTCCTTCATTTCCAAATATAAATCTATATATTTCTTTAAAAATATAATAAAAAATTCTTATTATATACGAACATAGAAAAATCATTCCTATAAAAATTGAAAAAGCTCCTAATATAGATAAAATAAAGCTCCCTGTCCATCTATATTTTTGTATATAGATATAAGGTAGTATGGTTAATACTAATCCTACTATAAGTTTTCCAAAATTAGTTTTTGAATTTTGACTAAAGGTTCCAAGAATTATATCCTTAAGATAAAGCTTTGATGCGCTTATTATAGGGATAACAGAGCTTATTATACATAAAAATAATGCTAATAAAAAAGCAATTAAAAAATTAAATTTATCTATATTAACTATTGTCTCTACACCATATTGTTTAAATTGATTAGATGAATCTGCTAAATAATAAAGTATTGGAATTCCTAGTGCATTACCTAGTATTCCACCTAATGTTCCATATATAAAGCTTTCAATGAGCATTATTAAATCAGTTGAAAGCTTTGTAGCCCCTATACTTCTAAGAGTTCCTATGACTGCCATTCTTTCAAGTATTATAACCTTATAAGCAGAAAAAATTATAAAACCAGCCATTAAAAATACCACTATTAGCATTATATAAAAAGGTAGTGTAAACTGGCTTACCATATTATCTAAACTTTCTTTACTTATAGTTTCTAATATTTCATATTCCTTAAGGTCTTCTTTTAATTCTTTTATAACCTCATTAACATTCTTATCCTTAGCATCAATTAAGGTTGATGTTATAATACTAGGTCTATCTAAAGCTTTACTAAGTCCATGGTTATCCATAACTAAAGTAGCTTCCCCTGGATCCTCTGATAGAAACCCCTTATTTATAGCAATTGCACCAACCTCTAAGAATATTTGTTTTTTCTCTGTAGTTACAGTTAATTTATCTCCTAACTTTAAATTATTTTTCTCACTAAACTTCTTTGATACTACAACCTTGTTATCTTGTATATCCTTCAAATTAAATCCCTTACTTTCATTACTTAAAATAATAGGATTTATATAATTTAAGTCCTCTAAATCTGTTGCCTTAATATTTATTTTTACTATATCATCTTTATTCTCATAAGTTCCTTCCCCATCAAAAATTAGTGCTCTCTTATAGTTATTAGTAGCTTCATTAACTTTATCCCTATCTAAAATAGAATTCATCCCCTTATTATTTCCAAGGATTATTATATTTGCTTCTCCTATTTTGGACTTCATTCTCTCTTTAACCATTTCTGAATAAGAGGATGAAACCCCTAGGGAGGCAAAACACATAGCTGTAGCAACTGCCACAGTAATTACTATAAGAAAAACTCTTAGCTTTTTTTCAATTATATTATTAAGTAAAAATCTAAACAAAATTCTCATACTTAAAACTCCTAAGTTTTATAATAATTTTATAAAAAAATTATATCATATTAATACTTACATAAGCTTTATTAACTCTTATATTTTAACATGATAAAATTAAAGTTCATTAAAACTTATAGGCAGTTCTAGATACCCTAAAGTTTTAATGAACTCTAAAATTATTATTATTATTATGCAAACATTACCCTATCAGATAAATCCTCTTTAAATGTGATTTTATTAAACTCTTCTACAAGGGCATTTTTTGTTAATACCTTCTTATCTCTCTCTCCTATATCAAGGATTTTCTCTCCTCTATGCATCATAAGAAGCCTATTTCCAAATACTATAGCATGATTTAAATTATGAGTTATCATAACAGTTGTAATTTTCTTTTCTTTAACTATTTTATCCGTAAGCTCTATAATATTTTCTGAAGTTTTAGGATCTAAAGCTGCTGTATGCTCATCTAAAAGTAGAACCTGTGGAGTTTTTAATGTAGCCATAAGCAAAGAAAGTGCTTGTCTTTGCCCTCCTGATAACATACCTACTTTTGTATTAATCTTATCCTCAAGTCCTAAATTTAATATGGAAAGCTGATCCTTAAACTCTTCTAATTTCTTTTTATTAACTCCTAGAGAAAATCCAAAGCTTTTCCCTTTATTATCTGCTAGAGATAAGTTCTCCAAAATAGTCATAGATGGAGATGTTCCCTTTGTTGGATCTTGGAATACCCTAGCTATAAACTTTGATCGTTTATGCTCCTTTAATCTAGTTATATCCTTTCCTTCTAAAATTATATTTCCAGAGTCTACATCTAAAGATCCTGAGATTATATTTAAAAGTGTTGATTTTCCCGCTCCATTACTTCCTACAATAGTTATAAAATCACCTTTATTTATTTCTAAACTAAAATTATTAAAAATCGTTACTTCATTTAAGGTTTCCTTGTTAAAATTTTTATTTATAGATTTTATATTAAGCATTTAAACTCCCCCTTTTCCTTAAAGAAACTTTTACTTTATTCAATAAAGAATTATTATTCATAACTATAGCTATGACAACTATGAGGGATGTTATAAGCTTTAAATCTGTAGGTGGAAATCCTAAACTTAAGGCAATTCCTACACTTAGCTTATATAAAATTGCACCAATTATAACCACTGTAGTGCTTTTTAATAATTTTTCTCTTTTAAATATAGATTGTCCAAGTATTATTGAAGCTAATGCTATAACTATAAATCCATTTCCCATAGATATATCTGAAAATCTTTGGTATTGTGCCATTACCGCCCCACTTAGGGCTACAAGTCCATTAGATATCATAAGACCAAATATTTTTATTGTCCCCTTATTTACTCCAAGAGAAGTAACTAGGGTATCATTATCTCCAGTGGCCTTTAATATAAAGCCAAATTTAGTCTTAAATAATATATCCATAAATATCTTTAAAGCTAAAATTATTAGAGCTAAAATTACTACCATTTCTATATTAATTGAAAAGATATTTTTTTTATTAAATATTGGTAAGTTAGCCTTACCCATTACTCTTAAGTTTACTGAGTATAGTCCTATCATAACTAAAATTCCTGATAAAAGATTAGTTATTTTAAATTTAACATGAAGTATTCCAGTGACTAACCCTCCAAGTGCTCCTCCTATAAAGGCAATAACTAAAGATAGTGCTGGATTTACATCCTTTAAAATTAAAGAAACAGTAATTGCTGCTCCTAAACTAAAGGTTCCATCTACAGATAGATCTGGAAAATCCAATATACTATAGGTTATATATACCCCTAAAGCTCCTATGGCAAAAATAAGCCCCTGTTCTAAAACTCCCATAAAGAAGGTCATATTATTTCCCCCCCTTTATAAGTTTTGCTTTTTTCATTATATCCTCTGGTATATTTATTGAGAGCTTATTTAAGGTATCCTCATTTATAACAAGCTCTGTATCCTCTGAGTTTTTTATTGCCATATCTTTTATATCTTTTCCTTCTATGACTTCTACCGCCATAAGTCCTGCCTCAAACCCAAGTTTTTTGTAGTTAACTCCTTCTGTAATTAGAGCTCCTCCTTTAACATGAGCTTCTTCTGCTCCTATCACTGGAACCTTTTTCTCTAATGCTTTTGAAGCTATTAATGGCATAGATGAAGCTACCATATTATCTGCTGGAGTGTATAGTAAATCTACCTTGTCTAAAATTGTATCTAAACCTTGACTTATATCATTTACGCTATTTATTCCTCTTGTAATAACTTCTATATCCATGCCTTTAGCTAATTCTTTTAAATTATCTATTTGAACTTCAGAGTTTACTTCACTAGTATTGTATAAAACTCCTATGGTTTTTACATCTTTAAATATCTTTTTTACAAGCTCTAGTTGCTTGTCTATAGGCACTGCATCACTAGTACCTGCAACATTTGTTCCTGATTTATCCTTAGATTTCACAAGACCTGATTTAACTGCATCTGTTACAGCTGTAGTGATAATTGGAATATCCTTTGTTGCATTAAAAACAGCTTGGGCCGCTGGGGTTGCAATAGCAAATACTAAATCCTTATTATTTGATACAAAACCTTGGGCTATCATCTGAGAAGTGGCAATATCCCCTTCTGCATTTTGTACCTCTAAATTAAGATTATCACCCTCTTTAAATCCCTTAGAATTTAAAGCTTCTATGAAGCCTTCCCTAGCTAAATCCAAAGCAGGATGAGATGCTATTTGTGTTATCCCAATATTCACCTTCTTATCATTACCTAAGGCTTTATTGCCTCCCTTTGTACATGCTGAAAATAAAGACATGCTCACTAGAATTGAACTTACTAATAAAATTGATTTTTTCCCTACCATACTACCGTCCTCCTAATATTTATTTTTATTTTATATATGGTATATTAAAACAAGGTTTTAACCTTGTTTCTTTTCTATTAATTAAAACCTGGTATTTAGTATTAGAACTCACTATTATAATTTTTCATCTTATTAAAAGTTTAAGAAGGTGTATATTTAGATTAAAACACAAAAGCCCTCCCCATTAGTTATATGGAGAGGGCTATTTTAAACGTAATTAAACGCAAAATACCTATCTACTTAAATCATATCTCCTACTTAACTACTGTACTACTATTTTTTATAATTTTAACTTTACTATAGATTTTTATCCTATATCTATAGTAAAAATTTCCTTATAAAATTTTTTTTAATATTATAACTTAATATATTACTAACTTATAATATTGTTACAAAAATCTAAATTTAAAACTACTGTACTGCTGTTCTACTCTACTATACTTCTAAGCTAATGCACCACTAGCTTCCTTCTACTACTTAATCATATTATTTTAAAAACTACTATACTTCTTAATATGATTATATAAACTACTGTGATTTCTAATAAGTGAATTATACCTAGGGTTTTTATTTCTGTCAACTATAATTACCATAGTAATATTATAATTTATTTTCATCATGGCATAATATATATATTATCTTATCATATTGCATCGCTAAGGAAAGTATAAGAAGAGATATAGATATTATAATATTTTTCCAAAAAAATAAATTTATGAAGGATACTATAAGACATAGAATTTCTATAAATAAAACATATATTAAAGCTATGTTCTTATTATTTTTCTCTTCCCCTTCTTCTTCCCTCCTAAGGCAATTAACTTTTATAACTATTCTTACAATAGCAAAAATGCATAAAAGAATAGTTATGACAGTTATATATTTACTAACTATACTACCCAAGACGTTTACCTCCAGTTTTTACTCTATCTCAATCCCTGCCATTTTCATTAAATACAGGGCATTTTGAGTTTGAGATACTCCACTTCTTAGTTTATAATCAAACTTTATCTCGTTATTCTCAAAGTATTCTCTAAAATTATAATTTTTAATCCTTGGATTTATATTTTCCATAGCTGAAAGTTCAAGATCATGGGTGGAAACAAGTCCTAGAGTTTTCTCTTTTATAAGCTGACTTATAAGAATTTCTGCTCCCTTATGTCTATCCTTTGAGTTAGTTCCTTTGAATATCTCATCTAAAAGGAAAAACACTTCTTCTCCCCTTTTACAAGCTTCCACTACCCTTTTTACCTTTAATATTTCTGCATAAAAAGAAGATATGCTCTTTTCTAAATTATCTCCTGTTCTCATACAGGTGTATATATTCATCTTACTACAAATAAAATTGTCTGAACGTACTGGTGCTCCTGAATAAGCTAAAACTAAATTTATACCTATTGTCCTTAAATAGGTACTTTTTCCTGACATATTTGATCCTGTTATAAGCCAAAGAGCACTTTTATTATTTAAATTTATATAATTTTCTACTGCCTTTTCCCCTATTAAAGGATGAGCTATATTTTCACCCCTTAGTGTTCTCTCCTCAGTAAAACTTGCCATAGAATATCCTTGTAAGTCACTTATTAAAGAGGTGTAACAACTAAGCTCCTCAAAATGTCCTATTATTCCCAATGCCTTTTCTAGATTTTTACCATATTCCTTTTTTATATTATTTAGTTTAATGTAATAATGATAATCTAAAAGTAAAAAAGCATTTAAAACTAAATAAACAGCATTTTGTCTATTCTTTAAGGATTCAGATACATTATAAAGTTCATTCATTCCTTCATACATAGACTTATTATTAGATTTTAGTCCTTCCTTATACTCTTTTAAAATTTCACTTTTATAGTTTCTTCTTTCTATAAGCTTTATTATTTCTTTATAAGCATAAAGACTTTTGTTTTGCTCTCCAATTATGGAAAAAATCTCTTGTCTTTTTTTCTTATTTATTTGAAGTATTAAAAGTTGTAAAATAAGAAGAAGCTCAGGAACAAAGTAAGGTATTTTTTTTAGTCCAAAACCTAATATAAAGCTTATAATTGTAACTCCACTTATAAATGCTAAAACTATGGTACTACCCTTAATTAATTCTTCTGAAGGACTATTCCCAAAGTCAATTAAGTCTTTATAATGCTTTAATCTCTCCTCATATACTCTTGCCTTTCCATGGAGTCTTTCCCTAAACATATTAGCTTTAGAAAGTTCTAAAATACCTTTTTGTTTTTTTAATAATTCATCTTTACTAAGATTTCCTTCCCCTTTAAGGGACTTTCCTAAACATTCTCTCCCCTTAGGAGTCATAGCCATAGATAGAAATTGATAAAGGGATCCTTTTCCAAAGATATCAAGGTCATCTAAATAAGGATGTTCCTCCTCCTTAAATTCTTCTCCTAAATCTTTAAACTCTATATATTTACCCTCTATTCTCTTAAAATTTATATCACTAATATCCCTTAAGGCTTCTACTTCTTTTTTCTTATTAAAATACTTGCTATGAAAGTGTACCAATATTAAAAATACCAATAAGGATGCAATTAATGAAAATATAAATAGGCTTCCTTGCCTTTTTAAAAATAATACTATAGCACTTATAGCAGCTACTATAAAAACTACCAATCTTCCATAGCTAAAAATATTTATAGTTTTATCTAAGCTTTCTATAAGCTTATTATAAGAGGCTATTCTTTTTCTATAACTCTCACTCTTCATTTTATCCTCCAATATAAGTTTTAAATTTACATAAAATATATATTATATATTTTATCACATACCTTCAAAAGACTTAACCATTTTATGTCTTTTTTCCTTTTTAACCATTTAATGTAACCAAAACTTTAACTTTAAATATCTATTATTTTAGCTTCTCCAATCTCTTTAATTAATTCTATTTCTCTTTTCTGACAAGTAAATAATATTATTTGCTTATAGGAAGAGTATTCATATAAAACCTTAAGAGTGTTTTTAAGTCTTAAATCATCATACTGAATAAAAGCCTCATCTAAAATAATAGGAACCATCTCCTCTCTACTAAATAACATATCTACTAAAGCAAGTCTTAAAGAAAAATATAGTTGATCCTCTGTTCCACTGCTTAAGGAATCTTTACTTACCAGAGTACTTAATTCCTTATCTCTAGTTATCATTGAATAGTCTTCCCCTACCTTTACCTCATTATAAGAACCTAGGGTTACACTATTAAATATATTTGATACCTTAGAATTAAGTATGGGCCCAAAGGTCTTTTGAACTTCCTTAAAAGATTCTTTTAAGTTTTCAAGGGCTAAATCAAGGACTTCTAAAAATTCTTCTCCCTTTCCTATTTCTTCTTTTACAAACTCTATATCCTGCATTATCTTCCACGTGTCTCTTTTATTTAGAAATCTATTATTTATACTATTTTCAACGTCCTTTAATTCCTTCTCTATATTGAGAAGTTCTAAGTTCTTCCTCTTATAGGTGTCTTCAAGTTCTTCCTCATTATTAAAATCAAAACTCATTGCTTCCTCTTCTGCTATATCTTCTATTTCATTTTTAATCCCCTCAATGTCCCTATCTTTTAATAATAGTTTATAACTAGATTCTACCTGATTTAACTCTATCTCTAAGGACCTTTTCATTTTTAACTTTTCACTAAGATCTTTAATTTCTTCCTCTATATTCTCCAAAGGAATGTGAGCTTTATTTAGGGATTCAAGCTTTAATTGTAAACTCTCACTTTTTTTATTGAAGGTTTCTTTTAGGGAGTTTAAGTAAGAATTTTTCTCCTTAATTTCCTTGTCTACTTCCTCATAATTCTTATAGAAAAAATTAAACTTTTCATAGCTTTTAAAGAATTCTTCTTCACTAGCACAAGATGTATGATTTAAGATAAACTCTAAAAATTTATTATTTTTATTTATTTCCTCTTGCACATCATAATCATTAAGAAGTATTAACTTATCCTGAAGTATTTCCTTTAGCCTAGATTTTTTCACTAAAAAATCATCATATTTTTTAAGGAGTATATATATTTCTCTATATTCCTTTACTGAAAGCCTATTAGAAATATCCTTTAACTCCTCTTCTATTTCTTTAATGTCTTCATTTATTATATGTAATCTCTCCTGCTTTTTCTTCTCCTCTATAAGCCTTCCTTCATAAATACTTAAGGAATTCTTCTCTTTTAGGAAGTACCCTAGTAGTATAAGGCCTACTAAAAGTATTATTACTCCAACAGGTTTTGAAAATAATATTAAAGATAAAACCCCTCCAAAAATTAAGCTAACACTTAATGCTACAATAATAGTTCTACTTTTTATTTCTTCTTTTATAAGGGCTTCTTTCTTTAAAAGTTCGTAATCTATAGGATTATTATTTAGAAAGAATTTTAGTTCCTTTAGCTTTTCTTCGTACTCACTAAAGGTTTCCTCTATTCTGTTTCTTAATGGTTCTATTTCTTTTATTTCCTCTATAGTTTTATTTATCTTTTCTATATTATTTTCTATATTTATAACGTCCTCTTCAATTTCCTTATATTTATTATACCTATCCTTAAGATGACTTCTTTCTTCTAAAAGTTTTAGTACCTTTTTATAGGCATCCTCCTCTAAGGATGAAAAGCCTGGAAATCCTTCTAATTCCTCTTTATATTCTTCTTTTCTTAAATTAAGATCTTGAATTTCATCATCATATTCCTTTATTATAGGACTTAGTTCCTTCATAGCATAGTATTCTTTCCATAAGTCATCCATAAACTCTTCAGTTAACAGATTATCCTCTCCATGAATCCCTTCATTAAACCTTTCTTTAAGACTTTTAAGCTCCTTAGTCTTTCTAAGATATTTTATTATTTCCTTATACTCACTATTTAGCTTTATTTTTTTCATATGCTTTCTATAAAGTTCTAAAGCTTTTATATCCTTTAATATAAGACTTTTGCCTTCCTTAAGAGAATTTAATTTTAAACTATCATTAAGATTTGCCTCTGTTAATAAAATAGCTTCTTTATATTCATCATTTAGACTCTCAATGTTTTCATAAAGTTCCCTAAGTTTTCCGCCTTTTCTTTGAGTTGACCAAAGCTTCTTATAATCTTCTAAAATACCTATTGCTTTGTCATAGGATACATCATCATGACTTAAAGTTTCAAGACTAGATAATTTATGCATTATCTCTTCTTCCTTTTCCTTAGTTATCTCACTTCCAAGTTGCTTTATAAATAGGGTTTTTATAAAACCTCCAATTGATAGTCCAATTAAGTTTTTTCCTGGCTGAATTTTATCTATTTGAATCTTTTCTCCTGTTATGCTATTGATAATATCTGTTGTGTCTTCTCTTTTAGTAGTTCCGAAGGTTCTTTTTATTATAATCTCTTCATCCTGGTGAATTATAGCCATCTCACCATAAGGCTTTTCCCCTGTCCATGGATAGAATCTTTTTCTATCATTGTCCTTTAGATTTTTCTTATTTAAAGTCATACCATAGAGAATAACTCTTATAAACCCTTGAATAGTACTTTTTCCTTTTTCATTTTCTCCATAAATTATATTAAATCCAGGATCTAAATCTATTTTTTTATTTTTTATTTTTCCAAAAGCACCTATATTAAGGCTTTTTATTCTCATTGAATTGTAACCTCTCTTTCAGTTAAGCTTTGGATTCCAATTTTCAATGCCTCATAAAGCTTATGTTTTTTTACTTTATCCTCTTCCTTATCTATTAAATCTAACATTCTTCTTGCATATATTCCTTTTATAGAAATTTCCTTAGATAGACTCTCATAATCTATAGATAAGATAGTTTTATCCTGAACTTTTACATAATAAAATTTAGAACTTAGCTTCTCTTCTAGTAAGTCCTTATTTATAATAAAGTCATCCTTTATCTCTCCCTTTAATATAATTCTGTAAAGATTTTTAAGACTATCTTCCTTACTTATTTCCTTAAGAATAAGACTTTCTATAGCTTCATAATCCTTTACTCCTTCTATATTAATCTCTAAAATCTCATACCTTCTTTTGCATATATCTATAAAATTAAGATCTACATAATCCTTATACACATACCCAATTATAATTCCCTTATCCCCTGTCTCATGAAATCCACGCCCTTCAGGATTTCCACTATAGGCATAATAAGTGCTTTTTTCCCTTTGTATTTCTGAAAAACTATGTCTATGTCCAAGAGCTATGTAATTTAAATAACTATTTCCTATTTCCTTAAGAGTTATAGGATTATAATTATTACTCTCCTCTCCTTTAGCTATCTCTCCATGAATTACCATTAGATTTATTTCCTTAGAATTCTTTAAATCATATTTATTATTAAACTCCTTAAGTAAGGATTCTTTTATATGATTTTCTTTAAATCCTATGCCAAAAATATTAACATTTAGCTCTTTAAGATATATTTTTTCTATTTCTTCTTTGAATATATGTACATTTGAAGGCCAATTAATTAAAGAATATAAAGATTTTTCATTATAAGGATCATGGTTTCCTGGAGATATAAATATTTTAAGAGGTTTTACCTCCTCTAATTTTCTCTGAATAAAATTTAACGTTGTTTTTGTAAGAGTCATATTATCAAAAAAATCCCCAGCAATTAATACTAAATCTACCTTTTCTTCAAGGGCTTTATTTAGTATATTACTAAAGGTTTCTCTTAAGTCTTCTTTTCTTTTTTCACTAAAATCGCTATCCCCTTCTCTAAATGGAGTATCAAAATGTAAGTCTCCACAATGAAGGATTTTAACTCCTCTCAAATCATCACCCCCGAACCTAAGTTCTCTTTTTATATTTTATCATAGGATTTTAAGTATTTCCACAGATTATATTTTAATATATAAATATTTATCTATTATTAAGACTAAATAAACTTACATATTAACGGCTTTTATCATTAAAAACCAGGTATATGAAATTCAATAGTTTCATATCTTTACATATATAACCAAATATGATAGAATACAAATACACATGAGCAATTGTTCATATATTCATATGTATTTGTATTAAGGGGGTATCTATATGTCTACTATCAATAAAATATCTTTATTTCTTTTTATAGTTTTTATATTATCTTACACTTTAAAATTAATAATACTATATAAATCCTATGGAATTAAAGCTAACGTATTAGGAAATAGAGGTAAGGATGCAAATATTTTTTTAGCTGAATTTTCATTAAAAATTTCTACTTTTCTTTGGGGAGCCTTATGGTTTATTCAATCTTTAAATCTTAATATTAATAATAATTTTTTTAAATTTGTCTATATAAATTTAAATATAAGATATTTAGGGATAGGTTTAAATTTTATAGGATTATTAATATTTATTATAGCTATGGTGAATATGGGACTATCTTGGAGAGTTGGCATCGATAAAAAGTCTGAATCTAAATTAGTAACTAAAGGAATATATAACTTCTCTAGGAATCCTGCTTTTGTAGGCTTTGATTTAATGTTCTTAGGATTATTTTTAACTTTTCCTAATATTATAACTTTAGTTATAATCCTTATTAATATAATATTTATTCATAGACTTATACTACAAGAAGAAAAACATCTAATATCTATATTTGGTGATGACTATTATACCTATACAAACAAAACCCCTAGATATATAATTTTTAAGTAAATTCTTCTATAACGAATTTTTCAATTTAGGTCCGTCTCCCTCTATCCATCTAATACTTTGTATGCCACCTATTTGTACAATATCTATTTTATTAAAAAATTCATTAAATGAATTTTCATTGGAATTTAGAAAAACTATAAGTTTTTTACCAGCTAAAGTATATATCCATGATAATAAATGCAGTGAATTTAAAGTGCTAATTGCTTCCTTAAAGTTATTACAAAAATATTCTTCAAAGTTCTTTAGTATAAGAACATTGCCCTCTTTATTAGGTAAAACGAACTCTTTTGGTTTTCCATTATTAATTTTAATTGCTATTTCCTTTTCAAACTCGCCTGCATCTTTAAATTCATTGCAATGGAAAGAATAAACATGAAAATCTTCCTTTTCTAATAATTTAATATAATTTTCAAGTACTTCATATTTTCTATAGAACTTAAAACATCCATCTACTAAGAGAGAAAACCAAGTTTTTGAACTTATATCTTTAAAGTCTATATTATTCATACTTCACCTCTTAATAAAATAATTTACTACTAAATATATAATATTATTTTGAAAAGATTTAAGAAATAGTTTTATTCACTACTTTTATGAACTGTTTCCTCTGATTTTATTTCCCAGTGAATAACAAAGGCAAGAACTGCTCTTAAAATTATTATAGCAGCTAATATATACATTTCATCTAAGGTTCTAACTATAACAGTCTTAAGTATCTCTCCTGCCAATTTAAATTCTAATGCCACTGTAAGAGCTTTGGCAAAATCTACTTTAATACTAATCTCTTCTTCATGAAAAAATCCTCTTATGTACTTATAAAACGCCTTTATAGCTCCAACAAAAATTATAAAAATCCCCATTGCCTCAAGGATATGTATTATAACTGGTACTACCGTATTTATTAAATTTTCTAACATATTACTTTCTCCTACTTACCTTATAATATTTTATAAATCTTATATATTTCACCTTTAAAATGTAAGCCTTATATAAATTTTTATTAAATAATAAATTATTCTTTAGAATATTTTTATATTAAAGTTATAAAATCTTAACTAATTGTTATTTCATACACCTATATATATTTGATTAATATTTAACTTATAAATAAATTATATCATATAACTATATTATATATTGAATTTATCATAGCTAAAAAAGATGGATATTTCATACCCATCTTTTTTATATTTTTCTATCCCATATTCATTTCTAGTAAGAAATTTTTTAATTATCTTTATTATTATCCTTTGGTTCTACAGCTTTTTGAAGCATTGAAAGTAAATCTATTCCTGTAGTTGCTTTAACAGTCTCTGGAAGAGTTGTCATTATGTCTGTTACATAACTAGTAATCTTCGCTGCTCCTCCACCATTTTCGCCCTTTCCACCATCTAGTATTACTATTTTTTCTGTCTTAGATAATGGTTCTGCTATAGCCTTTGCTATATCTGGAAGTTTTTCTATTATCATTTGCGCCATAGCTGCATCATTATACTGCTTATATGCCTCTGCCTTTTTCATCATAGCTTCTGCTTCTGCCTTACCTGTTTCTCTTATTATCTCAACCTTTGCCATACCTTCTAATTTCATAGCCTCAGCTCTAGCTTGTCCTTCAAGCTTCATAGCCTCTGCCTTAGCTTGAGCTTCTTGAATATTTTTGAACTTTTCAGCTTCTGCTGCTTTTTTAATAGTAGCTTCAAGTTCTTTTTCTTTTCTTAATGCCTCTTGCTCTGCAAGTTCTATTTCTTTTTCTTTCTTTGTTATTTCAACAAGCATCTCTGTTTCAGTTACTTCTTTTTTAACCTTATTTGCTTGAATTTCATAAGCAAGGTCTGCTTCTGCTTTTACCACTTCTTGCTCTCTTCTATAGCCTTGAATCTTAAGATCCTTATTTTTCATAGATTCTGCTACTTGTGTCTCTGCTAATATTTTAGCTGCTTCTCCTTCTCTAAAAGCATCAGAAGTTTTAATGTTAGTTTCTTTTCTTGCCTCTGCCTCTGCAATTTCAGCATCTCTTTTAACTTCTGCAATTCTACCTTTACCTAAAGCCTTTAGATATCCATTTTCATCTGCTACATCTCTTATAGTAAATGCTTTTATTTCAAGTCCCATCTGATTTAAGTCTATGGCTGCAACTTCTTGGACTCTAGATGCAAACATTTCTCTATCCTTGTATATCTCTTCCACTGTCATTTTAGATACTATTTCACGAAGTTTACCTTCTAAGACATCCTTTGAAGTATCCTTAATGAAAGCTATGGTTTTATCTTCATTTCCTGTGTTAAATTGTTCTACAGCAGCTAATACTGATTCAAGATCTGATTTAACTTTAATAACAGCTACCCCATCTGCCGCTATACCAACACCTTGTTCTGTAAGTGCATTAGCTATCCTAACTTCTATCTTCATGTTTTCAAGAGAAATTTTATCTGTTCGCTCTAGTATAGGGATAACAAGACCTCCACCTCCAGATATAACTCTCTTTTTAAGTCCAGTTACAACTACTGCCTTATCTTGTGGTACCTTTTTCCACATAGAGCCTATAACTATAAAAATTAGTATTATGACTAAGGCAATAACTCCTGGTAATATAAAGTTTTCCATAATAAACTCTCCCCCTTATTAAAATTTTATATTAAATAATAGGTGATAATAAATTTATTTCACCTAATACTTAGCCTTTAATTACATAAACTATAAAACATACAATTACTTCACTTTTGTTCTATCCCAGTCTATAAAACTAAAGATAAAACCAATAATTAAATAATATATAGCTTGAAAAATTATATTATTTAAAAATCCATAAGATTTTACTACAACATCATTAACAACCACTAAAAGTATAACTAATATAAAGGTAATTAAATACTTAGTAATTCTTTTTTTATTAATTAAAGTTCTAAGATTCCTTGCTGTAGTGGACTTTTTAAAAACTGTAAACTCCATAAAAAGAACTCCAAAAATTATAAATAATACTCTAAAAAATAAATTCATTTATCCTCACTCCATCTCAAATAGGTTAGTTTTTTCTGTTTAACTATTACTCTTCTTTAATATTTAATGATGTAACATAATAAATACTATTTTCTACTTTGTTTATAACCACCTCTTCCCCTTGTTCTATACGCTCTCCTTTTATAGCTTTAGCAGGAGCATTATATATATTTCCTTCAATAACATAAGCTATAGTTCCAAAACCATTCTTAATTATAGGAGATATTACTGTAGCTTTAGTTCCAGTTAACTCCTTCTGGGACCTAATGCTTGTATTCTCTGCTTTTCTTAAAGCTTTAAAGATAAAAGTTTCTATAAGGTATGCTACTATGCTTCCTATAGCAATTGCTACTCCTAATACTATGGTTGAATTGAATCCTTTATGCTCTCCAAAGAGTCCAATTCCACCCACCATTAATAAAAAACACATTATTATTACAGGTTTAAATAGTCCTAGGAATGATATTCCTAAATCTCCATCAATATTAAAAAAATCAAATACTCCTCCAAAGATTAATGTAATTAAGACATATACTCCTCCTATTATTAAAAATACCTGATACAATGTAACCATAAAAACACCTCTTACTTTGCATATTTTTATCCTTACATATTATATATTATTCATAAAATAAATTTAGATTAAGTTATATACCAAACTTCATTATTAGTTATTTTATATTTCATAAAGAGTTATTCAAAAACCTTTACCTTTGTATATCATTATATATCATATTATACTGTTAGTAAATATTGTATATGTAAATAATTTGTTAATCAATATTTATATTTAAGTTTTATATAAAACTTAAGATTTTCTTTGATTCTTTAAAATCTCTAGACTTCTATTGTAAAGCTCATATCAATATTATTAAAATCTCTTAAAACTTAAAAAGTTATATGTGAGCATAAATTATCATTTAAGCTTTTTTACCTCTGGTTATTTTTATGGCTTTAGAAGAAATTTAAAAGGACACCACATATTGTGGTGTCCTTCCTTAATATTAAACTTCTACTCTTATAAATTTTTTTCGTAAGATTCTACCATTCTTTTAACCATTTCTCCACCAACAGAACCACATTGTTTTGATGTTAAGTCTCCGTTGTATTCACTAAATGGTACTCCCATTTCTCTTGCTACCTCTGCTCTAAACTTAGCTAATCCTTGTTTTGCTTCTGGAACTAATTTCTTTGCCATGATTAATTCCTCCTTATTTTTTAGTATTCCTACTTAATAATTTAAAATCTTATATTACAGATTCTTTTCGTAGGCTTCTACCATTCTTTTAACCATTTCTCCACCAACGGAACCACATTGCTTTGATGTTAAATCTCCGTTGTATTCACTAAATGGTACTCCCATTTCTCTTGCTACCTCTGCTCTAAAGTTTGCAAGACCTTGTTTTGCTTCTGGAACTAACTTCTTTGCCATGATGAATTCCTCCTTGTATCTTTAGTTTTGTAGAAGTTTTGCAAGGTTTGTTTCTCTTGTCCTTGCACTATTATTTTATCCGGTACTTTAATAAATACTCTATGTAAGTTAAGACAAGTTATCCAATTACATTACTAAGTACCAATAGTTTCTACAAGAAAACCACCTACTAAAGTAGGTGGTCTTCTTCATCAAACTAATAATATATTTAAAGATTTTGGGGATCATTTAATAAAGTGATGCTTTTTTCAGAATAATCTTTCTATTTATAGAATACCAATAAATTATTGATATTCTTTTAAAAATAATTTAACTTTATATTAAAATTATCTATAACCTTTTATATTATTAGAATATGCATTTATTCAAATAGCTTTAAATATTTGAAAATCATGAAGAAGTAGTAAAAGTAAAGATTTTTATTCTTCAATACAATTTAGTCCATACTTACATAAAACAGAAGACTTTATAGAAATAAAATCAAATTATATGTAAATATATTGATTTAATTTAATTATATTGTAAATTTTCTTATAATCAAACTGTAGACTAACTATAATCTATTGCATAATTAAAAATTATTATAACCTATATTTTTTTAATTTTACGAGATGGATCAAAATGAAAGTTACTTTTAAAAATTTCCATAATTCTTATTATGATGAGGTATGTGATTTTTCATTGAATTATCAAAATATGACCGTAAACATATAAACTGGAATTGGGCAAGATGGGAGTGGATGTTTTTTCACCCTGAATTTTGTAAAGACTTAATAGATAAAATTGGTTTATGGTTTTGTGATGATGAGTTAGTAGGTATTGCAACCTATGACCACTCTTTGGGTGAAGCATTTTTTGCTACTAAACTAGGATTTGAAGAATTAGAAAAAAATATATTAGAATATACCCTTGCTACTTTTAGCGATAAAAATAGTCTCGGTATTGCAGTAAATGATGATGATAATAACACTATAGAGTTATTACTTAGTTATGGATTTATAACTAATTCTCAGACTGAGAATATACTAGAACTTACACTAGATAATCTTAACCTTGATTTTATAACTCCTAAAGACATAGAACTAAAAAATCTTAATATAAAAATGACTTATATAAACATCATGAGGTATTGTGGAAAGGATTTGACCACCAAGGACCTCTTCCTATTGATGAATTTACTATGAATAGACAAAAGATAATGTTGTCAGCATGGAATTTGAATCCATTCCTGCATATTGTTGCAGAAAATAAAGATAGGGAATATGTTGCATACTGTGGCTTATGGTATAATGAAAAAACTGATTATGCTTATGTTGAACCTGTATGTACAATTCCAGAGTATAGAAACAAGGATATTGGTAAAGCAGTGTTTCTAGAAGCTTTAAAAAGAGCCTTCTCCTTAGTTGCTAAAAAAGCATACGTTATTTCTGATAGTTATTTCTGATAGTTATTTTTATAAATCCCTAGGCTTTCATAATCATTCACATTATACTTTTTATTGGCATAACATCTGATATATCATACAATTGATATATCGCCTAAATTCAAAATTTTCTTAAAATATAAATATTCATTTAACCTATAAAAGCCCTTATCTAGATTATAAAACTCTAGATAGAGGCTTTCTTTAAATTATTTAAAGGTTAATTATACTTATATACATAGTTTAACCTTACCTATTCTTTTTTCCTTAACTTCTTCTATTTGAAATGTTATATTTCCATAATGAACTATCTTTTCTTCCTTATCCTTAGGTATGTTTCCAATAATATCAATTAGAAAACCACCAAGGGTATCATAATCCTCAGAATTCAAGTTTAAATTTAATTGCTCATTTAAATCATCTATAGGAACTAAGCCACTTAAAATATAGGTATTGTTATCAACCTTCTTTATATCTGGCTCACTATCATCATATTCATCATCTATTTCACCCATGACCTCTTCTATAAGGTCTTCTATGGTAACAATTCCTGAAAAACCTCCATATTCATCTATTAGTACAGATATATGCTTTTTAGAACTTTGGAGATCCTTAAAAAGCTCATTGATATTTTTAGTTTCAGGAACAAAATACGGTGAGTGAAGTATTTTTCTAATATCCACATTTTCAAAGCCACTTTTTCTAGCTTCTACTATAAAATCCTTCATATAAAGAACTCCTATTATATTATCTATGTCATCCTCATAAACAGGAATTCTTGAATATTTTTCATCTAATAGTTTATCAAGAAACTTATTAACTGGGGTGTTTATATTAATTAAAAACACTTCAGTTCTTGGAGTCATCACCTCTTTAGCAAGTTTGTTATCAAACTTAAAGATACCATTTATCATTTCTTTTTCACTTATCTTTATAACCCCATTCTCTTGTCCTGCCTCTACTAAAGATTTTATTTCCTCTCTAGATACGGTTTCTTCTGTATTATTCTTATCTAATCCAACTATTTTCACCAGTAAATTAGTAGACATGGATAATAATTTTACAAAAGGTACAGTAAGCTTGGACACAAATAAAATCGGCTTAACTGAAAACATAGCTATAGCTTCTGCCTTTTTTAAGGCTATACGTTTTGGAAATAATTCTCCAAATACAAGAGTTATATAAGATAATACAATTGTAATTAACGCCATGGATATTTCTCCACTATAAGGTATATTAATACTATTTAGATATACCCCTAAATCTTTAGATATACCTGTAGCTGCTGATGCACTGGAGAAGAATCCTGCTAAAGTAATTCCAACCTGTATTGTAGCTAGAAATCTACTTGGTTCTTCTAATAATTTTAATAACAATTGTGCTTTTTTGTTTCCTCCTTCAGCAAGAATTTTCATCTTATTTTTATTTAGTGACACTAGTGCCATTTCTGCTGAAGCGAAAAAAGCATTTATTAGTGTTAGAACAGCAATTAATACTAGTTGTCCTGTAAAATTGCTCCCCGGAAGTGGGTCTGATTCCATATATAAATTCCTCCTCTATTTTTTAGGTTTTAGTATAATGATATCATAAAGTTAATTTATTTTCAATTATCACTATTTCCCTTAACTTAATATTTTTTATATTCATAAAACAATAAATATTACCATTAATTATCTTTATATTTATATATACGATTACTATTTTATAAATGATCCTAGAACTTATTTTAATATAATTTATCAATTATATTAAAATAAGGCTATGTTTTAAATCAATATTGAAGTTTTAAAATAATATGGAAGTGATAAAAATTAAAATCTTTATGGTTAAATTCAATATAGCTAATGCTTATACAAAGATATCTAATTTTAAAGAAAGAAAACCAATATTGTTATTAGCATATAGATACACTATAATTTGATACATATATGTAAAATATTGTTTATTAATAATCCTTGCATAAAAGGGAGTGTTAAGAATAGTTATATTATTATAAGATATATGGAGGTTTTGATATGAATATATTAATATTGACTTGCGATATAGGTATTCCTATATTAATGATTTTCATAGGAATTTTATATAAATGTAATTTATATAAAAAGATAGACAAAACATTAGATTTAATTATACCTATAGCAATGTTTTTTAATGGCTTTTCAGATGATAAGAGAGAGTCTTTTTCTAAAGATACAAATCCATTGGCTTTAGCTAATAGAAAATGTAGTTTAATATGGAGTATTTCAGGAGTATGTACATTGATACTTACTATAATATTGCTAATATTAAATAAATCTGATGTTTATAATGTAAGTGTTATCTTATTAGAACTTGAATTCTTAATATTAGTTGCAGTATTTATTACTGTAGAATATATTTTAAAAAGAAATTTTTGTGAAAAATCATAGGCAATATTAGTAAAATGTACCCTTTATAGTAGACTTTTTTTTAGATTGTCTACTATATGGGGTACATTTTAAAACTCAATATATCCATGATGTTTTTATTTTCAAAATTTTTTTGTTGTTTCTCCTATGGCATCTTATTAAGAGCTAAATCTTTTAATACATCCTTCATATGCTCTCTTGAACTTCCCATAAAGCTCTCTACAGCTGCAGTTATAGCTCCCTCTACTAAAGCACAATCAACTAACTCTATTTTATCCCCATCATATTCTGAATCTAAAAAGTCTTTTGCCATTTCTGCATTCATATAAGCACTTCCTAAATCAAATAACACTAGTACTCCCTCATCAGAATAAACAGTTTTCATGGCATCACAGATTCTCTCTGCATCAGTACCTATTCTACCATCTTGAGTTCCCCCTGCTGCTATAATTGGTGCTCCATCAGCCATTTGTTTTGCCATTTCTACAACGCCTTCTGCTATCTTACTGCTATGTGAAACTATTACTAATCCTACCATATTATTTTCATCCTCTCTTTACTTACTATACTTCTTCCCAGACTGTTTCTAATATATAATAGCATGATGTTGCTCCTGCATCTTGGTGTCCTATACTTCTTTCTCCAAGATAACTTGCTCTACCTTTTTTAGCTACTATAGTTTTTGTATATTCAACTCCTTTTAATGCTCCATCCTTTGCTTTTTCTAAGGCTTCTTTAGGGAATAATCCTTCATTTATAGCTTTTTCAAGCTCTTCAATAGCAGGAGATAAAGAATCTATCATAGTCTTTTCTCCTTCTACACCCTTCCCCCTTTGCTTAATTCCATCTAAAGCTGCTTTTAATAGGTTTAAAAAGTCATTAATATCCATTTCACTTTTTTCATTTACAACTACAGCTCCCTTCATAAAAGCTGTACCGTATAAAGGACCTGATGCCCCTCCTACATTAGAAACCAATGCCATACCAGCCTTCTTAAATATATCCCCTAAATTATTTGTGCTCTCATCCTTTAATTTTAGAACTACTGCGGAGAATCCTCTGCTCATATTAAGACCATGATCTCCATCTCCGATAGTTGCATCGAGCTCTGTCAAATAAGCTTTATTTTTCTCTATTTTCTCATATATTTTATTTATTATTTCTATAATCTTTTTTCCATTTATCATTGTTATACCTCCAAATACCTAAGTTAAAACTTATTTTATATAAATCATTAATTTAAAATTTATCTAATTCATATATCTTTATTTAATAACCCTAATCTATAAGTTATATTGTATATAAACCTTCTGCATATCTAAATAAAAGCTTATAATTCTTATCAGTAATTACTGAATAACTTTATTCTTTTTTAATTTCATCTAATTTATCTTCTTACTTAAACACCTTAAATCCTGGTGTATCTGCCTTTTCATCTAATAACTCTTTAAGTTCATTATCAAGTTTTAATAAAGTTACTGAGCATCCTGCCATTTCAAGAGAAGTCATAAATTCTCCAACAAAGGTCTTATATGCTTTTATTCCTCTTTCTTCTAGTATTTCTTGAACTTTTTTATTTATTATATACAGTTCCATAAGAGGGGTACCACTTAATCCATTTATCATAACTGCTACTTCTTCCTCTTTTTCAATACTAATGTCTTCTAGTATTCTCTCCACAAGATGCTGTGCTATATTATCAGCTGTTGATATTTTCTCTCTATGAGTTCCTGGCTCTCCATGAATACCCATCCCTATTTCTACTTCATCTTTATCTAAAGTAAAATTTGACTTTCCTGCTGCTGGTACTGTGCAAGAAGTCAATGCCATCCCCATACTTCTTACATTTTCAACTACTTTATCTGCAACTCTTTTAACTTCTTCAAGGGAAGCTCCAGTCTCAGCCTTAGCTCCAGCTATTTTATGAACAAATACAGTTCCAGCTATACCACGTCTTCCTGCTGTGTAAAGACTATCCTCAACGGCTACATCATCATTAACCACTACAGTTTCAACCTTTATTCCTTCCATATCAGCCATGTCTTTTGCCATTTCAAAATTCATTATGTCTCCACTATAATTTTTAATAACAAGTAGTACTCCTTCTCCTCCATCCACTGCCTTTATAGCTTCAAAGACCTGATCTGGAGTTGGGGAGGTAAATACAGCTCCACACACAGCCGCATCAAGCATTCCATGTCCTACATACCCTCCATGAGCTGGTTCATGACCACTTCCTCCACCACTAACTAAAGCTACCTTTCCTTTAATAGGTGAGTTTTTTCTAACAAGAACATCAAAACATTCAAGTTTTCTTAAATACTCACCATGAGCATAAGTGATTCCTTTTATCATATCTTGTAAAACATCATTTGGGTTATTTATTAGCTTTTTCATAAAATTCCCTCCTAAATTTAATTCCTTATTCAATATTTTATATTATAGTGTTTAACCTATATTTATATTTTTATTAATTTTAATTTTTAATTATCCCTGTACTTTTCTAATATTATAAGTTTTATTATTAAATTATTTTTAAACATGTAATATATATTTTTAAACTTCCATTTGATTTATATCTCAATTTAATTATTTTTAACTTTTAAATTTTAAATAGTATATAAAATAGTTTTTAGTTATAAATTATTTTATGCTTATCTTTACTATGATTAATACTAATTTAATCCATGAAAATACTTTTAATATACTAAGTTAAACAATATAGCTCCTAATATTCCCCCTATTATTGGACCTATAACTGGTATCCAAGAATATCCCCAATCTGAATCCCCTTTATTAGGTACTGGTAGAATGGCATGGGCTATTCTAGGTGCCAAATCTCTTGCTGGATTTATAGCATAACCTGTAGTTCCTCCAAGGCATATTCCAATAGCAAGTACTATACCTCCAACTATAATAGGTCCAAAACCTTCTGCTACCTTAGCAGTTCCTGTACCAAGAATTCCAAAAACAAGTACAAAAGTTCCTAAAACTTCACTTACAAAGTTCCATAGTTTATTTCTAAGGGCTGGTGCTGTAGAAAAAGTTGCAAGCTTCGCACCTTTATCCTCTGTTTCCTTATAATGTGGATAAAAGAATAATAGTACTAAGGTTCCTCCTAGGAATGCTCCTATAAACTGTGCTGCTAAATATGGTGCTACACTATTCCACGGAAACTTTCCTATAGTAGCAAGAGCAATAGTTACTGCTGGGTTAAAGTGTGCTCCACTTATAGCTCCAAACATAAATACTGGTATAACTACTGCAAGAGCCCATCCCCATGATATAGTAAGCCATCCTGATCCCTCTGCTTTAGATTTTTTTAGTACCACATTGGCTACTACCCCATTTCCTAAGAATACTAAAAGCATTGTTCCTAAAAGTTCTGCTAAGAATGTACTCATTTTAATCTCCCCTTTTGTTTTTCTTGTTTATATATAAAGCATATCCTATGCCAACTTTTAAATTTCTTTGAAAACATTTTCTAACCCCTATATTTATAATGGATTAACTTATATAAAATAAAAAACAGCAAAATCTATTATAAGATTCTACTGTTTTTGTCTTGGTAAAAAGTATCAAGTTGCTCCTTATTACCTTGATAGATTTTCCCAAGATACTATTTTTTCTATTCCATATTGTCTTGCCTTAGAAGCTACAGTTTTATGAGTAATACCTAGAGCTTTACCTGCCGCATTGAAGCTACCATATTTTTTTAGAGCTTTTTCTATAATTATCTTTTCATAATCTTTAAGAGGAAGAATCTCTTCTTCATCCTCTATTATCTCCATAAGATTTTTATTTTTTAATACTTGTTTTTCTAAAATCTGCTTACTAGTCTCATTTCCTTCATCTGATTTCATATACAATGGTAAGTCTTTTAAATCTATATAGTCTTTTTCTGTAAGAGTAATTATTCTTTCTAGCAGATTCTGAAGCTCCCTAACATTTCCTGGCCACTTATAGTTCAAAAAACCCTCCATAGCTTCATTAGTTACTCCTATTATATTTTTTCCAGTTTCCATGTCAAGTTTCTCAAGAAAATATCCTATTAAGAAGGCTAAGTCTTGCTTCCTTTCCCTTAATGGTGGTATATAAATAGGAATAACATTTAATCTATAATATAAATCCTCCCTAAAGCCACCATACCTTACCATATCCTCAAGATTTCTATGAGTTGCTGCTATTATTCTTACATTTATTTTTATGGTTTCATCTCCACCAACTCTTTGAATTTCTCTTTCTTGTATAACCCTTAGTATTTTGGCTTGCATATTCTTTTCCATTTCACCTATTTCGTCTAAGAATATAGTCCCATTATGAGCCAGTTCAAACTTTCCAAGTTTTCTTTTATAAGCTCCTGTAAATGAACCTTTTTCATGACCAAACAATTCACTCTCAAGTAGATTTTCTGGTATAGCTGCACAATTAACTCTTACAAATGGTCCCCTATTATTAGATGAAGAAGTATGTATTCCTTCCGCTATAAGCTCCTTACCTGTACCACTTTCTCCTCTTATAAGCACTGTGGCATTAGTTTTAGCAGCCTTTTTTGCCATAGCTAAGGCATCTAAAGTTTTACCACTTCTTCCAATAAATTTTGAAAAAGCTTCTCCTGGTTCTTCTCTTCTATAAAGTTCTCCTTCTAAGTATTCAGCCTTAGCTGATATCTCATTTACCATTTCAGTAAGTATTTGAACCTCTGATAAATCCTTAATTACAGATAGAACTCCTGTGATTTTATCCTCTAAAATTATAGGAGTAACATTTGCTACTACATTTATTCCTTCTCTTTTTTTAATAACTTTTCCTATTATAGGTCTTCCTATTTTTAAAGCTTCACATCTTATACCATTTGGAGATATTTCAAATATATTTTTCCCCAAAAGGTTTTCTTCTTTATCCCTTAAAAGCTCTATATAGGCTGGGTTTACATAGGTTATAACTCCATCTCTATTTACAAGACATATTCCATCATGAACATTTTCTACTATTCTTTGAAGCCTTTCTTTAAGTTCCTTTACTTCATAAAGTTCCGATTTTATCCTTTCTAGGTTAGATATATCTTCAAATACAGCTACTGCTCCTTTAAAATCTTTTCCTATTATTATAGGAGTAGTATTTATAAGTAACATCTTATCTTCTAATGTCTTTTTAACTCCTATTCTAGGATCCCTATCTTTTAATACATCAATTAGGGGTAAGCTCGTCAATATGTCCCCTATATTCTTCCCAACTATATCTTCATAAACTATATTTAATATATTGTCTGCTGAAGGATTACTTAGCATTATGTTCCCGTGCTCATCTACAGCTACTATTCCATTTGCAGTACTTTTAAAAACCTGTTCCCATGTTATATTATTATCCTCTATTATATTATCAACTTTTCCTTGATCACTCTCTTTTATATGAAAATCTCCCCTTAAAAAATTAGCCATTTCCTTTAAAGCTTCTCTATTCTCTTTTCCTTCTACCTCTACGCCAACAGTTTCTCCTTGTTTAACTTTAAGAAGAACTAAAGGCATAAGGCTAGTAGCTGGTATACTTTTTCTATCCTTATACTGTATATAAAGATTGCAGTTATACTTTTTATTAATTTCATTAGCTTTTAAAACAACCATAGCTACCACTCTTGCATGTAACCCTTTTTCGTGATTTATTATAACATCTTCTCTAAGCAAACCCCTTCACTCCTTAAGAATATTTTAACCATTATCTAAAGTTTATCCCTTATGAATATTTTCTTACTTATGTTATGACCTATAGAATAAATAAATTATTTACTTTAATAATTTAGATGTATTTTAAAATTACTTTAAACTTTTATTTTCGTAAAACATAGGAACACTAAAAAAATATATTTAACTTTTATACTAAAACATTAACACTTTTAAATTAAATAATTTTAGTACCTCCAAGCTATTGCGAGGAGTTAGTGTACAATAATATATTTCTCTTAAATTTTCTTAAATACTTATATAAATCCTTAACTAAAATAATAATACTATAAAAACATACTAACCATCAAAATATATTCCTTTAGTTTCATAGTAATAAGTTTATAGTCTATTAATTAGGTTTCCTAAAAGTCTTCTTCCATCTTATATTTAGTATAAATAATAAATTTATTTTAAATTATGATAACCTAGTGATATTTACTACTAAAGTTAAGGTCTTATTTTATTGAAATAAATTAACTCTGTAATCTAAATCCTTTATGAAACTCATACTCCTTTAAAGTAAGTAATATCTTAAAGTTACTAGTATTTTTATTGACTATGCTTATATAACAGTAATATAATTTTTTATATTAAATTAATAAACTAAAGTAATGGAGGAGAATATAATGAACCCTTATTTAAGGAGAGCTAAACTTGAAGATTTAATTGAAATAATGAATATAATAGAGGATGGTAGAGAGGCTCTTAAGAAAAATGGTATTCCTCAATGGAAGGATGGAGATGGTCCTAGTTATGATATTTTTCTTGAAGATATAAAAAATCAAGAAGCTTATGTTATGATTTTAAATAAAAAAATTATAGGTGTTGCAAGTATTATAAGCAACCCTGAAGAAGCATATAAGACTTTAAAAAATGGAAAATGGGATGAAAGTCAAAATTCCTATGTATCTATTCATCGTGTAGCAATTGATACTTCTATTAAAGGAAAAGGTTTATCAAATAAATTATTAGAATTACTTATAACCACTGCTAGTATTTTAGGAAATACTGATATAAGAATAGATACCCACCCTAAAAATTTAATAATGCAACGAGTTATAAAAAATTCTGGATTTGGAGAAAAAGGAGATATTTTACTTCCTGTTAGGGATGGTGAAAGAAAAGCATTCCAATTAATATTAAACTAAAATTAATCTAGTATTAATTTTAGTTTTAAGTTTACATAGTTATCTGTAAATTTAATATACAAAATAAATATATATAAGTTCTAATATTAAAACTAAATTAGCTTCAGTTGAAACTTATTGAGTCATCAATCAGTGAAATTTAAATTACTTAATGCAATATATATAACTCCCTATATAAAAAAACACCTCAGAAATTATTCTAGATTAAAACTACAGTTTTTTCTAAGTCTTTAAAATACACTAAAAATCTTAACTTATTATAAAATAAAAATCCTTACAGATAAAATCTGTAAGGATTTTTTATGGCAGGGGCACGAGGACTTGAACCCGGAACCAACGGTTTTGGAGACCGCTACTCTACCAATTGAGCTATACCCCTAAGTACATTTAATATTATAATATATATTTTCCTAGTATGTCAATAGATATTTTATTTTTCTTTATTTCTTATATCCTCCATACTATAGTTATTAATCCTATCAGGTCTCATTTTTCTTAAATTATGAAATAAGGTGTAATTTATAATATAAGTGTCTTCTCTTTTTAAAATACCAAATGTATACTGATTTTATTAAAACATTTTTTCAAATTAATTGTAAACTAGAATTTAACTAATATCTATAAGTTCTACTTATCTATATATCACTAATTAGCATATAAATATATTATACTTTAATACATAATTTTAAAATAATAAAAACTTAATGTCTATATTTTGAAAGGAGATATGAAAATGGGATTTTGGATCTTTATGCTGATTTCAAACTTATTACTTCCACTTGCAATGATAATTCTTGGTAAATATTTCATGAAAAAACCTCCTAAAGAGATTAATAGGATTTCTGGATACCGAACCTCTATGTCTATGAAAAACAAAGATACTTGGAATTTTGCACATCACTATTGTGGAAAACTATGGCTAAGTCTAGGATGGATTATGCTTATTCTCACTATAATGTCGATGCTCTTTGTAATTGGAAAAGATATGAAGGTTGTTAGCATTTTTGGTGGTATACTTTGCGGTATACAACTTATTTTCTTAATTGGTTCCATAATTCCTACGGAAAGAGCCTTAAAAAATAATTTTGACCAACATGGTAATAGTAGAAAATAATTTATCTATATAAATATTATTCTTTTAAATAAAAATATAGCGGCTAAAAATTTTTAGCCACTATATTTTTATACATAAACTTAAGCTTATGATACCATATATTATTATACTAATTACCCTTAAAGTATTTATTGAAAACTCAAATGAATAGTTATGTCTACCATTATAGCATCTCGTGTTAAGACCATCTTTTATTTCCTTCCATGATGAAAATAAGTTTTTTATTACTAAGGAGCATACATAACCAAAATCCCTAATAGATTTCTTATAACCATTAAAACCGCCTCTAGACTTTACTGCTTTAAAAGTTATATTAAAATCATCTTCTATTAAGATTAAAAATCTTTCCATGGATTTTGCTATATCTCCAATGTCTCTTAAAAACTCACTTTTACTTATTAAAGCTATTATATGATCTAGTGGTGTTGTTAAGGACAATAGACTTATGGTCATTGCTCCATTTAAGGTTCTTAAGACTATAATCACAATAGATGTATTATTTCCTATAAATAAAATAGGTATTATGGATATTAGTGAAAATGTAAGACCTATCATTAAAAACTTTTTTACAATAACTAGAGGAATTTCAGCTCTTAAAACTAGCACACTAATTAGTAGTATATTTATACATATAATATAAATATTTACAGTATATGAGCATAGTATAAGCGATATAAGGGTTATCATAATCTTTTCTAGAGGATGTATAGAAGTATTTTTATTTATTCTAGCATGCAGATTTATTTCCCTTATCATATTTCTTTTTACCTACAAAATATCCTATAAACCCAGCCCCTGCTGCTGCTTGAAATGCAAATAAAAAGCTTTCAACTTCTCCTGAAGGTGGCTCCCAAAGGCTTTCAAACCATGGCTCATAGTCCTTATTTATTTCTGTTATTAATTCTTCTGCCTCAGCATCAGCACCTTCAAATGGCGCTTCCTTAGATATTACAAAGGGAACTATTATTAATAAAGCGCATAACGCTAACAGTATTATATTTCTCTTCTTCATTTTATAGTCCCTCCTTAAGGCTTAATAATTCATCGCTACAGTGTTTTGTTACAAAATCATAAATTATAACTGATATTATTCCTTCTACAATTGCTAATGGTATTTGAGTTATTGCAAAAACTCCTCCAAAGCTTATGAAAGATTGAATTACTCCTCCACTACCACTTGGAAAAGCTAAAGCAAGTTGAAGTGATGTAACAATGTAAGTAACTAAGTCACCTAAGGCTGCTCCTAAAAACACTGCAACCCTTATGTTTTTTTTCTTAAATAGTCTATAAACAAAATATGCCACGAAAGGTCCTACTATTCCCATAGAAATCACATTGGCTCCTAGGGTAGTTAACCCTCCATGAGCAAGAAGTAATGCTTGGAATAGTAAAACTATTAAAGATATAGCTCCCATAGCTGTAGGTCCAAAAACTATAGCTCCAAGACCTGTACCTGTTGGATGAGATGAGCTTCCTGTTACAGATGGAAGTTTCATAGCTGACATCATAAAAACATAGGCTGCCATTAAAGCAAGAAGCATTTTTACTTCCTTATTACTTTTAGTATTTCTTTTAATATCTCTTATACTCAGGTATAAGAATGGTAGTGCTAACACTCCATAAAATAAACTCCACTTAAGTGGTAAAAAGCCTTCTGCTATGTGCATAGCATAAGCATTGTGTGGTATTGTTATAGCTAAAGCAATAACAAATAGTACATAAAGGATCTTCTTCATTTTTATTCTCCCCCTGAAAATTTTATTTTAATAAAGGTATCTATAATTTACAATAGATCCTAATTAAACTTTTTTACTAGAGCCTCCCATTACTTAGCACACCTTTTAAATATACTAAGTAATGTTATGCCCCTACGTTAAAATTATCTAGGTATTTCCCACTCTTTTCTTTAGTTAATCCTTTAATAGTTTAATCTTAAATAAAGTTGTTTTCCTTAAGATAACTTATAACATCTTCCTCTTTTGTGAATATATTATTATTTTTATTTTCTTCTCTTTCAATGATTATTAAGTCAATATCACTATCTAAAGCTGCATTTAACTTTTCTAGTGCACCACCTTGTATTCCACTATCTTTTGTTATGACAGCTTTAGCATTATATTCTTCAATAAAAGCTTTATTTAAGCTATAACCTATTGGACCTTTTATTGCTACTATATCCTCTGGTTTTATCCCCATAGTTATTAACTCATCCATAACTTCTTTAGATGGAAGAACTCTGTGGATTATTCTATTTTTAATGTTAAGATTCATTATTTTTTTTACATTTCTACTTCCAGTAGTATTTAATATATTTCCATCTATTTTATTTAGGATATTTTCTAGCTCCTCATAGGATGTAACTCTCATTATTCTTCTATCTTCTATGACTTGTAAAACCCCAGGTCTTTCATATCTTACATAGTGGGTGTTAGCCTCTTTGCAAGCTTCCCTAGCATTTTTACTTACTTCCTTTGCATAAGGATGAGATGCATCTACTAGGGCCTTTATATTAAATTTATTTATTAATTTTTTAAGCCCTTCCTTATCTAAGGGTTCTGTGTTTAAATGGTGTATTTTATATTCCTTTAACAGTTCACCACCATAAGAGGTAGCTGTTGATACAATAATTTTATCTGTATATTTATTGGCAAGGGATAAAAACTCTTTTCCCTCTGAAGTTCCTAATATAAATCCTACCACTATGATTTCCCTCCTAAGGTAACCCTTAATTCTTAGTTAAAATTTAATATAAATCTTTTTTTATTTACTATTCTTTATTAACCTTATATCCTCTTGGGGTTACAAACTGTCCATCTTTTATAAAGCTCTTAGAATTTCCTATTATTACTATAGAAAACATGTCCACAACAGAATCATCAAAATTCTCTAAGGTAAATAGCTTATAGCTCTCTCCCTCTCTTAAAGCATGTCTTACAACTGCTACAGGAGTAGAATCTTCTCTATATTGTTTTACAAGGTCTATAGCTTCTCTTAAGTAATGTGGTCTTCCCTTACTCTTAGGATTATATAATGATATAACAAAGTCTCCTTTAGCAGCTAAATCTACTCTATTTTTTATGTCTTCATAAGGAGTCATTAAATCACTTAAGCTTATGTTACAATTATCATGCATAAGTGGTGCCCCAACTACTGCTCCTGCTGCACTTGATGCTGTTATCCCTGGTATTATCTCAACATTTTCATCTTCCTTCATTTCAAGAATTAATCCTGCCATACCATAAATTCCTGCATCCCCTGTACTTATAAGAGCAACAGTGTTTTCTCTACTTAGGGCTAATGCCTCTCTACATCTGTCCTCTTCTCCTCTCATTCCATTGGAGAATATTTCTTTCCCATCTAATAATGGTTTTACCATTTCTATATACTTAATATAACCTGCAACTATATTACTTTCCTCTATGGCCTCTTTAGCTCTTAGACTCATATGTGAAAGTCCTCCTGGACCAATACCTATAACATAAAGTTTTCCCATATTTTTCTCCTCCTATATCTATGTATTTAATCACTGTAATACTCTATCTCATAACTAAAATTTTTCTCAAAAGACTATACAAGTATTATAAATCCTGTATTAAAGATTTACTGAAGACTTGTAAAAGCCTCTATTTATTAAACTACAATTTATTCTCAATAAAACCTAAACTTAATTAAATTTTATTTTTTAGATATATTAATTTTATAAAAAGATTAATTATACTATCTCACCTATGGTTAGTGTTATTCCTTCATACTTTAATTTTCCCTTTAATATAGTTCCACCCATAAGTTCAACTGAAGGCTCTGATACAGCTCTTACTCCAAGGGTCTTAAACACAAAGTCGCTTCCTTCATATTTATGATCCACCTTACTTATCTCTTCCCTAGAAAAAGTTTCAAAAGGACAGTTAAGTAGTAAAGCTAAATCATTTATTGCCTTTTCCTCTTTTTTTATGTAAGCGGATCCTATCTTAAGTACAGATCTTTGATCTATATTATTTTCCTCTAAGGTTTTAGTAATCCACTGTATAAGTTTATTAGAATCCATATTTTTTCTACATCCTACTCCAAGAACTATATTCTTTGGTATAAGCCTAAGCACAGTGCTTTCATTGCTTATATTAGTATTATTAATCTTGTTAGTTATCCAAAGCATATTGTCACATGGAGTCTCTACCTTTTCATATCCTTTAGGACAAGTCACCTTTTCTCTATCATCCTTAAAAAACACCTTTTCTTTTTCCACAAGTCTTGATGCTATATACTTTGCTTTTTTTAAATCTTCTATAATAAGCTTCTCTTCCTTTGCCACAATATCAGGAGCTACTACCCCTATTGTATCTGTGGCAGTAGTTATTATAGGCTCATTTTTAAGGACCTTTGAAACGTCTAAGGCAAGATCATTAGCCCCTCCAATATGTCCACTTACAAGACTTATTGTATATTTATTACTATAATCAACTACAACAACTCCTGGATCTTTATCCTTTCCTTTAAGAAATGGTGCTATAGCCCTTACTGCTATACCAACAGAAGTTATAAATATAATACCTTCACAGTTCTCCATTAGATATTTAGTAACATTGGAAAGATTGAAATTTTCTACTGTATTTTTAGAAAACAATTCTATATCCATACCTTCTTTAATAAGCTTTGCTATTTCATCTCCCCTTGATGTTACACTTATAACTCCTATCATAATTTTCTTCCTTTCAACTAAGTTATATTTTTATAGTAATTTACTTCTCTGCATCTCTATACATATGAGAGAAGGTTTTATCATATAAAAGACTCTTCTCATAATCACAGTCTATAAAATCTCCTACTAATATTTGAGCACATTTTTTAATTCCAGCTTCAGTTACCTTCTTAGAAATGTCATCTAAAGTACCAAATATTATTCTTTCATCTTCCCAAGTAGCTCTTTCTACAACAGCTATAGGAACATTTCTACCATATCCATTTCTAAGCTTTTCTACAACCTTATCTATCATTGATATGGATAAGAATATAGCCATAGATGCTCCAATAGATGCTAATCTTTCTAAATCCTCAGTCTCTGGTACTGGAGTCCTTCCCTCTACCCTTGTTAAAATAACTGTTTGAGTTACAGAAGGTAAAGTAAACTCCTTTTTTATACTAGAAGCTGCTGCCACAAAAGAACTTACTCCTGGCACCACAGAGTACCCTATATTAAGCTTATCTAACTCATCCATTTGTTCTTTTATAGCTCCATATATAGAAGGATCACCTGTATGTAATCTAACTATATCTCTCCCTTTTTCATTAGCCTCTTTCATAACTTTAATAACTGCTTCTAAAGTCATAGATGCAGAGTTATGTATTTCAGCTCCTTCTTTGCAATATTCTAAGTGTTCTTTACTTACTAAAGAACCAGCATATATAATAACATCGGCCTTACCTAATATATCTCTTCCTCTTACTGTTATTAAGTCTGCACTTCCTGGACCTGCTCCTATAAAATAAACCATAATCTCTTCTCCTATCTACTTGCAATTATTAGTGACATATAGTCTCTACAATTTAATATTTCTTCTCTATCTTCTAGTACGATTTGTCCTTCTCTTCCTGCCCTGCTTACATAAACATAGTTAAAACCTTTTTCCTCAAGAGTATTTAATACTTCTTCTTCCTTCTTATAAACCTTCATTATGACTACGTACTTCTCATCCTTTATATCATGAACTCTAGACGCTGGCATAACTAAAAGAGGTTCATTTCCTACCACTAAAGTCCTATTTACAATACTAGCTGCCGCACAGAAGGATGTTATTCCTGGTATAGTTTCCACCTTAAATCCAAGATCCTCCATATGCTTTAAAAGATGAATATATGTGCTATATACATAAGGATCTCCTATGGTTAAAAATACTACCTTTTTTCCCTCTTTAAGCTTTTCTTCTATAGTTTTATAAGCTTCCTTAACCTTTATATCCTTATCCTTAGTTCCCATTGGAAATTGCTTTAATATAACCTCTGTTTTTTCTTCTATATATTCTTTAACAGTTTCTAATGCTATGCTTTCTCCACCTTCTATGGCTGTAGGTGCAACTATAACATCTGCTTCCTTAATTATTCTTACTGCCTTCATAGTAACTAGTTCTTTATCCCCTGGTCCTACCCCTATTCCTGTTAATTTAGCCATTATTAATTCTCCCTTCTTTTACTTATCTAAAAAGTAATATTTCTATATATGTTATTTAGTTATTTTGTAATTTGTAATTTAGATAATCTATTAAAATAACTACTCTTCCTTTTTAACTTAAACTAATATAATGATTTAAAAATTATTTTATTCCTCTATCTTTATTCCTTGTAATATAAATATTGGATTATTGGAAATCATCATATAACTATCTCCTCTATTCTTACTTATATTAGCTAAGGTTATATCTATTTTAAAATTTAGTCCCTTTAAAATTTCTATTGCCTTATATGCATTATTTAAAGTTATAAAGTTTAAAACCATAGTTCCATTAGTTTTAAGTAGCTCTGAAGATACTTCTATAATTTCCTTAATATCTCCACCACTTCCCCCTATAAATATAGATGCAAAGGAAGATAGGTTTTTTTCATCCTCTTTAATATTCTTTAAAGCTTCAAGAGCCTCACCCTTAATAGGTACTACATTTTTGCAGTTAAACTTTTCTATATTTTCTTTTGTTATATTAAAAGCCTCTTCATCTCTTTCTAAGGAGTACACTATTCCTTCTCCTAAAAGCTTTGCACATTGTACTGTTATACTTCCTGTTCCTGAACCCACATCAATTATCTTGGAATTCTCTTCTAAGTTTAATTTACCTATAGAAAGTATTCTTATGTCCTCTTTGGTCATAGGACACTTTCCTCTTATAAATTCTTCATCTTTTATAAAAACCATTAAATCACCTCTACTACTACTACACTTAAGTCTGAATATTCTCTATTTATAAGTTCTTCTGGGCTTCCATTTGCTATAATCTCATTTTCATAGGATAAATTTTCTCCTATAAACACATTGCACTTAATTGAGTTCTCTAATAAAAGTTCACATAATCTCTTTGGATTATTCTCCTTATCTGTAAGCCAAAAGCTAAGTTTCTTATTTAAGACCTCTTTTATAAAATCAGCCTTCCTTCCATGGACACTAGAAACTAAAGCTTCATTCCAGCTCTTTCCTACAGCACAAGCTAAATATTGAAATGAACTTATTCCTGGGGTTATTACCACCTTACCTTCATAATTATTTTTTATATAATTACTTATTCCATAAAAGGTGGGATCTCCTGATGCAACTAGACCTATATTTTTATCTTTGTTTTCATTTATTATTTTTAAAGTTTCCTTTAATGATTCTACTATTATTTTTCTATTATCAATAAAATCTAAAGACTCTATTGCTCTTTTAAATCCAATAACTAAATCTGCCTTATTTAAAATTTCAATAGCCCTAGGTACAATATAATCCTTATGTCCTGGACCAAGACCTACAATATATATCATAAAATTCACCACTTTCGCAGTTTTAATTTCTCTAGAAAATTTTATAGCTCTAATTAAATAATTAATATGAGATATAAAAATTATAATTTACTGTGTTAAAAGTTGTTAACCGTCCCCAAGTATTGTGCAAAGAACCTTTTTCTCCTTTGAGCCATAATACATAATTATGCTACTTTCTAGTTCTCCATAAGTATACTTGTCTATTCTATCTTTAATCTTTTTCCCTATATTCTCGTATAAAAGAGGAAAATCATCTCCTAATATTTTAACAACAGCTTCTGTGGTTCTCTCGTTTAGTATTCTATTTATAAGATCCAATGGATAACCTAATAGGGTAAGTTCTAAAGCTATTACCTCAAGTCTTACATCACATACTCTACTATGAGTATTAAAGCATCCAAAGACTATTTTACTCATCTTTCCTATATGACCAACTAAGGTAATTTTCTTCACCCCTTCAGCTATACATGATTCTAGTGAAAATCCTACATAGTTTGAAATAACAACTATATTATCCTCTGTATGTCCTAAGCTTTTTAAAAGATCTTCTCCCATATTTCCAAATACTAATACAAGTTCCTTATTCTTTAAAGCCTTTTGCTTTATCTCAATATCTATGGATTCCTTTATGGCATCCTCTGACATTGGATATACTATCCCTGATGTTCCAAGGATAGATATTCCCCCTATTATATTAAGTCTTGGGTTAAATGTCTTTTTAGCTATTTCCTCTCCTCTTGGTACAAATATCTCTATTTCTACCCCAAGGTCTTTAGGTTTAACCCTTCTAACTTCTTCTTCTATCATTCTTCTTGGAACTGGATTTATGGCAGCTTCCCCCTTATCCACATAAAGGCCTTCTCCCATAACACGTCCAACACCTTTTCCGCCTTTTAATATGAAATCTTCTTTTGTCTTAGATGCCTTTGCCCATATTTCCATTCCATGGGTAGCATCTATATCATCTCCACCATCTTTTAATATGCAACATTCCACATAATCTTTTCCCTTATTTATTTTCTCTATTTTAAGATTTAATACAATGCCCTTAGGTGTATCTATTTCAATATATTCAAGTTCTTCATTATTAAAAAGCATGTATGTAGCAGCCTTGGCTGCTGCAGTAGCACAAGATCCTGTGGTATATCCACATCTTAATTTTTTACCACCACTGTTTATATAAAGGTCTAACATTATCTCTCCACCACCATATATAAAAGAGCATTAACAATAGCTGCTGCTACTGTACTTCCTCCCTTTCGTCCTGTAACTGTTATGTATGGAATATTAAGACTTTCTAGTTCTTTTTTACTTTCACTAGCACCTACAAAACCTACTGGTACTCCAATTATAAGTTTTGGTTTTGCACATCCCTTTTCTATAAGCTCTTTCAGTTTAAATAAAGCAGTAGGAGCATTTCCAAATACAAATATATCTACGTTATCCTCTACAGCCTTTTCTACTCCAGCCATAGAACGAGTTATTCCTCTTTCCTTTGCTATCCTATGTGTTTCATCTAAGTTTACATAGCATATTACTCTTCCCTTTGTCTTTTCTAGCCCTCTTTTATTTATTCCTGATAAGGCCATATTTGTGTCTGTATATATAGTAGCTCCTTTAAGTAAAGCCTCTTTTCCTGCCTCTATAGCTCCTTCACTTATTTTTGTTAAGCTTTGATACTCAAAATCTGCTGTGGTATGTATAACTCTTTTTACTATTTTAAGTTCTTCCTCTGTAAAATTATGAGGTGCCATTTCCTCCCCTATTATTTCAAAACTTCTTTCTTCTATTGCCATAGGATTTTTAATATAATCCATAATAATCCTCCTTAAAACTTACTATTATTTTTTATTGTTTAAAGAAATTAAGTTCATTAAAAACTCTAAATTTCCAAAGAAATGTATATGTGGGTATCCCCCTAAGGTATTATTTTTAAAATATCCACAGTTCCATTTTAATAATTCACCATCATATCCTTGTTTTTCCACATTATAAACAGCTTCCTCTTCAGTATCTATGGTTGACTTATGAAACTCATGGCAGTTTATAGCTATATTAGGGTTGTTTTTCATAGTTACTTTTGCATATCCAAACCTATTTAAAGACTTAGTCATTCTAGCCTTTCCTTTTAAAAAACCTACCATATGATTTCCTTCAATTTCTTCCATTAGATACATAAGACCACCACATTCACCATAACACTTAAGTCCACTTTCTAAGGCTTTTTTTATACTATTTCTCATAGGTAAGTTCTTTGAAAGTTCTTCTTTAAATACCTCTGGATATCCCCCACCTAAATAAAGAAAATCTATATCTTCTGGAAGCTTTGCATCCTTTAAAGGACTAAAATACTTTATTTCTCCAAGCTCCTCTAAAAGTTCCAAGTTTTCTTTATAATAAAATCTAAAGGCTTCATCATAAGCAACTGCAGTTTTAAGTCCTATATTTTTAACATGGAAATTGTCTTTTGAAATCTTTCTTTCCTTAAGACAATCTATTATACCGTCTACATCTACATGAGTTTCTATTAGTTCCTTAACCCTATCTATCTTTTCTATAATATTTTTAACTTCTACACTTTGAACAAGTCCTAAATGTCTACTTTCAAGAGCTATAGTTTCGTCTTTAGGTATATATCCAAAAACTTTCATACTGCAATTAGCTTCTATAGCTGACTTTAAAAGTTTATAATATTTTTCACTTATTTTATTTAAAACTACTCCTACTATATTTGCATTCTTAAAATCTTTAATCCCATTAAGTTCTGCACATAAAGTTACACTTTGGGCTTTAGGAGTTATAACTAAAACTATAGGAGCATTATCTAAGGTTTCTGAAAGATGATAGGTAGAATAATCCGTATCTATTCCACGTCCATCATAAAGTCCCATAACCCCTTCAATAATTCCTATTTCCCCTTTGCCTCTATTATAGGAAGCTAAAACTCCCTCTTCTCCCATAAGGAATAAATCTAAATTTCTTGATTCTCTCTTTGTAACTTCCTTATGAAATCCAGGGTCAATATAGTCTGGACCAGCCTTATATCCTTGTACCTCATAGCCTCTATCCTTAAGTGCCTTCATAAGGCCTAAGGTAAAAGTAGTTTTTCCTCCTCCACTTCCATTAGAGGATATTATAAGAGACTTCATAGCTATTCCTCCTTTATTTCTACTTATATTTCTGTAAATACTTTAATCATTTATAAGCTTTGTTAGTTATCTATATAAGCTCTATTACTTTTCTAAAACCTTTTTATTAGGTATATCCTTTAAAATATTAAGAAGAATATTATTTAACTCCCTACTTTTTATAGCAAAACGGACATACTTATTATCAAGTCCCTTAAAGTTTGAAGCTCTTCTTATAAGAACGCCTTTATCAAGGCAGTAATTATAAAGTTCTTCATCCTTCATATCCTTTAACTTACATAGGCAATAATTTGCTCTTGTTTTATAAACCTTATCTATTATAGGAATCTTACTTAACTCTCCTGTAAAGTACTCTCTTTCTTCCTCTACCCACTTAATAGAATCTTTTATATATTCCTCATCATAAAGTACATAATGAGTACAAAGTTCTGCAAAAGAATTTATATTCCAAGGATTTTGCCTCTCTATTATGTATTTTAAAACTTTTTTATTTCTTGTTATCCCATATCCCATTCTTATTCCTGGAACTCCAAAGAACTTTGTTAAGGCTCTTATTATAAATAAGGACTTATAATTTTCTATAAGAGTTATAAGACTTCCATCATAACCATTCATCTCTATAAAGGCTTCATCAATTACTACTATCTTTCCATTGTTTTCACAATAATCAAGAATAGAGATAAATTTTTCTTCCTCTATAACTCCTCCATTAGGATTATTAGGATTTCCCATAACTAACCCATCAGCTTCCTTAAGCTTTTCTAATATGTCTAAATAATCATAGTCCATATCCTCATTTAACTTACTATAAATTACATTTCCACCCCATTTTTCAATGGATAATCCATACTCTGAAAAGGATGGAACAGGTAATACCACTGTTTTTAAATAGGATAATATCATATCTATAATCTCAGAGGCTCCATTACCAAGGACTATATCCTCTGACCTAAGTTTTAAGTTAAAATATTTTTCATTATAATAAATTAAATCCTTTTTAAGACTTCTATATTTTATATCTGGATATCTTTCTATCATTTGAAAGCCTTCATTTATATGCTTTTTAAAGGATTCTGGTACACCTTTTGGGTTTATATTTGAACTAAAATCAATTAAAGCTCTTCCCTTTAATAACCCTTCTGTATATATATCTCCTCCATGGATAAAATCTTTTTCACTCATTTGATCACCTATCCTATCTAAAACCTATACAAGAGAATTTCCCTATACTACACCAAACAGCTCCACTATTGGCATTAAGCCATATAAAACCAGATTAATAATATAAAATAAAAAACTATTAAGATTATTTCTGTTCCATACATAAGAACTATAGATGAATTTATATGATCCTTATTAAGAGGATTTATTTTATCTCCTATGGTAGGTTTATAAATCTTCTCTCCAAAATACACATTAGTTCCACCTAATTGTATTCTTAAAGCTCCTGCAAGTGCCCCTTCTGGGTAGGCACAATTAGGGCTCTTATGATTTTTCCTGTCTCTTATCATTATTTTAAAAGAAGTTAGAAAATCACCTTTTACTATAGGACTTATAATACACATAAGGAATCCTGTAAGTCTTGCAGGTATATAATTAAAAACATCATCTATCTTAGCTGGAAAAAAACCTATAAATCTATATTTTTCATTCATATACCCTAAGGTAGAGTCCATTGTATTAATGCCTTTATACATCATAGCAAGAGGAGCTCCCCCTACCATTGCATATAAAATAGGAGCTATTATTCCATCACTGGTGTTTTCTCCAATGGTTTCTACATCTGCCCTTATGATTTCTTCTTCAGTTAAGTTTTTTGTATCTCTTCCTACTATATAAGAAAGCTTAAGTCTTGCATCTTCAATATCATTATTCTGTAAGGAATAATACACCTTTTTACCTTCTACATGAAGACACTTAGCTGCAATAGTTGTCCATAAAATAAGTATATTAAAACCATGGTATAAAAGTTTATAGGGTTTTAATAAATATAAAATACCATATGGAATTATAAAGGTTACAAAGGCCACTACAACTACTATAAATCCTCCATAGGCCTTTAATCCTCTATTACTCTTTACTATTTCCCTTCCCTTTTTCTCTAAAAATCTAATAAGCTTACCTATATAAATTATGGGATGAGGAAACCCGTAAGGGTCTCCCACTACAAAATCTATAATTACAGCTATGACTAAATCTATAAAAAAAATCATGGATCGTCTCTCCTTAATATAATCTTCCTATTATTTTTTAGGCTCTAACCCTATAATTTCATAGATTTTATTCATATCTAAACTACTTCTAACTATATGAGCTAACTTATCAAGCTCAGCTTCTCTTAGTGCTTCATACTTTCCTGACTTTTTAAGATCTAAGCCCTTTTCCTGTCTTAATTTATTTACTAAGGACTCTCTAAAGGATACTCCATCAAATATTCCATGGATATAAGTACCCATGATATTTCCCTTTTTATTTATTGCCCCATCATCACAGCTTACTGTTTCACCATTTCTGCTTATTATGTGGAAAAGTGGGGTTCCATCTTGTCCATAAGTAGTCTCTCCCATATGAATCTCATATCCATATAAGTCTTCCTTTATGTTATCTATACCTAATATTTCTGCCCCTTTTTCTTTAAGCTCTCCATTAATTCTTGTAGTTATCTTTTCCTCATTAAAAACAGTATGAACGTCTAAAAGACCAAGTCCTTCAGCTTCTTCTACTTTACTTTCTACCCCATAAGGATCTTTAAGAGTTTTTCCAAGGATTTGATATCCTCCACAGATTCCAAGTATGTTTCCATTCTTAGAATAAGCCTTTATTTTTTCATAGAGTCCACTTTCCTTTAAGTAATTTAAATCGCCTATGGTGTTCTTACTTCCTGGTATTACTAAAAGATCTGGATTTTTAAATTCATTTAAGCTAGTTACAAATCTTACTGATACATCTTCCTCATTCTTTAAAGGATCCACATCTGTAAAGTTTGATATATGAGGAAGCATTATAACTGCCACATCTATCTTATCTGTAACTTCCTTATTTATTTCCATCATTGAACCATCTTCATCTTCTAATTGAAGTCTAAAATAAGGTACTACTCCAAGGTTTGAAATCTTTGTAATATCTTCAAGCATATCTATTCCTGGAGTTAGTATATCAATATCCCCTCTAAATTTATTAATTATGGTTCCCTTAATTCTCTTTTTTTCTTCATCGCTTAAAAGCACCATTGTTCCAACTAAGGATGCAAAAACTCCACCTTTGTCTATGTCTCCAACTAAAACCACTGGTGCATCTACAAGTTCTGCCATTCCCATATTAACTATATCTCTATCTCTAAGATTTATTTCTGCTGGACTTCCTGCCCCTTCCATAACTATTACATCAAAGTCTTTCTCTATTTTCTCAAACTCTTCCTTAAGCATTTTAGAGAATTGTGGCTTTAAATTATGATATTCCTTAGCTGAGGAATTACAATATACCTTTCCATTAACAACAACTTGGCATTGTCTATCTGAGGATGGTTTTAAAAGTATTGGATTCATATAAACTTCTGGCTCAAGGCCAGCAGCATAAGCTTGAAGTACCTGTGCTCTTCCCATCTCTTTTCCATCTAAAGTTATATAAGAGTTTAAAGCCATATTTTGAGATTTATAAGGACATACCTTAAGTCCATCTTGCTTAAAAATTCTACAAAGAGCTGCAACTAATACGCTCTTTCCTACAGTAGATCCTGTACCTTGTACCATTATCTTTGCCATAGTTATTTACCACCTTTTTTAGTCTTTCCATGACTAAGTATTTCACCGTCTATTACATCCTTTATATGATTTACATATATGTCTCCAAAGGCATCAATTTCTCCAAGTCCATGAAGATAAGGAGTTGCTTTTATACCCTCATTTTCTAGAAGAGTCTTCCATGAATCTTCTTCATCTGAAGCCATATCGTTCATAGCATGATCTCCACATACTACCATTAAAGGTATTAATGTTACTTCCTTAAGATTTTGTTTCTTAATTCTTTTTAAAACATCCTTAAAGCTTGGATATCCCTCCACTGTACCTACAAATACATTGTCATAGTCTCTATCTTGAAAAACACATTGAATACATCCATATACAGCATTAGCTGAGTGAGCCGTACCATGTCCAAAAAGTACTGCTCCACCTTCTTTTGGAATAATAGATTCTATGGAATCTATAAATATATGATAATCCCTTGGCAGCTCATCTATTCCTTCATAGAAAAATACTGGTCTTCCCACTTCTATATATTTAAAATCTTCCTTAAAAGAATTTACAACTTTTAAAACATAATCGTACTCTTCTCCTGGAATTATATGAAGAGGTTGTACTATAACCTCTTCATAACCTTCTCTTTTCATCTCTTCTAAAGCTTCTTCTGGTGTATTTATATGTATATTATCCCTATTTTTTATTTTTCTTATTATCTTATGAGAAGTAAAAGCCCTCTTTAACTCATATTCCTTAAAATTTTCTTTTATTTTATTCTCTATATTTTCTATTGAATTTTTAAGTGCATCCATATAGCTTGTACCAAAGCTAACTACAAGTATCCCTTTTTTCATTTATTCTCCTCCTAAATAACTTTAATTTCCCTGGAAATCTTAAAATAAAGAGCTGCTTATAATAAGAAATAATCCTATTTCAACAAGTTCATTATTAGCTCCAAGGGTGTCTCCAGTATGTCCTTGTATTGTAATACTACAAAATCTACTAAATAAAAGAGTTATAATTAATCCACTTAAAATAAGTATTAATGCTCCATAATAACCAATTAATATTTTTCCTATAAGAAAAGCTGAAATAAGTGCTCCTACAAATTTTATAGGAGTAGTATTTCCTATATAAAGATTCCCACTTCCCTTTTCCTTAGCTGGTTTTCCTATTAAAAATAATAGTACTGTGAAAGCTCTGGTTATTGAAGGAACTACTATGATTCCATAATCAATACCCTTAACCCCCATATAATATACTCCAAGAATTCTTAAAGTAATATCAAAAATTATAGCTATTACTCCAAAAGCTCCAACTCTACTATCCTTCATAATCTCTATGATTTTATCTTTTCCACCCTTAAAGGAGAAAAATCCATCACAGGTATCAGATAATCCATCTATATGAAGTCCCCCTGTTATGAAGACCATAGAAAGTACAGTAAAGGTTGCGGCTATAATCATAGGAAAATATGCCTTTGTAATTATAAAAACCAAATACTGTATTCCTCCGATTAATGCTCCAACCATTGGAAAATACAAAGTTCCTTTTTTAAAATCCTCCATTTCACAGCTTAATGAAATCTTAAGAGGAAGCCTTGTTATAAACTGAGTTATTAATAAAAAGTTGTTAAAAGGTATTTTATATTTACCTAAAGCTCCTAATAAAAATATGGTACCAAGTATTCCTAAGTCCATGTATAAGTTATTCATTTAAAATCCCATCCTTATCCTTTTATCTTTAAAGGTATGCCACAGGTTACTAAATACACATCATGACTTAAGGATGCTATATATTGATTTACAAAGCCTGCTATATCTCTAAATATTCTTGAAAGTTTATTTTCTGGAACTATTCCAAGTCCTACTTCATTGGTAACTAGTATAAGTTCACGTCCTGTATTTTTAACTTCATCTATTAATAATTTAAATTGAAGTTTTATATACTCTGAAACCTTATCTATTTCCTCTTGAGACAAATTGTCATAATTCATATGTTTCTTAAACATTAAATTAGTTGTCATTATGGTTACACAATCTAAAAGTATATACTTTTCTTTATAAGATTTAATTTTTTCATGTAAATCCTCATAGGCTTCTAAAGTTACCCAGTTAGGATTTCTTCCTTTTATATGCCTATTTACTCTATCTTCCATTTCCCTGTCTGTTATTATAGAGGTAGCTATGTACAGAACATCATCAGTACTACTTAAAAGTTTTTCACTAAATGAGCTTTTTCCACTTCTACTTCCACCTGTAACTAAAGTTATTTTCCCCATGACTTCCACTCCTAATGTATTTAATCTAAATTATTAAAAGGCATAATCGAATCTATATAAAAGTAGTTATTTTCAAATTTAATTTTTGTTACATCTCCATTTCTAGATGCGAATCTCCAATAGTGGTCTAGATTTCCATCTAATATATAACAATATATAGCTCTTATAACTCCTCCATGTGTAGCTATAAGTATATTGTCATATTCCTTATCTTTTATATCCTCAATAAACATTTTTACCCTATTATAAAAGGTTTTAAAGCTTTCACCAGAAGGGGGAGTATACCCCTTCCAGTCCTTCATCCAATTAGTATATTCATCTTTGAAAGCTTCATTTATTTCATTAAAGGTTTTACCTTCGAATATTCCAAAATCTCTTTCATTTAATCTTGAATCTTCTATAATATTTTCTTTATATCCTATGATCTCTAATGTGGTTTTTGCTCTTTTCTTTTCACTACAAAATATGTTATCAAAATTTAATTTACTTAGTACTTTTCTAAGATAAAGAGCTTGATTTCTCCCATTATTGGTTAAATCACAATCAAGAGATCCATAATATGTTTTCTTTAAATTTTCCTCTGTTTCACCATGTCTTACTAAGTAAATATTCATATTTTAAGCCTCTTCTCTAAGCCATTTTGCCATTTCTAAAGAATAATAAGTTATTATTATATCTGCTCCTGCTCTTTTTAATCCAAGAAGCATTTCTGTAGCAATAGCTCTTTCATTAATGTAACCAAGTTGTGCTGCTGCCTTTACCATTGAGTACTCTCCACTTACGTTATATGCTGCAAGAGGCATATTAAATCTATCCTTAGCCATTCTTATAACATCCATAAATGCCATAGCAGGCTTAACCATTACTATATCTGCACCTTCTTCTATATCAAGCTCTATTTCTCTCATAGCTTCATTAGAATTAGCTGGATCCATTTGATAACTCTTTCTATCACCAAATTGTGGTGCTGATCCTGCTGCTTCTCTAAATGGACCATAGAATGCTGAAGCATACTTAGCACTATATGCCATTATAGATACATGCTCATATCCATTTAAATCTAATAAACTTCTTATAGCTCCAACTCTTCCATCCATCATATCTGATGGTGCCACCATGTCTGCTCCTGCCTTTGCATGAGATAAAGCTATCTTAGCTATGTATTCTAAAGATTTATCATTATGAACTCTGTGTCCATCTAATATTCCACAATGTCCATGGCTTGTATATTGACACATACAAACATCAGTCATTACAAATAATTCCTTAGATAACTCTTTTATTCTTCTAACAGCCTTTTGAACTATTCCATTGTCATTAAATGCCTCTGATGCACATTCATCCTTATGGTTTGGTATTCCAAATACCATTATTCCCTTTATTTTTAATTCGTCCATTTCTTTTATAAGATCATCTAACATATCTACAGAATAATGATAGTTTCCAGGAAGAGAACTTATTTCCTTCTTTATATTTTCCCCTTCAACCACAAATATTGGATATACAAAATCTTCTGGTCTTAAATGGTTCTCACGTACCATAGCTCTTATACTAGCATTCTCTCTTAATCTTCTAGGTCTTTTTAACATTAATTATTCCCCCTAATTTCTAATAATTTTTCTATTATTCCCTCTTCAAAATATCTATCGCACACAACACCTGAAAGTCCTTCTTTATCTAATTCTTTTTCAGTTATTGGTCCTATAGCAAGAGATAATTTTTCCTTTAATTTGTCCTTACCTACCATTTCTATCATATTTTTAACAGTAGATGGACTTGTATATAAAACTACATCCACATCATCAAAAGCTCTTTCATTTAAAAGTGGTGGGATTACAGTCTCATAACTATGACAAACAGTAACACTTCTACAAAGCTTTTTAAGCTCTTCTTCTAATAATCTACGACTATCCTTAGCACAAGGTATAAACACCTTATGATTTTCTTGAATTTTACCCTTTAATGCTTCTAATAGACCTTCTTGAGTAAATTCTTCTCCCTTAGTTTTAGCTATTATTCCTCTTTTTCTTAAAGCCTCAAAGGTAGCATTTCCTATTACTGAGAATTCAGCTTTAATATCTCTTATATCAAAGTTTTTCTTTATTAAATAATCAAATAATACATTAACTCCATTTACACTAGTTAAAATTATATGGTCATAATCCTTAATAGTAGTTAAATGATTCTCTAAGGAATTCTCTATTTCTCTTAGTTCTAGAGAAGGTATTTCTGTAACCTCTCCTCCTAGATCTTTTACCTTATTACTTAAAGATTTAGCCTGTTCTTTACTTCTTGTTATACATAGATTTAATCCAAATAGTTCTTTTTTCTCAAACCAGTTAAAACTTTCTCTAAAATTAACTACCTCACCTACCACAATTATGCATGGAGAAGTTAGTCCCTCTTCCTTTATCTTATTTTCTGCCTCTTTTAAGGTAGTAATAACTGTTTTTTGTTTAGAAGTAGTTCCTCTTCTTACAATTCCACAAGGGGTATCTTCACTTTTTCCATACTTTATAAGATTACTACTTATATCCTTAATGTTTTCTACTCCCATTAAAAATATTAATGTTCCAGAAAGCTTTGCTAGGGCTTCATAATTAACCTTAGAGGACACAGAGGTCATTCCTGTTATTACATGAAAGCTTTGAGCTACTCCTCTTTGAGTAACTGGTATTCCTGCATAGGATAAAGCTCCTATGGCAGATGTTATCCCTGGTATTACTTCAAAGTCTATATTTTCCTTTATTAAAGATAGTACCTCTTCTCCACCACGTCCAAATACATAAGGGTCTCCCCCTTTTATTCTTCCTACTATATGCCCTTCCTTTGCAAGCTTTACAAGGGATTCGTTTATCTCTTCTTGAGTTTTGTAATGGCAGCCTGGTTCTTTACCACAATAATATATTTCACATTTTTTGTCTAAATGCTTTAATATATTTCCTCCAATTAATCTGTCATACAAAACAGCAGTACACTTTTCTAAGGACTTTTGAGCTTTTAATGTAAGTAAATCCTCATCCCCAGGGCCCGCTCCTATTATATATACCTTACTCATTTTCCCCCTCCTCAATGTTTATCATCTATTGTTATTTTTCTAGTCAACTACTTAAAATTGTACTATGTCCTAAATAATTATTTTACATAGTTCTCTGCTCTTATTATCTTTTCTGCTAAAGCCTCTCCAAGTTTTATGTTATCCTCTGCATATCCTTCTATATCTTTTTTAATTATTTTATCTCCTATTTTGAAGATTCCAACCATATGAAGTCTATCTTTATCAAGGGTTCCATAAGCGCCTATTACAACATGACACCCACCATTTAGAGTTCTCATAAAGCTTCTTTCCCCTTCTACACAGATTCTAACTTCTTTATTATCTATGGATTCAAAAACCTGAATATTTTCTCCATCTTTTAACGTTTCCACTCCTAAGGCTCCTTGTCCAACTGATGGAACAAAATCATAAGGATCAAAATAATCCTTTATTATACACTCCATACCTAGCCTCTTAAGTCCTGCTGCTGCAAGTATTATTCCATGAAGATTTTCTTTTTCTATTTTACTTATTCTTGTTTGAACATTACCTCTTATAGGTACTATTTCTATATCTGGTCTTAAAAGTCTAAGCTGAGCATCACGCCTTATACTTCCTGTTCCAATTCTAGCTCCCTTTGGTAAATCCTTAAAATTCATTCCGTTCATGGAAATAAAAGCATCCCTTGGATCTTCTCTCTCTGGTATAGCTGTTAACTTAAAATCATCCCCTAAGGCAAAGGGCATATCCTTCATACTATGAACAGCTCCATGGGCTCTTCCATCTAAAAGGGCATATTCTATTTCTTTTGTAAATACACCCTTTCCTCCAATTTTATCTAAGGTTACATCTAATCTTCTATCTCCCTCTGTCTGAAGCTTAACTTTTTCACATTCTATGTTATTATTTTTCTTTTTTATATGTTCTATTACTAAATCTGTCTGAGTAACAGCTAATTTGCTTTTTCTTGTAGCTATTTTTACAGTCAAAGATTCCCCCTCCAATTTCTATGCAAGTATTTCTCCGTATTTTTCTTTAATAATTTCTCTATGCCTTCCTTCTTTAAAATATATCTCAAATTCATCACTTACTAAAAAATCAAGGACATGATTTTTTATTGGATTATCCTTAAGTTTCATCCTTGCAAAATTTATAAATGATATTAATTCATCCTTTTCTTCTATATATTCTAAAAATACCTTAGATATCTTTTTAGATACCTTCGGATTTCCTTCAGTGGTGTTTATAGCTATATTTACTTCCTCACTTTCAACTTGAAAGGGTATTATAAAATTTCCTTCCCTGAAGTTTTTACAGTTTAAATAAAGCTTATGATTATCATTACAATCCTTTATTATCCTATGAAGAGTAGAATCATCACCTATTGCCATTACTATTAAATGTTTATCAAAGATATATTCCTTTTCATATATCCCTTTTATAATATGAAGGTTTTTATCATTAATATCATAAAATCCTTCAATAAAATCCTTAGATAATACAGAAACTATACATCCTCTTTTTAGCAGTGCTTTGGTTTTTATAAGGCCTGCTTTTCCTCCTCCCACAACTAAAGCTCTTATTCCACTCGATATTAAAGCAATATTCGAAAATTTCATCACTTTCCCTCTCTTATATCTACATAATCATCCTTTATGACCCCTGCCTCACTAAAGGATTCCATATTATGTATTGTATATAGGGCGCTTTCAATTATATTAAATGCAAAGGGACATCCTGAACCTTCACCTAATCTCATTCTTAAATTCACCATAGGTTCTAAGTTCATTTCATCCATTATGTACCTAGCTCCTGGTTCTTCTGAAAGATGCGATGGAAAAATGTAATCCCTAACCTTAGAATTTAATCTGTATGCACATAAGGCTGCCACTGAAGATATAAACCCATCAATTACAATAGGAATCTTCATACTAGCTGCTCCTAAAAAGGCTCCACAAAGTCCTGCTATATCAAATCCTCCTACTTTGCTTAAAACATCTATAATATCATCCTTATTAGGCTTGTTCACTTCTATAGATCTTTTTATAACATTTTTCTTATGATTATATTGTTCCCTAGTAAGACCTGATCCCATACCTACTACCATTTCTGAATCAACATCCAGTAGAACACTTAAAACAGCAGCTGATGTGGAGGTATTACCAATGCCCATTTCTCCTGTTCCTAAAAGATCATATCCATTAGATACAAGGTCTTTTGTAACCTCTATACCTGATTCTATAGCTTTTATAGTTTCTTCCCTTGTCATAGCTGATTCTATCATCATATTTCTTGTGCCATATCTTATTTTTTTATTTATAACCTTAGGTAAATTTAAATCCTTTTTAACCCCAAGGTCTACTATGGTTAAATCGCTACCATAATATCTAGAAAGAGCACATACTCCTGTAGTTCCCCTTGTAAAGTTTTCTGTAACTATGGCTGTAACTTCTTGAGGGCATGCTGAAACCTTCTCATCTACTACTCCATTATCTCCACAAATTATTACTATAGATTTTTTATTTATTTTCTTTATTGGTTCTTCTTTCATTCCATAGAGCTTAATTACTATATCCTCTAATATCCCAAGACTTCCTATGGGTTTTGAAAGATTATCAATAAAATTTTTAGCTAAAGCTTCTAAATTTTTATTACTTCCACTTATACTACTTAAGGTTTCATTGAGTAACTTCATAATTTATCCCCCTAAACTTATGGTGTTAAGTTATTTATATGGACTTTTCCTAATTTGTTTATCCTATTATAAAAAATATGCTTATTAGTGAATATATTCACTAATATCCCTAAATAAATTATACGTTACTTAAAAAATTAAATTACTATTTAATTTAATTTTTTAAATAAAAAACACCTAACCATGAGGGTTAGGTGTAATAAACGTAACAAGATAGCAACTTTAATATTAATTAAAGATTTAGCTTCTCTTGCTATTAACCTTCCCTCCGAAGGATAGCATAATTCTAGGCAGGTCTCCTGACTTCGGGGTCATCCTCCTCTCACCTTCCCAATTGATTAATTAGTGGTCATGAGACTCGTATCCCTTTACAGTAGCGGGGGCTGTAGTGGATTTTAACCACTTTCCCTTTTAAACTTACATGAGGTAAGTACCTACAATTAATTATTCTCTTTTCTTTAATTATATATTACCACTTCCTAAGATTCAATTGAAAGTTGAAATATTTTTTTCATTACTGAAATTTTATATTCATATTCTCCTATATATTTCATAATTTCTAAAATTATATATATCCTTTCAATTTCTAAATATATTTTATGTAATAATCTAATTTTACTATTAATAGAGGATTTTCCCAAGTAATGTTGAATTATTTTAAAGTTGTATGATTAATATATTTATCCTTATTTATCTAGTAATAATTTAAATATATATTCCTTAGAATCTTTTAGGGTAATTTTAATGGGGGGTTAGTTATGGTATTTACTTCAGCAATATTTTTATTTTTATTCTTACCTTTAACATTAGTAATATATTACTTATTACCTTTGTTAAAGCTTAAAAACATTTGGCTTCTTATAGTTAGTTTAATATTCTACGCTTGGGGAGAACCGAAATTTGTTATTATAATGATAACAGAAATAGTTATAAATTATTTCTTAGCCCTATTAATAGATAAATTTAGGGAGGAAAAAGCATTAAAACTATTTTTTATGATTTCTACCGTTATTTTTGACATTGGAATATTATGCTTTTATAAATATATAAATTTTTTCTTTATTAATATAAATAAACTTAGTTCTATTTTAGGTATTAATATGAATTTTAACATTTTAAATTTAACATTGCCTATTGGTATATCCTTCTTTACTTTTCAGACCTTATCTTATGTTATTGATGTTTATAAAAAAGAAGTTCCAGTTCAAAGGAATATATTAAACCTTGGACTATATATTTCTTTATTTCCACAATTAGTAGCTGGTCCTATAGTAAGATACATAGATGTAGAGAATGAAATCCATAAAAGAGTTCATAGTTTCCATGACTTTTATATAGGCATTCGTAGGTTTATTATTGGATTCTCAAAGAAAATTTTAATTGCAAATACCCTTGGTAAAACTGCAGATATTATGTTTTCTAACCTTGATAGCTTAGCATTTACCTCTTCTTGGATTGGTATAATATGCTATTCCTTTCAAATCTATTATGATTTTTCTGGATACTCTGATATGGCCATAGGTCTTGGACATATGTTTGGTTTTACCTTTAAAGAAAACTTTAATTATCCTTATATATCTAAAGGAATTCAGGATTTTTGGAGACGTTGGCATATATCCTTATCAACATGGTTTAGGGACTACCTTTATATTCCTCTTGGCGGTAATAGAAAAGGTTTAAACCGTACTTATTTAAATCTATTTATTGTTTTTTTTGCTACTGGTATATGGCACGGTGCTAGTTGGAATTTTATAGTTTGGGGATGTTTTCATGGAATATTTATTATTTTAGAAAGATGCAAAATAATAAACCTATCTAAAATGCATCCTATATTAATTAGAATTTATACATTACTTGTAGTCATAATTGGATGGGTATTTTTTAGAATAGAAGGATTTAGAAATAGCTTAAAAGTTATAAAATCTCTGTTCTCATTATCTTCCTATAACATAAATACCATAATATATGACTTAAATAAAGAAGTATTCTTTATACTTATTATTGCTTTAATCTTTTCAATGCCTATTTTGAAATATCTTAATAATATTGTGAAATTAATAAATGAAAAAATTTATTCTACATTATATGTAATTCAAGATATTTCTATTTTCATTGTTTTTATTATTTCTATTACCTATATGATTGCATCAAGTTATAACCCATTTATATACTTTAGATTTTAATTCTTAGGAGGTGTTATTGATATGGTGAATTCTACTTATAAAAAAATAATTATATTCATATTTATGTTAATTATAATTATTCCTTTAATATTAACTTTAATAAATCCTAAGGAAATTAATTTATCTAATGAAGATAAAATAAAAAAGCCAACTTTCATTGAAAATAATAGTCTAAATAAAAACTACACTAAGGATTTTGAAAAATTTTTCTCTACTAACTTTACTAGTCGTGATAAATTTATAGAATATAATTCATTATTAAGATATAAATTATTTAATCTAGGGGCTAGTGATAAAGTTATAGTTGGCAAAAATCAGTGGATGTATCTTAATGATACCTTAGAGCAATATAATGGTAAAAAAACTTATACTGATGATACTTTAAAAAGATTCAAAACTAATATGGAGGAAAAAAAGAGGTTTCTTAATAGAAGCGGAATAGAAATGTTAGTAGTTATAGCTCCAAACAAAAATAGCATATATCCAGAATATATGCCTAGTAATAACCCTAAACTAAGAGATACTAATTCTACTGATGAATTTTTCTCCTATATGAAAAATAATTCTCATGTAAATATCCTAGATTTACGTGAAAATCTTATATCTAATAAGTCTAAGAAGGAAATCTATCATAGAACAGATAGTCATTGGAATCACCTTGGAGCTTCTATTGCTTATAAAGAAATTATTGAAGAAAGTAGTAAGCTTCTTCCTAACTTTAACCTTAAACCTTATAACATAGAAATAGATTATAATCCTAAGGATTCAAAACTTAAGGGAGATCTTTCTTCCATGCTGCTTCTAGATAAATATACTAAGGATAATTCTACTTCTATAAAAGGTAACCTTAATTATGAGTATAAAGCTTATCATGACAATGACAAGGAGATAAGAACAGAATCCTATGATAAAACCTTACCTAAGGCAGTAATATTTAGAGATTCTTTCTCCATATATCTTCAACCACTATTATCTCAAAATTTTAGTGAAGCTCTTTATATATGGGGTACCAGGCATGATAACCTTAGGGATGCCTATTTTGATAGTAATATAATTCTTAATAATAAGCCTGACATTGTTATTATAGAAATTGTTGAAAGACTTATGGATGGACTTACAATGGACTTTCATCAATAGATAAGAGCCTAATAAATTTAATTAAAAAACCTTTTGCTTTATAATTTTATTATGGATCCACCTAGTATAATTATTAAAACTTAATAAAAAACTTGTTCTCTTTAAACATATTTTTTATTAAGTTTGGTATAGAAATAGAAGCTTCTCTTTACATGTGGAGTCCCATTTAAACATATTCTTTACTAAAGCATAAAAGTACTATGATTAACTTACCTATCATAGTACTTTTATATTATATTTAAGTATTCTATATATCTATACCTAAGACTCTATACATTTTAATGCTAACTTAATAAATGTAGTTTTAAAATCTACTTTATTCCTCTATAAAATTTTAATATAAATCCTTAACTTATTCATTAAAAATATCATTGATTTATCTTATTTTATTCAGATGTATAAATTAACTTTGAAACTTAAAACCCTATAATTTATAAGTAAAGAAAGTCTACTATTTTATAGTACTTAAAATAATTTTAGTTGCTCTTTTCCATTCTGCTCTTCTATTAAAAAATCTATTTTCTTATTTATTTCAATAATCTTTTCTAAAGCTATATTGTTATCTAAATAATCATTTTGAAGCTCATTTGGTATTACTATAGGCTTTCTATGGTGAATCCTTGACATGTTTCCATTAGCTTCTGTTGTTATTATGGTAAAAGCCTTATAACTCTCCCCTTTTTTATCTAAAAATGTGCTGTAAATCCCCCCAAGAAGCATAGGTTCATTGTTTTTTAAAGTAACCTTATATTTAATTCCATTTTTCCATTCATAAAATCCACTAGTAGGAATAATCACAGTACTTTCTTCAAAAGATTTACTAAATAAAGGTTTTGACATTAATGTTTCTCCCCTAGCATTTATTACATTTATATTATTTAAAAGAAATCCCCAGTTCATAGGAAAATACCCTTCCTTAGCTATAACTAAAGACTTTTCTCCTGGAAACCTCTCTCCTTGAAAGATTTCTAACTCTTTTTTTAAAGTATTGTTATTTATAAAATATCTTCCGCACATACTATTTCCTCTCTTATAAAAACTTTTTACTTTTGTATTCTTAAACTTATTACTAAATTTAAGTAAAATTAGTTTTTCAGTATTATCTTATAACTTACTTAACTAAGCAAATTTAAATATAATTTTTATATAAATATTCTTACTAACATACTGTAATTCTAATTAATATTTCTTTACCTTACTTATATATTTCATAAGATAATTTGATTATTATAAACCGCTTGTTAATTTACTATACTCATAAGAACTTATGACTTCCTTTGGTATTCCTTTCTTTTTAATTATACCGTTATCCATTAATATTAACTCATCAAAATGTTTTAAGTTATTTTCAGATAAGTTATGAGTTACAACTATTAATGTTTTATCCTTTATATCATATAATTTCTCATTAACCAATATGGTGTTATGAAAATCTAATGCTGAAAAAGGTTCATCCAATAAAAGTACTTCCTTATCCATTAACAACACTTTAACTAAAGATAATAATTGCTTTTCTCCTCCACTTAATTCAGTGCAATCTTTCTTATTAGTCATTAAACTTATTTTTTCACATTGGTAGTAATTAATAATTTCTTTCATGTTAGAAATATTATAAGATCCATAAATACTAACATTATTTATAAAATCATCTTGAAATATGTGTTCAAACTGATTTAAACATGTAATAACCTTTGTTATATTAATATCCTTTATATCTCTTCCATCAACATATATATTTCCACTTTCTGCACTTAAGTATTTCATTAAAAGATTTAGAATAGTAGATTTTCCTGATCCACTATGACCTATAATTGCGTATTTTTTACCTTTCTTAAAATCAAAATCAAAATTTTTTATTTCAAAGTCATCAAATTTTATTGATACGTTCTTAAATTCTATTTTATTTTTAAAGTCATGTATATCTTCTAAGTCTACTCTATTATAGTTTATAAAATTGAGTAAATTATTTTTTATTGATTTTGCTGATTTCATATTTGTTATATCTCCTATAATATATCTAATAGGATAAACAAATTCCTTTATATACGCTAACCCTCCTGACGCAGTTCCCACAGAAATCTTCCTCTGAAGTAATAATATAGCTACAACTATGAAGGCTGATATATCCAATAAATACATAAAGAATCCATTGAATATGTTTGTAAAAGTACTAAATCTTCCATAATGTAAAAGTTTATCTTCTGTTTTAGCTAAAGATTTATAATGCTCTTTTGAAATATTCTCTTCAGTTTCTAAACTTACATTTTTAAATCCTTCAAGAAGGTCTTTTACTTTACCTATATATAAGGAAACCCACTCTAAATGTTCCTTTCTTCTACTAGACAAAGTCTTCTCAGTAATATTAGGCAAAAATAAAGTTAATATGGAGGAAATAATTATAACAATAGCTATCCTTGAATCTAATAAAAACATAAATATCCCATATACTATTACTTGGATACTGGATTGTATAATAGACACCATACTATCTATATATTTAAATGCTACTGAAACATCATTATTTAAAATTGATATGTAATAACTAACACTATTTTCATTAAATTTTCTATAATCGTATCTTAAAATAGAATCAAAAATATCTCTTTTAATTAATAGATTAAAATTTTTTTCAAATTTCCATGCATATAATTGGCTTATATATTGGAATACCATTCCTATAATAGCTATTAAAAAATATATTCCTATAAGCAGAATAACCTCATGACTTCCCTTTGAAAAATCATAGTCAAATAACCTTTTAATTACAAGAGGAATCATGGCAATAGGTATTATATAAAAGGTATCAGCTATAACCTTTATTAGGATTATTCCTTTTAATTCATATAAATATTTTTTCATTTTACTTAAACCCCTCTAACACAAACTCATCTCTATATTATACCAAATTTATAACTATATATAATATTTTTGTAATTTTAAATTTAACTTCCTCCTCCTATAAAAATTAATTATTTCAAGTATTTTTAATTTAATGTGAAATCTTCTTATAATATTAAAGCTTTATATGTTGAAACCCTTGCTCTAAATATAATTATAATTATATTTACAAATCATTAGATTTTATAAAACTATTGAAAAATAATCCAGCATATGATAATATTATATAATAAAAATATAGGGGTATAGCTCAATTGGTAGAGTAGCGGTCTCCAAAACCGTTGGTTCCGGGTTCAAGTCCTCGTGCCCCTGCCATATACACATAATCGTTATTAATTAATAGTTCTAGTAGGTTTTATAATCTGTTAGAGCTATTTTTATTCATATCCTTAAAAATGTTAAAATAATAAATATTATAAAAGGGGTTTTGATTATGTTTAAAGAAATGCGTAAAAGTAATAGAGAATTAACTGAAAGTCACGGAATAACTATCCTAGAGCAGGGTGAATATGGAATTTTATCTACCTTAGGTGAAAATGGATACTGCTATGGTGTTCCTTTAAGTTATGTTTATCACGATAACGCCATATATTTTCATGGTGCATTAGAAGGTAATAAAGTAGACAATCTACTTTTAAACAATAAGATTTCTTTTACTGTAGTTGGTAAAACAGAGGTTCTACCTGGTAGCTTTAGTACTAAGTATGAAAGTGTAATTGCTTTTGGAAAAGCAATCGAAATACACGAAGAAGAAAAAATTCAAGGTTTAAAAGAGTTAATACTTAAATACTCAAAGGATTTTTTAGAGAGTGGAATGGAGTATATAAAAAGAGCTTCAGATAAAACTAAAGTTTTTAAAATAGAAATAGATAAGATTTCTGCCAAAGGTAGAACAAATTAATACTTTCCCTTGAAATTTAATTTGATTTCTTATTTTAAGTTAATTTAAATTCTGTGGTTTGTAAATTGGCTTTTTACTTTATATAAAAACCTAATATTAACTTATATAAATATAGGCTTTATTACTAAACTCTAAGTTCTAGTAATAAAGCCTTGTGTTTTAAAATAATATTATACTATATACTAACTCTTTAGTATTAATAATTATTTACTATTAAAGTACCTCTCGTTCTAATAGCAAGTCATTATAATTTAAAGTTAGAGTTAAATTATAATGCTAGACCATGTCCTAAACTAAGAACTACTTTATTAAACTATTTTAAATCCAGCATCTATAACCTTCTCTTTTACAAGGTTAAAGTTTTCTGTTTTCATTCTTATTACTATCTCCTTAACAGATAAAACGCTTTCTGGATCTACTACTACAAAACTTATTATATCCGCATTATTCTCTGATAAAACCTTAGATAGCTTAGAAATTTGTCCTGGAACATCGTGAGCCATGACAGCAAGTCTATTTCCCTTATTTAACCCGAACAATTGGGTAAACTGTTCAAATACAGCATGATGAGTTAATATACCTTGGAATATTCCTTTATCATCTACCACAGCTACAAAAGCAATGTTTTTAACTTCCAATATGTGTACAGCCTTCTCTATCTCTTCAAATACTTCAATAGAAGGTATATCTGTTCTCATTACATCCTCTACATCAAAGTCATTTAAGAAACATTCCTTATCTTGACATTTTTCAAAATAAAAAGCATATATCTTATCCTTTGATATACTTCCAAAGAATTTGTCTCCTTCTACAACTGGAATTGATAAAAAATTATTCTTATTTATAAATTCCAATGCAGTTCCAATAGATGCCTTTGGAGTTACTGTTATAAGCTTTTCTTTAGGTAGCATTATATTCTTTACTAACACCTACTCATCCCCTTTCAATTCTCTATGTCTCATTTAAATAATTTTTTATATCCTATATTATACTTTAAATTTACTGTAAATTCAAACTATTTGTGCATTTCCTTCTTTTCACTAAAATTTTTCATCTTTTCTATATTTTTTAACATCATAGACTTATAACCTATATCTTCTGAATCTAAAAGAAATTCAACAGTGTTCATACTATAATCTTTTATTAGCTTCTCATAATTTTTCAACTGTTCCTCATTATTGTATATATATATAAGATTTTCTGTAGATTTTAGTTTTTGGTTCACCTTTTCTATTTCTTCTCTCTTTGTCCCTTCTCCACTAGGAATCTTTATATAGTTTAATCCTGTAAACTTAAAAAAATAATCCAAGGTATCATCTGTTAATACAAAAGTTTTTCCTTCTAATTCTTCACTGACTTCCCTTAACTTACTTATTATTAAATCTACCTTTTCCATCTCCTCATTGAAGCTTTTATCATAAAAACTTAAATTTTTAGGATCTTTTTCTCCTATAGCATTTTTTATATTTAGTAATGCTGTTTTATATTCTTCAGGATTTAACCAATAATAAGGATTTTCTTTTACCACCCTATCATTATATTTAATAGGTAAATTTAAGTTCATAAGTCTTATACCTCTTGAAGCATTTAAGACTGTAACATTATCTCTTTTAAGTTCATCTACAAAACTAGAAGCCCAGGGCTCATAAGAAGCCCCAAAGTATATAAATAAATCTTTTTTACTTATATTTTTAATACTATCCTCCGTGTATTTAAAATTCCATTGACTCTTTTGATCCTTCATCATGTAAGTAACTTCATGCATATCTTTAGTAATATCACGTACCATATGATATAGAAACTTATTTGTGGTAATTATTGAAAGATAGGTTTCCCTCTCTTTTTCCCCTTCTATTTTTACAACATTAGATTCTGATATATAATGACTTATTAAAATAAAAGATATAACCATAAGGTTAGTGATAATAAAAGATATAAAAATTTTATAGCCTCTTTTCATAACTAATCATCCTTTAATACTATTTTTATTACATAAATTATATTACAATAATCAATATGGAAATTATAATTTTCATATTACTTCTTATTGTCTATAATCTCTTATACTTTGGTATAAAACTACTGACTGTGCTAATAAATTTAATTATATCAGAAAAAAGGGGGTATGTTTATGAAAATCAAGGTTAATAACCTGGTATCTTCTTTAGGTATTTTACTTGACCTAAATCAAAAAGCTTCTCAAGTAAACATCCTAGAAGCTTCATCTATGGTCAATTATGACTTTAAAAAGTTTTCTCATCATTCTATAAAGTCTACCTATATTGCCATGGAAATATGCAATGAACTTGATTTTGATTATGATTGCAAAAAAAAAGTTTATGTTTCTTGCATGCTTCATGATATAGGCATTAATTCCTCAAATAATTATTATTTAGATACGAAACAGCTTATACATGATCATTGTGAAAAAGGCTCTAAAATACTAGAAAAATTCCCAAAGTTCAGTAATTTATCCAACATAATATATTATCATCATGAAAATTATGATGGTTCTGGTATTTTTAATATATCAAAAGACTTGATTCCCATAGAAAGCCAGATAATAAGGCTTTCGGATATTATAGAGACTATATATTACGACTCATCTTCACCTGATTTAAGGAAACATATAATAGAGTGGGTTAAAAATAACAGTGGAAAGTTATTTTCTCCCTTACTTTCTAGTGCCTTTTTAAGGATTAGTAAACGAGATATTTTTTGGCTTAACTTAGATAATATAAGCTTTCATGATTTTGTATTTAAAAAGTACACACCTAATTTTGACTTAGAACTTTCCTTAAGAGAGTTTTTAGATATATCTTATGTTTTTGCAGATATTGTTGATATGAGTAGCTCCTTTACTGGAGAACACTCTAAAAATATAGGGGATTTATCCTATATGATATCTAGTTCTATAGGATATGATGAAGAAAAATGTATTAAGATGAAAATTGCAGGGCTTCTTCATGATATTGGGAAATTAGCTATTCCTAGATCTATACTAAATAAAAATTCTTCTCTTACAATAGAAGAATTTCATATAATGAAATCTCATGTATATTATACCAACTTAGTCCTTGAAAAAATTGAGGATATTCCTGATATATGTGAATGGGCATCAAATCATCATGAAAAATTAAATGGTAAAGGATACCCTAGAATGTTAACTGGAGAATCCCTTAGTGAGGAATGTAGAATATTAGCTGTATGTGATGTATATCAAGCTCTTCGTGAGGATAGGCCATATAGAAAAGGCCTTAACAATGATACTATATTTAAAATTTTAAATGAGTCTTGTAATAACGGATTCCTTTGTAAAAATGCCTTGTCTCATTTAAAAAATGCTTTATAATTTAAACTTTATAAAAAACATAGATATTCATCATCGCTAAAGGTCTTATTACTATAATCATTCATGTTATTATAAGACCTTTATATAAATTTATTTTAAGCTTCTATTTTACACGCTAAATCCCTAGTTTACCATTCTGTGATATACTATACTTTTTAAGGATTTTAAGATAAAATTAATAAGAGAATTTTTAATGTTACATTATAATTAATATATATTGGGTAAAACTTTAAAATATAAAAAAGTTTAATTTTATATTTTAAAGTTTTATTATAATAATAATCTTAATTCCTGTGAATTTTTCACTTAAACTTATTACTCTAATAATTCCTTAGACTCTTAAATTCTTATATATAATGTTAAAATCATATGTTATTAGAATCTATAGGGTTTAAAGTTACTTTATCCATATGGCTAAAGCAAGACAAGTCAATGATATTTTAATGGATAAGTTAAGGACTTATATTAAAACCCTTGGTAATCTTAAATTTATTATTTAAATTAAATTCTTATTTTACATATTAGGAGGTGACTTAGGGTAAATCCCTAAAATTCTATGGAGATAATAGTAAATAGCGTGGAAGAAACCTTTTCAATTGGGCAAAAATTAGGTGAACTTTGTAATCCTTCAGATATATTTTGCCTTATAGGTGACTTAGGTACTGGTAAAACTCATCTTACAAAAGGTATAGCTAAAGGACTTTCTATTACAGACTATATAACAAGTCCTACCTTTAACATAGTTAATGAATATGATAGTGGTAGACTTAAATTTTATCACTTTGATGTATACAGAGTTAATGACCCTGATGAAATCTATGCCATAGGTTTTGATGAGTACATATTTAGTGATGGTGTTTCAATTATAGAGTGGGCAAACTATATAGAAGAACTTATACCAGAGGAATACTTACTTATAAAAATAGAAAAGTTACCTGAGATTTCAGAAACTGCAAGAAAAATAACTCTTGAGCCCTTTGGAAAAAAATACGACTATATAAAGGAGATTTAACTTATGAAGATATTAAGTGTAGACTCTTCCTCTGAGGCAGCTAGTGTAGCTGTATTAGATGGTGATAAGCTACTTGGAGAAATTAATTTTAATTATAAAAAGCAACATTCTGTTTTACTTATGGATATGATAGATAAGGTAATCACTAATGTAAATCTTACTATAGATGACATAGATGCCTTTGTAGTCTCTAAAGGACCTGGTTCATTTACTGGACTAAGGATAGGTATGGCAAGTATAAAGGCTATGGCTCTTGCTAAAGAAAAACCTTTTATTGGGGTTTCCTCCCTAGACGGACTTTCAAATAACCTTTTTGGAACTGAAGGAATTATATGTCCTATAATGGATGCCCTAAGAGGTAATGTTTATACATCATTATATAAATTTAATAGCGGCAGTATAGAAGCCCTATCAGAGCATATGATAATTTCTATAGAGGAATTATGTGATAAACTTAAAGAGTTTAAGGGCCCTTATATCTTTGTTGGAGATGGTACTGATAAACACAAAGATAAAATATCATCCCTTCTTAAAGATACCTACTTTACACCTGGCCATTTGAACTTTACTAGAGCTTCATCTCTTGGTACCATAGGATATAAGATTTTAAAAGAAGGAAAAAATGATGACTTACTAGGCTTTGCTCCTGTTTATCTTAGACAATCTCAAGCTGAAAGAGAATATGAAAAGAAAATGGGTGTTAGTGTCTATGAATAATATAGAAGTATTCCCCTTTACTAATGAGCATATAGATGATGTAACAAAAATAAGTGCTCTAAGCTTTACTACCCCTTGGAGTCGTGAATCTATAGAAAAAGAGCTTTACAATGTGTTTTCTAAATATGTAGTAGCTAAAATAGATAATAGAATCATAGGCTTTGGAGGTATGTGGCTTATCATAGATGAAGGTCATATAACAAATATAGCAGTTCACCCTGAGTTTAGAGAATATGGTGTTGGAAGTAAAATCCTTCAAGGATTAATTCATATATGTAATGAACATAATGCTCATGCCATGACCTTAGAAGTCAGATCTTCTAATTTACCAGCCCAAGGCCTTTATAAAAAATATGGTTTTTTAGAAGAGGGAATAAGAAAAAAATATTATGAGGATACTGGTGAAGATGCCATCCTTATGTGGAAACGTGATGTTTTAAAAACCACTGTGTAAAGTTTATCACAGTGGTTTTTATTTTAACTTAAAATTCCTTCTATAAGTTTAACTCCTTCCTCTATATCCAAAAGACTTACCATTTCTTCACTACTATTAATGTATCTAAAAGGAAGAACTACTGCTCCTGTCCTGCACCCCTTACCTTCCTTTTGAATAATCCTTCCATCTGTAATACTATTAGAGGTAATTTTCTTCATTTTAATATTGTTTTTCTTTTTTACCTCTTCTAATATCTGTTTTATTTCATCATGAATTATTAAGTTCCTATCCATAATCTTCATCCCTAGACCTTCTGAAAGCTTTAAACTTCCCTTAGCGCCTATATAATCTCCTGACTCTTCTCCCTCTATAACTATGGCGTAATCTGGCATTACACTATGTGTTAAAGCTCTCGCTCCCCTTCCCTCTAAATTATGTTGGGTTGTAAATACAAAAGTTATATTATAAGGTAATGATTCTAAAGAAGTTCTATCTTTTATATTTTCTATTACCCTAAGAAGAATATATGGTCCTATTCTGCTACTTAACCCTGGTCCCATTATAATATGATTAAATTCTAAAATATTTCCACTAAAAAAAGCTACATCTCCTTCTTCCACATACTTTAAAGCCTCTTCCTTTGAGGATACTCCTATATCAATAAACATATCCCCTATTTCATCACTAGCTTTTTCCATAGCAACTCTTCCTCTTGTCCCATTCTCAAACTCAACTATTCCACCTTGAAATTCCCTTAGATTAAAATCCCCTATAGAACCACACCTTATAAATCCATTATCTTCTATATAAGTAGCTATTACTCCAACGGTATCCATATGAGAGCATATAGTAAAAGTTTTTTTATTCTTATCATTGGTAAGGTTAGAAATTATATTCCCCATAGGATCTATTTTAAATTCTATTCCAAGATTAGTCAGTCTCTCTTTAATAACTTCCCTAATCTTATCTTCACGTCCACTAACTCCATAGGTTTTTATAATGTTTTCTAATAATAAATCCATAATTTCCCCTCTTTTCTTAATATTAATTATTAGAGTTATTTCTAAATGTATTTACAATATAATTTAAAATACATATTATAAAGTTTTTAAATATTCCATGACAAGGTTCTTAGTGTTCTCTATGTCTTCTTTAGAGGCTACTGATATAGATGAATGAATATATCTACAAGGAACTGATATAGTAGCCACCTTTGCACCTTCCCCTACCATTATTATTGCTCCTGCATCATTTCCTCCAGCTATGGCACGTCTTCTCTGATAGGGTATATTTTTCACCTTTCCTACTTCCATTATTTCTTTTGCTATATCATCATTAAATATACTAGTTCTATCCATTATTGATATAGCCGGTCCTTTTCCTACCTCTGTGGCCCTTAAGTGAGGTGATATATAAGGCATGTCTGCACATATAGTTCCCTCTAAAACTATTCCTATATCTGGCATTACATTATAAGCTGATACATATGCTCCCCTATCACCAATTTCTTCTTGAACAGTAAATACTCCATATAAATCGCAATTATAATTTTCCTTAAGAATTTCTATAAGTACATAACATCCCATTCTATCATCAAAGGCTTTTCCTTTTATAAGATTCTCCCCAAACTCCTCCAACTTAGTATTAAATACAACATACTCTCCAAGGTCCACTACTTCCATAGCTTCTTTTTTAGAATTAGCTCCTATATCTATACATAAATTTTTATATTGCATATTCTTATTTCGCTCTTCTTGACTTTGAAGATGAATAGGCTTTATTCCTATAACTCCATTTATTTCTTTATCTCCTATTAAAACTGTCTTTGATGGTATAACCTTATTATTCACTCCTCCAAGAGCCTTAAATTTTAAGGTTCCATCGTCGTTAAATCCAGTAATTATAAATCCCACTTCATCCATATGGGCATCTACCAATACCTTAGATCCTTTTCCCTTTTTGTGGACTATTATATTTCCCATCACATCTACTTTTACACTATCTACGTAAGGCTTGACTTCCTTAAGTATTATATTTCTAACTTCCCCTTCAAAACCTGAAGGGCCCTTAGCATCACAAAGAGTTTTTAAAAGCATATTAAACCCTCCACTTCTTCAACCTTAAGGTCTTCTATAAACTTTGCTATAAGTCTTCCTGTATTATTTACATCCTTTATATTTACAACCTCTACAGAGCTATGCATATATTTTATAGGAATAGATATAAGTACTGTTGGAACACCTTCTTTTGTGATTTGAAGAGGCCATGCATCTGTACCTGTACTGCCTGGTTCCACTTCCAACTGGTAGGGAATATTGTATTTCTTCCCTGTATCCATAAGTCTTTTTCTAACCTTTGGATGAATATTAGGTCCTATGCATATTACCGGTCCATTTCCTACAACATTATCTCCTTCTTCATATCCTAAACTTCCACTATGAAAGGTTGTATCTATTACTATTCCAATACTAGGCATTATATTATAAGCTGCTGACCCAGCCCCTCTAGCTCCCACCTCTTCTTGTACTGAACATACAGAATATACATCTAAATCATGTTTTATATCTCTAAGCTCATTAAGGGCAACAGCCATAGAAAGAACTCCCGCTCTATTATCAGCACATTTACATCCTATATTATCATTTAAAAGTTCTACAGATTCTCTATTAATTGTAATAAAGTCTCCCACTTCTACAATACTTTCCACTTCTTCTTTTGAATATCCAGTGTCTACTAAAATCTCATCCAAAGATACTGCCTTTTCTCTATCTTCCTTAGTCATAAGATGGGGTGGCTTTATTCCCATAACTCCTTTTATTTGTTTTTTTCCATGAATAACCACCTCTTGAGACACCAGTGTTTTAACATCGATTCCCCTTGATTTTACCTTTAAAAATCCTCTCTCTAAAATTTCTGTAACCATTAAAAATATTTCATCACAATGGGCCATAATCATTATTTTACCTTTAGACTCCCCTTTTTTCTTTATATATAAGTTATTTAGGTTGTCTTTTGAAATCTCTCCATAAGGGCTAAATATATCCTCTATTACAGGATGGATAAGATATTCTTTACCACTTGGGCCATGAGACTCACATAATGTCTTTAAAAGCTTCTTTTCATCCATAAAGTCAATAAGCCAAAAGGCTTACCTTCACCTACCTTTCTAATATTGGTATCATGTAATAAACAAGTTTCTTGTTATACCAATGAAAACCTTTAACGTAATATCTTTTTTAAATTGTACCATATTATTTTATAATTTGAAATTATATACATAAAAGCTACTGATATAAATCAGTAGCTTTATTATTAAACACCTTGTTATTTTACTGTATAAATCTGATGCTCTCCTTGACTAAAAACCATATTAAAATCATTAAATCCTGCTTCTTTAAATAACTTTTTTTGAGTCTTAAAAGAAAATGGAATATCTATATGATAAATCTTAGATTTATCATATTTAATATCTTTAAGCAATGCTTCTCTTCTTTCTAAGCAAAATTCTTCATGCTCCTCATCTACTACATAGTCACCCTCTATATACATTCCATTAGTCTTTAATGATTGTTTTATCTTCTTATATAGATTAAGCTTTTCATCATATAAGAAATGATGCATTGTCATTACACTAAATATATAATCATATTTACACTTATTGAAAGGATATTCTAAATAGGATTCATTTATTATATTTATTTGATTTTTGTTATCCTTGTACTTTTTTTCTAGAATATTAAGCATACCCTTAGATAAATCTATGCATGTAATTTCTGCATTAGGAGCCTTTTTTAATATATATTCTATTTCAAGTCCAGTTCCACATCCTAAATCTAATATGGAAATTCTCTCTTTTGTATACTTCATAGGATGGGATATAAGTTCATAATACTTATCAAAGGATTTAACTGTATTTTTCATATGATCCTCATATCCATCTGCCCTTAAATTAAAAAAATTTCCCATTTCTTCTATATCTATTTTCTCTATACTCATAATCATATCTCTCCCTTTTATAAGATTTTAAAAGAGGATAATGCCATGATTCTTTTAACTTGTCTTACAACCTTATAAAATTTTAGAAAAAGTTTATATAATTATATAAAACAAAGTATGACCTTAACTTATTAATAAAAATAGCCTTTAAAAGAAGCATGGCAAAAAAGCCTAATAATATTAGACAAAAACTTCTTAAAACAAGCTGTAAATTTAATCTTAAATTTTAACTTTACTATAATTAAATAAGTTTTAGCATACTTATACCTCCAACTCTTAAACTTATGCATAATATACCATTTATTAATTTAAATGTCAATAAATTCATATATATAAAATAAGCTACTAAATTAAAAGCTTAAAGCTTAATTTAGTAGCTTGTTATTTCCCTCTTATATAAACAAATACTTATTTCTTTGTTACTGCACTCCTTGGAAAACTTACCTCTCCCTGAAGCACTATAGATATCTTTTTATATATAGCAGCTGTTATAAATGACACTGCAAAACCTTTTAGTAAATTAAACGGAATTATAGCCCATAAGACTAATGAGGTTAAATCCTTTATATTTGAATTTAATTTTGTTCCCATCCCTATTATAGCTTCCATTGGCATTCCAAAGGCCTTAGCATAAAATGGTATCATTATTACATAGTTTAGTATTCCTGCTAAAACAGACATTACTATAGTTCCAACTACTAGTCCTGTTACTGCACTTTTTCTTGTTTTTTTCATATTATATATATACCCTGATGTAAATACAAGGACACTACCTACAAAAAAGTTTGCAATTTCTCCTACCATGGCTGTTGAGCTTCCTTTAATAGCAGCATGTAAAATATTTTTTAAAAGCTCTATTACAACCCCTGCAATTGGACCTAAGGCAAAAGAACCAACTAATGCTGGTAAATCACTTAAATCAATTTTTAAAAAACTAGGAAAAATAGGTAGTGGAAAATCAAATAACATTAACAAGAATGCCATTGATCCTAATAAAGAAATTTTGATTAGAGTATTTAGGTTTTTAAGCCCTTTGCCACTCTCTCTTTTCATAAAACACCCTCCTTATTTTTTCCTCAGGGTATGGATTTTAGAATATAAAAGCCCTGGCATATAAATATACCAGGGCAGAACATTCAAAATCTTTCCTTCTTTCATCCAGACTTTACTGTCGGCCTCGGAGTTTCACCGAATCATGCCAAAATGGCTCGCGGGCTTTACCGCCGGTAGGGAATTTCGCCCTGCCCTGAAGGATAACTATTTGTTTTATATTTCACTTTTATTATATACTGATGTTAGAAAAATAACAATACCTTTGAATAAATTTTTAGAATATTTTTATGAAGAGACTTTCCCCCTTAATATCCAAAAATTAAATATAGATATAAAAGAGGGAAAGTCTTGTAATTTCTTCACTTCTAATGAATATATATGATTTTTATCTATGACTTAAGTCTTATCTTATCCTTCTTTCTTCATGGATAAAGCAATTCTTTTTCTCTTTTCATCAACTTCTAAAATCCTAACTTCTACTACATCTGATACCTTAACCACATCTAAAGGATGTTTTACAAACCTATCAGCCATTTGGCTTTTATGAACTAAGCCATCTTGATGTACTCCAATGTCTACAAAAGCACCAAAGTCTGATACATTTCTAACAGTACCCATTAAAATCATGCCAGGTTTTAACTGGGTTATATCTACAACTCCTGTTTTTAATATAGGCTTTGGAAGATCTTCTCTTGGATCTCTTCCTGGCTTATTAAGTTCCTTTATTATATCTTTTAATGTAAGTTCTCCTACCTCAAGTTCTTTAGCTAAAGCTTGGATTCCTAGATCACTTACTTTTTCTTCTATATCTTTTATATTTCTATTTCTTAAATCCTCATCAGTATAAGAAAGCTTCTCCATAAGACTCTTAGCTACCTTATAAGACTCCGGATGAACAGATGTATTATCTAAGGTCTCATTACTTTCAAGGACTCTTAAAAATCCTGCACACTGCTCATAAGCCTTATTTCCAAGTCTCTTTACCTTTAGAAGTTCCTTTCTACTTTTAAACTTTCCATTTTCTTCTCTATATTCAACTATATTTTTAGCTATTGTACTATTGACTCCTGCAATATAACTTAAAAGAGATGGTGTTGCTACATTAAGATCTACTCCTACATTGTTAACACAATCTTCTACTATACCCTTTAAGGATTCATCCAATCTTTTCGGAGTTACATCATGCTGATATTGACCAACTCCTATGGACTTTGGATCTATTTTTACAAGCTCTGCCAAAGGATCTTGAAGTCTTCTACCTATTGATATGGCTCCTCTTACAGTAACATCTAAGTCTGGATACTCTTTAGCTGCAAGCTCAGATGCAGAGTAAACTGAAGCTCCTGCCTCAGAAACTATAACATAGTATATCTCCTTATTTTCTTCCTTAAGCTCTTTTATAAGTTTTGATATAACCTCTTCTGATTCCCTACTAGCTGTTCCATTTCCTAGGGATATGACTTCTATATTGTATTTATTAATAAAATCCTTTAATACTCTTATAGTTCCCTTTACATCATTCCTAGGTTCTGTTGGAAATACAGTAGTTTTATCTAAGAACTTACCTGTATCATCTAAAATGGCTACCTTACATCCTGTCCTAAATCCAGGGTCAAATCCCATTACTACCTTTCCCTTTATTGGAGATTGCATAAGTAGAGCCTTTAAGTTAGCTTTAAATATATCTATTGCTCCTTCTTCTCCCTTATCTGTAAGTTCACTTCTTATTTCTCTCTCTATAGATGGATAGATTAGTCTCTTTAAAGAATCCTTAATACTTTCTTCTATAAATTTGTCGCTTTCCTTATTTCCCTTTAAATTTCTATTATTCAGGTAAGTTATTATTCTATCTTCATTACAAGTTATTTTAACAGATAATATTTTTTCCTTTTCTCCCCTATTTATAGCAAGAATTCTATGGGATGGAATAAGTCTTACTGGTTCTTTATATTCATAGTACATTTCATAAGGAGTTCTTTCCTCTGAACTTCCCTTAGTTTCAACAAGTCCCTCTTTCCATAAGAATTCTCTTATCCACTTTCTAAAATCAGCATTATCTGAAATTATTTCACTTATTATATCCATGGCTCCCTTAAGAGCATCTTCCTCAGATTTGACGTCTTTCTCTTCACTTATATACTTTGCAGCCTCTCCCCTTACATCTTCCTTAAATTCTCCTGAAAGTATAAGTTCCGCTAATGGTTTTAATCCTTTTTCCTCAGCTATTATTGCTCTAGTTCTCTTCTTTGGTTTGAAGGGTCTATATATATCTTCAACCTCTGATTGGGTTTCACTATTTTCTATTTTTAATCTTAAGTCATCAGTAAGTTTTCCTTGTTCTTCAATAAGCCTTATAACATCTAATTTTCTCTCTTCTAAATTCCTAAGATAAACAAGTCTTTCATAAAATTTTCTTAAAATATCATCACTTAAATCCCCAGTTTGCTCTTTTCTATACCTAGCTATAAAGGGTACTGTATTTCCATCATCTAAAAGTTTTATTACATTTTCTCCTTGGCTCTTTTTAATCTCAAGTTCCTTACATAAAATATCTAAAATTTTGTTCATAACTTCCTCCTTCTAGTAAGTAAATGTTCTTCTTTTATTAAGTGCTATGTAAAATTTCTCTATGAGCAGCTAATAAAAAACCATCTACTTACAATTATATCCAATATATTAGGATTTAAATATACTTTTTATATTAAAAATGGCATAGAAAAACTAAAGACCTTTTTTCATATATATAATTTTTATATTAGTAACTTTAAAAACATATTATATCTATGCATTTTTAAAACTCTGTAAGTATCTAGCTACTATTTTTAATATGCTTTAACTTACAAAATTAAGGGTGCATTATTTGCACCCTTAATAATCTATTCCCTATTAATTTTTTAAAATCCTTTATTTTATAAAAATTTATTTTAATATTACCACTATCTAAGTGTTATTATCACTACTAAGATAAGCATTTATAAATAAGTCTATATCTCCATCCATAACCCCTTGAACATTACTATTTTCAGTATTTGTTCTATGATCCTTAACTAAAGAATATGGATGAAATACATAAGATCTTATTTGACTTCCCCATCCTATATCTTTAAGCTCTCCTGTAAGATCTTCAACTTTTTCCTTGTGAGCTCTTTCCTTAAGTTCTATAAGTTTTGCCTTAAGCATTTTCATAGCTACATCTCTATTATTATGCTGACTTCTTTCATTCTGACAGGCTACTACTATACCTGTTGGTATATGAGTTATTCTAACAGCAGATTCAGTTTTATTAACATGCTGTCCTCCTGCTCCTCCTGCCCTAAAAGTATCAAGTTTCAAGTCTGCTGGGTTTATCTCTATATCCTGATCCTCTGTAAGCTCTGGAAGAACCTCCATTGAAGCAAAGGAAGTTTGTCTTTTTCCATTTGCATTAAAGGGAGATATTCTTACTAACCTATGTATTCCCTTTTCAGCCTTAAGATATCCATAAGCAAATTCCCCAGTTACCTTTATGGTTACTCCTTTTATACCAGCTTCATCTCCTGGTAAATAATCTAAGGTTTCTAGCCTAAATCCTCTTCCCTCACACCATCTTGTATACATCCTAAGAAGCATCTCTGTCCAATCTTGGGCATCTGTACCCCCAACTCCTGCATGAAGATTTAATATGGCATTATTTCTATCATAATCACCTGAAAGAAGAATTTCTATTCTATAACTTTCTACCTCTTTTTTAAGCATATTAATTTCTTTTATAATTTCCCTAATGGAAGCTTCATCGTTTTCTTCAATAGCCATATCTCCAAGTATTTCTACATCTTCTATCCTCTCTTCTAAGGACTTAAATAAATTTAATTTATCTTTTAATTTTTTAGATTCCTTAGTTACATCCCCTGCTTTTTTTATATCATCCCAAAAACCAGGCTGTTCCATGGCCTTATCTAATTCGTCAACTTTCCTCTTTAAACTAGCTGGGTCAAAGAGAGTTCCTCATTTCCTCTATTTTTTCCTTTAATGGCTGAATCTCGTTTAAAGCTTCTTGAAGTTTTAATATCACTGTAATCACCTCTATTATATATTATGTTCCATAAAAATATTTTAATCTTACTTAATAATAATAGTATAAAAAAGGATTTGCAACTTTTGTTGCAAATCCTTGATTTTTACTATTAAACTCCACGTCCACAACAGTTCTTATATTTTACTCCACTACCACAAGTACATGGATCATTTCTTCCTATCTTATTATCATTTTTAACAGGAACTCTCTTACCTTGTGAATCTATGTTTGTAGCTGTTTCCTTAACTACTCTTTCTCTTTCTGGAGCTCTTTCGCTTTGAACATGCATTAAGAACTTAACAGTATCTACCTTTATGTTGAATATCATCTCATCAAACATATTACTTCCTTCAAACTGATATGCTTGAGTTGGATCTTGTTGCTTATAAGCTCTAAGACCTATACCTTGCTTTAAGTGATCCATATTATCTATGTGATCCATCCACTTAGTATCAACAATTCTCAGAAGTATAACTCTTTCGATTTCTCTCATTTGTTCTTCACCGAAAGATTTTTCTTTTTCTTCATATAAATCAAAAGCTATATCTTCATATTTATCTATTATCTCTTCATTAGATAATTTCTCTAGCTCCTCTACCTTAACCATTTTATGAGGTACAAATATATCTTCCATATAGTTTACAAGATTCTTTAACTCCTCAGTAAAGGTATCCTCACTTCCAGATATATGAGTTTTAACTCCTGCTTCTATTGTCTCTTCTATCATAAGAGATATTTGCTCTTTAAGATTTTCACCGGATAAAACTTGAGATCTTTGAGCATATATTATTTCTCTTTGCTTATTCATTACATCATCATATCCAAGTAAGGTTTTTCTTATATCGAAGTTATTACCTTCTACCTTCTTTTGAGCATTTTCTATAGCTTTTGTAACCATGTTACTTTCTATAGCCTCATCCTCTTCAAGCCCAAGCTTATCAACAAGGGATTGAAGCTTTTCTGATCCAAATATTCTCATTAGATCATCTTCAAGGGATAGATAGAATCTTGATGCTCCTGGATCTCCTTGACGACCAGAACGTCCTCTAAGCTGGTTATCTATTCTTCTAGATTCATGTCTTTCAGTTCCTATTATTTTTAATCCACCAACTTCTGTTACACCTTCTCCAAGCTTTATATCAGTACCACGACCCGCCATATTAGTAGCTATAGTCACCATGCCCTTTTCTCCTGCATGGGATATTATGTCCGCTTCTTGTTCATGATACTTAGCATTTAGGACCTGATGAGGCACTCCTTTTTTCTTAAGCATGGCAGATAATAGCTCAGAGTTTTCTATAGATACAGTACCTACAAGAACTGGTTGCCCTTTCTTATAAGACTCTTCTATTTCTTTAATTATTGCCTTATATTTACCATTTTCAGTTTTGTATATAACATCAGATTGATCTTCTCTTGCTATAGCTCTATGAGTTGGTACAACTATAACATCAAGACCATAAATTTCTCTAAATTCTACTTCCTCTGTTAGGGCTGTACCTGTCATACCTGATAATTTATTATACATTCTAAAATAGTTCTGGAATGTTATAGTTGCAAGGGTCTTAGATTCTTTTTCTACCTTAACCCCTTCTTTTGCTTCTATAGCTTGGTGAAGACCATCTGAATATCTTCTACCTTCCATTATTCTTCCTGTAAACTCATCAACTATTACAACTTCACCACTTTTAACTACATAATCCTTATCTATCTTCATTTGATAATTTGCCTTTAAGGCTTGAGTAACATGGTGTTGTATCTCCATATTTTCAGCATCTGCATAGTTTTCTAAGTGGAAATACTTCTCTGCTTTTTTTATACCTTCTTCTGTCAACATAACAGATTTTGCTTTTTCATCTACAGTATAATCTGTTTCTCCTTTAAGAGTTTTTACAAAGAAGTCTGCTATCTTATAAAATTCTGTAGACTTATCTCCCTCACCTGATATTATAAGAGGAGTTCTAGCCTCATCTATAAGTATAGAGTCAACTTCGTCAACTATGGAGAAGTTAAGGTCTCTTTGAACCCTTTCTTCCTTATATATAACCATATTGTCTCTTAAGTAATCAAATCCAAACTCATTGTTAGTTCCGTAGGTTATATCTGAATTATAAGCTGCTCTTCTCTCTTCATTATTTAATTCATGAACTATTACCCCTGTCTTAAGTCCTAAGAATTCATATATCTGTCCCATCCATTCCTTATCTCTTTTTGCAAGATAGTCATTTACTGTAACTATATGTACTCCTTTTTCACTTAGGGCATTTAAGTAAGCAGGAAGAGTTGCAACTAAAGTTTTACCTTCTCCTGTCTTCATTTCAGATATTCTTCCTTGGTGAAGGACAACTCCACCTATAAGTTGTTCTCTATAATGTCTCATTCCAAGAACTCTACCTGATGCTTCTCTAACAACCGCAAAAGCTTCTGCCAATACATCATCTAAAGTCTCACCATTATTTAGTCTATTTTTAAACTCAAGAGTTTTACCTTTTAATTCTTCATCACTTAACTGCTTTATTGACTCTTCTAAGGAATCTATTTTATCTACTAAAGGTAAAATTCTTTTTACTTCTCTTTCACTATATGAACCAAATATTTTATTAAATATTCCCATTACATTCATCCTCACACTTCTATGTTATGTTATTTATAAATTATACCATTTAACTTATTATAATTTCAACATATATAATAAATACATAACAAAACTTAAAGAGCTACTTTTTTCCAAGCAGCTCTTTTTATTATATCTTATTTATATTTTCCTTATACTTCTGGTTCTATTAAACCATAATTTCCATCTTTTCTTCTATATATTACATTTACTTCTCCATCCTCTGAGTTTTCATATACAAAGAAGTTATGTCCTAAAAGTTCCATTTGAAGTATTGCTTCATCTGTAGACATTGGCTTCATTGTAAACCTCTTAGTTTTCACTATTTGTGGTTCTTCATCCTTATCACTCTCAAACTCAGGTATAAATTGGAATCTTAATGAATCTCCGCCATTTCTTCTTTGAAGCTTTGTTTTTTGTTTTCTTATTTGTCTTTCTAACTTATCAATTACCAAATCAATTGAAGCATACATATCTTCTGTGGCTTCCTCACCTCTTAATAATATACCATTGAAAGGTATTGTCACTTCTACTATTTGTCTGCTTTTTTGAACACTTAATGTTACATTTGCATTTACATTAGGGTTGAAATATTTATCTAGCTTTGATAGCTTTTTATCCACCGCATCCTTAAGTCCTTGTGTCAAATCAATATTTTTAGCAACTATTCTTACTTTCATAAACTCCAGCCCCTCTCTTTATGTTAGAAATACTTTATACTACTTTATTTATTATGTTCTTCTTTTGTTACTTTTATTTTAATCTAAATATGTAAATTTTACAAAATTCAAATTCATTGTGGTAGAAACCTTTATTCTAATTAAAATAACTATTCTTATATTATTCTAATTCTTCTGAAGATTTTCCCATCACTAAGGTCTTTGATAATTATTCTCTTTTATGATATTATAGAATATGAAGGGCAAAAAAGACTTTGGATATATCCAAAGTCTTTTTATTTTAAATAAATTATATATCTTACTTAGTAAAGCTAGTTGACCTGGTCTTTGACCCCACACTCGCCTGCTGGAGCTTTTGCTACCCGGAATTAACCTCTCACTACTAACACTCTCACTTTGTGGCAGGACTTACTTCTAAGCCGCACCATGATCATTAAACCTTTTGTTTAACTTACGTGGATCGTTTTGCCTGCGACTGGCATCGACTTTCAACCACAAACCTAGCTTTACATTACTATTATATACTAGATTTAGCTACAGTCAATACCCAAATGTAGTTGTCGCAATCTTCAATTAATGGCATGCTACAATTATATATAGTTGCTCCTGTTGTAATGACATCATCTATTAACAATATATTCTTACCTTTAATTTTTTTCCTATAAAGGTTGTTAACAGAAAAAGCACTGCTCAGATTAGCTAATCTTTCTTCCCTTGTTAATATCTTCTGCTCATTTACACTTCTATTAATATATAATATATCTAAAACTTCCTTATTAAAATACTCTCCTATTATCCTACTTAAAAATACACTTTGATTAAATCCTCTTTTTTTAAACTTTTCCTTAGATATAGGCACTGGTATAATATAATGAAAATCTATAGATTGATCATTTATTGAATTTATCATAAATTTAGCCAAGGCTTCTCCTGCACTAAAATCTTTCTTAGACTTTAGTCTTAATATTAAATCCTTTGCATAATTATTATAATACATACATGAATAAACCCTTATCCTATGATTTCCTAAAAACTCATAAGATGGTTCTTTATTTAATGTAAGCTTTTTACTGCATGGATCACATAAGTATCCATTTTCTAAAGATTCTTTACATATACAACAATGATTACATTCATCATATATTAAGCTAAGCATACATTTTTTAAAATATACTAGGTATTTAAATATCCATTTTCCCATGCTACTTTATTAAGGTTTCTTGATATATCCTTAGCTATATCCATATCCTTACTTATAGTATTAGCTAAAAATATAACTTCACTTCCCTTAATTCCATTAGTCACCCCTGTCTTGCCACATATAAATATGAGCTTTTTATAATCTAAAGATATATGATCTGCGAAATAGACCACTATATTAAGATTATTGACATAAGATGGTATATTATACATATTACTTGTTATAGCTATGGTAGATATATCTTTTATTTTTACCCTTGTCAAAAGTTTTTTTCTATCCTCATCAAGATCAAGAACAAAATTACCTATATTATCATCTAAAGATTTCAAATACTCTAATATACATTGCTTCTTCTCCTCATCAGGAGTATATATTACAACATTACTATTAGATGTTATAAACCACTTTAAATAATCATACATAACATAAGGCATATCTTTGTTAATATCTACTCTTGTACTTATTATTCTTGGCTCTACAAAAGGAACATTTATTTTTTTTATTGGATACTCTAATATCTCCCCATATTCTAAGACCTTTTCTATGGAGTAAACTATATACTTTACTGAAGTTTTACATTGTAAAAGTTTTATTATATCCTCTTTAGAATATGGGGAGTAAGAACTAATATCATCATATATTATAAGGTCAAACTCTTCCTCTAAATCATAGGCATTTATATGATTTGAAAATATTAATCTTTTATCATAAGTAGATCCTACCTTATTTCTATAATAACAATATTCTTTAAAATTAGTCTTCTTTTTTATTTCCTTTAAAAAGCTAATTTCCCCTTCACTTTCATTGGTTATATATAAAACCTTACCCTTATTATAAATAATATTTAATACACACTCTAAAAATATACTTGTTCTATTATAGGGCATAGAAAATATATTTAAAAGAGATTCATTATTTTTACCCATACACCATTTATATATTTTACTGCCTATGTCACCACTGTTATCCATAGCAGTTTTAAGTAAGGACATTTAAATCCCCCTTTTCTTTTATAAATTAAATATATCATTATTTAAAATATCTTTAACTCTCCATTGAAGAGCAGAATATCTATCAAAATTTCGGTCATTATCTGTCATAAACTTTAATGCTTTTACTGACCCTGCTAAAACCACCATAGCCTTAGCTCTTGTTACTCCTGTATACAAAAGATTTCTATTCATTAAAAGAGGCGGACCCATAAATATAGGCATAACCACCACTGGAAATTCACTTCCTTGACTTTTGTGAATAGTTATAGCATAGGCAAGATCTAATTCATCAAGATATATATTATCATACACTACTTTTCTTTCTTCATCAAAAATAACAGTTACTGTTCTATCTTCTAGGCTTATGTCTTCAATAAAGCCCATATCTCCATTAAAGACTCCATCCCCTTCCTTTTCTCCTTCACCTCTTATTCTCTTCCACTTAAGAGAGTAGTTGTTTTTGGTTTGCATAACCTTATCTCCAACCCTAAAAATATTATCTCTATATTCTCTCTCTTTTTTTTGTTTAGATTTTGGGTTTAGTACTTCTTGAAGCCTTACATTAAGATTTTCTACTCCAAGAACCCCCTTTTTCATTGGCGATAATATTTGTATATGTTTAAGCTTATTCCAGTCTTTATTAAACTTAGGTAGCCTTGTATTTATAAGTTCTATTATTGTATTTAGGACCGTATCTCCTCTTTCATCCTGCATAAAATAAAAATCCTTATCCTTCTTGTTTAATATTGGCATCTCTCCATTATTTATCTTATGAGCATTTACAACTATCATGCTCTCTTCTGCCTGCCTAAATATTTCTTTTAACCTTACTACTTTTATGCTTTCACATTCTATAAGATCACGAAGCACATTACCTGGTCCTACAGATGGAAGCTGATCCACATCTCCAACTATTATTATCCTAGTTCCTTGAGATACAGCCTTTAATAAATTTGACATAAGTGATATATCTATCATTGAGGCCTCATCTATTATAATCACATCACATTGTAATGGTGAATCCTCATCCTTTGAAAAGACATCATCATCTTCTTCTGATACCCCCATCTCAAGAAGTCTATGAATGGTTCTTGCTTCCCTACCTGTAGATTCACTCATTCTTTTTGCTGCTCTTCCTGTAGGTGCTCCCATAAGTACCTTTAATCCAATTCTCTCAAAAATTCCAAGGATACAATTTATTATAGTGGTTTTTCCAGTTCCTGGCCCACCAGTTATAATTTCTACCCCATTTTCTATGGAACCTTTTATTGCATCTCTTTGAGAAACTGCAAACTTTATTCCATTTGCTCTTTCGAAATCGTCTATTTCCATATCTATATTAATTTTAAGATCATTATATTGATTAGTACAAAAGGCTACTATTTGCTTTGTAACGTTTAGTTCACAATAATAATAGTAAGGAGTAAATATACTTTCCTCACCATCTATATTTTCAATTTTTATTTTATTTTCTATTGCACAATCAAATAGATTTTTTTCTATTATATCCTTTGTTACTACTAATACTTTTGCTGCCTCATCTAAAAGCTTATCCTTTGGCATATATGTATTTCCGAGAGCTGAAAATTCATTTACCACATACTTAACTCCACTTTGTATCCTAAAAGGTGAATCTACCTCTATACCTAGACTCCTTGCTATCTTATCTGCGGTCTTAAAACCTATTCCAGTTATTTCCTCACATAAGCTATAAGGATTTTCCTTAACTACATTTATAGAAGTGCTTCCAAATCTTTTATGAATTTTTATACACTGATTTGTTGTAATTCCATAACTTTGGAGAAATATCATAATGTTTTTTATATCTTTCTGCTTTCCATAAGATTCACAAATAACATCTAGCTTCTTTTCTCCTATACCTTCTATTTCACGAAGTTTATTTATATCATTATCTAATACTTCTAAAGTATCTTCTCCAAATCTCTCAACAATTTTCTTTGCTGTAATTGGTCCAATGCCTAAAATTACTCCAGAAGATAGATACTTCTCTATTCCTTTGATAGTACTTGGGAGAATTTCTTCACATTCCTTAACAGAAAATTGTCTTCCAAACTTTTGATGAACTCCCCATTGTCCTTTAAGTTTTACATTTTGTCCCTCTACAAGATAAGGTATATTCCCAACTATAGTAACGCTGTCTTTTTCCATCTTAAGCTTTGAAACTATATATCCGTTATCTTGGTTTTTAAATATTATCTCATCTATAATACCTTGAATTTCTTCCATATAATCTCTCCGTGTTCTTTTAAATATTCTTTCTATATTATATCATATAAAAACATATGTTTTTATATTTATGGAAAAACTACGTTTACTTGTATTTTAACCATATACTTTTAAAAATAATTTACAAACTTGTTAAGCTCTTATATATTATGTACTCTTATTTTTAAACTTAAAACTTTTTATAGAAAAAGTAAAATTCCTCTTAATATTTTCAAAGGAAAATCTTTATAAAAATCATATTACCTTTATATAAAATATACTTAATTCACATACTATTATTTGTATTACTATTTATAATCCCATTAATATAATCATATAAAGATAATATCATATGGTAATTTTAAAGTTAAGTTATTAATTTATTGATAAATATTCTTATTTACTATTAAATACATTTGACTTTAGTAGTTTTAAAATTTTAAAATATATATGAGGTGATTTGGATGATAATTAAAGACTGTAATATAATTTTTACTGACAAAATTGAAAAAGGAAGTATACTTATTGAGGATGGTAAAATAAAAGAAATAAATCCTAGGATAGAAGAATCTTCTCATATAATAGATGGCTCTTCTCTTTACTTATCCCCTGGATTTATAGATGTACATATTCATGGTGCTGGTGGCCATGATACTATGGATGGTACTTTTGAATCTTTAAACGAAATAGCTAAGGTAATATCCACTCATGGAACAACTTCGTTTCTTCCAACTACTATGACTTGTTCCATAGAAGATATAAAAAAATCTGTAGAAGCCATAGCTTATGCAAAGAAAAATGGTACAGAAGGTGCTAATGTTATAGGAGCTCATTTAGAAGGACCTTTTATAAGTCCTGAGATGATAGGAGCCCAAAATCCAAACTATATACAAAAGCCTTCTGTAAATACTTTTAAAGAAATAGTTAATGATAACATAGATGCTATAACTAGTGTAACTCTTGCTCCTGAACTTGATGGAGCTAAAGAACTCATCTCTTACCTAAAAGAAAATAACATCACCCCATCTATGGGACATACTAAAGCAAAATATACTGAGGCTATAGAAGGAATAAAGTGTGGAGTTTGTCACGCTACCCATCTATTTAATGCAATGACTCCTTTCCATCATAGAGAGCCTGGTGTTGTTGGTGCTATATTTGATACGGATATAACTACTGAAACCATATCTGATGGTATTCACATAAACTACGCTTCCTTAAGAACAGCTTATAAGGTTAAAGGAACCGATAAAGTTCTTCTTGTTACAGATGCTATGATGGCTTGCTGTATGCCAGATGGAAATTACTCTTTAGGGGGTCAAGATGTTATAGTTGAGAATGGTGCTGCTAGACTTAAAAATGGAGCCTTAGCTGGATCTGTTTTAACTCTAGATGCAGCAGTTAAAAATGTGTATAATAACACAAACTATCCACTAAATGAAGTTATAAATATGGCATCTTTAAATGGAGCTAAGCTTTGCAGAGTAGATCATAGAAAAGGCATGATAAAAGAAGGATACGATGCTGACCTTGTTCTATTTGATAAAAATATAAATGTTAAATACACCATAGTTAACGGTAAAGTTGTATATAGTGCTTAACCCTTTACTTGTACTTATATTTAAGTTAAACAAATAATATATAAGTAAATAATAAATTTTACTTATATATAAGAGGAGATGTGTCACAATAAAAAGTGAGACATCTCACTTTTTTGACTTAAAATAAAGAGGAGATTCCAAAGAAACTATTCTTTGACATTCTTCCCCAAATTATAATCCTAATTTTTTGTTATAAGTTATCTTCTTATATAATTTTTTAAAAATATTATGGTTATAATGATAAAATAGCTAGGAATTACTCCTAGCTATTTTTTGTATTACAAAAACTTCTTTATTTCTTCTACTTTATTTAATGCTTCCCATGGAAGATTAACATCAGTTCTTCCAAAATGTCCATAAGCTGCTGTTTGCTTATATATCGGTCTTCTTAAATCTAAATCTCTTATTATAGCTGCTGGTCTTAAATCAAAGACTTTATTAACTATTTCTGATATTTTCTCATCAGAGATTTTTCCTGTTCCAAAGGTTTCCACCATTATAGATACTGGTTTCGCAACTCCTATAGCATAAGCAAGCTCTACTTCTATCTTGTCTGCTACGCCTGCTGCAACTAAGTTTTTAGCTACCCATCTAGCAGCATAAGCTCCTGATCTATCAACCTTTGTTGGATCCTTTCCTGAGAATGCTCCACCACCGTGTCTTCCATATCCACCATAGGTATCAACTATTATCTTTCTTCCTGTAAGACCTGAATCTCCTTGAGGTCCTCCAATAACAAATCTTCCTGTTGGATTTATATAATAGTTAGTATTTTCATCTAAAAGTTCTGCTGGAACTACTGCTTTTATAACATGCTCCATTAAATCTCTTTCAATTTCTTCTCTTGTAACTTCCGGTCCATGTTGAGTTGAAATTACTATAGCATCTATTCTAACTGGCTTTTCATTTTCATACTCTACTGTTACTTGTGTCTTTCCATCTGGTCTTAAATATTCAAGAGTTCCATTTTTTCTAACCTCAGTTAATCTGCTAGATAACTTATGAGCCATAGATATTGGAAGTGGCATAAATTCTTCTGTTTCATTAGTTGCAAAGCCAAACATCATCCCTTGGTCTCCTGCACCTATTGCCTCTATCTTGTCCATCTCTCCTTCTCTTGACTCTAATGCCTCATCAACACCCATAGCTATGTCCCCTGATTGCTCATCTATAGATGTTAATACAGCACAAGTATCACAGTCAAAACCATACTTAGCTCTTACATATCCTATTTCTTGTATTGTATTTCTAACTACTTTTGGAATATCCACATAACAATTAGTAGATATTTCTCCCATAACTAATACCATTCCAGTTGTGACTGCAGTTTCGCAAGCAACCCTTGCATTCGGATCCTTTTCTAATATTGTATCAAGTATTGAGTCTGATATTTGATCACATATTTTATCTGGATGTCCTTCTGTAACTGATTCAGATGTAAATAATCTTCTCATAACTTATTCTCCCTTCTTAATGTTATATAGGTAATCCCATAATAATTAACAATATGGATTGTAATATGTTCATTTCACTTGTCTATTAATCATAATTTTTGCAAATAAAAAATCCCTTCAACAAGAAGAGACTCAAAATCTGATTCTCTCTTATCTCGCAGAAAATTCTGCTGGAATTGGCACCTTTGTGATATACACAGGTTGCCGGGTTTCATTGGGCCCTATCCCTCCACCTCTCTTGATAAGAGTACCTATTAAATTTAAAAGCTATCGTCATAAATTATATCACCATAGTTCTATATCGTCAAGAAATTTATATATTTTTATGATATATATTTATAATATTGACTAATTCCATTATAGTCATATTATTTTAAATTCTTTAATAAATTTTTTATTAACATTTTTATCATCCTTTTAAATAGGTTTTAATCTATTTACTTACAATATCTTTTCTTTCATTACACTGTCAATATATAATTCCTGAAATTTTTTAGCAAAAAAATAAAAGACCTTGTCTAAATAATGTATATATCACTTTAAGACAGATCTTTTATCTATAAACATATGTTTTATTTTTATTAATTTAAAACTTTTCTATTTCCTAAATAATTCTTATCTAAAACAAGAATCCTGGGTGGAAAATTTTATACATTTTACTAGTCTTAATCATAGAGTCTGAAAGTGATTCTGCTGTTTCTTTACTCATAAGTGGGTTCTTTTCACTTACATTTCTCTCTTGCCATTTAAGCATAGTAGATTTTAAATCTTTCTCATTATAGTTTTTTGATAAATAATATGTTCCAATCTTAATATTTGTATCTTTATTAGTTAAGTCTTCTCCCTTAAAATCCTCTATACCTAACTCCTTAGCTAATGGCTCTGCTGCAAAATCTCTTATTTGCATAACTCCTATTTTATCTTCCTTTTTATAAGAAAAATCTTCGTTTCTAAATCCACTTTCTTCCTTTATTATAGCCGCTAGAACATATTTATCTACTTTAAATTCTTCACTATATTTCTTTAATATATCCTTATTCTTTAATGGATATATTAAAAATGCTCCTATGGCATATATCCCTATTAAAGCTACTATTATTCCTGCAAATATTTTTTTCTTCATTTCTATTCTCCCTTTCATAGATAATTTATTAACTACAAAGTAATTTTTAAGTCCTATTTAGGTTAATTCACATAGAGTGTATCTAAGTCTAAAAAGACTTCATACTTCCTTTTAATATTAATAGAGTGTTCCTAGGAATTATTATTCATTTCATAAGTCTATTATATTACTCTAAATTTTTACTATCCACTTATTAACCTTACAATTCCTCTTTCAAACTTACATTATTGTAATAATAAATTTCACTTTAAAATCTATGAAACATTCAGTGTATATAAAATAAACAAGTTAACAATATATACTAAGCCTAAATTTATAGTTATTAATTTAGTTACCATATTAATATTCCAACATCCCCAAAAGGTAATCTTAAAAAACTATATAATAATATTTCTTAATAAATGAAAAATTTATTTTCTTTATAAAAAAATAAAAGCCTCTGTATTTCTACAAAGGCTTTTGGTGGAGGAGGACGGATTCGAACCATCGAAGTCACTGACAACAGATTTACAGTCTGCCCCCTTTGGCCACTCGGGAACTCCTCCATATTCTGGAGCTGACGACAGGAGTTGAACCTGCAACCTGCTGATTACAAGTCAGCTGCTCTGCCAATTGAGCCACGTCAGCATATTTAATTTTATTTTAA